>DAIDAP010000004.1 GCA_027310565.1 Chloroflexota bacterium | reverse complement strand
GCGCAGATGTGCGAGGCTGTCAGCTGGGGCCACGGCGTACTTCCTCCTATCGACTTCGACCTCGATGGAGTCAGGATGCTCGTGGCCTCTCTCTTTTGCAGGAAGGAGCTCGGAGTGTCTACCTCGAACGTGGGCACTACGGTCTAGATGGCCGACCTGGCGGTCCGCGGCGGCCGTGTCGTCCTCGCCGACGAGGTACGCGAGGCCGACATCCTCGTCCTCGCCGGCAGCATCATCCGCATCGTCGCGCCCGGAGAGGGCGAGGCGCCGGAGACCGTCGACGCGACCGGGCTCGTCGTGCTGCCCGGCGTCGTCGACGCGCACGTCCACACGGACGAGCCGGGCCGCGCGGAGTGGGAGGGCTGGGTCGCCGCGACGCGCGGCGCCGCGGCCGGCGGTGTGACGACGATCGCGGACATGCCGCTCAACGCGATCCCGCCCACGCTCGACGAGGAGTCGTTCGACGCGAAGGCCGACGTCGCGGCCGAGACGGCGGTCGTGGACCATGCGCTGTGGGGCGGGCTCGTCGCACCGGCGGCGGAGCCGCTCGAGGAGCTCGCGGCGTGCGGTGTCGTCGGCGTGAAGGCGTTCCTCTGCCCGAGCGGCGTGCCCGAGTTCCCGCACCTCGACGACGCCATGCTCGAGCCCGCGCTCGACGCCGCGAGCGCGGCGGGTCAGCTCGTCGCCGCGCACTGCGAGGATCCGTCGTCGGCCGATCCGCGCTCGGCCGAGGCCGAGGTCCGCGCGATCGAGCGGCTCGGCGCGGCCGCGGGGCGCACCGGCGCGCGGGTGCACGTCGTCCACGCGTCGTCGGCCGAGGCGGTCGCGGCGGTCGCGCGCGTCCGCGCCTCCGGGGTCCTCATCACCGTCGAGACCTGCCCGCACTACCTCGCGTTCACGGCCGCCGACGCGCGGCGCATCGGCACCGCGCTGAAGTGCGCGCCGCCGATCCGCGCCGAGCGCGAGCCGCTGTGGGACGCGCTGCTCGCGGACCGCATCGATCTCGTCGCGTCCGACCACTCGCCGAGCGCCGCGGCGCTCAAGACGGGCGACTGGGAGACGGCGTGGGGCGGCGTCACGGGGATCCAGACGACGCTCGCGGTCATGCTCACCGAGGGCGTCCATCGCCGCGGCCTGCCGCTCGTCCGGCTCGCGCGGCTCCTCGCGGCGGCGCCCGCGAGGCTCCTCGGCCTCTGGCCGCGCAAGGGCGAGATCCGTGTCGGCGCCGACGCCGACCTCGTGCTCGTCGACCTCGACCGCGAGTGGACGCTCGAGCGCGCCGCGCTCGAGGCGCGCTCCGGCATCAGCCCGTACCTGGGCATGCGCTTCCGCGGCCGTGTGGTGCGCACGATGGTGCGCGGCCGCACCGTGTACGCGGACGGGCGCGTGACCGGCGCGCCGGGTGACGGGTGGTTCATGCGCAGAATGTCCGTGTGAGGACGACGGAGCTCGTCGCGATCGACGAGCGGCGCCTGCTGCGGCGTCTCAACGAGCTGAGCCAGCGCGGCGCGGCGCCCGAGGGCGGGATCACCCGCCTGCTCTACACGCCGGCGTGGGTGTCCGCGATGGAGCTCGCCTCCGGTTGGATGAAGGACGCGGGGCTCCTGGTGCGGCGTGACGCGGTCGGGAACGTCTGGGGGCGCGTCGAGGGATCGCGGGGCGGCCGCGCGATCGTGAGCGGCTCGCACGTCGACACGGTCCGCTGCGGCGGCGCGCTCGACGGCGCGCTCGGCGTCGTCGCCGCGGTGGAGGCGGTGACCAGCCTGGTCGCCGCGTTCGGCCGCCCGACGCGGATCCTCGAGTGCGTCGCGATCTGCGAGGAGGAGGGCAGCCGTTTCGCCACGAACCTCTGGGGCGCGCGCGCCATCGCCGATCGCCTCGAGCCCGACGAGGCCGCGCGTGTGCGCGACGGTGACGGCGTGACGCTCGCCGAGGCGATGCGCGGCGTCGGCCTCGACCCGGCGCGCGCCGCGCAGGCGGTGCGCCGCGACATCGACGCGTTCGTCGAGCTGCACGTCGAGCAGGGCCCCGTCCTCGACGAGCGCGGCGAGCGCCTGGGCGTGGTGCGCGTCGTCGCGGGCACCGCCCACCTCGAGGTGACCGTGCGCGGCGAGCCCGATCACGCCGGCGCGGCGGCGATGGAGCGGCGGCACGACGCGCTCCTTGGGGCGTCGGCGATGGTCCTCGCGGTCGCGGAGGCCGCGCGCGAGGCCGGTCCCCCCGCCGTCGCGACCGTCGGCACGATCTCGGTCGAGCCGTCCCAGGTGAACGTCGTGCCCGGCCTCGCGCGGTTCACCGTGGACGCGCGCCACAGCGAGGAGCGGGCGCGGGCCGAGCTCGTGGCGGAGATCACGCGGCGCTGCAAGGTCGTCGCGCGCGAGCGCGATCTCGCGGTGGAGGTCCGCGCGCTCCGCGACCGGCCGGCGGTGACGCTGAGCGAGCGCGTCGGCGACGTGCTGCGACGCGCGTGCCTCGCGGCCGGCGTCACGCCGCGCGACATGACGAGCGGCGCCGGGCACGACGCGCAGATCCTCAGCGTGGCCGCGAGCGCGGCGATGCTGTTCGTGCCGAGCATCGGCGGCCGGTCGCATCGCGGCGACGAGGCCACCGCGGCCGAGGACGTCGTGCTTGGGACGCGCGTGCTCGCGACGGCGCTGCGCGAGCTCGCGTACGAGGCGCCGCGATGAGACGTCCCGTGTCGGCCCGGGGCGCTCGTGTCGCGCCGAGCCCGGACGGGGTGGCAGGGGCGCAGCCCCTGCGAGGAATGGGTCCTTTGCCCGTGCCGGCGAAGCCGATCGGTCGTTTACTCATGGCGGCGAAGCCGACATGAGCATCGTGATCCGCGGCGCCACGCTCCTGCCGATGACCGACGGCGGGCGCCCGACCGGCGGCGACCTGCTCGTCACCGGCAGCCGGATCAGCGCGCTCGGCGCGGTGGACGCGCCGGCCGACGCCGAGGTGCTGGAGCGCCCGGGGTGCTACGTCATGCCCGGGCTGGTGCAGACGCACGTGCATCTGGTGCAGACGCTCTTCCGCGGCGTCGCCGAGGACCTGACGCTCCTCGAGTGGCTGCGCCGGCGCATCTGGCCGCTCGAGGCGGCGCACGACGAGGCGTCGATCCGCGCGAGCGCGCGGCTGGGCATCCTCGAGCTGCTGCTCACGGGCACCACGACGATCCTCGACATGGGCACGACGCGTCACGGCGACGCGGTCGCGGAGGAGCTCGTGCGCAGCGGCATCCGCGCGCGGTTCGGCCAGGCGATGATGGACACCGGCGAGGGCGCGCCGCCGAGCCTGCTCGAGACGACGCGCGCCTCGCTCGACGCGAGCGCGGCGCTGCACCGGCGCTGGCACCGCGCCGCGGGCGGCCGGATCGGGTACGCGTACGCGCCGCGCTTCGCGCTCTCCTGCACGCGCGAGCTGCTCGAGGCCGTCGCCGCGCTCGCGAAGATGAACGACATCCTCGTCCACACGCACACGAGCGAGAGCGCCGAGGAGCGCGGCATCGTCGAGCGGGTCACCGGACTCGCGCCGGTCGCCTACCTCGTCGAGACCGGCATCGCCTCCGAGCGGACCGTCGCCGCGCACGGCGTCCACCTCGACGACGCCGAGGTCGCGATGCTGCGCGACACGCGGACCGCGATCACGCACTGCCCGAGCTCGAACCTCAAGCTCGGATCCGGCGTGGCGGACGTCGCGCGGCTGCGGCGGTCGGGCGTCCTGGTCGCGCTCGGCGCCGACGGTGCCGCGTGCAACAACAGGCTCGACGCGTTCGAGGAGGCGCGGCTCGCGTCCCTGCTCGCGCGCACGCTCCACGGCCAGACCGCGCTCACGGCGATGGACGCGCTGGTCGTGGCGACGCGCGAGGGCGCGCGCGCGATGCACCTCGAGGGCGAGATCGGGACGCTCGAGGTCGGCAAGCGCGCCGACCTCGTGGTGCTCGACCCGGTCCGCCTGGCCGGACCCGGCGGCGATCCGGCGACGCGCATCGTGTTCGGCGGCGGCTCGCGTGGCGTGCGCGACGTGCTCGTGGACGGGACGCCGCTGGTGCGCGACGGCGTGCCGCTGCTCATGGACGCGGCCGAGGTGCGCGCGAAGGCCGCGGAGGCGCTACGAGCGCTGCTTGGCCGCGCGTCCCTCGCGTAGCAGGACGCGCAGCCGCGCCAGGTCGACGCCGCCGGTCTCGGTCCAGGTGTGGCCGGTCGCTCGCGAGTCGTGCGGACAGAAGGCCCACCTGCGCTCGTGGATCGTGAGGTTGTCCGAGGCCGAGCCGGACGGCCCCTGGTGCTTCGGGTTCGTGCAGCGGTAGTAGATCAGCGCGCCCTCGCCCGGCATGCGGCCCCCTTCGCTCCCTCAGCGCATCAGCCTAGCGCGCGAGACCAGAGCCGTGGCCGCGCGCCGCGCACCCTGCGCTACAGTCCCGCGGGTGCCGGTGCTCATCGCCCGTCGCCTGGACGAGGCGCTCGACGAGCTGGCTGCGCATCCCGATACCACCGTGCTCGCCGGGGGCACCGACCTCATGGTCGAGCTGAACTTCGGCCGCGCTCGGCCGGCGCGCGTGCTGGCCGTGGACCGCATCGACGAGCTGCGTCAGAGCGCGGGCGGGTCGCGTGTACGCCTCGGCGCCGCGGTGACCTACGCACGCCTGCTCCGCGACGGCGCGGGCTCCCGGGCGCTCGAGGAGGCCGCGCGCACCGTCGGCTCGCCGCAGATCCGAGGCGCCGGGACGGTCGGCGGGAACCTCGGCACCTGCTCGCCGGCCGGCGACACGCTCCCGGTGCTGGCCGCGCTCGACGCGGTCGTCGTGCTGCGGTCCGCGCGCGGCGAGCGGCGCGTGCCGTTCGCCGAGTTCATGACCGGGCCGAAGCGCAGCGTGCGCCGGTCCGACGAGCTCATCGTCGCCGCCGAGTGGGACGACGCGGGTCCGGCGCAGACCTTCGTCAAGGTCGGGACGCGGAACGCCATGGTCATCGCGGTGGCGTCGCTCGCGATGGTGATCGACCGCGCGCGGCGGCGGGTCGGCATCGCGCTCGGCTCGTGCGGGCCGACGATCCTGCGCGCGCCCGACGCGGAGCGCTTCGTGCGCGTTCTCTGCGACGAGGCCGGCTGGGATCGTCCGCTCCGCCTGAGCGAGGCGGAGCGGACGGAGCTCGGGCGCCTCGTGTCCGCCGCGGCGCGCCCGATCGACGACGTCCGCGGGACCTCGGCCTACCGGCGGCACGTGCTCGGCGTGATCGCGGGCCGCGCGCTCGCGCGCCTGGGGGCGGCGTGATCGTGCGCCTCGTGGTGAACGGCACGCCGCGCGAGGCCGACGTGCGCGAGCACGAGAGCCTGCTCACCGTGCTCCGCGAGCGGCTCGGCCTCCCGGGCAGCAAGAACGCCTGCGAGCAGGGCGAGTGCGGGTCCTGCTCGGTGCTCGTCGACGGCGAGCTCGTGTGCTCGTGCCTCGTCCTCGCCGCGGCCGCCGACGGACGCCGCGTCGAGACGGTCGAGGCGCTCGGGTCCGCGGAGCGGCCGCATCCGGTGCAGCGCGCGTTCGTCGAGGCGGGCGCGGTGCAGTGCGGCTTCTGCACGCCCGGGTTCGTCGTCGCGGCCGCCGCGCTGCTGCGCGAGAACCCCGAGCCGACCGACGCGGAGATCCGCGAGGCGCTCGCCGGGAACATCTGCCGCTGCACCGGCTACGGGACGATCCTGGACGCGGTACGCCGCGCCGCGCGGATCACGACGTGACCGTCGCCGCCCGGCCGCGCCTGCGCGGCGTCGTCGGCGAGTCCGCGCCGCGCAGCGACGCGCCGCCGAAGACGCAAGGCGCCTTCGCGTACGCGTCGGACCTCGCGCGCGAGGGCATGCTCCACGGCGCGACGCTGCGCAGCCCGCACCCCCGCGCGCGCATCGCTCGCATCGACGTGGAGGCGGCAAGGGCGCTCCCAGGCGTCGCGGCCGTCCTCACCGCGGCGGACCTGCCGACGAAGGTGAAGTTCGGGCTCATGAAGCTCGACCAGCTCCCGCTCGCCGACGGCCGCGTGCGCTACGCGGGCGAGCCGGTCGCGATCGTCGCGGCCGAGGACCCCGAGCGCGCACGCGAGGCGGTGCGCGCGGTCCGCGTCGAGTACGAGGTACTGCCCGCGGTCACCGATCCGGTCGCGGCGCTCCACCCCGACGCGCCGCGCCTCCACGACGACGGCAACGTCATCGAGGACGTCCGTGTCGTGCACGGCGATCCCGACGCGCGCGCGGACGTCGTCGTCGAGGACGAGTACGAGGTCGCGATGCAGGACCAGGCGCCGCTCGGGCCCGAGGCCGGCCTCGCGATCCCGGACCCCGACGGCGGCGTCACGCTCCACGTCGCGACGCAGTGGCTGCACGAGGACCTGCGGCAGATCGCCGCCTGCCTCGGGCTGCCGGAGCGCAAGGTGCGCCTGGTGCTCGCGGGCGTCGGCGGCGCGTTCGGCGCGCGCGAGGACGTGACGCTCCAGATCCACGTCTGCCTCCTCGCGCTCGCGACGCGGCGGCCGGTTCGGATCGTCTACGGGCGCGAGGAGTCCTTCCACGGGCACGTGCATCGCCACGCGGCGCGGCTCTGGTACGCCCACGGCGCGACGCGCGACGGGGACCTCGTCTTCGTGCGGGCGAGCATCGTCCTCGACGGCGGCGGCTACGCCTCCTCGTCGTCGGCCGTCGTCGCGAACGCGGCGTGTTTCGGCGCCGGGCCGTACCGCGTGCCGAACGCGCTGATCCACGCCGTCGGCGCGTACACGAACAACCCGCCGGCGGGCGCGATGCGCGGGTTCGGCGCGGTGCAGTCCTGCTTCGCGTACGAAGCGCAGATGGACCGGCTGGCGGCCGCGCTCGGGATGGACCCGGTCGCGCTGCGCGGGCGCAACGCGCTCCGCGACGGCGACCGCATCGTGACCGGCCAGGCGGTCGAGGGCAGCGCGCCGGTGGCGGACCTCATTCGCCGCTGCGCCGCGCTCCCGCCGCCCGCGCCGCCGCCCGGGCTGATCGCGGGCGAGGTCGACCTCACCGCGCTGCCCGGTGGCGTGGGGAACGTCACGCGCGGCGAGGGCGTGCGCCGCGGGACGGCGCTCGCCGTCGGCTTCAAGAACGCCTGCTACTCGCACGCCTTCGACGACTTCTCGACCGCGCGGGTGCGCCTGGTGCGCGAGCGCGGCGAGCCGGTCGCGTACGTGCTCACGGCGGCGGCCGAGGTGGGGCAGGGGATCGTCGGGGTCTGCGAGCAGATCGCGCGGACCGAGCTCGGCGTGCAGCGCGTCGTCGTCGAGACGCCGGACACGAGCATTGGCTCGGCCGGCTCGTCGTCGGCCTCGCGCCAGACGTGGATGACCGGCGGCGCCGTGCTGGCGGCGTGCCGCGAGGTGAAGGCGGAGCTGGCGCGGCGCGCCGAGGCGCATGACCGCGTGCGGCGGACACCCCGCGACGGGGAGCCGGTCGACGTCGACCTGGCGCCGCTGCTCGATCCGCCGATCGAGCGCACCGTGACGCACCGCCACCGTCCGACCGAGCCGCGCGACGCGACGACGCAGAACGCGGGCCACGTCGCGTTCCTCTTCGCCGCGCACCGCGCGACGGTCGACGTCGACGTCGAGACCGGGATCGTGAAGGTCGTGCAGGTCGCGACGTCGCAGGACGTGGGGAAGGCGATCAATCCGCTCGCGGTCGTCGGCCAGCTGGAGGGCGGCATCGCGCAGGGGCTCGGCCTCGCGGTGATGGAGGAGGTGCGGCTGCAGGGCGGCCTCATGCGCAACGCCTCGTTCACCGACTACCTGCTCCCGACGACGCTCGACATGCCGCCGGTGGTCTGCGACCTCGTCGAGCACCCGCACCCCGACGCGCCCTACGGCGCGAAGGGCGTCGGCGAGCCGCCCACGATCTCGAGCACGCCGGCGATCGTCGCCGCGATCCGCGCGGCGACCGGGCGCGAGCTGAACCGCGTGCCCGTGCGTCCGGACGACATCGTGTTCGGGACCGCCGCGCGCTCGGGCTGGCGGATGCGTCCGGGTGCGGATCCGCGGACGGCCGTGCGGATGTAGCGGCGCGTAGACTCGCGGCGCACGCATGGACGCAGCCGCGATAGTCGACTACCTCGCGGTGTCGCCGGTCTTCGCGCCGCTCGACGCCGCCGAGCGCGCGGCGCTCGCCGATCGCATGCGGGCGCGCCGATTCGAGAGGAACGAGGTGATCTTCCACCGGCACGATCCGGCGGCGCACGTGTACCTCATCGCGACCGGGACGGTGAAGATCTCGGTGCCCGAAGAGAACGGCCAGGAGGTCGTCGTCGCGCTCGCGCGCGGCGGCGACGTGTTCGGGGAGATCAGCCTGTTCGACGACGGTCCACGCTCGGCGACGGTCACCGCGCTCACCGAGACGACGGTCTTCACGCTGGCGAACCGGGACTTCACGCAGGTGCTCGAGCGGAGCCCGCGGGCGATGCGCGCGCTCCTCGCCCTGCTCGCGACGCGCATCCGGCACAGCACCGGGCACATCGAGGATCTCGTCTTCCTCGACCTTCCGGGCCGCGTCGCGAAGTGCCTGCTCGATCAGAGCGAGCTGAGCGGCGAGCCGCTGGTCCGCCTGACCCAGGAGGACATCGCCGGATTCGTCGGTGCCACGCGCGTCGCGGTCAACCGCTCGCTCGTGGATCTCGAGCGCCGTGGCGCCGTGCGTCTGGGTCGCGGCCTCATCGAGGTCCTCGACCGCGCGGCGCTGAGGAGTGAGGTCCGCTACTAGCGGGTCGTTCCACGCGATCACCAACACGACGAGCGGCAGGATCCCGGGAAGCGGAAGAGCGGCCCCACCGGGCCGCTCTTCCGTACGTGCGGTGTTCGCTCAGAAGGAGCGACCGGGGCCGCCGCCCGCGATGTCGTCCGAGGCGATCCGCGTGGGGTCGACGGTGCCCGCGTCGAGCGCGTTCCCGTCGGCCGTGACGCCCCCGGCGAGCGCGTCGACCGAGGCGTCGTTGCCCGAGGCGATCGCGTCGCCGACCGCGGCATCGCCGCCGAGCTCGAACCTCTGGACCGCGTTCATGCCCGGGTCGTCACCGCTGATGAGCGCGTCGGCGTCCGCCGCGCCGCCGGTCGCGAGCCCGTTCGTCACGGCGCCCGTGCCGCCGAGCTCGAACCTCTGGACGGCGCTCGGTGACGCCTCGTCGCTCGACGCGACGCTGGTGATCGTCGCGCTCACGTCGCTGGGCGAGAGCCGGGTCACCAGCGTGTCGCCGCCGAGCGAGAACGCCTTGCTCATCCGCTGGTCGATGCCGAGCGAGCTGAGCCGGCCGGCGTCGGCGCTGCGGACCGCGGCCCTCTCGTCGTCGCTCAGGTCGTAGCCGCGGAGCGCACCCGTCGGGTCGCTCGAGAGCTGCCTGCGGAACGCGCCGTCACCGATCGCGCGCTGGACCACCTTCGCGAGAGCTTCCTTTGACATCGTTCCCTCCTTGTTGCTCCGGTGTTGGCGGGGACGATGCTCCCGGCGGACACGCGCTTCGTTCATCGCCGTGGCGCGCGCGGTGTGATCGTGGTGACAGTTCTTCCTCTCCGCGCCTACTCGAGCTCGGGCAGCTCGACCGGCTCGCCACGCGGCTTGCACACGCCGCAGTGGAGAGCGTCCTCGACCACCAGCGCGCGCAGGCCCTGGTGCGTGCTCCCGCGGAAGACGTCGATGACGAAGGGGTGGGTGCGTGCGTGGTCGCGGCAGGTGCCGCGGCCGCAGAAGCGGCACGCCCCGAGCGCCGTCCGCTCGCACACCCAGCAGTCCACTCCCCGTCACGCTCCCCCGACCGCCCGGCCCAGTCCGGCGGCGCCGACATAATGCGCCGTCCGGGCGCGGAATTCGCCCATCGTCTCGCCGGACTCGTGGACCAGCCAGGCGAAGGCCTGGCGGCCGAGCGCCGCCAGCGTGAGGTCGGTCACCGCCGTGACCGTCGCCGTCCGCCGGCCGCCGAAGAGGAGCGCGACCTCGCCGAAGCCGGCCCCCGGACCGATCCGGGCCACCGCGCGCCCGCCCGCGGAGACTTCGGCCTCGCCCTCGCGGATGACGTAGTAGCGGTCGGCCTCGTCGCCCTCGCGGAAGACCGCCTCGCCGGCCGGGACGCGCACCGCGGCGAGGTGCGGGAGGATCCGCTCGAGCTCCTGCGGCTCGAGGCCGCGGAAGAAGGGGAGCTCCGCCAGCCGGGCGCGCTCCTCGGCGGACGCCCGGATGCGCGCGGCGATCTCGTACCGCTCGCGGATCCAGCGCTCGAAGTGGCCGCGGTCGAGCGTCCACAGGACGGCGTCCTCGGTCGCGCGGACGGTCGCGCCGCGCGGGCGGTGGTCGAGCAGCGCGAGCTCGCCGAACCCCTCGCCCGCGGCGATCGTCCCGAGCACGGCGCCGTCGGCACCGAGCGCCTGCAGCCGCCCCGACCGCACGACGTAGAAGCGATCGCCGGGCTCGCCGATCGTGACGACGGCCGCACCCGCGTCGGCGCGGACCTCGCGGAGGTGCGAGGCGATCGCGACGAGCGCGGGGCCGGGGAGACCGCGCAGGAAGGGGATGCCCGCGAGCACCCGCGCGCGCTCCACGACGGCGGCGTGCCGCGCGCCGCGCGCGCGCCGCGCCGGGATGGCCGCGACGCGGCGTGCCCAGCCGACGCCGATGCCGGCGAGGGCGATGACGAGCGGCCCGACGAACACGACGACGAGGAGCCCGAGCCCGAGCACGCCCGCGGGTCCCGTCGCCAGGAGCTCGGTCGCGACCGCGCGCAGCCGCGCGTCCCAGAGCGCGAGCGACAGGGCGATGAAGACGAACGAGGTCGCGATGGCGAGCAGGCCGTACAGCGCGAGCCCGAGCTCGGAACGCGTCCAGCGCTCGTGCCGCCGCAGCTTGCGCACGACCGAGGCGCGCGCGAACGCGATCGCGCGCTGGCGCAGCATCGGGGCGTCGAGGAGGTCGACGAGGACGTGGTAGCCGTCGAGCTCGAGGATCGGGAGCATGTTGAGGACGAACTGAAAGACGAAGAGGCTCGCCGCCTTGTACGCGAGCCCGCCGACGAGGCCGCCGTCCCCCGCGGCGACGAAGGCGGCGAGCGCGCCGACGAGCAGGCCCCCCAGCGGACCGGCGAGCGCGACGGTGATGCGAGCGCGGCGAGCGGTCATGGTCATGTCGGTGCTGTCGACGTAGACGCACGGGAAGAGGTAGTAGATCGCCAGGCCGAGGCGTCGCACACGCCGGCCGAAGTGGACGATCCCGAGCGCGTGCCCGGCCTCGTGCACCGAGATCGAGAGGACCTGGAGGAGGATGAGGACCGCGATGCCGAGCGTGTACGAGCCGTCGACCGTGACGAGGCTGTGGCGTCCGGCCGCCGTCTCACGCGCGTAGGCGACGATGCCGCCCACGCTGAGCAGGATGACGGCGGCCGCGCCGATGCGCGTGAACGCGAGCCACCCCACGGCACGGTAGAGGCCGCGCACGAACGGGTCGGCGTTGCTCCAGCGCGCGATATCCCAGACGATGAGGCGCCGCAGGAGCAGGGAGAGCCGCGTGAGCGGGTCGCGCAGCGCGCGCTGGCGCGCCATGCGCTCGTAGAGGAGCGGGCGCTCCTCGCCGAAGAAGCCGTTCGCGGCGAGGGCGGCCGTCAGGCGCGCGAGACGCTCCACGGCGAACGTCCCGCGGCGCTGGAGGTGCTCGACGAGGATGTCCTGGATCGCGCGGTGCCCGTCCATGAGCTCGTAGAGCGCGACGTCGTCCGGCTCGAGACGCAGGTACAGCCCCGCGCCGCGGTCACCGCGCGGATTCTTGAGGACGGTGTACGTCGTGCCGTCGCGGCGGCGCAGGTCGCTCCGCTCGATCCCCTCGATCGGCCGCGGAACGGATCGCGCGTACTCCAGCCGCTCGCGCAGGATCTCCCAGATGCCGTCCATCACGGGCTGTCGACGACCTCCACGCTCCTCCCTGACTCTGTCGCGCCCTCGTGGCCGGCGCGGCCACCATCGTGGCACGCCCAGCGTCAACCTCGGCACACCCATGGCGCATCATGTCCGCCGTGATCCCGCTCGAGACGCTCCGCGCGGCGCCGAAGGTGCTCCTCCACGACCACCTCGACGGCGGGCTGCGCCCGGCGACGATCGTCGAGCTCGCGCGCGAGCAGGGCTACGGCGGCCTGCCGACGACCGACCCCGGCGAGCTCGCGCGCTGGTTCCACGCGTCCGCGGCCTCCGGGTCGCTCCCGCTGTACCTGCGCGGCTTCGCGCACACCATCGCGGTCCTGCAGACCGCCGAGGCGATCGAGCGCGTCGCGTACGAGTGCGGCGAGGACCTCGCGCGCGACGGCGTCGTGTACGCCGAGGTCCGCTACGCGCCGGTGTTCAGCACCGCGAAGGGCCTCAACCTCGAGCAGGTCGTCACGTCGGTCGAGCGCGGGTTCACGCGTGCCGAGCGCGCGTTCGGCGTGGTGACGCGCCAGATCGTCTGCGCGATGCGCGACCGCACCGACTCGCTCGAGATGGCCGAGCTGGCGGTCGCCTTCCGCGAGCGCGGCGTCGTCGGCTTCGACATCGCGGGGGAGGAGGCGGGTCATCCTCCGAAGGCGCACCTCGAGGCGTTCCAGCTCTGCCGCCGGGAGAACTTCTCCATCACCATCCACGCCGGCGAGGCGTTCGGCCCGCCGTCGATCTGGCAGGCGCTCCAGTACTGCGGCGCGCATCGCATCGGACACGGGGTGCGACTGGTGGAGGACATGGCGATCGACCAGGGCCGGGTCGTGAAGCTCGGCCCGCTCGCGTCGTACATCCGCGACAAGCGCATCCCGCTCGAGCTGTGCCCGTCGAGCAACGTCGACACGGGGGCGGTGCCCACGCTCGAGGCGCACCCGATCCGGCATCTCATGGCGCAGCGCTTCCGCGTGACGGTGAACACGGACAACCGGCTCATGTCCAACGTGACGCTCTCCGAGGAGCTCCGCCGCCTCTCGGTCGCGTTCGGCATCACGCTCGACGACGTCGAGAAGCTCACGATCAACGCGATGAAGTCGGCGTTCGTCGGCTACGACGAGCGCATCGCGGTCATCTACGACCGGATCAAGCCGGGGTTCGCGAAGCTGCGCGGCGAGCCCGCGCTGGCGGGGTTCCGCCTGCCGCCGTCGGCGTAGACGGAGCTATCCCGGACGCCGCCAGCGCAGGCCCGGGAAGCGGGCGAAGTCCCGATCGCGCCGGGACCGCAGGCCCAGACGCGGTCGCCGAAGAAGAAGCCCTGACGTGTCGTGAGGATGCGCGTCGAGCCGGCGGCGACGTCCACCACGAAGGGTCACGCGATCGCTTCGCCCGACCGCATCGCGCGGTCGCGGATGCGGCCCTGGATGCGCGCCGACACGCGCGCGAAGTGCTGCACCGCGCTCACGTACGCGGCGTGCGACCAGGTGAGCGGCGACACCGAGAGCGGCTCGCCGCTGAGCGGGTGGACCTGCTCCGCGAGGACGCCCGAAGGGAGCGCCTTCGCGCGGCACCACTCCAGGAGCGCGCGCGGCTTCTCGAGGTCGTCGAGCGTGCGCGCCGTCGCGATGTACCACTCCGCGAGCCACAGCGTGCTGATGAACCACGGGTTTCCGGGGACGGCCCGCGTGTCCGGCGAGACCTGGAAGTAGTAGTCGTTCTCGTAGCGCGCGACGCCGCCGACCGGCGTGCGCACGGAGAGCCGCTCCTCGATCGCCTTCATCGTCGCCACGACGCGGCGGTCGTCGGCCGGCAGCAGCCCGAAGAGGAAGATGCCGGCGAGCGAGATGTCGACCGTCGCGTCCTTGGTGACGAGGCCGTCGGGCAGCACCGCCACGGTGCGCACGAAGCGGCCGCGGTCCTCGTCCCAGAGGTGCTCGAGCGCGGCGTCGCGGATCTCCTGCGCCGCCACGGCGTAGCGCTTGGCGAGCTCGTGCTGACCGAACGCGACCGCGAAGTTGCGCGCCGCGGTGAGGCCGGCGAACACGGCCGCGGTCGTGAACGCGTGGATGCCGCGGCGCTCCTCCCAGAGGTCGAACGACGCCTGCGGGAGCCGGGTGCGCGGCTCGCGGTACGTCGCCATGAAGTCGCCTCCGGCGCGCACGAGCTTGCGGTACAGCGGGCGGACGAACTCGATGTCGCGGTCGCGCTCGTAGTGCTGCCAGAGCGCCCACAGCGGGAGGCCGGTCTCGTCCTCCTGGATCGGCAGCTCGAGGCGCCCGTCCGGCGTGGACCATGCGTGCCAGGACGAGCCGAGCGAGCCGTCGGGGTTGTACTTGTGCAGCAGGTAGCCCTCGCGGGTGATGAGCTCGCCGCAGAGGTAGAAGAATCGGCGGGTGACCTCGCCGTAGCCGGCGAGGTCGAGCGCGTCGGCGACCAGCGCGCCGTCGCGGGGCCACAGGTACGAGTACGTGTCGCGGTTGAAGCGGAGCACGTCCGAGTCGTTGCCCGCGATGATCGCGCCGCGGTTGTCGACCTGCGTGCGGATGACGAGCGTCGAGCGCTTGTAGAGCGCGGCGAGCTCGTGCGAGACGTGGTCGGCGACGGTCTCGTCCTTGTTCGCCCACAGACGCCAGTAGTCCTTGGTGCGCGCGAGGAAGGACGCGGGGGTGCGCTCGCGCACGAGCTTGTCGAGCTCGCGGATCTCGTCGTACGACTTCCCGGCGCAGATCCAGAACGTCGCGGTCGTGCTGCCGGTCGCCGGGAGGCGGAAGGAGAGCATCCCGACGCTGTCGATCGAGCCCTGCGCCACCGGATTGCGCGAGAGCTCGCCGTCCTCGGCGTCGCGCCAGGTCCCCTCCTTCCCGGGCGCGTCCTTCTGCCCGATCGCGAACGAGGTCAGGCCGAAGGCGTGTCCGCCGGTCGTGCCCGAGAGGAGGAAGTACCTGCCGCCCTTGTAGTGGACGATCGACTGCGAGCGCGGGTCGTAGTACGCGGAGTCGCCGATCTCATTGCCGAAGAGGTGCGCGTCGAAGTGCTGGAAGAGGCGCACCTCGCGATCGCGTCCGCTCTCGTCCTCGACCGTGACCTCCTTGAAGTAGATGTTGCGGTCGAAGTCGACGGCGTCCCGGCACAGGAAGCGCAGCCCGCTCGCGGCGTGGCGCAGCGTGGTGTTGCCGACGAGCGTCTCGTGCTCGTAGTCGATGTGGCGCTCCCAGCCGTCGTCGGAGGTCCAGGTGAAGGCACCGTCACACCACACGCCGAAGCGGCAGGGGTCGCCCTGGGTGTGGTTCTCGAGGCCGACGTAGGGGTAGTAGACGTCGCGCAGCTGGTAGCGCGCGTCGAAGGTGACGAGGTAGTCGCCGTTGCCGAGCGGCAGGTCGCGTGGCAACCGCTACGCCCGCCGGGTCGCCGCGAGGAAGCGCTTCGCGTTGGTCACCGCGCCGGCGACGTCGCCGCGCGCGATGAGGTCGGGTCGTATGAGCGCCGAGCCGAAGCCGAAGCCCGCCACCCCGGCCGCGAGGTACGCCGGGATCTCCTCGTACTCGATGTTGCCGGTCACGACGAGCGGCAGGTGGACGAGGGCGCGGCGGACGTTCCGGATGAAGTCCGGTCCGCCGATCGTGGCGATCGGGTAGACCTTGATGTAGTCCGCGCCGAGCTCCGCCGCCTTCACCATCTCGGTCGGGGTCATGGTCCCGGGCATGGCCATCGCGTCGCGGGCCCGTGCCGCCTCGAGCATCTCGGGGATGAGCGCCGGCGACACGAGGAAGCGCGCGCCGGCGAGGAGCGCGTCCTCGGCCTGCGCGCCCGAGAGCACCGTGCCCGCGCCGACGATCGCGCCCGAGGCCACGAACGACCCGTCGCTGGCCAGCTTCGCGATGAGCTCGTAGGCGTCGGGGACGGTGAGCGTGATCTCCACCAGCCGCACCCCGGCCTCGGCCATCGCGCGGGCGGCGCGCTCGGCGGTCTCGGCGTCCGGCGTGCGGATCACCGCGACGAGGCGGTCCTCGCCGAAGATGCGGATGAGGTCCCTCCGCAGGACGGGCGGGCGGTGCGTGACGGCCACGGTCAGCCCATCGTAACGCCGTCGCGGTCGACGGCCGACGCCGCGCGCAGGGCGACCGCCTGCGCCGTCGCGACGTCGTCGGGGGTCAGCGAGCGGGACCCGACGTCGATGAGCTGCAGCGCGCCGAGGACGGCCCCATCGCGAACGATCGGCACGCCCGCCCACGAGCGCACGTCGCGGTCGATGAGCAGACGCAGGTGCTCCGGCCCGCGCGCGAGGCCGGCCAGCTCATCGGGCCCGGCGTGCTCGATGAGCAGGGGCGCGCGCGCCCCCAAGACCTGCCGAAGCGGACCGCGGCCGGACGCGTCCGGATACCGCCGCGCCACCGTCCACAGATCGGCCTCGCGCTCCGCGCTCGCCGACGCGACCGCGACGCGCTCGAGCGTGCCGTCCGGACGGAGCAGGTCGATCGTGCAGTCGTCCGCGAGCTTCGGCGCGACGAGGCGCGCCATCCGCGCCAGACGAGTGGTCGTGTCGCGCTCCCCCAGGATCGCGTCGGCCGCGTCGCTGAGCAGCTGTGCCCGCCCGGCCGCGGTCTCCGCGGCGACGCGCGCACCCCACTCGGCGGCGAGCCGGTCGGCCCGGTCGAGCGCGGTCGCGAGGCGCTCGCCGATCCCGCCGAAGAGCGCGCGATCGTCCGCGGTCAGGTCCTGCACGCGGTCGTAGCCCAGGTAGAGCAGGCTCGCGTGCGCGCGGCGCCCGATCCGCACGAGGAGCCGCGCCACCACGTACGAGGTCGCGAGCGCGTCGAGCGGGACCAGGCTGTCGTCGCGGACCGCGGTCGGATCGTCGGACGCGAGGGCGCGCTGCGCGTCCCCGCGCAGCGGGATCGGCGCGCGCGGCGCGTGCTCCATGCCGAAGACGGCGCGCGCGACGAGGCCGCCGCCGTCGCGGGTGAGGATGGCGGCCGCGCGCGCGCCGACGATGTGCGCGAGGGTCCTGAGGGTCTCAGGCAGCAGCTCGTCGGCCGACGCGTGCCGCAGGACGATGTCGCTGATCCGCTGCACGGCGTCGAGGCGCGTCACGGCGAGCTCGGCCGCGGTCCGCGCCTGCCGCTCGTGCTCGAGGAGCGCCGCGCGCTCGCGCTCGCTCGCGCGGAGCGCGTCGGCGTCGCTCGCGCGCACGATCAGCGCGAGACGCTCGCGACGCAGCACGCCGACCTCGCGCAGCATCGAGGTGACGATGACCGCGGTGAGGCCGTACATGATGAGGTCGAAGGCGAGGTACGCGGTCGGCGCCTCGAGGCCGAGCGCGCGATCTCGCCACGCGGCGATCGCGAGGACGCCGACGGACGCGAGCAGGGTGGAGCCGATCGCCCCCGCGGTGCCCAGACGGAACGTCGTCGTGATGACGAGGAGGACGGCCATGAGCGGGACGATCGGCCACATCGGATCCGGCGTCAGCAGGAGGATCGCGAAGAAGACGACGAGCGTGTCGAATGCGAACGCCGCCCACGAGAGCCGCACGCTCCCGCCGGCGTCCCGGACGCGCGTCGAGAGGACGTGCAGGACGATCGCCGCGACGACGAGGCTGCCCGCGAGCAGCCCGACGAAGCCGGGCCCGAGGTTCGGCAGGAAGGGCGCGACGAGCACGACGACGACCGCGCCGCCGATGCGCGCGAGCGTGATCGCGTGCTCGAAGTGCGGCGCCTCCGCCGGCGCCCCCCTCGGCCCATCCAACGTGCGCGAGTATGACGCGGGCGCGCTCCGCGCCGGGGGCCGCCCGGTATCGGGCTCAGCGCTCGACGAGGAAGACGCGGGCCGGCGCGCCGTCGCCCCCGGCGATCTTGATCGGCGCGCAGACGAGCTCGTACGGGCCGGGGCGGATGCCGCGCAGGTCCAGACCCTCGACGATCACGACCCCCCTGCCGAGGAGCGTCCGGTGCGTCGGATACCCCTCCTTCTCCGGCCCCTGCGGCTCGATGGAGAGGTAATCGATCCCGACGAGACGCACGTCGTGCTCGACGCACCAGCGCGCCGCCGACGCGCTCAGCGCGACGAAGTCGCGCGTGAACGGATGCGCGACGTCGCGCCACAGCTCGCTGTTGCGCGTCTTGAAGAGGATGCGCTCCGTGCCGGCCGGGACGCGCTGCGCGTCGAGCCACTCGCCGCCGATGGTGCCGCCCGCGGTGAACTCGAGCACGACGCACGGTCCGACGAGCGCCTCGAGCGGCAGCTCGTCGACGGTGCCCGCGCCCTCGATGAAGTGCACCGGCGGGTCGACGTGGGTCCCGGTGTGGTCGCCGAAGCGGATGGCCGACACGTTCGCCGCGTCGCCCTTCGCGATGCGGCGGAGCGGCGTGATCTCCGGGCCGGGCTCGCCCGACCAGGTCGTCATGCCCGGCGTCAGCGTGAGCGACACGTCGTGGATCTTCATGGGGCGACCTCCACCACCGTCTTGATCTCGTTCGGGTCGTGCGGCAGCGCGCGTGCCGCGTCGGCGAGCGGGACGCGGCGGGTGATGAGCGACGCGAGGAACCCCGGCCAGCGCCGCTCCGCCGCGGCGAGGTCGGCGATCCCCTGGCGGAAGTCGAGCGCGTTCGCGTTCACCGTCCCGAGCACGAGCACGTTGTTCAGCACGAGGCCCTGGTTGACCGCGTCCGCGCGCAGCTCGACGCGCCGGTCCGCGCCGGTCACGCTCGTGAGGATCACGGCGCCGTTCGCGCCGACGAGCCGCATCGTCTCGAACGCCACCGCCGCGCTCCCGGTCGCGTCGAGCGCGACGTCGACGCGCTCCCTCGCCGCGGCGACGTCGCCGAGCGGCGTCACGCTCGTCGCCGCGTAGCGCGCACCGATCCGCGCGAGGAGCTCGCGGCGCGCCGGCTTCTCGGTGCGCTCGACCACCGTCACGTCGAGGCCGCGCAGGCGCAGCAGCAGCGCCGCGAGGATGCCCACCGGCCCCGCGCCGGTCACGATGGCCTGCTTCGGCTCCCAGTACGTCATCCGCCGCTGCGCCGCGACGAGATGGCGCCAGCCCTTCTCCGAGATGGTCAGCGGCTCCAGCAGCACGGCGACGTCCGCGATCTCCTCGGGCACCGGGAAGAGGAGCTCCGCGCGCTCGGCGAAGCGCTCCGCGCAGAACCCGTGGATCCCGTTGATGCCGCGCTCGCGGAAGCCGCCCCAGAGGCACATGTCCTGCTCGCCGTTCCGGCAGTTCGGACAGCCGTCCGGCCGGCGCACGCTCGCGACCACCGGCGTGCCCTTCCGCAGACCGCCCGCGTCGCCGGAGACGCGGCCGAAGCTCTCGTGACCGAGCACGAGGACCTCCGACCCCTCCGGCGCGCGGCCGTACTCGCCGCGCTCGATCTCGGCGTCCGTGCCGCACAGGCCGACGCGGACGACGTCCACCGAGACGAGGCCGTCCGCGACGGGATCGGGGACGTCGCGCACCGCCCCGCTGCCGGCGCGGCCTGGGACGACCGTGAGCGCGCGCATCGCGCGCAGGATACTGTCGGCGCATGGTCGGGGCCGCCGAGGTCGAGCGCATCTTCCGCGACGCGGGCGCCTTCCGCGAGGGCCATTTCCTCCTCTCGTCCGGCAGGCACTCCCCGCGCTACCTCGAGAAGTTCCAGGTGCTCCAGCGGCCGCGCGAGACGGAGCGGCTCTGCGCCGCGATCGCCGCGTGGGCGGCGGAGCTGGAGCCGCAGACGGTCGCCGGCCCCACGACGGGCGGCATCATCCTGGCGCACGAGGTCGCGCGGCAGCTGGGCCTGCGCGCCGTCTACGCGGAGCGCGACGACGACGGCGGCGCGCGCGTGTTCCGGCGGGGCTTCCGGCTCGCGCCCGGCGAGCGCGTGCTCGTCGTCGACGACATCATGACGACCGGCGGATCGGTGCAGGAGACGATCGACGCGGTCCGGTCCGCGGGCGCGGCGGTGGTGGGGGCCGCGGTCCTCGTCGACCGCTCCGGCGGCGGGGCTCGTCTCGACGTCCCGCTCCATGCGCTATGGTCCGTGGACGTGCCCACCTTCGACCCCGCCGACTGCCCCGACTGCGCGGCGGGGAGGCCGCTGACCAAGCCGGGCACGACGCCCGCTCCGGCGGTGCGTCGATGAGGGACCTCGCGAAGATCATCCGCACGCTCATGTGGATGGCGCTCGTCGGCGCGATCTACCAGGAGCTGAAGAAGCCGCCGGAGGAGCGCACCTGGCACGGGAAGGTCGCGGGCCTGGTGCCCTACGACTTCCGCGTCCCCACGCTCGACCGCGTCCGCGAGGCGTACTGGGATCCCGACAGCGACCGCGTGCTCTCGGACAAGGTGCTTGGCGTGGGGTGGGCGGTGAACATCCCGGTCGCGGCGCGGAGGATCAGCGAGATCGTGACCCAGTACGTGGACGCGAGCGCGTCGCTGCGCGGAGGCGGCGGGCGCGGAACGCGATGAACGCCGGGACGTAGCGTTCGAGCTCGTCGTCGGAACCCGGCGGACCGCCCGCGTCGCCCGGCGACCATTCCCACATCCGGTCGACCGCCAGACCCGCCGACGCGCACGCGTTCACCAGCCGCGAGATCGGATGGGCGTACTCGAGCGTCGGCGCCTCGACCCGCGCGTCGTCGAACTCCCACAGCGCGCTCTTCTGCGGCACCGGCCGGCGGTCGCCGTGGCGCTGTTTGAAGCCCCACCCGGTGCCGGTCCAGGTCTCGTACATGCGCAGCGTCACCGGGTGCATCGTCGAGAAGACGTATGTCCCGCCGTCCGCGAGGACGCGCGCGACCTCGCGGATGACGCGCTCGGGGTCCGGGACGAAGACGAGCGAGTGGTGGTGGTAGACGAGGTCGAACTCGCCGCCCTCGAAGCGCGAGAGGTCGCGCATGTCGCCCCGCACGATGCGCAGCGCCGCGCCGCGGACGCGCGCGAGGCGGCGCACCGTCGCGAGCTGCGTGGGGGAGATGTCGAAGAGCGTCGTCTCGGCGCCGAGCTCGGCGAAGAGGACCGCGTCCCACCCGCCGCCGCCCGCGAGCGACAGCACGCGCTTGCCCTCGATGCGCGTCCCGCGCAGCAGGCCGTGCGTGAGCTCGTCGAGGAAGCGGCGCTTGCCGCGCGCGTCGCGGGGCGGCGTGCCCCGCGGCCGGGTGTACGGGATGCCGGCCCTCGCGAGCCGCTCCCACATGCGGCGGTTGTGCTCGCCGACCGCGTCGATCGCGTCTCCGCGTCGCCCGGTCACGCGGCCGCCCCGGCGGTCCCGCGCGTGCGCCGGGAAGGCGTTCTCCAGCGGATCGGCTATCGCACCTGCTCGCAGCATTTGCCGAGGTGCGAATCGAGGAACGCGCGGACGCGCGCGCCGTCGTATCCGGGCAGCTCCTCCACCCAGTTCCACGCGGTGAGCACGAGGGAGCCCGGCGCGATCTTCGCGTAGGGCCGCACGACCACCTTCACCTCGCCGAACTGGTCGCGCGGGTAGCTCGCCACCAGCGACCCCAGCGCGGCGACGTCCTCCGGAGCGATGCCGTTGTACGACGCGACGACTCCGCCGTGCTCGAGGTTGTGCACGGCCGCCTCGTCCGCGACCTCCTCGGCGTGGACGCCCCACGTCGTGGGCTGGCCGGCGTGCGCTCCGGACGTCGGTGGGTACGAGGGGTACGCGATCGGCGCGGCGCGGTGGTCGCCGACGCCGGCGCCCGCGACGTAGCGGCCCGCGCCGCCGAACAGGCCGAGGCTGTTCACGACGAACGCCGCCGCGACGACGAGCGCCGCACCGGCGACGAGCGCGGGGACCGGCAGGCGCCGGTGCCACGGGTAGCGCGAGCGCTGCGGCGCCCGCCGCTCGCCGCGCTTCTTCTTCGCCATGCGCCCATTGTCGCCGAGTGACGCCGCCGGCGGTCAGACGGCGGCCGGCTGCTTCTTGCCTTGCGCCTTCAGCTCGGCGAACCGAGCCTCGACCTCGACCTCGTCCTCGTCGGCGCCGAGCTTCGCGAACTGCTCCTCGAGGCTGCTCGCCGCGACCTCCTCCATGCCCGCCGCGTAGGCCTCCTCGCGGCGCACGCGGTCCTCGAAGCGGGTGAGCTCGCTCGTCGGATCCATGATCGACACGCCCTTGACCGCCTTCTGGACCTGCACGCGAGCCCTCGCCATCTTCGCCCGGCTCACCAGCTCGTTGCGCCTCTGCACGAGCTCCTCGCGCTTCGCCTTGAGCTTGATGAGGCCGCTCTTGAGCTGCTCGGTGAGCTCGCGCTGCTGCGTGAGCTGCGGGCCGAACGTCGCGACCTGCTTCTCGAAGCTCACCTGGCGCTGGAGCGCGACCTTCGCGAGGTCGTCGAAGCGCTGCGCCTCCGCGGTCTTGCCGGCGGCGCGGAGCTCGTCGGCCTTCTTCGACGCGACGGCGGCCTTGTCGCCCCACTCCGTGATGGCCTTGCGGGCCTCCTTCTCGTCATCCTCGAGGAGCCGCAGGCCGCCCACGGTCTGCGCGACCGCGGCCTCGGCCTCGGTGATGTTCGACGTGTAGTCGCGCACCAGCTGGTCGAGCATCTTCTCGGGATCCTCGGCCTCGTCGAGGATCGCGTTCACGTTCGCGCGCAGGAGCTGTCCGATGCGTCCCAGGATCGTCTGTGCCATCTCTCGTTCCTTTCCCGTTCGCCGTCTCGTGTCGCGCCGCCGTCCGGGTCGCGTCACCACCTCCCGCCGACGGACCTGCCCCCGCCGGAGGGCCGGCCGATGCCGCCGCCGAAGACGCCGCCGACGCTTCGGCCGCCGCCCATGCGGCCCCATCCGCCTCCGCGCCGGCCGAGCGCCGCGCCGATGAGGAGCGGGACGATCACGTCGGCCGCGCTGCGCGGCGACGACGTCCACGGTCCCCGCGCCTCGGTCGCGCCGACGTCGTCCTGCGCGAGCGACCAGGCCTCGTCCGCGAGCTGCTGCGCTCGCTTCGCCTCGGCGAGCGCGTTCGCGCCGTCGGACGCGTCCGCGAGCTGTCGCGCGCGGCCGAGGTGGCGCTCGGCCTCGGCCAGGCGCGTGCGCGCGGTCGATCCGATCGTCCGGCGCCGCGGCGTGATGTAGTCGCGCGCGCGCTCGTAGCTCCCGCTCGCGAGCTGCAGATGCGTCGCGACCAGCCGCGCCTCGCGTTCGCGCTTCTCCTCCTCCTGGCGCAGCTCGGCGAGGACCGTGTCGGCGGCGCCGTCGGCGTCGCCCGCGAGCCGCAGCGCGGCGAAGACGTCCGGCCGCGGCGCGGCGAGCTCGCCGCGCGCCCGCTCGAGCGCGGCCCGCGCCTCGGCGAGACGCTTGCCCTGGTCGGCCGTCCCAGCGCTCGCGAGCGCGGCCTGCGCCTTCTCCAGGTCGCGCGCCGCCTCGGCGATCTTCTCCGGGGCCGCGCGCTCCGCGTCGCGGATCGCCGCCGCGAGCGCGTCGATCGCGTCGAGCAGCTTCGCCGCCGCGAGGAGATCCTGCCGGCCCGCGCGCACGGCCCTCGCCGCGACGGCGCGGTCGCCGGCCGCGAGCGCCGTCTCGCCGCTCCCGACCTCGCTCGCGCAGCGCGTCACGAGGGCGCGCGCGTCGGCCACGTTGCGCGCGACCGGCGCCGCGCTGCGCTCCGCGTACCGTGCGAGCCCCGCGAGCGCCTGCTCCGCCCGCGGCAGGCGCGCGGCCGCGGCGTCCATGCTCGTGCGCAGCTCGGCGAGCAGCTCCGGCGCGCGCCGCTCGACGTCGCGCATCTCCTCGACGCGCGCGCGCTGCTCCTCGAGCAGCGCGAGCGCCTTCGACGAGCGCGTCGCCACGTCGTCGACCAGCCGCCGCCGCGCCGCCGCGTCCTCAGGGACCTCGTCGTCGAGCTGCTGGCGCGCGGTGAATGCCGCCCTCAGCTCGACCGACGCGGCGTCGAGCGCCTCGCGGAACGGTGTTACCTCGGTGGGCGCGAACTGCGCCTCGGCGTACCCGAGCTCCTGCTGCGCGTCGCGGAGCGCCTCGTCCGCGCGGATGAGCAGCGCGTTCGCCTCCCCCGTGCGCGACGCGTCGGCCTTCGCCTCGCGCCGGCGCGCCGCGAGCACGCTCCACAGCAGGACCGCCCCGGCGAGCAGCAGGACGAGCGGGAGCGCGAAGCCGAGGTCGGGCGTCGCCACGGGCGCGCTGGTCGGGATCGGTCCGGCCGTCGCCTCCGCGGGCTTCGCGCCCGCGGCGCTCAGGCCGTCGGCGCCCGCGACGACGGCGCCGCCGTAGTCGCCGTCGCGCAGACGCGGCTCGACGCGCTGCGTGAGCACGGTCTGCAGCTCGGCGTCGGTGAAGCGGTCGCCGAGGAAATCGCTCCGCCACAGCGCGTCGGTGCGGTCGGTGAGCGCGACGACGAGCAGCATGTCGTTGCCGCCGAGCGAGTTGATGCGCGCCGTGTCGTCCGCGAAGCCGGTGACGGTGTAGCTCCCCGTCGTCTCGACGAAGAGGACGAACAGCTGGACGTCGTCGGCCCGCAGCAATTCGTCGATGCGCGTCTCGATCCGTGCGCGGTCCGCGGCAAGGACCTGGCCGGTCGTGACGTCGGTCACCGGGCCGCCCAGGCGGGGGATGTCGTCGGCGCGCGCGCCGCTCGCGGCCGCGACCAGGGCGAGCATGAGGACGGCGACGCCGCCCAGGGCGGAAGCGAAGCGTCGCGCGGCTGTGACGCGCGTCGTCACGGCGATCCTCCCAACAGAGACGCGTCCGGGTCGCGTCGAACGTAGGCCGCGCGCGGCGCCCTCGATAGGGTCCGTCCGCTCCATACGCGGTAGAGCGCTCGGCGACGGCGCGTGGGGCATGCGCTGTCAGGTAGGTCGCACTCCTGCCTCGGTCGTCCGCGTCCTGCCGCTCGTCCAGGGCGCGATCCTCGTGGTCACGACGGTCGAAGGCTCGTGAACGAACGGCTTGCCGAACACCCGACCGACCCGCAGGTCGCGCCGGCTTCGCCGGGGCACGTTCCCCGGGAGGAGGCGCAGCAGGCGTGCCTCAGGTCGCGAGCCCGGCGGTACCGTGGAGCAGGAACTCCGTCCATGTTCTCGCGTCGATCCCGAGCCGCGCGGCGACGGCGATCTGCCCGGCATCGCACAGCAGGAGCGGGCGGTAGCGCCGTTGGCGCGCCGAGAACTCGCTCGGCCCGCGAAGGTCTCCCGCCCCGACGGCTCCGGTCTTGACCTCGATGACCCATGAGCCCCATGTGCCATCGATCACCGCGTCGACCTCCAGCGGCTCCTCACGCCAGTAGGCAAGACGCTGTCCGGCGTTCCAGGCGTGAGCGAGGCACGCGTTCTCCACCCACGCGCCGTACCGTGCGCTCTCCGTCTGGGGATCGGGGATGCCGCGCGGATCGCTGACCGCGAGGAACGCGTTGCTGAGCGAGATCACCTTCGGCGGTGCGGCGCGACGCCGGACACCCGACATCGAGAACTTCGGGAGCGCCGCGACGAGGTACGCGTCCTCGAGCAGCGCGAGATAATGCGTGATCGTCTCGAGCGCGCCGCGATCCTGCAGCTGACCCTGGATCTTCTGCAGCGACAGGATCTGCGCCGGCGACGACGTGCAGAGGGCGAAGATCTGCCGAAGGAGCGCGGGCCGTCGCGCGGCCGCGAGCGCGACGACATCTCGTCCGATCGCGGGCTCCACGATGGCATCGCGAACGTACGCCGTCCATCGTGCGAGGTCGCCGCGGAACGGGAAGGCGCCGGGATAAGCGCCCATGCGGACGACCATCTCGACCGCCTCGCGTTCGCCGATGGCGAACGACGCCGCGAGTGACGCCGCCGACCAGTGGGTGAGCGTGATCCGCTCGAATCGACCGGCAAGGCTCTCTCGCGAGCCGCTTGTCAGTCGGAGCGCGGACGATCCCGTCGCGATGACGCTCACCGGAAGCTTCTTGCGTCGGACGTGATCCCACTCGGACTTGAGGCGTGCCGCCCAATCCGTCATGACGTGGACTTCGTCCAGAAGGACAGGCGGGAGGGGTGTCGCCGCGAGCCGCTTGGTCAGCAGCTCGCGGCACTCCGCGTATGCCAGACCCTATTCGGTCATAGTCGACTAGTTATTCGAGTACGGTTGATAGTCAAGAGCGCGGATCGCGGTGGCTACGCCTTCGCGACCATCTCCCGCAGCCGTGCCAGGCGCTCGTCGCGATCCTTCACGAACCGCTCGATGCCCGCGAGGAGGTGGTCGGGGTCGAGGTGCGCCTCGGCGACGACCTCCTCGACGCTCCCTCCGGTGCGCCAGCGGTCGTCCCAGTCGGAGGAGAGCGTGTACTCGGCGACGATGGGGTGGTCGATCCAGTCGCTCATCACGCGCCGCGCGCGGTTGGTGATGACCATCGCGTCGATCCGCTCGGAGGCGGTCGCGACGGAGTCGCGGTACGCCGGCGTCTGGAGCGCGTAGAGCTGCGGGCTGATCGCGGCCACGATCTTCACGTTGAGGCCGCGCTCGTCGAGCTTCGGGAGGATCTTCACGACGTTCGCCGTGGTCGCGGTGCCCTGGACGAACACCGTGCCTCCGCGCGCCTGATCGCCGCGATACGGCCGCAGCACGTACGCACCGCGCGCCGCCTCGAGGTGCGAGGCCATGCCAAGCGCCGCGCGGTCGGGGATCTCGATCGCGGGGCGGGTGAGGTGCAGCGCGACGATCGGCGCCGTCTGCGCGAACGCCGCCGCGAGCACGACCGGGACCTCGTTGTACTCCCAGGGGTGCAGGTCGATGACCGCGCCGTCGGGGAAGAGCTGCGTCACGCCCGTCGCGAAGATCCCGAAGTGCGTCCGCGAGTCCTCGGCCGTCTCGGGGCCGGAGTGCCCGGCCACCCAGAGCACCTTGCCGAGCCTGAGGTCGCAGTCCTGCGCGAGCTGGCTGAAGAGGCGCATCTCCCCGTACTTCAGATACGAGAAGGAGCCGTACGTCGAGCACGCGCCCCAGAGGCCGTTGAACTCGGTGAAGGGGTCGTCGGCGAAGTTCACCGACGCGATGCCGCAGGCGATGCCCGAGTTGGTGAACTCGGTGATCTGCTGCGGGAGGAGCGTGCCGCGCGGGTTGGTGTCGCGCTGGTACCAGCCCCAGCCCGGCATGTCCTCGTACTCCTTCATGAACCCCGCGATGTTGGTGGACTCGGCGAGGTCGGCGGACATCGCGATGAAGAGCGGCCGTCCGTACTCCTTGCGCGCGTACGCGTTCACCCA
Organism: Chloroflexota bacterium; assembly: GCA_027310565.1. Classification (GTDB taxonomy): domain Bacteria; phylum Chloroflexota; class Limnocylindria; order P2-11E; family P2-11E; genus CF-39. The sequence goes on along the minus strand of DAIDAP010000004.1, from coordinate 63,892 downwards.
CGCGCCCCACTGCGCGAGCGCGGCGCGGTTCGGCTTGCGCTCCCCGGGCTTCGCCCACATCGAGGCCGGGTACGTCGCGACGTCGAAGAGTCGCTCGTCGCGGAAGAGCGCCGCGCCCTTCCCGCCGAGGTGGAACGTCGGCACCGAGTCGGGGACCTCGGCCGCGACCTCGCGCAGCCGGTCGGTGAGGTACGCGACCAGCGCGTCGTCTCTCCGCAGCACCGAGACGGCGACCTCGAGGTTGCGCCGCGCCTGCGCCGACAGGTCCGCGGGATCCTTCGGCGCCGGCTGGTCGACGCCGGCGTACTCGACGCCGTACCTGCGCATGAACTCTTTGCGCAGCCCCCAGAACGGCTCGCTGTTCAGCGGATGCGGCGAGCCGTGCGAGCGGTAGTCGTACTTCCCGTAGCCGCGGCCCTTGCGCGTCTTGAACCAGCCCATCGTCGGCACCCGGCCGGTGTTCTCGCCGCGCGCCGCCTCGAGGATCACGCCGGTCACCGTGTCCCACTCCATGCCGCGCTCGGTCCCCAGCACGCGCCAGCCGTACGGCGCGAACCAGTCCTCGGGTGTGCCGTGCACCACCGTGGAGAGCGCGTTCTCGTCGATGCCGAAGTCGTTCCAGTCGACGAGGAACACGAGGCTTGAGAGGCCCAGGCCCCAGGCGGAGTTCTTCGACTCGTGGGAGGCGCCGGGCGTCAGCCCGCCCTCGCCCTCGAACACGAACACCTTCACCTGCTCCGCGCCGGCGATGCGGAGCGCGACGGCCTGACCCACCGACGGCGGCATGCCGTGCCCCGACGGACCCGTGTTCGCCTTCACGAAGAGCGTCTTCCCCGCGAACTCCGCGTGCCCCGGCAGACCCCGGTTGCGCCGCAGCAGCAGCAGGTCCTCCCAGGTGAGCGCGTAGCGGCCCTGGTGCGGGAAGGCGAACGCGGGGTCCCCGGTGCGCTCGTGCCGCGCCCGCATCGCCTCGTTCAGCAGGGCGAGCGTCGCGTAGACGAGCGGGATGGTGTGGCCGGCGGAGAGCACGAAGCGGTCGGCGAACGGGCGCCACGGACGGAGGAGGTCCCAGCGCATCGCCCCCGAGAGCATGAGCGCGAGGAGCATGTGGACCTTCGAGCGCGAGCCCCCCGGATGGCCGCTCTGCCGGTAGTTGAGCTCGAGGTCGATGAGCTCGTCGACGAGGTCCTTCGCCTTCTCCCACATGGGGAAGGCATCGCGCGCTCTCTCCTGCAGCCGCTCCACGTCGGAAGCCACCGTGCGGGCCACGTCACGGTTTGTAGCACCATTCGGCCGTGGCGGTGGTCGACCCGGCGGTGGTCCGGCGCGGGACGCTCGTGCTCGGAGCGGGTCTCGTCCCGTACGCGCTGGTGTGGCAGCTCGTGGCCACGGTCGCGCCGCTCACCGCGGAGAGGCTCACCGCCGATCCGGCGCTCGCGGGGCTCGCGCTCGCGGTCGCCATCGTGGGAAGCGCGCTCGCGCCCCTGCCCGCGGGCCGGCTCATGGATCGGTACGGCCGGCGCCCCGGTCTCTCGCTCGGCTTCGCGCTCGGCGCGCTCGGCCTGCTCGTCGCGCTCGCCGGTGTGCGCGCGTTCTCGGCGCCGCTGTTCTACGCGGGCCTCACCGTGTTCGGCGCCGGCTCCGGCACGGTGCTCCTCACGCGCGTCGCCGTCGCGGACATGTACCCACCCGAGCGGCGCGCGTCGGCGATCGGTCGCGTGCTCGCCGGCACCGCGGCCGGCGCGCTCCTCGGCGCGCTCGTGTTCACGCCGATGCTGCGCGGCGTCTCCGATCTCGCGACGCTCGACGCGCCGTGGCTCGTCGCCGCCGGCGTCTTCGGCGCCGGTGCGTTGCTGGTGTGGCTCGCGCCGGTCGACCCGCTGGTGATCGCGCGCCGTCTGCACGCGGCCGCGGCGCTCGCCCCGGCCCACGACGGGCGCGGTCTCGCGGTGCTCCTCCGCGAGCGGTCGCTCCGTCTCGCGGTGCTCGGCGGCGCGGTCGCGCAGCTCACGATGGCCGGATCGATGCCGACGATGGGCCTCGTCCTGCGCCACGCCGGACGCGACCTCGGCGACGTCTCGGTCGCGCTCGGCGCGCACCTCGTCGGCATGTACGCGCTCGCGCCGTTCGGGGGCGCGCTCGTCGCGCGGGTCGGCGGCGTGCGCGCGCTGCTGGTCGGCCTCGCGACGATCGCCGTCGCGGTCATCGGCATCCTCTCGCCGAGCCTGCTCGTGGTGAGCGTCGCGATGTTCTCGGTCGGCGTCGGGTGGAGCGTCGCCTTCGTCGCCGCGACGACGCTGCTCGCGAACGCGGTCGAGCCGTCGCGGCGCGGCGTCGTCCTCGGCGCGAACGACCTCGTCGTCGTGTCCTCGGGCGCGATCGGATCGGCGACCGCGACGCCGATCCTCGCGGCGTTCGGGGTCGGCACGATCGTCGCCGCGGCGCTCGCGCTCGCGCTCCTGCCGGTGCTGCTCGTCGCCGCCGCCGGCGCGCGCACGCCCCGTGGCGGGCGCGGCGTGAGCGAGGCCTGATGCCGGCCCGCGTGCATCCCGACGTCCCGGGCGAGGCGGCGCTCGCGAAGAGGGTCGGCGCGCGCATCCGTGCGCTGCGGACCAAGCGCGGGATGACCATGGCCGAGCTCGGCGCGGACGCGCGGGGACGCGTGTACTTCGAGAAGCAGTACGTGTGGAAGATGGAGACGGGCCGCGTCACGCCCTCGCTCGCCGCGCTCTCGCACATCGCGCGGCGCCTCGGCGTCAGCCTCGCGTCGCTGCTCCGGGGCCTGTAGGGACGGGCGTCTCGACGCGCGCGAGCGGGAGGCGGACGTGGAACGTACTGCCTCGGCCGGGCTCGCTCTCCGCCCAGAGGCTCCCGCCGAGCCGGGTGACGATCTCGCGGCTGATGTAGAGGCCGAGGCCGAGGCCGCCGACGTGGTTCGCGCGCGGGTCGGGCGAGCGGTAGAAGAGATCGAAGATGCGCCCGAGCTCCTCGGCCGCGATGCCGATGCCCTCGTCCGCGACGGTGACGTGGGCGTCGGGTCCGTCGGCGCGCGCGCCGATGCGCACGCGTCCGCCCTCGGGCGAGTACTTGAGCGCGTTCCCGACGAGGTTCTCCAGGATCTGCTCGAGCCGGTCCTGGTCGCCGAGGATCCGCAGCGGCCCTTCGGGGAGCGCGAGCTCGACGAGCGCATCGGCGTCGGCGATCCGCGTGCGCTCGGCGACCTCGCGGACGAGCGCGGCGACGTCGAGCTCGTCGCGCCGCAGCTCCACGCGGCCGAGCTGGAGGCGCGACACGTCGAGCAGCTCGTCGACGAGTCGCGCGAGCCGTCGCGACTGCCGCTGCGCCAGCTCGAGCGTCTCGGCCGCCCGCGTGGCCTCGTCACGCGCGCGCTGCGGCATGTCGTCGCCGCCGAGCTCGCGCAGGATGCGCCGGCGCGCCACCTGGATGAAGCCCGACACGGCGGTGAGTGGCGTGCGCAGCTCGTGCGAGGCCATGGAGAGGAACTGGGTCTTGAGGCGGTCGACCTCCTCGAGCTGGTCGAGTCGCTGCCGCAGCCGGCGCCGCTCGACGGCGCGCGCCACCGTGGCGCGCAGCTCCTCGACGTCCGACGGCTTCATGAGGTAGTCGTACGCGCCGGCGCGCAGCGCGGAGATCGCCGACTCGAGCGACGCGTACCCGGTGAGCATGATCGCCGCGGTCTCCGGATGGCTGCGCCGCACCTCGCGGAGGATCTCGGTGCCGTCGGTGTCGCCGAGACGCAGGTCCGTCAGGACGACGTCGAACGTGCGCTCGCGCAGCAGCCGCAGCGCGTCGGAGCCGCTCGTGACCGCGAGCACCTCGTTGCCGTCCAGCTGGAGGATGGCGCGGATCGTCATGGCGACGTTCTCCTCGTCGTCCACGACGAGGATCGATGCGTCAGCCATCGGCGGGCGGTCCCTGCACCGGCAGCGTGACGACGAAGGTCGTGCCGGCGCCCGGCGTGCTGCGCACCTTCAGCGTGCCGCCGTGGCCCTGCACGATGCCGTGCGACACCCAGAGGCCGAGCCCGGTGCCGCGCTGGGTCTTCGTCGAGAAGAACGGCTCGAAGATCCGCGCCTGCGTGTCCTCGTCCATGCCCACGCCGGTGTCGCCCACCTCGAGCCGCACCGTGTCCGAGGGCACCTCGCCCGCGCTCGCGCCCGCGCGCGTCCTGATCGACAGCGTGCCGCCGCCGGGCATCGCCTCGCCCGCGTTGAGGAAGAGGTTGAGGAGGACCTGCTTCAGCTGGTCGGCCGACGCGCGGATCGGCGGGAGCGCCCGGTCGAGGTCGCGCGTCACCACGACGCGCGTGTCGCGCAGCCGCTTCGCCACCAGCGCCTCCGCCTCCTCGACCACCACGTTCAGGTCGACGGGCGCCATGTCCGACCCGGGCCGGTAGAACCCCAGCATCTGCCGCAGGATCCGCGACATGCGCTGCGTCTCGCCGCGCGCGACCTCCAGGAACTGCCGCTGCGGTGCGCTCGCGGGCACGGCCGTCCCGAGCAGGTAGATCGCGTTCTGCACCGCCTCGAGCGGGTTGTTGATCTCGTGCGCGATCGACGCGGCGAGCCGGCCGGTCGCGGCGAGCTTCTCGGTCTCGAACAGCACCCGCTCGAGCCGCCGCCGCTCGAGCTCGCGCAGCCGGCCGACCTCCTGCATGGCGGAGACGATCGCCACCACGCCGCCGTGCGGATCGCGCACCTCGGTCGCGGTCACCTCCATCTCGAGGCGCTCGCCGGTCTGGGGATCCGTGAGCCCCAGCTCCGAGCGGCGCGGTCCGGGCTCGAGGCGCAGCTCGGCGAGGAACGACGTGAAGCGCGCGTTGTTGTTCATCGCGTGCTGCGCGGGCCGCCCGGCGCTCGCGGCGAACAGGCGCTGGGCCGCGGCGTTCGTCGAGATGATGTGGTTCTCGTTGTCCACGACGATGATCGGGTTGGGCACGCTGCGGAGGACCAGGTCGAGGCGGTCGCGCTCGGCGCGGATCTGCTCGTCGGCGGTCTGGATGCGCACCGCGCTCCGCTCGAGCTCCTCGGTCATGTGGCGGATGTCGGTCACGTTCTTCAGCAGCGAGACGGTGCCGCGCTCGCCGGTGCGGTGGTTCGTCGCCGGCGTCGTGATGACCTCGAAGATCAGCTCGTTCCCGTCGATGGGGTCGACCAGCGTCACCTCGCGTCCCGCGGGAGGGTGGCCGCGGTCGAGGCTCCAGCCCGAGAGCGCGGCGGTGAAGAGGAAGTTGTTCATCCACACCGCGCGGCGGCGGCCCGCGCTGTCCTGGTCGCCGGAGCGGAACAGGTGCTCCGCGCGGGTGTTGAGGTGGAGGATGTCGTTGCGGGCATCCGCCACGAGCACCGGATCGGATACCGCGTTGAGCATCCACCACAGCCACTCCTTCTCCACCGCGTGCGACTCGGTCGTGCGGCGGAGCACCTCGACGTCGTGCTCGCGGGTGAGCGCGGCCCCGGCCTGCCGCGCGAAGGGCACGAGGCGGTCGAGGTCGGCGTCGCGGATCCGCTCCTCACGCGCGAGGAGGATCACGGCGGCCGACCCCGCGTCGCCGAGCGAGGGCAGCGCGGTGGCGACGACGCGCCGTGCGCCGAGCTCGTCGAGCGCGGCGCGCATGGCCGGTCCGATCCGCGGATCGCCCGCGGTCTCGACGCGCTGCGGCGCGCCGGTCCGCAGCGCGACGACGAAGGGGTGCGCATGGTCGCCGATCGGGACGCTGAGCGTGCGGACGAGATCCTCGCGCGCGTTCAGGCCGAACATGCCGCGCAGCGCGCCGCTCGCCTCGTCGTGCGCGAGGACGATGGCGCGCTCGTACCGCAGGCCGCGCATGAGGTCGTCGAGCATCGGCTCGAGCGTCTCGCGCGCCTCCTGCGCCGCACCGGCCGCCTGAACGACGTCGCGCATCGCGGTCCGCTAGGCGCGTTCGGTGGCGCGTGACCGGCTCGTCACCCCGTCGATGCTCCCCGCGCCCGCGCCCAGCGTGCCCTGCGTGGCGCGGCCCGGCGTGAGACCGAGGGCGTCGGCGTAGCGCAGGTAGGTGTCGATCGACGCGACCACCACGCGCGCTTCCACGGTGATGAGGTCGATGCCCACGAGGGACACCCGGACCCACGCGTCGATGATGATGCCCTTGTCGAGCACGCGATCGAGGACATCGATGAGACTCGTTCCGCCCGGACTGCGTTCGACGACCGCCATCACTGACCCCCTTCATTCGCGAGACGTTTCTCGAGATCCGCGATGCGCGCCTCGAGGCGCGTGACATCCGATGCCGCGACCGCCGGTCCATCGCGATGCGCCAGCCGCGGCTCGTACTTCCACCAGTTGAGGCCGATCTGCTCCGCCTTGTCGATGGAGCAGACGAGGAGCCGGATGCGGATCGTGAGCAGCTCCACGTTCGCGAGCGAGATGCTCACGTCCCCCGCCACCACGAGGCCTTTGTCCAGGACGCGATCGAGCAGATCGACCAGGGTCGCCGAGGTCTCGCCGTCGTGCATGCGCCGATCGAGCGTCATTCCACCCCCACCCGCAGCCGGATCTCGTCCTCGCCGAGTCCGAACTGCGCCGCGATCTCACGGACCTTCTCTTCGAGCCGCATCAGCGCGAGCCCGACGCGCTCGATCTCGTCGTCGGTGAGCGAGCCGCGCTCCATGCGGCGCACCGCCTGCCGCTCCAGGACCTGCCGCAGCAGCTCGACGATCGACAGCACGAGCCCGGCGAGCCCGCGCTCGACGTTCTGGGCGTCCAGCTCGATCCGCTCGGGCAGCAGGGAGCCCACGCGCGCGAGCTCCGCGCGCACCTCGTCGAGCTCCAGCTCGAGCGTGCTCACGAGACGAACGAGTACGGCGCCATCGGCCCGTACACGGCCGCCGTGACGACGTCCGAGCGCTCCGCGAACCGCGCGATGCCCCGCCTGATGTCGTTCACCTCGTCCCTTCCGGTCAGGATCGCCACCGCCGCGGCGATGCCGCCCGCCGGGCAAGTTCTGTGCCGAACGGACGGTCGGTCGAGATCAAGCTCCTCGACCAGGCTGGCGACCACGAGGCGGGCGCGCCGGCGCTCGCGCTCTCGCTCGGCTGCCGCGGCCAGATACGCCGTGCCGCCGCGGGGCCGGGTCGCCCCCGGCGCCGAGCGCCAGGCGAGCGTCACCGCCAGCTCGGCACGCCCGGCGACCGCCTCGAGCTCGGCGCGCAGCTCCGCCGCGCGCGCCGCGAGTGCGTCCGCGAGCGCGGCGGCATCCCCGAAGACGCGGCCGAACCGCGCCGGGAGGCAGGCCTGCCGGGCGTGGATCTCCTCCACCAGCGCGTGATGCGCGCGCAGCGCCTCCTCGTCCGCTCGGGGGACCCGGTCGACGGCGCTCGCGACGGCGACGAGCCCGCCCGCGCGGACGACCACGAGGTCGTGGCGTGGCGGCGGCGACGGTGCCGCGACGATCGCGCGCAGGAGCAGCATCAGCCGGCCTCGTCGCGATCGAGCGCGTCCACCGCGGCGAGGAGCAGGTTGAGGCGCAGCTCGACGAGGTCCACGCCGGCGACGGAGATCGTCGCCGCCCCGGTGAGGACGACGCCGCGCTCGAGCAGCCGGTCGATGAGCTCGACCAGCGGGAGCTCGCGCGTCGCGACCGCGCCGCTCACGGCAGCGACCCGAAGCGGTACGCCGGCCACGGTCCGGTGACGCGCAGCCGGTACCCGCGCGGCGAGAGCTCGCCCTCGGTCGCGCGCACCGCGTCGTCGATCGCCCCGCCCCGGTCGCGGGGCGCGAGCAGCGAGAGCCGCAGCACGACCACGTCCGGTCCGTCGTGCGCGACGGGCTCCTCGTAGCTGCGCTCGGCCGCGGTCTCCAGACGCGCGAGCGCGGCGCGTGCCGCGTCGGCGTCGGCCCGCTCCGCGGCGCGCGTCGCGACCTCGGCCCGCCGCTTCTCGAGCAGGAACGCGCGGCCGGGCGCGCTCGCGGCGATCTCGTGATCGATCCGGCGCAGCGCGTCGTCGTCCGACGGCGCCGATCCCGCGTCGCGCACGATGGTGACGAGCCACTCGCCGCGCCCGGCGAGGCGCTCGAGCCGCGCGGCGCGGCCCGGCGCGTCCTCCCGCAGCATCTCGCGCACGCGCTCGTCGTCGCGATACAGCGCCCCGAACGCGAGCGGGAGCACCGTGCCCGCGAGCTCGAGCAGCCGCCCGTTCACGCCCTGATGTGCCGTGGCGCGCTCGGCGAGCCAGTCGAGGTCGCCGATGCGCTGGTTCAGCACCTCGCCGGCGTAGTCCTCCGCGTCGACGTCGCTGACGGCGGCGGCGAGGCCGGCGTCGGCCACCGCGCGCACCGCCGTGCCGTCGATCCCGCGCAGCGCCGCCCGGTCGATCGCGCCGGCCGCGGCCGCGGGGACCACGCCGTACACATAGCGAAGCGTCATCGCATCTCGTCCGGCATCTCGATGACGACGGAGCGCCGCTGGTCCACCGCGGCGCCCGCGACGTCGCCGGCCCGCGTGCTCGCGAGCGCCCGCTGATGCTCGCGGATCTCGCGCAGGCGCGCCAGCAGCGCCGCCTCGCGCTCGCGGAAGGAGTCAAGGTCGATGCGTCCCTCCTCGAACGCCTCGTTGGCCAGGATGAGCTCCTCCCGGACCGGGCCCTCGTCCCACAGCTCGCGCTCGGCGACCTCGGCGACCTTGCCGAGGCAGTAGCGGATCCCCGCCACCGGTGCGCTGATCGGCAGGGTCAGCAGCTTGAAGAGCACTCGTGCCGCGTCCTAGACGCCCGCGGTCGGCTGCAGCTGCAGTCGGATGGTCACGAAGTTGTACGGCGGCCACGGCCCGGTGTAGCGGAACTGGAGCCTGCCTTCGTACCGGCGGCCGATCTCCTGGATCTTCCGGTCGAAGAGCTCGGCCTTGCCGCGCTCCACGAGGAAGGCGGCGTTCATGATCATCCGGTCGCCGATGACCTTGTTCGCGCGCGACGCGAGCGCGGCCTCGGAGAGCGTCTCGTAGATCTCCCGCACGAGGCTCTCGGACTTCGCCGCGAGCGCCTGCTCCACGAGGCGGCCGAGCTGCATGCGCGCGAAGTAGGTGGAGCTCGCGCGGTCGGTCTCGATCTGGGCCTTCAACCGGCGTATCTCCTCGTATTCCCGCTCGAGGTCGGCCAGCACGGAATCGCGGTCCCAGTTCACCTTGAGCCCGAACTCGAGCTTGTCCTTCATCTTCTTCAGCACGTCGCGCAGCGCGTCGTAGGTGTCCTTGAGGAACTCGACGATGTCCTCCTCGGTCTTGAACAGCGTCCCGAAGCTCATCGGGACGGGCGTGAACGCGTTGTCGACCATGACGACCTCGTTCACGTGCTCGTGGGTGAGCGCGTTCTCCCGCGTCGGGTCGTAGACCTGCAGCTCGGAGCGGCTCACCACGGCGGCGAGCTCGCGGTGGTGGACCGTGTAGACCTCGTCGCCGCGCCCGCCGATGCCGATCCTGCCGAACCGCCGCGGCTCGGCGCACTCGATGATGCAGTAGACGTAGATGCCCTCGGTCCGCCGCTGGGGCTCGTGCGCCGTCGCCGCCGTCGCTTCCACGGCGCACGACTCTAGTACGCGGTCGGGGCGTCGCGCGCGCCATCCGACCGCTCGATCGGAAGGATGGATGACGAGCGGACAGACGTCCGCGCCACCGGTGCCGTGCCGCTCCGCCGCGCTCGCGAGACCGCCAGGCGCCCGGCGGCGCGGCTCCGGCCCGGTGACCACAGGCCGGTACACCACGGCCGGCCGCCGTCCGCGTATCGGGCATTTTGACAAGCCGCTTACCACCGTACGTAAGTACCTGTTGCCTGGAGCGCGGGCCGCCCCTATAAGGGGGACCTTGGTGACGGTGGGTGGAAGAGACCGCGGCGCGGTGCGCGCGACCGACGGCACGGTCATCCTGCTCGTCGAGGACAATCCGGACGACGAGGCGCTCACGCTGCGCGCCTTTCGCAGGAACAACGTCCGCAATCCGATCGTCGTCGTGCGCGACGGCGCCGAGGCCCTCGAGTGGCTGTTCCGGGAGGGAGCGCACGCCGGCCGCGATCCGGCCGACCCGCAGGTCGTGCTCCTCGATCTGAAGCTCCCCAAGGTCGACGGCCTCGAGGTCCTGCGGCGCCTGCGCGCCAGCGACGCCACGCGGCTGCTGCCGGTCGTGATCCTCACGTCCTCGAAGGAGGAGTCGGACGTCATCCAGGGCTACGAGCTGCGCGCGAACAGCTACATCCGCAAGCCCGTGGACTTCGAGCGCTTCGTCGAGGCCGTGCGCGAGATCGGGCTGTACTGGCTCGTCCTGAACGAGCCGCCGCCACCGACGGCGTGACGTGAGCACGCCGCTCCGCGCGATCATCGCCGAGGACTCCGCGGACGACGCGGAGCTGCTCGCCCGGGAGCTGCGGCGCGCGGGCTACGCGGTCGCGTACGAGCGCGTCGACGGCGCGGACGCGCTCGACGCCGCGCTCGCGCACGGCCCGTGGGACATCGTCTTCTCCGACCACAGCATGCCGGAGTTCGGATCGGGCGTCGCGCTCCAGATGGTCCGCGGACGTGAGCCCGACCTTCCCTTCGTGATCGTCTCGGGCACCATGGGCGAGGACGTCGCCGTCGATGCGATGCGCGCGGGAGCCACCGATTACCTGGTGAAGGGCCGCCTCGCGCGTCTGCCCGCCGTCGTCGACCGCGAGCTCCATCAGGCCGCCGCGCGCCGCGCGCGGCGCTCGCTCGAACGCACGGTCCGCGCCCTTCGCGACGTCTCCGGCGACATCGGCCGCCTGCCCGAGCCGCTCGCGCTCGCCGAGATCGCGCTGAGCCACGTGCGCAGAGCGCTCGGCGTCGACGCCGCGGTCCTCCACACCTGGGACGCCGACGCCGGCCTGCTGCGGCCGGTCTCGGTCGACGGGGCTGCCGAGATGGGGGGGCTTGCCATCCGCCCGGGGGAGGGTGTGGCCGGGCGCGCGTTCGAGCGGCGCGAGACGGTCGCGATCGAGGACCTCGCCTCGCTGCCGCGTCGCGTCGTGCCGGCCGGCGGCGCCGTCGGCGCGATCGCCGCGCCGCTGCTGGTGGGCGCGCGCGTCATCGGCGTCCTCGTCGGGCTGAGCCGGTCGCGGCGCGTCTTCACCGCCGACGACGAACAGCTCGTGCAGATGCTCGCGGCGGAGATCGCGCCCTCCTTCGAGGCGGCGCGGCTCTTCGCCCACGCCGAGCGGCAGCGGGTCGAGGCCGAGGCGCTCGCGGACGCCGCGCGTGCCGTCGCGGCGGATGGCGCCCTCGGCGAGGTGCTCGTCGCGGTCCTCCGCGGGGTCATGCGCGCCATCGGCACGGATGGCGCGGCGGCGGTCACGGTCCGCGGTGGGCGCTGCGAGGTGGCCGGCGCGGCCGGTGCGTTCGGCGCCGCGGCCGGCCGCTCGTTCGCGACGGCGTCGTCGGTGATCGCCCGTGCCGTCCGCACGTCGTCCGTGCAGCTGCGCGCTCACGACGAGCCGCCCGACGAGAGCACCGTCGCGCTGGGCGGGGAGGCCGTCCTCGCCGTCCCGGTCGGACACGCCGGAGTCACCCTGGGGGCCCTCGCCGTGGGTACCCTGGGGCGCGGGCGCCCCGGCGCGACGGAGGTGGCGCTGCTCGAGCGGTTCGCGACGCTCGTCGCGCTCGCGCTCGAGAACGGCCGGCTGCGCGACGCGGCGGAGGCTCACGCCGCCGAGCTCGAGCGCCTCGCGCACTACGACGCGCTCACCGGCCTCGCGAACCGCGCGCGGCTCCGCGACGTCGTCGCCGGCGCGGTGGGCGCGGGGGCGCACGCGCTCCTGCACCTCGACATCGACCATTTCAAGGACACCAACGACGCGTTCGGCGCGCGGGCCGGCGACGCGCTGCTGCGCGCCGCCGCGGCCCGCATCCGCCAGGTGCTCGGCGACGAGGGGGTCGTCGCGCGGCTCGGCGGCGACGAGTTCGCGGCGCTCGTCGCGGTGGAGGGCGAGCCGGACGCGCTGGCGCGCGCGCGAGACCTCCACGCGGCGTTCGACCGGCCGCTGCCGCTCGAGGACGAGCAGGTGCCGCTCGGCGTGAGCATCGGGGTCGCGGTCTCACCGCGCGACGGTGACGACGCCGAGACGCTGCTGCGGCGCGCCGAGGCCGCGGTCGCGCACGCCAAGCGGACCGACGGCGTCGCCGTGTACGGCGCCGCGGACGACGAGTACAGCCCAGAGCGGCTCGCGCTCATGGCCCAGCTCCGCCGCGCGATCGAGCGTGACGAGCTCGTGCTCCACTACCAGCCCATCGTCGACGTCGCCTCCGCAGCGATCGAGGGTGTCGAGGCGCTCGTGCGGTGGCAGCACCCCGAGCGCGGATTGCTGCCGCCCTCCGACGTCATCCCGCTCGCCCAGCGGTCCGGGCTGATGAAGCGTCTGACGCGCTGGGTCATGGGCGAGGCGGTGCGTCAGGCGCGACGGTGGTCCGACGACGGGCTCGACGTCCGGGTCGCGGTGAACATCCCGATGCGCGTGCTGCAGGACGCGGAGCTCCCCGAGCTCGTCGCGCGGCTCGCCGACCGCGCCGGGCTGGCCCGGTCGCGCCTCGCGCTCGAGATCACCGAGGACGACGTCATGGCCGACGCCGCCGCCGCGGCGCGCATCCTCGCGCGGCTCCGTGAGATGGAGCTGCGGCTCGCGATCGACGACTTCGGCACCGGTTACTCGTCGCTCGCCTACCTCCAGCGGCTCGCGGTGAACGCCGTGAAGATCGACCGCTCCTTCGTCGTCGACATGGATGCGCCCTCCAGCCGGACCATCGTGCGCGCCACCATCGACCTCGCGCACGCGCTCGGGCTCCAGGTCGTCGCGGAGGGCGTCGAGGACTCCGGGGCCTGGGACGAGCTGCGGCGCCTGGGCTGCGATCTCGCGCAGGGCTACCACATCGCGCGGCCGATGCCCGGCGCCGAGGTCGTGCCATGGGCGGCGCGGTGGCTCGGGAGCCACCACGCATGAACGCGCAGCAGCTCGTGCAGTACGCGACGACCGCCGTCTTCCTGGCGATGTTCGCGATCGCGCTCGGCCGGGCGGTCCGCCGGCCGACCCGGCAATCGATCGACGTCGCGCTGCTCTTCTTGGCGCCGGCGCTCGCGCTCGCTCACAGCGCCCTCATGGCGCTCCTCGGCGCCGCCATGCCCGTGTGGCTCTCGGCCGTCCCGGTGACCGCGCTTCTCGCGCTGCCCGCGCTCACGCTGCGCGCGCTCGCGACGATCGTCGCCATCCCTCGCTTCGCCGTCGCGGCGGCCGTCGCCACCTGGCTGGTGAGCGCGGGGCTCGTCGCCGCGGCCGGTACGCCGCCGCCCGGCGGCGTACCGGCGTTCGTGGTCGTCGGGTTCGTCGGGCTCGAGGCCTACGCCGGTGTCCTGGTCGCACGCGCCTCGGGCGCCGCCCGCGGCGTCTCGCGGCGGCGCCTCGAGCTCATCGCCGCCGGGACGCTCTGCTTCGGCCTGGCCATGGCCGCGGCCGGGGCCGCGATCCTCTCCCCGCTCATCGGTCTTCTCGCGCTTCCGCTCGCGCTCGCGTCCGGGCTCTGCTACCTGCTCGGCTTCGCACCGCCGCCGGTGCTCCGGCGGACGTGGCTCGCGCCGGCGCTGTTCTCGTTCATCGGCACCGCGACGCGCCTGGCGACCGAGCCCGGCGAGGACGTGCTGCTCCGCGGCCTCGCGACGGCGGTCGCGTCGGTGATGGGGACGCGCGACGCCGGCGTCGGCATCTACGACGCGGAGCGCGCGCTGCTCGTGTACTGGCCGGCGCGCGGCGAGAAGCTCGAGCGCCGCCTCGAGGAATCGATGACCGGCCGCGTGGTCCTCGAGCAGCGCGCCATGGTCCTCGAGGAGTCGCCCGGGGCTCCCGGGGTGCCCGAGCGGTTCCGCTCGCGCGCCCGTCACACCGTCCTCGCCGCGCCGATGACCGTCGGCGACGACCGCATCGGCGTCGCCTCGATGATCCTCGACAACGCGGCCACCTTCGTGGACGACGACCTCGAGCTGCTCCGGCTCGTGGCCGACCAGGCCGCGGTGGTCGTGGAGCACCGTCGCCTCTACACGCGCGTGAGCGAGCTCAACGAGGACCTGAGGCGGCGGCTCACCGAGCTCCGCGTGCTGAACGACGAGCTGACCTCCTTCGCCTACTCGGTGTCCCACGACCTGCGCGCTCCGCTCCGCAGCATCGACGGCTTCAGCCTCATCCTCCTCGAGGACCACGCCGAGGGGCTGGGGGAGGAGGGCAGGCGCATCCTCGGCCGCATCCGCGCGGGCGCGGTCCAGATGGGCCTGCTGATCGAGGACCTGCTGACGCTCTCCCGCGTCACCCGCGACGAGATGCGGCCGGCCGAGGTCGATCTCGCCGCGATGGCGACCGAGATCGTGGAGGAGCTCCGGCGGCGGGACCGCGTGCGCGCAGTCGACTTCACCTGCGACGGCGCGGCACCGGCGCGCGGCGATCCGCGGCTGCTGCGCGTCGTGCTCACCAACCTGCTCGAGAACGCCTGGAAGTTCACCCGCACGCGCGAGCGCGCGCACATCGCGTTCGACACGGAGCGCCGCGACGGGCTCCTCGTCTTCCACGTGCGCGACGACGGAGCGGGTTTCGACATGCGCTACGCCGACAAGCTCTTCGGCCCGTTCCAGCGGCTCCACAGCCAGGCGGAGTTCGAGGGCACCGGCATCGGGCTCGCGACGGTCCAGCGCATCATCCATCGGCACGGCGGGAGCGTCTGGGCGGAGGCCGAGGTCGGCCGCGGCGCGACCTTCTCGTTCGCGCTGTCTTCCCCGCCGGCCGGTGGTGCCGAGTGAGCGCCCCCGTCACCACGCTGATCGTCGAGGACCATCCGATCCTCGCCGACGCGCTCGTGGCCCTGCTGCGGCGCGAGCCGGAGTTCGACGTGCTGGAGCCGGTGTCCACGGTGAGCGCGGCGCTCGCGGCGATCGCCGAGCGGGACCCGCGTCTGGTGGTGCTGGATCAGCACCTGCCCGACGGCGTCGGGACCGACGTCGCGCGGGCCATCCGCCGCGACCGCCGCCGCGCGAGCGCGGTCATCCTCACCGGCGACGCCCGCGACGAGACGCTCCTCGCGGCGATCGAGGTCGGCGTGGCGGGCTTCATCGCCAAGACCGAGCCGGCCGAACGGATCGTGTCCGCGCTCAAGCGGGCGGCGGCGGGCGAGATCGTCATCGCGGCCGCCGACCTCGCGCGGCTGCTCGCGCGCCAGCGCGATCGCGAGCAGGCGCGTCGCGACCGCGAGGGCGTGGCCGGGATGCTCACCTCGCGTGACCGCGACGTGCTCGAGCTGATGGCCCGCGGACTCGACACGAAGGAGATCGCGACGCACACCGGGCTCGCGGTGAACACGATCCGCGGCCAGGTGCAGAACGTGATCGAGAAGCTCGGCGTCCACTCGCGCCTCGAGGCCGTCATCCGGGCCTCCGCGCTCGGTCTCACCCGGATGGAGGAGCGGAACGGCCTGCGGACGTAGGCGCGCCAAACGCGCCGCTCGGCGTTCAGAATTGAGGTGGGGCCTGTAGCTCAACGGCAGAGCAGGGGACTTTTAATCCCTTGGTTCCGGGTTCGAATCCCGGCAGGCTCACCGGACGGAAGCTATCTGAATCCGTCCGGCGGATCGCCGCCGGACCGACGGACCTTCGCGTGCTCGCCTCCGGGTCGCGCGCCCTTCGCGCGCTGCCTGCTACGACGCTCCGCCGCGGCGCCTGCCCAGGAGCAGCCCGCTCAGCGCCAGGACCGCGACGAGCGCGAGCGCGGCCCAGGCCGCCGCCGGCACCTGCGGCAGCGACGGCGTGCCGTACACCGCGCCGGGCGCGGCCGGCGCGGGCGACGGAGCCGGAGAGCTCCCGGCGCCGAAGAGCGCCGTCTCCTCGGCCGTGGGCGGTCCCGCGTGGCTGCCGTTGCAGGCGCTGGTCTCGAGCTGGCCGTCGGCCGCGCGCTGGAGGTAGATGACGTGGTCGCTGCCGACGGCCGCCTGGTAGTCGATGCTCGTCGCCACCGCGCTACCGCCGCTCCCGCCACGGCCGGGGCCGACGAAGACGCGAACGCTCGCTCCGGCGGAGCCCTTGAGGACCCGATCGACGCGCAGCGTGATGGCCCCACCGCTCGCGTCGGTGACCGTGCCGTAGACCACCGCCTCCGCGCGCCCGGCGTTCTCGGCGGTCGGCGCCGGCGGCGCGCACGAAGCGAGGGCGGGCGAGGCGCCCAGCCCGAGGGAGGCGCCCAGGACGATCACGCCGAGGAGGGCGCGCACGGTCACAGTCGTGGAACGGCCCGGCGGCGGAAAGGTTCCCCCGCGCCGCTCCGGACGGCGTCCATCCTCATTCGCCTCCCCGCTCCGTCGCGATCACCCGGCACGCCATGATCCGCTCGGCGTTCTCCCGCAGGTAGCGCTGCCCGATCCGGAGGAGGGTCCGCACCCTGGGGTCGATGATCTCGTACCGGACGTTGCGGCCCTCGCGCCGGGCCTCGACGTAGCCGCAGAAGCGCAGGCACGTCAGGTGCGAGGAGACGGTCGCCTGCGCGCGGCCGACGCGGCGGACGATCTCCCCCGTGGTCATCGGGCCGCCGAGCAGGAGCTCGAGGATCTCCACGCGGATCGGGTCGGCCAGACCCTGGAAGAAGCTGGCGAGCTGCTCGCCGGTGGGAGCAGTCCGGGCCGTGCGCGCGGCGCGGGCGGGGATCCGTGCGGCCTTCATTCACCCTCCGGTCCCGGCGGACAGCCCAAAGCGTACCTCGATGCGCGGCATTTACATCGAGAAAACTCGATGAGATAATCGAGCCACGAACCGGGGAGGTGCCGCGTGACCGAGAGCTATGACCTCGTCATCCTCGGCTCGGGGACGACCGCATTCGCCGCGGCGCTGCGGGCCGCCGAGCTCGGCAGGACCGCCGTCATGACCGAGTCGCGCACGGTCGGGGGCACCTGCGTCAACCGCGGCTGCCTGCCGTCGAAGGATCTCATCGAGGCCGCGCGCATCCACTGGGAGGCGCGGCACCCGCGCTTCCCGGGTCTGGGCGCGAAGTCGCTCGACCTCGACTTCAGGGCGCTCGTCGGCGGCAAGGACGAGGTCGTCCACGACTTCCGCGGCCGCAAGTACGAAGCGATGCTCGCGACGAGCGAGCGGGTGCGGCTCCACCGGGGCCACGCCGCGCTGGTCGATCCGCACACCGTCCAGGTCGACGGTCGGCGGCTGCACGGCGAGCAGATCCTCATCGCCACCGGGGCGCGTCCGCTCGTCCCGAGCATCCCCGGACTCTCGGACGTCCCCTATCTGACGAGCGACCTGCTCACGGCGGACGAGCCCCAGGAGCTCCTGGACCAGCCGGCGTCGCTGCTCGTCGTCGGCGCCGGCTACATCGGGCTGGAGCTGGGCCAGATGTTCCAGCGGCTCGGCACGCCCGTGACGATCCTGCAGCGCTCGCAGCGGATCCTCCCCGGCCACGAGCCGGAGGTGTCGGCCGCGCTCGAGGAGGCCCTGCGCGACGAGGGGGTCGACATCCGCACGGACGTGGAGATCGTCGGCGTCCGCCGCGACGCGGACGGCGTGACCGCGTCCGTGCGGACCGCCGGCCGCGAGGAGCGGGTGAGCGCCGCGCGCATCCTCATCGCCACGACGAGGACCCCCAACACCGACGGCATCGGCCTCGAGCGAGCCGGCGTGGCGGTCGACGGGCGCGGCTTCGTCGGGGTGGACGCCGAGCTCCGCACGAGCGTCCCGCACATCTGGGCGGCGGGCGACGTCATCGGCACGCAGACCGAGAGCCGGATGGCGACCCCCGTGGGCGCCCACGACGGCAACATCGCCGCCGGCAACGCGCTCGGCGCGGAGCGGCGCACGGTGAGCCACCGGGTCGTCCCGCGGGCGATCTTCACCGACCCGCAGGTCGCGGTCGTCGGTCTGACCGACGAGGAGGCGGTCGCGCGGGGTCACGCCTGCTCCTGCAGCGTCGTGTCGATGCGCCACGTCCCGCGCGCCGGTGCGGTCCGGGACGAGCGCGGGATCGTGAAGATGGTCATCGAGCGCGAGAGCGGCAGGGTCCTCGGGGTGTCGATGGTCGGCCGCGACGCCGGCGAGGTCGTCCACGAGGCGGCCATGGGCATGCGCTTCGGCGCCACGGTCCACGACTTCATCGACATGATCCACGTCTACCCGACGATGGCCGAGGCGCTCAAGATCGTCGCCGTCTCGTTCTTCAAGGACGTCGCCACGCTGAGCTGCTGCGCGGAGTGAGCGGCGCGCCGCACCGCGCTTCGCGGCCGCGCCGGCGCCCGCTCGGTCAGCGTCCGGTCAGACGCTCCACGAGCGCCGGGGGAGCCGCCACCAGAGGAAGACGTTCACAGCGGCCGCGATCGCGAGGAGCACGAGCGCGGTCGTGGTGACCAGCTCCAGCTGCCCCTGGAACGCGAACCACGGCGGGGTGAGGACGGCGACCTGGAGCGTCCAGTACGCGAGCGCCGCGGTGTGCGCCCACAGCCACGTGGCGCGCGAGTGGCCGCGCAGGAACCGCCACAGGATGGCGATGCCGAGGGCCGCCTCGGCGAGGTGGCCGATCCCGCTGTAGAGCTGGATCTCGGTCTCGTACGGGATCATCGAGTGGAAGCGCAGGATGATCTCCAGGGACAGGGCGAACGCGCCGACGCCGAAGTAGGCGAGCACCATCGCGAGCGCGGGGCCGATGCCGCGCAGGACCAGCGAGCGCGCCGGCGACGCCGCGACCACCGCGGCGCCGAGGATGAGGCCGGTGGTCATGACCGTGCTCGACGAGATGAAGAGGTACGGGTTCGCCCACAGGTAGGCGACCATGCTGCCCAGATCGCTCGCCGTGGGCAGCGCCGACTGCATCCGCCAGATCCCTTCCCGCTGTTCGCGTTCTGCCCAGGTAACGCGGCGTCTGTGCGGACATCACGCGCGCGCGGGATCGAAGAGGTCGGCGTCGTCGTGCGCCGCGCCGCGCACGAGCGCCGCGGCGAGCTCGGCCGACGCGGGTCCGAGCGCCATGCCGTGGCCGGTGAAGCCGCAGCACACGAACCGGCGCTCGTCCGTCTGTCCGACGTAGGGGAGCGCGTCGTGGGAGAAGCCCATGATCCCGGCCCAGCGGTGCGTGACCGGCGCGTCGATGCCGTGCACGCCGAGGAACGCGTCGAGCCGCGACTGGATGCGGTCGGTGGTGCGCTCGTCCTCGCCCACCTCCTCGTCGGCCGCGGTGTCGCGCCAGCCCCCCACGACCACGCGCCCGTCGACGGTCTGCCGCCAGTACTCGTAGCCGCGGCGCGCGTAGGCGGGGCGGGCGAAGACCGGGCCGGTGGGCGCGGTCGCGAGCACCTGTCCGCGCACCGCCCGCACCCGCGTCGCCGCGAGGCGCGCGGTGTACGCGTTGGTGCAGAGCACGACCGCTCCGGAGCGCACGCGGCCGCGCTCCGTGGCCAGGCCGTCGCGCTCGAGGCTCGTCACCGCCGTCCCCTCGTGCACCCGGGCGCCCGCGGCCACCGCGGCGCGCGCGAGCCCGCGCACCCAGCGCACCGGATGGAGCTCGCCGTCGTCGGCGTACGTCGCGGCGCGGCGCCCGGCGTCGAGCGCGACCGCCGCTCCCCGCGCGGCGAGGAGCCGCGCGCTCTCGGAGACCTCCCGCCACTCCTCGTCGTCGCCGGCGATCTGATCCGATCCGTTCCAGCGCAGGTCGCACGCGATGCCGTGCTCGGCGACGAGCGAGCGCACCAGCGTCTGGCTGCGCCTGGTGAGCCGCCAGACGCGCATTGCGCGCTCCGCGCCGTAGCGGCGCGACGCGGCGACGAAGTTCTCGGCGACCCCGGCGAGGAGGAAACCCGCGTTCCGCCCGCTCGCGGCCTCGGCGACCCCTCGTGCCTCGAGCACGACGGCGCGCGCGCCGGCGCGCGCGAGGAAGTAGGCGGTGGCGATCCCCGCGATGCCTCCGCCGACGATCGCGACGTCCGCGGTCACATCGGCGTCGAGGGGTGGATACGCACGCCGCTCACCGTCCAGCCACAGGCTCACCTGGCGAGTCTTTACGTAGTCGCCCGCTCCTCCGCCGGCGCGAAGCCGTAGCGGATGACGAGCGCCGCGATCGCCGCACCGAGGAGCGGCCCGACCCAGTAGACCCACCAGTTGTCGAAGAACCCCGCCGGCACCGCCGTCGCGAACCAGCGCGCCGGGTTCATCGCGGCGCCGGTGAGCGGACCGCCCACGAGGATGTCCATCGCGACGGTGAGGCCGATGCCGAACCCGGCGATGCGCGGCGCGAGCCGCGAGACCGCCGTGCCGTACACCGCCCAGACGAGGAACACCGTGAGGACCGCCTCGACGACGATCGCGGCGGCCGGGCTGATGCCCTGCGCGAGCGACGGCGTGCCGAGGTTCGTCTTGTCGATCGCGGTGAGCGCGAAGTCGAACACGTAGCGCAGCGTGAAGCCGGCGGCGACGCCGCCGGCGAGCTGCGCGACCCAATAGGTCGGCACGCGCGTCCACGGGAAGTGGCCCGTGATCGCCAGGCCCAGGCTCACCGCGGGATTGAAGTGACCCCCCGAGAGCGCGCCGAAGGCCGACACCGCGACGGCCAGCGTGACGCCGTGCGCCAGGGCGATCCCGAGGAGGCCGGCGCCGCCGCCGTACGCGTCCGCGATGATCGCTCCCGCACCGACGAAGAAGAACCAGTACGTGCCGACCGCTTCGGCCAGGAGCGCCCGCCCGTGTTCGTTCATGGACCTCCCCCCATCCTGGTCCGGTATTCTCGCGCCCATGGCCGATTTCCGTCCCGTCGAGGCCACCAAGGCCCGCATCCTGAACGTGCACACCGCTCCCGCGGGCACGCCGCTCGAGGCCGCGAACGCCGAGTGGATCGAGATCGCCGTGAACATCTCCAGCGACCTGGCGAACTGGCGGCTGCAGCACATGCGGCCGCTCTGGCGCGAGGAGGTCGCGAGGCCGGTGGAGTGGGAGTGGGTCTACACGTTCGGCTCGCCGTCCTTCGTCCGTGAGGGCGAGATCTACCGCATCCACTCCGGCTCGCGCGTGCGCGCCGCGACGCATCCGCTCCCGGACGACCTCGCGCCCGGCCGCAAGCACGTCTACATGGCCGGCCCGGTCCTCGCCGCGAAGCTCCTCTGGACCCGCGGCGACTACGCGCGGCTCCTCGACGCGTTCGGCACGGTCGTGGACGAGATCGTCGTGTGGCCGGTGCAGGCCGCCGCGCCCGCGAAGGCCTGATCGCCGCCCGCGAAGGTCGTGCTAGGCGCGGTACTCCTTCGTCCGCGTCGAGAGCTTCCGGACGACGTCCTCGAGCACGGTGACGCCGATCCCGGGTCCGGTCGGCACCTTCATCGTCCCGTCCCTCTCCACCGTGAACGGCTCGCCGATGATCTCGGTCTCGAAGTAGCGCGCCGACGCGGAGACGTCGCCGGGCAGGCGGAAGTTCGGCAGCGACGCGAGGTGCACGTTCGCGGCGCGGCCGATGCCCATCTCGAGCATGCCGCCGCACCACACCGGTACGCCGCGCTCCTCGCAGACGTCGTGGATCCGCTTCGACTCCGCGAGCCCGCCGACGCGGCCGGCCTTGATGTTGATGACCCGCGTCGCGCCGATCTCGATGGCCTTGCGCGCGTCCTCGGCGGAGCGGATCGACTCGTCGAGGCACACCGGCGTGAGGATCTGCTTCTGGAGCGTCGCGTGGTCCACGATGTCGTCCTCGGCGAGCGGCTGCTCGACGAGGAGCGGGGTGTACGCGTCGATGCGCTTGAAGAGCGCGACGTCGGCGAGCGTGTACGCGGAGTTCGCGTCGAGCTGGAACGGCAGGTCGGGGAAGCGGTTGCGTACCGCCTCGGCGACATGCCCGTCCCAGCCGGGCCTGATCTTCACCTTCACCCGCCGGTAGCCGCCCTCGAGCTCGCGCGCGATGCGCTCGAGGAGCCGCTCGACGGACGGCTGGATGCCGATGGCGACGCCGCAGGGGATGCGATCGCGCGTCCCGCCGAGGAGCACCGCGAGCGGGACGCCCTGCCGCTTCGCGAAGAGGTCCCAGACGGCCATCTCGATCGTCGCCTTGGCCATGCGGTGCTCCCTGATCCAGTCGAGCGTCCGGCCGACATCCTCCGGCGCGGCGAGGTCGGTCGCGAGCAGGCGCGGGATGGCGTGCGCGTCGAGGAGCCACCAGATCGTGTCCGGCGTCTCGCCCGAATACCACGGCGTCTCCGGTGCGACGCTCTCGCCCCAGCCGACGGCGCCCTCCGACTCGACCCGTGCGATGACGCGCGTCTGGTGCGTCTCGCGCGACCCGCTCGTCTCGTACGGCGAGCGCAGCGGCAGCCGGACGGTGAAGAGCTCGACCCGCTCGATCCTCATCGCTCGTCCGTGTCCACCGCAGGCTCGCGGCGCGGCTGCGGCACGAGGAGGTACGCGCCGCGCCCGTCCGCGGAGCGCAGGAACTCGACCGCGGCGTACCCGTGGGAGAAGGCGGACTCGAACGCCTCCCGCGCCGCCGCTCGCCAGGCGAGGGCGAGCGCCGCGTCCCGCGCCTTGAGCTCCTGGAAGCGCGTCGGCACCTCGAGCAGCAGGTGCGTCTGGTCGGCCGCGGGCGCCACCGCGCCCGGACGGTTCCCCTCCGCCCGCAGGACGTAGCCGATCCCGTCGCGCTCGGCGTCCTCGAGGGACGGCGGCCGGTCCTCGCCGCGCAGCCGCTTGTACGTGCGGTCGTGCCCGATCGGCCACTCGACGTAGATCCGGTCCGAGGGCAGGCCGGCGTTCAGCTTGTCGGGCATCGCGCCGTAGAAGTCGCGGTGATACTCGCGCGCGTACGCGCCGAGCTTGGCGAAGTTGAACGCCGCGTTGCGCGCCTCCAGCGGATCCATCGTCCATCCGACGATCTCGATGCCCTGGTCGAGACAGTGGTCGCGCTGCGCCTCCTTCAGCGCGATCGCCAGGCCGCTGCCGCGGTAGGGCGCGCGCACGGCGAGCATGTGCGAGTGGTGCCGGAAGTGGTAGTCGCGGATGCCGAGGAAGCCGAAGACGAACCCGGCGGCGCGCTCGTCGCCCTCGGCGAACCCGAGCGCGACGAACCCGCCGTTGTGGGCGACGGCGAGCATGAGCTGGGGCGGGACGACGACGTCGCCGCTCCAGACCTCCTCCTGGATGGGGACGGTGGCCGCGCACCCCGCGATGTCGTGCGCGGCCTCGATGCGGAACGGCACGCTGTCCAAGTATCGGCTACCATCGCGCACCGTGGCCGCCGACACCCAGTTCCTGAAGAAGGTCTCCTGGCTCGAGGACCTCGACGAGCGCGCCCTCCAGGCGATCGCGAACTCGGCCGTCGAGCAGCATTACCAGCCCGGGCAGGACATCATGCGCCAGGGCGACACCGGCGTCGGCGCGTTCATCATCCGTTCGGGCAAGGTGGACATCATCCAGGAGCGCGACGGCAAGACGAGCACGCTCGCGACCCTGGGGCCGGGTGACGTCCTCGGCGAGATGGCGCTCCTCGACGAGTTCCCGCGGTCGGCGACGGCGCGCGCCGTCGAGCCGACCACCGTCCTCGGGCTCCAGCGCTGGCACTTCAAGGGCATCCTCGAGAGCCATCCGCAGATCGCGCTCGCGCTCCTGCCGGTCCTCTCGCGCCGCATCCGCGCGGCCGAGGGGATGCTCCCGAAGCACGCCGCGCGGCACTAGCGCAGTCCCTCGCTGACGCTCGGGACCTCAAACCGTCCAGCCCACCTCCGGCGACTTGTCGCCGCGCTCCAGGGCCGAGATCCCTGACGACCTCGCGTTCGCGACGCCGTCCCTTCCGGTGGGAGTGCTGACCGGTGACGAGCGCACCTAACCCGCGTGCCAAGCCGAGGCGCAACGGCTGCGCGCGAGCGGACTTGGGGACGCAGCACGCGGCGTCGGTCTTCGCGTTGTCGACCTATCGCACCAGCACCGTGAACCGGTAGTCGCTCGTGATCTCGCGCGCGGCGCGGATCCGCAGCGCGTAGGTTCCGGGCCCGGGCGCGTCGTACGCGATGCGCGCGCCGCCGCCCGTGTCGGTCTCCTCGGCGAGGAGCGTCCCGCCGCCGGTGGTGCCCGTGCTCGCCGCGAACAGCGCGACGGCGAGGCCCGGCGTGTCGGCCCTGAGCTCGACGGTGATCCGCTGCGCGCCGCTCACCGCGAACCGGTACCAGTCGACGTCGGTCGGCGGCGCGATGGTGCCCGAGTAGACCGTGCCGGGCTGGATCACGGTCGCCGTCGCCGGGGTGTTGCCCTGGTCCGCCGCCGGCATCGCGAGCGGCGTCGTTGTGGGGATGGGCAGCGGCGTTCCGGTGGGCGGCGCCGTCGCGGCTCGCGTCGCGGTGGGGGCGGCCGTCGGCGCGCGGGTCGAGGGCGCCGGGGTGCGGCGCTCGCTCGGGGCGCCGCCCGGGTTCACCGCGGTCGGCGTCGGCGCCGCCGTCCCGCGTCCGGCGATCGCGGCGACGAGGCCGCGCTCGCGCAGCGAGCCGACGACCAGGAGCACGACGAGCAGCGCCGGGAGGAGGAGCACGCGCTTGCGCCGCCACCACGGCGGCGCCGCGGGGAGCGGTCGCGGCGGCGGCGCGGTCGCCGCGGCGGCCGGCCGGCTCACCGGCGGCGTCGAGTCCGGCGGGCGGACGAGCGCGGAGGGCGACGCCATGGCGGTCGCCGGCGGCGGCGCGGCCGGCCCGCTCGCGGTGCCGGCCGGCTGCGCCGGCGCCGTCGGCGGAGCCATGACCGGAGCGATCGAGCCCGCGAGCGCGCGCGCGAGATCGCCGCAGCGCGCGAAGCGCTGCTCGGGCCGCTTCGCCAGGCCGCGGAGCAGCGCCGCCTCGACACCGGGCGGCAGCGTGACGCCGAGCTCGCTCGGGATGGGCACGGGCTTGTTCACGTGCGCCATGAGCGCCGAGAGCGGGTTGTCCGCGGGGAACGGGTGCCGGCCGACGAGCATCTCGTACGCGATGAGCGCGAGCGCGTACTGATCGGCGGCCGGTCCCGCGGCCTCCGCGCCGCTCGCGCACTCCGGCGCCATGTACTCGGCCGTCCCCATGAGCGTGCCGGCCTGCGTCACGCCCGAGCCCGGTCCGACGATCTTCGCGAGGCCGAAGTCCGTGAGCACCGGCGCGCCGTCGTGCGTCATGAGGACGTTCTGCGGCTTCACGTCGCGGTGCACGACGCCGCGTGCGTGCGCGTAGTCGAGGGCCGAGGCGACGGGCGTGAGGACGCCGATGGCGTAATCGAGCGGAAGGGGTGCTCCGATCTGCTCGGCCAGCGTCCCGCCGTCGATGAAGTCCGACACGAGGTACGCCATGTCGCCCTGCTGGGCGAAGTCGAACGCGGTGACGATGTTCGGATGCCGCAGCTTGCCGATCGCCTTCGCCTCGGCCGCGAACCGCTCGGTGAACGTGGGGTCGCCGGCGGTCTGCGGCGGCAGGATCTTGATCGCCACGTACCGGCCGAGCGCCGCCTGGTAGGCCTTGTACACGGCGCCCATCCCGCCCGCGCCGGCCCTCTCGACGATCTCGTACGAGCCGAGGCGATCGCCCGGCGCCAGCGTCATGCGAGCGAGTCCACCCGGTATGCCTCCACCGGCGTCCGCCGGCCCTTCAGCTCCAGCGCGCCGAGCGGCGTCACCCGCACGCCCTCGCCCGCCGCGGCGAGCGCGGCGGCCGAGCAGATGACCTCGCCGGCCTGGGCCCGGCTCTGCAGACGCGCCGCGACGTTCACGGTGTCGCCGATCGCGGTGAAGTTCTGGTACTCGTCGCTCCCGAGGTTCCCCACCATGGCCTCGCCGGTGTGGACGCCCACCCCATAGCCCAGCTCGTCGCCCGTGCCGCGCGCCGCGTCGCGCATGGCGAGCGCGCCGCGCAGCGCGAGGCGGACGTGATCCGGCTGCGGCGCCGGCGCGTTCCAGAGCGCGAGGATCGCGTCGCCGGCGAAGCGGTCGATCGTGCCGCCGCTCGCGCGGATGGCCTTCGCGGCCGCGCCGTGGTAACGGAGCAGCAGCGAGACGACGCGATCGGGTGGCGTCTCCTCGGCCATCGTCGTGTAGCCGCGCACGTCCGCGTGCAGGACGCTCACGGTCTGCGTGCGGCCGCCGACGTCGATGAAGGACGGCCGTGCCGCGACCATCTCCGCGACGTTGTCGCCGAGGTAGCGGCGCAGCGCGCCATGCAGGCGCGCCCGCTGCTCGGCGAGCTCCTCGAGCTTCGGCGACGAGGTGTCCTCGTCGGCGACGAACACGACGCCGTTCACGTTCCCGGCGCGGTCGCGCAGCGGCCCGGCGCTCGCGCGCAGCCTCGCGCGCCGGCCGCCCGGGAGCGTCGCCTCGACGGTGTGGACGTCGCTCGTCGCGCTCTTCATGACGAGAGCGAACACGCGCGACGACAGCGACGGCCCGAACACCTCCGTGTACGGCCTGCCGACGGCGTCCGCCTCGGTCGTCGAGAGCAGCCGCTCGGCGTTGCGGTTGAGCGAGCGGACACGGCCGTCGTCGTCGAGGAGCACGACCGACGAGGGGTTGACCCGCAGGAGCGCGAAGCTCATCCCTTCCGTGCGTCGGATTGTGGGCCCGCCGCGCGGGTGGACCAATCCCCCGTTAGGCTTCCGGGCGTGCCCGCTCTGGTGGAGTGCGTGCCCAACGTCAGCGAGGGCCGCCGTGCCGAGGTCATCTCCAAGGTCGCGGCGGCGGTCGCCGCGGTGCCCGGCGTCCGGCTCCTGGACCAGACCAGCGACGCCGACCACAACCGCAGCGTCTTCACTTTCGCGGGCGCTCCGGAGGACGTGCTGGCCGCGGCGCACGCGCTCTGCGACGCCGCCTTCGCCGAGATCGACATGCGCGAACACGCCGGCGCTCATCCGCGCCTCGGCGCGGTCGACGTGGTGCCGTTCGTGCCGGTGAGCGGCGTGACCATGGCCGACTGCGTCGCGCTCGCGAAGCGCTTCGGCCGCGAGGCGGGGGAGAAGCACGGCGTCCCGGTCTACTTCTACGCCGCGGCCGCGACGCGGCCGGAGCGTGTCAAGCTCGGCGACATCCGCAACAAGACGCAGTACGAGGGGCTCGCCGCGGTCCTCGCCACGACGCATGTCCCCGACGCCGGCCCGGCGACGTTCAACGAGCGCTCCGGCGGGATGGTCGTCGGCGCGCGTCCCTTCCTCATCGCCTTCAACATCGAGCTGGACAGCACCGACCTCGCGCTCGCGAAGCGCATCGCGAAGGACATCCGCGAGTCCTCGGGCGGCCTGCCGGCGATCCAGGCGCTCGGGTTCGAGCTCACCGATCCGCCGCGCGTGCAGGTGTCGATGAACGTGCTCGACTTCCAGCGCACGTCGCTCGCGACGGTGTGGCACGAGGTCGCGTCGCGCGCGAGCGCCGCGGGCGTGCGGGTCATCCGTGGCGAGCTCATCGGGCTCATCCCGCTCGACGCGGCGCTGCAGGTGACCGCGGACGCGCTGAAGCTCGATGGCTTCGACCGGACCCGTGTCATCGAGGCGCGCTTCCTCGAGTAGTGAGGTGGAGGCCGACCTCGTCCTCCGACGCGCGCGCCTCCTGACTTGCGCGCCGCTCGCCGAGGAGAAGCCGCGGAGCGGCCATGCCGCCGCGGACGTCGGCGCCGTCGCCGACGGCTGGGTCGCGGCGCGCGACGGCGTCGTCACCGCGACCGGTCACGGCGACGGCTGGGAGGCGCTCGAGCGCTCCATCGACGCGCGGGTCGTGGACGTCGAGGGCCGCGTCGTCATGCCCGGCTTCGTCGATCCGCACACGCACCTCTGCTACGCGGGCGAGCGCTGGGACGAGTTCGCCGCGCGGCGGAGCGGCGCGGACTACCTCGCGGTCCTCGAGCGCGGCGGCGGCATCCACGCGACCGTGCGCGCGACGCGCGACGCGAGCGACGAGGCGCTTCTCGCGCTGCTCCGGCGGCGCATCGCCGACGCCGCGGTCGCCGGCACGACGACGCTCGAGGTGAAGAGCGGCTACGGGCTCGAGCCCGAGGAGGAGCTCCGCCAGCTGCGCGTCATCGCGCGCGCACGCGCCTCGGCGCCGATCGACGTCGCCCCGACGTACCTCGGGATGCACGCGCTGCCGACGCGCCACGCCGACGACCGGCGCGCCTTCCTGCACGAGGTGGTGCGGACCGTCCGGATCGTCGCCGAGGAGGGTCTCGCCGAGGCGGTCGACGCGTTCGTCGAGAAAGGCGTGTTCGAGACCGAGGAGGTGCGGCCGGTCGCGAAGGCCGCTCGGGACGCCGGCCTCGCGCTCGTCCTCCACGCGGACCAGCTGAACGACGTCGGCGCGACGGAGTTCGCGGCGCGCATGCGCGCGCGCTCCGCCGATCACGTCGCGAACGCGTCGGCCGACGGGCTGCGCGCGCTCGCGCGCGCCGCGATCCCGGCGGTGCTGCTGCCGGGGAGCGCCTTCTTCGTGGGCTACCCGCCGCCGGACGCGCGCCGCTTCGTCGCCGCGGACGTGCCCGTCGCGATCGCGACGGACCACAACCCCGGGACGTCGCCGCTCGAGGGGATGCCCACGGCGATCGCGCTCGCCGTCGGGCTGTGCGGCCTCACCCCGCACCAGGCGATCGTGGCCGCGACGATCAACGCGGCGCACGCGCTGGGGCGCGGCGCGCGCACCGGCGCGCTGGTGAAGGGCCGCCGCGCCGACGTCGTCGTGCTGGAGACCGACGACGAGCGTGAGCTCGCGTACCGGCTGGGCGCGCGGCTCGTCGCCCAGGTGTACGCGTCCGGCCGGCGCGTGGACGCGGCCTGACGCCGGGCGGCGCACTCGGCGCGCTACGATTCGGGGCGGCGTGCACTACCGCGTGAAGGAGGCGCGACCGGTGGCAGAGCGCGTCGCCATCTACCCCGGCTCGTTCGACCCGCCGACGAACGGGCACATCGACATCGTCCAGCGGTCCTCACGGCTGTTCGACCGCGTCGTCGTCGGCGTCGGCCGCAACCTCGCCAAGAAGACGGTCTTCGACGCGGACGCGCGCGTCGCGCTCACCCGCGAGGCGTGCCGCGAGTGGCGCAACGTCGAGGTCCGCGCCTTCGACGGGCTGCAGGTCGACTTCGCCAAAGAGGTCGGCGCCTCGTTCATCATCCGCGGGATCCGCGCGCTGTCCGACTTCGAGTTCGAGTTCGAGATGGGGAACATGAACCGCCGCCTCGCGCCGGAGATCGAGATGGTCTACCTCATGACCGCGCCCGAGTACCTCTTCGTCTCGGCCTCGCGGGTGAAGGAGCTCGTCGCGTTCGGCGCGCCGATCGACAACCTCGTCCCGAAGAACGTCGCGAAGGCGCTGCGGGCGCACATGGGGAAGGGCGGGCTCCGGACCGGGGCGACGGAATCGAATGACTAGTGTCGCGCACCGAAGATCCCTTGCCGCTGCATCGGCCCGATCCGCTCGGTGACCATGCTGCTCGCGGTCGACGTCGGGAACACCAACGTCGTGCTCGGGGTCTACGACGGCGCGACGCTCGTGCGCACCTGGCGCATCGCGACCGTTCACGACCGTACCGAGGACGAGCTCGCCGTGGCGCTCGACGGGCTCCTCGGGCAGGAGGACCGCTCGCTCGACGACGTCGACGCGATGATCCTGGGCAGCGTCGTGCCGCCGCTGACGCAGGCGTTCACGCGGCTCGCGGAGCGGTACCTCGACCGCGCCGCGTTCGTCGTCGGGCCGGGCATCAAGACCGGCGTGCGGCTGCGCGTGGACAACCCGTCCGAGGTCGGCGCCGACCGCATCGCGAACACCCTCGCGGCGCATCGTCGGTACGGCGGGCCGGCCGTCGTCGTCGACTTCGGCACGACCACGAACTTCGACGTCGTCTCCGCGGAGGGCGACTTCCTGGGCGGCTCGTTCGCGCCGGGTCTCGAGGTGTCGGCCGAGTCGCTCTTCAGCCGCGCGTCGCGCCTCTTCCGCGTCGCCCTCGTGCCGCCCGCCGCCGCGATCGGGAAGAACACCGCGGACTGCCTGCGGTCGGGCATCGTGTTCGGCTACGTCGGCCTCGTCGAGGGTCTCCTCGCGCGGATCGTCGCCGAGCTGCCCTCGCCGCCGCGCGTCGTCGCCACCGGCGGCCTCGCGGCCGAGATCGCGCCGCTCGCACGCGGCATCGAGCGCGTCGACGAGGACCTCACGCTCGAGGGGCTGCGCATGCTGTACGAGCTGAACGCGTGAGTGACGCGCTCCGCGGCCGGTTCGTCGTGCTCGGGGTCACCGGCTCGATCGCCGTGTACAAGGCGATCGAGCTCGCACGCCGCTTCACGCAGGCCGGCGCGACGGTGCAGGTCGTCATGTCGCGCTCGGCCGCCGAGTTCGTGCGCCCGCTGGCGTTCCAGGCGCTCACGTACCGCCCGGTCGAGGTCGAGATGTTCCGCATCCAGGACGAGCGCGCCGCCGGACACGTGGCGATGGGGCGCGAGGCCGACGTCGTCGTCGTCGCGCCCGCCACCGCGCACGTCCTCGCACGGCTCGCGCTCGGGCTGGCCGACGACCTCATCGCGACGACGGTGCTGGCGACGGACGCGCCGGTCGTCGTCGCGCCGGCCATGGAGACGCACATGTGGCTGCACCCGGCGACGCAGGCGAACGTCGCCGCGCTGCGCGCGCGCGGGGTGCGCGTCGTCGATCCCGAGTCGGGCCCGCTCGCCTCCGGCGACGTCGGACCCGGCAGGCTCGCCGCGCTCGAGCGGATCGAGGCCGCCGTCGAGGACGCGCTCGTGTCGTCGACGGCCCTCGCGGGGCGTCACGTCGTCGTCACCGCGGGGCCGACGGTCGAGCCGATCGACCCGGTGCGCTTCGTGTCCAACCGCTCGAGCGGGAAGATGGGCTACGCGATCGCGCAGGCGGCGCGCGACGCGGGCGCCGAGGTGACGCTCGTCAGCGGCCCCACCGCGCTCCGCGCGCCGGCCGGCGTCCGCGTCGTGCCGATCGAGACCGCCGCGGAGCTGCGCGACGCCGTGCTCGCCGAGCTCCCGCGGGCGGACTCGGTCGTGATGGCCGCCGCCGTCGCCGACTACCGGTCCGCGGCCGCGAGCGGGCGGAAGATCAAGAAGGAAGAGGCGGGCGCCGAGCTGACGCTCCGGCTCGTGCGGACCGCCGACGTGCTGGCCGCGATCGTCGCGGGGCGCCGCGCCGGCACCGTCGTCGTCGGCTTCAAGGCGGAGACGGGCGACGCGACGGCCGAGGCGACGCGGATGCTGCGCGAGAAGAAGCTCGACCTCGTCGTCGCGAACGACGTCACCGACCCCGGCTCGGCCTTCGGGAGCGACACCGACCGCGTGACGTTCGTGAGCGCGGACGGCGCGGAGCCGCTCCCGGTGCTGCCGAAGACCGAGGTCGCGCGGCGCCTCGTCGCGAAGCTCATCGAGCGCCTCGCGCGCTGATCGCGGCCGGACCTAGGCGGCCCTCGTCGCGGGGAGCGCGGAGAGCGCCTTCAGCAGCGCCTCCTTCACCTCGCGCCCCAGCGGGTCGAGCGCGGGGTTCTGCACGCGGCCGAGCGTCGCGACCGGGTCGATCGTCTCGACCACCGAGCCGTGGTCGGTCTCGTACACGACGACGTTGCACGGCAGCAGGAGGCCGATGTCGATCTCGCTGGTGAGCGCGCGGTGGGCGAAGCCGGGGTTGCACGCGCCGAGGATGACGTAGCGGCGGAAGTCGATGTCCTTCTTCTCCTTGAGCGTCCGCTTCACGTCGATCTCGCTGAGCACGCCGAACCCCTGCTGCTTGAGCGCGTCCTTCATCCGCGCGACCGCCTCGTCGTACGAGAGGTCCGTCGTGACGCGAAGTCCGTAGGTGAGCTGCTGCGGTGTCGTCGTCGGCATGTCCGTCCTCCTTCGGGTATCGCCTCCACGCTACGCGCGCCGGCGCGCATCCGCTGTGGGGCGTTCCCGGGCGATCTCGTCGTCCGCGTCCGCCGCCCGAGGTCCTGTAGCGTCGCGGTCGTGCGCCTGCCGCGTGTCGCCGAGCCTCTGCGCCACCGCGATTTCCGCCTGCTGTGGTCGGGACAGACGCTCACGCTCCTCGGGACCTTCGCCGCGAACGTCGCCTACCCGTTCCAGGTCCTGCTCCTGGGCGGGTCGGCGATCGAGCTCGGCACGCTCGTGTCGATCTACACGCTCGCCAACCTCGTCTTCCTGCTGCTCGGCGGCGCGATCGCCGACCGCGTGCCGCGGCGCACGCTCATCGTCGCGGCCGAGACGGTGTCGGGCGTCGTCGTCGGGATCGTGTCGCTCCTCGCCTTCGCAGGCGCGCTCCGGATATGGCACCTGTACGTGTCGATGGCCTTCTTCGGCGCGGCGACCGCGTTCAGCGCCCCGGCGCTCGGGGCCTTCATCCCGGAGCTCGTCCCCGCGGAGATCCTCGTCGCCGGGAACGCGCTGCGGGGCCTCTCGCGCCAGGCCGCGCGCACCGCGGGGCCGGTCGTCGGCGGCCTGCTCGTCGGCCTGTCCGGGCCTGCGGTCGCGTTCGCGTTCGACGGCGCGACGTTCTTCGTCTCGGCGGCGGCCGTCGCGCTCACGGCCGCGCGGCCGGTCGCCCGCGCGCGGCGCGGCTCGATCCTCGGCGAGATCCGCGAGGGCTTCGTGTTCGTCTTCAGCGTGCAGTGGCTCTGGGTGACGATCTTCGGGTTCTCGCTCGTCAGCGCGGCGTTCGTCGCCGCGTCCTCCGTCGGCCTGCCGCTCCTCGTGACACGGGTGCTCGGCGCCGGCGCGATCGGGTACGGGGTCGTGACCGCCGCCGTCGGCGTGGGCGAGGCCCTCGGCGCGACCGCGATCGGACAGGCTCGCGTGCGGCGCACCGGGATCGTGATGTTCCTCTTCGCCACGGCCGGAGGCGCGGGCTTCCTCCTGTACGGGCTCGTGCCGACGCTTCCGGGCGCGATCGTCGCGAGCGTCGTCGTCGGCTTCTCCTTCGTCTCCTCCGGCGTGCTGTGGGAGAGCGCGCTCCAGCGCCACGTCCCGCACCGGCTCCTCGGGCGCGTCACCAGCGTGGACTGGTTCGGCGGGACGCTCCTCGCGCCGCTCGCGCCGCTCGCCGGCGCGGTCGTGGCCGCCGCGGCCGGACCGGCCGCGCTCTTCGTCGCCGCCGGCGCCATCGCGATCGCGCTCACGCTGCTGGGTCTGCTCCTTCCGTCGATCAGACGGCTGGAGTAGGTAGTAGGCCAGGCGGACCGGATCGGAGACGGCCCGTCGACGATCAGGGACCGGGGACAACGCGCCGAAGCGGCCAGTAGTCCTCGGCGTGGACGCGCTCGGCCGCGAAGCCGCGCGCGCGGAGCAGCTCGCGGACGGAAGCGGTCATCTCGGGGTTCCCGCAGACGTAGGCGACGGCCTCGTCCGCGTCGATGCGGTGGCGGTCGCAGACCGGCGCGAGCACCCGCTCGACGCGCCCGGTGCCGCCGGTCCACCCCGCGTTCCGCGGATCGGCCGGACGGGAGACCGTCGGGACGTAGACCAGGCGGCTCTCCGGCTCGGCGGACCAGCGCTCGAGGTCCGTCCGATAGGCGAGCTCGCGCGCGTAGCTCACCCCGTGCAGGAGCACGATGCGCCGGCGGATGCCGTCGTCGCGCAGCGTGCGGAGCATCGACATGAACGGAGCGATCCCGCAGCCCGTCGCGACGAAGAGGTGGGGACGCTCGGCATCCTCCGCGCGGAGGGTGAAGCGGCCCTTCGGCCCGCGCAGGCTCACCCGGTCGCCGGCCCCGGCGCGGAACAGCTCCGGCGTGAGCGCCCCGCCGGGAACGAGCCGGATGTAGAGCTCGTAGGCCTCGTCGAGGCGGCGGGCGCTGCTCGCGACGGAGTAGGCCCGCTGGACGAGCCTCCCCTGGACGAGCCGCCCCACGGTGAGGTACTGCCCCGCGACGAAGGCGCGCGGAGCGTCGTCGGGCCGGACGCGGAAGAACGCGAGCGCCTCGGTGAGGTCGGACCGGGCGGTGATCGTCGCGTCGTAGCGATCGGGGGCGGCCACGCGGACGAGCATGCCCGGCGGCGGCCCGACACGAGTCGGACACGATCGCCGCCGGGGGTAGACTCGAGGCACACGCCGGGACCGGCCGCGAGCCGGCCTGGACGGAGGTTCGTCATGACCGAGCAGCTCGAGCGTCCCCACGACACCGGATACGGCGGCGGCGCGCCCACCCTCCCGCGCAAGCTCACGGTCCCCGACGTCGTCGCGATGAAGAGGGACGGCCGGCGGATCACCATGATGACGGCGTACGACGCGGCCTTCGCGCGTCTCGTCGACCGGGCGGGGATCGACGTCCTCCTCGTCGGCGACTCCGCCGGCATGGTCGTGCTCGGCTACCCCACGACGGTGCCGGTGACGATGGACGACATGGTCCGCATGGCCGCCGCCGTCGCGCGCGGCGCGTCGCGCCCGCTCCTCGTCGGCGACATGCCGTTCGGCAGCTACCAGACCGGCCCCCAGGACGCGCTGCGCGGCGCGGCGCGGTTCCTCAAGGAGGGCGGCATGGACGCGGTGAAGCTCGAGGGCGGCCGCGAGACGGTCGAGAGCGTGCGCGCGCTCGTCGACAACGGCATCTCGGTCATGGCGCACGTCGGCCTCACGCCGCAGCGCGTCGCCCAGCTCGGCGGCTTCAAGACGCAGGCGAAGACGTCGCGCGCGGCGCGCCGGCTCATCGACGACGCGCTCGCGCTCGAGGACGCGGGCGCGTTCTCCATCGTGCTCGAGTCCATCCCCGCGCCCGTCGCGGAGATCGTCACCGAGCGACTCGCGATCCCGACCATCGGCATCGGCGCGGGTCCGTCGTGCGACGGGCAGGTCCTCGTGCTGCACGACGTGCTCGGGCTCTTCGGCGACTTCAAGCCGAAGTTCGCCAAGCGCTACGCGGACATCGGCGGCGCCGTCGTCGAGGCGCTGCGCGCGTTCGACGCGGACGTGCGCTCCGGCGCGTTCCCGGATGCCGAGCACGCCTTCACGATGAAGGAGTCCGAGCTCGACGCGCTCAGGCGGAACCTCGCGCGTCCCAGGGCGGTGTGAGCGTCCGTTGCGCGTAGCGATCCTCGGTCACGGCGCGATCGGCCACGTCGTCGAGCGCGCGCTCGCCGGCCGCGCCGAGCTCGTCATCGTCGACCGCACGCGCGCGCCGCTGCGCGAAGGCGAGGCCGCGGTCGACGCCGCCGTCGTGTGCGTGAAGACGCACGGCACGCCGTGGGCGGCCGACGTCGCGCGCCGCGTGCTGGCGGCGGACGGCGTCGCGGTCACCATCCAGAACGGCCTCGGGAACTACGAGACGCTGCGCGAGGCGGTCGGCGAGGAGCGCGCCGCGGTCGGGGTCATCTACGTCGGCGCGCGCATGGACGGCGAGCGCCTCGTCACGACTGGGCCGGGGCGGGTGGAGCTCGGGCGGCCGCGGGGCGGCGGCCCGCGCACCGCGCTCGAGCGGCTCGGCGTGCTGCTCGAGCGGGGCGGCATGGCGGTCGCCGTCGTGGACGACGTGTGGCCGTCGGTCTGGCGGAAGCTGCTCACCAACGCGGCGCTCAACCCGACCACCGCGCTCCTCGGCTGCACCAACGGCGAGCTGCTCGCCGATCCTCGGGCGTCGCGCATCGCCGACGGGCTCGCGCGCGAGGTCGCGCGCGTCGCGTCGGCCGCGGGGGTCCCGATGAGCGAGGACGACGCGGTGCGCTGGTGGCGCGGCATGGTCGGCCCGGTGGCCGCGAACCGGTCGTCGATGCTCCAGGACGTCGAGGCCAGGCGCGTCACCGAGATCGACGCGATCTGCGGCGCCGTGCACCGCGAGGGCCGGCGTCTGGGCGTCGAGGCGCCGCTCAACCAGTCCATGACGCTGCTCGTCGCCGCGCTGCACCCCGCGTCCTGACCTTCAGTCCACCGGGATCGCCTGCGTTCTCCGCCGGGCGCCACCCAGCGCCGCCGCGACCAGCGCGACGAGCGACAGCGCGAGGAACCCGACGACCAGCCACGCGAACGCCGCGTCGATCCCCGCGGCGTCGGCGACGGCGCCGAAGACCGGCGCCGCGATGCCGCCGACGGGCTGGTTCACCAGGTAGTACGAGCCCAGCACCGTCGAGCGCCGCGTCGGCGGGGTCGTGTCGATGATGAGCACCTCCGTCGCCGTCGCGCGGAACGACATGGACGCGCCGACGAGCAGGAGCGGCACGACCGCGAGCTCGATCGGCAGCGCCAGCAGCAGCCAGGCCGCGGGCCCGCTCAGGACGAGCGCGCCGAGCAGCACCGCGGGGCGCCCGAAGCGGTCGGACAGGATCCCCGACAGCGGCGCCGCGACGATCCCCGCGAGCTGCGGCACGCCGAAGAGCGCCGCGGCCACCGCGGGCGCGACGCCGCGCGCGTCCACCAGG
Source organism: Chloroflexota bacterium (assembly GCA_027310565.1). Classification (GTDB taxonomy): domain Bacteria; phylum Chloroflexota; class Limnocylindria; order P2-11E; family P2-11E; genus CF-39. Next base: position 27,521 of record DAIDAP010000004.1, on the reverse strand, counting down.
TAGAGCGTGAGGAACGCGAGGGCGCTCGAGAGCAGCACCTGCGCGACGATCGAGATGCTCACGAGCGAGCCGACCGAGCGCGCGACGCGGCCGATGTCGGTGAACGTCGCGAGCCACGCGTGCCGCTCGGCCGCGCGCACGCCCGGCGGCGCGATGCGCATGAGCAGCAGGGCGCACGCGAGCGGGGCCACGGCGAACGTGACGTACGGGACGCGCCACGATCCCGTCAGCGCGAGGATGCCCGCGGCCAGCGGCGCCGCGAAGAACGCGAGGTGGCCGAAGGTCGTGTGCGCCCCGAGCGCCACGCCGCGCCGCGCGAACGGGAACGTCTCGGCGATGAGCGCGGACGCCGGCGCGTGGTACGTGCCGCTCGCGATCCCCATGACCACGAGGGCGGCGAGGAGCCACCAGTACGACGGCGCGAGCCCGATCGCCGCGCTCGAGAGCCCCACGAGGACGAGCCCGCCGACGATGACGCGCCGCGCGCCGACGCGGTCGGCGAGGAGACCGAGGGGCGCGTTCGTGACGCCCGAGGCGACGGTGTACGCGGTGACCGCGAAGCCGGCCTGCGTGTTGGACAGGACGAACGCGTCGCGGATGAAGGGGAGCAGCGCCGACAGCAGGCTGTTCGTCACGTGCTGCGCGAAATGCGCGAGCGAGAGCCCGGTGAGGAGGCTGCGCCGGTTCATGTGAGCTCGCTCACGCCCATGCCGAGCAGCACGTTGTCGATGAGCCGCGTGCTCCCGACGCGCGCCGCGAGCGAGACGACGGCGCGCGCCGACGGCGCGTCGAGCTCGCGCAGCGTGACGGGGTCGGCCGCCGAGACGTACTCGAGGGCGGCCGGCGGCGCGATCTCGGCGCGCACGGCGGCGCGGAGGCGCTCGGGATCGCGCTCGCCCGCGGCCCACCGATCGCGCGCGCGGAACAGTCCGCGCGACAGCGCGAGGGCGCCGGTCCGCTCGTCCGCCGAGAGGTAGGCATTGCGTGACGACAGCGCGAGGCCGTCCGGGTCGCGCACGGTCGGGCAGCCCACGACACGCACACCGATCCGGAGGTCGCGCGCGATCGTCTGCAGCACGCGCAGCTGCTGGAAGTCCTTCTGGCCGAAGAACGCGACGTCGGGCGTCGCGATCGCGAAGAGCTTCGTCACCACGGTCGCGACGCCGACGAAGTGGCCCGGCCGCGCGGCGCCTTCGAGCGGCTCCGCGACGGGGCCGGGGTGCACGCGCGTCGCGTCGCCCGGCGGGTACATCTCCTCGACCGCCGGCACGAACGCCGCGGCGCACCCGTGCGCCTCGAGCAGCGCGAGGTCGTCGGCCTCACGGCGCGGGTACGAGGCGAAGTCCTCGTGCGGCGCGAACTGCGCCGGGTTCACGAAGATGCTCGCGAGCGCGGCGTCGCACTCCGCCACGGCCCGGTCGACCAGCGAGGCGTGCCCGGCGTGCAGCGCGCCCATCGTCGGCACGAGACCCACGCGACGCGCGTGCGCTCGCCATGCGCGCACGTCGATGGCGCTGCGGAGGACCCTCATCGCGGATGCGCCGCCAGGTACGCCGGGACCGACGCGATCGGCGGCCGCTCGGTGACCCCGATGTCGTAGACCTCGAGGTGCAGACGGCCGCCCTGGGGCGTGACGAGCTTGAGGGTCGAGTTCGCCTCCTCGACGAAGCGCTCTCCGTGCGACTCACCCACGCGGCGGAGCGCCACCTGCAGGATCTCGAACGACATCTTCGAGAGCGACAGCAGGCTCTGGTTGCGATGGACGCGCTGCTTCATGTCCACCTGCGCGATGGCGTCGAGGCCGGCGCGCTGCAGCGTGTCGATGAGCAGCCCCGTCTCGACGCCGTACCCGGTGAAGAACGGGAGCTGCTCGAGGAGCGTCCGGCGGCCGCCCTGCTCGCCCGCGAGCGGCTGCACCAGGCCGGAGAGCTCGGGGAAGAACAGGTTGAGGATCGGCCGCGCCGACAGCTCGGTGACGCGGCCGCCGCCGCTCGCCTGGAGCTCGCCGTCCACGCGGATCGGCCGCTGGTAGAAGGCCTTCACGAAGTGGATCTCCGGCCGCAGCAGCAGCGGCCCGAGGACGCCGTACACGAACTTCGGGTGGGTGTTGGAGACGTCGGTGTCGATCCACACGACGATGTCGCCGGTCGTCACGTGCAGGCTCTTCCACATCGCCTCGCCCTTGCCGCGGTGCGTGCCGCATTCCGGAAGGATCTCGTCGTGGACCCAGACGGGGATCCCCTCGGCGCGCGCGATGTCGCGCGTCGCGTCACTCGAGCGCGAATCGACGAGCACGAGCTCGTCCACGAGAGGGAATCGCAGCACCAGCCGCTGGCGCACCGCGTTGATGACCTTGCGGATCGTCGCCTCCTCGTCGAGGGTCGGGAGAGCCACCGACACGCGCACGCCCTGACGCTGCTTCGCGTCGACGAGGCGGCCGAGGTCGGCGAACTCGCTCGAGGCGAACGTGTTGCGTACGAACCAGGCGTCGACGAGCTCGCTGATCGCGCGGCTGCGCTCGGCGCGGTCGAGCGGGAGCGGCGTCGCGGCGAACGCCGTGCTCGCCGACACCGGCACGGCGGTCCGGACGATGATCGCGCTGCGCGCCGCGCCGACGATCGCCTGCCCGACGGGGCCGAGCGGGTCCTTCGCGTTCTCGCGTCCGGTCGCGCCGAAGACGATGCCCTCGTGCTCCGCGAGCTCCTCCCCGATGACGCGCGCCGGATCGCCGGTGCGCGTGACGAGGCGCTCGACGCGCTCGTCCAGGGCGCGCTCGCCGAGGAGCTGGTAGAGCGTCGGGCCGCGGCGCGCGCCGGCGGCGCGCACGTGCAGGAGCGTCACGCTCCCGTCCTGCGCGCGCGCCCACCCGCTCGCGACGCGCGCGGCGAGGTCGGCGTACCGGCCGCCGCGCACCGGCACGAGGATGCGGCGCACGCGCCCGAACCCGCCCTTCACGATCGCGATGTCGCAGGGCGGTGCGCGCAACACCTGCTCCACCGTCGTGCCGAGGAGGTCCCAGCCCGGACGGCGCCACCCGACGACGAGCAGGTCGGGCCGCTCGCGCGCGACCAGCTCGGCCACGGCCCCCCAGCCGTGCCGGCCCACGGTCACATGCGTCCGCGCGTGCGCGCCCGCCGGCGTGAGCTGATCGAGGGCGCGCCGCCGCCGGCGCGCCTCGGGCTGGGCCGTGGTGAGCGTCTCGCCCTCGGGCACCTCGATGACGGACACGAGCACGAGCTCGTCGCCGCGCGCGAGGCCGGCGGCGAGACGCACGAGCCCGCCCTCGCGCTCGGGGTCCAGCACCACGACCAGGACCTTCACGTCCCGTCAAGGATGACCGGGACGACCCCGTCGCGCACGACCCGAGGCCGGTGCCGCGCGCCGAGCCCCCTTCCCGCCGCGTCGGCCCGGCCCGGCCGATGCCGGTGTGCCGCCGGCCGGACCGGTGGGAACGATGTCGTAGCATGCGACTATGCTCACGGTCCCCGAGGCGGCGAGGCGCGTGCGAAGAGACCCGGAGACTGTCCGCCGGTGGATCCGGACCGGGAAGATCCGTGCCAGGACGATCGGCCACCAGCACTTCATCGATGAGGCGGATCTCGCCACCGTCCAGGCAGTGCAGTTCGAGGTGCTCCCGATACCGCGGTCGTGGGGGTGGGGCCGGACGCTGACCGGTGAGTCGATGCCGAACGCCGTCGAAGCGGTGCGACGGTCGCGGGCGGCGCACTGACGCTCGTCGTCGACGCGAGCGTCATCCACCGTGCCTGCCTCGAGGAGGTCGGTCTCCCGGGGCCGCTTCGCCGCGAGCGGCTCGTCGCGCCGCCGCTCCTGTGGTCGGAGGTCCGTTCCTCCCTGCACGAGCAGGTCTGGCGAGGCGTGATCTCGGGGGAGCTGGGCCGGCGAGCGCTGGAGCGGCTCAGCGTCATGCCGGTGGTGCCGCGCTCCCCGGCCGCCCTCGGGCGTGAGGCCTGGCGCGTCGCGGACGAGCTCGGCCTGGCGAAGACCTACGACGCCGAGTACGTCGCGCTCGCGCGCCTGCTGCGGTCGCGCCTCCTCACGCTGGACGCGCGCCTCGTGCGCGCGACCGGGCGGCTCGGCTTCGTCATCGGCCCCGACCGGCTCTGACCTTCGCCCCACGCGCGCGCGCCCCGCCGAGGATGACCGGGACGACCCGATCGCGCACGACGCGGGGCCACGCGTGCGCCTTCACGCGCCTGGCGAGCGCCGGCATCGCCCGCCCGAGCGAACGCTCCACGGCGCGCGCGATGAGCGGTCCGCCGGCGCCGACGGGAACGTACGTCGCCGCGTCGGCCGCGACGGCGCGCAGCGTCGGCAGGTCGCTGCACACGATCGGCAGCCGCCGCAGACCGGCCTCGAGCATGGGGATGCCGAAACCCTCGGCCTCGCTCGGCAGCAGGAGCGCGTCGGCCAGCGCGTACAGGTCGGCCATCACGCGCGTGCTCGGCCGGATCCCGAGCGCGTAGAGGAAGTGCACGCCGGCCGTCCCCTCGGCGCGCGCGCGCAGCTCGCGCAGGTAGGCGGCGTTCGTGCGGCTGTGCGCGCCGGGCGGGCCGGTCACGACGAGCGTGGCGCCGGTGCGGCCGCGGGCGCGCAGCGCCGCGACCGCGTCGATCGCGGCCTCGATGCGCTTGCGCCGCGTGATCCGCGCCGGCAGCAGCAGCAGCGGGTCGGCGTCGTAGAGGCCGAGCCGCTCGGCGACGCGCGCGCCGGCGTTCGAGATCCCGAGCGCCGCGGCGACGTCGATCCCGTTCGGGACGACGGGGATCGACGCGCGCGCGACGCGGAGGAGCCGGGCGAGCTCCCGCGCCCGCTCGGCGGAGATCGCGACGTAGCGGACCCCCGGCTGCGGCCTCGCGATCACGTCCCACGGCGCTCCCGGATGCAGCTCGCCGGCGTACCGCGGATCGCGCCACGCGAGGTCGTGGGTCCACGCGATGACGCGCCCGCGATGCTCGCGGCCCAGGCGCGCGATCGCCTCGGCGAGCGCGAGGTTCAGGTGCATCGTGAGGACGTTGTGCACGACGACGCGGTCCGCGCGCGCGACGTGCGGCCGGAGCGCGCGCACGAGGCGCGCGACGAGCGCGCGGTGCTCGGCGGTCACCTCGCCGCGCGCGAGCCGGTCGAAGTCGCGCAGCACCGCGGCGTGACGCGAGTCGACCTCGGGCACCCGCGCGAGCCTCACGCCGCGCGGAGCGGCGCGCCCGCGGCCGGCGACGATGGTGACGCGAGCGCCGAGGTCGCGCAGCGCCGCGGCCTGAGCGCCCATGACCTGCTCGACGCCGCCCAGGATCGCGGGGGTCGTGTAGTGCACGAAGACGATGCGAGCGCCGCGCGGCGTCACGAGAACGCGGCCGCCGTCGCCCGGGTGAGCCGACCGTGCGCGCCGACGACGCGATCGCCCCCGCGCCGGCGCCGGACCCGGAAGGTGAGCGTCCCGTCGAACAGCCGCAGGTCACGGACGTCCACGTGCTCGAGCCACCGCGGGAGCAGCGGATCGACGAGCAGCCGCTGCGACCCGAGGTCCGGCTCGAGCCCGAGCATCGCGCGGAGGCAGAGGAACACCATGCCCGCCGACCACGCCTGCGGGATGCACGAGACGAGGTAATCCGCGGGACGCGACGCGAATCGCAGATCGCGCTGGAACCCGCAGAAGAGCTCCGGCACGCGCGCCTCGGGGAAGCGCCTCCCGGCCTCCATCAGACCCGTGATCACCTCGTTGGCCTCGTCGCGGAACCCGTAGCGGGCCATGCCGTGCGCGACGATCGCGGAGTCGTGCGGCCAGACCGACCCGTTGTGGTAGCTCATCGGGTTGTACGTCGGGTACGTCGTCGACAGCGTGCGGATGCCCCAGCCCGTGTACATGTCCGCCGCCACCAGGCGCGACACGACGCGCGCGGCGCGGTCGACGCCGGTGATGCCGCACCAGAGCGCGTGGCCCGCGTTGCTCGTGATCGCGGGCACCTGCCGCTTGCGCCCGTCGAGCGCCTGCGCGTAGCAGCCCTGGTCCTCCATCCAGAAGTCGCGCTCGAAGCGCTCGCGCAGCTCGCGCGCCTCACCGCGCAGGCGGTCGGCGCGCTTGGCGTCGCCATCGACCGCGTAGAGGTCCGCGAGCCCCCGCTTCGCGGCGTAGACGTAGGACTGCACCTCGACGAGCGCGGCGGGGAGCTCCGACCACTCGCCGTCGGGATCGGAGAGGGACTGCGCGGAGTCCTTCCAGCCCTGGCTCCGCAGCACCGAGTCGCGGTGCCCGTACTCGACGTAGCCGTCGCGGTCGGGGTCGCCGTGGGCGCCGTCGCACCAGGTGAGCGCGCGCTCGGCCGCGGGGAGCAGCTCGCGCCACAGCGTGCGGTCGCCGGTCCACTTGATCGTCTCGGCGAACACGAGCACGAAGAGCGGCGTCGCGTCGACGCTGCCGTAGAACGGCCGGTGCGGGATCTCGCCCAGCCGCGCGAGCTCGCCGCGGCGCAGCTCGTGGAAGATCTTCCCCGGCTCCTCCTCGGTGCGCTCGTCCGTCTTCTGCCCCTGGTAGCGCGCGAGCAGCCGCAGCGTGCCGCGCGCGAGGTCGGGATTCCACGCGAGCGTCTCGTACGCGCAGATGAGGCCGTCCCGCCCGAACGGGGCCGCGTACCAGGGGATGCCCGCGGTGGGGAAGGGCCCGCCCTCGTGGAACTCGAGGAGCGCGCGCAGGTCGAGCGCGCTGCGCCGGACGAGGCCCTCGTCGAGGGTCTCCGAGCTCGTCGTGTACCGCGCGCACGAGCGCAGGAAGCGCCGGTAGCGGGCGTCGAGGGCGTCGAGCGCGTCGTCGAAGCGGCCGGGCACCGTCGCCTGGCCCTCGCCGTCCTCGCGCGGGATCATCGCGAGCTCGATGGTCAGCACCTGCTGCGGACCGAGGTCACGCGTGAGGCGGAACGTCGTCCCGTCGATCGCGTCGGGCGCCGGCCGCTGGGCGATCTCGGTCGTGCGGCGCACTCCGTCCCGCCCGAGGAGCTCGAACACGATGCCGTCCTCGCGGCGCTCGACGGCGACCGCGGGCGCCGCCGGCGTGACGCCGCGGTAGCCGCGCACCGCGAACATGTCGCGGAACGACGCCTCGAACCGGACCTCGATCGTCACCCTGGCCGGATGGGGGTTGGCGTTGAGCACCCCGATGCGCTCGCGCAGCCCGTCCGCGAGGAACCGCGTCCGGCGGATCGAGAGCGTGTCCGACCCGTGCCGCGCCGTGCCGATCGTCGCTCCCTCCGAGCGCATGAGCTGAAACGTCGCGACGTAGTCCTGATCGGTGTTCGCCGAGAGCAGCACCGGCCGCTCGCCGTTCACCATGAGCGAGTACCCGGAGAGGAACTGCGTGTCGTGGTAGTAGAGGCCGAGCGCGCTCGTCGTGCCGATCGGCAGGCTCCCATCCTCCTCGGTGATCAGGACGAGCCGGTCCTCCTTGAGCGACACGCTCATGTCGGCTTCGCCGCCATGGGCAAAGGACCCATTCCTCGCAGGGGCTGCGCCCCTGCCACCCCGTCCGGGCTCGGCGCGACACGGGCGCCGCGGGTCGACACGGGACGTCTCACCCGCGGCTTCGCGCCGCGAACCCCGCCGCCGCGCGAAGCCGCTTCTCCCTCTCCATCGCGAGCGCGCCGAGCTCGATGATGCCCTCCGTCTCCGCGGTCGAGAGGTCGCGCGCGGCGTCGAGGAGATCGGCCACGCGCAGGTAGTAGAGCGGAAGGAGCGCCGCGGCGAGCCGCTCGCAGGAGTCGGGGTCGCGCAGCGCCGCGGCCAGGAAGTCGAAGACGATCCGCGCCCAGGCGTCGGGGTCGAGCGTCGCCGGGACCGCCGCCGAGAGCACCTCGGCCCACCGCCGCTCGTGCTCGTGGCGTGTGGCGGCGAACTTCGCCCGCAGGCGGGCCGGATCCGCGGGGATCGCCTCGGGCTCCACCGGAGCGACGTCGCCCACGACCCGCGCGGGTCGCGAGCCGACCACCGGTGCCCAGGCCTCCTCGTATCGTGCCGCCAGGCGGAGCAGCGTGCCGACGACCTGCGTGAACATCGGGCCGAGATCCGCGGCCGGGTCCTTCGGGTCGTGGACCTTCGCGCCGAGGAACGCCTGGACGACCCGCGCCTCGCGCGCGAGGGCGGTCGTCGTCATGAAGATGTCGATGCCGAATCGCGCGACGTCGCCCTCCCAGACGGGCTCGGCGAGGAAGGTGCGGGCGAGGTCGGCACGGAATCCGAACTCGCCGCCGATCGGCTGCCGCACGCGAAGGCCGTAGAGCGCGCGCGTGAGCGGATACGCGATCGTGTTGGTGATCGTCCCGTCGTGCTTGTGCCGCGCGTAGAGCGGCGTCACGTAGTCCGCCTCGTCGCGCACGACGGGGCCGGCCAGGCGCGCGATCCACTCGGGCGTGATGCTGCGGAGGTCCGCGTCGACGACGGCGCAGGCTCGCGCGCCGAGCAGGCCGGCGGCCTCGAAGATCGCGCGGAAGGCCGAGCCCTTTCCGGAGGGACCGGCGTAGCGGCCCGCCGCGACGGGGACGCCCGTCGCGCCCTCGCGGACGCGATCGGCCGTCCCGTCGCCGCTGCCGCCGTCGGCGTTCACGATCGCGACGCGCGAGCCGGCGAACCGCTCGCGCAGCCCGCGCGCCGCCATCTGGGCGACGTGACCGATGGTCGCGGCGTTGCGGAAGCTGGGGATGCCGACGACGACGTCGGCGCGTCCGATACGGAGGACGTCGCGGCGCAGCTGTTCGTCGAGCGCGCTCTGGACGGGCATGCGTCCTCCTCGTTCCGTGATGCCCCGCCCTTCGAAACGCCATCATAGCCGCGTGATCGAGGCCATCGACCGCATCGTCCTCCCCTTCATCGACGCCCTGTATTCGCGGCTCGGCTACGTCGGCGTCGTGATCGCGATGGCCATCGAGAGCGCGGCGATCCCCATCCCGTCGGAGCTCATCCTGCCGTTCGCCGGCTGGAGCGTCGCGCGCGCCCTTCCGGAGCCGCTCACGGGCACGACGTGGACCTACTGGGGCGCCGTCGTCGCGGGCGTGACCGGCAACACGCTCGGCTCGCTCGCGGGGTACGCGATCGGCGCGTACGGCGGCCGGCCGCTCGTGACGCGGTACGGCCGGTACGTGCTCGTGAGCGCGCACGACCTCGCCCTCGCGGAGCGCTGGTTCGCGCGGTACGGCGAGGCGACGGTGTTCTTCTCGCGGATGCTGCCGATCGTGCGGACGTTCATCTCGGTCCCCGCCGGCGTCGCGCGCATGCCGCTGTGGCGCTTCGTCCTGTTCTCGATCCTCGGCGCGATCCCGTGGGTGATGGTCCTCGTGTGGGGCGGCGTGGTCCTCGGCGACAACTGGATCGAGGTCAAGGCCGCGCTCCGCGGCCTCGACTACGTGGTCGCGGCCGCGATCGTGCTGCTCGTCGGCGTCTTCGTGTGGCGCCACGTGCGCCGCTGAGGTGGACCTCTCGGCGCTGGACCGGCTGCTCTACCTCGCGATCTACACCGCGACCGCGTCCTCTCCCGTCCTCGGCCCGCTCGCCGTCGCGGTGTACGTGTCGAGCTGGAACGGTCTGGCCTTCTGGCTCGCCGGCGTCCTGGTGGCGCGCGCGCGGCACTTCGGCCGCCGCGGCCTGTGGGCCCTCCTCACCGTCTACCTCGGCATGGCGATGGGCTGGCTCGTGAGCGAGCAGGTGCTGAAGCGCATCGTGCAGCGGCCGCGGCCCTTCACGGTGCTCGACGTGCAGCCGCTCGTCGGGCAGCCGGTGACGTCCTCGTTCCCGTCGGGCGACGCCACGTTCGCCGTCGGGGGCGCGCTCGCGCTCGCCGCGGTCGCGCCGCGCTGGCGCTGGCCGGCACTGACCTTCGCCGCGGCCGTGGTCGTCGAGCGGGTCGCGGTCGGCGCGCACTACCCGTCGGACGTGCTCGCGGGCGCGCTCATCGGGATCGCGTCCGGGCTGCTCGCGCCGCGCGTCGTCGGGCTCCTCCGCCGGCGAGCGCGCTGGCGCGTGTTCGTCGTCCCGCACACGCACTGGGATCGCGAGTGGTACGAGCGCTTCGAGGGATACCGCGCGCGTCTCGTACCGATGGTGAGCCGGCTGCTCGACCTGCTCGAGCGCGACGCGTCGTTCCGCTCGTTCACCTTCGACGGCCAGACGATCGCGATCGAGGACCACCTCGAGAAGCGGCCGCAGGACCGCGAGCGCATCGCGGCGCTCGTCGCGGCCGAGCGGCTCTTCGTCGGTCCGTGGTACGTGCTGGCGGACAACCTCCTCGTCGGCGGCGAGTCGCTGCTTCGCAATCTCCAGGAGGGGTCGCGGGTGGCGGCGTCGTTCGGCCGCGCGCTCCGCGTCGGCTACGTCGCGGATCCCTTCGGCCATCCCGCGCAGATGCCGCAGATCCTGCGCGGCTTCGGCTACCAGACGTACGTGTTCTCGCGCGGCATCGGCGACGAGGGAGAGGAGCTGGGCGCCGAGTTCATGTGGGAGGCGCCGTCGGGCGACCGCGTGCTCGCGGCGCATTTGGTCGACCACTACTCCGGCGGGCTCGCGCTGGTCGGCGAGCCGTCGGAGGGCGAGACGGCGCTGCGCGCGCGCATCCGCGCGCGGCTGCCGCGGATGCTCGAGGTCCCGACGCGCTACGCGAACGGCGCCGACCTGCTCTTCATGGAGGGCGACGACCACGTCGAGGCGTATGAGCGCCTGCCCGAGGCGGTGGCGGCGATGCGCGCCGTCGCGCCGAACCTCGACGCGCGCATCGCGAGCCTCGAGGAGTACGCCGCCGCGGTCGCGCGCCCGCCGACCGCGCACACCGGTGAGATCGTGAGCGGCCGGTACCGGCCGATCCTGCGCGGCGTCAACGCGACGCGCGTCTGGATCAAGCAGGAGAACGCCCGCTGCGAGCGGCTGCTGCTGCAGCGGCTCGAGCCGTTCGACGCGCTCCTGGGCGGAGAGGCGCGCGACGAGGTCCGCTCGCTGTGGCGCACGCTGCTGCAGAACCACCCGCACGACTCGATCTGCGGCTGCTCGATCGACGAGGTGCACGACATCGACATGGCGCCGCGCTTCGAGCGGGTGCGCGTGGACGGCGAGGCGCTCGCGCGTGACCTCGAGCGCCGCCTCCTCGGCGACGGGCAGCGGGCGATGGTGTGGAACGACCTCCCCTGGGAGCGCGATGCGGTCGTCGATCTGGACGGCGTGCCGACACGCGTCCGCTGCGACGCGCTCGGCGCGGTGGCGCCGTCCCGCGCGGCGGGCGCCGTCGGCTCGCCCGCCGACGGCGTCATCGAGAACGAGGCGCTGCGCGTCGAGGTCGCCGCCGACGCGACCTTCACGGTCGTCGACAGGGCGACCGGGACGCGGTGGGAGCGGCAGAACGTGCTCGTCGACGACGGCGACCGCGGCGACGAGTACACCTTCTCCTACGCCGGACCCACCGTGTCGTCGTCCGGCGCCGCCGGGGTCCGCCGGACGACGGTGACCGGAGACCGCGCGACCGTCGCCGTCGACCTCGTGCTCGAGCTCCCCGCCGCGCTGCGCGAGGATCGCCTCGCGCGCTCGCCGGAGCGTGTCGCGTGCGCGGTGCGCGCGGAGATCTCGCTCGACAGCGGCGCGCGGCGCGTGGACGTCCGTCTCGCGGTCACGAACGCCGCGCGGGACCACCGACTGCGCGTCTTCTGCGACACGGCGACGCGATCGCTCACGCACGTCGCGGGAGCCGCGTTCGCCTGGCTCGAGCGCGACACGCGCGTGTCCGGGCACGGCGGATGGATCGAGCGGCCGACGCCCGAGCGCTGCGTCCACGACTTCGTCGCGGTGCGCAGCGCGGCGCGCGGGCTCGCCGTGGGCGTCGACGGGCTGCGCGACTACGCCGTGCTCCACGACGGACGCACGATCGCGATCACGCTGCTGCGCGCGGTGGGCTGGCTCTCGCGCGGGGATCTGCCGGAGCGGCGCGGCCACGCCGGCCCGGCCCTCGAGACGCCGAGCGCGCAGTGCCCCGGCGAGAACGCGTACCGCTACTGCGTCGTCCCGCTCGTCGACGACGACGACCTCGGCCGCGCCGCGCGCGAGGTCGCGGAGCTCATCACCCCCGCGCGCGTGCTGCGCGGCGACGGCGCCCCGCGATCGTTCGTCGCGATGCCGCGCGAGACGGTCGTGCAGCTCTCGGCGCTGCGCTCCACGGCCGACGGCGACGTCTGCATCCGGCTGTTCAACCCGCGCGCGGGGGACGCCGAGACGACCGTGCGCTTCGCTCGTGGGATCAGGTCGGCGCGGACCGTGGACCTGCGCGAGGGCGATCTCGGGCTCGGCAACACCGGCTTCGACGTCATCCGCACCGCCGCGCCGCCGGAGGTGATCGACGGTGCCCTGCACGTGCGCCTCGCCGGCCACGAGATCGGGACCTACCTGCTCGAGCTCGTCGCATGAACGTGCGACCGCTCGTCGCACGAACATGCGACCGCCGGGAGGGTCACACGACGACCCGGCACCGCTAGCGTCCCCGGCGTGCGCCGCGCTCTGCTCGGGCTCCTCGTCGTCGCGCTGCTCGGGCCGCCGTGCCCGGCGAGCGCGGACGGGCCACCCTCGTTCCGGCGGACGACGCCGCGCGCATCGCTCGCCGACGTGGCGGGCGTGCTGGTGATCGGCGTCCCGTCCGCGCGGGCCTGGGGCATCGAGAGCGCGCTGCGGCCGCTGCCCGGCGTCGATGCCGTCGTCGTGGCGCGCATCAGCGTCAGCGACCCGGGCGTGGACGAGGCGTTCCTGCGCGTCGCGTACTACGCCTCGGCGACGGCACGCACGCGCCAGCTCGCCATCACCGATAGCGCGAGCGTCCCGGCCGGGCGCGAGCGCATCGTCGTCGTGCCGCTGGATCCGCCGCCCGGAGCAGTGGCCTACCGCGTGCGTGTGCTCGCGCGCACGGCGGACGGGGTGACGGCGAGCGAGCCCGACGCGATCCGCGCCGCGGTCGCGTCGGCGCCGTCCACGTCGCTTTCCCGGCTCGTACCGTAGGTCCTAGACTCGGCCGAGGATGGCGACCGTCACTTTCGACCACGTCACGAAGCAGTTCGGAGACACCGTCGCGGTCAGCGATTTCACGCTGCAGGTCCGCGACGAGGAGTTCCTCGTCCTCGTCGGTCCCTCCGGCTGCGGCAAGACCACGGCCCTGCGCATGCTCGCCGGTCTCGAGGAGCAGACCAGCGGCGACATCCGCATCGGGGACCGCGTCGTGAACGACGTCGCGCCGAAGGACCGCGACATCGCGATGGTCTTCCAGAACTACGCGCTGTACCCGCACATGAGCGTGTACGACAACATCGCCTTCGGGCTGAAGCTGCGCGGCATGCCGAAGGACGAGATCGAGCGGCGCGTGATGCAGGTCGCGGAGATGCTCGGCATCGGGCAGCTCCTGAAGCGCAAGCCGAAGGAGCTCTCCGGCGGCCAGCGTCAGCGCGTCGCGTTGGGGCGGGCCATCGCGCGCGAGCCCGCCGTCTTCCTCATGGACGAGCCGCTCTCCAACCTCGACGCGAAGCTCCGCATCCAGACACGCGCGATGCTCCAGCAGCTGCACCGGCGGATCCGCCGCACGACGATCTACGTCACGCACGATCAGGTCGAGGCGATGACCATGGGCGATCGCATCGCGGTCATGCGCGACGGCGTCCTGCAGCAGATCGACACGCCGATGCGTCTGCACGAGCACCCGGTGAACCTCTTCGTCGCGGGGTTCATCGGCTCGCCGTCGATGAACTTCTTCCCGGCGACGGTGGCCAGCGGCGACGGCGGGGCGAAAGCCGACGCGGGATTCTTCCGCGCACGGCTGCCCGAGGGCACGCGCGCCACGCCGGGCGCGAACGTCGTGCTCGGCATCCGGCCCGAGGACATCGACGACCTCTCGTCGGCGCGGCAGAACGGGCACCTCCCCGTCGATGCGAAGGTGGAGGTCGTGGAGTTCCTCGGGAACGAGCTGCAGCTGCTCCTCACCGCCGGCGGCCAGAGCTTCACCGCGCGTGTCGAGCCGAATACGCAAGCGACCATCGGGGGGAGCCTGCGTGTCGGATTCGACGTGAGCAAGCTGCACGTATTCGACAAGCGGACCGAGGCCTCGCTGCGGTGAGCCTGCGCGGCCGGACGAGCGAGTTCCCGCTCGACACGCTCCTGCGCCTGCTCGCCGACACGTCGAAGACCGGCGAGCTGACGCTGCGCGGCGCGGCCGGGGAGGGCGCGCTCGGGCTCGCGAACGGGAGGGTCGTGGCCGCGGTGTTCGGCGACGAGAAGCCGATCGCCGCGCTCGGCGCGATCTTCGAGATCGGCGACGCCGACTTCGAGTTCACGCCGTGGGACGAGGTGCCGCCCGCGAACCTCGAGGGCGAGCTCGACGCGCTGCGCACGCAGGCGCGCGAGTACGCGCGGTGGCTCGCCGGCGTGCGCAAGATGATCCCGACGGACCGTACGCGCTTCCGCCTCTCCGAGCGCGCCGCCGACCAGGGTGCGGTGACCTTCACGTCCGATCGCTGGCGCGTGGTGCTCGCGGTGAACGGCGAGCGCGACGTGACGACGCTCGCGTCGCAGCTCTCCATGGACCGCGACGCGGCGCTCACCACGCTCGCGGGTCTGGTGCGCGACCGGGTGATCGAGACCGTCGCGGAGGCCCCCGTCGTCGAGACGGCCGCTCCCGCGCCGAAGCCCGCTCCCGCGCCCGTTCGCGCGCCCGAGCCCGCTCCCGATCCCGAGCCGCCGCCGGCGGTCGCCGAGCCCGCGCCACTCGAGCCCGCGGCGCTCGAGCCCCCGCCGCCCGAGCCCCCGCCGCCCGCGGCCCCGGCACCGGAGCCGTCGGTCGTGGCCGCGTGGTCGGTCGTCGAACCCGTGGTCGTCGAGCCCCCGCCCCCGCCGGCCGAGCCCGCCGCTCCGTCCGCGGAGTGGGGCCCGCCGCCGGCCGTCGAGCCGCCGTTCGAGCCGGCTCCCGAGCCGGAGCCGCCCGTCGTCGACGAGCGCCTCGCGGCGCTCTCCGGGATCTTCGACGCGCCGAGCGAGCCCACCGTGCCGCCGCCCCCGGCGGCGGACGGTTGGGGCGCGCCGGCGGCGGCCGCGGGCACGGACGCGTGGTCCGCGGCGCCTGCCGCACCCGCGCAGGACGCGTGGTCGTCTCCCGCGCCCGCGGCGCCGGCCGGCGAATGGCCGTCGGCGGCCGCCGACGCGTGGACGGCACCCGCGGCCGAAGCCGCACCGGCGACCGGCGCCGATCCGCGCCTGAGCGCGCTGCTGTCACCGCCCGAGCCGGCTGCGGCGCCCGAGCCGCCCGCGCCGCCCCCGAACGAGTGGGAGCCCGCGCCCGCTGTCTCGGCGGTGCCCGGGAAGAAGAGGAGCTTCTTCGGCATGTTCAAGCGCGAGGAGCCGGCGCCGGAGCCGGCGACGCGCACGACGCTCGTGGACCGCGCCGCCACGACCCGCGGAGGTCTGCTCGCGGCGTTCTCGAACGCGCTGCTCGCCGAGTACAACAGCGGCCACTACGGAAAGGAACGTCTCGACGACCGCATGTCGAACCTGCTCATGCGCGTCGACGAGCAGGCCGATCCGATCGACCGGCCCCTGCCGGTGGTGGACGACCGCCTCGACGTGCAGGCGCTCGACCGCGTCGCGCTCCCCGACGAGCAGGCCGCGCCGTACCTCGCGATCCTCGTCGCGACGATCTACAACGACGCGGAGCGGGCGTTCGGCCGCGACAAGGCCAAACGCGGGTACCGGGCGGCGCAGCAGCACGTCTTCGGCGGCGACCTCACCGCCGTCGCGCGGCCCGACGTCGCGGGGAAGCTGCCGAAGGTCTGAGCGCCCGCCCGCTCCTCGGCATCGACCTCGGCGGCACCCGCATCCGCACCGTCGTCGCGAGGATGGACGGCGACAGGCCGCGCGTCGTCGCCCGCGACGAGCGGCCGACGCCGCACGGGGCGATGCCGGTCGGGTCGGAGCGGGCGGCGTGGAGCGCCGACGCGATCGTCGCGGCGATCGCCGCGAGCGCGCGCGCCTCGCTCGCCGCGGCGCGGCTGCGGACCGCCGACCTCGAGGCGGCCGGGTGCTCGTCGCCGGGACCCCTCGACCACCTCACCGGCGTCGTGCACGAGACGCCGAACCTCGCCGGCTTCCGCGAGACTCCGCTCGCGGCGATGCTCTCGTCGGCGCTCGACGGCGTGCGCGTCTTCGTCGACCGCGACACGTGCATGGCCGCGATCGCGGAGGGCCTCGCCGGCGCGGCGCGCGGCGCGCGCGACTACGTGTACGTCACCGTCTCGACGGGCATCGGCGGCGGCGTCGTCTCCGGCGGCCGCATGCTGCGCGGCGCGACGAACACCGCCGGTGAGATCGGGCACTGGCCGGTCGCCTTCGCGGCCGACGCCTCGCGTCCGGCGGACGACGGCCTGCCGCGCTGCGGCTGCGGATCGTTCGGCTGCGCCGAGTCGCTCGCGGCCGGCGGCAACATGGCCGAGGCGTTCGGCGTCCGCGACGCCGAGGAGGTCTATGCCGCCGCCGTCCGCGGCGATGCGCGCGCGTCCGCGATCGTCACGAGGGCCGAGCGCGCGCTCGCGAACCTCGCCGTCGGGCTCGCCAACGTCCTCAATCCGGCGGTCATCGTGGTGGGCGGATCGGTGGCGGAGCACCAGCCGGCCCATGTCCTCGAGCCGATGCGCCGGGCGATCGCCGAGCGTGCCTTCCGCGCCCCGGCGAACGCGGTGCGCGTCGTCCCGGCCGCGCTCGGAGCCGACGTCGGCACGATCGGCGCCGTGCTGGAGGCGGGGGAGCGGGCGTCCGGCGGGGGAGACTGGTTCCTCTAGTCTCTACTCTCAGGGCGCCTCGCACGGCCATCCTCTTCGACGGATAGGGAGGATCCACATGACCGCACGGATCGCGATCAACGGCTTCGGCCGCATCGGACGCCAGTTCCTCAAGGCGACGCTCGAGCGCCACCCGGAGCTCGAGATCGTCGCGATCAACGACCTCGCGGACCCCAGGATGAACGCCCTGCTGTTCAAGCACGACACGAACTACGGGACGTTCCCGGGCGAGGTGTCGGCGACGGACGACTCGATCCTCATCGACGGCCGGACGATCGCGGTGCTCCAGGAGAAGGATCCGGCGCGGCTCCCGTGGAAGA
This sequence comes from Chloroflexota bacterium, assembly GCA_027310565.1. Lineage (GTDB taxonomy): Bacteria > Chloroflexota > Limnocylindria > P2-11E > P2-11E > CF-39. Next base: position 10,366 of record DAIDAP010000004.1, on the reverse strand, counting down.
CCCTCGGCGTCGACATCGTCATCGAGTCCACCGGCTTCTTCACCGACGCGACGAAGGCGAAGGCGCACCGCGACGCCGGCGCGAGGAAGGTCATCATCTCGGCGCCGGCGAAGAACGAGGACAAGACCATCGTCCTCGGCGTGAACGAGGACACCTACGACCCCGAGCGGCACGACATCATCAGCAACGCCTCGTGCACGACGAACGGCCTCGCGCCCGTCGCCAAGGTGCTGAACGACTCGTTCGGCATCGAGAAGGGCTTCCTCACGACGGTGCACTCGTACACGAACTCGCAGAAGCTGCTCGACGTCGTGGCGAAGGACCCGCGTGACGCGCGCGCCGCGGCCGAGAACATCGTCCCGTCGGAGACCGGGGCCGCGAAGGCGGTCGCCCTCGTCATCCCCGAGCTCAAGGGGAAGTTCACCGGCATGGCGTTCCGCGTCCCGACGCCGACCGTGTCGGTCGTCGACTTCACCGCGGTGCTCGGCCGCGAGGTCACCAAGGACGAGGTCAACGCCGCGTTCCGAAAGGCGTCCGAGGGAGAGCTCGAGGGGATCATGGCCTACACCGAGGAGCCGCTCGTCTCGATGGACCTCAAGGGCGACGAGCGCTCCACCATCGTGAGCGGCATCGACACGATCGTGCTCGGCAACATGGTGAAGGTCATCTCGTGGTACGACAACGAGTGGGGCTACGCCTGCCGCCTCTCCGACCTCGCCGCGTTCGTCGCCTCGAAGCTCCGCGCGCCCGCCGGCGTCCGCTAGTGCCCTCGTTCGCCAAGCGCACCATCCGGGACGCCGACGTCGCCGGGAAGACGGTGCTCGTCCGCGTCGACTTCAACGTGCCGCTCGCGGACGGCAGGGTCGCGGACGACACCCGCATCCGCGCCGCGCTCCCCACCATCACGGCGCTCCGCGACCGCGGCGCGGCGGTCGCGCTCGTCTCGCACCTCGGCCGCCCGAAGGGCCCCGACCCCAAGCAGAGCCTGCGGCCGGTCGCGTCGCGTCTGGGCGAGCTGATCGGGACGAGCGTCCCGCTCCTCCCGGACTGCGTCGGGGCCGCGGTGCGCGCGGCGGTCGGGAAGCTCCGAGCGCGAGACGTCGTACTCCTCGAGAACGTGCGCTTCCATCCCGAGGAGGAGCGCGACGACGCGGCCTTCGCGGCGGAGCTCGCCGCGGGGTTCGACCTCTACGTGAACGACGCGTTCGGCGCGGCGCACCGCGCGCACGCCTCGACCGAGGGCGTGGCGCGGCTGCTGCCGGCGTACGCCGGGCTGCTCCTCGAGAAGGAGCTGCTCGCGCTCGGCGGCATCCTCGAGTCGCCGGAGCGCCCGTTCGTCGCGATCATCGGCGGCGCGAAGATCTCGTCGAAGATCGACGTCCTCCGCGCGCTCGTGCCGAAGGTCGACACGCTCGCGGTCGGCGGCGGCATGGCCAACACGTTCCTGCTCGCGACCGGCCACGAGGTCGGGACGTCGCTCGTGGAGGAGGACCGCGGCGGCGAGGCGCTCCGGGTCATCGAGGAGGTCGAGGGCGCGGGGAAGCGGATCCTCCTGCCCGTCGACGTCCTGTGCGCGCCGTCCATCGACGCCGAGGGCGCGCGGCGGGCGGCGACGTATGCCGTCGACGAGATCCCGCGGGACGTGGCGATCGTCGACATCGGGCCGCGCACGGTCGCCGAGTACCGCGACGTCATACGCGACGCGCGGACGGTGTTCTGGAACGGCCCGGTCGGCGTGTTCGAGGTCGACGCGTTCGGCGCCGGCACGCGGAAGATCGCCCAGTTCATGGCCGACAATCCCCTCGCGACGACCGTCGTCGGCGGCGGCGAGTCGGTGCAGGCGGTGACAGCGGCCGGGCTTGCTGACAAGATGACGCACGTGTCCACCGGCGGCGGCGCGTCGCTCGAGCTCCTCGAGGGGAAGACGCTCCCCGGCGTGGCGGTGATCCCGGATGCCTGACACGACGATCGAGCTCATGCGCGCGCGCGAGGTGCTGGACAGCCGCGGCGACCCCACGGTCGCCGTGGACGTGATCCTCGCGGACGGCTCGCGCGGGACGGCCATCGTCCCGTCGGGCGCGTCGACGGGGAAGCACGAGGCGGTCGAGCTGCGCGACGGCGACCCGACGCGCTACCTGGGCAAGGGCGTGCTCACAGCGCTCGGCAACGTCGACGACGTCATCGCGCCCGAGCTCGTCGGCGAAGACGCCGCCGACCAGAGCGCCATCGACCGCATCCTCCTCGAGCTCGACGGCACCCCGAACAAATCCAAGCTCGGCGCCAACGCGACGCTCGGCGTCTCGCTCGCGTGCGCGCGCGCCGCCGCGAACGCGGTGGGGCTCCCGCTGTACCGCTACCTGGGCGGCCCGCTCGCGCGGACGCTGCCGGTACCGCAGATGAACGTCCTGAACGGGGGCAGGCACGCGACGGATTCCGCCGACATGCAGGAGTACATGATCGTGCCCGTCGGCGGCGGGTCGCTCCGCGAGGCGATCCGCGCGGGGTCCGAGGTGTTCCACGCCCTTCGGGCCATCCTCCGCGACCGCGGGATGGGGACCGGCGTCGGCGACGAGGGCGGGTTCGCGCCGTCGGGGCTCAGCGACAACGAGGAGCCCATCCGCCTCATCCTCCAGGCGATCGAGAAGGCGGGCTACCGACCGGGCGAGGACGTCGCGATCGCGCTCGACCCGGCGGCGAGCGAGCTCTTCGAGCGGGGGAGCTACGCGCTCGCGCGCGAGAAGCGCACGCTCGTCGCGGCGCAGCTCAGCGAGCTCTACGCCGATTGGTGCGCGAAGTACCCCATCGTCTCGCTCGAGGACGGCCTCGCGGAGGACGACTGGGACGGATGGGCGCTGCTCACCTCGAAGATCGGCGACCGGGTGCAGCTCGTCGGCGACGACATCTTCGTCACCAACATCGAGCGGATCCGGGAGGGTGTGACGAAGGGCGTCGCGAACGCGGTGCTCATCAAGCTCAACCAGATCGGCACGCTCTCCGAGACGATCGAGGCCGTCGAGTTCGCGCACCGCTCCGGCTACGCGACGGTCATCTCGCACCGCTCGGGCGAGACCGAGGACACGACCATCGCCGACCTCGCCGTCGCGCTGAACACGGGCCAGATCAAGACCGGGTCACTGTCGCGCAGCGAGCGCGTCGCGAAGTACAACCGGCTCATGGAGATCGAGCTCGAGCTCCAGGACGCCGCGCGCTACCCCGGCCGCGACGCCTTCCCGCGCTTCGGGCGATAGACGTCGGCGTCGCTCCGGCGGCCACCCTTTTCGTGTAATTCCATGACCGTGGAATTATCGTGGGGACGTGGCACGGACCGGCCGGCGCCCCGGTAGGAGCGGCACGCGGGGCAAGATCCTCGCGGCGGCGCGGCTGCACTTCGCGCGGAGCGGCTACGACCACGCGACGATCCGCGCGATCGCGAGGTCGGCGCGCGTCGATCCGAAGCTGGTCCAGCACTTCCACGGATCGAAGCACGACCTCTTCGTCGCGGCGATGGGGCTGCCCATCGACCCGACCCGGCTCCTCCCGGCGCTCCTCGCCCCGGGGATCGACGGCCTCGGCGAACGCCTCGTCCGCACGTTCGTCGGTGTCTGGGACTCCCCGGAGGGCCGCCACCTCGTCGGACTGCTCCGCTCCCTCGTGGGCGGCCCCGACGCCGCCGCGATGATGCGCGAGTTCTTCGCGCACGAGATCGTCGGGACGCTCGTCGCCTCGGTCGGGATCGACGAGCCGCGCCGCCGCGCCGGGCTCGTGGCGAGCCAGCTCTTCGGTCTCGCGCTCGTCCGCTACGTCCTGCGGATCGAGCCCATCGCCTCGGCGGGCCCGGACGCGCTGGGCGCCTGGGTGGGCCCGACCCTGCAGCGCTACTTCACCGCCCGACTGGACGGCGAGCGCTAGTGTCGTGACCCGGAAGTCATGTGCAGATGCGCGGTACCGGGACGCCGAGGCCAAGGAGCCGAGGAGGACGCGCCGGAGCGCAGCCGCAGCTGCGTGAGGAGCGCCCGGACGAAGGCGACACCGGCATCGGCGGATCCGGTACCGATGCAGCTGCGCATGGATTCCGGGTCACGACACTAGTGTCGTGATTCCGGGTCACGACACTACGGCAGCACTACCGTCGTCCGCGGCGCGTCGTCTTCCTCCGCGCCGTCGTCCTGCGCGCCGTGGTCCGCTTCGCGGTGGTCTTCCTGCGTCCGATCGTCCTCTTCCGCGTCGTCCGCACCGGCCGCGGCGGGTTCGCCTTCATGATCCCGGTGACGTTCCCCGCCGGGTCGCGGAAGATCGCGATCGTCGTGGTCGGCGTGACGGTGGTCACCGGCATCATGAGCTCCGCGCCCTTCGCGAGCGCCCGGTCGAGATAGCGCTGCGGGTCGTCGACCTCGACGTACACCGTGACCCGCGGCTGGTCCTCGCTCGAGCCGCCGATGCCGCCGCCGGCGCCCTTCTCGTTGGGCCCGTGCTCGGCGAGCATGCTGTAGTTGCCCATGTCGGCGATCGGCGGTGTCAGCTTCCAGTCGAACACCTCGCGATAGAAGCGCTGCAGACCGGCGGAGTCCTTCCCGATGATCTCGAACCACGTCACGGGGTTCTTCATGCCGTCGACCTCCTGGCTGGTGCGTGCGCCGCGCGCGCCCGGGCTACGCCTTCCTGTTCTGACGCTTCGCGAGGCGGCTGCGCCCGCGCCGCGCCGCGTTCCGGTGCATCGCGCCACGCTTCGCGGCGCGGTCGAGCACGCTCGCGGCCTCGGCGACTGCCTCCTGCACCGCCTCGCCGCCCTGCTCGATCGCCTGCCGCGCGGTCTTCACGGCGGTCCGTGCCGCCGATCGCGCGATCGTCTTGATGGAGGTGCGCCGCTCGGTCTGACGCATGCGCTTGAGGGACGAACGCTTCTTCTTCTTGGTGGCCATAGGCACCGAACGATAGCGGAACCGCCCCCCGGCATACTGCGCCTGTGACGATGTCGGTCGCCCGCGCGTCGCTCGTGATGATCGCCGCGCTGGTCGCCAGCCGGATCCTCGGCTGGCTCCGGCTCTCGGTCATCGGCGCGACGTTCGGCGAGACGCCGCAGCTCGACGCCTTCTGGGCCGCCTTCCGGATCCCCAACACCCTCTTCGAGCTGCTCGTCGCCGGCGCCCTCTCGTCGGCGTTCATCCCGGTGTTCGCTGGCTACCTCGCGAAGGAGCGCGAGGGGGAGGCCTGGCGCGTCGCCTCCAGCGTCGTCAACGCGCTCATCCTCGTGCTCCTCGCGCTCTCGGCGCTCATGTGGCTCGCCGCGCCGTGGCTCGTCCCGACCCTCGTCGCGCCCGGCTTCGCGAGCGACCCGGCGCAGCTCACGCTCACCGTCGATCTCACCCGGCTCATGCTGCTGAGCCCGATCTTCATGGGGCTCTCCGCGCTCGTCACCGGCGTGCTCCAGTCGTACCGGCAGTTCCTCGCCGGCGCGGTCGCGCCGCTCGTGTACAACGGCGTGCAGATCCTCTTCGCGCTCTTCGCCTCGCCCTTCATCGGCATCCAGGCGCTCGCCTACGGCGTCGTCGCCGGCGCCGCGCTGATGTTCCTCGTCCAGCTCCCCGAGCTCACGTTCCGCCGGACGAAGTACGAGCTCGCGCTCGACCTCGCGCACCCCGGGGTGCGCGAGGTCTTCCGGCTCGCCGGGCCGCGCACCTTCTCGCTCGGCGCCGTGCAGCTGGTGTTCTTCGTCGACACGTACCTCGCGTCGTTCATGCCCGCCGGCTCGCTCACCGCGCTCAACTACGCGTTCCAGCTCATGCTCCTGCCGCTCGGCGTCTTCAGCATCGCCATCAGCGCCGCGGTGTTCCCCACGCTCTCGCACTACGCGTCGCTCGGTCAGGCCGCGAGGATGCGCGACGCGCTGCAGCAGGCGATCCGCTGGATCCTGTTCCTCACGCTGCCCACGGCGATCGTCATGGTCGTGCTCCGCCGGCCGATCGTGAACCTGCTCTTCCAGTACGGCAAGTTCGGGGCGGACGCGCGCGAGACGACCCAGGCCGCGTTCCTCTTCTACGCGCTCGGGCTCGCGGGCCACGCGCTCGTGCAGATCCTCGCCCGCGCCTACTACGCGTCACGCGACACCACGACGCCCGTCGCGCTGACGCTCATCTCGATCACCGTGAACGTGATCCTGTCGGTGGCGCTGGCCCCGACGCTCGGCATCAACGGCCTCGCGCTCGCGAACTCGATCGCGACGCTCGCCGAGGCGGCGCTGCTCGTCCTGCTGCTCGCGCCGCGCGCGCGCCTGCGCCTCGTCGGGCTCGGCTACGCCGTCGCGAAGCAGGTCACCGCGGCGCTCGTCATGGGCGTCGCCATGTTCGCCTTCATCCGGGTCACGAACATCCCCTTCGACCTCGCGACGGCGCCCCCGAAGCCGCTCCTCCTCGTGCAGACGGTGCTCGCGGCGGCGTTCGGCGGCGGCGTCTACCTCCTGGCGGCCGTCACGCTGCGGATCGGCGAGCTCGGGGAGGTGCTGGCGTTCCTGCGTGCCCGGTCTCGCCCCGCCGCCGACCGCGACCGAGCGGCCCGTGGCGAGGGATGAGTGACAGATAGTTGACACTCCGACGATAGTCTACATGGCATAGAGTATCTGGCGTGCCCGCCAGCGAGACCGAGATCCAAGAGCTCATGCGCCGGTGGCGCGCCGTGATGGTGGCGGCGCGCCCGCACTGGGGGAGCATCGACCTCACGCTCACCCAGCTGCACGCGGTCTCGACGATCGCCCGCCGCCAGCCGCTCCGCGTGAGCGACCTCGCGCGCGATCTGGACGTCGGGCTCGGCGCGGCCTCCGCGCTCGCCGACCGGATGGCGCGGCGCGGCCTCGTGTCGCGCAGGGCGGACGAGCGCGACCGCCGGATCGTGCTGCTCGATGTGACGACCCGCGGCCGCAGGCTCCTGGAGCGGCTCGAGCAGGGACGGGCGGAGCACGTCGGCAGGCTCATCGAGCGCATGACGCCGGCGGAGCGTGACGCGCTCGCGACGGTGCTGCGCGCCTTCGTGCGGCTCACCGCGGAGCACACGCTGCGAAAGGACGCGAGCGGGATCGTGGCCGTCGAGAGACAGGACCGCGCGAGGAGCGGTCCATCCGCGACGAGCGAGGCCGCGCGGCCGCGGGCGCGTCTCCGCGGCGAAGCAGCGAGACCAAGCACGTGCTGATCACGCTGCTGCGCCGGTTCCTGCCCGCGTACGCCGTCCCGACGGCGGTCGTCGGCATCCTGCTGCTCGTCCAGGCGCTCGGCAACCTCTACCTGCCGAACCTGAACGCGGACATCATCAACAACGGCATCGCGAAGGGCGATCTCGACGAGATCTGGCGCACCGGCGGGTTCATGCTCGGCATCACGCTCCTCATCGGCGCCATCGCGATCGTCGGCGTGTACTTCGCCTCGCGCGTGTCGATGGGCGTCGGCCGCGACGTGCGCGCCGCCGTCTTCGAGCGGGTGCAGTCGTTCTCCGCGCGCGAGATGAACCACTTCGGCGTGCCCTCGCTCATCACGCGGAACACGAACGACGTGCAGCAGGTCCAGCTCTTCCTGCAGATCGCGCTCACGTTCATGGTGAGCGCGCCGATCCTCGCGATCGGCGGCGTCATCATGGCGGTGCGTGAGGACGCGACGCTGTCGTGGCTGCTCGTCGTCGTCGTCCCGCTCATGGCCGCGGTCCTCGGCATCCTCCTGCGTCTCGCGGTCCCGCTCTTCGTCGCGGTGCAGGGGAAGCTGGACACCATCACGAAGGTCATGCGCGAGCAGATCACCGGCGTGCGCGTCGTCCGCGCCTTCATCCGCATCGCGTCGGAGCGGCGGCGCTTCGACGCCGCGAACGCGGACCTCACCGACACGCAGCTGCGCGTGAACCGCATCTTCGTCGTCGCGTTCCCGATCCTGCTCGCGGTCATGAACCTCTCGACGATCGCGATCCTGTGGTTCGGCGCGGGGCTCATCGACGGGGGCGACATGCCGATCGGGAACCTCGCGGCCTTCATGCAGTACATCCTCCAGATCCTGTTCGCGGTGATGGCCGCGGTCTTCATGGTCATCCTCATCCCGCGGGCCGAGGCGAGCGCGCGCCGCCTCGTCGAGGTCCTCGATACGCTCCCGACGATCACCGACCCGGCCCGGCCGGTCGCGCCCGAGCGCCCGACCGGCGTCGTCGCGTTCCTCGGCGTCGGCTTCGCGTACCCCCACAGCGAGCGGCCGGTCCTGCACGACCTCTCGCTCGTCGCGCGCCCCGGGCAGACGACCGCGATCATCGGTGGGACCGGCTCGGGCAAGACCACCGTGGTGAACCTCATCACGCGCGCGTTCGACGCGACGGAGGGCGCGGTGCTCGTCGACGGTGTGGACGTGCGCGAGCAGTCGCTCGAGCGCCTGTGGGGCCGCATGGCGCTGGTGCCGCAGACGGCGTACCTCTTCAAGGGCACGGTCGCGGAGAACCTGCGGTTCGGCCGGGCGGACGCGACGGACGAGGAGCTCTGGCGCGCCCTCGAGATCGCGCAGGCACGCGACTTCGTGGCCGGGATGGACGGCCGGCTCGACGCCCCCGTCGACCAGGGCGGCACGAACGTCTCGGGCGGCCAGCGCCAGCGGCTCGCGATCGCGCGCGCGATCGTCAAGCGCCCGGCGATCTATCTCTTCGACGACTGCTTCTCGGCGGTCGACGCCGCGACGGACGCGCGTCTGCGCATGGCGCTGCGGTCCGAGACGGCGGACGCGACCGTGCTCGTCGTCGCCCAGCGCGTCTCCACGATCCTGCACGCCGACCACATCGTCGTCCTCGACGAGGGCCGCGTCGTCGGCGCCGGCGCGCACGCCGAGCTGCTGAAGGGCTGCGCGGAGTACCGCGAGATCGTCGAGTCGCAGCTCGGGGAGGCCGCGGCATGATGATGATGGGCGGCCGGCGCGGCGGTCCGGGCGGACGTCCCGGCGGTCACGGCGCGGGCTTCATGGGCCTCTCCGCCCCGGTCGAGCGGTCCAAGGACTTCAGAGGCACGCTGCGCCGGCTCGCGGCGCGCCTGCGGCCCGAGCGCGCGACCATCGCCGGCGTCGCCGTGCTCGGCGCCGTGAGCGTCGCGCTCACCGTCATCGGGCCGAAGATCCTCGGCAACGCGATGAACGTCATCTTCGACGGCGCCATCGGGAAGCTCTTCCCTCCGGGCGTCAGCAGGGAGCAGGTCATCGACGGCCTCCGCGCGCGCGGCCAGGGGCAGCTCGCGGACATGCTCTCCGGGACGAACGCCGTGCCCGGCGTCGGCATCGACTTCGACGCGCTGCTGCGGCTCCTCGCGCTCGCCGCGGTCGTCTACCTCGCCGGCTCGCTCCTCGCGTGGGCGCAGGGCTACCTCATGGCCGGCGTCGCGCAGCGCACGGTCTACGGGCTGCGCCGTGAGACCGAGGAGAAGCTCGCGCGCCTCCCGCTGCGCTACTTCGACAGCCACCCGCACGGCGACGTGCTGAGCCGCGTCACGAACGACGTCGACAACATCGCGACGACCCTCCAGCAGGGGTTGAACCAGCTCATGACCTCGCTGCTCACCGTCGTCGGCACGCTCGCGATGATGCTGTGGATCAGCCCGCTGCTCGCGCTCATCCCGGTCCTCACCGTGCCGCTGTCGTTCATGGTGACCGTCGTCATCGCCGGCCGCTCGCAGAGTCAGTTCGTCGCCCAGTGGGCCGAGACCGGCGCGCTGAACGGTCACGTCGAGCAGATGCACTCCGGTCACGCGCTCGTGCAGGTCTTCGGCCGCCGCGAGAGCGCGATGGCGCAGTTCCGCACGCTGAACGAGCGCCTCTACGGCGCCTCGTTCCGCGCGCAGCTCCTCTCCGGGATCATCCAGCCGGCGATGTTCTTCCTCGGGAACCTCAACTACGTCGGCGTCGCCGTCGTCGGCGGCTGGCGCGTCGTGTCCGGGACCATGACCCTCGGCGACGTGCAGGCGTTCATCCAGTACTCGCGCCAGTTCACGATGCCGATCGTCCAGACGGCGAGCATCATGAACGTCCTCCAGTCGGCGGTCGCCTCGGCCGAGCGGGTCTTCGAGCTGCTCGACGAGCCGGAGGAGGTACCGGAGACGACCTCGCCTCGCCAGCTCAACCACGTCGTCGGCCGGGTGGCGTTCGAGAAGGTCAGCTTCCGCTACCTGCCCGACGTTCCGCTCATCGAGAACCTCGACCTCGTCGCCGAGCCCGGCCACCGAATCGCGATCGTCGGCCCCACGGGCGCGGGCAAGACGACCCTGGTCAACCTGCTGATGCGCTTCTACGAGGTCGACCGCGGCCGGATCACGATCGACGGGATCGACACCCGCGAGCTGACCCGCGAGCGCCTGCGGCGCACGTTCGGGATG
>DAIDAP010000002.1 GCA_027310565.1 Chloroflexota bacterium | reverse complement strand
GGCGAGCCCTCCTGCGCCTTGATCCGTGCGGAAGGGTACGCGTGCCGACCTCTGCTATCCGTGGCTCCGCTCACTGGACGGTTTGAGGTCCCGAGCGTCAGCGAGGGACTTCGCTAGTGTCGTGACCCGGAAGTCATGTGCAGATGCGCGGCCCGGGACGCCGAGGCCAAGGAGCCGAGGAGGACGCCCCGGAGCGTAGCCGCAGCTACGTGAGGAGCGCCCGGACGAAGGCGACACCGGCATCGGCGGATCCGGGCCGATGCAGCTGCGCATGGATTCCGGGTCACGACACTAGCGGGCCGCCGCGGGCGCGCAGGCGCGGCAGAGGCCCACCACGGCGGAGTGCGCCAGGTCGGCCTCGAAGCCGTGCTCCTGGCGCAGCCGCCGGGCCAGCGGCTCGAGCAGGGTCATCGGGACCTCGATCTCGGCGCTGCAGGAGCGGCACACCAGGTGGCCGTGGCGCCGCTCGTCGGCGAGGTGCCAGCGCGTGACGCGATCCTCGAAGTGGGTGTGCGTCACGTAGCCGAGCGACTCGAGCGCCTCGAGGTTGCGGTAGACGGTCGACGGGTCGATCTGCGGGAGCTGGCGGCGGATCCGCGCGGCGACGTCCTCTGCGGTGGTGTGATGGCGCGCGCGCTGCAGCGCGTCGAGCACCAGGCGACGCTGCACCGTCATCCGCCGTCCGCTGGCGCGGATGCGGTCCGCCGCGGTGGCCTGATCGGGCCCGCCGCCCGGTGGGCGCTGCGTCACTGCCGCAAGTCTGTCGCGACTGCGAGCAAGACGCAAGATGTCGCTGTTGCGGTCGTTGGCGATAAGATCGGTGGCGCGGGAATGGCGGCGCGGAGCGGGAGGTTCGAGGTAGAGATGGGTCGGATCTCGCGGACGCTGGGCGGCGCGTTCGATACGGGCGAGCGGCTGCGCCTGTTCGGATTCGCGCTCTTCATCGCGCTGCTCCACGTGGTCGGCTGGGGCCTCGTGCTCACGCAGGGCAGCGCCGACCCGGCGTTCATCGGCCTTGGCGGGCTCGCGTACGCCTTCGGCCTCCGCCACGCCTTCGACGCCGACCACATCTCGGCGATCGACAACACGACGCGCAAGCTCCTCCAGCAGGGCAGGAAGCCGGTCGGCGTCGGGTTCTTCTTCAGCCTCGGCCACTCGACCGTCGTCTTCCTCCTCGCGGTCGCGCTCGGGTTCGCCGCGAAGGCGGTGGTCGAGGGGATCGTCGGAACCGGCGGCGCCGAGGGCGGCCTGCGGAGCGTCGGCGCGACGATCGGCACGAGCGTGTCCGGCGTGTTCCTCATCCTCATCGGGATCTTCAACCTCATCGTCCTCCTCGAGATCCTGCGCGTCTTCCGCGACATGCGCCGCGGCAGGCACGACCGAGACTCGCTCACGCGGGAGCTCGTGGCGGGCGGCTTCATGACGAAGGCCTTCGGCCGCCTCTTCCGGTTCGTGAGCGAGAGCTGGCACATGTACCCCATCGGCTTCCTCTTCGGCCTCGGCTTCGACACCGCGTCGGAGGTCGCGCTGCTCGCGATCTCGGCCGGCGCCGCCGCGCAGGGGATCCCGTTCTTCGCGGTCATCGCGCTGCCGATCACCTTCGCCGCGGGCATGTCGCTCATGGACACCGCCGACGGCGCGTTCATGGCGAAGGCCTACGCGTGGGCGTTCTCGAGCCCGATCCGCAAGGTCTTCTACAACCTCACGATGACCGGGCTCTCCGTCTTCGTCGCGCTCTTCGTGGGCGTCGTCGAGCTGGGCCAGCTCCTCATCGACAAGCTCGGCTTGGTGGGCGCCCCCTGGGACCTCATCTCCGGGCTCGACTTCGGCAGCCTGGGCTACATCATCGTCGGGTCGTTCGTCGCCATCTGGGTCCTCGCGTTCGCCTTCTTCCGGCTGCGCCGGATCGAGGAGCGCTGGGAGGGCCTGCTGCGCTCCGGCGGCGGCGGCCGGTAGCCGGTCCGCGCTACGCCGCGCGCGCTCTCTGCACGCGGGCGATGACCGCCCTGATGAGCCGCCCGGTGTCGGCCTCGTCGTGGCCGAACTCGCCGAGGTAGGCCTCGAGCGCGGCGATGACGACGCGCAGCTCCTGTTCGCTGAGCTCAACCGTGTACATGGGCACCTCCTGACGAAGCGGACGTGACCGCGCGCGGTCCGACGATCCGTGGGATGAAGCGGGGGGTCCGCATCGCGTACGCGTCCCACTCCGCCCCGAACGGGGCCCGGACCTCGCGCTCCTCGCCGACGGCGAGCCGCCGGTAGGCGTACGCGAGGATCGGGAACAGGACCAGCGTCGGGATCGTGGGCCACTGCACGAGGAAGCCGGCCATCACCAGCAGGAACCCCGCGTACTGCGGATGCCGCAGCCGCGCGTAGGGACCCGTGGTGGCCAGCCGGGCGCCGCGCCGGGCGTCCAGCAGGACCCGCCACGCGGAGGCGACGAGCAGGAGCCCCGCGCCGATGAGCACGTAGCTCAGCAGGTGGAAGGGGCTGAGGTGGGGATCGGCGGTCCAGCCGATGAGGTCGTTCCAGAGATGGCCGCCGCCGTGCGTGAGGTCGAGCCCGGGCAGACGGCTGCCGAGCCAGCCCGAGAGGAGGTAGATCGTGAGCGGGAACCCGTACATCTCGGTGAAGAGCGCCACCAGGAACGCCGAGAAGACGCCCATCGCGCGCCAGTCGCGCGTCGTCCTCGGCCTCGTGAAGCCGAGGGCGAACAGGATGAAGATCGCGGAGTTGACCGCGACGAGCGGCCAGAGCCCGTACCCATAGCCGTCCACGCCCACCTTCCTACCCGCGCGTGCTGAGCACGCCCTGAGCGCGCGCGGAGAAGGCCCTGAGTCTTTGGCCGACCTACTATCGAACGGAGTGGAGCTTCGATCCCGTCCGCGCGGGGAGCCGCGATGAGATCCGCGGCCCGCGGGCGCGACGCCCGGCAGGACCCCCGAGCGAGCGGCGCCGGACAGGCGGCGAGCACGTCCTGGGTCGACACGGTCCTTCAGGAGATCCTGACGGCGACGTTCTGGTTCGACCCGGGCACCGACGGCGAGCCGTACGCGGCGACGGTCCGCTTCCGCGGCCGTCGCACGCGGGTGAGCGGCAAGCCATCGGCCCGCGACTCCTTCGTGCAGGAGGAGACCATCGACCCGGTCGTCCCGGGGACCGGCCCGGTGTCCGTCACGACGCGCGTGTACGGCATCAACCCCGGCAAGTGGGTCGTGACGGCCGAGCCGGTCGCCCGCGCCGGCGCGCGTCCGCGCCCCCTGTTCCCCGCGGCCGCCGGCACGGCGCCGCGCCGTCCGTGGCCGTGGGTCCGCGTCGAGCCGACCGACGAGCGCGCGCTCCAGACCGCCATCGCGCCGCTCGCGCGCGTGCCCGGCGTCATCCCCGGCGCGTACTCCGTTCTGGTGGCGCTGGGGATGCTGTTCGGAGTCCTCCTCCTGCTCGCGCTCGTCGACGCCGAAGGCATCGCGCGCGGCCCGGTGCTCGGCGCGGCGGTCGCCGCCCTGCTTGCGGGCCTCGCCGGCGGCAAGACCTACTACATCGTCCAGCAGCGAGGGAAGCGGTTCGAGGGCTGGTGCGTCCAGGGCTTCGTCCCCGCGACGGCGCTCGCCGGCCTGCTGGCGCTGGTGCTCCTGGGTCTGCCGGCGGGCGTCGTGCTGAACGCGGCCGCGCCGGCGCTGTTCCTGGGCGTCGCGATCGGCCGGCCCGGCTGCTTCCTCGCCGGCTGCTGCGGCGGGCGGGCCACATCCGCCCCGTGGGGCCTGTGGTGCTCCGATCAGCGGGTCGGGGCGCGCCGCATCCCGACCCAGCTCGTCGAGGCGCTCCTTGGGCTGGCCATCGGCGTGACGACGCTCGTCCTGTTCACCCAGGTGCGGCCGCTCCTCCCCGGTGCCCTGCTCGTCGGTGCGGTCGCCGCGTACACGCTGGGAAGGCAGCTCATCCTCCCGCTGCGCTCGGACCCGCGCATGCGTTCGTCGACCGGGCGCACGGTGACCGTCGTCCTCGCGGCGCTCGTGCTCGGGATCGACGTGCTCCTCTCGACGCTCGTCTGAAGCGGTCGATCTTCATCGTTCCTTCACACGGACCGGGGCCGGCCTTCATCCAAGCGCGCCATCGTCCTGGGTAGACCGAACAGGAGGTGTTCGAAATGATGGTCGGAACAGGCATGGGTTGGGGCTTCGGCGCTCTCGGCGGGATCGCGATGCTGCTCTTCTGGGTGTTCGTCGTCGCCGGGATCGTGTGGCTCGTCCTGACGCTCGCGCGCGGCCAGCAGGGCGCGGGCGCACCGGGACGCGGCGGCGCCCTCGCGATCCTCGCGGAGCGCTACGCCCGCGGCGAGATCGACAGCGAGGAGTTCGCGGCGCGCAAGCGCGCGCTCGAGGAGAGCACGCGGTGAACGCCACCCGGATCTTCGGCATCGTCGCCGCGCTCTCCGGCGCGGCGCTCCTCGCGCTCGTCATCGTCTCCGGTGCGACCGGCGTGGTGAGCGGGATCTCGAGCGTCGGCACCTCGACCGGCCCCGGTGGGATGATGGGCTCGGGCACGGGCATGATGGGCTCGGGCTCGGGCACGGGCATGATGGGCTCGGGCACGGGCATGACGGGCCCCGGCATGATGTACGGCTGGGCCGGAGCCACGACCAGCGCGGCGATCCCCGGCGCACCCGAGGTCCGCGTGACCGCCAGCGAGTTCGCGCTCGCACCGGCGGAGATCGTCCTCCCCGCGGGCACGGCGGTGAACCTCACGCTCGTGAACACGGGCGCGCTCACGCACGACCTCACCATCCCCGCGCTCGGCGTGCGCGTCGTGGCCGCGGCGGGGCAGACCCAGACCGTGGGTCTGCAGAGCCTCGCGGCCGGCACCTACCAGGCGTACTGCGGCATCGACGGCCACGCCGCGGCCGGGATGCGCGCCACGGTCGTCGTCCGGTAGGGGGATGACCGCGTTCGACGAGAATGGGCCCGTGCGCGGGCCCGTTCTCGTCGTCGACGACGAGCAGAAGATCCGCGATCTCCTCCGCGTGTACCTCGAGCGCGCCGGATTCCCCGTCATCACGACGGGCTCGGGCGCCGACGCGCTCGCGCGCGCGCGCGAGACCGCGCCGTCGCTCGTCGTGCTCGACCTCGGCCTGCCGGACGTGCCCGGCGAGAGCGTGCTCCGCGAGCTGCGCGCCGGGGCGATGACGCCGGTGCTCGTCCTCACCGCGCGCGCCTCCGAAGAGGACCGGCTCGCCGGCCTCGGCCTGGGCGCCGACGACTACGTCACCAAGCCCTTCAGCCCGCAGGAGGTCGTGCTGCGCGTGCAGGCCATCCTCCGCCGCGCCGCGCCCAGGGCCGAGCCGGCGGACGTGCCGGCGGTCTCCTTCGACGGTGGTGCGCTGGTCATCGACACGGTCCGCCACGAGGTCCGCCGCGACGGCGCCGCCGTCCACCTCACGCGCACCGAGTGGGGGATCCTCCTCGCGCTCGCCGAGCGCCCGGGGCGCGCGTTCACGCGGGCCGAGCTCATCAACCGCGTGCAGGGCTACGAGTACGAGGGCTACGAGCGCACCGTGGACGCGCACGTGAAGAACCTGCGGCGCAAGCTCGAGCGCGATGCCGGCGCGCCGCACGTCGTCGAGACCGTGCCCGGCGTCGGCTACCGGCTCGGTGCGGTCCGCGATGGGTAGGCTCGGACGCCTCGGCCGCCGGCTCGCGCTCGCGGCGGTGGCCGCGTCGCTCGCCGCGGTGCTCGTCGTCGCGGCGATCGAAGTCGCGGCGCTGCGCCTCGAGTTCGACCGCTTCTCGCGCGAGCAGCAGGACCAGCGCGCCGCGCAGATCGTCGCGAGCCTCGCGGACGCGTACGCGCTGCGCGGCTCCTGGTCGGCCGCGGACGCGATGGGTGCCGAGCACCTCGCGGCCGCGTCGGGCGGGTCGCTCGTCCTCTACGACGCGAGCGGCGCCGAGGTCGGCGCCGGCATGGCCGGCATGACGATGCCGGACATGCCCGGGATGCAGGGCGCCGTGGCGCTCGGACCGGAGCGGCGGGAGCCGATCGTCGTCGGCGGGCGCACGGTCGGGACGGCCGTCATGCGCTTTCCCGCGGCCGACCTCCTGCCGGCGGAGCGCGACGTGCGCGACGCGCTCGTCCGCGCGCTGCTCGCGGGCTCGGCGGCCGCGGCCCTCATCGCGCTCGCCTTCGCGTTCGTCGTCGCGCGCCGGATCACGCGTCCGCTGAGCGACCTCGCCCTGGCGGCCGAGTCGCTGCGCCGGGGCCGGCGTGGCGCGCGCGTCGCGGCGGCGGGTGACGACGAGGTGGGCGACCTCGGACGCGCCTTCAACGCCATGGCCGACGCGATCGAGCGCGAGGACGAGCTGCGCCGCGACCTGCTCGGCGACGTCGCGCACGAGCTGCGCACTCCGCTCACCACCATCCAGGGCCACCTCGAGGCGCTCCGCGACGGCGTGCTGCCCGCCGAGCGAGCGACCTTCGCGTCGCTCCACGACGAGGCCGCCCGCCTCGGTCGGCTCGTCGGCGACCTCGAGTCGCTCGCGCGTGCCGAGGCCGCGGGGTTCGCGCTCGAGCGCGGGCCGTGCGACCTCGCGGCGGTCGCGCGCGACGTGGCCGCGGAGCTCGCCGACGCTTTCCGCGTGAAGGGCGTCGCGCTCGACCTCGTGCTCGAGCCGGTCGGCGTGCGCGGCGACGCGGACCGGCTCGCCCAGGTCGCGCGCAACCTGCTCACCAACGCGCTGCGGTACACGCCCGCCGGCGGCCGCGTCCGCGTGCGCACCGTTCCCGCGGACGGCCGCGCGACGCTCGCGGTCACGGACGACGGCCCGGGGATCCCGCGCGAGGACCTCCCGCACGTGTTCGAGCGGTTCTGGCGCGGGGCTCAGGCGGGCGAGGTCCCCGGCAGCGGCATCGGGCTCACCGTCGCGCGCGCTCTCGCCCGCGCCCACGGCGGCGACATCCTCGTGCGGAGCGAGGTGGGGCGCGGGAGCACCTTCACCCTCGCGCTGCCGCTGGCCGCCCGCGCCGCGTAGGACGCGCCGTCAGTGCCGCCGCGTCGGGCGCGTGATCGCCCACGCGAGGTAGGCGCCGAGCGCGGCGGCGACGAAGAACCCGACGACGAACACGATCGGGACCCAGGCCTCCCACCCCGCGGGGTGGTAGATGGACATGAGCACGGCGAGCCCGTTCATGATGGCCGCCGCGATGATGCCGAGGACGATGAGGTTCGCCAGGCGCTCGAAGCGCCCCAGGACCTCGTCGAAACCGGCCGGCCGCATGCGGATCTCGATGTCGCCGCGGTCGAGCGCGTCGAGCAGGCGATCGACGCGCCGCGGGAGCGTGAGGACGAGCCGCGCCGCGTCGCCCGCCGCCCGGGCGAGCCGCGGCCCCCAGACGTTCGGCTGGAAGCGCGTCGCCAGCATGCGCTCGGCGTACGGCACGAGGACCGTCGTGAGCCGGAACTGCGGCGCGAGGTGCGTCGCGAGACCCTCGCTCATGATCAGCGTCTTCGCGAGCAGCGCGAGGCCGCGCGGGAGCGCGAGATGGTGCCGGCGGATGACGTCGAGCATCTCCTGGAGCAGGTCCGCGATCGAGATGTCCCCGAGCGCCCGGGCGTAGTACGGGCCGATGAGCCGTGCGAGGTCGCGCTCGAGGCTCGCGCGGTCGACGTGCTCGCGCGCGATGCCGAGCGAGAGAAGGACGTCCACGAGGCGCGGGATGTCGAACGCGGTGAGCGCGAGGAGCACGTCCGCGAGCCGGTCGCGCGTCGCGTCGTCGATGGCGCCGGTCATGCCGAAGTCCATGAGGCCGATCCGCCCGTCCGGCTCGACGAAGAAGTTCCCGGGGTGGGGGTCGGCGTGGAAGAAGCCGTCCTCGAACACCATCTTCATGAGCATCCGCGAGGCGCGCGCGGCGAGGGCGGTGCGGTCGATCCCCGCGGCGTCGAGCGCGGCGGTGTCGTCGATCTTGATCCCGCGCAGGCGCTCGAGCGTCAGGACGCGCTCGCCGCTGAGCTCCGAGAGGACGCGCGGGATGTGCACCTCGGGGTCGTCGGCGAAGGACGCCGCGAACCGCCGCGCGCTCTCCGCCTCGCGCGTGTAGTCGAGCTCCGCGCGGAGCGTGTCGGAGAATTCCTCGACGAGGCCGACGAGGTCGTAGCGGTCGGCGAGCTCCGAGCGCCGGACCGCCGTCTCGGCGAGGCGCTTGATGAGCGTGAGGTCCGCGTCGATGACCTCGACCGCGCCGGGGCGGCGGACCTTGACGATGACCTCGGTGCCATCCGGCAGACGCGCGGCGTGCGCCTGGCCGATCGACGCGGCGGCGATGGGCTCGTCGTCGAACGACGCGAAGAGCTCCTCGACCGGGCGCCCGAGCTCGTCGGCGACGACCGCGCGGATCGCCGCGGCGCGCTCGGCGGGCACCTGGTCCTGGAGCCGCGCGAGCTCGTGCTGGTATCGCGGCGACAGGAGGTCGGGGCGCGTCGACGCGATCTGGCCGAGCTTCACGAACGTGGGCCCGAGGTCCTCGAGGGCCATGCGGACGTGCTCGGGCCGCGTGTACGCCTCGGGCCGCCGCGGGTGCCCGAGCAGCCCGCGCTGGAAGGGGAGGACCGGCGCGAGACCGAGCGTGCCGACGAGGTAGCCGAGGCCGTGGCGCGCGAGGACCCACGCGATCTGGCGCGAACGCGTCAGCTGACCGACCGGGGCCGCGCCGCCGGTCACCTCACGCGGCGCGCTCATGCGCGACCGCGCTCGGGCGCAGCTCGACGATCACGTCGAGCAGCGCTCCCGCCGCGCGACCGATCGCGAGCGCCGCCTCGGGGCGCGTCGTCACGACGTGCACCTTGATGAGCGGTCCGTCACCCGCGACGGCGATCGCGCCGCGTCCGGGCTCGTCGGCCAGGCTGGCGGCGAGCTCCCGCCGCAGCGCGTCGGCGGAGCAGACGGCGTCGGCCACCAGGTACTCGACCCGGTACGGCCGCACGCCGGCGCGGCTCACGCCAGCGGCCGGCCCGGCGCGTGGGCGTGGCCGTGCTCCGCGCAGCCGCCGCCCTCGCCGCAGCCGCCGTGCTCGCCGTCCGCGCCGTCGCGCAGGTAGCGCTGCGGCTCGGCGTCGAAGCGGTCCTTGCAGCGCGGGCAGCGGAAGTAGTAGGTGACGCCCTGGTAGACCGAGGTCGGGGCGGCGCCCCGATCGACGGGCTTCGCGCAGACCGGGCAATCCAGCATGTCGTCCTCCTTGCGCGCCGTCACGGCGCGCGTCGTTACTGTGGCGCGAAGCCTGACGCCCGTCGCTGGTGACCCGCTGGGAACGGCCTGAGAGGGGTCTGAGAAGCGCTTCTCAGCGACGACCCAGCGTCGCCCCAGCCGCGTCCCAGCCGGCGCGGCGACGCTCGTCCGATGCACGGCGGCTGGCGCATCGGGCGGCTCTTCGGTATCCCGATCGCCGTCCACTACAGCTGGCTCTTCATCTTCGGCCTCGTCGTGTGGTCGCTCGGCTCGGAGTACCTGCCCATGCATCAGCACGGCGCGACCGGGGCGGCGGCCTGGGCGTGGGCGGTCGTCGCGGCGCTCCTCTTCTTCGCCTCGGTGCTCGCGCACGAGCTCGCACACTCGCTCGTCTCACGCGCGAACGGCGTCCCGGTCGAGGGCATCACGCTCTTCGCGCTGGGCGGCGTATCGGAGCTCCGGCGCGACGCGGCTCGCCCGGGCGTGGAGCTCGTCGTGGCGATCGTCGGCCCGCTGGCGAGCCTCGTGCTCGCCGGGCTCTTCGCGCTGGCATGGGTCGCGCTCCCGCCGTGGACGGCGCCCGCCCCGGCCGTGGGGTCCTACCTCGCGCTGGGCAACGCGGCGCTCGGCCTGTTCAACCTCATCCCGGGCTTCCCGCTCGACGGAGGCCGTGCGCTGCGCGCCCTTGCGTGGGCGCGGACGGGCGACGTCCGGCGGGCCACGCGTCTGGCCGTGCGCAGCGGCCGCGCCGCCGCCGGGGCGCTCGTCGTCATCGGCGCCTGGCTGACGTTCGGCCCCGCCGACGCGAACGGGCTCTGGCTCATCCTCGTGGGCTGGTTCCTGTGGAACGCCGCGCTGCAAGAGGGGCTGCGCTCGAGCATCGAGGCCGCGCTCCAGGGACGCACCGTCGCGACCTTCGTGAGCGCGAGGATCCTGCTGCTCGACGAGGCGCTGACCGTCGCGGAGGCCGTCGATCGGATCGCGGCGGCGCCGCCGCAGCCGCTCTACCCGGTGCTCGGGGAGGGCCGGCTGCTCGGCGCGCTGCGGCCACAGGACGTCGCGCGGCTCCCGGCCGAGCGCTGGCGCGCGACGAGCGTGAACTGGCTCGCGCGGCGGGCAGGCGCGGTCCCGACGCTGCCGCTGGAGGCCGACGCGATGGCGGCGCTCGCGAGGCTCGAGGAGCTGCGGACCGACGCCCTTCCCGTGGCCGACGGCGAGGGCCGTCTCGTGGGCACCTTCGAGCGCGGCACGGTGGCCCGCTGGCTCGAGTCCCACGCTCTGCTCGGTGCGTGACGAGCGGCTGCCGTCGGGACCCGGCGATAGCATTGAGGCATGCAGCGCAAGAGACGTCCGTGGGAGGACGAGTTCAAGGGATCGATCTCGCCCGACTGGGTCGTCGGCATCTTGATCGTCGCGATCCTCGTCGCGGCGGTGTTCGGCTTCTGGTTCAACGACATGTACTCGAACGGCTACGGGATCTTCGCGCCCTGACGCTAGCCGCTCGTCGGCTCGGGAGCCTTCCCTTCGGCGACCTCGCAGATCCCCGGCCCTGAGACCGGCTGCTTCGCGGCGGCGCGCTCGGCGTCGAGCGCCGCGACGACGTCGGGGTACGCGTCGTTCATGCAGCAGCGGCAGGCGCCGTACCAGCGGCGCATGCCCTCGTCGATGGCCGCCGTTCCCGCTGACGGTGTGCTCATACCCTCGATGGTAGCCCCGTGCCGCAGCGTACGGCGGGTGAGTACAGCCGGCCGTACGCGCCCGCCTTCAGCTCGACGTATAATCATCCACCGATGAGTGTGGTGCTCGCGACGCGGCGTGCCGAGGCGCTCGAGCTGAAGGCCAAGCTGTTCCGCGGCCTCGCCGAGCCATCGCGGCTCGCGCTCCTCGAGGTCCTGCGCGATGGCGAGCGCGCGGTCGGCGAGCTCGTCGCCGAGACCGGCCTTTCGCAGGCCAACGTCAGCGCGCATCTGGCGTGCCTGCGCGACTGCGGCCTGGTGACGAGCCGCTCCGAGGGCCGCTTCGTCTACTACCGCATCGCCGGACGGGACGTCAGGCGCATGCTCGACCACGGCGACGCGACGCTCGGCGCGCTCGCGGAGCGCATCGCGGCGTGCGCGAACTACCGCCGGTGAGCGTGCGCACCGAGGAGCTCACGCTCCCCGTCCAGGGCGTGTGCTGCGCCGAGGAGGCGAGCGCCGTGGAGCGGGCCGTCTGCCGGCTCGCCGGCGTGAGCGAGGCTCGCGCGCTCGTCGCCGCGGAGCGGGTGACGGTCCGCTACGACCCCGAGCGCACCGCCGTTGCCGAGATCACGCGGGCGATCCGGGACGCCGGCTTCGGCGTGGCGTCGGGCGACGCCGGCGGCCACGCCGAGCGCGACGTCGCCGCGCTCATCGGCTGGGCCTCGCTCGTGATGGTCGCCGTCGTGGTCGCGATCGCCGCCCTCGGCGAGCGCCTGGGCGTCATCGAGAACGCGATCTCGCGCCTGCCGTGGTGGATCCCGGCCCTCGCGATCGTGCTCGGCGGCTTCCCGGTGTTCCGCGGCGTCGTGCGGGCCGCGCTGCGCCGGCAGGTGACGAGCCACACGCTCATGACCGCCGGGGTCATCGGCGCGGCGGCGGTCGGCGAGTGGACGACGGCGGCGCTCATCGTCTTCTTCATGCGCTTCGCCGATTGGATGGAGGAGCGCACCACCGAGCGCGCGCGTGAGGCGATCCGCAGGCTCACCGAGCTCGCGCCGCAGACCGCGCGCGTGATGCGCGACGGCGCCGAGGTCGAGGTGCCGGCGGCGGACGTGCGGGCGGACGAGACCGTGATCGTGCGGCCGGGCGAGCGCATCCCGGTGGACGGCCTCGTGCTCGAGGGCTCCGCGGCGGTGGACGAGTCGTCGCTCACCGGGGAGAGCGTCCCCGTCGACAAGCTCGCGGGCGCGACGGTCTTCGCCTCCACCATCGCCCAGGGCGGGTACCTCGAGGTCCGCGCGACGAAGACGAGCGCGGACACGACGTTCGCGCGCATCATCCGCCTCGTCGAGGAGGCCGAGGGCCAGAGGGCGCCGGTGCAGCGCTTCGCCGACCGCTTCACCGCCTACTACCTGCCCTTCGTGCTGCTCGTGGCGGCCGTGACGTATCTCGTCACCGGGCAGGTGCTGAACGCGGTCGCCGTCCTCGTCGTCGCGTGCTCCTGCGCGATCGTCATCGCCACACCCGTGGTCGTCCTCGCGAGCGTCGGCTCCGCGGCGCGGCGCGGGCTCGTGGTGAAGGGCGGCCTCGCGCTCGAGGGCCTCGCGAAGGTGGACGCCGTCGTGCTCGACAAGACCGGGACGCTCACCTACGGGCGTCCCGAGCTCAGCCGGCTCGTGGCCCTCGACGGCACGGGCGAGCGCGAGCTGCTCGAGGCGCTCGCGACGGTCGAGTGCAAGAGCGAGCATCCGCTCGCGCGCGCGGTCGTGCGCGCGGCCCACGCGCGGGGGATCGCGCCCGGTCCCTCGACCGACTTCCGCGCGCTGCCGGGCCGCGGCGTCGTCGCGCGGGCGGACGGCGGCCTGTGGTCGGTGGGGACGCGCGCGCTGCTCGAGGAGCGCGGGATCGCCGCGCCCGCCGAGGCTCGGGCGCGGGCGGACGCGCTCGAGCGCGACGGCATGACCGTGTTCTTCGCGGCGCGCGACGACCGGCTCGTCGGGCTCGTCGCGCTCGCCGACCGGATGCGGCCCGACGCGACCGCGGCGATCGCGAGCCTGCGCTCGCTCGGCATCCGCGAGTTCCTGCTGCTCACCGGCGACAGCGAGCGCGTCGCCGCTGCGATCGCCGGTCCGCTCGGGATCCCGTACCGGGCCGGCGTCCTGCCGGACGCCAAGCTCGCGGCGATCCGCGAGCTCCAGGCGCGCGGCCGCGTCGTGCTCATGGTCGGAGACGGCGTGAACGACGCGCCCGCGCTCGCGCAGGCCGACGTCGGGCTCGCGCTCGGCGCGGCGGGGAGCGACGTCGCGATCGAGACCGCGGACGTCGCGCTCCTCCGCGACGACTGGTCCGCGGTGCCGGAGGTCCTGCGCGTCGGCCGGCGCGCGGCGTCGACGATCCGCCAGAACCTGGCGTTCGCGGCGCTCTACAATTTCGCGGGCCTCTCGCTCGCCGCGGTCGGGCTCCTCGCGCCGGTCTGGGCCGCCGCGGCGCAGAGCCTTCCCGACGTCGCGATCATGCTGAACGCCGCGCGGCTGCTTCGCCGCTGACGCGCGGTCACACCAGCCGCACGCCGCGGTGGAAGACCCCGCGCACGCGGCGCAGCGCGGCGGGGTCCTGGAGCGGATCGCCGTCGACGAGCACGAAGCTCGCGGGCGCGCCGGCGTCGAGCGTGCCGAGGCCGGGCACTCCCATGACCGCGCCGCCGGCGCGCGTCGCCGCCGCCAGCGCCTGGTGCGGCGCGAGCCCGGCCCGCACGAGGAGCTCGACCTCCAGCGGGAACTGCCCGAAGACCGGCGGCCCGCCGCCCGCGTCGGTGCCGGCCGCGATGCGCACCCCCGCGTCGCGCGCGGCGCGGATGGAGGGGAGCGCGACGTCGAGCTGTCCGAAGGCCTGCGCGACGGAGAGCGACGTGACGAGCGTCGTGCTTCCGGCCATCGCCCTCGCGGTCGGCGCGTCGACGACGAAGCCGTGCTCGACCGTGTCGACGCCCGCCTCGACGGCGGGCCTCGCGCCGTATCCCTGCGCGTGTGCGGCCACGGTCTTGCCGCGCGCGTGCGCCGCCTCGACGACCGGACGCAGCTCGCCGGCGGTCCAGGACGCGGCGCTGGCCGTCGCGCCGTCGGCCGCGACCTTCACGATGTCCGCGCCGGCGTCGAGCTGAGCGAGCGCCGCGGCGAGCAGCTCCTCCGCCGTGTCGACCTGGATCGCGAACGACACGTACCGCCCGCGCCGCCCGAGCCAGGTGCCGGCCGCGGCGATGACCGGCGCGTCGGCGGCGCCGCGCAGCGCGTCGCGCGCGCGGACGTTCGCCGTGCGCACCGCGCCGACGTCGCGCGCGCCGAGCACCCCACCGCGCGCCAGGAGGCGCGCGTTCTCGGCCGCGCGCGCGAGCAGCGTCGCGTCGGGATCCTGCAGCCGCGCGTAGGCGCTCGCGCCGCCGGCGCCGGTGAGGTGGACGTGGCAGTCGACCATCGCCGGGACGGCCGTCGCTCCTGAGAGGTCGATCGCGTCCGCGGCGGCGAACGCGGGCGCGCCGTCGCGCGCACCCGCGTACGCGATGCGGCCGCCGCGTATCACGAGCACGGCGTCGCGCGTCGCGATCGCCGCCGTCCCATCGGCGAGCGCGGCCACGCGCACGACCGTGACCGGCTCGGACGCGGTCGCCGTCGCGTTCGGCGTGGCGGAGCGCGCCGCCGCCCGTGTCGTCGGCGGACCGGCCGGCGGCGCCGCGCGGTCGCACGCGGGGGCGACCGCGGCCGCCGCCGCGGCGCGCAGGACGTCGCGTCGTGTCGTCACGTCATGTGGAACGATGGCACGACGGGGACTGCCCGACGGCTCGCGCCGCGGCTACTCGACGATGACGACGGCTCGCATGCCCATGCCCGGCATGCTGCAGAACGCGTCGTAGCGGCCGGCGGGGAACCCGCGCAGTCCCACGGTCGCGGTCCCGCCGGGCCGCGCGACGACGCGGATGCCGAGCCCGGGGACGGTGAGGTCGTGCGGGGACCCGCTCGAGTTGACGAGCGTCAGGTTCACGTCGGCGTTCTTCGGGAGACGGATCTCGCTCGGAGAGAAGGAGACATTGGTCGCCTCGACGCGCACCTCCGGTGCGCCAGGGATCGCCGCCGCGCCGACGTAGGGTGACGAGCCGCTTCCCATCATGCCGGGGTTCATCGGCCAGCCGCTGCCGCTCGTCGCGCTCACGCCGCCGAGCCCGGTCGCCGTGACGAGCGCGACCAGCAGCAGGCCGGACACGAGCGCGACGCCGCCGGCGACGCGCCGCGCCGTCACCGCGTCCGGTCGTCGAGCGCCGCGCGCCGCGTGCGGTACTCCTCGACGTCGAGCTCGCCCCTCGCGAGACGCTCGTCGAGGATGCGGCGGGCGGATCCGAGGTCGCCCGATCCGGTCGTGGGCCGTGCGATCGTGAGCACGAGCCACACCGCCGCCGCGACGACGAAGATCCAGAAGAGGAGCATGACGAGCCCGCCCAGACCGAACGCCCAGCCATCCATCATCGTCATGCATCGATCGTACCCCGCGAGAACGGGACCGCTGCCGGTCGAGCGGCCCCGGAGCCGAGGGCCGAACGGCCCTCGTACGCCTCCGCGCTCCGACACGACACTGGATCCTCGTGACGACGCTGTCGCGCCGGCGCCTGCTCGCGCTCGCCGGCGGTGTGGCGCTCTCCGCCTGCACGGCCCCGCCGCCCTCGCGCGGGGCTGGGGCGACGGGGAAACCCGATTCGCCGCTCGCGGCGAACGCGGCGCTCGACGTGTGGCCCACGAGCGTCGGCGCGCTCCCGGCGCAGATCCGCGAGGCGTACGCCTACGCCGCGACGGTCCCGCGCTCGCTCCGCTACATCCCCTGCTACTGCGGCTGTGCGAACGTGGGGCACGGCGACAACCTCGCCTGCTACGTGCGGAGCGAGGCCGGCGGCGGCTGGGTCGTCCTGGACCTGCACGCCGCCGGCTGCGGGGTCTGCGTCGGCATCACGCGCGACGTCATGGCGATGGAGCGGGCCGGCCGGCCGCTGGCGGAGATCCGGCGCGCGGTCGACCAGCGCTGGGCCTCCGCGGGGCCGGGGACGCCGACCCCCTTCCCGGAGTGACCGTCCCGTCCCCCGTGCTGACCGGCCGCCGCTGACGGGCTGAACGGCCCTACTCGCGGCGTCCGCCGCGCCGTTCCCTATCCCAAACGGAGAGGAGGCGTGGCATGGCGTACGAGCGGAGCTTCGTCGAGGTGGCGCGCGCTCCGACGGGCGCCCTTCCGCTCGATCAGCCTCCCTCGCGCTCCGGCCACGCGTCGGATCGGCGGTGCCGTGGCGACGCCGTCGTCGACCTCGCGATGACGGACGACGTCATCCGCGACGCGGCGCACCACGTGCGTGGCTGCGTGATGGCCTCGGTCTCGGCGTCGCTCCTCGCCGAGCGCGTCACCGGGCTCCATGCCGAGGAGGCGAGGGCGCTCGCCCGCGGCGTCGCCGACGCCATCGCCGGCCGCGGTCCGCTGCCCGACGGCTTCACGCCGCTGCGCACCGTCCTCGTCCTGCCGTCGCACCGCGCCTGCGCGCTGCTGCCCTGGACCGCGCTGCTCGACGCCCTCGCCTGACCGGCGCGGCCCCGCTCAGAACAGCGTCGGGCCGGACGGGACGTAGCGGTCGAGGTGGCCGAACGGCGCCGTCGTGAGCCACGTCGAGTGCGCGTGGAGGCGCAGCCCGCGCGCGAGACACCAGCGGATCGCGTCGTGATTCGTCCCGAGTGGCCGAACGCGCACGCGCGGCGACTGCGCGCGGGCCTCCCGCAGCGCGGCGTCCAGCACGATCATCGCGTCGGCCGCGTCGCGCCACGCGGCGGGTCCGATCGTCCCGCGCAGCGTCGAGCAGTAGCCGATCGGCATGCCGTCGCGAAGCACGACGCGGCCGGCCCGGCCCGGCTCGTCGAGCCAGTAGCGCTGGTCGGCGTCGCGCGCGTAGCCCAGCACCTCACGGTCGAAGGCGCGCGCGGCCTCGAGCGTGAGCGGAGCGGTCGCGACGCCGGTGAGCGTGACGTCGTCCGGCTCGCCCGCGAACTGCAGGATGGGTGAGCCGGGCAGCATGCCGCGGCGCAGGTACGCCGCCATCGCGGTCGGGTCGATCGAGGCCCAGGTGAAGAACGTGCTCGCCCCCGCGCGCTCGCCGTCCGCCCACACCTCGCGCAGCAGCGGACCTCCGATGCCGGCGCGCTGACGGCCGGGACGCGCCCAGAACCCCGACAGGAACCAGGTCCGCTCGCGCACGATCGCGTTCGCGATCGCGACGATGCGACCGCCCTCCTCGGCCACGCGGAAGATGCCGGTGCGGAACACGTGCGGATAGAGCGCGGCCCACTCCTCGCGGTGGACCGTCGCCGCGTCGCCGCCGCTGCGCGTCACGAGGTCGCGCAGCGACTCGACGAAGAGATCGAGCGCGCCGCCGACCTCGTCCTCGCGGATCGCGCGCGTGCGGATCGCCACGGGCGCGACGCTAGCAGGTCAGCGCGACCAGGCCATCGCCTCGGGACCCGCGTACGACCCGTAGTAGCCGAAGCCGGCGTCGTCGTCGAGGCGGACGAGCGGGATGGTGCGTGACGTCCGCGGGTCGATGAGGACGAGATCGAGCGGGACCTTCGTCGTGCGCAGCGCGTCCAGCGAGGGGATCGCCGTCACCGGGCGCGCGATCGCGAGCAGCATCGTGCCGTCGCGGGAGGGACGGACGCCCTCGGCGACGACGTCCGGCGCGGAGGGGAGGAGCGTCGTGCGGCCCGTGGCGACGTCGAGGCGCGCGATCCGCCGATCGCCGCTCCTCTTCCCGGCGAAGAACTCGAGCGGGTCGTACCGCGCGGAGGCCGCGCGGATGAAGTAGAGCGCGCTCCCGTCGGCCGACCAGCTCGGGTTGAGCCCGACCTCGCCCGCGCCGGTCACGTCGCGAGCCCCGGCTTCGGGCGACCAGAGCCGCAGCGTCTTGTTCGTCCACGTCTCCCGCCCGCCGCCCGAGACGTACGCGAGGGTGTGCGGCGCCGTCCACGAGAGCCGCGAGAGCCCGTACAGGACGGTGCCGAGGTCGGTCACCGTGCCGCGCTCGGCGTCCGCGATGCGCAGCCCGACGCCGTCGGCGTTCAGCGAGCCGCTCGTGCTGACGACGAAGAACGCGAAGAGGCGGCCGTCCGGCGACCAGCCGGCCGGGGAGATCGACCCGCCCATCCCCGGCGCCCTTCCCGCGGTGGGGAGCGAGACGAGCTCGCGCGGCCGCGAGCCGGCGAAGTCGACCGCGAGGAGCCTGCTCGCGAGGTCGGAGGCCGCGGTGCTCGCGCCGACGACCATGCGCCGGCCGTCCGGCGAGAGGCGGAGGAAGCGCGCGAATGGGACGGGCACCGTCTCGGCCCGGACGCCGAAGCCGATCGTGACGAGGTCGCGCTCGACGTAGGCCCACGGGCGGCCCGCGCCGATCCAGTCCGCGTCGACGCTGCCCGCCGGGAGGCCCATCCCGCTCGCGTTCCCGGACGCCGCGTCGGCCAGGATGAAGCCGCCGTCGTCCGATCGCGCGAGGAGCTGCGTCGCCCGCGTCACCGGACGCGCGGCGCCGCCGCTCGCCGCGACGGGAAGGACGACTCCGCCCGCGCCGCTGTACCGCCACACGCCGTTCGCCTGGAGGAGGACGCCGCCTGCCTCGGGGACGGCCCCGAGCGCGTACGGGCGGCCGGCGGGCGGCGGCGTCGCGGGCGAGGGAGCGGCCGTGGGGCTCGGCGCTGTGGCCGCGAGACCGCGGCCGCGCGGCGCGGCGAGGGCGGAGAGCGCCGCGGCCGCGACGAACAGGCCGGCCAGCGCGAGCACGCCGAGGGCGGGCGGTGGAAGGGTCCGTACGAGCCAGCGCGATGCCGACGCCATCGCATGGAGCGTCGCGCGCGGGCGCGCGAAGCGCATCCGACTTACGGCGCGCTAACTCGTACGCGTCTTGCCGGGCCAGCTCCAGTCGCGGATCTCGGGCGCGTCCTCGCCGTGCTCGCGGGTGTACGCGCGGCAGGCGGCGCGGCGCTCCACCATGAGCCGCCGCACGTCGCCGGCGCGCGCCGCGAGCCCCGGAACGCGGTCGACGACGTCCATGACCAGGTGGAAGCGATCGAGGTCGTTGAGCATGAGCATGTCGAACGGCGTCGTGGTCGTGCCCTCCTCCTTGTACCCGCGGACGTGCAGGTTGTCGTGCCCGTGCCGGCGGTACGCGAGCCGGTGGATGAGCCACGGGTAGCCGTGGTACGCGAAGATGATCGGCCGGTCGGTCGTGAAGACCCGGTCGAACTCGTCGTCGGGCATCCCGTGCGGGTGCTCGCTCGCCGGCTGCAGCCGCATGAGGTCGACGACGTTCACGACGCGCACGCGCACGCCGGGCAGGTGCCGCCGGACGAGGTCGGCCGCGGCGAGCGTCTCGAGCGTCGGGACGTCGCCGCAGCAGGCGAGCACGACGTCGGGTGCGCCCGCGTCGCTCGCCCAGTCCCACACGCCGAGCCCGTTCTCGCAGTGCGCGATCGCCGCGTCCATGTCCAGCCACTGCTCCTGCGGCTGCTTCCCCGCGACGACGACGTTCACGTAGCCGCGGCTGCGCAGGCAGTGGTCGGCGACCGAGAGCAGCGTGTTCGCGTCCGGCGGCAGGTAGACGCGGATCACCTCCGCCTTCTTGTTCGCGACGTGGTCGATGAACCCGGGGTCCTGGTGCGAGAAGCCGTTGTGGTCCTGCCGCCACACGTGCGACGACAGCAGGTAGGTGAGCGACGCGATCGGCGCGCGCCACGGGATCCCGCGCGTGACCTTCAGCCACTTGGCGTGCTGGTTGAACATCGAGTCTACAATATGGATGAACGCCTCGTAGTTGGAGAAGAACCCGTGTCGTCCAGTGAGCAGGTACCCCTCCAACCAGCCCTGGCAGGTGTGTTCGCTGAGGATCTCCATCACCCGTCCGTCCGGCGCGAGGTGGTCGTCTTCGGGCAGCGTCTCGGCCATCCAGGCCCGATCGGTCGCCTCGAAAAGGTCGGCGAGTCGGTTCGAGGCCGTCTCGTCGGGGCCGAACACCCGGAAGTTCCGTGTGGGCTTATTGAGCCGCATCACGTCGCGCAGGAAGCGGCCCAGGACGCGCGTCGCCTCGGCCACCACCTGGCCCGGCTTGGGCACCTCGACGGCATAGTCGCGGAAGTCGGGCAGTGTCAGATCCTTGAGCAGCAGGCCGCCGTTGGCATGCGGATTGGCGCCCATGCGACGGGGCCCCTTGGGGGCGAGGGCCGCCAACTCAGGTCGCAACGCCCCGTTCTCGTCGAAGAGCTCCTCCGGCCGATAGCGCGCGAGCCACGCCTCGAGCCGCTGGAGATGCTCGGGGTTGCCGGCCACGTCGCCCAGCGGCACCTGATGCGAACGCCACGAGCCTTCGGTCTTTTGGCCGTCCACCTCGCTCGGTCCGGTCCAGCCCTTGGGAGTACAGAAAACGACCATCGGCCACCGCGGACGGGTCACCGATCCGTTCCCTCGCGCGTCGCGTTGAATCGTGCGGATTTCGGCGATTACGGTATCCAGC
>DAIDAP010000001.1 GCA_027310565.1 Chloroflexota bacterium | reverse complement strand
GGCGAGCCCTCCTGCGCCTTGATCCGTGCGGAAGGGTACGCGTGCCGACCTCTGCTATCCGTGGCTCCGCTCACTGGACGGTTTGAGGTCCCGAGCGTCAGCGAGGGACTTCGCTAGTGTCGTGACCCGGAAGTCATGTGCGGATGCGCGGTACCGGGACGCCGAGGCCAAGGAGCCGAGGAGGACGCGCCGGAGCGCAGCCCGCGGCTGCGTGAGGAGCGCCCGGACGAAGGCGACACCGGCATCGGCGGATCCGGTACCGATGCAGCTGCGCATGGATTCCGGGTCACGACGCTAGCGCGCCCCTGTCGAGCCGGCCGCCTCCCGGCGAGCCGAGCGGCGACGTCGTCGGATCCCCATCGAATTGCGTGCCGCGACGACGACGAGGAGCAGGATCACGGCGATGACGGCCTCCGGCGCGTTCGGAAGGAGCTGCCGGAGCTCGACGCCGGGCTCGTCCACGATCATCCCGGCCGCGGTCCAGATGAGCGCGAACGCGCCCAGCCACACGAGCTTCGGGAAGCGATCGAGCAGCCGGACGATGAGCGCGCTCCCGAACAGCACGATCGGGATCGAGAGCCCGAGGCCGAACACGAGCAGCGGGATCGAGCCGCGCGCCGCCGCGCCCACGCCGATGATGTTGTCGCTCCCCATCGCGATGTCCGCGACGAGGATCGTCGCGATCGCGCCGCGCATCGTTGTCGCGCCACGCACCGAGTACTCATCCTCGCCGCCGGGGGCGACCTGGACCATGCGGTACGCGATGATGACGAGCACGATCCCGGCGACGATCTGCAGGTACGTGATCTGCAGCAGCAGCGTGATCGCCGCGGCCGCCGTCACGCGAACGCCGACCGCCGCCAGACCGCCGAACACGATCGCCTGGCGGCGACGGGACCTGGGCAGGCCGCGCGCCGCCATGCCGATGACGATGGCGTTGTCGCCGGACAGCGTCAGGTCGATGAGGACGATGGTGAGGACCGCCTGCAGCGCTTCGAGCATCAGCCTCGCGCCGTCAGGCGGCGCGCATCTTGCGAACGATCAGCGCGATGACCCCGAGCATCCAGAGGACGACGACGCCGAGGTAGACGATCGCCTCCTCAGGTGTCGCGCGCTCGAGGTTCTCGAGTACCGCGCGCTCCGGCAGGAGGTCCCATCGGGCGACCATCCGGACAGTATACTGTCAGAATCACAGGATTCTGACACTTGGGCGACACGAGGTAAGTTTCCTGTCGATGGCCGCTGACGACATCGTCGCCCTCGGGCGCCTGGTGCGCACACGGCGCGAGCGGCTGCGCCTCACGCAGAGCGAGCTCGCTCGGCAGGTCGGTGTCTCCCGCAGCGCGATCTCCGAGCTCGAGGCGGGCCGCATCGAGCAGCCGCGGGCGGCCGTGTTCGCGAAGCTGGCCCGCTCGCTCGGTATCCCCGCCGCGGCCTTGCTCGCGGCGGCGGGCTACCCGGAGGCCGAGGTCGCCTTCAACATCGAGGCGGACGAGCTCATGCTGCTCGCGGCGTCGGTCGCGCAGCTCGCGGGGAACGAGCGCGAGTGGCTGAAGGCGCGCCTCATCGAGCTGCGCGATCTGCTCGTCCTGCGGCGCTCGGCGAAGCCCCCGGAAGGCGACGCTGGAGCGCCGGAGGCGTCGGCGACGGGACGGGCGCGGCGCCGCTGACCGCGCCGGTAGCGCGGGGCACGGACGCGAGGAGCGCCCTCACCGCCGGCCGCGCTCGATGCGATCGAGGACGTGCGCGCGGGCCTCGAGGTCGAGCGCGCTCCCGCGCTCCGCGAGCTTCGCGGCCACGGCCTCGCGGTGCGCGACGGTCCGGTTCGTGCCGAACTTCAGCTTCGCGCGCACGTCGGTGACCGCGAGGCGCAGCCCCCTGATCGACGGGAGGAGCGCGGCGTAGCGCTCGTCATCCGGCGTGACCGGCGCGTGGAGTCCTTCGGGCTGGAAGTGCCCGAGCTGCCGCTCGAGGATCGCCGCGAGACGCGCGGGGTCGTCCACGACCTCGGCGTCGCAGGCGAGCTGCACCGCGGCGTAGTACGACGTCGGCACGCCGTGCTCGTCCTGGTTCCAGTGCCCGGGGACGTACGCGTACGCGCCGAACACCGAGAGGAGCGCGCGCGGCCGCTCGGCGAGCGCGTCCCAGGCCGGGTTGGCCCTCGCGAGATGGAAGACGACCTCGCGGTCCCCGTCCCACACGAAGTGCGTCGGGACCACGACCGGCAGGCCGCGCCCCGAGCCCGGCGCGATCAGCTCGCCGAAGTCATGGTCGCGCAGGAACGCGCGCCACTCCGCGTCGTCGAGCGGAGCGTCGTGGCGGCGGATGAGCATCGCACCATGATGCGTCAGCGCCGTAGGAGCTTGGGCACCTCGCCCCAGAGGGTCGCCGCGGCCGCGACGGCGGCCGCGACGAGCCACCCGGCCGCGTCCGGCGGCGCGACATACAGGAGCGCCGCGATCGGCGGGACCGTCAGCGCGGCCACGAGCGAGCCGAGTGTCGCGGCGGCGACCGGGAGGAGCATCGGGTTCGCGCCGATGCGCACGCGCCACACCGGTTGCGCACCGGCGCGCTCGACGAAGACGAGCAGGAGCTGCCCGATCACCAGCGACGCGATCGCGACGCCGCGCGCGTCCTCCTGGCTCCGGCCGCCGAGCGCGCCGAGGTACAGGGCCAGCACGCCGATCGTCAGCGCCAGACCGCGGCCGAGGAGCGCGACGACCTGCCCGCGATCGAGCAGGCCCGCGTCGCGACCGCGCGGCGGCCGGCGCATGACGCCCTCGTCGGCGGCGTCCGCCTCGAAGACGAGCGCCACCGTCGGATGAAGGATCAGCTCGAGCCACACCAGGTGGACCGGGAGCAGGAGGAGCGGCGCGCCCGCGATCGGCACGACGACGGCGGAGAGCAGGAGCGGAGCGTGGAACGAGACGAGATAGCCGAACGCGCGCCGCAGGTTGTCGAAGACGCGGCGCCCGTCGCGCACGGCGGTGACGATGGTCGAGAAGTCGTCGTCCAGCAGCACCAGCGTCGCGGCACGGCGCGCGACCTCGGTGCCACGACGGCCCATCGCGATGCCTATGTCCGCCTCGCGCAGGGCGGGCGCGTCGTTCGTGCCGTCGCCGGTCATCGCCACGACGTGTCCGGCGTCGCGCAGCGCGCGCACCAGACGGTGCTTCTGCTCCGGGCGTGCGCGCGCGAACACGTCGGTGTCGGCCACGATCCGCCGGAGCGCCGCGTCGTCCGCGGCATCGATGTCCTCGCCGGTCGCGACGCGGGGCGCGTGGATGCCGACGCGCTCGGCGACCGCGACGGCGGTGAGCGGATGATCACCCGTGATCATCACGACGCGGACACCGGCGGCCCGGCACTCCGCGATGGAATCACTCACACCCGGACGCACCGGGTCGGCGAACGCGAGGAGGCCCGCGAGACGCAGACCGGACTCGTCGTCCGTCCTGTCCCCGTCCTCGGCCGCGGGCCCGCTCGCGACGGCGAGGACGCGCATGCCGTCCCCCGCGAGGGCGGTGTTCGCCGCCACCGCCGCCTCGCGCAGCGCGACGTCGGTCGCGCCGCGTGTGAGAAGCCCCTCGAGCGCTCCCTTCGCGTACGCGCCGAGCGCGCCGTTCCGGCGCCAGACGTGCGTCAGCGACCGGGTCGCCGGGTCGAACGGGTGGTCACGGACCAGCATGGCGCCGTGCAGGCGCGCGGCGTCGATGCCGCGGACCGCCCCCGCCCGCACGATCGCCTGCTCCAGCGGGTCGTACGGGTCGGGCTCCGACGCGAGCATGGCGAGCTCGAGGAGCGCCGGCTCGCTCACGCCCGGGGCCGTCCAGAGGGCGGCGACCTCGATGGTGCCGAGCGTCAGCGTGCCGGTCTTGTCCGCGCAGATGACGCTCGTCGCCCCGAGCGTCTCGACGCCGACGAGGCGGCGCACGAGCGCGTGGTCGCGCGCGAGCCGCCAGGCCCCGAGCCCCAGGTAGAGCGCGAACACCATCGGGAACTCCTCGGGGATCGCGGCCATCGCGAGGGACACTCCCGCGATGACCGCATCGGCGACGGTGCGCCCCCGCACGACCTCGAGCACGATGACGCCGGCCGAGAACGCGAGCGCGACGACCGAAAGGCGCACGAGGAGCCCGCGGATGAGCGCCTGCAGCGGCGTCGGCTGCGGCGTGATGCTCGACACGAGCACGCCGATCATGCCGTAGCGCGTCCTCGATCCGGTGACCCCCACCGCCGCGATGGCCCGGCCGGCGAGCACGGTCGTCCCCGCCCACAGCGCGGCGTCGTCGTCGCTCTGGAGCGACTTCGTGAGTGGCTGCGACTCTCCGGTCAGCAACGACTCGTCCACCACGAGATCGGCGCCCGAGATGAGTCGGCCATCGGCGGGGATGACGTCGCCCTCACGGAGGACGATCGCGTCGCCGGGCACGAGGTCGATCGCCGGGACGAGCTCCTCGTGGCCGTCGCGGATCGCGCGCGCGACCGGGGCGGTCAGCCGGCGCAGGCCCTCGAGCGCGTGCTCGGCGCGCAGCTCGAGCACGAGGCTCACGGCGACGATCGGCACGAGCGCCACGAGCGCGACGACCGCGTCCTGAACGCGACCGAGCACCGTATACGTGGCCGCCGCGATGACGAGCAGGATGGCCATCGGGTCCGTGACGGCATGGCGCAGCGTCGCCCACGGTCCGGTGGCGGCCCGCCGCGGTACGAGCTCGTTGGGCCCGAAGATCGCGAGGCGCCTGCGCGCCTCGGTCGCGCTGAGCCCGACGTCGGCGGGCATTTAGCGTCGCGACACTAGGTCACGGTGCCCGTCCTCCGGCTCAGCCCCGCCTCGCGCGTCGCATCGGCCACGGCACGCGCGACCGTCGGCACGACGTGCTTGTCGAACATCGACGGCAGGATGTATTCGGCCGAGCGCACCTCCGGCGGGACGGTGTTCGCGAGCGCGGCGGCGGCGGCGAGCTCGATCTCGCTCGAGACGCCGCGCGCCTGGGCATCGAGGAGCCCGCGGAACACCCCGGGGAAGACGAGCGAGTTGTTGACCTGGTTCGGGTAGTCGCTGCGGCCGGTGGCGAGGACGTCGACCTCGGGCGCGGCCTCGAGCGGATCGACCTCAGGATCGGGGTTCGCGAGCGCGAAGACGATGCGCGGCCGCGCCATCGTGCGCAGCGCCTCCATCGAGAGCACCCGCGGCCCGGAGAGCCCGATGAAGACGTTCGCGCCGCTCACCGCGTCGGCGAGCGTGCCCGAGCGCGCCGTGCCGAGCTCCCGCGCGATCGCCACCTTCTCCGCGTTCTCGTCGGCGCGCATGGCGTTCACGATGCCGTGCCGGTCGCAGAGCGTCACGTCCTTCACCCCGGCCTGGTGGAGCAGCCGAGCGGTGGCGATGCCCGCGGCGCCCGCGCCGGCGACGACCGTCCGCAGGTCGGCGAGCTCGCGCCGCACGACGGCGGCCGCGTTGCGCAGACCCGCGAGCACGACGATGGCGGTGCCGTGCTGGTCGTCGTGGAAGACCGGGATGTCGAGCCGCCTGCGCAGCTCGCGCTCGACGACGAAGCACGCCGGCGCGGCGATGTCCTCGAGGTTGATGCCGCCGAAGACCGGCGCGACGCGCTCGACCGTGCGCACGATCTCGTCGGGATCCTTCGTCGCGAGGCAGAGCGGGAACGCGTTGATGCCGGCGAACTCGGAGAAGATGAGCGCCTTCCCCTCCATCACCGGCATCGCGGCCTCGGGGCCGATGTCGCCGAGCCCGAGCACCGCCGTGCCGTCGGTGACGACGGCGACGGTGTTCTGGCGGACCGTGAGCTTCCAGACCTTCGCCGGGTCCTCGGCGATCGCGCGGCAGATGCGCGCGACGGCCGGCGTGTAGACGAGCGAGAGGTCGTCGCGCGTGCGCACCGCGACGCGTCCCTTCACCGCGATCTTGCCCCCGAGGTGCATGAGGAACGCGCGGTCCGAGACCGAGCGGACCGTGACGCCCCCCAGCGCGTGCAGGTCGGCCTCGAGCAGGCGGCCGGTGGCCTCGTCCGGCGTGTCGACCGTGACGTCGCGCACGTGGACCCGGGACGTCGCCTCGACCAGGTCGATCGCGCCGAGGCTGCAGCCGCGCGCCCCGATGGTCGTCGCTACCGTGGCGAACATCCCGGGCCGGTTGGCGATCTCGAGGCGGAAGACCATGCGGTACGCGGGGCTGACCACGGCGTGCGGTCGCACGGCGGTCAGTATGGTCATCTCCACGAAGCTAGGCCGCGCCGTGCGGTGGGGTGAGGGCCGTTCGGCCCTGGGGCCGCGACCCTTCGGCACTTGGCCCGCCCGGCCGGACGCGCAGGCTGGCGTACGTGATCTCGTACGAGCGGCACGCGGTCACCGGAGCGAACGGCAAGGTGCTGTGTCCGCTGCGCGACCGCGAGGTATCGCTCGACCGCTGCCTCGCCTGCGGGCGTCTCGTCGACCGCGACCCGGCGGAGCCGCCGCGCTACGTCGTGTGCGACGCCAAGCTGCTCACCGGCTGGCTCGGCCTCGACGACGTCTGAGCGCGGCTACCTAGATCGAGCCCCTCGCCGACATCGACGAGGCCGGCGCTCGGGCTCGGATGGCG
Organism: Chloroflexota bacterium; assembly: GCA_027310565.1. Lineage (GTDB taxonomy): Bacteria > Chloroflexota > Limnocylindria > P2-11E > P2-11E > CF-39. The sequence continues at coordinate 232,427 of DAIDAP010000001.1, read as the reverse complement.
GCCCTCACCGATCGAGGGCGCAGGAAAGTACCTGCAGCGATGCGCCACCCCCCGGCTGGAGGAATTGTGTCGCCAGGAACTGGCCGTCAGGGCTGAGAGCCAGGGTCATCGTGCCACGTGGCACGCGTACGCGCGGTCGCGACGAGACGCCGTCCCATCTCTCCAGCCACATTGCCGTCTCATCCGGTCGGCCCAGTCGACCCAGCAGTGCACCCGAACCATCGACATCCCACCCGAACATCGTGCGGCCATCGCCGGTCACCTGCGTGGGCGGCGCCTGGCCGATAGGTCTCATCTCGAACCCGTTCTCCTTCGCCAGCAGCAGTCGATGGCCTCGGGTCGACCACCACAGGCCGCGGGCAGGGGCGCTCTCGGGGATTCCGTCGCCCGAAGCGACCTGCCCGACAACGAGATCTTGCGCCTTGGCCGAATCATCGAACGTCACCAGTGCGAAGTAGTCGCCGTCGGCGCTGAAGGACAGGTCGGCGTGATCTACGGGCACGCGGAGGGCGCGGAGTGGCGCAAGCTGTCGGGAGCCAGATCCCGGCGACCACGATCGCAGTGTCCCCGCCGCCGCGTACACGAGCTCGTCCCCTCGCCACGCGAAGGCCGGGAACTGCAGCTCGTCGGTTGCGCCGATCAGCGCGTGCGTCCTGGCATCCCATACCCGGACGCGGGTTTGGTCGAGCGTCGCAATGAATGCACCGCTACCGGACCATCGAGCAGAGCCGCCTTCGACCGTCCATCGGGAGTAACCCGGGATCTCCAGAACGGTCGTTTCATGCCCGATCGGTCGACCCCGCGTGTCGCGCAGGGGACGGTCGAACGCAAGCTGACGACCGCTCGGAGACCACGCGAGTGTGAACCCGGCATCTTGGTCGCTCGGTCCGACCGCTGTGAGGCAATTGATCGGCATCGCGGTTTCCGCCGCGCCGGTAGCCTCGGGGTGCCCAGTCCCAGCGGGCACGACCCCCGACGCGCGCGGAAGAACGACGAGTAGAGTCGCACCGGCGAGCAGCGCAGTGACGAGGAGGGCTGCTCCGAGCGCGAGAGGCCTACTGAACGCGATAGATCTCCGGCCGGCCCTGCGCGGCGAACCACAGGGCACCAGCACGGTCGACGAGCGCGAACGCCCAGCGAGCGGTGTAGGGAACAACCCCCGTCCGTCGGGGCAGGATCGGGACGCGATAGACCTGCCGTGCGAGCTCCCTCCCTGAGCGGTCCAGCGACACGATCTCATGAGTGCCGCTTGCACGGAGCTTAGTCACGCCGGTCTGGGTCAGAGCCAGGCTCGATAGGTCGAAAGTGCCCCGGGTCTCATCGCGGAGCGCCCGGCCGCTTGAGTCGAATAGGCCCACACCGGCAGAGCTCACGGCGAGTTCGGAGCCATTGGCCGCGATGGCCCGCGCTGGACGGGGCACCGCGGCGATGGCACCTGTACGCGTGTCCACGAAGCCCAGCACATCGTTGAGACGGCCCGGAACGGTGCCCGAGCGGTTGACTGTGAACGCGAGCTGGTGCGGACCGCTGACGACAAGAGACGCGACGTCGCCCGTTCCGCCGGGCAGAGCGATCTGATCGAACGAACGCGAGGAGACATCGAAGCGCGTCAGCTCCGCTTGACCCGCCCGACCGACGTAGACCGCGCCATCGAGGGCCGCCAGCGCGGTGATCTGTCCCGTCTCGATGGGGCCCATCGGCGACGACGGACCGGCAACAGGGCCGGTGAGAGGATACGCGGGCGCCGGCAGAGCGAACACGCTCTGCGAACCTGCTGCGTCGATCCTGAGCAGCTTGTCTTGGGCTCCGATCCACGTCTGGCCATCTTCAGACGTTGCGATGGCGGCCCACAAGCCCGCCCCCTCGACCGGAAGTGCGGCCTGCCTGACGCTCCCATCAAGCGCCACATGCATGAGGGTCAGGACAACGCTGCCGGGTTTCTGCACCAGGACGGCGACGCCGTCGGAACTGGAGCGCGGCGGCGATCGGCTGGGCGTCATCAGGCAAGACGGCGAGAGGCGCGATGCCCGGAGTGACGTCCGCCACAGGTGCCGCCGGAGCGCTCGCGCTCACGCGGGAGACACCCACAGCCGCCGCGATCGCGGCCACGAGCGCGCCAGACAGCAGCCAGGTCCTCGGCGCTACCTGACGCACTTAAGGACCTCCAACGCCCTGGTCCGTATAGTCGGTGATCGCGGTGCGGCGGTAGGGCGGGTCTGTGACGATGTCCGCCCAGCGGCCGTAGCCCGGAGACCAGAAAGTCCAGCCGCTCCCGCCGACGTACAGGCTGAGGGAACTCATGATGTTGTCGCCGTTGTTCGATTCCTTCTTGCACTGGTTGCGCTGACCGGGAGCGGAGATCGCGTTCGTCGCCTCGCCCGCCGCCGCCGACTCCGTGGTCGTAACGGTTAGCTCGGAGTAGCCTCCGAACTTCCAGACGCCGCCGTAGTACCAGTAGGCGTCCCAGCGGTAACGACCGTAGACCCAGTCGATGGATCCGCCTGGACCCGTGAAGTCCACCAGCTCCGCGTAGGCCGTCGGTGTTGTCTTGACGACGCCGTTCCGACCGTAGCCGACATACCAACCTGTATTCGACCAACAGCAGTTCACCGTGCCGGTGCCGACCTGCTGGCTCGCGACGAACGCGTTGACGTGCATGTACGCGTTCTGCTGCATCTGGGAATCGCGCGGGTCGGGCGGGGACGTTGTGGTGATCCGGCCGTAGGTGCCGTAGTAGTAGTTGCCGCCTTGGCTCAGCTGTCCCCAGACGAAAGTGTACGGATCATCGACGGTCTGGCTCGTCGGGTAGGGGGTGTAATTCACGTAACACGCCATCGCCGGCTCGGTGACGAAGACGGCGGAAGCCACGATCGTCACCAAGATCGTCAGCCCGCTGGCCAAACGCGATCTGAACGACGCAACGCCTCGTCCGCGCATGTGCTTCCTCACGGCGCACAATCGTCGTTCCTCGCGGGCTCATGCACAAGAGAGCGAACGTGCTGCTGTTCGTCCGTGGATCCCTCAGGCATGGAGTCGCGCTACACGTGAACACTCCTTCACGGGCCCTGTTGGCCCAAGCATCAGGGCGTCCACGAAGGCGGTGCACCTCCAGGTCCGAACCACGTGCTCGGTGGGGGCAGCCACCGGCGAACCACCGACATGCGGGACCGATCCGCGGATATCAGCGTGGCGAAGCACCGCTGCCACGTGTCCGCGCGCTCCCTCTTGCGTTTGCGCTCGGGCCACTGATGGGAGTTGACCGGCCACGCCATATCAGCTGACAGATCTGCGCGAGCAGTTCGGGCCCGTCGAGCATAAGCCCGAGGAGCGGCGCATCCTCGAGGCGACTCAGATGGCCGCGGACTTCGCTTCGACGTGGCCGGCGGCGGCGTCGGAGGTCCAGCGCGGATCACGTGGACGCTGTGCTCCTGATCGATGGGCGCACCTTCACCGAGGTCGACGTCCGGAAAGAAGTCTCCGCACTTTCGCAGTCGCGGCGTTTTCCGGTTCGACGCCGCGGTCCCGACCGGGGATCTGACCGTCGAACGTGCGCACATAGAGGACGTCGTGCGTCGGGTTCGTCGGCCGCGGCGTGGCGCTCGCCGTGCCCGATGCGGGGACGCCGACCGGCGCAGCCGCGTCGCGCGCCGCCGGGACGCCCAGCGAGCACCCGGCGACCAACCAGCCGGGCGACCGCGGCCTAGCGCCCGATGGGCGACGCCTTCGCGCGGAACTCGTCGAGCCCGATCTCGCGGCGCGCGAGGCTCTCTCCGAGCCCGAGCTGCTCGTCGTGACGGAAGAGCGAGAGGAGCCACGCGCCTCCAGCGAACGCGAGGATCGTGAGCACGATCCAGATCGCGGTCACGATCGTGGGCAGCGCGTCGCCCGGGACGAGGGTGGCGTTCATCGGGTCACCTCCGGCCCGCGGATCCCCGCGAGCTCCTGCAGGACGTGCCAGTTCGCGAGACGCTCGTCGCGCGTCGCCGTGATCTCCGGGCTCGCCGTCCCGTCGGCCGCGAAGTGCGGCGCGAAGCGGCCCTCGGTGCGCGCGAACGTGAGGAAGTCGACCACGGCGCCGTCGGGGAGCGTGGACCAGTCGGCCTTCGGCTCGGGGTTGCCCTGGAGCGAGAGCCGCTCGCGGATCGTCGGACCCCGGCGCGGGTCGTAGACGAAGAGCGGGAACGCGCGCGAGTCGACGGCGAGCCGCGCCTGACGGTTCGACGCGTCGTCGGCGATGCCGTGCTCGGGCTGGCACGGCGCGTACACCACGACGACGGCCGGGCCCGGGTAGGCGTTCGCGTCGAGGATCGCCCGGTAGAAGTGGTTGACATGCGCCGGCGTCGTCTGCGCGACGAACACCTCGCCGTGCGCCATGAGGATCCGGCCGAGCTCCTTGCGCCGCTCGGGCCGGCCGTGCTGCGCCTTGCCGAACGCCGAGAGCTTCGTCACCTGCCCGCCGAAGGACGCCGTCGAGGCCTGCCCGCCCGTGTTCGAGTAGACCTGCGTGTCGAGGACGAGGACCTTGACGTCCGCTCCGCTCGCCACCATGCGCGAGAGCGACTGGAAGCCGATGTCGTACATCGCGCCGTCGCCGCCGATCACCCAGAGGCGGCGCTCGGGATGACCGTCCTGGTCCCAGCGCGCGCGGATGCCGAGCGCGTCGGCGGGTGCGTTCTCGAAGAGCGAGTTCGTCCACGGCACGAGGTAGGGGTTGTACGGATAGGTGCTGCCGAAGACGGTGTTGCACCCCGTCGACGCGACGATGCCCATGCCCTCGGGGCCGTGCATCTGGCGCGTCGCGGCCACGAGCATCCGGATCGCGGTGCCCTCGCCGCAGCCCGAGCACGATCCGGCGCCGCCGACGTAGCCCAGCGCGTGCTCGCCGAGCATGAGGTCCGCGAGCGCCTTCTCGTTGCGGTACTCCGGCGGCGTCGGCGGGAGGGTGCGGAAGAAGCGCATGTCGCGCTCGTAGCGGCTGAGCGTCGCCTCGCCGTCGCGGCCCTCCGGGACCTTGTCGACCATACGCAGCGCGTCGTACCCGAGCGCGACGCACACCTCGACGCACTCGCCGCAGCCCTTGCAGTGCACCGGGTCGACGAAGATGCCGAATCCCGCCGGCTCGTGCCCCCTCTTCGCCGGGACCTCGCCGTACTTGCGCGTGTCCGCGAAGTGCGCCGCCGCGGTCTCCCGCGCGCGCGCCGGGACCGGCTCGCTCTCGGCGAACTCCGAGATCCGCTCCGCGACCTTCGACTTCCCGAGCGCGACCGCCAGGATCGCGGTGTCGGGGCACGTGTTCACGCACGACATGCAGCCGACGCAGCGGTCGGCGATGAACTCCGGGATCTTCGGGGCGAGGTGGCTGAAGTCGCGCGTCGCCGCCGTGCCCGGCGGGACGATGCTGCGCGCCACGCCGCGGTCCGACGGGAGCGCGTCGGCGCCGGGCGTCGCCGCGTAGGCGCCGAGGACCGCGTCGTTGAAGTCGTCGACGTACGCGTGCACGTCGAAGAGGTGCTCCGCGTCCGCGATCGCGTGCGTCTCCATCGGGGTGCCCGGCTCCTTGGTGAGCGTCATTCGTGCGCCATCACGTGGATGAGATCGCTCACCGAGAGCACGCCGACGGGCGTCACGCCGTCCGGGCCGACGACGACGAGACGGTGCACGCGGCGCTGCTCCATGAGCTCGGCCGCGTCGTCGAGGGACGCGCCGACCGGGATCGTGATCGCGGGGGCGGTCATGACGTGGCGGACCGCGAGCCGCTTGAGGTTCGCCCACAGGTGCTGCACCACCCGCGCGCGGAGCAGATCGGTCTGGCTCAGGACCCCGACGACGGCGCCCGTGGCGTCGACGACCGCCAGCCCGTGCACGTGGTGCGCGTCCATCAGGGCGGCCGCCTCGGTGAGCGGCGCGCTGGCGTTGACGGTCACGATGCCGCTCGTCATCGCCTCGCCGACCGTGTACGCCGTGGTCGCGCTCATACCGGCACCCCCCTCGCCGCCTCGGCCTCGGATCCGATCGCCGCGGTCACGTCGATGACGCCGTCGTACGCGGCCGCGATCACCTCGAGGTTCGCCTCGACGACGCGCTCGCCGCGCTTGCCGAAGAAGCGGCCGAGGCGCTCGCGCACCGCGGCCAGCAGCTCGTCGCGGCCGAGGCCGGCGCGCTCCGCGAACGGCGCGAGCCGCAGGAACACGCCGACGAGCGCGACGCCCTGCATCCGGACCAGCAGGTCGGGCCGCGGCGCGTGAGCGCGCGCGAGGCCGGCGGTATCGAGGGCGGCGATGCGGATGCGCCGCGCGAGGATCTCCGCGCGCGCCCCGGACGGCACCGCGGCCCAGACCGCGCGCGGGTCGGTCAGCGTGGTCTGCAGGAACAGCACGCCGCCGTCGGCGAGCCCGCGCAGCGGGTCGCCGTGGCCGAACGCCGAGACGTCGTACAGCGGCACGAAGTCCACCCGGTCGAGCTCCGAGTGCGCGCGGATCCGCTCCTCGGCGATGGTCAGGAAGTACGTCGTCGGAAGGCCCTTCTTCTCCGAGCCGTACCGCGGGTAGGCCTGGACGTGGAGGCCGAAGAGATCGCCGACGAGCGCCGCCAGCAGCTTGTTCGTGGTCACGGAGCCGAAGCCGCCGATCGAGTGGCCGCGCAGGCTGAACGCGCCGCGCGGACGGACGTCGAGCGGGATCGGCGCGAGCGACAGCGGGTGACCGATGCCGAGGACCGCGAAGCGGCGCTCGGCCGGCACCGGCTCGTCGAGCCACGCGAAGACCGCGGCGAGGTCGCCCGGCGCGACGTCGCGCGAGCCGAGCCCCGCGACGGCGGAGAACACCAGCGGGATGCGCGCGCCGTCGCCGGCGACGTCGGCGAGCGCGGCCTTCACCTCGCGGGTCAGCGGGTTGTCCGCGGCGGCGGGCTCGTCGGTGCGCTCGATGACGGCCACCGCGCGGGCATCACGCAGGATCGACGCGAGGCGCGCGGCGGGGAACGGGCGGTACGCGGTGACCGCGACGCAGCCGACGCGGCGGCCGGCGGCGCGCAGCGCGTCGACGACCGCGACGAGCGTGTCGGCGATGGTGCCCATCGCGACGACGATCGTCTCGGCGTCGTCGCAGCGGTACGCGTCGACGAGGCCGTACGGACGGCCGGTGCGCAGCGTCCACTCGTGCATCGCGAGGCGCACGTTCTCGGCGAGGCGGTGGTAGAAGGCCCGCTGGCCGATCTTCCCCTTCATGTACGCGTCCTGGTTCTGCACGACGCCGGTCATGAGCGCGTCGGCCGGCTCGAAGTACGAGCGCACCTTCTCGCGCGGCGATCCGAGGTACTCGCGCAGCAGCTCGTCCTCCGGCAGCCGCACGTTCTCGAAGGTGTGCGTCGTGAGGAAGCCGTCCTGCGCGACGAGGAACGGCACCTCCGAGGTCTCGGCCGCGTGCCGCGCGATCGCCGCGAGGTCCGCGGCCTCCTGGGCGTTGCGCGCGAAGAGGATCCCCCACCCGGTGTCGGCGACGCCCATGACGTCGTCGTGGCCGGCGTGGATGTTCAGCGCCTGGCTCGTCAGCGCCCGCGCGCCGACGTGGAACACGGCCGGCAGGCGCTTGCCCGCGATGACGTAGAGGACCTCCTTCATGAGGATGAGCCCCTGCCCCGCGGTGAAGTTCGTGACGCGGCCGCCGGCGAGCGCGAAGCCTTCGGCCGCCGACGCGGAGGAGTGCTCCGACTCCGGCTCGAGGAAGCGCAGCGGCGTCCCCCAGAGGTCGGTGCGGCCGTCGGCGACGGCCGCCTGGTACAGCGCGGCCATCGTGGTGGACGGGGTGATGGGATAGGCGCAGGCGGCCTCGGCCACGCGCGTCTCGACGTGGGCCACGGCCTCGGAGCCGTCGGCCACGACCGGCATGCCCGGGTAGCGCACCGTCGTCACGCTTCACACCATGCGCCCGGGGGGCGGCGCGCGCCCACGTCCGAACGGCCCTAGCTGCTGGGCCGCTTGTCAGGGTTTGCCCGACAGTCGGCGTCCTCCTAGGGGCGCTGTTTCAGCTGGCGGATGTGCCGCGCATGGCGATGGATCTGCCCGCCGCGGCGCGGGATGACGCTGATCGAGCCGTCGACCTCGAGGATCGCCGCGCTCACCTGCGCCAGGTCGTCGATGCCGTGCTCGCGCGCCGCCATCTCGATCTCGTCGCGCGTGACGTGCTCTCGATCGAGATGCTCCTGGATCACCTCGCCGTCGGAGAGCAGCAGGGTCGGCTGCTCCGCGACGAAGCGGCCGAACAGCGGGATCCGGCGGCCGAACCGGGACATCACGAGGTTCAGCCCGACGAGCGTCGCCGCCGCCACGATGCCGTCGGTCAGCGAGTTGTCGCCGCCGTTCATCGCGTTCTGCACGGCGTTGGCGATGACGAGGATGACGACGAGGTCGAGGACGCTCATCTGTCCGAGCTCACGCTTCCCCGCGACGCGCAGCAGCGCGAACACCGCGACGTAGACGACGACGGTCCGGACGACGACCTCCCAGACCGGGACGACCGGCACGATCACGGGGGCACGCTACCGCAGGTCCGGGCTCAGCGCCTGGCCATGGCGGTCTCGCCATCCTCCGCGACGCTCGCGGTGACCGGCGCGTGGGCGACGAGCACGGAGCACGGCGCCGCGAAGAGCACGCCGCGGGCGACGCTCCCGAGCACGAGGCGGCGCAGGCCCGTCGTCCCGCGGCTGCCCACGATCACGAGGTCGTCCTGGTGCTCGACTGCGCTCGCGACGAGCTCGGCGACGGTGTCGCCCTCGCGGACCTCGGCCGAAGCGCTGACGCCCGCGGCCGCGAGCGAGGCGACCCGGTCGTGTGCGATCTTCCCGTGCGCTTCACGCAGGATCGGCAGCGCCTCCTCGTACGCGCTGATCGCCGCCATCGTCCCGGCGCCCGTGGGGTCGCCGGTGAGGAGCGGGTACGGCGCGTCGACGACGCTCACGACGCGCACCGCCGCGCCGCGCAGGTACGGCGCCGCCACGAGCGCGGCCCCGAGCGACGCGCTCCGCGAGCCGTCGTCCGCGAGCAGGACCCCGCCGAGCGTGCTCTTCCGCGCGATGAGCACCGGACACGGCGCGCGGTCGATGACCTCGGCCGACACGGAGCCCAGCACCGCGCTCGCGATCGCCCCGCGGCCGCGGCTGCCCATCACGATGAGGTCGGGGTGGAACGCCTCCGCTTCGTCGATCACGATGTCGGCGCCGCGTCCGTACCCGAGCGCGACGTCGACGCTCCGGCCGGGACCCTCGAGACCGGCGGCGGCCGCGTGCAGCCGGTCGCGCGACTCGCGCTCGACGCCCTCGGCGATCGTCGTCACCGCGGCCGGCGCGAAGGCGCTGAGCATCGGCAGCGGCTCGACGCCGTGGACCACGCGGACCGCCGAGCCGGCGGGCAGCGCCATGCCCGCGACGAGAGCGCCGGCGATCTCGGCGTACCCGGAGAAGTCGGTGGCGAGGAGGATCCGCATCACGACACCTCCCGGAGGGGTCTGCCAGAAGCGTGCCGCCGACGCCCCGCCGCGGCATGAGGCGAACGGCCGTTCCGGCGGCTCCGAACGTCGTCAGGCACCCGCCCACGTGACGCGGCACCGCCTGCCCGACTGTCCGGCGCCGCCGCGAGGCCTACGTTCGCGTCGAAGGGAGGGCTCCATGACTACGAGCATCTTCAAGACCGACGCGCAGGTCCGGCAGGACACGCTCGACGAGCTCGAGCGCGACTGGCGCTTCAAGCCGGCCGAGATCGGCGTCGAGGTCGACCAGGGCGTCGTCACGCTCACCGGCACCGTGTCGAGCTACACGAAGCTCCTCGCGGCGGGCGACATCGCCGCCGACATCGCCGGCGTCCGCGGCGTCGCCAACGACCTCACCGTGCGCACGCCCGGCACGGGCCTGCCGAACGACGCGGAGATCGCGAGCGCCGTTCGCAACGCGCTCAAGTGGGATCCGGACGTCCCGGACGAGAAGATCGAGGTCCTCGTCCGCAACGGAGCCGTGACGCTCAAGGGGACCGTGGACTACTGGTACCAGCGCAAGGCGGCGTGCGACAGCGCCATGCGCATCAGCGGCGTCGGCGCGCTGAACGACCACATCACGGTCGCGCCGCCGCGGCTCGCGGACAGCGACGTGCGCGACGAGATCCGCAAGGCGCTCAAGCGCCGCATCCCGCTCGCGGCGGACCACATCGGCGTCCACGTCGCGGACGGCACCGTGACCCTCACGGGCAACGTGCAGTTCTACAGCGACCGTCTCCAGGCGGAGAAGGCCGCGTGGATGACCGAGGGCGTGCGGAACGTCGTGAACTCGCTCAGCACGACCTGGTGATTCGGAGAAAGGAGGGACGGACATGGGCTTCCTTGCATTCGGCAGCATCGTGATCGTCGCGCTCATCGTCGGCTTCGCGGTCCAGCTCATGCGGCAGCAGCCCCTGGACTACGAGTGGCTCGTGGTCGCGCTGTCCATCGGGTTCGGCGCGTACTTCGTGAGCGAGACGTTCGTCGGCAGCCCGCTCTTCGAGGGCATCACCGACTGGGGCTGGCAATTCGACGGCCTCTACGTGATCCCGGCCGCCATCGGCGCGCTCATCCTGGCGGTGATCGCCGACCTCGGCGTGCGTCTTGCGCCACCGGAGCGGCTCCCGGCCTGACCCGGAAGCGAGCGATCGCACCGGACGCCGGCGCCAGGAGGGCGCCGGCGTTCCGCTGTCCGCGGGGGAACGCGCGACGAGACCGCCGGCTCGTCCCACGGTCGGGGCCCGTCGTACGGCGCGACGCTCGGCGGCGCGAGCAGGGCCGTTCGGCCCTGTACCGGGCGGGCGGGCCATCGCACGATGCGCGCCGTGAACGACGTCGACGTCCGCTACGTCACGGTCGAGCTGTCCTGCTTCTACTGCGGCCACAGCTGCTCGGTCGTGCGCGTCCCCGGGACGGAGCGCCCGACGAACCACGCGCTGCGCGCCGCCTGCGCGGAAGCCGGCACGGCGCGGGCCCCGGCCTGGGATGCCCACGGGCAGCCACGGTGCCCGCGGTGCAACGCGAAGCTCTTCATCGAGCGCAGCGAGCAGCGCCGCGCGTACAGCGCCTAGCGCGTGGGGCCCGGAAGTCGGGTGCAGATGCGCGGTACCGGGACGCCGAGGCAAGGAGCCGAGGAGGACGCCCCGGAGCACAGCCGCGGCTGCGTGAGGAGCGCCCGGACGAAGGCGACACCGGCATCGGCGGATCCGGTACCGGTGCGGCTGCGCCTGGATTCCGGGTCACGACACTGGCGACGGGGTCAGCGCAGACCCGCCTCGCGCACCGCCTGACGCGACGCCGCCCTGCGCGCGCGGACGCTCGACGCCATGACGGCCGCGTACGCCACGAAGGACAGCGCGATCCCGACCGCGCCGGCGTCGCGCGCGTCGGCGCGCCCGAGGAGGTCCCCGGCGACCCGCGCTAGGAGCGAGAGCTGCAGCGCCGCGAGCGGGACGAAGAGCGCGCGGCGGTACGCGATGGCGGTGCCGATCACCGCGGGGACCACGATCGGCCCGTGGCCGAAGATCGTCGAGAACACGAAGCCCACGAACACCGCATGCACCATCGCGTCGTAGCGCGGGCCGGCGGGCGGCCCGGCGTAGGTGATCAGGAACAGCGCCCCGGCCCCGAGCCACACGTACGCGGCCGCCAGCGAGACCGCGGCGAAGCGCGGGAAGCCCGCGAGGCGCGCCGCGGCCGGTGGGCGGTCGCGCAGCAGGAGCCAGAGCGCGAGCACGATCGTCCCCAGACCCGTGAGCCGCAGACCCGCGGTGAGGTCCCACCAGGTGAGCGCGACGCCGGCGATGGCGAGCGCGCAGCCGCCCGCGAGGACCAGCGCCGCGGCGCGTGACGGACGCAGCGCGCGCGAGAGCTCCATGCGCTCGGCGGCGATGAGGAGCACGAGGAACAGCAGCCACCACGGCATGGCGCGGAACGCACCCGCACCCGACGCCCACACGAGCGCGCCGGCGAGCCACGCGAGCGCCCCCGCTGTCATGACCGCCCGCGCGACGGGGTCGCCGGCCGGCGCGCCGCGGACGGTCACCAGGGCCAGGACGGCCGCGGCGGCCGCGATCGCGAGCTCCGGCGCGGGACCCGGCACGCCGACGAGCAGCGCGAGCGCGCCGCCGCCGGAGAGGGCCGGCGCGAGCTCGGCCCACCAGCGCCGCGTGACGACCGCGCGCTCGAGGCCGATGAGCGTGCCGATGAAGCCGGAGACCATCAGCGCGCCGTGCGCCGCGGTCGCCGCACCGGGCGCCGGCGCCACGATGCCCATGCGGGCCAGGCCGGCCCAGCCCGCGACGACGACCGCGACGAGCGCGAGGCCGAGGAGCGGCGCGCGTCCGCGCGTCATCCGCGAGAGGCTACGCCCCGTCGCCCCGCCGTTCCACCTGGATCGTGAAGTCCGCGGCGAGCGCCGCGATCGCGCCGATCGCGGCCCACACCGGGAGGAGCGCGACGCCGACGAGTCCGACGGAGAGCGGGACCTCCATGACGGTCACCCCGCGCGCGTCCTTCACGACGATGCGCCGGACGTTGCCCTCGTGGATGAGCTCCTCGAGCTTCGCCTGGATCCGGTCGACGTTCTCCCGGTCGAGCTTGAACGTCTCGATGATGGTGTCCTTGAGCTGCGTGGCCATGCGCTTCCTCCCCTCAGGCTATGGCTGGGTGCGCCCCGGCACCGCGTAGTCGGCGGGCCGGTGCAGGAACTTCGCCCGGCACGACGGGCCGCAGAAGAGGTACTGGCGGCCCTCGTACACGACCGCGAGGTCATGGTCGCGGGCCAGCTCGTCCTCGACCCGCATGCCGCACACCGGATCGGTCTCGATCTCGCTCTCGGTCTCGGTCACTGGCTCGTCACGCATGAGTCGGCCTCCTCCGCGCGGGTCGTCCTCAGGCTACGCGCCCCGCGCCCGACGCGGTCAGGGTCCAACGGCCCCGGCCGCGGGGCCCTGCGGCACTTCGCCCGCCCGCCCCGACGCGACAGATTCGACTGCATGCTGGACGCCAAGGAGCGCCTCATCGAGCTCCGCGAGCGGCTCGCCGCGGACCTGCGCGAGGACGCGGCGGTGCTGACACGGGACGTCGAGGCCCGCGGCGAGGACACGACGCCCTCGCAGCACCCGGCGGACGTCGCCTCGGACCTGTACACGCGCGAGGAGCTCGTCGTCGACGAGCTCACGCTCGAGAGCGCGCTGCGCGAGGTCGACGAGGCGCTCGCGCGTCTCGCCGCCGGCAGTTACGGCCGCTGCGTCGACTGCGGCGCGCGGATCCCCGAGGCCCGGCTCGAGGCCCGTCCACAGGCGGCCCGCTGCATCGACTGCCAGCGTCGCGTGGAGCGATCCGCGTAGCGCCGGAAGCTACACGAAGAACTCCGGTCGATCCATCGTGAGAGCCGTCTCGCTCAACCCTTCTTCCTGATGACGAAGCGGTAGACGTTGCCGAGCTGGCTCGACTCGAGCAGCTCGTTCCCGGTCGTACGTGCCCAGGCCGCGAAGTCGTTCACGCTCCCCGGGTCGGTCGCCAGCACCTCGACGAGCGCGCCCGGCGCCAGGTCCTTCATCGCGTTCGCGGTCTTCACGATCGGCAGCGGGCAGGCGACTCCCTTGAGATCGAGGCTCCGCGTGATGGCCACCGTCATACGGACTCCTTCCGTCAACCGACGCGTCCCTGCGGGACGGTAAGCCCGGCGATCGCTTCAGGGTCGTCCCGCGCGGCGGGCCGGGGGAGGGCCGATGCGCACGATCTCAGGCGCCGTTGGGCCCACCCTCAGCGGGGCTCGGCGCCACCAGGACCGCGCACGGCGCCCCCGCGACGACACGCTCCGCCGTGCTCCCCCAGAACGGCCGGCGCGGACCGGCGGCCCCGCGCGTGCCGAGGACGATGAGGTCGGCGCCGATCTCGACCGCCCGGGCGAGCACGCGCTCGCCGACGTGGCCGCGGACCGACCGGGTCCGGGCCACGACGCCGACCGGCACGAGGGCACGCGCGTGATCGAGCAGGGCGAGCGCGCGCTGCTCCTCGTCGTATTCGACCGACGCGCGCATCCCCAGCAGCTCGCCCTCGTCGTCCTGCGCGCGGGCCCAGTCGTGCTCCGGCAGCACGTGCAGCAGCTCCGCCTCGGTGCCCTCGCTCTGCGGGAGCCGCGCGAACGCGCGGAGCGCCGCCGTCGACGCGGCGGAGCCGTCCACCGCGGCGAGGACGCGCGTCGGCGCGATCGTGCGCCCGCGCACCACGAGCACCGGGACCGGGCTCAGCATCGCGAGCGCGCGCGCGACGCTCCCGAGCAGGATGCTCGTCCACGGGCCGTGCCCCCGCGAGCCGACCACGACGACGTCGGCCTGCTCGCGCTCGGCGGTGCGCAGGAGCGCGTCGACGGTGTCCTCGCCGTCGCAGAGCACGCCGCGCGCCGCGGCGCCCGCGCCGCGCAGACCTGCGACCGCGGCGTTCACCATGGCCTCGGTCGCCTCTCGCCGCCGCCGCATCGCGCTCGCGAGCGCGCCGCCGCCGCCGGGGCGCGCCGCGAGGAAGAACTCCGGATACGAGGCGACGACGACCTCGTCGCCGGCGCGCCGCGGCAGTGCCGTGACCAGCTCCAGCGCGCTGTGCGCTCCCTTCGATCCGTCGACCGCGCACAGGATCCTGAACGTGTCAGTCATCGCGACACCTCCGACGTCATGTGGCCAGCACGGCCGGCGCTCGTGCCTCCGCGACGCGATCGCCGACGGTGCGCGTGGCGAGTCCCCCCTTCGCGACGAGGACCGCGCAGTGCGCGCCGCTCAGCACCTGGTCCGCGACGCTCCCCTGAAGGAACCCCGTCCCGAGGGTCAGGCCGCGGGAGCCGAGCACGATGAGGTCGGCCGACGCGACCATCGCGCGCGACAGGATCTGCTGAGCGACGTGGCCGCGCTCCGCGATCTGATGGTCGACGACGCGGTCGCCCAGGAGCTCGGCGGCCTCCCGCAGCACACGGGCCCCGGCGCGCTCCTCGGCCTCTCGCAGGGCCTGGACGACCTCCTCCGAGACCGCGCCGTTCGCCGGTCTCGCGGGCAGCACGTGCAGCAGCGTGACGCGCGCGGCCGACGGGAGCGGCATGCGCCGGAGCAGCCGGATCGCCGCGCGCGCGTCCTCGGATCCGTCGACCGCGGCGACGATCCGCTCCGGCGCGGAGCCGCGCTCGCGCACGACGAGCACGGGCGTCGGCGCGTGGCGCGCGAGTGCGCGCGCGACGCTGCCCATGAGCACGCCGGCGAGCGCGCCGAGCCCGCGCGATCCGACGACGATCAGGTCGCTGGCTTCCTCGATCGCGAGGATCTGCGCGGCGTGCGCGACCGGTCCGTCGCGAACGACGACGTTCGCCGGCACGTCGCGCGCGGAGCACGCCGCGAGCGCGTCCGCCACGATGCGTTCGGCGCCGCGCTCCGCCTCGACGCGCGCCCGCGCCGCGATGCTCGCATCGACGCTGTCCACGCCGAAGAACGTGTGCGCCGAGCAGGTGAGGATCGTCACGCGGTCGGCGCGTGATAGCGGCAGCGCGAGGAGGAACGCTTGCGCGGTTTGTGCGCCCGCCGAGCCGTCCGTCGCGAAGAGGAACCGCACGTCCTCGAGCATCGCGTCGCGAACCGTGTCGGGTCTGTCCGGTACTGCCCCCTCCTGTCAGGGTGCGCCACCGGACGTTCATGCCTCGGGACCGGACGTACGGTGCCCTCCGATGCGCACGCAGTCCTGGATCGCGGTGATCACGCCCGGCACGGTCGAGACGCTCGCGCGCGACGGCTGGCGTCGCCTGCCACTCGACCCCGCGGTCGCGCCGCGGCCGCGCTCGGGCGACCGGGTCGCGCTCCTCGCGGTCCGCGGACCGCGCTTCGTGGAGAGCGCGGCGTTCGTCGGCATGGCGGAGGCCGACGTCGGCCACGGCGACGGCCTTACCCTCCGCGGACGCGTGGTCGCGCCGCCCGGCCACGCCGTCGGGCTCTCCGAGCTGCCGTCGCTGCGCGTGGCGGCCGGCTGGACGCACACCATCCTCGGCGGTCTCGTGGGCACGACGGTCCGCTGCGGCGCCCGCGACTTGGACCGCGCCGCGAGCGCCCTCCTGGCGCGGGCCCGCGCCTTCGGCCCGCCGGCACGGCGGCCCACGCACCGCCGGGCGCGCACGCCCGGCCGCCGCCACCTCCTGGCCGGCCGGATCGCCGCCCGCGGCCGCCCGTGACGCCGGTAGGGACCAACGGCGCCGGAAAAGGGGACGTGCGGCGCACTGCCCCGACAGGCGGGCGTCCTACGGTCGGCGGCGTGGCGGAAAAGGTCGCCGAGCTCGAGGCGTATCGCTCCAGCGCCAGAGCGCTCGCGGCGCGCATCCTCTCCGCGCAGGAGCGGGAGCGCGTGCGCATCTCGCGCGAGCTCCACGACGAGACGGGGCAGGCGCTAACGCTCCTGCTGGTCCGCCTGCAGCTCATCGAGACGATGACGAGCGAGGACGCGGTGAAGAACGAGCTCGCCGAGCTGCGGGAGCTCGTCGGAGCCGCGCTCGACGGCGTGCGCCGTCTCGCCGTGCACCTCGGTCCGAGCGTCCTCGAGGACCTCGGGCTGTGCTCCGCGCTCGACTGGCTCGCCGACCGCGTACGCGCGGAGACCGGTCTCCGCGTCGACCTCCACCTCGGCTGCGGCTGCACGGAGGTCACCGACGAGACGGCGGTCACGATCTTCCGCGTCGCGCAGGAGGCGCTCACGAACATCGTGCGCCACGCGGGCGCGACGCGCGCGGAGCTCACCATCACGAGCGACGGCGACTCGTACACGCTCAGCGTGAGCGACGACGGCATCGGCTTCGACGCGGCGGCCGCCCGCGCGGATCCGGAGGCGAGCGTCGGACTGTTCGGCATGCAGGAGCGTGTCGCGCTCGTCGGCGGCACGCTCGACATCACCTCGACGCCCGGCCGCGGCACACGCGTCCTGGCGCGCGTGCCCATGCGGGAGGAGACGCCACTGTGATCCGCATCGTTCTCGCGGACGACCACCAGATCCTGCTCGACGGACTGAAGCGGCTCATCGAATCCAAGGGCGACATGCAGGTCGTCGCGACGGCCACCGACGCGGCGTCGGCGATCGAGGCCGCCCGCACGCATCGCCCCGACATCATCGTGCTCGACATCTCGATGCCCGGCGGCGGCGGCCTGGAGGTCGCGCGGCGGATCCGCGAGATGGAGCTGCCGACGAAGATCGTCGTCCTCACGATGTACGCCGAGGACCGCTACGTCATGGAGGCCGTGCGCCTGGGCGCGGCCGGCTACGTCCTGAAGCGCGCGGCGGACAAGGAGCTCATCGACGCCATCCGGGCGGTCGCCGCGGGCGAGGCGTACCTCACGCCGGCCGCGGTGCGGCTGCTCCTCGCGACGCAGCAGAACGACGCCGGCCGGCCCGAGCCGGCGCTCTCGCCGCGCGAGCGCGAGGTCCTGCGTTTCACCGCGCGCGGCTTCTCCAACCTCGAGATCGCGGAACGGCTGTTCGTGAGCCCGAAGACGGTCGACACGTACCGGTCGCGCATCATGGCGAAGCTCGACCTGCACCGGCGGTCCGAGCTCGTCGACTACGCGCTCCGTCACGGGCTCCTGGAGTGATCCTGACGCGACACGGGTCATGAGCGCCGGACGGCTGACCGTCGCGCACCTCGGCGGCGACGCGTTCGCGATCGACGTCGCCGGCCACCGCGTGGTGGTCGATCAGCCGGCGAGCGAGGGCGGCGCGGACCGCGGCCCGACGCGCACCGAGCTTTTCGTCGGGTCGCTCGCCGCCTGCGCCGCGTTCTTCGCGGGTCGCTTCCTGCGCCGGCACACGCCCGAGGGGACGGCGCTCCGGGTCGGCTGCGAGTTCGAGATGAGCGACGGCCGCCCGTCGCGCGTGCGGCGGATCGACCTCACCGTGATCGTCGGCGCGCCGCTGTCGGACGACCTGCGCGCCGGCGTGCTGCGCGCGGTCGAGCGATGCACGGTCCAGCGCTCGCTCCGCCAGGCGCCCGAGGTCGGCGTGTCGCTCGAGACGCCGGTCCCGATCCCCGCGTAGGGCTAACGCTCGGTCTTGGAGCGGTCGCTCGCGGCGTAGAGGAGACGGGCGGCCACCTTCCCCGCCAGCACGGAGAGGGCGACCGCCAGGCCGACGCCGGCCAGCGCGAGGAGCACCAGCGGGAGATCGATGGGCGGCACCATGGGGAGGTATCGTCCGGCGTTCCCCCGTCCGGAAACAGGGCCGAAGGTCCCGACCCGTGCCCCGCGCCACGGGACGCGCGGCCCGGCGCTTTGGTCCGGGAGGCCCTGTCCGGCACCGCCCCCCGGGCCGCACAGTGCCCTCACACGGCCAAGGAGGTCCACCACATGGCAAGCACGAAGATCGGACGGAGCACCGTCGTAGCGGATCCGCCCATCGCACGATTCCTCTTCTCCGACACGCGCATGGCGGTCGTCTGGCTCGCCCTTCGCGTCTACGTCGGCTGGGCCTGGCTGGAGGCCGGCTGGGAGAAGGTCATCGCCAGCGGCCCCACCGCGAACTGGATCGGCGACGGCGCCGCCATCCTCTCGTTCTGGAAGCGCGTCGTGGTGGTCCCCGAGACAGGCCGGGCAACGATCACCTACGACTGGTACCGCGGCTTCATCCAGTGGCTCATCGACATCGAGGCGCAGGGCGTCATGGGCAAGGTCATCGCCTACGGCGAGGTCGCCGTCGGTCTCGGCCTCATCCTCGGCGCGTTCGTCGGCATCGCCGCGGTCGGCGGGGCGTTCATGAACATGAACTTCATGCTCGCCGGCAGCGCCAGCTCGAACCCCGTGCTGCTGCTCCTCAGCATCGCCATCGCGCTCGCCTGGAAGACGGCCGGCTTCATCGGCCTCGACCGCTGGCTGCTCCCCTCGCTCGGCACACCCTGGAGGGCACCGCAGACCGAACGCCAAACCGTCGTCCCGGTCCCCACGTCGGCCTGACGGACCTTCTACCTCTGCGAGAGAGGGAGCGGCGGACGCCGCTCCCTCTTTCTGCGCTTTCTGCGCCCCTCGATAATTCGCAGCATGGGTGAGTCCCCACCGCCGGGCTACCCGCGACGCATCCGCGTCGTCGCGCTGGTGCTGCCGTCGCTGCTCATCGTCGTGCTCCTCTTGCTCGATTTCTTCCTCATCGAGCGGCTGTTCCCGGTCGCGCTCGCCCACCTCATCACGCTCATCATCGGCGTCGCCGGCGTGCTGGCGTTCTCCACTGCCGTGTTCGGCCAGCTGTCGGCCCTCCAGGAGCGCGACCACGCGAAGAGCGAGCACCTCGAGCGGCTGGCGCAGGCGCTCGAGCAGCGGCGCCAGCAGCTCCAGGCCGTCAACGCCGCCGGTCTCGCGCTCACGTCGGAGCTCGACCGCGAGGAGGTGCTGCAGCGCGTCGCCGACCAGGCGCGGCGGGTCGCGGACGCGAAGTACGCCGCGCTCGCGGTCTTCACCGAGGAGGGCGTCGTCGAGTCCTTCACGACGTCCGGCATCACGCCGGAGGAGCGCGCGCTGATCGGCCCGCCGCCGCGCGGGCTGGGGCTCCTCGGCCACCTCCAGCGGGAGCGCCGGGCGCTGCGCCTGCGCGACCTGCGCCGGCATCCCGCGTCGGTCGGGTTCCCGGAGCACCATCCGCCGATGACGAGCTTCATCGGTACGCCGATCCTGCTGCGCGGCGAGCCGCTCGGGAACCTCTACCTCACCGAGAAGCAGGGCGCCGAGGAGTTCACCGCCGACGACGCCGACGCGCTCGAGACGCTCGCGGCGCAGGCCGCCGTGGCGATCGAGAACGCGCGGCTCTACGAGCAGGTCGAGCGCGTCTCGGCGCTGGAGGAGCGGCAGCGCATCCGCATGGATCTCCACGACGGCGTGATGCAGTCGCTGTACGGCGTGGGGCTGCTCCTCGAGGACGTCGCGGGACACATGGACGCCGAGCCGAAGGAGGCGAAGGCGTCGCTCTGGCGGTCCATCGACCGGCTGAACGCCGCGATCGCCGACCTCCGCGGCTACGTGCTGGGGCTCCAACCCGTGCAGGTCAGCGACCAGCCGCTCACCGAGTCGCTCGCGATGCTCGCCGAGCAGGCGCGCTCCAACGCGCTGCTCGACGTCGACGTCCGCGTATCGGCCGCCGCGGCGCGGCGCCTCGACCGGGCGCGCCGGGAGGCGACGTTCTACATCGCGGCGGACGCGCTCGGGAACATCGCGCGGCACGCCCGCGCCCGCCACGCGTCGGTGCACCTGCTGAACGAGGACGGGCGCGTGGTCCTGCAGATCACCGACGACGGCGTCGGCTTCGACTTCGCCGCCGGGACGAGCGGGCACGGCCTGCACAACATGCGCGAGCGGGCCTTCGCCGTGGGCGGCACGCTCCGCGTCGAGAGCGCGCCCGGTCGGGGCTCGCGTGTACGCTTGGAGCTACCGGCGACTCCGGTCGCGGAAGGAGGAGCGGAGTGACCGACGCGGCCGTGCGCGTGATGCTCGTGGACGATCACGAGGTGGTGCGCGAGGGTCTGCGGACCCTCCTGGGGCGCCAGAAGGGCCTGCTCGTCGTCGGCGAGGCGGCCACCGCCGCCGAGGCCATCGAGGTCGCGGCGCGCGCGAAGCCCGACGTCGTCGTGATGGACGTCCGCCTTCCCGACGGGAGCGGCGTCGAGGCCTGCCGGACGATCCGCGAGGCACGGCCCGAGACGAAGGTCATCATGCTCACCTCGTATGCCGACGACGAGGCGCTCTTCGCCTCGATCGTCGCGGGCGCCGCGGGATACCTGCTCAAGCAGACGCGCGGTCAGGCGGTCGTCGACGCGATCACGTCGGTCGCGCAGGGCCGCTCGCTGCTCGACCCCGACGTGACCGGGAAGGTCCTCGAGCGGGTGCGCCGCGGGCGCGACGACGAGGACCCGGCGTTCGCGTCCCTCACCGAGCAGGAGCGCAAGGTGCTCGAGCAGCTCGCCGAGGGCAAGACGAACCGCGAGATCGGCGAGGTCCTCTTCCTCTCCGAGAAGACCGTGAAGAACTACGTGAGCCGCATCCTCGACAAGCTCGGCCTGGCACGGCGCGCCGAGGCGGCCGCATACATGGCGAAGCGGCGCCCACGCTTCTAGTGTCGCAGCGCCGTAGGCGTGCGGTGTGATGGGCGACGTCGACCGCTACCGCGAGAACCTCCAGGGTGAGGTCGACGGCATCACCGTGTACCGCGCCATGGCGCGCGGCGAGCCCGACCCCGACCTGCGCACCGTGTACGACAGGCTCGCCGAGGCGGAGGCGCGCCACGCCGCGGTCTGGGAGGCGAAGCTGCGCGAGGCGGGCGGGTGGCGCGGCGCTCCGCGTCCCTCCTGGCGCGCGCGCCTGCTCGCGGCGGTCGCGTCGCGCTTCGGCGCCGCCCTCGTCGCGCCGACCATGGCCGCGAGCGAGACGCGCGACCAGGGGATGTACGACCACCAGGCCGAGGCCGGCGTCGCGCTCCCGCGCGACGAGCGCTCGCACGCGCGCCTGCTGCGCGCGGTCACCGACCGCGGGCTCTCCGGCGCCGCGATCGCGCAGCTCGAGGGCCGGCACCGGACCGGCGGCGGCAACGCGCTCCGCGCGGCGGTGCTCGGCATCAACGACGGCCTCGTGTCGAACTTCGGTCTGGTGATGGGGGTCGCGGGCGCGGGCGGCGACGCCGGCGCGATGGCCGTCGCCGGCCTCGCCGGCCTCCTCGCCGGATCGCTCTCGATGGCGCTCGGCGAATGGCTCTCGGTGCAGAGTGCGCGCGAGCTCTACGCACGGCAGATCGAGATCGAGCGGGAGGAGCTGGCGGCGGCGCCCGAGGAGGAGGAAGAGGAGCTCGCGCTCATCTACCGGGCGAAAGGCCTCGCCGAGGAGCACGCGCGGCGGATCGCCGCGGACGTCGTGCGCGGTACGAGCGCCCTCGAGACGCTGTCGCGCGAGGAGCTCGGGATCGAGCTCGGCGAGCTCGGCGGGTCGGCGTACGTCGCGGCCGGCACCTCGTTCGCCATGTTCGCGCTCGGCGCGGTCGTGCCGATCATCCCGTTCCTCGTCGCGGCGGGCGCGACCGCGCTCGTCGCCTCGGCCGTCCTCTCGGCCGCCGCGCTGTTCGGCGTCGGCGCGCTCATCACCGTCATCACCGGGCAGTCGGCGCTGCGGGCGGGCGCGCGCCAGCTCCTCGTCGGGGTGGCCGCCGCCGCGGTCACCTTCGGGATCGGGCGGCTGGTCGGGACGGCCATCGCGTAGCCGCCGCGAGCGTCCATTCGACCCCGGGCCCCGTGCCGTTGGACCCTTCGCCCGCCCGGACGGCGCGCGCACAGTCGGGAGCGTGCGCCGCACGCTCGTCGTCACCGCGCTCCCGACCCGCCGGCGCCTGTGGGAGGAGCGGCTGCGCGACGGGGCCGCGATCGTCCAGCACTGCGCCGGGCCGACGGCGTCGTGCCCGCTCGTGATCGGTGGGCGATGCCCGCTCCACGACGAGGCCGACACGATCCTCTACGACAGCGAGGTCGTCACACCCGACTTCCTCGTCGCCCTGCTCGCGTCGCCGCCGCGCGCGCCGATCCATTTCGTGTCGTCCGACCGCGGCGGGCCGCGGACGACCCACGTGCTGACGGACGGCGTCGTGCACCCGGTGGCCGCGGAGGCGGTGCCCACGTGACCGCCACCCGCGCCTTCGTTTCGGGGGGCCACGTCTACTGCAAGTCGCGGCAGGAGGATGTCGACGTGTCGGAGTGCCTGGGCTGCGGACGGCTGCGCGAGCTGAACGACCAGGCCTCGCCGCCGTACATCGTCTGCGACGCCGACGCGCCGGTGGCGCTCTTCGGTGAGGATCCCGCCTTCCTGGAGTGGTGGTTCCGCCATCGCCGCCGCGCGCGTTGAACGCCGGCGGGTCACGACACTAGGCCGGCGCGAGCTTCGCGAGGAAGAGGGCCTCGGCGAGGCAGGCGCGCTCGAGCTCGCGCAGGTCCACGCTCTCGTCGGGTCCGTGCGCGCCGCCCTCCGGGTCACCCACGCCCGTGACCATGATCTCGGCCCTCGGGAAGAGCTCGGCCAGGTCGAAGAGGAACGGGATCGTCCCGCCGGCGCCGATCTCCACCGCCTCGTGCCCCCACGACTCCGTCAGCGCGTCGCGCATCGCGCGGTACGCGCGGCCGCCGGTCTTGGTCACGAACGGCTCGCCCGCCGGCTGCCTGGTGATGGAGGCCTCGGCGCCCCACGGGACGTTCGCCTGGAGGTGTGAGACGAGCGCGTCGAGCGCCTTCCGGCCGTCCTGACCCGGCGGGATGCGCATCGATACCTTCGCGCGCGCCACCGGCACGAGCTGGTTGATCGCCTCGCGCACCGGCGGCGCGTCGATCGCGAGGACGGAGACGGACGGTCTCATCCAGAGACGGTCGGTGAGGCCGTCGCGGCCGATCTGCCGCACGCCCTTGCGCACGCCGGCCTGCCTCCGCAGCTCGTCCTCGGTGAGGTCGAGCGCCGGCGCCGTGCCCCGGACCAGCCCGGGGATCGCGACGTCGCCGTCATCGTCGTGCAGCGATGCGAGCAGCCGCACGAGGGCGGTGAGCGCGTCCGGGAACGTGCCGCCGAACTGGCCGGAGTGCACCGCCTTGTCGAGGACGCGCAGCTCGACGATGCACGACACGACGCCGCGGAGCGTCGTCGTGAGCGCCGGCTCGCCGGTGCGCCAGTTCCCGCCGTCGGCGACGACGACGGCGTCGCAGTCGAGGCGGGCCTTCTCGCGCTCGAGGTACGCGCGCAGGTTCTCCGAGCCGGCCTCCTCCTCGCCCTCGATGAACACCGCGACGCCCACCGGCGGCTTCCCGTCGAAGGCGCGCAGCGCGGCGAGGTGCGCGACGACCCCCGCCTTGTCGTCCTCGACGCCGCGTCCGTAGAGGCGGCCGCCACGAAGGGTCGGCTCGAACGGCGCCGCGCTCCATTCGTCCGCCGGCCCGGGTGGCTGGACGTCGTGGTGCGCGTAGAGCAGCACGGTCGGCGCGCCGGGCGGTGCCGTCACGTAGCCGACGACCGCGGGATGACCGTCCGAGGTGAGGATCTTCGTCTCCGCGCCCGCGCCGCGCAGCAGCTCGGCGACGGTCTCCGCCGACCGCACGAGCGGCGCCTTGTCGTGGCCGGCCGCGCTCACGGACGGGACGCGCACGAGACGCTCCAGATCCGCGCGGACGCCGGGCATGAGGTCGTGGACGCGCTGGCGGAGCGAAGCGGCGGACGCGATCGTCACGAGCGCAGAGTAGCGCGGGAGCGCGGCGGCGGCATCCGCGCTACGGGATGCGCTGGAACCAGAGCAGCGAGAGCGCGGCCGCGACGACCGACAGGATCGCGGCGAGCGCCGTGAAGAGCGCGGTCACCTCGGTCTTCTCGTTGCGGAAGACGAGCTGCGTCGTGAGGTTCTCGTAGACCGCGCGCAGGTCCTCGGCGTTCGACGCGTTGAAGTACTGGCCGTCGGTGATCTCGGCGATCTGCTTCAGCGTCGCCTCGTCGAGCCGTGTGCGCACGGTGCGGCCCTGGATCCTCAGGACCGTGCCCTCGGCGCTCCCGACGCCGACGGTGTAGATGCGGATGCCCCGGTTCACCGCCTCGTCGAGGATCTGCTGCGGCGCCGGGAACTGGTTGTTCTGCCCGTCCGAGAGCAGCACGATCGACGCGCTCGTGTCGCGCACCCCCTGCGGCAGCGGCTGGGGCGTCGCGCCCGGCACCGGCTCACCGGCGAGGCGCGCCAGCGCGGCGACGCTCGGCGGAACCTCCTCGCTGCCCTCGAAGATCGCGTCCAGCGACGCGAGGATCCCCCGTCCGATCGCCGTCGCGCGCTGCGGGCGCAGCCGGTCGATGCCGGCAGCGACGAGGTCCTTGTCGAACGTGGGAGTCTGGACGATCTGCGCGTCGCCGGTGAAGGCGACGATCCCGATCCGCACGCCGGGGCCCTGCTTCTCGACGAACGCCTTCGCCGCGGCCTTGGCCGCCTCCATGCGGCTCGGCCGCAGGTCCTCGGCCTGCATCGAACCTGAGACGTCGATCGCCAGGATCACCGTCCCCTCCTGCACCGGCACCGTGACGACCGTCTGCGGGCGCGCCGTGGCGACGAGCATGAAGAACAGCGCTGCCAGCAGCAGCGCAGGCGGGACGTGGCGCCTCCATCCGGGCCCGCGGCCGAGCGCCTCGCGCACGAGCGACAGGCTCGCGTAGCGCAGCGCGTAGCGGTGCCGCCGCCGCTGCGCCCAGACGTAGGCCGCGACGAGCAGCGGGACGAGCAGGACGAGGAACAGGTTGCCCGGCCACAGGAAGGTCATCGGACGGCCCCCGCGGCGGCGCGCCGCGCGTTGCGCACCTTCCGGCCCGCCGCGTACCGGACGATCGTGCGCACCAGGTCGTCCTCGGTCGAGAGCTCGAGGGCCTCGACGCGCGCGCGGGCGAACGCGGCCGCGAGCGCCGCGTCACGCCGCCGCACGACCTCGGCGAAGCGCGTGCGGAAGCGCGCGTCGCTCGTGTCGACCCAGAGGTGCTCACCCGTCTCGGCGTCGTTCATCACGACCATGCCGATGTCCGGCAGCTCGCGCTCGCGCGGGTCGGTGAGCCGGATCGCGAGCACCTCGTGGCGGCGCCCGAGGAGCGTGAGCGCCGGCTCCCAGCCGGGGGTGCTGAAGAAGTCCGAGACGACGAAGAGGAGCGAGCGCCGGCGGACCGTCGTGATCGCCGTCGCGAGCAGCTCGCGCAGCGACGTCTCCGGCGCCCGCTCCAGCCGCGGCCGGCGCTCCAGGTCGTCGATGAGGCGGAGCACCTGCATGCGGCCGCCCCGCGCGGGGATCACCCGCTCGACGCCGCGCCCGTAGAGCATCGCACCGACACGGTTGCCCTGGCGCGTCAGCAGCCGTGCGAGCACCGCGACGAAGTCGATGAGCAGGTCGCGCTTCAGGGCGTTCGCCGTGCCGAAGTCGACGGAGGGGGACACGTCGAGCAGGAACTGCGCGGTGATCTCGCGGTCCTCGTGGTACTCGCGCACGTACGGCGCGTCCAGGCGCGCGGTGACGTTCCAGTCGATGTGCGCACGTCGTCGCCGGGGGCGTACTCGCGGATGTCGGCGAGGTCGAGGCCGTACCCGCGGAACAGCGTGCGGTAGTCGCCCTGGAGCTGGCCGTCGAGGCGGCGCACGACGGTCCACTCGAGGCGGCGCAGGCGCGCCTCAGCGCGCGACCGCATGGCCCTGCATCGGCGCGACCGGCACGGCGATCCGCTCGAGCACCTTCGCGACGAGCGCGTCGGCGGTGACCTCGTCGGAGAGCGCTTCGTACGACAGGATGACGCGGTGGCGGAGGACGTCGAGCGCGACGTCCTGGATGTCCTGGGCGAGCACGTAGTCGCGGCCGCGCATGAACGCGAGCGCGCGCGCGGTGAGGACGAGGTTGATCGATGCGCGCGGGCTCGCGCCGTACGTGATGTACTTGCCGATCGCCTCGAGCCCGTAGTCCTTCGGAGAGCGCGTCGCCGACACGATGCGGACGACGTACTCCATGAGCACCGGATCGACGAAGACGGCGTCGACCCGCCGCTGCAGCACCATGAGCTGCTCGGTCGTGAGGACGGGCTGCACGAGCGCGAGCGGACCCGTCATGCGCTCGACGACCACGAACTCGTCCATCTCGCTCGGGTACGTGACGAGCACCTTCATCATGAAGCGATCCACCTGCGCCTCGGGGAGCGCGTACGTGCCCTCGGTCTCGATCGGGTTCTGCGTCGCCATCACCAGGAACGGGTCGGGCACGCGATGCGTCTCGCGTCCGATGGTCACCTGGCGCTCCTGCATCACCTCGAGCAGCGCGCTCTGCACCTTGGCGGGCGCGCGGTTGATCTCGTCCGCGAGGAGGAGGTTCGTGAAGACCGGGCCGAGCGAGGTCTGGAACTCGCCCGTCTTCTGGTTGTAGATGCGCGTGCCCACGAGGTCGGCCGGCACGAGGTCGGGTGTGAACTGGATGCGGCGGAACTCGCCGGAGACCGCCTGCGCGACGGTCTTCACGGCGAGCGTCTTCGCGAGGCCGGGGACGCCCTCCACCAGCAGGTGGCCGCGGGCGAGGAGGGCGACGACGATGCGCTCGAGCAGGTGGTCCTGCCCGACGATCACCTTCTTGATCTCGAACAGCAGCCGCTCCATCTCAGCACTCGTCTCCGCCCGCTTCGCGGCGTCGCCTCGTCGCGCCGCTCCGCTCTGGTCGATTCGCTCGTCGCTCACGTCGTTCTCCTCGCTAATCGACCGGCTCGCCGAGCGCGCCGGCCGCCACGTCGATGGTGACCGCGAAGCCCACGCCGCTGAAGACCTTCACGCCGGCCGGGTTCACCAGGCCCGTGACGATGCCGACGACCTCGCCATTGCCGTCCACCAGCGGACCGCCCGAGCTCCCCGGGTTCACCGCGGCGTCGAACTGGATGAGGCCGGTGAGCGGGTCGCGGCCGGGCACGGTCACCGAGCGGTCGAGGCCCGAGATCACGCCCGCCGACAGCGACCCGGTCAGCCCGAAGGGGTGCCCGATGGCGAACGCCGGCGCGCCGACGGCGAGCCGTCCCGGATCGCCGAGCGTGGCCGGGACGATCCGCGCGGGCGGCGTGTCGGGTCGGAGGACGGCGATGTCCTTCTCCGGAAGGGTCGACGCGACCGCCGCCGCCGACTCGGTGCCGTCGGCGAAGCGCACGCGGACGCTCGTGGCGCCGTCCACGACGTGGAGGCTCGTCAGGATGTCGGCGGCGTCGTCGACGATCACCCCCGCGCCGACGGCCGACTCCGCGGACGCGCCGCTCGCGATGACCTGGACGACCGACGGGGCGACCTGCTCGTACACCGCCTGCGCGAGCGGCGGCGTCGGCGCCGGCGTCGGCTGCGAGGCGGCCTCGTCGATGGCGCGGAGCGCGCCGGTCTGCACCGCCGCGACGAGGCCCCAGGTCGCCGCGATCATCGCGGCGAGCAGCACCGGGAGCGCGAGGCGGCGGCGGATGGCGTCGCGCCGCCGCGTCCGCGGTGGGGAGGGCGCCTGTTCCGGCTCGCGCGCACGCTCGCGGCCCCGTGGAAAGAGGCCGTACGGGCGGTCCGAGCGGGAGGACGTCATGGCGGAGTCACCAGTGTACGAGCGGGGTACCCGGCGCCGGCACGTCCGGTTGCACCGCCGCGCCGTGGCTTGAGTCGGCGCGTACAGTGAAGGCGCTGCGCATCGATCGCGGGACGGGGAGGATCGCGATGGGAGCGATGGTGTACTTCGTGTGCCGCAGGCCCGAGCACCTGGCGGCGGCACGCGGCGGCGAGGGCAGGCTCGTCATCCGGCACGGCACGACCGCGTACTGCGACTGTCGCGACACGGACGACCGGCACGAGTGGATCGCGACAGGCGGCGTACCGCTCGAGCAGATCCTTGAGCGCCACGCGCGCGAGGTGCCGCTTCCGGCCTGAAGCCTCCGGTCGTCGTCTCGCCCTTCGCGCGACGCCCTCCCGGAGCTTGCCCGCCTCGATGTCCTCCTGGCGACCGCTCGGCGCGACGCGGCGCACTCCCGCGGGCACGAGGAACGACCAGACAGCCGTCGGCATCCGTCGTGCACGGCGCACCGGCGAGCGCCGAATGAAGCAGGGCTCGGAGCCGCCGCGGATCCTGGTCGTCGACGACGACGACGATCTCGCCGACGCCGTCCGGCAGGTGCTCCGCGACGCGGGCTTCAGCGTCGCGACCGTGCGGCACGGCGCCGCGGCCCTGGAGCTGGTGCGTCACGTCTCGCCGGACCTCATCCTCCTCGACCTCACGATGCCGATCATGGACGGGTGGTCGTTCGCGGCGCAGTACCGGCGGATCGCGAAGGAGGGAGCGCGGATTCTTCTGCTGACGGTGAACCCGCACGCGGCCGAGATCGCGCGCAACCTCGGCGCCGACGGGGTCATCGCGAAGCCGTTCGAGAACGAGGGGCTGCTGGCCGCGGTCCGCGCCGAGCTCTCACGGGCGCGTCACTCCGCGGCTGAGGGAGACTCCACCGTCTCGTAGCCGCCCTCGGGCGGTCCGACGACGCGCAGCGCGTGGGCCACCGCCTCCTGGACCGGGTCGCACTGCTCGGGCCCCTCGAGATCGGACATGTTCGCTCCCCTCCCGTGCGGCTCTTGCCGGTCCGGCCTCCTGCATGGATCGGGCCGCGCGTCAGCGCTGGGACGCGCGCGGCGCTCCGTCGCCGGCGTGCGTGCCGTTCCCGCCGTGCGGCCGTTTTCGCTCGGGCGGCGCGGGGTCGGCGCGGTTGACGATCTCCTTCTCGCGCTCGATCTCGTCGAGGTCTTCCTCCTCCGCCTCCATGAGCTCCTTGTGGGCGCGGGGCGTGGCGCGCAGCAGCTCGTCGAGCTTGAGATGGAGCGCGCGCGCGTCTCGGTTCTGCGTGTTCTGGATGAGGAAGACCATGAGGAAGGTCACGATCGTGGTCCCGGTGTTCACCCAGAGCTGCCAGTCGGACGAGAAGCCGAAGAGCGGACCGCTGACCGCCCACGCGATGATGACCCCGGCCGCGGCCAGGAAGGCCCACGGGGTGCCCATCAGCGTCGCGACGACGGATGACAGGCGCGAGAACCGATGGGCCAGGCCCCTCGCGGGCAGCTTCTGCCAGGCGAGGCGATGCGGGTGTCGCCGCCGGTCCCTCGTCACGACCCGCCGGGTCGCAAGACGGGTGCCAGCGGCTCTACCCCGGCAGGCGCTGCCGGTGCCGGCCGAACCCGCGCCACGGGTCCTCGCGGGCGAGTCGCCTCTCGAACGTGCGCAGACGGAAGCGCGCCGGGTCGAGCCGCGCGGTGACCTCGTCCCAGGCGAGCGGCGTGGACACGGTCGCGCCGGGCCGGCGCCGCAATGAGTACGGCGCGACGATGGTCTGCGCGTAGGCGTTGCGGAATGGGTCGGCGTAGACGCGACCGCGGCGCGCAGACCGGGCGTGCGCCACGGTGACCAGGCGCGGCTCGCGACGTGCGAGCTCCGCGCCCACCGCTCTCGCGAACGCGACGACCCGCTCGCCGCGGTGGCCGGCGCGCAGCGGGACGAACACGTGCAGCCCGCGAGCGCCCGAGGTCTTCGGGAACGAGACGAGGCGGAGCTCGTCGAGCACGCGCCGCAGCGCGAGGCCCGCGCGCGCCGCGTCGGCGAGCTCGCCGCTCGCCGGGTCGAGGTCGAACGCGAGCCAGTCGGGCTCGTGCAGCGCGCGGGCGCGCGCGTTCATCACGTGCACCGCGATCGATCCGAGGTCGAGCAGCCCGAGCAGCGCGCCGCGCGTGCCTCCGACGAGGTAGTGGACGTTCCTCCCGGTGCTCCGCGCGCGCACCGCGACGCGCGGGACACCGCGCGGACGCCGGTCCGGCGCGAAGTCCTTCTGGTAGAAGCAGGAGCCGCGCATGCCGTCGGGGCAGCGCTCGGCCACCAGGGGCCGGTCGCGCAGCCACGGCAGCATGCGATCGGCGACCGCGGCGTAGAAGTCGGCCGCGTCGCCCTTGGTGATGCCATCGTCGGGCCACCACACCTTGTCGGCGTTGCCGATCGTCACGCCGGCGACGCGCCGCGTGCTCACTCCCGCGACCGCCACGTGCACTCGCGCGGCCGCTTGTCGGTCCGCAGACCGAGGAAGGACGGCTGGCGCAGCCTGCCGCCGGCGGTCCACTCCCCGTAGGCGAGCTGCGCGACGAGGGCCGGTCGCACCCAGGCGGCGCCGGCGAGGCGCGGCGCCGCGTCGAACGGGGAGCGTGCGGCCCGCAGGCGCCGCAGCTTCGCGCCGAGGTCTCGCAGCACCTCGTGCGTGTAGCCGGTCCCGACCTTGCCGACGAAGCGCAGGCGCGGCCCGTCGTACAGCCCGACGAGGAGCGCTCCGAGCACCGTGCGCGATCCTCGCGGCTCCGTGTAGCCGCCGACGACGAACTCCGACTCGCCGCGCACCTTCACCTTCCGCCACGCCGGCGAGCGGACGTCCGGCTGGTAGCGCGAGCCGCGCAGCTTCGCGACGATCCCCTCCCACCCGCGCCCGCGCGCCGTGGCGAGCGCGCGCGCGCCGCCGCCGCGCAGTCGGCGCGAAGGCATGAGCGGGCCGCGGCGCCGCGGCACGATCCGCAGCAGCGCGCGGCGCCGCTCGTCGAGCGGTCTCCGCGTGAGGTCGCGCCCGCGCGCGCGCAGGACGTCGAACACCGCGTAGACCGGCCGCGGCCGCGCGTCGATCCCGCGCCGCTGGAGCAGCTGGAAGCGCGAGACGCCGGCGCGGTCGAAGACGACGAGCTCGCCGTCGAGCGCCAGGTCCGCGCCGGGGAGCGCGCGGACCGCCGCGGCGACGTCGGGGAACGACGCGGTGAGGTCCCGGCCGGTGCGAGATGAGAGCCGCACCCGGCCGCGGCGGCGCTCGGCGATCGCCCGGATGCCGTCGTACTTCTCCTCGAAGATCCACTCGTCCCCCTCGACCGGCTCCTTCGAGAGCGTCGCGAGCATCGGACGGATCACGGGTCGCCGGTCGCCGCCTTCGCCGCGTCGCCGCCCTCGTCGCGCGCGATGCCGGCGAGGAGCCGGCGGCTGCGGACCGAGCGCGGCTTCGCGACCGTGATGTCCACGTCGCTCGCGTGGCGATCGCGCCGCTTCATGAGCAGCCATGTGCGGCCGCCGGTGCGCACGAGCGTCCAGCCGCCCCTGAGCTTCCGGCCCGCGAGGACGAAGCGAAGCTCGCCGGCGTCGAGCGCGCGCGCCGGGTCGACGTCGTCCAGCGGCGTGTAGGTACCCTCGTCCCAGATCATCACCGTCCCGCCGCCGTACTCGCCCGCGGGGATCACGCCCTCGAAGCCGGCGTACTCGATGGGATGGTCCTCGACCTCCATCGCGAGCCGGCGCCGTCTCGGATCGAGCGACGGACCCTTCGGGACGGCCCACGAGCGCAGCGTGCCGCGCGCCTCGAGGCGGAAGTCGTAGTGGAGCGCGGTCGCGCGGTGCTTCTGCACGACGAAGCGCAGCGGGCCCCGGCTCGCGCCGCGGCGGGCGCGCGGCTCCGGGGTGCGCGTGAAGTCGCGCTTGCGCCGGTACTGAGCGAGCCGGCGTGCCGACCCGGTCATCGTTCCGAATGTACGCGCTCAGGCGGAGAAGAGCTCCGCGACGCGCCAGGCACGCCGCGCGAGGAGGTCGTGGGCGGCGAGCACGTCGTCGACGTCGATCGGCTCGCCCTCCGGCGCGGCCGCGCGCAGCACGTCGAGGACGGCCACGCACTCCGCCGAGCACGACGGGCAGGCCACCACGACGACGCACCGGCGCTCGGCCCACTCCACCTGCCGCATGAGCCCGCCGTCGAGTCCGCCCTGGCACGACGGGCAGCGCATCCACGCGAGCCGCCCGCGATCGACGAGGTCCCAGTCCATGCGCACCCGCTACGCAGTCCCGGTGCCAGCGTGTCCCGCGCCCCGCTCCGCGGCGTGCCGCCGCTTCACCCCACCAGCTCGCGCAGCCGCAGCGCGTCGCGCGGCGCGAACGCCCGCGCGTCGTTGTTGAAGTACCCGAGGACGTCCAGCCCCGCGTCGCGCCACCCGCGGATGCGCGCCGCCCACTCACGCAGCAGGCCGTCGTCATACGGCGACGCGTAGAGCGCGGCCGGTCCGTGGAAGCGCACGTAGACGAAGTCGGCGGTCACGGCGATACGCGTCGGCCAGCGCGGCGTGTCGGCGACGCAGAGCGCGAATCCGCGGCCGCGCAGCGCGTCGAGGGCCGCATCGGTCAGCCATGACGCGTCGCGCGGCTCGATCGCGTGGCGGCGTCTCCGGCGTGACACGGCGGCGGCGAAGTGCGCGAAGCGGTCCGCGTCGAAGCGCCAGCGCGGCGGCAGCTGCACGAGCACCGCGGCGAGCTTGGGGCCGAGCCCGGCCATCGGCTCGTACGAGCGCCGCACCATGGGCGCGTCGACCGCGAGCCGCTTCACGTGCGTCAGGTAGCGGTGGAGCTTCACGGTGTACAGGAACTCGGCGGGCACGGCGCGGCGCCAGCGCGCGAACGCCGTCCGTGGCGGCTGCCGGTAGAAGGGGCTGTCGAGCTCGACGGTGTCGAACCGCGTGGCGTAGTGCTCGAGCCAGCGCGTCGCCGGGAGGTCCGCCGGGTAGAAGCGGCCGCGCCAGTGCGGGTAGGCCCAGCCCGACGTGCCGATGCGCACCCGCCCGGCCATCGGCCCCAGTGTCGCGCGCATCGTCAAGGTGTTTCCGGCGCGCGACACTAGGGTACGTGGCGATGTGGCAGCTCGCGAAAGCATGGATCGCCGTCGGCACGCAGTCGTTCGGCGGCGGCGCGAGCACGCTCTTCGTCATCCGGCGCCTCATCGTCGAGCGGCGCCGCTGGGTGAGCCCGCGCGAATTCACCGAGGACTACGCGTTCTCGCAGCTCTCGCCGGGCATCCACCTCGTCGCGCTCGCCGGGCTGCTCGGCCGCCGCATCGCCGGCCGGCGCGGCGTGGCGATCTCGGTCGCGGGCATGATGCTCCCCGCCGGCGCCATCACGGCGGTCATGACCGCGGCGTACGCGACGATCGCCGATGAGCCGCTCGCGCGCGCCGCGGTCGCCGGCATCGCGCCCGCGACCGGCGGCATGACGATCGCGCTCGCGCTCGTCATGGTCCGCGACGTCCGCCGGCGCGGCCGGGCGGCATTCGTGGACGCCGCGGTCGTCGCCGCGGCGTTCGCGATCCTCTCCCTCACGGATCTGTCGAGCATCCTGGTCATCGTGGGATTCGCCGCCGGCGGCACGCTGCTGCTCCGCGGCGGCCACCCGACGTCGCGTGAGGGCGGCACGACCTGATGGAGTACGTCGCGCTCTTCGCGGTGTTCCTCAAGGACTCCGCGTTCGCCCTCGGCGGGCTCGGACCGCTCCCGCTCATCCGGCAGGACCTCGTGGCGCCGGGGATCGCGACGGACGCGCAGGTCGTCCAGGCGCTCGCGATCGGCCGGCTCTCCACCGGTCCGAATGGGCTGTGGATCGTGAGCCTCGGCTACCTCGTCGCCGGCTGGGTCGGGGCGGCGCTCGCGCTCGTCGCGACCAGCCTGCCGGCCCTGGTGATGGTCCCGGCCACCGCGCTCGCGCGCCGCTACGTCCTGAGCGCGCCCTTCGCGGGCCTCGTCCGCGGCGCCTCGCTCGCGACGGCGGGGCTCCTCGTCGCGACGGGCGCGAGCCTCGTGCCGCCCGCGGGCGCGGCCCCGTCCCCGTGGCAGCTCGCGGTGGCCGCCGCGGCGCTGGCGCTCACCTATCAGGGCCGCGTCCACCCCGGCCTGGTCGTCGGCGGCGCCGCGCTGGCCGGCCTCGCGCTCGCTCGCTAGGCCGCTCGCTGAGACCGCGCCCCTAGGATTCTCTCCCGATGACCGCGACCGAGCTCCTCTCGCTCCTCACGCAGGCGATCTTCGTCGCCGTCTTCGTCCTCGTCCTGGTCCGCACGATCGGTCAGCCGACGCCGGCGCATCTCGACATGACGGTCTTCTTCGGCATCGCGGCGATCATCATCGTCGAGTCGCGTGCGTCACGGCTCCTCGGACTGACGCCGCCGGAGTGGGTCACCGACCTGCTGATCGTCGGCCTCGTCGCGCTCCCGTACGTCCTGCTCCGGCTCCTCGACCACTTCACGCGTGTCCCGACGATCGCAACACGCGCCTCCGAGGCGGGCCTCGCCGCGCTCGCGGTCGCCGTCGTCGTCGTGCCGGCGCTGCCGGGACCGCTGCTCCTCGCCGTCGTCGGCTACTTCGGGATCGTCGCGCTCTACTGCGGGGGCATGTTCGTCCGGACGGCCCGACGGACGCAGGGCGTGACGCGTCGCCGTCTCGAGGCGGTCAGCCTGGGGACGATCCTCATCGGCGTCGACCTCGTCGGCGCCGGGATCGCCGGGTTCTTGCCGGAGCCCGACCGGAGCATCGTCAGCGCGGCGGGTCAGGTCCTCGGTCTGGCGTCCGCGATCGCGTTCTACGTCGGCTTCGCGCCGCCGACGGTCCTGCGCCGCGCGTGGCAGGAGCCGGAGCTGCGCGCGTTCCTCGCCCGCGCCGCGCAGCTGCCGCGTCTGGGCACGACGCTCGAGATCGTGCGCGAGCTCGAGCACGGCGCGGCCGGCAGCACCGGCTCGAGCGCGCGGGTCGGGCTCTGGCAGTCCGACGAGGGTGTGCTGCGGTTCTGGAACGACGACGGCAGCACCAGCGACGTGAGACCCGGTCAGCACATCAGCGGGCGCGCGTTCGAGCTCCAGCGCACGATGCTCAGCGTGGATCCGGCCCGCGACAATCCCGCGGCGGCCGAGCAGTACCGCACCGGACACGTCGGCGCGATGCTCGTCGCGCCGATCACCGCGGGCGAGAAACGGCTCGGCACCCTCGTGCTCACCGCCGAGCGGCCGCCGCTCTTCGCCGTCTCCGACATCGAGCTCGCGCGGCTCATCGCCGACCAGGCCGCCGTCATCCTCGAGAGCCGCGCGCTCATCGACCACGCCGCGCGGGTGCGGGCGCAGGAGGTGGCGACGCGCATGAAGGAGGACTTCCTCTCCGCGGCCGCGCACGACCTCAAGACGCCGCTCACCACCGTCGTCGCGCAGGCCGAGTTCCTCGAGCGCCGCGCCGCGCGCGATCCCGCCGCGCCCGCCGACGTGAGCGGGCTCCGGCGGATCGTTCGCGAGGCGAAGCGATTGAGCGCCCTCGTCACCGACCTCCTCGACGCGGCACGCCTCGAGCAGGGCCGGCTCGTCGGCGAACGCGAGCCGGTCGACCTCGGGCGTCTCGTCGCGGAGACGGCGCGCCGGCTCGACGCGCTGTGCGAGGTCGACGTGCGCGGTGCGGTCGTCGGGTCGTACGATGCTCGCCGCATCGAGCAGCTCGTGCAGAACCTGCTCGAGAACGCGCGGAAGTACAGCCCCAGCGCCACGCCGATCCGCGTGGCGGTGTGGCAGGAGGACGGCGAGGCACGCCTGACGGTGGAGGACGAGGGCATCGGCATACCCGCGGCGGACCTGCAGCGGGTCTTCGACCGGTTCGCGCGCGCCTCGAACGTGGACGACCGCCGCTTCCACGGGATGGGGCTCGGGCTGTACATCTGCCGCGGCATCGTCGAGGAGCACGGCGGTCGGATCTGGGCGGAGAGCGCGGTGGGCGCCGGAACGACGTTCTACGTCGCGCTCCCTCTGGGTGATGGAAGGAGGCTCAACTAGATGATCCGGGTGTGGGCTTGGAGCGGTGGCACCGAAGGCGCGGGTCCGCCGGGTGGCCACGCCGCGACGGTGAACGGTCACGAGCACGCCGCCACGCGCGTCCTCGTGGTCGACGACGACACGTCGATCCTCGACACGATCACCGCGATCCTCTCGCAGGAGGGATACGGCGTCGTCGGGGCCGCGAGCGGCGAGGAGGCGCTCGCGCTCCTGCGCACGTGGCATCCGACGCTCGTCCTCCTCGACATGCGGATGCCGGTGATGGACGGGTGGACGGTCGCGCGCCTGATGCGCGAGAACGGGATGCGCGTGCCCATCGTGGTCATGACCGCCGCGGAGAACGCGCGCCGCTGGGCCGACGAGATCGGCGCGGAGGCGCACCTGGCGAAGCCGTTCGGGCTCGACGACCTCCTCGCGACGGTCGCGCGCTTCGGGTCCGGCCGCCGGGACTAGTGTCGTGACCCGGAAGTCACGACACTAGGACTCCTCCGGGGCGCCGCCCATCGCGGCGGCGAGCGCCAGGTCCTGCGGGCGCACCTTGCGCGGATCGAACGCGCGCACCGCCGCGGTCATGCGCGTCAGCGCCTCCGCGACGCTCATGGGCGGCGGCGCGCCGCGCTTCTGCGGGATCCAGCGCACCGGGTTGCAGCGCGCCACGACGACCTGCCGCAGGTACGGGCTCTTCATCCCCATCCCCTGGAGCGTCTTCACGTGCGCGGCGACACGATCGTCGATGTCGAGGAGCCGCACCGCCCACTGCTCCCGCTGGCGCAGCGCCTTCGCGAGGGCCTGGTCGAGGAAGACGTCGACGCGCCGCAGCATCGAGTTGTACGAGGAGCCCGCGAAGCGGTCGCGCTTCTCGTACGCGCAGCCGAGCGTGAGCAGCGCCGGTGCTTCGAACGAGACGGCGTGCTCGGTCTCCTTCGCGCGCGGCCGCTCCTTCGCGAGCGAGCGCGCCATGCGGATGACCTCGAGGCTGCGGTCGCGCAGGTTGTGCGCCTTCTCGGTGTTCAGCGCGAGGATGCGATACGCCATCGCGGGGTCGGCGGTGACGAGCGCCGTGATCGAGCGCTGACCGAGCTTCCGGCCCGCGGCGATGCGGTGCCGCCCGTTCGGCGAGAGGAAGCCGTCCTCCCCGGGCATGGCGACGATCGGGTCGAGGAACGCGCCGGTGTCGCTGATGGCCTGCGCGAGCCGGTCGGCGTGCGTGCGCGAGAGGTCGCGCTGGAACGGCGTCGCGTCGACCGAGCCGATGGGCAGCGACGCAAGCACGAGCGGTGTGTCGCCGAAGGGGTCGTGGAAGGCCGCGAGCGCCGAACCCTTCGCCGCCCGGATCCGGCCGACGAGCTCCGCCACGGACGCGTCGTCGAGCGCGATCGCCGCGGCGCCGGCCTCCGGACCCCGCGGCTCGGCCGGGCCGCGCCGCTTGCGCGTGGTCTTGCGGGTCGTCTGCGGCGTCTTCTTCGCGGGCACCGTGGCCACTCTAGCGGGACGGCGCGTCCCGGCCTCTCAGGCGGCGCGCAGGCGCGGGTCGAGCGCGTCGCGGAGCGAGTCGCCGAAGAGGTTGAACCCGAAGACGGCGAGGCTGATCGCGACGCCGGGCGCGATCGCCAGCCACGGCGCCTGGTCGAGGAACTGCATCCCCTGGCCGCGGAGCATGTTCCCCCACGCGGGCTCGGGCTCGACGACGCCGAGGCCGAGATACGAGAGCGTCGCCTCGAGGAGGACGGCCTGGCCGAGGAACGCCGTCAGCATGATGAGGTACGGCGCGAAGACGTTCGGCACCATGTGCCGGAACATGATCCGCGGCGCGCGCACGCCGACGGAGCGCGCGGCCTCGATGTACGGCATGCGCACGACCGCCAGGCCGCTGGAGCGCACGACGCGCGCGACCCGCGGGATCACCGGCAGCGTGATCGCCGCGATGACGTTCGTGGTCCCCGGGCCGAGCGCGGCGATGACCGCGATCGCGATGACGACGAGCGGGAACGAGATGAGGACGTCCATGAAGCGCTCGATGATCTCGTCGGTCTTGCCGCCGAAGTACGAGCCGACGACGCCGAGGATGAGCCCCAGCGTCGAGCCGACGAGCGAGGAGCTGAAGCCCACGAGCAGCGCGGTGCGCGAGCCGTAGAGCAGACGCGAGAAGACGTCGCGCCCGAAGGCGTCGGTGCCGAGGAGGTGCTGGAGGCTCGGCGGCTCGGGCAGGCCGGAGAACGTCCCCTCCTGCGGGCCGTACGGCGCGACGACGTCCGCGAAGACCGCGGCGAAGACCATGACGACGATGACGACGGCGCCGGCGACGCCGAGCGGGCGGCGGCGGATGAAGTCGAGCACGGCGCTCCGCGCGCGGCGCAGCCTGGTCTCCTCGAGGTAGCGGAGGCGGGCCGGATCCTCGGCGGCGGTCACGCGTAGCGGATCCGCGGGTCGAGGACCCCGTAGAGCAGGTCCACGACGAAGTTCACGACGACGAAGACGAACGAGAAGATGAGCACCAGCGCCTGGATGAGCGGGTAATCCCGGTGCGCGACCGCGTCGACGAGGAGCTTGCCGAGCCCGTTCACGTTGAAGACCTGCTCCGTGACGACGAGCCCGCCGAACAGGAACGCGAACTCGAGGCTGATGACCGTCGTCACCGGCAGGAGCGAGTTGCGCAGCGCGTGCCGGACGACGACCCACAGCTCGCGCAGCCCCTTCGCCCTCGCGGTCCGCACGTAGTCCTCGCGCAGCACCTCCAGGACGGAGGACCGCGTCATCCGCGTCGCGACGGCCGAGTAGCGGTAGCCGACCGAGAGCGCCGGCCAGATGAGCTGGCCGAGGTTCTCCACCGGATCCTTCCAGATCGGCACGAAGATCAGCGGCGGCGCCCAGCGGAAGAACACCACCAGACCGAGGATCATGAGGATCCCGAGCCAGAACGACGGTAGCGCGAGCCCGCCGATGCTCACGACGCGGATCACGTAGTCGACCCAGGAGTCCTGGCGGACGGCGGCGAGGACTCCGAGCGGGATCGCGATGGCGCTCGCGATGATCGCCGCGAGGATCGCGAGCTCGAGGGTGATCCCGAAGCGCGCCGCGATCTCCTCGGTGACCGGGCGGTCGGTCCAGAGCGACTGGCCGAAGTCGAGGCGCACGACCTGCCCCATCCAGTCGAAGAACTGGTCCTGGATCGGCTTGTCGAGCCCGAGGAGGCGGCGCTCGCGGTCGATGACGTCCTGCGAGACGGCGCCGGCCTGCGAGTAGCGGAGCGCGACCACGTCGCCCGGGACGACGCGCATGATGAGGAACGTGAGGATGGCGACGCCGAGGAGGGTGGGGATCATGAGGAGGAGCCGGCCGGCGACGTAACGCTGCATCGCGCCCAGTCTCGACCGGCTCTCCCCTCTTCGCTAGTCCATCACTGCTTCGCGAGCCAGATGTTGGCCATGTCCATGGTCGTGTAGTGGTTCGAGCCGATGACGTATCCGCGCACGATCTTGAGGTACGGGATGATCCGGTACCACCAGAGGACGGGCACCTGGTAGGCCTGCTCGCCCATCGCGTACCGCTCGATGTCCCAGACGAGCTGCTTGCGCTTGGCCGGGTCGGTCTCCCGGGACTGCGCGTCGATCATCTGGTCGAGCTTGGGGTCGTCGTAGCCGGCGAGGTTGAGCCCCTTCCCGAGGCCGCTCGCCGAGTAGAACTTCGCGAGCTGGAGGTCCGGCTCGTCGAAGTAGTCGCAGTTGAAGTCGAGCCCGACGTCGTAGTTGCCCGCGCGCAGGTCGGCGAGGTACGCCGCGGTCTCCTTCACCTGGTGCGTCGCGGTGACGCCGATCTTCTTCCACTCGTTGATCGCGAAGACCGCGACCGGCTCGTACGGCGTCGTGACGTTGCGGTTGAGGAAGTTGAAGGTCAGGTTGCTCACCCCGGCGTCGGCGAGGAGCTTCTTCGCCTCGTCGACGGCCTTGGCGTTGTCCTTGTAGAAGCCCGGGATCTTCTGGAGGTCGGCGTCGGACATCGCGAACGGCCCCTTCGGGCGCATGAGGCCGCCCACGTCCTTCACGATGGTCTGCTTCGAGAGCGCGTCACCGCCCGACCAGCGGTCGATGGCGAGCGTGAGCGCGCGGCGCACCCGCGCGTCGTCGAACGGCTTCTTCTTCGTGTTGAACGTGATGTAGTTCACGCACACCCACGGGGACTCCTGGACCGCCAGGTCGTTCCCGAGCGCGCGCTGGAGCTGGTCGCGCTGCTGCGGCGTGAACCCGCGGAACTCGATCATCGCCTGCTTGCTCTGGATCGCCGCGGTCTGCCGGTTGGGGTCGGTGATGAAGAAGGCCTTGTAGCTGTCGAGGTACGGGAGCTTGGTCCCGTTCTTGTCCTTCCCGAAGTAGCTCGGGTTCTTCTTGCCGGCCCAGTAGGAGCCCTTCTGGTACTCGACGAAGGTGAACGGCCCGGTGCCGTCGACGTTCTTCTCGTACCACTTGGGGTCCTGCTTCAGCTTCGCGGCGCTGTAGATGTAGTTCCACGGCGACGCGAGGCTGGCGAGGAATGACCCCGTCGCGTACTTGAGCTTGAACGTGACGGTGAACTTGTCGGTGGCCTCCACCGACGCGACCGGCGCGTACACGCCCTTGCGCGGGCTGGTCACGCCCTGCGGCGGATTGATGATCTTGTTGTAGGTCGCGACGACGTCCTCGGCGGTCATCTGCTGGCCGTCCTGGAACGTGACGTCCTGCCGCAGCTTGATCGTCCAGGTGAGCTTGTCGGTCGAGACGGTCGGCATCCCGTCGGCGACGTCCGGGATGATCTTGCTCACGTTGTCCGCCGGATCGAGCTTGTAGAGCAGGCTGTAGTGCGGCGAGATCGGCTGGAGCGTGGCGAAGGTCGTGGACTGGTGCGCGTCGAACGTCGGCGGCTCGGCCGTCACGATGTAGAGGAGCTCGCCGCCGCTCTGCGGCTTCTCGCCCGCGGCCGTGGGCGACGCGCCGGCCGGTGTCCCGGACGGAGCACAGGCCGAGGCGAGCAGCAGGGCGACGAGTGTGAGACCGACGCGCTTCGGAAACAATTCGACCACCCCCTCTGAGGCGTCATTGCCGCGGCAACACTACCGCGTATCGGCCGGAAGGGAAGAGGGTTCGACCCGCGTGTTTCGCGCTACGACAACTCAGGGGCTCGGGGAGGCGCTGGGCAGCGGCGACGCGGTGGGCGTCCGGAAGCGGCTGCGCTGGATGACGAGGTCCTGGCCGAACAGCTTGTCCCGCGGGTACGCGTCCAGGAACCGGACGACGCCCTCGGCGATCGCCGACGCGATCACCTCGGCGTGCTGCGTCATGAAGGCGCGGTCGCTGGCGTTCGAGAGGAACCCCATCTCGACGATCACGCCCGGGGTGAACGGCGAGAGCGCGTACTGGTAGCGCGACCAGTTCCAGGCGTAGTAGCCGGTCATGTTGCTGGTGATGCCCTCCGCGTCCCAGTCGAGCCCGGTCGCCGCCGCGTACGGCTCGCGCACCGCGTCGAGCAGCGCCTGGTCGTAGCTCCCGCGCCGCCGTCCGACCGCCATCTTGAATCCGCTCTTCTCGCCGACGCCGTCGTCGTCGGAATGGAGCGCGACGAACGCGTCCGCGACGTAGCCCGGCTCGACGGTCGCGGGGAGGATGTCGACCGCGAGGCCGCGCGCCTCGAGCAGCGCGGCGATGCGCTGCGCGACATCGAGGCTCACCTCGACCTCGGTGACGCCGCCCCAGGACGAGCCGGTCTGCGTCGGCAGGCGCTCCCCGAACTCCTTGGGCAGCTCGTCGATCTTCCAGTGCCCGACCTGTATGCCGACGCGGCGCGGTCCTTCCGGGAGCTCCGGCCTCGGGATGCGGATGACGTTCGTCTCGACGATCGCGCCGCCGGGAGGCGCGAGCGCGACCGGCGGCGCGTTGAAGCCCGCGATGTCGTCGGCGTCGGCGGCGAGCGGCGGGATCGGCAGCGGACCGCCGGCCGGCACCTCGAGCGTCGGGGTCCGTGCCTCGGGCGTCAGCAGCCCGAAGGACATCAGCGCCGCGGCGGCGACCGCCGCACCGGAGACGAGGAGGACGAGCAGACGCCGGAGCACGTGCACAAAGGGTATCGGCGCGGTCGCCGCGGGGTGTCAACATACGGTGTCAGCGAGCGATCGGAAGCCCCGCCGCCCTCCACGCCTCGAGACCGCCGCGCAGGCTCGCGCTCGCGATCCCATGCCGCTCGAGCAGGCTCGCCGCGATGCTCGACCGCTGGCCGCTCGCGCAGTAGACGATGACCTCGGCCGCCCGCGGCACCGCGTCGAGCCTGCGCTCGAGCAGCGCGTACGGGACGTGTATCGCGCGCGGCGCGTGGCCGTCGTCCCA
The DNA here is from genome assembly GCA_027310565.1 of Chloroflexota bacterium. Classification (GTDB taxonomy): domain Bacteria; phylum Chloroflexota; class Limnocylindria; order P2-11E; family P2-11E; genus CF-39. Next base: position 189,869 of record DAIDAP010000001.1, on the reverse strand, counting down.
TTCGGCGTCCTCCCGCACGTCGAGGAGCGGCACGCCGCCTTCGCCGAGGCGCGACGCTTCGCGTGCGTCGACGAGCCGGACGCGGCCGAGCTCCTCGCCCGTCTCCGGGAGCGGCTCGGCCATCCCGCGCACCTCGTCGAAGCCGATCGTCGCGAGCTGCGCGCGGAGCCGGTCGGCGCGCTCGGCGTCCGTCGTGAGCAGGACGATGGGCGCGCCGAACGGGATGACCGAGCCGACGCGCGTCGCGAACGACTCGTTCCCGACGACGTTGATCGCGCCGCGGCGGTGGCCGGCGGCGAACACGTGCGGCGGGCGCGGGTCGACGAGCACCACCTCCGCGCCGAGCGGATCGCGCAGCAGCGGCAGCGGCGCGCGCTCGGCCGCGGGCGCGCCCATGTGGTTGAGCGCGCGCACGTGCGGGTAGTACGCGGGCGCGACCGGCAGGGCGTGCCCGATGACCTCGCGGAACGACGCGAACTCGCCCGACGCGGCGCGCGCCGCCTCGTTGTGCCGCCGCTCGAACCCGAGCGTGGTCCAGCGCCAGGCGGAGACGTCCGACGAGGTGCACGCGCTGCCGCCGCCGTGCGTCGGGAAGACCGCGACGTGGTCGGCGAGGGTCAGCACGCGCGCGCGGAGCGTCTCGTACGCGTCGCGAGCCAGGCGCTCCGCGAGGTCCGGGCCCAGCAGGTCCACGCGCGCGATGTGCCCGACGAGCAGCGCGCCGCCGCTGAACAGCAGGAACGGATCGTCGGCGCGCCGGAGGTCGGACACCAGATACGCCATGTGCTCGGGCGTGTGTCCCGGCGTCGCCAGGGCGCGGACGCGGAGCGCGCCGACGTCGAGCATGTCGCCGTCGGCCATCGCGTGATGGGGATACGCGACGTGGGCCTCGGCGCCGGCCACCGCGGTGATCGGCCGCAGCGCCGCGAGCAGCGGGGTGCCGGCGACGTAGTCGTTGTGGACGTGGGTCTCGAACGAGTGCGTGATGAGCACGCCGAGACGGGCGGCCGCGTCGAGGTACGCGTCGACATCGCGATCGGGATCGACGAGGAACGCGACGCCCTCGTCGGGGTCGGCGACGAGGTACGAGGCGTGGCCAAGGCCGCGGTCGAAGAGCTGCTCGAGGAGCATGGCTAACGCGCCAGGAGGCCCGTGAGGAGCGACGGGAGCGCGCCGCCGAAGAGGAAGCCGGCGATCCCGGCGAACGCGGCGAGCCCGACGACCTCGAGCCCGGAGGCGAGCCAGTGACGGCGCGTCCAGCGGCTCTTCAGCATGCCGACGGCGAAGAGGACGACCGCCGAGACCGCCATCGATCCCCACACCGCCTGCTCCACCGGCTGGAGGACGTAAGGCACGAGCGGCACCAGCGACGCGACCCCGAACGATGCGCCCATGACCAGCCCGCCCGACAGCGCGCCGCGGCCCTCTTCGAGGACGAGCCCCAGCTCCTTCTCGACCATCGTCTTGAGCAGGACGGTCGGCTGGCGCGCGAGCTCGGCCGCGACGCGCCGCGAGGACGCCTCGCCGAGGCCCTCGCGCTCGAGCATGTACGCGACCTCGGCCTCGGCCTCCGCCGGGCGGTCGCGCACCTCCTCCCGCTCGTTCTCGATCTGCGCCATGAAGATCTCGCGCTGGCTCTTCGACGAGAGGTACTCGCCGGCCGCCATCGAGAAGACGCCGGCCAGTGCCGAGGCGATGCCCGCGACGAGGACGGCGAAGGGGTCGCGGGTCGCGCCGCCGACGGTGCTCACGACGGCGAGCGTGCTCACGACGCCGTCCTGGAAGCCGAAGATCGCCTCCCGGACCTCGCCGAGCAGGTCGGCCTCCCGGCGCTCCTCGGCGAGATGCCGCCCGAGCCACTCGCGGTCCAGGTGGCGGGGTTCGCTCATCGGACGGGCCATCGGACCTAGTGTCGTGACCCGGAAGTCATGACACTAGGGTACGGCGGCGAGCGCGCGCCGTTCCTCCGGCGGCCGGATGGCGCGGAACGCCCGGTAGAGCGCCAGGTCGTACGCGATCTTGAGCGCGCCGGCGAGGAAGAACGGCAGCCCGAGCGCGGCGACGGAGAACGCGTAGCCGGTGACCGCGGGCGAGAGCGCGGTCGCGGCGCTGCGGGCCACGTTCGTCACGCCCGCGGCCGCGGTCCGCTCCGACGGCTCGACGACCGCCATGGTGTAGGACTGGCGCGTCGGGACGTCCATCTGCGAGATGCTCATCCGCGCGAGGAACGCGGCGGCGGCGAGACCGCCGCTCGGCATGAGCGGCACGAGCGCCAGGAGCACGTTGGACGGGATGTGGGTGAACACCATGGTATTCACGAGCCCGATGCGCATCGCGAGCCGGCCTGCGACGAGCAGCGACACTCCCGAAAGGAGGTTCACGCCGAAGAAGAGCGCACCGAGCTCCTCCACGCGGAAGCCCCAGCGCACGCTGAACCAGTACGCGACGATCGACTGCACGACGAGACCGCCGGCGAAGGCGTCGACGGCGAAGAGCCCGGCGAGCTTCGCCACGATGCCGCGCGAGCGGTCGATGGCGAGCAGCCGGCGTGGCGCCGCGGGACGGGCGAGCTCCACCGCGCCGCTCAGCGTGCGGAAGACGACGAGGTTCGCGAGCCCGACGAGCGCGTAGAGGACGAAGAGTGGACGGAACACGTCCGCGCCGGCGAGGTTCGCGGCGGCGGCGGCGGCGAAGACGCCGGCGAAGAGCGCACCCAGCGACTGGGCGACGTTCGCGACGAAGGTGTAGATCGAGAAGAGCCAGGTGCGGCGCTCCGCGGGCGCGGTCTGCGGGAGCATCGCCTGCTCGATCGTGAGGAACGCGCCGACCTCGGAGCTCGTCGCCGAGATCGTGCCGGTGAACGCGGCGAGGAGCAGCACGGGCAGGCTCGTGCCCGCCGCGAAGAGCAAGCCGCCGAGGATCATCAGCGCCGACATGACCATGAGCGACCGCCGGCGCCCGAGACGGTCGGCGAGCGCCGCCCACAGCACGGTCATCGCCGCGGAGCCGGCGAGCGCGGCCGACAGCACGAGACCGATGGCGACGTCGTCGTAGCCGAGCCGGGCCAGGTAGAGCGCGAGGACCACCGTGAGGTAGCCGTACGCGAACGCGCGCAGCACCCTCGTCAGGAGGAGCCTCCGCCCGTCGCCCGAGAGCCAGCCGAGCGAGGTCAGATGACCCGGCCGGGCCCCCCGCGCTCGTCCACCAGCGGGAGGCCGGCACGCACCCAGGCGCTGACGCCGCCGTCGAGGTTCTCGGCCGCGAAGCCGAGCTGGCGCAGCCCGCGCACCGCCGCGGCGCTGCGGTTGCCGCTGCGGCACACGGCCACGATGGTCCGATCCGACGGCAGCTCGCCGAGCCGCTCGGCGAGCGCCCGAAGCGGGATGTGCGACGACCCCGCGATGCGCCCGGCGCGCCACTCGTCGTCCTCGCGGACGTCCAGGAGGAGGTACTCGGCCTGACGCTCGCTGACGTCGACGGCGTTCATGCGTCGATCGTAGCGAAGGAGCGGCGGCGGGCTCCGGCCCGCCCCGCGGGCACAATAGCCGGATCAGACCGCCGTACCCCACCGCGATCGTCCCCCTGCTGCCGGAGTTCCTCCAGCGGCGCCGCGCCGGCTTCACCGCGCCGCTGCGCATCGTCGACGAGCTGGGCATCGACCGGCCGACGCTGACGTTCGTGGTGAACGCGGTCGCGCTGCGCGACGACGCCGGCGCGGCGTTCCCGGATCTCCTGAATCCCTATCCGACCGTCTTCGAGCAGTGGAACGCGCCGGCCGCCGCCGCGCGCGGCGCCGGGCTGGTCGACGAGAGCGGCGGGCGCTGGCGCGCGACGGCGAGGGGGCGCGCGCTCGCGGCGCGCGTGCGGCGCGAGGCGGACGCCTACCTCGCCGGCCTGACGACCATCCCCCAGACGGACCTGCGCGAGCTGGCGGACGTGCTCGCTCGCGCGCTCGACGCCATCGCGGCCTCGCCGGTGCCGAAGGACCACATGCTGCGGACCCGCTACGCGGCTGGCGACGGCCGGATCCCGCTCGTCGCGCTGGAGAACGCCGTGTTCGGGCTCTGGCAGGCGCGCGACGACTGCCACATGTCGGCCTGGCGGGAGGCCGGCTTGAGCGGTCCCGTCCTCGAGGTGCTGACCCGGGTGTGGCGCGGCGAGGCGCCGAGCGAGAGGGCCCTCGCCGAGAAGCTGCCGCAGCAGCGCCCGGCGGACGTCGCCGCCGCGCTCGCGCGGCTGCGGTCGGAGGGGCTCGTGCGGGAGGCGGAGCTCGCGGTGACGCCGCGCGGCGAATCGGTCCGGCGCGGCATCGAGGACGAGACCGACCGGCGCTTCTTCGAGCCGTGGCCGAGCCAGGTGGGCGAGCGCCACGAGTGGCTCGTGGACCGCCTCGCCGCGGTGAACGAGGCCCTCAGGGCAGCGACCTGATCCGTCCGGTAACGGATGGCACGTCGCGTGCGACGAACACGTGACGATGATCGAGCCGACGCGCGCACCGCTGTCGGCGCCCGCCGGCGCCGGCGCGCGCGTCCTCGTCGTCGAGGACGACGCGGACCTCGGCGCTCTCGTCGCGAGCGTCCTCGCCGAGGAGGGCTACGAGACGCACGTCGTGACCGATCCACGGCACGCGCTCGAGGCGTTCGAGCGGATCCGGCCCGACGTCGTGACGCTCGACGTGATGATGCCCGGCATCGACGGCCTGACGCTCTGCCTCGAGATGCGGCGGATCACCGACGTGCCCGTCCTGTTCATCTCCGCGAAGCAGGAGCCGCCGGACCGGACGGTCGCTCTGCGGCTGGGTGCGGACGACTACATCGGGAAGCCCTTCGACACCGAGGAGCTCGTGGCGCGGGTGAACGCCCTCATGCGCCGCGCGGGCTCGGTCCGCGAGCCGCGGAGCACGCGTGAGCTGCGCTTCGGCTCGTTCCTCATCGACCTCGGCAGGGTGCGCGCGGTCGCGGGCGACGAGACGGTCCCGCTCACCGCGACGGAGTTCAAGCTGCTGCGCGCTCTCGCGAGCGAGCCCGGCCGCGTCCTCACCCGGGAGGATCTCCTCACGAGCGTGTGGGGATACGAGCGCGGCAGCGCCACGCGGCTCGTCGACGTGCACGTCGGCCGGCTGCGGCGCAAGCTCGAGCGGGCGCGCGCGAGCGAGGTCTCGATCGAGACGGCGCGCGGCTTCGGCTACCGGCTGGTGGACCGCACGCGCGCCGACTGACCGCTGCGCCGGGTCCGCACCGCCACGGCGAGCTCGCGCAGGATCTCCTCGGTCTCGTCCCAGCCGATGCACGCGTCGGTGACGCTCTGGCCGTACACGAGCCGATCGGGGTCGCCCAGATCCTGACGGCCCGCGACGAGGAAGCTCTCGAGCATCACGCCGACGATGCCGCGCTCGCCGTTCGCGACCTGGCCCATCACCTCGCGCGCGACGCGCGGCTGGCGCAGGTGGTCGCGCTCGCTGTTGCCGTGGCTCGCGTCGATCATCACGCGCTCGGGAAGCCCGCTCTCGCGCAGCAGCGCCAGCACCCGCGCGACGCTCTCCGCGTCGTGGTTCGGACCGCGCGCACCGCCGCGCAGGATGATGTGGCCGTCGGGGTTGCCGCGGGTGATCACGATCGCCGCGAGCCCCTGCTCGGTCACGCCCAGGAAACGATGCGGGTACGACGCGGCGCGGACGGCGTCGACGGCGATCTGCACCGTCCCGCCGGTCCCGTTCTTGAACCCGACCGGCATGGACAGCCCCGACGCGAGCTCGCGATGCACCTGGCTCTCCACGGTGCGCGCGCCGATCGCGCCCCAGGACACCAGGTCCGAGATGTACTGCGGCGAGATCGGGTCGAGCCACTCGCATCCCGCGGGCAGCCCCAGCGCGGCGAGGTCGAGCAGCAGGCGCCGCGCGAGACGCATCCCCTCGTTGATCCGGAAGGAGCCGTCGAGCCGCGGGTCGTTGATGAGGCCCTTCCAGCCGACCGTGGTCCGCGGCTTCTCGAAATACACGCGCATGACCACGCGCAGCTCGCCGGCGAGCGCGTCGGCGACCGCGCGCAGCCGGCGCGCGTACTCCATCGCCGCGGTGACGTCGTGCACCGAGCAGGGGCCGGCGACGACGACGAGCCGGTCGTCGTCGCGCGCCAGCGCGCGGGCGATCTCGGCTCGCCACCGGGCGACGCGGCGCGATCCCTCCTCCGGCAGCGGCAGCTCGTCGAGCAGCACGGCCGGCGGCACGAGCGGGCGGTAGCCCTCGACCCGGACGTCCCGCGTGTTCACGACCCCATACAGTACGGGCGATGCCGCTGTACGAGTACCGCGGGAAGCGCCCGCGGGTCGCGCCGGATGCGTTCGTCGCGCCGACGGCGGTGCTCGTCGGAGACGTGACGGTGCGGAGCGGCGCGTCGGTCTGGTTCGGCACGGTGCTGCGCGGCGACATGGACCGCATCGAGATCGGCGAGCGATCGAACGTGCAGGACAACACGACGATCCACACCGACGAGGGCGAGCCGACGCTCATCGGGCCGGACGTGACCATCGGCCACATGGCGCTCGTCCACTCCGCCGTCGTCGACGGCAACGTGCTCATCGGTCAGGCCGCGGTGCTCGTCGGCCGCAACCGCGTCGGCGGCGGGACGATCGTGGGCGCCGGCGCCGTCCTCCCCGAGGGGTTCGACGCGCCGCCGCGCTCGCTCGTCCTCGGCGTCCCCGCGCGCGTCGTGCGCGAGGTCCGCGAGGAGGACGCGCGCTGGACCGTGGGCGCCGCGGCGCACTACGTCGAGCTCTCGGCGTGGTATCGCGCGAACCTGCGCGAGGTCCGATGACCACCCTCCGGCTCACCGGGCACGACCTCTCCGTGGCCGACGTCGTCGCCGTCGCCCGCGGCGACGTGGCCGTCGCGCTGGACCGCGCCGCCGAGCGCCGGGTCGCGGAGGCGGCGAAGGTCGTCGCGGAGCTCGCCGCGGGCGACGTCCCGGTGTACGGCGTGAACACCGGGTTCGGCGACCTCGCCACGGTGCGCGTGCCGCAGGCGGACCTCCGCGCGCTGCAGCGGAACCTCCTGCGCAGCCACGCCGTCGGCGTGGGCGAGCCGCTGCCGCGGGACGCCGTGCGCGCGATCCTGCTGCTGCGCGCGAACACCCTCGCGTCGGGACGCTCCGGCGTCCGGGTGGACACCCTCCACCGCCTGCTCGATCTGCTGAACGAGCACGTGCACCCGGTGATCCCGATGCACGGGAGCGTCGGCGCGTCGGGCGACCTCGCGCCGCTGGCGCACGCCGCGCTGGTGCTGATCGGCGAGGGCGAGGCGTTCGTCGACGGCGCGCGCCTGCCCGGCGCGGAGGCGCTCAAGCGTCGCGGGATCGCCGCGCTCGAGCTCGGTCCCAAGGAGGGCGTCGCGCTCATCAACGGCACCCAGGTCATGACCGCGATCGGCTGCCTCGCGCTGCACGACGCGGAGCAGCTCGCCGCGACCGCCGACATCGTCGGCGCGATGTCCGCCGAGGCCCTGCGCGCGACGGACGCCGCGTGGGACGAGGCCCTCCACGCCGCGCGGCCGCATCCCGGCCAGGTCACCGTCGCGGCCAACCTGCGGACGCTCATGGCCGGCAGCCCGAACGTCGCGTCGCACCGCGTCGGTGACCCGCGCGTGCAGGACCCCTACTCGATCCGCTGCATGCCGCAGGTCCACGGCGCATCCCGCGACGCGCTCGCCTACGTGCGCCGCGTGCTCGAGGTCGAGATCAACGCGGTGACCGACAACCCGCTCGTGTTCGCGGAGGACCGGCGCGTCGTGAGCGGCGGCAACTTCCACGGACAGCCGGTCGCCATCGCGCTCGACACCGCGACCATCGCGGTCGCGGAGCTCGCCGACATCAGCGAGGCGCGCGTCGATCGTCTCACCAACGGCCACACCAGCGGCCTGCCGCCGTTCCTCACCGCCGAGGCGGGCACGAACAGCGGACTGATGGTCGCGCAGTACACCGCCGCCGCGCTCGTCGCCGAGAACCGGATGCGCTCGTTCCCCGCCTCGGTCGAGTCGCTGCCGACGTCCGCGGGGATGGAGGACCACGTGAGCATGGGCACGCACGCGGCGCACAAGCTCGCCGCCGTCGTGGCGAACACGACGAGCGTGCTCGCGATCGAGGCGCTCTGCGCCGCCCAGGGCCTCGACCTCCTGCGCGCCGAGACCGCGGCCGGCGTCGAGGAGGCGCGCCGTGTCGTGCGCGAGCGCGTCGCGACCCTCGGCTCCGACCGGGTCCTCGCCCCCGACGTCGCCGCGCTCGCCGACCTCATCGGCCGCGGGCTGCTCCTCGCCGCGGTCCGCGTGCGCGTCCCCGTGCTCGCGTGACCGCGCCGCGCGCCGTCGTCTTCGACCTCGGCGGGACCCTCGTGCACTGGGCCGACTGGGAGGATGCGGCGCCGGCGAAGTGGGCGGCGGCGTACGAGACCCTCCGCGACGTGACGCGCGACGACGAGCTCCCGGATCGCGACGCCTTCGTCGCGGCCATGCGCGAGGCCGAGCGGGCGCACTGGGCGCGCGTCGATCGGGAGCACTGGAGCGGTCCGCCCACCGGCCTCGTCTCCGACGGCTTCCGCAGGCTCGGCCTCGCGGTGGCGGATCACCTGCTCATCGCCGCGATGGACGGCTACGCGCGCGCGGTGGCGGGCTGGTGCGCGGTCTACCCCGACGCCCGCGACACGCTCGTCATGCTGCGGGACCGCGGGTATCGCCTCGGGCTCCTCTCGAACACCTGGTGGGCCGCCGAGTGGCACAACGCCGACCTCGCCGACCACGGGCTCGGCGCGCTGCTCGACGAGGTCGTCTACACCTCGGACCTGCCGCGCAGCAAGCCGCACCCGAGCGTGTTCACCGAGGTCGCGGCGCGGCTCGACGTCGCGCCGTCCGCCTGCGTGATGATCGGAGACCGTCAGATCGACGACGTCTCGGGCGCGAAGGCGGTCGGCATGCGCGCGGTCTGGCGCCGCAACGACTCGGGCTTCCCCGGCTCGGCGGTCGTGCCCGACGCCGTCGTCGACCGCGTGTCCGAGCTCCCGCCGCTGCTGCGATCGTGGGGCGGGGGGTGAGGCGCTGCGCCTGGGCGGCGCGCGAGCCCCTGCGCTCGTACCACGACCGCGAGTGGGGCGCGCCGCTGCACGACGACCGGCGCCTCTTCGAATTCCTCGTGCTCGAGGGCGCGCAGGCCGGGCTGTCGTGGGAGACGATCCTGCGCAAGCGTCCCGCTTACCGCCGCGCCTTCGACCGCTTCTCGCCGCGGCGCGTCGCGGCCTACGGCGCCCGCGACGTCGCGCGCCTGCTGCGCGACGCGGGGATCGTCCGCAACCGCGCCAAGATCGAGGCCGCGATCGCGAACGCGCGCGCGTTCCTCGCGGTCCGCGCGGAGCACGGCTCCTTCGACGCCTACGTGTGGCGCTTCCGCGATCCCGTCCCGCTGTCGAAGGACCTGCGCCGCCGCGGCTTCCGCTTCGTCGGCCCGACGATCGTCGAAGCGTTCATGGAGGCGACAGGCATCCTCGACCACCACGAGCGGGACTGCTTCCGCCGGAGGCGCGCCGCCCGTCGGGCGTAGCGGCGCGACGAGCGCGGCGAGCCGCAGGCCGCCGCAGGCGGGCCGAGGCGAGCGCGACACAGCAGGAGCCCGAGCGAGGAGCGCTTCACGCGCGACGAGCGAGTCCGCCCGAGCGCAGCGGCGCGGCGAGCCGCAGGCCGCCGCAGGCGGGCCGAGGCGAGCGCGACGAGCAAGATGAGAACATCCCGCCGGGGAAGCCGGCGGGATGTTCGCGCGAGAGGGTGGAGGGAGGAGGCGTGCGGTGTCAGCGGCCTCGCGGCCCGTGCTCGAAGCCGAGGTCCATCGATCCCTTCGTCGGACGCGTCGCGTCGACGAAGGTGGTCACGCGCTGCGTGAGATTCGTCTTGAGCGTCGTCGCCTGGTCCGCGGTGATCCTGCCGGCGGTCTGCGCCGCGTCGATCTTCGCGGTCTCGGCGGCCACGATCGCCTGGATGAGGCCGTCACGGCTCTTGCCGGCCGTCGCGTCGGCGATCTGGCCGAGCGTCTTCCCGCTCTGGAGCTGCGTGCTCAGGTCGGCCTCGCCGATGCCGAGGTAGGTCGTCACCGCCGTCTCGTCCATGCCGATGCCGAAGTGGTCGCCGCGGCCGAAGCCGCCCGGGCCGCCCTTCGGGAACGGGTTCTTCGTGTCGACGAGCGTGGTGATCTGCGTCGTCGCGGCCTGCGTGAGCGCGGCGATGAGGCCGTCGCGCGTCTTGCCGTTGGCGACGGCCACGTCGGCGAGGGTCTTGCCGCTCTGGAGCTGCGTGCGCAGATCGGCCTCGCTGATGCCGATGTAGGTCGCCGCCACGCTCAGGAAGCTCGCGCCTCCGAACGGGCCGCGGTCCACGAGGAGGGTGACGCCGCCCGGGAGCGCGCTGACGATGTTCGCGCCGGCGTCGCGGGGAGCGAACGCGGCGGCGGCCACCCCGCCCGAGAGCAGGAGCGCGGCGCCCGCGCCGATGAGTGCCTTGTCGAGATGCTTCATCTTGACGTTCCTTTCGCGGAGTCGTCCGCGGCACCAACGACACCACACCCGCGCCGGCCGTACATGAGGCGCCGCTAAGAACCGCGGCCGGGCGCCGTTCCTTAGCGGCTCCTTATCCCCCGTCCCTAGACTCAGGACGTGCACGTCCTCCTGGTGGAGGACGATCCCGCGGTGCGGGGCGCGGTCGAGCGCGCGCTGCGCGGCGCCGGCCACACGGTGGACATCGCGGCAAGCGGCGACCGGGGCCTCGCGGCGGCGACGGCCACCCCCTTCGACGCGATCGTCCTCGACCTCGGTCTTCCGGTCCTCGACGGCCTCGAGGTCTGCCGCCGGCTGCGCGCCGCGGGCGACCGCGTCCCGGTGCTCATGCTGACCGCGCGCGCCGCGGTCGCCGACCGCGTGGAGGGCCTGGACGCGGGCGCCGACGACTACCTGGTGAAGCCGTTCGCGCTCGACGAGCTGCTCGCGCGGCTGCGCGCGCTCGGACGCCGCTCCGCCGCCGGCGTCCAGACGCGCGGGACGCTGCGCTTCGAGGACCTCGAGCTCGACCGCGACGCGATGACCGCGCGGCGCGGCGACCGGCAGATCGCGCTCACGCGGACCGAGTTCCAGCTCCTCGAGCTGCTGCTGGCGAACGCGCGGCGGGTGCTCAGCCGCGACGTCATCTTCGAGAAGGTGTGGGGCTACGACTTCGGGCCCGACTCGAACTCGCTCGACGTCTACGTCGGCTACCTGCGCCGCAAGCTCGAGGCGGAGAGCGAGAAGCGGCTCATCCACACCGTCCGCGGGGTCGGCTACGTGCTGCGGGACGCCCCATGACCTTCCGGACGCGCGTCACGCTGCTCACCGCGGCCGCGGTCGCCGTCGCGGTCGTCGCCGCCACGGTCCTCATGTACTTCGTGCTCCAGACGCAGATCCTCGCCCAGTTCGACCAGACGCTCGTCGACGCCGCGCAGGTCTCCCGCGGCGACCGGCAGGGCGCCGGCGGCATCCCGGGCTTCCGGCCGGGGAGCCTCTCGGGGCGGTCCGACGTCGCGGCGCAGGTCATCAACGCGAACACCGGGACCGTCGGGCGGTTCGAGACCGACCCCGTGACCGAGCTCGTCACGCCGGAGGCGATCGGCGTGGCGAACGGGACGCAGGCCGCGTACTTCTTCGAGGCCACCCTCGAGGGCTACCACGTGCGGGTGTACGTCGCGCCGCTCACGCGCGGGACCGCGATCGAGCTGTGGCGCCCGCTCGACGAGATCGACGCCGTCCTCGGCCAGACGCGCGCGCGGCTCGCGCTCGTCGCGATCGGCGGCGTGCTGCTCGCGGCCGCGCTCGGGACGGTCATCGCGGGCGCGACGCTGCGGCCGGTGCGGCGCCTCACCGGCATCGTCGAGGAGGTCGCCCGGACCCGCGACCTCTCGCGCCGCGTCGCGACGGGGTCGCCCGACGAGCTCGGCCGCCTCGCGACGAGCTTCAACGTCATGCTCGCGGAGCTCGAGACCTCGCTCCGGTCGCAGCGGCAGCTCGTCGCCGACGCGTCGCACGAGCTGCGCACGCCGCTCACCAGCCTGCGCACGAACCTCGAGCTGCTCGAGCGCGGCCAGCCGACGGACCCCGCCGAGCGCGCGCAGGTCCTCCACGAGCTCGTCGGCCAGATCGAGCGGCTCTCCACGCTCGTCGCGGACCTCATCGACCTCGCGCGCGACAGCGAGGCGCCGCTGGTCGTGGAAGAGGTCCGTCTCGACGAGGTCGTGAACGCGGCGCTCGACGAGATGCGCATGCGCTACCCGCACGTGAGCTTCCGCGTGGACGGCGCGCCGAGCGTCGTGCGCGGCGTGCGCTCGCGGATCGCGCGCGCGGTCACGAACCTCCTCGACAACGCGGGCAAGTGGAGCGCGCCCGGCGGCCTGGTCGAGGTGACGGTGGGCAGCGGCGAGGTGAGCGTCCGCGATCACGGACCGGGGGTCGCCGCGGAGGACGAGCCTCGCTTGTTCGACCGCTTCTGGCGCGCCGCCAGCGCCCGCCAGCTCCCCGGCTCCGGGCTCGGGCTCGCGATCGTGAAGGACGTCGCCGAGGCGCACGGCGGTCAGGTCCGCTTCGAGCGGCCCGAGGGCGGCGGGGCGCGCTTCCGGCTCTCGTTCGGCCGCCCGTAGACGCGTCTCGCGCGCCGGCCGCGGGATATCGTCGTCGCGCCGGCCGCGGGATATCGTCGTCGCCATGGCCGAGCGGGCGATGGCGTTCGACGGGGCGAGCAAGCGCTACCGGAACGGCACGCTCGCGCTCCGCGAGGTGAGCTGGTCGATCCCGGTCGGCGCGCGCACCTGCCTGCTCGGCCCGAACGGGTCGGGCAAGACGACCTCCATCCGCCTCCTCGAGGGCGCCCTCGCGCCGACCACGGGCTGGGTCGCGCTGCTCGGCCGCGAGGTCAACGCCGCGGGCTACGCGGACGCGCGGCGGCGCTGCGGCATCGTGCCGCAGCAGGCCGGCATGTACGCGGACCTCACGGCCTGGGAGTACCTCGAGCTGGCGCGCCGCCTCTACGGCCGCGGCGACGTGCGCGAGACGCTCGAGCGCTTCGGCCTGGACGAGCACCGCGACAAGCGCCTGGCCCAGCTCTCCGGCGGGTTCCAGCGGCGGGTCCTCGTCGCCGCCGCGCTCCTCTCCGAGCCCGACGTGCTGCTGCTCGACGAGCCCACCGTCGGCCTCGACCCGGTCGCGGCGCGCGACATCCACGAGACGCTGCGCGCGGCCATGGCCGGCCGGACGACGCTCCTGTGCACGCACAACCTCGCCGAGGCGGAGGCGCTCTGCGACGACGTGATCATCCTGCGCGACGGCGTGGTCCTCCTGCACGAGCCGCTGGCGACGCTGCGCGAGCGTGAGCGGCCGCGCACCCGTCTCGTCGCGCGCCAGGATCCGGCCGCCCTCGCCGAGCGCGTGCGCGCGCACGGCGTGGCGGCGGCGATCGAGGACGGCGCGGTCGTGGCGGCGGTCGACGCCCGCGCCCAGGCGCCGGCGCTGCTCCGCGCGCTGCTCGCGGACGGCGTCGACGTCTACGAGTGCACGCCGCTCGCGGCGACGCTCGAGGAGCTGTTCCTCGAGGCGGTCCGCCGATGAGGGCGCGGGTGCTGGGCGACCTGGTCTGGAAGGAGACGCGTCAGATCGGCCGCAACCGCATGGCGATGCTCACCGCGGCGATCCTCCCGTTCTTCATCCTGGTGTTCCTGCCGGTGCAGCTCATGGCCTCGCTCGCGCTCGGCGGCGAGCGCGGGCTGGAACAGCTGCGTGGCGCGCCGCTCCCGGGATTGGCGGTGGCCGATCCCGGCGAGCTGCTGGTGCAGCTCGTCTTCCCGCTCCTGCTCGTCCTGGGCGGCCTGCTGCTCCCCTCGCTCATGACCACCTACGCCGTCGTCGCGGAGCGCGAGCGCCGCTCGCTCGAGCTGCTGGTCTCGCTCCCGGTGACCGTCGCCGAGATCCTCGCGGCGAAGCTGCTCGCGGTCCTCGCGGTGACCTTCCTCATCGGCGTGCCGTACGTGGCGATCGTGCTCACGCTGGCCCTCGTGCTGGGCATCGCCGGGCCCGCGGCCGTGCCCGCGCTCGTCACGGTGTTCCTCGCCGCGGTCGCCTGCTCCACCGCGATCTCGCTCCTGCTCACGCTGCTGGCCCGCGACTTCCGGACCGCGAACAACCTGACCGGGCTGTTCGTCGTGCCCGCGCTCCTGCTCACGGTCGCGACGCTCACCGCGGTGAGCGGTCCGGGGCGGACGTACGTCCTCGCGCTCGTCCTGCTCGCGCTCGCCGGGCTCGCCGTCTTCGTCGCCCTGCGCTGGATCAGCTTCGAGCGCTACCTCGAGTAGACCCTTCCCAAAGCTAGCGCGCCCAGGTCTCCCTGAGCACGCGCAGCGCGTTGCCGCCGGCGATCTTCGCGATGTCGGCGTCGCCGTACCCGTGCTTCACCAGCCAGCGCACCGCGTTGCGCATCGCCTCGCCCGGGTTCTCCATCCCATCGACGTACGGGACCGGCGTGTAGGGCGGCCCGCTGTCGCGGATCGCGGAGAGCGAGAGCTGCTGCGCGAAGGCGTGGTGCAGGCCGACGTGGTCGCCGAACAGGGTGTCCGGGCCGATCCCGACGTGATCGACGCCGATGCGTCGGACGCAGTGCTCGACGTGGGCCATCACCGCGTCGAGGTCGTGTCGCCTTCCCGCGACCTGCGAGGTGTGCGGCGCCGCCTCGATGCCGATGACCCCACCCTTCTCGGCCAGCCGCTCGAGCGTCTCGTCGGTCTTCATGCGGCGCGAGTCCCAGAGGCCGCGCGCGCCGGCGTGCGTGATCGTGATCGGCCGCTCGCTCGCCGCGATCACCTCGAGCCCGGTGCGGTCGCCGCAGTGCGAGATGTCGATGGTCATGCCGAGCCGGTTCATGCGCCTCACCACCGCGCGACCGAGGTCCGAGAGCCCGCCGTCGCTCGGCTCGCGCAGCCCCGAGCCGAGCGCGTTCGCCTCGCTGTACGTGATGCCCATGCCCCGGATGCCGAGGCCGTAGAGGACGTCGACGCGGTCGACCTCGTTCTCGACGGCCGTCGCGGCCTCGAGCCACGGGACGAACGCGATGCGGCCCTCGCGCTTCGCGCGCGCGAGGTCGTCGAGCGACGACGCGACGTAGACCATCGACTGGTGCGCGAGGTCGGACAGGCGCATGCCGAGGTCGAAGACGACGTCGTCCCACTTCCACCCCTTGTTCGACGTGATCGTCCCCGTGCCGTCCATGAAGTTCTCGAAGAAGACGTCGGTGTCCGACCGCGCGAGCCCGGCGTACCCGGTCGCGTCCCGCCCGGTGCGGCGCTGCTCGAGGACGCGGCCCATGTCCTCGGGGAAGATCGAGGTGTGGTCGTGCATCGAGACGATCGGCTCGCGGTCGAGGATCGCTCGGGCGCGCTCCTCGTCGGCCGGCGTGAGCACCACCGCCGACGACGGCACGCGGTCCACGTCCTTCGCCAGGGGGATGTCCGGGCGGTCCTCGCCGGGCAGGTACGAGTACGAGCGGTAGCCGTCGCAGGCCTTCTTCGACATGACCGTGCCATGATGCGCCGATGCCGCGCGTCACGGCGAGGGGCGTCGAGCTGTACTACGAGTCGGTCGGCGAGGGCACACCGCTCGTGCTCCAGGCCCACGACCACACCCCGTGGCTCTTCGCGCAGGCGCCGGTCTTCTCGCAGCGCTACCGCGTCCTCGCCTACGACCGCCGCGGGACCGGCCGGTCGTCGTCGCCACCGGGGCCGTGGACGGCGGCGGACCTCGCGAACGATCTCGCGGGCTTCCTCGACGCGCTCGGCATCGACCGCGCCATCGTCGGCGGCTCGCTGAGCCCTGAAGGGCGCAAGCGGACTTCAGCTCGGTGCGTTTGGCAGAGCCGGGCGCGCGTAGGAATGCACGGGCTGATTGCCCGCTGTGTACATCGATTCTTATCTCGCGCCACGCTGCGGAGCGCGCTATCCGACGACGAACCGCTCCGGGCGGTAGGGCTCGAGCTCCGGCACGGATCCGCCGCAGAGCTCCTCGGTGACGAGGCGCGCGAGCACGGCGCACAGCGTGATCCCGCTATGAGTCAGGATCTCGTAGAGCCCCGGCACGCGCGGCTCGAACCCGACGATCGGATGGCCATCGCGGGGCATCGGACGGACCCCGACGCGCACCGCCTCGACGCGGATTCCCGCGAGGCCCTTGGCGAGGCGTGACGCGTGGTCGAGCGCCTCCGACGCGAGTGCCTCGGCCACGAGCCGATCGGGGGGATCCGTGAGGCGCGTGTCGAACGCCTCGCGCTGGATCATCACGCGCCCGCCACCGTCGGGCCGGAGGTTGCAGCCGGGCGAGCGCACGACGTGTCTGAGGCTCACGGGCGCCGGCTCGGTCACGAATAGCACGCCCGGCTGCCGCCGCACCGGTAGCGCGACGCCGGCCAGAGCGGCGACGCTCGCCGCCTCCGGTCCGGAGGCGTTCACCACGACGTCGGCGGCGATCTCGGTGCCGTCGGCCAACCCCACGCCTCCGACGCCAGCGCCCGAGCGCGGGAGCGAGGCGACCGACGAGCGCACGACGCGCGCACCGTACCGCTCCATTGCGGCGCGGATGAGCGCTTGCGCCATGCGGACGGTCTCTATCCAACCCTCGTTCGGGCACACATAGATCTCGCTCACCTGCTCCGCGCCGATCGTGAGGTCCGGCTCGAGTTCGTGGACGACGACGTCGGGCGCGACGCGGTCGACCCGATACCCCCAGTCGCGCATCTGCCGCACCGACTGATGGAGCGCGGCGACCGCGTCGGCATCGTCGTCGGTGATCCAGAAGAGACCGCCGTCCGTGTGCAGCCAATCACCGCCGAGCTCGTCCCGAAGGCTCGTGTGCTCGCGGATGCCGCGCGCATTCAGCTGGTGGTATTCGCGAGGGAACTTGCGGAAGCCATTGATCCAGGCAAACGATCGCCCCGTCGTTCCGGAGCCCGGATATGCCCGCTCGACGAGCGTGACCGACGCGCCCGCCTGCGCGAGGCGATACGCGAGGGCGGCGCCGATGGCGCCGCCCCCGATGATCGCGATCTTCGCCCCCGAGAGGCGCTCGGCGACGTATCGGGTCACTGCACCGTCGTGTTGTTCAGGTCGAAGAGACCGAGCGGGGTCTGCACGAAGTTCTGGACGGACTTCTTCGCGGCGTAGAGGGCGCTGGACCAGTAGATCGGTACGCCTGCCGCATCGTCAATGAGGAACTGGTCGAGTTGTGCCCACATCTTCGTCGCCGCGTCGTACGACGACTGGTTCACGGCGCCGTCGAGCAGCTCGTCCGCTTTCGGGTTCTGGTAGGCGGACCAGTTCGACGCGCTCTTCGAGTAGAAGTTCGCGCGCAGCATGGTGTCGGGGTTCCTCGTGCTGCCCCAGCCGAGGATGAACAGACCCGCCTCGCGCCGGCCCATGCCTGACGAGAACGCCGCATAGTCCATCGCCTTAATGTTCACGTTGACGCCTATGGCCTTGAGCGGCGCCTGCAACGCCTGCGCGATCTCCTTGTCGCGCAGGTAGCGGCCCGTCGTGACCCAGAGGTCGATGGTGAACCCGTTGGGATAGCCCGCCGACGCCAACAGCTGCTTCGCCTTCGCCGTGTCGATCGCCGGGCGCGTGACGGTGTCCTTCATGACCTCCGGCGGGATGAAACCCGTCGCCTGCCTGGCGATGCCCTCGGTCACGTCGGAGACGAGCGGCTTCGGATCGGCCGCGGCCATGATCGCCTGTCGCACCGGCAGCTTCGACAGGATCGGATTGCTCGAGTTGAACCCGAGCCAGATCGTCTGCGCGTACGGCCCGTTGATGAGCTGCAGTTTCGTGCTGCTGCGCAGATCCTTCGCGCGATCCGGCGGCGGGTTCTGGACGACGTCGATCTCTCCCGCGTCCAGCGCCGCCATGCGCGTGCTCTCGTCGGCAATGAATTTGATTACGATCTTGTCGAGCTTCGGTTTCGTGCCCCAATAGTCGGGATTGCGCTCGAGCGTCATCGACTCGCCGGGGACCCAGTTCGTCAACTTGAACGGACCGGTGCCTGACGGGTTGCGGCCCACGTTGTCGCCGTACTTCTGGACCGATGCCGGGCTCTCGATGCCCGCGGTGACGATCGCGAGGTTGTTGAGGAACGGCGCGTATGGCTGCTTCAAGTTGATCGTGAGATGCGTGTCGTCCGTCGGCGTTATCTTGTCGATCATGAAGTAGTAGCTCTTGCCAAAGTTGCCCTGCGCGGCGCGCTCGAGTTGCGCCTTCACCGCGGCGGCGTTGAGGGGCGTACCGTCCTGGAATTTCACACCGCTGCGCAGCGTGAACTGGTAGGTCGTCGGGTCAATCTGCTTCCAGGACTCAGCGAGCGAGGGGTTTGGCTGGCCATCGGAGCCGAAGGCGACAAGTGTGTCGAAGATGAGGGAGCCGACGAGCCAGTCCTGACCGCTGCGGTAGTTCGCCATGTCGAGCGTCAGGACGTCGGTGGAGGTTCCGATCGTGAGCGTGCCGCCGGCCTTCGCGGAGGACGAAGCCGCGGCGGATGGAGCGTTCGACGCCGTCGACGGCGCGCCGCTGCAGGCCGCGAGGAGGAAGGTGAGCGCGAGGGCAATGGTTCGCCCGCCGGATCCGACGCGTGACGCGGAGCGCATGGCTGATGTCCTCCCTACATACTTGCGGTGGTCGATGCCCGTGGTGTTCGCGCCGCTCGCTGTTCGGCCTCCCGAAACTCGTGCTGGCACGACGGGCAGAACCACAGATATCCGAATCCCGCGTGCTCCTCGAGGATGTAGAAGCGGTACGCACATTTCGGGCAGGTGAGCCAGTGGATGGCTGACATCGCGCCCTCCTACGAGACCTTCACGCGGTCGCGGCCCGGTACGTAGTCCTCGAGTTTGATGCGCTGCAGGACCTTCTCGGGCACACGCAGCCGCGTCGGGAACGGCCGTGACTTTGCCTCAGTCGCGTCGATGATCGCCAGGCTGTGCGCCGTCGGGTGGATGTTCGAGGGATCGATGATCGACCCCTTGACGCCGCGGATGACGTCGATGTCGTGGGCCTGGAAGCGCACGGCGACGGCCCACCAGACCTGCTCTTCCTGAAAGACGTCGATGTCGTCGTCAACCACGATAATGAGCTTCGCGAAGCCGACGCTCGCGGCAGCAAGTGCCGCTGCCTTCGGATCGCCGTCGACGCGCTTCTTCAGTGAGATGTAGACGTGCATTCCGACGCCGGACGGCGCCACGCTGACCGCGCGCACGCCCGGGACGGCCTGGGAGGCGCGCCGGAAGATCTCACCCTCCCAACCGCCGAGGCTAGTGTGTTCGCGATGTCCGGCGAAGATCGTGCGCAGGATCGGGTCGGCTCGATGCGTGATCGCAGTCACCTTCACGATCTCGCCCTGGCGCTGCCCGCTGTAGTAGCCCGACCACTCGCCGAACGGGCCTTCGGCCTTCATCACGTCGGGCGGCATGTAGCCCTCGATGACCATCTCGGCGTCCGCGGGCACGAGAAGCTTGTCGGCGAATGTCTCCGACTCAACGAGCCTGAGGGGCTCGCCCATGAGGTTCGACGCGACCTCGTACTCGCTCGTCGTGAACGGCAGGCGCATCCCCATCGCGAGCTCGAAGGCGGGGTGATGACCCATGACGTAGGCGATCGGGCAAGCCTTCCCCATCGCCTGGTAGCGCTTATAGATCGCGTACGTGTCGAAGGGTGCCATACACGTTCCGGTCTCGTTCGGTGAGCGATACATGAGCCGTTGGAACGCACCGTTGTAGGTCCCGGTCTCTGGATCGACGTTGATCATGTTCATCGTGAAGAAGGGACCGCCGTCCATCTCGTGCTGCCGGATGATCGGAAAGTTCCGGAGGTCCACGTCCTTCCCGATGAATACGAACTCCTTCACGGGCGCGTCGGAGCGCGGGACGGTCACGGTGGGCCGCGGCTCGTTACCCGCACTCGCGATGCGATGCGTCACTTCGGTCCGGTACTGATCGGGCCGGAGCCCGACCGCGAGCGCGATGCGCCGCCGGCTCGCGACGACATTCATGAGCGCTCGGTGCCCAGGCCTCCCGCTGAGGTCGCGCACGTTCTCGAAGAGGACGGCCGGGAAGCGTCCGGCATCGTCGAGGTGCTGGAGCACCGCGGTCACCTCGAACTCGGCACTGATCTCGCGCTCGACGCGGACGAACTCCTCCGGGAGCTCGCGCTCGAGGTCCGCGAGGTAGGTGCGCAGATCCTTCGGCATGACCCTGCTCCTATTCCACCCAGGCGTTCGACAGGTCCCACTCGCCGAACGGCGTGGGGACGAAGCCGTGCACGCTCTTGCGCGCGGCGTAGATGAGGGTCGACCAGTAGATCGGCGCGCCCGCCCCGTCGTCAACCAGCATCTGGTCGATCTGCTGCCAGATTCTCGCCGCCGCCTCGTAGGACGATTGCGCGACGGCTTGATCGATGAGCTTGTCGACGTTCGGGTTCTTGTACCCCGACCAGTTCGACGCGCTCGTGCTATAGAACACGCCGCGATAGAACGAGTCGGGCGACGGGGTATGCGCCCAGCCGAGGACGAAGAGGCCCGCCTCGCGGCGTGCCATCCCGTCCGCGTAGGCCGCATAGGCGAGGACCTTGATGTTCGCGGTGACACCGATCGACTTCAGCGGCGCCTGCACGGCCTGCGCTATCTCCTTGTCTTTGAGGTACGTCCCATTCGGCGTCCAGAGATCGATTGTGAAACCGTTCGGGTAGCCGGCGTCGGCGAGCAGCTGCTTCGCCTTCGTCGCGTCGCCGGTGACCGGCTTCACCGTCGCGGGCTCGAGCTCGGGCGGGATGAACCCGGTCGCCGTGCGCGCGATACCCTCGGTGACGTCCTTCACCAGGACCTCGCGATCCACCATCATCGCGATCGCCTGACGGACGCGCGGGTCCTTCAGGTACTGGTTCGTGGCCACGAATCCGAGCCAGAAGCTTTGCGCGTACGGAAGCGTGATGAGCTGCATGTCTTTGCTCGACTTGATCTCCGACGCGCGCGCCGGCGGCGCGTTCTGGATGACGTCGAGCTCGCCGGACTGGAGGCTCGCCATGCGCGTGCTCTCGTCGGCGACGTACTTCACGACGATCTGATCAATGTTCGGCTTCGGCCCCCAGTAGTCGGGGTTGCGCTCAAGGACCATCTTGTCGCCCTGGACCCAGGAGGTGAGCTTGTACGGCCCGGTGCCGACGGGGTTGCGCACGATGTCCTGGCCGTACTTCTGGATCGAGGCCGGGCTCTGGATGCCGCCGACGGCGAACGCGAGGTTTCCCATGAACGGCGTGAACGTGCGCTTCAGCTTGAATGTGATGTCGTTGCCACTCGTCGTGATGGTGTCGATGTCGCCGTAGAAGCGCTGCGCCTTGAGCTGCGTCTTCGCTCGCTCGAACCAGGTCTTCACCGCGGCGGCGTCGAGCGGCGTTCCGTCCGTGAACTTCGCGCCCTGGCGCAACGTGAATGTGTAGGTCTGGTCGTCGGTCTGCTTCCACGAAGTCGCGAGCTGCGGCGTGAACTTCCCGTTGTCGTAGCCGACGAGGGTGTCGAAGATGAGGCCTCCGACGAGGAGGTCCTGCGTGCTCCGGTAGTTGGGCAGATCGAGAGTGAGCACGTCCTGCGATGTGCCGACCGTGAGCGTTCCGCCCATCTTCGGCGTCTGCGAGGCCGCCGGCGCGCCGGACGTCCCGCCGCCCGTCGTCGACGCGGGCGCGCACGCGGAAGCCGCAACGAGGAATGTGAGCGCGAAGGTGACGAACCGGAGTCTCATGACGCGACCCTCCCATGTGGCCGCCGGTGCTCCCGCTCATCCCCGCGACGCGGCAACCGGCGTGGCCCGGCGATTGTATACGCTTGTATCCGTCTAACCAGTGTTCGGTGCACCTTCGGGATACCAGAGCTTCCGATAGGGCTCCGCGATGACTTCTCGCGTGATACGGACGTCAAGCAGGTGTGGACCGGGCGCCCGGTCGGCGAGGGCGAAACGCAGCTCGTCCAGGCTGTCGACCTGGACGCCCACCGCGCCGAACCCGCGCGCCACGGCGGCAAGATCCGGCCGACGCAGGACGGCATCGCTTGGATCCATCCCGACGGCCCGGAGGTGGTGGTACTCGGCCGCGACGCCGCCGTCGTCCATCACGACAACCCACACCGGGATGCCATATCGCGACGCGGTGTCGAGCTCCTGGACGCACATGAGCACGCTCGCGTCGCCCTCGACAGCGACGACGCGCGTACCGGGCCGCCCGACCGCCGCGCCGATCGCGATCGGCAGAGCCTGACCGATGGACCCGAAGTCGTGACTGAAGAGGAAGGATCGTTCGACGCCCCCGCGCAGGTAGTTGATCGCGAACCACCAGAAGTGGCCCATGCCGACCGTGAAGAGCGCGTCACCGCCCAAGAGCGCGTCAACCGCCCGCATCGCGGAACGCGGATCGAGCCCGCCGCGCGAGGCCTCGTCGTCGACGCGCAGGGCATGCTCGCGCATCTCACGCAGGGACGCTGCCATCGCGTCGGTCCGCAGACCCTCGCGGCCGGGCACAGAGCGCTCGAGCGCGTCGGCGATGGCCGCCATCGTCGACCGGGCATCCCCCTGAAGATAGTGCTGCGCGGGCCGCGCTCCCGGACGTGCGGCGAACGGGCGAATGTCGATCTGCACGAGCGTCGCCGCCGGGAAGAGCACGCCGCTCTCGGTGGTGTAATGGTTCAGCGTCGCGCCGACGGCGAGCACGAGGTCCGCCTGCGCGAAGAGCTCCTGCGCGCGATCGTGGCTGAACAGTCCGGCGATGCCCAGCTCGAAGGGGTCGTCCACGAAGAAGCCCTTGGCCAGCAGCGTCGTCGCGACGAGTGCGCCCGCGTGTCCGGCGACGCGATCGATCTCCGCCCGGGCGCCGGTGGCGCCGCGGCCCGCGATGATGATGGGGCGCTCGGCGGTCGCCAGCAGCTCGGCGACGGCCGCGACTGACGCCGGGCCGGGAATGGGATCGAGCCGCGCCGGCATGCGCTCGCGCATCGGGACGGGATCGACCTCCCAGCGCTGCTCGGCATCCTGCAAGTCGGTGGGGACGTTGACCACGACAGGCACCGCCCGGGACACGGCGATCGAAAGCGCGAGCTCGAGTTCGTCGATCGCCGCGTCGGGGCTCGTCACGTCGACGGACTCGATGTCGAGCGCGTGGGCGAAACGGCGCTGGTCGAGTTCCTGGATGTGCTGGCCCATTCCCACGGGCGTGTCACCCGCGATGAGCAGCACGGGACTCCCGTGATTCCGCGCGGTCACGAGCGAATCCGCAGTCAGCGCGAGCCCGGGTCCGGAGGTGACCGTGCAGACACCCAACCTCCCCGTCGCGCGGGCGTAGCCGTCTGCCATCGCGACCGCGGAGTTCTCGTGGCGCGCGTAGTACACGCGGACCTGCGAGAAGCGCCCGAGCTCGACGAGCCAGCGCATGTTCGCGTCGCCCATGACCGCGAACACGGCCTCGACGCCCTCGCGCGCGAGGACCTCGGCGATGCCCTGATAGACCTTCATTCGGCCCGCCCTTCGATGCGTGCCGCGAGCCGGTCGCCGAACGACGACATGAGGCGGTCGACGAGAGCATAGGCGCCCGCCGCCGGTACCTGAGCGAGCGCTCCAGAGAGGTCGACTGTGCCCCCGAGGCGCAGCCGGGTCTGGGCCGCGCGCTGCTCGAGGCCTAGCGACAGGTCTGCCGCACCGTGCGTGGCGCCCGAGCGGTCCCGTCCCTTCGCCGCGATGTGGACAACGCGAGCCGCGTCGTCGTACCGAACCTCGGCCACTCCGCGGAACTCGAGCCCGATCGCGCCGTATCGGACGCCGATCGCCGCGTCGTACCGGCCGTCGCCGCGAGTGCCGACGACGCGCGTCCCCGGGATGCACGCGAGCACCGCCGGGACGTCGGCGAGCGCGCGCCACACGACGGCCTCATCCGCCGCGACCTCGAACTCGTGGGCGACGCGCAGGGGGCTCACGCCGGAGGCAGATTGTATACGCTTGTATCCGCGCAGGCCGCAGGCTACTCTCGCGGTCGGCGCACTCACGCGGCTCCAGACAAAGTTACCAGGAGGGCAATGGATGCATTCCCAGATGTTGTTCTCGGTGGACGAATACCGTGAGCGGCTCGCGCGCGCTCAGGCGGCGCTGCGCGAGGCAAAGCTCGACGCCGCGCTGGTGTCCGCGCCAAACAACCTCGTTTACATCTCCGGCTATCGGACGAACCTCTTCGACAGCAACTTCCGCCCATTCCTGTGCCTTGTGCCCGCGTCGGGCGCGCCGGTCCTCATCCTTCCGACACTCGAGGTCGGCGTCGGCGAAGAGGTGTCGTGGATCGAGGACATCCGTTCATGGGGCGCGCCTCCCGGATCGGTCGCGTGGAGAGGCGAGCAGCCCGTGATCGCGGCCGACTCGCTGAACGCCGCGCGCATCGTCATCGAGGAGCGCAAGCTCGCGAGCGGACGGATCGGGATCGAGCAGGGCTTTGGCCAGCGGATCGGCATGAGCATCGAGCAGTTCGGCCAGCTCAAGGGCATACTCCCCAAGGTCGAGTGGGCCGACGTGACCGGGCTGTTCTGGAAGCTGCGCGCGGTCAAGAGCAAGCAGGAGATCGAGTACCTGCGGCGCGCGAGCAGGATCACCGACGCTGGGTACCAGGCGGTGCTCGACGGCGTGCGCGAGGGCATGACCGAGCGCGAGCTCCAGGGGATCATGGGGCAGGTCTACATGAAGGAGGGGAGCGACTACCGCGGCTTCATCATCGTGCAAGCCGGGCCGGAGCGATACAAGATGATGAACCCGTATGCGACAGACCGAAAGATCAGGAAAGGTGACGGCGTCACCTTCGACTTCGGCGCCGTCTACAACGGCTACTGGTCCGATCTCACCCGTACCTTCTTCGTCGGTAGCGCCACGCCGAAGCAGCGCGAGATGTACGAGGTGGCGCGCGAGGTCAGCGCGATGACCGTCGACGCGGTAAAGCCGGCGATCAGCTGCGAAGAGGTCGACAGGATCGCCGAGACTGAGCTCGTAAGGCGCGGCTACAAGGAGTACATGCTGCACCGCACCGGACACAGCATCGGGCTCGAAGTGCACGAGATCCCGTCGGTCGGCCTCGGCGAGAAGACGACCATGCAGCCCGGGATGACGTTCGCGATCGAGCCGGGAATCTACGACTTCAGCGTGGGCGGGTTCCGGATCGAGGACATCGTCCTCGTGACCGAGACCGGCCATGAGTACCTGTCGAACTGCCGCCGCGAGCTGACCATCGTGTGACGCCCCGACGATCGCGTCCGGCGCGCGGCTAGTTGGATGGGCGCCTACATCCTTCGGCGGCTGCTGGTGGCGATCCCACTGCTGCTCGTCGTCTCGATCGTCGTGTTCCTGCTCATGCAGCTCACGCCGGGGGATCCCGCGGTGCTCATGCTGGGCCAGGACGCGACGCCGCAATCGATCGCGCAGCTGCGGAATCAATTCGGACTCGACCTGCCTCTGCCACAGCAATACCTCCTGTTCCTTGAGAATCTCCTGCGCGGTGACCTCGGCCGATCGTTCGGCACGCGCCTTTCGGTCGCAGGCGAGCTCGCACGGACCTGGCCCGCAACCTTGGAGCTTGCCGTGGCCGCGATGGCGATCGCCCTCGCCGTCGGGCTCCCGCTCGGCGTAATCACCGCGGTCGGACGCGGCGGCGTCTTGGATCAGATCACGCGCGTCGTCGTGCTCGTGACGGTCTCGATGCCGATCTTCTGGTCCGGCCTGCTGCTGATCTACTACTTCTCGGTGCAGCTCGGCTGGCTCCCGACCTCGGGTCGCGGGGACGGAACGGTCGAAAGCGAGCTCTCCCATCTCATCCTGCCCGCCGTCTCACTCTCGACGTTCTCCCTCGCGGTCATCGTGCGGCTCATGCGCTCCTCCATGCTCGACGTCCTCGGCGAGGACTACATACGCACCGCGCGGTCGAAGGGCCTGCGCACGTGGACGGTGATCCTGCGCCACGGCATGAAGAACGCGCTCATCCCGGTGGTCACCGTGGCCGGACTCCAGTTCGGACAGCTGCTGGCGGGGGCCGCTCTCACCGAGACCGTGTTCAACTGGCCTGGTGTCGGCCGGCTCGTCGTGACGGCGGTCTTCTCGCGTGACTATCCGACGATCCGCGGCGCGGTCCTGCTCATCGCCACGACGTTCATCATCGTGAACCTCCTCGTCGATCTCGTTTATGCGTTCCTCGATCCGCGGATCAGGTACTCGTGAGCGAGATCGCGTTCGTATCGATCCCCAGCCTGCGGCGCCTGCTGCGCCGTCGCGAGGTCTCGGCGCTCGACGTCGCGCGCGTCACGCTCGGCGCGCTCGAGCGCACTGGCCGCACGCTCGGGGCCGTCGCGACGCTCACGCCCGAGCGCGCCGAGCGCGAGGCGCGCGCGGCCGACCGTGCGCTCCGCGCCGGGCGCGCCGGACCGCTCTGCGGCATCCCCTACGGCGCGAAGGACCTCCTCGACACCGCCGGCATCCCCACGCGCTGGGGAGCCCCGCCGTATCGCGACCGCATCCCCCACCGCGACGCGACCGTCGTCACGCGCCTGCGTAACGCGGGCGCCGTGCTCGTCGCCAAGCTCGCGATGATCGAGCTCGCCGGCGCGGGCGGCTACCGTGAGTGCGCGGCCTCGATCGACGGCGCGTGCCGCAATCCGTGGGACGCGACGCGCTGGAGCGGCGGCTCGTCGTCGGGCTCCGCGGCGGCCGTCGGCGCGGGGCTCGTGCCGTTCGCGCTGGGCTCCGAGACCGGGGCGTCGCTCGTCCTGCCGGCGGCGTTCTGCGGGGCGAGCGGCCTCCGACCGTCGTTCGGCGTAGTGAGCCGTCACGGCGCGATGACGCTCGCGTGGAGCATGGACAAGGTCGGCCCGCTGGCGCGCTCCGCTGCGGACTGCGGCGCGGTGCTGCGAGCCATCGCCGGCCCCGACCCGGACGACTGGACGGTCGTGCGGGCCCGCATCGCGCCCACACCCGCGCGACGCTTCCGCGTCGGCGTCCTCGCCACGGACTTCGCAGGCGCGCCCGACACGGGCCGACGGTTCGAGGACGCGCTCGCGGTGCTGCGGCGCGGCGGCCATCGCCTCCAGGCGGTCACGCTCCCGCGCGAGGACTACCTCTCCTTGTACGACGGTATCGCAGCCGGCGAGACCCTCGCCGCGCATGAGGAGTTCATCCGGGGGCCCGCCGTCCAGGCGCTCACCGACCCGGCGCAGCGCGACGGGCTGCGCGCCTACCTCGACCGCCCGGCGCTCGCATACGTCCGCGCGGTACAGGCACGCGAGCGCGCGGCGCGCGGTATCCGCGCGCTGTTCCATGACGTTGACGCGCTCGTGGCGCCCACCGTGCTGACGGAGGCGACGCCCCTCGACGCGGATCTCCTCGCCTATCGACGCGGGCGCCGCGGGGGGAACGCCGTGCTCGGCGCGATCGCTGGGATCCCAGAACTGTCGGTGCCAATGGGATTCGGGGCGAACGGCCTGCCTCTCGGCCTATCCGTGATCGGCGATCTCTTCGCGGAGCCGACGATCCTCGCGATCGGCGCGGCGTACCAGCGCGAGACCGACTGGCACCTGCGCCGCCCGCAGGTCGACGTATGACCGGCCAGGGCACGACGAGGCGCGCGACGGTCGTGCCGCGGGCGAGTGTGTCGCTGTGGCGGGAGACCGCACGCCGCTTCATGCGCGACCGCGCCGCTGTCCTCGGTCTCGTCATCATCGCCCTCATCGTGCTCGCGGCCATCACCGCGCCTCTACTCGCGCCGTACGACCCGATCGAGCAGACGCTGAGTCTCCGGCGCACACCGCCATCGCCACAGCACCTCCTCGGTATGGATGAGCTCGGCCGTGACGTGCTCAGCCGCCTCATGTACGGAGCGAATCAGACTCTCGTATCGGGCGTGTTCGTCGTGCTCATCGGCCTCGTGATCGGCGTTCCGCTCGGACTCGTCGCGGGATACGCCGGCGGCTTCGTCGAAGGTCTCGCGATGCGCTTCGTGGACGGGATGCTCGCGTTCCCAGCGTTCCTGCTCGCGATCGTCATCGTCGCCGTGCTCGGACCGACGCTGCAGAACGCGACCATCGCGATCGGCATCGCCACCATACCGGCGTTCAGCCGGCTAGTTCGCGGCAACGTGCTATCCGTGAAGCGCAACGAGTATGTGGTCGCCGCCGTGAGCACCGGAGCTCCGACAGGCCGGATCCTGTGGGGCCACATCCTCCCGAACGTGTCGGCGTCGATCATCGTCCTCTCGACGGTCCAGCTCGCCAACGCGATCCTCTCGGTCGCGGGCCTCTCGTTCCTCGGTCTTGGGGCACAGCCGCCCACGCCAGAGTGGGGTCTCATGCTGCGGAGCGGCCGCGAGTACATCCAGCAGGCGCCACACATCACCATCGCACCCGGCATGGCGATCATGCTGCTGGTGCTGTCGTTCAACCTCGTCGGCGACGGCCTTCGCGACGCGCTGGACCCGCGACTGCGCCGCTAGGATCCGCCGAAGCCGGGCGCGTGAACGCGCTCGATCGTCATGAGGTAGGTCACGCGCTGTTCGTGCGACCATCGCTCCTGCCACTGCCGAGCGGCCTCGACCGCGCCGTCGTAGCGCACGCCAAGCCGGAGGATGTCCGCCCTGGCGACATCCTGGTCGCCGATCTCCTCCACGACGCGACCGTCGATCGACACGAAGCGATATCCGTCCTCTACGCAGAGCGACACGCGCCCATCGCGCGCGAGGTTGCGTTCCTTGCCCCGGCCGCGCTTGGTGTTGAAGAGGATGCGGTCGCCGTGAAGCTCGTACCAGATCACGGTCTGCCGCGGCGCGCCGTCGGGACCGATCGTGGCGAGCACGGCGAAGCGCGGCCCGACGAGGAACTGACGCATCTCGGCCGTGAGCATCTTGTCCTCTCTAGAACATCACGGCCTCATCCCGCCCGGCGCGCTTCGCGAAGCGATCGGGAGAGAGCGGGGCGATATCGAGGCTTCGCGCCGCGCCGTTGAGGACGATCTCCGCGACGATCTGACCCACCGCGGGGGCGTGCATGAAGCCGTGTCCGTTGCAGGCACTGGCCACGATGAAGCCGGCCAGCGGCCCGACCGCGCCCACGATCGCGTGGAAATCCGGTGTGAGAGTGCGAATGCCGGTGTACGCTGTCTCGACGCGGACTCGCTCCGCCACGGCGGGCGCCCGGTGCAGGGCCGCGTTCGCGACGCGGTCGAACCCGTCCCAGTCGACGACGGGCTCGAGCCCCGGACGGTTGTCGCGGTCGGTGCCGCCGAACAACAGCCTCCCGTTCGCCTCCTGGTGGATGTACCAGCCGGTGGCGAGATCGACGATAAACGGCATTCCCGAGGGCAACTCGGGGTCGCGCGACATCACAAACACCTGGCGGCGGAAGGGCCGCGCTTCCACCGTCGCGCCGGCGAGCGCCGCAACGTCCGCTACACGCGGTCCCGCCGCATCGATGACGACGTCCGCCGCGTACCGGTCGCCATTCGCAGCGCGCACGCCCGCGACGCGGCCACCGCTTGCGTCGATCGCGATCACCTCGGCACCGGTCACTAGCCGAACGCCGAGCCGGCGTGCGACGCCGAGATAGCCCTGCAGCGCGGCCGTCGGATTCGCCGAGCCGTCGATGGGGCAAAACGTGCCGCCGGCAAGATCGTCGACCCGCAGCTGCGGCACGAGTCCCTGCATGTCCGCCGGCGTCACGAGGCGCGTGGGCACGCCGAGGCTCACCTGCAGCGCAGCGCTCCGCTGCAGCGCGTCCCACTCCGCACCGGGCGTCGCCATGAACAGGTAGCCGTGCTGACGCCACCCGATATCGATGCCCGTCTCCGCCTCGAAGCCGGCGAAGTGCGACGAGCTCACTTGACTCAGTCGGACGTTGACCGGCGTCGAGAACTGGTGGCGGATCCCGCCGGTCGCCTTTGAGGTCGCGCCGGTGCCGAGCTCCATCTCCCGCTCGATGACAATGATGCCCCGCGCGCCATGGAGCGCGAGGTGGTACGCGATGGACACGCCGATGATGCCGCCGCCGACGATGACGATCTCGGCGCTGCGGGCCATCGGGTTAGAGCACGTATCCCTTCGGGTCGACGTGGGCGGCGACGATCGTTGGCTTGCCCGTGGTCGCGGCCCAGGCGAATGCCTCCGCACACTCGGCGGGCGAAGCGACCTCACGTCCCGACGCGCCGAACGCGCGCGCCAGCGCGACATAGTCGAGCGCGCCGAAGGTCGTGCCGGTCGCGGGGAGCCCCTTCCGCTCCTGCCCTACCTTGATCTGCGAGAGCGCTTCGTCGGCGAGCACGACGATGAGGACGGGCAGCGAGCGACGCACTGCCGTCTCGACCTCTCCGAGAAGCATCGAGAATCCGCCGTCGCCGATGACGCAGGCGACGCGGCGGTCGGGATTCACCAGCTGAAGGCCGAGCGCCGCCGGCAGGCCATAGCCCATCGAGGAGAGCCCGTTCGACATGAAGAAGGTCTTCGGACGGTAGGCCGGCCAGCACTGACCGGTGACGGCCTTGTTGAATCCGACGTCGCAGGTGACGATCGCATCCTCCGGAAGGGCGTCGCGCAGCTGCGCGAGCACGGCCTGCGCGGTCATACCGTCGCGCGTCGGCGCGACGAACTCGCGGAACTCTCGTCGGAAGCGCGCGACGTCGTCGAGCGGCCTCGGCGGCGCGGGTGCGCCCGCCGCCTCGAGGAGCGCGTCGACGCCCAGCGCCACCGGACCCACGAGCTCGGCCTGGGCGTGGTAGTAGAGGTCGTCGTTCGGCAGCGGGCCGATGTGGATGATCGGCGCCGGCGCGGTCCAATCGCGATCGAACTCGACCGGTTCGAAGCCGGCCATGACCACGAGATCGCAGCCATCGATGTACTCGAACAGTTTCCCGGTCCCGAGCATCTCGATGGTCCCGAGGAACAGCGGATGGTCCTCGCGGAACACGCCCTTCGCTTTGGGGCTGACCATGACCGGGATCGACCAGGTCTCCGCGAGACGACGGATCGCCGTCGCCGCCGCGTCGGTCATCGCGTCCATCCCGGCGAGGAGCACCGGCCGTGCGCTCGCGCGAAGCAGCTGCGCGGCCGGTGCCCCCGCCTCCGCGCCGAAACGCGCGACCGCCGCGATCGCCGGGTCAGCTGCCATTCCGTCCTTTGCGGTTTGGCGCGGAACGTCAGACGGGATCTCGAGGAAGACGGGCCCGGGCCGGTGTCGCACCGCAACCCGCAGCGCGCGGTCAGTCACGACGCCCGCGTTCTCGGCCGTGACGCGGGCGTGCCACTTCGTGATCGGTGCGAAGATCGCCCCGAGTTCGAGCTTCTGGTGCGTGCATATCTCGTAACGGTCGACCGGCAGCTGTCCGGTGATCGCGAGCATCGGCGAACGGTCCAGGTGCGCGTGCGCGACGCCGGTCACGAGATTCGTCGCACCCGGGCCGAGCGTCCCGACCGCGACCCCGGGAATGCCGGTGTAGCTGCCGATCGCGTCGGCCATGAACGCGCCCGCAGTCTCGTGCTTGGTGAGCACGAAATCGAGTCCTTCCTCGCGGAAGCCGTCGATGAGGTCGACGACCTCGCCGCCCGGATGCCCCATGACGTAGCGGATCCCGGCCGCGTGCAGCCGCTTCCCGATCGTGCGCGCCGCCGAGGTCATCGCGCCACCTGTATGGTCTCGCGCGCGACGTCCGACAGCAGGTCGATGAACTCCTCGAGGCGCTGCCCCTGCGCGAGCCAGGGTACGACCGCGACATGCTGGATTCCCATGCCCGCGAGCTCGACCATCCGGGCATGCACTTCGCGCGGTGTACCCCCGACACTGAGGTGCTGGAGGACGTCGTCGCTGAGTGTCTTGGCGACCCGTTGCATCTCTGGATTGTTCATCCCGTAGGTCACGCCCTGGAGCGAGCACACCAGGTCGTCTGACAGCGGGAGGCCAATCTCGCGCAACACGCCGAGGCTCGAAACGAGCGCGCCGGCAACGATCGTCCGCACCGCGTCGCGGGCCGCCTGGCCGTCCTCCGCGATCGCGGTGTGCAACCACACCGCGCGCGTGATGGAGGAGGCGTCGCGTCCTCGCTTTGCGAGCCCCTTGTCGATGTGCTCATTGGCGTAGCGCAGGCCGGGCTCCGAGGCGAGCGCGCCGACCATGACGCCCTGCGCGACCTCGCCCGCCAGCTCGAGTACCGCCGGGCCGCGGCCGGCGATCCAGACGGGGATCTCGGGGCGGATAGGCGTGAAGTCGAGGCCGACGCCGTGGAAGCTCGTCGTCTTGCCGTCGAAGTCGACGCTCCCGCCCTTCCAGAGCGCTCGCATGAGCGCGACGCCCTCGCGGATCGCGAGCTGAGGGCGCTCCTGCTTGATGCCGAGCTGCTTGAAGCCGCTCACTCCGGCTCCGACGCCGGCGACGAGCCTGCCGCCCGCCACCTCATCGACCGACGCCATGAGCGTGGCCGTGAGCGCGGGATGCCGGATGAACGGGTCGGTCACAGCGGACCCGATCCGGACACGTGTCGTACTGCTGGCGGCGAGCGTCAGCTGCACAGCGAGATCCCGGAAGAAGCGCTCGTCCGGGATCCAGAGCTGCTCGAACATCGCGGCATCGACGCGCCTGCAGAGGTCGGCGAAGCGACGCGGGTTGTGCTCAGGGAAGACGGCGATCCCGAAGGTCGGCATCTCTTCTCCTACGAAGGCGAAACGATGACCGTCTTCATCTCGGTCATCTCCTGGATGGCGTAGCGCGGACCTTCCTTACCCCACCCGGAGAGCTTGAGCCCGCCATAGGGGATGTGCTCCACGCGATAGCGCGATGGTCCATTCACGTTCAGGACACCCGTGCGCAGCCGCCGCGCCGCGAGGAGCGCGACATCGAGCGACCGCGTGAAGATGCCACTGGCGAGGCCCCACGGCGAATCGTTGACGGCGTCGAGCGCCGCGTCGAGATCTTCATAGGGCAGCAGGCTCACGACGGGGCCGAAGACCTCCTCACACACGACGCGCATCTTCGGCTTGACGCCGATGAGCACCGTCGGCCAGACGGCCGCACCGTCGCGACGCGCGCCGCAGAGCGCCTTCGCGCCGTCGGCGATGGCCTCGTCGATCCACTCCTTCACACGCACGGCGGCCTCCTCGCTCACCATGACGCCGACATCCGTGTCGGCCGATAGCGTGTCGCCCACGCGCAGCGCAGCCGACAGCTCCGCGAACCGCGCAGCGACGCGGTCGAACAACGAAGCGTGCACGTACAGCCGCTGGAGCGATACGCAGCTCTGGCCGGTGATGCCGTAGGCTGCGCCGACGCACGCGGCGACCGCCTTCTCCCAAGTCGCGTCCTCGTGGATCACGACCGCCGCGTTACCGCCGAGCTCGAGCGTGACCCGCTTGAGCCCCGCGGAGCGCAGCAGCGCCTCCGCCGCGCGACCGCTGCCGGTGAAGTTCACCATGTCGACTCCGGGATGCGACACGAGGGCCTCGCCGGTAGCGGCACGCCCGGGCACGACTTGGAGAGCGCGCGGCGGCAGGCCCGCTGCCCGGAACAGCTCCGCGATCAAAAGTCCGACTGCCGATCCCTGGGGCGCCGGCTTCAGCACGACGGCGTTCCCGGCGGCGAAAGCGGGACCGAGCTTGTGCGCGATCACATGGACCGGTGCGTTGAAGGGACCGACGGCCGCGACGACACCGACCGGACCGCGGACCGTGAATGCGATCCGGCCGCCCTCGCCAAGGGGGAGCGCGTCCAACGGGATCGTCTCGCCGCCGATGCGCGTCGCCTCCTCCGCTGAGACCTGGTAGATCTCCACAGCGCGATCGATCTCGCCGCGCGCATCCTTGAGGCACTTGCCGCAATCGCGCACGAGGCGCTCCGCAAAGGCGTTCTTCGCGGCCGCGAGGGCGGTCGCGACACCGCGGATGATGGCGGCGCGCCGATGCGCAGGCATTGCCGCGACCTCCACCTGTCCGAGGCGCGCGCTGCGCACGGCGGCATCGACATCGTCGGTGCTCGCCTCGTGCACGCGCGACGCGATCGTACGGCGATAGGGATCGACCATGTCGAATGTCGTCACGCTCTCACGACGCTCCCCGTCGATGAGCATGGGCACCTCATACGCAGCAAGCGTCTTCATGCGGCCTCCATGATCGCGGCGTAGATGCGAGCCGCGGTGATGAGCCCGGCCGTCTCGACATGTTCGGTCGGGCCGATGTCGCCGATGTTGCCGGGACCGATCGCGACGCCGGGCAGACCCTTCTCGCCGATCGCGTACCCGGCATTCGAGGCGAACGTGATGTAGGTCGTCTCGAGCGGCGCGCCGAGTTTCGCGGCGACGGCCGCCTGGATCTCGCGGACGAGCTGTCCATCGGGGTCCGCGCGCCACGAGTGCATGGCGCGCACGAGCTCGGTCGCGTGGCCCACGCCGGTGCGCGTCGCGATGGCGGAGCCCACGAGCTCCGCGACGCCGCGCACGACGCCGGCGGTGTCCTCGCCGGGCAGCGTCCGCCGGTCGACGAGCAGCTCGACGTGCTCCGGCGTGCGTGGCGGCAGCGCGTCGGTGCGCACCTCGAACGGCGCGATCGTCGCGCTGCCGAGAATCAGGTCGCTCGGAAGCGGCATCGTCTCGAGCCGCACGAGGACGTCGGCGAGCGCGAAGAGCGGATTGGTGCCCTCGGTCGGACGCCCCCAGTGCGTGGGTTTGCCGGTGAGCGTGACCCGCAGCTGATTGATGCCGCGCGCGCCAAGGACGATGCGATTCCCGGACGGCTCTCCGGCAACGACGCGATCGACATGCGGCGCGAAGCTTTCGAAGAGCTCGCGCGGGCCCTGGTGATTCGCCAGCATGTCCTTCGTGACGGCCGCGACGTGGATCGTGCCTCGGCGCGGCAGCCCGATGCGCGCCACGGCACGCGCCGCCGCGACCATCGCGGCGACCGCGGACTTCGGCGCGCACGCGCCGAGTCCGCGCATCACCTCGCCGCTCTTGCCGAAGGGCGCGCCGGGGACGACGCGCGGCGCGTAGGGCTCCTCCATGCTTCCGACGCCGCCGCTGTCGAGGTGCGTCAGGAACATCGTCGCCCGACCCCGCTCGGCACCGCGCATGGTGAGCAGGACGTTGTTGTGCTCGTCGCGGCGGACGTCCGTGAAGCCGCTCTCCCGGAGATAGGACTCGAGGAACGCCGCGACGCGCTCCTCGCCGGCGGTCGGTGACGGGATGCGGACGAGGTCGGCCAGCAGGCGGAGGGTCTCGTCCTCGTCGATCCGCGCTTGGAGAGCGCCACGAATGCTCGCTTGCGTCATGCCTCCGGCAGCGGAATCATCCTCGTCCCTCCACTTCACGTGAACGTATACGATTGTATCCAGAGCGAAAGGCGCCGGGGCACGCACCGTGGTGGGCGCCCTCCGCACGCCGAGCGTGGAGGCGAGCACGACGCGCGCGCGTCGAGGAGGTCGGCATGGCACGCGGGTTGGTGAAGCAGGCGAATGACGCGCGCAAGCGAAGCTCGTACGCCGACAGCGTATACGAGAAGCTGAAGGCCGACATCCTCGATGGCGGGATCGAGCCCGGCGAGCGGTTGCTCGAGGACGACCTCTCGACCCGCTTCGGCGTAAGCCGGACGCCGGTGCGCGAAGCGCTGAATCGCCTCGAGGCGGACGGCCTCGTCGTCGACAGCCCCGGGCGTGGCGTCATCGTGACGGAGTTCGGTGAGGAGGAGATCCTCGAGGGCTACGTCATCCGCGGCGTGCTCGAGGGGGTCGCGGCGCGTCTCGCCGCGCAGCGCGCCACGGACCTCGACATCCACCGGCTCGATCTCCTACTGGACGCCCTCGAGAAGGCGCGGTCGGCCGGCGATCTCGACACCGCGATCCGCATCTCGGGCGACTTCCACGCGCAGGTGTGGCAGGTCGCCGGGAATCGGCGCCTGCTCAAGCTCATGCGCGACATCGAGGCGACGATGGGCCGCTACCAGCGGCTCACGATGGCGCAGCCCGGCCGTACCGACCGCGCGATACACGAGCACCGCGAGATCCTCGAGGCGATCCGAGCCCATGACGGCGACCGCGCTGAAGGGCTCGGGCGCGCCCATATGCAGGAGGCCCAGCGCACGCGCATCGCGATGAGCATCGCCGCGAAGCACGGGAGGCGGTGATCGCCGATCGATCCGCGACCTCGCCGCCGAAAGGCGAAGATCAGGATCCTGCTCCGTCGAGTCGGGACGGCAATCGCCCTAGAGGCCTGACGTTGCCCGAGTTCGAATGACGAACGCGCCTCGGTGAGTTGACCGAGTCAATCCGATTGACTTCGTCGTCCTGCCCGGCGCGCACCACGCCGCGCCGCGCGAGGCCGCGCCGGCGTGGAACGACGCCGTGCGGCGCTTCCCCGACCGGCACGGCCTCGGCGCAGAATGAGGGCATGACCGTCGCCGCACGCCCCGTCCGCGCGCCGCGCGGCACCGCGCTGTCGTGCCGCTCGTGGCCGCAGGAGGCGGCGTTCCGGATGATCCAGAACAACCTCGACCCCGAGGTCGCCGAGAAGCCCGACGAGCTCATCGTCTACGGCGGCACCGGCCGCGCCGCGCGCTCGTGGCAGGCGTTCGACCGCATCCTCGCGACGCTGCGGCGCCTGGGGGACGACGAGACGCTCCTGGTGCAGTCGGGCAAGCCGGTCGGCGTGTTCCGCACGCACGAATGGGCCCCGCGGGTGCTCATCGCGAACGCGCTCCTGGTCCCGCGCTGGGCCACGTGGGACGTCTTCCGCGACCTCGAGCAGGCGGGGCTCACGATGTACGGGCAGATGACCGCGGGGTCGTGGATCTACATCGGGACGCAGGGGATCCTCCAGGGCACGTACGAGACGTTCGCCGCGGTCGCGCGCCGCCACTTCGGCGGCTCGCTCGCGGGGACGCTCACGGTGACCGCGGGCCTCGGCGGCATGGGCGGCGCGCAGCCGATGGCGGTCACGATGAACGAGGGCACGGCGCTCGTCGTCGAGGTGGACCCCGCGCGCGCCGAGCGCCGCCTCGCGCAGCGCTTCCTCGACGAGATCGCGCCCTCGCTCGACGCCGCGCTCGCGACGGTGGAGCGGCACCGCGCCGCGCGCACGCCGCGCGGCGTCGGCCTGGTGGCGAACGCCGCGGACGTGCTCCCCGAGCTCGTCCGCCGCGGCGTGCGCGTGGACGTCGTCACCGACCAGACGAGCGCGCACGATCCGCTCGACGGCTACGTCCCCGCGGTCGCCGACGCGGCCGCGCTGCGGCGGCGCGACCCCGGCGCGTACGTGCGCGCCTCGCGCGAGTCGATGGCCCGCCACTGCGAGGCCATCGTCGCGCTCATGCGCCGCGGCGCGGTCGCGTTCGACTACGGCAACAACCTGCGCGGCGAGGCGAAGGAGGGCGGGTTCGCCGACGCGTTCGCGTACCCGGGCTTCGTCCCGGCCTACATCCGCCCGATGTTCGCCGAGGGGCGCGGGCCGTTCCGCTGGGTCGCGCTCTCGGGCGAGCCGAAGGACATCCGGCGGACGGACCGTCTGGTGACCGAGCTCTTCCCGCACGACGAGACGCTCACCCGCTGGATCCGCCTCGCCGGGGAGCGCGTCCCGTTCCAGGGGCTGCCGGCGCGGGTCTGCTGGCTCGGCTACGGCGAGCGCGCGGCGTTCGGGGAGCGCATCGACGAGCTGGTGGAGACGGGCGAGATCACGGCGCCGATCGTCATCGGGCGCGACCACCTCGACTCCGGCTCCGTCGCGTCCCCGTTCCGCGAGACCGAGGGCATGCGCGACGGCAGCGACGCGATCGCGGACTGGCCGATCCTCAACGCCCTGGTGAACACCGCCGCCGGCGCGACCTGGGTCTCGGTGCACCACGGCGGCGGGGTCGGCATAGGCAACTCGCTCCACGCGGGGATGGTCTGTGTCGCGGACGGGACACCGCTCGGGCGCGAGAAGCTGCGCCGCGTGCTCACCACCGATCCCGGCACCGGCGTGATGCGACACGCCGACGCGGGCTACCCCGAGGCGGCGGAGGTCGCGCGCCGCTCGGGGATCGACCTGCCGAGCGTCTGACGGCGGTCGCTGGCGATGAGCGCGAGCGTGATCGCGACGAGCGCCAGCACCCCGCTCACGTGGAGCGCCAGCGGCACCAGGTCACGCACCTGCACGGCCTGGAGCGCGAGCCAGGAGGCCGCGATGCCCCCGACGGCGGCGGCGCGCGGCGCGCCGGCGAGGGCGAGGGCGCGGGCGAGCGCGGCGGCGAACAGCGGCAGGCTCATCACCAGGAACGTCGTCCAGACGAAGCCGAACGGCAACAGGAAGGGGCCGACCGCGAGCGCGATGGCGTGCCAATCGCTCTCGTGCGCGCGGTCGCGCGCCGCGCGCAGGCCGGCGAGGATCGACACGCCGAGCGCGAGCGCCATGAGGCCGTACGAGAAGGCGCGCGACCACAGCACCGGCACGAGCGCGGCGGGCTGCTCGCGCCCCACGAGGTCGCGGACCCACGTGATGTCGGCGTACCGCGGGGCGAGCGCGAGGTAGTCGCGCGTCGCCGTCGCGAGGAGCGGCGCGGTGACGGCGAGCGCCGCGACGCCGGCGGCGAACGCGTACGCGACGAGGCGGCGGCGGCCAGCGGCGAGGTGGAAGGGCAGGAGCGTGCCCGCGAGGAGCTTCACGCCGACCGCGGCCGCGAGGGGCGCGGCCGCGCGCAGCGGACGCTCACGCCACCGCCACGCGAGCAGGGCCGCCGCGAGCGTCACGAGGTTGAGGTTGCCGAGCGTGATCTCGAGGACGCTCGGCAGGAAGAACGCGTAGGCGGCCGCGGCCCACGGCCGCGCCGCGTGCGGCAGCGGCCGGATGAGCGCGACGCCGATCGCGACCGCGAGCGCGAGCTGCACCGCGAGCCAGACCAGCACGAACAGATCGAGCGGGAGCAGGGCGAGCGGGACGAACGGCAGCGCGACGATCGGCAGGTAGTGGAACTCGCCGGCGGCGCCGAGGGGCGCGTCGGCCGCCGGATAGAGGCGCTCGCCCGCCGCGAGGCCGCGGCCCGCGAGCCAGTACGCCTGCGAGTCGTAGCCGAGCGGGAGCGCGCGCGCGACGCCGACCGCGGCGACGAGCGCGAGCCCGAAGGCCACGGCGCCCGCGGCCCACACGACCCCGGAGCGGGTCATGCGCGCTCGACGGGCTCCGGCTCGAACATCGGACGCGACACGAAGTCGACGCGCCGGTGCGTGCCGTCGCAGTACGGCTTCGTCGCCGAGTGGCCGCAGCGGCAGAGCTTCACCGTCCTGCCCTCGGGGACGGTGACGATGTCGCCCTCGGCGTCCTCGAGCGTCAGCGGGCCGGTCACGATGTAGGGGCCGTTCGGCTGGGTGCGGATACGCGGACCGGTCGGGCCGCTCACGTCGGGCTCTCGCTCCTCGGGCTCGGATTCTCCCCGTGGTAACGGCCGCGGTAGCCCTCCGCCGTCGGCGTCGAGAGCCGGAGGAACACGAGCTGCGCGACGCGGGCGCCGCGCTGGAGCCGGTACCCGCGCGGATTCAGCACCGAGAGGAGGGCCTCGCCGCGTCCGGAGTAGCCGGCGTCCCACACCGCGCCGTTGACCGTCACCCCCGAGCGCGGCAGCGTCGAGCGCGGCCATGAGAGCGCGATGAGGTCGAGCGGCAGGTTCACCTTCTCGCGGTAGGTGATGACGTACGGGCCCTGGCCGAGCGACCACCAGCCGTCCGCGTCGGCCGCGACCTCCTCGCGGGCCGCCGGCTCGCGCACGTTGTCCGCCGCGCCGAGCACGCCCGGCGAGACCAGGCGCTGCACGCGCTCGACGCGCAGGTCGATCCCCGACGGCTGGAGCTGGTGGTGGGCGTCGATGCCCTCCACGAGCGGCGGGTCCGCCGCCAGCGCGGCGCGCAGCTCTTCGCGAGACAGGACCGACATGACGGCAAGTATGGCCCGACGCCCGGACGGCGGGGGCCGCGCGCGTGACCGACAATCAGCGCGTGCAGGCGAAGACCGTGGCCGCCTCGAAGACGGTCATGTCGCGGACGATGCTCCCGTCGGACGCGAACCCCTACGGCAACGTGCACGGCGGCGAGATCATGAAGCTCATCGACGCGTGCGCAGGCGCGGCCGCCACGCGGCACGCGCGCAGCCGGGTGGTCACGGCGTTCATCGACGAGCTCTCCTTCCTCGCTCCGGTCTACGTGGGCGACCTGGTCACGGCGAAGGCGTCGGTGAACCACGTCGGGAAGACGAGCATGGAGGTCGGCGTGCGGGTTGAGGCGGAGAACCTCCTGACGGGAAAGGCCGTGCACGTCTCCTCGGCGCACCTCGTCTTCGTCGCGATCGACGAGAGCGGCCGGCCCGTGCCGCTGCCGCCGCTCGTCGCGGAGACCGACGAGGAGCGAGGACGCATGCGGGCGGCCGAGCGGCGCCGCGAGGCGAGGCTGGCGCGCCAGCGCGCGACGTAGACTCGGCCCGCTGGGAGGTTCCATGCCAGCATGACTGCTAGCATGAATGCATGCCGCAGCTCACCCTCCGCGTCGACGACCGGCTCGCGCGCGACGTGAAGGCCCACGCCTCCAGCGCGGGTCGCAGCGTGAATGCCTGGCTCGTCGCCCTCATCCGTGCCGCGGTCGACCCCGACCTCGCCGACTCGGACGTGGAGCGCACGCGGGCTCGGCTCGCACGCGCCGGTCTGCTCGTGGCGCCGCGGCGAGCGACCGGCGTGAGGGCGCCCGACGCCCGACGGCTCGCCCGCGCGCGTCGGGCGGCCGGCAAGGGTACGGCCCTCTCGGACCTGGTCGCGGCGGACCGTCGCTGAGCCAGTACTGCGACAGCTCGGCGCTCGTCAAGCGTTACGCGGACGAGCCGGGCCACCAGACCGTCCGCGGGCGCCTCGATCTCGTCGTCTCTCGCCTGGCGCAGGTGGAGGTCCCGGCGGCGCTCCGGCGCAAGCAGCGGCTCGGAGAGCTCTCGCCGGAGGCGACCGCCCTCCTCGCCGACGCCTTCGCGTGGGAATGGGCGATCGGTCCCGACGGGAGCGGCGCCTTCAGCATCGTCGACCTGACGGACGACGTGCTGGAGACGGCCGTCCGCTCGCTCGGACGGCACCCGCTGCGCGCGTACGACGCCATCCAGCTCGCGTCGGCGCTGCTCGCCCGTGCCGCCGATCCGGCGCTCGTGGAGTTCGCCTGCTTCGACGACTCGCTTCGTGAGGCGGCGCGCGCGGAGGGATTCTCGCTCGTGCCGCCCGACGCGCCGGCTACGCGAGCACGCGGTCGAGGTAATCCGCGAGGATCGTGAAGGTGCGGATCTTCTGCTGGATGTCCGCGCTGCCGTGGCCCTCGTCGGCGAGCTCGAGGTACTCGAAGTCCCGGCCCTCGACGCGCCCGAGCTCGAGCAGCCGGTCGCGGAAGATCCGCGACTGCGACACCGGGCAGCGCGGGTCGTTCACGCCGTGGACCATGAGCAGCTTCGCCCGCAGCCGGTCCGCGAACTCGATCGCGCTGCGGTCGCGCCACAGCGCGCGGTCCCGCTCGGGGTCGCCCATCTGCTCGCGCAGGAAGTACCGGAAGTGCTCCTTGCTCTCGTCCCACATCCGGTGCAGGTCGCTGATCCCCACCCAGGCGATCGCCGCGCGCCAGAGGTCCGGCTTCTTCGTCGCGGCGACGAACGTCATGAAGCCGCCGTACGACCCGCCGAAGACGACGAGCTTGGCGGGGTCGACGTGTGGGAGCGTCCGCAGGTACGCCGCGGCGGCCGCGACGTCCTCGAGATCCGCGCCGCCCCAGTCCTTGATCGCCGCGTCGCGGAACTCGACGCCGTAGCCGGTGGAGCCGCGGATGTTCGGCTCGATGACGACGAAGCCGCGGTCCGCGAGGAACTGCGCGAACGGATCGAAGCCGCGGAACCACTGAGAGGTCGGCCCGCCGTGGACGTGCACGATGGCGGGCAGCCGCTCGCCCGGCGCGACGTCCTTCGGCGTGTAGAGGAGCGCGGGGACCTGCTTCCCGTCGAAGGTCGGGTAGTACACGTGCCGCGCCGCCGCGAACACATTCCGGTCGATCGACCCGTACTCGGGCTCGAGGAGCGTCTCATGGGTGTCCGCCGCGAGGTCGTACGCGACGAGGCTCGCGCGCGTGACGTCGGTGCTGTAGGTCACGAGGAGCCTGCGGTCGTCGTCGAAGAACTGCGCACCGACGGCGAAGCCCTCGGGAAGCTTCAGGACGTGGGGCGCGCCGGTGGCGACGTCGTACACGATCGGGGTCACCGACGACTCGTGGTTGCGGATGCACGCGAGCAGCTTCCCGTTCTTGCTGAACCGCAGCGCGTGCTCCTCGACGCCCTCGGGCGAGAGCCAGCGCACCGCGCCGGTCTCGGTGTCGAGGATGCCCGCGCGGTTCTGCCCCGAAGCGTCGCTCGTCACCGCGATGCGGCGGCTGTCGGGGTGCCAGCCGCCGAAGGTGTCCTGCGAGCCGGCGCGGACGCTCCAGACCTTGCGCGTCGCCGACCCGTCCGGCGCGACGACGTAGCCGTCGCGGTTTTTGAGGTCGGTCATGTCCTCGTTGGTGACGTAGGCGATCTTCGTGCCGTCGTCCGACCAGCCCGTCGCGAACGCGGGGAAGCCGTGCCGCGTGAGCGGCACGTACGCCGAGCCGTCGCGCTTCACCTTCCAGAGGTTCATCTGGCCCGGGCGGTCCGGCGCCTCCGGCAGCCGCTTGTTCGCGTTCACCAGCAGCCACTGGTCGTCGGGGCTGAATTCGACCGCGTGCTCCTCGGCGGACCGGTCGCTCGTCAGCCGCCGGACGGCGCCGCTCGCGACGTCGATGACGTGGATGTCGTGCTGCTCGTCGCCGGCCGCGTCCTTGCCAAAGGCGATCTCGCGGTCGTCGCGCGACCAGGTGAAGCCGGTGCGGAGCGCGCGCGGCACCTCGCCGTGGCTGGTCTGCCGCACCCGCCGCGTCGCGAGGTCCATGACGTACAGCTCCATGCGCCCGCTCTTGTCCCAGTAGAACGCGACGCGGTCGCCCTTCCAGGAGACGACCGGAAGGAAGAACGACGGGAGCCGGCACAGCGCCTCGAGCGGGATGCGCGGCTGGCGGCGCGTGCCGACGGCCATGGGCGGGACCTCCCCTACGCGATCGGGACCGTCCGAGTGTCGCACACCGCCGCGCGCGCGTCGGCGAGCGGGATCTGCCACAGCGTGTGCGACCACGCGTGCCGGAACCCGAGCCGCGTGTTGATCGCGAGCATGTGCTCGTTCACGGTCGCGTTGCCGGTGCGGATGAGGCGCGCCTCCGGCCAGTCGGCCAGCAGGCGGAGCAGCATCGCCGACTTCAGCCACAGGC
This sequence comes from Chloroflexota bacterium, assembly GCA_027310565.1. Lineage (GTDB taxonomy): Bacteria > Chloroflexota > Limnocylindria > P2-11E > P2-11E > CF-39. Next base: position 146,423 of record DAIDAP010000001.1, on the reverse strand, counting down.
CGAGCCGGTGGCCGCGGTGGCGGCGCGCGACACCCGTGCCGCCCTGCCAGATGAGGTGCGGGACGCGCGGGTCGTACCTGACCTCGGTGAAGCCCGCGCCCTCGCCGGTCGCCTCGTGGACCGCGACGAGCAGCCGCCACTGGATCCCGGCCTGCCTCATCCACGTCTCGCTGTCGCGGAGCTGCTCCTCGGTGAAGCGCTGGTCCGCGAAGGCGAGCTCGCCCTTGGGCATGTCGTTCATCGCGTTCGCGGCCTCGAGGTACGCCGCCACGAGCGCCGCGGGGACCACGTCGTCGGCGCGCTCGAGGCGGTAGCCGGCCGGATCGATCGACGCCCACTCGGCCACCCGCGCGCGATCGACGTCGGCGATCGCGAGCTGATTCGTCCGCATCGCGAGCCCCGGCGACGCTCCCACCGCGCGCGCGAACGCCTCACCCGACGGGACGCGGTCGGTCGTCTGACCCATGAACACGAGGCCGTCGCCCTGATCGCGGCACCACTCGACCGCGGCGCGCGCGAGCGCGCGGCCGAGCCCCCGCCGGCGGTGCGCCGGCAGGACGAAGATCTCGCACCAGCGCACGTGCGCGTTCTCGGGCTCGTTCAGGCTGCGGCCGACGACCGCGTATGCGACCGCGCGGCCCCGCCCGACGGTCGCGGCGAAGATCGCGCGCTCCTGGCCGGGCGTGTCCGCGCGCATCCGCCGCACGAGCACGTCGAGCGGCGTCGGCGGATCCTCGGGCACGCGCTCCCGCGCCATGGCCTGCTGGAGGCGGGCGGCGTCGAGCGCCCGCGCGTCGTCGAGCGTCTTCGGGTCGATGGGCGCGATGTCGTATCCGTGGACGGTCGTCATGACCGGCAGACTGACCCAGGCGGGGCGCGCCGTCCATGCCGCGCGATACGTTCAGGCGCCGGTGGCGGTCATGACCGGCCGGAGCACGAGCACCATGCGGCCGGCCGCGCGCTCGCGGGTCACGGCGACGGCCTCGCCGAAGCGCCGCAGGAAGGCCGCCGCGAGGACGCGCTCGTCCCACTTCGAGGCGTCCCAGGACGCGCCCTCGGCGGCCATGAAGCGCAGCACGAACTCTCGCAACCCCGCATCCGACGTGACGGTGCCGAGGTAACGGATCTGCGTGCCGTCAGGCATCTCCCACATGACCACCCGCCGGTCCCCGACGCTAGGCCGGCTCACCCGTTCGGGCATCACCCGTACAGGGGATGGGCGGACGCTCCGCCCATCAGCCCCGTTCAGCCGCGGTGCCCGCGGCCCTGCGGGTAGCCGCCGCTCGCCGCGTCGGTGCGCGTCACGGTGAAGCCGCCGTCCGCGGCGATCGCGGAGGGCTGCGCGAGGGCCTGGCCGGAGCCGTTGATCATCGTGATCACGCGCGCTCCGGACGAGGCCAGGTTCACGGTCACGCCGTCGCGCACCGCGGTCGCGCTCGTGAAGCGGAGCGTGCCGAAGTCGTCGAGCGGAAGGGTGCCGCGTCCGACGCTCGGCACCTCCTGGATCCACTCCGCCGAGGTGCGCGTCGAGGCGTAGCGCACGGTGGTGGCGTAGCGCTCGCCGGTCGTGTCGTTGCGCATCACGATGTCCCACAGCCCGCTCGATCGCTCGCTGATCGTGACGGTCACGGTGTCGCCCGCGTTGACCGACAGCGGCACCGTGCGCGACGAGGCCGGAAGCGTCTCGGTCCACGCCGAGTACATGACCCTGCCGCCCGAGACGGCCGCCTGCGTGCCCGCCTGGATGAGGTCGTTCGTGGTGAGCCCGCCGAGGCCGACCCACGTCGCGTCGGCGCCCGTCGTCGTCGCCGACACCGTCGGCACGACCCAGGTGCCGCTCACCGACGTGTAGGTGCCGCCGGCGGCGGCGTAGCCCGACCAGTTGCTCGAGCTCGACGCGCTGTCCGCGCTCGTCACCGGCACCGCGGGCGCGTCGGGGACCGTCGGCGTCGTGGGCGCCGTGGCGGCCGACTGCGGGTGCTCGTCGGTGTCCACCTTCCACGCGCCGCCCTCGACCACGAGCGTGTAGACGTTGCGGTCAGTGCTCTCGTCGGTGGTGCCGTCGCCGTAGGTGGCGCGCCAGGTCTCCATGGTCGTCGCGGTCGCGGTGTCGCCGCTGACGCTGACGCTCTCGAAGGTGATGTCCACGAGCGCGACCGACGTGATCCCGGCCGAGCGCAGGTCCGCGTTCGTCTGGACCATCTGCTGGTAGAAGGAGGCCGTGCCGCTCGCGCGCATCACCGTGTCGTCGCCGCTCGCGAGGGCCCGCGCCTGCGCGTCGTTGCTCCGGCGGACCGCGTCGCGGACCGCCTGCGCGGCGTCGGTCGCGGTGCTCGACGTGGTGCGCGCCACCAGCGCGGGGGCGACCTTCGCGACGGCGGCGCCCACGTCGCCGCCGAGGTCGAACCGGAGGGCTCCGGCGGCCGCGAATCCGATGACCGCCGCGCCGAGGATCCAGGGGAGCATCCGGAGCTTCTTCATGGGCACGAGCGTGGGGCGCGAAGGTGAGAGCCAGATGAGAGGCGCGACAGAAGGCCCTAAGAACGCGGCCGCACCGCGAGCAGCGCCAGCGCCGAGGCCACCGCGAGGGCGCCGATCGCGCCGGCCGGGGTGACCGCTTCGCGCAGCACGAGCGTGCCGAGCGCCGCGGCGGTGACCGGCTCGGCGAGCGACAGCGTCGCCGCGTACGACACGGGGAGCCGGGCCAGCCCGGCGGTGAACAGGACGTAGGCCGCGGCCGTCGCGAGCAGCCCGAGCTCGAGCGCGACGGCCGCGCCCGTCGGCGTCGCGACCCACGCGAGGTCGCTCGTCACCAGAATCGGGACGAGCAGGAGCGCGCCGCCGCCGAACGCCGCCGCGGCGACGGCCACGCCGTCGTGCGAGGCGAGCAGCGCCTTCGACGCGGTGGCGTAGACCGCGTAGGCGGCGCCCGCCGCGAGCGGCAGGACCAGCCCGAGCGCGTCCACCGCGAGCCCACCGCGTGGCAGGCCGAGGAGCGCGACGCCGGCGACGGCGAGGGCCGTCGCCGCGTACCACCGCCCCGCCGGCCGCTCGCCGAGCAGCGCCGCGCCGAGCAGCCCCGCGAAGACCGGCGCGCTGCCGATGGCGACGATCGTCCCCGCGGCGACGCCGGCGCGGGCGACGCCCGCGAAGAACGCGAGCTGGTAGGCCGCGACGCCGGCCGCGGCGACCAGCGTCGCGGCGAACGGCCACGCGGGGCGCGCGAGCGTGCCGCGCGCGAGCGCCAGCGCGACGAGCGCGAGGCCGCCGATCGCGATGCGCACCGCGCCGACCGCGAGCGGCGACGCATCGCCCGGCGCGAGCGCGCGCGCCGTCCCGGTCGTGCCCCACAGCACGGCCGCGCCGAGCACCATGAACATACCGGCCCGGTCGCGCACCCGCGCGAGCGTACAGTCGCGGCGTGGCCGTCATCCGCGGCGTGCTCGCCGCCGCTCTGCTCCTCGGCGCCGTCTGGATCGGCCAGGGCGTCGGGCTCGTGCCGGGATCGTTCATGACCGGCCGCATCGAGTGGGCGGTCATCGGCGGCGTGCTCGCGGCCGCCGCCGCGCTCGGGCTGTGGTGGACGACGCGGCCGCGCGCGGGGTGAGCGCGGCCGCGTGAGAATGCGCCGGTGAGCGCTCATCGCGTCGCGGTGATCCCCGGCGACGGCATCGGCCGCGAGGTGATGCCCGAGGCGCTCGCCGTGCTCGACGCCGCGTCGCGCGCGCACGGATTCGCGATCTCCTACGAGCGCTTCGACTGGTCGTGCGAGACGTACGCCGCGACCGGCCGGATGATGCCGCCCGACGGCATCGCCCGGCTCGCGGGCTTCGACGCGATCCTCCTCGGCGCGGTCGGCTTCCCCGGCGTCCCCGACCACGTGTCGCTGTGGGGCCTGCTCATCCCGATCCGGCGCGAGCTCGACCAGTACGTGAACCTGCGCCCGGTGCGGCTGCTGCCGGGCGTGCGCGGCCCGCTGCGCGAGGGCCGGCCCGACTACTGGGTGGTGCGCGAGAACACCGAGGGCGAGTACTCGCAGGTCGGCGGCCGCGTCGGCGGCGGCGACGACGAGACCGCGCTGCAGGTCGCGGCGTTCACGCGCCGCGGCACCGATCGCATCATGCGCTACGCCTTCGAGCTCGCGCGGCGCCTCGGCCGCCCCCACGTCACCTCGGCGACGAAGTCGAACGGCATCACCATCTCGATGCCCTTCTGGGACGAGCGCTTCCGCGCGATCGCGGCGGAGTTCCCCGACGTGCGTGCCGACCAGTACCACGTCGACGCGCTCGCGGCGCGCCTCGTGCTGTCGCCGGAGCGTTTCGACGTGATCGTCGCGAGCAACCTGTTCGGGGACATCCTCTCGGACCTCGGGCCCGCAACGACCGGGACGCTCGGCATGGCGCCGTCCGGGAACATCGACCCGACCCGCCGCCACCCGTCCATGTTCGAGCCGGTGCACGGCTCGGCGCCGGACATCGCCGGGAAGGGGATCGCGAACCCGATCGGCCAGATCTGGGCCGCGGCGATGATGCTCGAGCACCTGGGCGAGGGCGCGGCGGCGCGCGGCATCGTCGGCGCGATCGAGGCGGTCCTCGCGGACGCCGGCGCGCCGCGCACGCCCGACCTCGGCGGCGGCGCGGGCACGCATGACGTCGGGCGCGCGATCGCCGACGCCGTCGCCGGCGCGAGGTGAGCATTCCGTCCGCCACGCGCGTTTCCGTCGCGCTCGGCCCAAAGGCCGCGTATGCTCGACAGAGCGCGGAGGAGGCGAGGATGCGTTCGGCGGGTTTTCCCTGTCGGTGGGCGGGGTGCGATCGGGCGTTCCAGGTCGCGGACCAGAGCTCCATGGATTCGCTGCGGCACGCGAGCGAGGCGCGCAGGGCTCACGAGGAGGCCGATCACGGCTATCACCACGTGCAGCTCGCCGAGGAGCGCCCGTACATCCCGACCGCCCGGATCAAGACCAAGTCCGTCTGACGGGCGCCGGCGCCGCTCCGTCTGTCGCGCCCGCATCGCTGCGCACCGGCGGACTCGCCTCGGCGCTCAGTCGAACTGCAGCGAGCGCTTGGAGAGGCCGAGGAAGTAGCCGTCGATGACGGTGCGCGCGCGGTCGGGGTGCTCGATGCTCGCGCCGAGCGCGACGAAGAGCGGGACGAAGTGGTCCACCGTCGGGTGCGCGTACGGCAGGCCCGGCGCGAGCCGGCGGTAGTCCACGAGCGCGTCCACGTCGCCCCTCGCGAGCGTCTCGGCGGCCCACGCGTCGAACTCGCTCGACCACGAGGGCGCGGGCGCGTCGGGACGGAAGTCGCGCAGGAAGGGCAGGCCGTGGGTCATGAAGCCGCTGCCCATGATCAGCACGCCCTCCTCGCGGAGCGGCGCGAGCCGGCGCCCGAGTGAGAGCAGCTCGGTCGCCGAGAGGCTCGGCATCGAGATCTGCAGGACCGGGACGTCGGCACCGGGGTACATCACGGTGAGCGGGACGTAGGCCCCGTGGTCGAGGCCGCGCGCGGGATCCTCCGCGACGGCCGTCGTCCCGCCGACGAGCTCGCGCACGCGCCGCGCGAGCAGCGGCGCGCCCGGCGCGGGGTAGCGCACCCGGTAGTAGCGCTCCGGGAAGCCGTAGAAGTCGTACACCAGCGGCACCGTCGTCGTCGCGCCGATGGTCAGCGGCGCCGCCTCCCAGTGGGCCGAGACGACGAGGATCGCCTGCGGCCGCGGCAGGTCCGCCGCCCAGCGGGCGAGCTCGGCGGGCCAGATCGGATCCTCGACGAGCGGCGGGGCGCCGTGGCCGAGGTAGAGGGCCGGGACTCTGTCGCTCACACCGCCGCCAACCCGAGGCGGGGCGCGCGTATTCCCCTCAGACGCCGCCGTAGCGCAGCGCGACGTCGACGGTCGAGATGAGCAGCGTGAGGAGCGTCACCGGCACGCCGTAGCGCAGGTAGGCGCCGAACGTGATCGGATGACCGCGCGCCTCGCTCATGCTGCTCACGATGACGTTCGCCGACGCGCCGATGATCGTCGCGTTGCCGCCCAGGTCCGCGCCGAGCACGAGCGCCCAGGTGAGCGCCTCCGGGTGCAGCGTGCGGCCGAGCTCCTCGACGAGCGGCACCATCGTGATCGTGTAGGGAATGTTGTCGACGACCGCGGAGAGCGCCCCGCTCATCCACAGGAGGAGGAGCGCCGCGACGTCCGCCCGTCCACCGGTGAGCGCCAGGGCCTGCTGCGCGAGCGCCGCGACGGCGCCGCTCTTCACCACGGCGCCGACGACGATGAACAGGCCGAGGAAGAAGAAGAGCGTGGACCACTCCACCGTCTTCAGCACGTCGTGCACGTTCTCGCGCGCGAGGACCATGAGCACGACCGCGCCGCCGAGCGCGATGGTGGCGCCCTCCAGGCCGAGCGGCCGCGCGAGCAGGAACCCGGCGATGGTCACGCCGAGCACGGCGAGGCCGACGCGCATCACGTGGGGATCCGCGATGCGGCGCTCCGCGAGCACCAGACGCGCGATGTCGTCCGCGCCCAGCCGCCGCTCCGCGCGCGCGAGCTCGCGGCGGAACAGCCAGCGCGCGAGCCCGAGGTAGGCGCCGAGCGAGACCGCCGCCACCGGACCGGCGTTGACCAGGAAGTCGTCGAAGTCCTTCCCCAGACGGCTGCCGACGATGATGTTCGGCGGATCGCCGATGAGCGTCGCGGTCCCACCGATGTTCGAGGCGATGATCTCGGAGACGAGGAACGGCATCGGGCTGATGCCGAGGCGCTCGGCGATGAAGAAGACGATGGGCGTCATGAGCACGACGGTGGTGACGTTGTCGAGGAACGCCGACGCGACGGCGGTGAGCAGCGAGATGAGGACGAGCAGCCCGTAGGGATGCGCGTTGGTGCGGCGGACCGCCTCGACCGCGAGCCACTGGAAGATGCCCGTCTTCCCGAGGACGCTCGCGATGATCATCATCCCCGCGAGCAGGAAGATGACGTTGAAGTCGACGACCTCCTGCGAGAAGGCCTCCTCCTGGTCGAGCAGTCCGAGCGCGATGACCACGACCGCGCCGCCCAGCGCCGCGAGCGTGCGATGCACCTTCTCGGTGACGATGAGCGCGTACGTGAGGAGGAAGACGGCGACCGCGACGAGCGTGTCGGAGCCGAGATCGGGCATGAGTCACCTCACGCCGACCAGACTTCCCGGCACACCCCGCTGCGGCGAGTCTACGCGAGGGCGGTCAGTTCGCGCCCTTGAGGTCGAACCGCAGCGTGCGCACCAGGCCGTCGGCGGTCCGGAAGCGCCATGTCGTGTAGTTCGCGAAGATGCCGGGCATCCGCGTGAGCGACGTGAGCAGCACCTCGCCGTCTCGCTCCTCGGTCTCGCGGAAGCTGTGCGTGAACTCGGGCGACATGCGGATCATCTGCCGCACGCCCTCCCTCCCGCGCAGCGGCGCGTCCGCGCCGGGGAGGTACACCTCGACGTCCTCCGCGCAGAGCGCGGCGGCCGCGTCGGCATCCCTGGCCTGCACGGCCTGCACGAAGCTGCGCGCGATCTCGACGGCACTCATCTGACACTGATAGTGCACCCTGCGCGCCATCGACCCCGGCTCACCCGCTCGGGGTCCGTCGGCGGCTCGCCGCGCGGCTACCGCCGCAAGCGCGGCCGGAAGAGGAAGAGCACGCCCAGCACGACGAGCGCCGTCATCCGCATCACCCTGACGACGTCGACGACCGGAACGAAGCGGACGCTCTGCCCCTTGATCACGTAGGTCCCGATGCCCTCCGCGGTCGCGGCGTAGCCGGCGCCCCAGCCCTTGCCCGGCCCGGTCTCCGACTCGCCGGAGCCGCCGCCGCCGGCGCCCCGCACCTTCGCCACGGGGATGAGCGTGAGGCCGTCGCTCGTGATCGGCTCCCCGAACACGCGCTTCACGGTCATGACGCCCTCGTTCTTCTCGACCAGCTCCTCGAGCTCTTCGACCTTCATGCGACTACCTCCGGACCGCGCACAGGCGGACCCAGGAGCGACGCTAGACGCCGCCTCGGGCCTCGAGGGACGGGCGCAGGTCGACGGTCGTGTCGGGACCGGCCGTACTCGGTAGGCTCGCTGCGCATGACCACGCTCGCGTCACGCTCGATCGGCTCCTGGCGGCTCGTCTCGCGCGAGGACCGGACGGCATCGAGAGAGCGACGCGTCGAGCCGAACCTCGGAGCGGATCCGATCGCGCTTGCGTCGCGACCGCTCCGGCTCCTCACGCGCGCCGATCACCGGCGGCGCGAACGACGGCACTGCGATCGACGGTTACGACGCGCACTTCGGCACGTACGCCGTCGACGAGACCGGCGAGGCACGAGTCGTGGTATTGACGTCCTCTCCGTTCCGGGACGGTACCCGCCCATGGTCATTGCCCTGCCGGTACGGGCGGCGTCAATGACCGCGCGCCCGATTGATGTTCGCCCGAAGCCTCCCCAGGATTGACGGGTGCCGAGCTGGACCGTCGAGCGGGTCGTGCACTTCGCCCCGGGCGACTTTGTGCGCGGCGGTCTCACCCACTTCGGATTTCGTGACCGCGCGGGGCGGCTCATCGGTATCGATCATCCGAGGCACTTCCTCGGCCTCGTCGACGGCGAGCGCGTGGCCTGGACGATGGGCGCGAAGCCGGTCTTCGACGGCGTGCCGAACATCGCGGCCGAGCTCGCCTACCCGATGTACGCGGACGTCTTGCCGGGCGGTGCGATCGTCGTTTCGAATCTCGGCAACGCGCGGCTCTATCGGGTCGATGAGGAACACATGCGCGCCGAGGTCCTCGTGGAGGGACACGCCGTCGGCATGAAGGACATGGGGAACGCCGTCGTCGACGACGAGGGGACGATCTGGGTGAACGAGGTCGAGGGCAGCCGACTCTGGCGCTTCGCCGTCGACGGTCGTCCGCTGCTCACGCTCGGCGACGGGTCCCGCGGCTTCCAGCGAGAGTCCGCGCGATTCGACGAAGTGCGGTTCGGCTGGATCTACGACGTTCGACGCGGCCCCGCGGGCGAGATCTATGTCCTCGATGCGACGAACTACGCGCTGCGCCTCGTGGACATCGGTGCCCGGGTGGTTCGGACGATCGCGGGCGACGGCGTGTCGGGCTACCGAGGTGACGGTGGTGACGCCCGCGAAGCGCGCTTCGGCGGCGACCCCACCGCGCGGTTCGATGGTCCGTACTCGCTCTCGGTCGACGAGACAGGCAACGCGTTCGTCGGAGACCGCTTCAACGGCGTTGTGCGGATGATCGAGCGGGCAACAGGGACCATTGCGACGATCGCCGGGCGCCCCGACGCGGACGACGAAGTCGCGAACGACCCGAGCGAGCGCGACCCGTTGCGATTGAACCTGCCGCGGATCAGCAGCATGGACTACCACGCTGGCCGTCTCTACGTGCCGACCGACCTGAGCGGCGACCGCGGCGACCTCGCGGTGCTCGTGCGATCGTGAGCGCTGGACTGGTCTCTCGCCCGCTCGTGAGACATCTGCTCCGATGTCTCGACACATCACACGTGTAGCCCGGAGGGGATTCGAACCCCTGACCTCTTCCTTGAAAGGGACGAGGTCTCGGGAAGCGGCCTACGCGACTAGATCACGAATGAATGACGCGTCGGACCGACCAGCTCCGCGCGTCAGGGAAGCGGCCTTCACGCAAGTTGCGCGAAGGAAAGCGGAGGACGGGAAACCGGCGGTTCGGCTACGCCTCGACCGTCCCGAGCCCACTCCTCAAGATGAGCGAAGCTCGCCGAGGCACTACCCGGGCGGGCGTCGGCGCAACGTCATCGTGATCCAGCCAGGTCGGTAGTCAGCGGATCGGCGTCACCTAGGCTCGCTTCTTCGGCCGGCACGAGCCTTGCGTTGATGTGAGTGCGATGCAAGCCTCCTGGAAGCCATTACCTCTCCGAGGGGAGCTTGGGCCGAAAAGGAGCCTCGCCCCCCTAGCCGTCCGTCAGTGTGGCATGCCGTGCACCCGATGGTGTACGGGTATTCGTTGTGGAAGGTAAGAAGGGACGCCCAACGACCGCCGTACACGAGGCCGCTGCGCGAATGGACTGGAACGTGGCATACGACGTCCACGGTCCCGACCTGCTCGCGTTCCTGCGACGAGTGCTCGGCGATGCGACGGCGGCGGAGGACCTGTTGCACGACACTTTTGTCCGCGCCATCCGAGCACGCAACCAAACCGCCGAGTGAGGCTGTACGACCGTGGCTCTTTCGAATCGCCGCCAATCTCGCGATCAGCCACCATCGCCGTGCACGGCTGTTGTCGTTTCTGCCGTTCTCCGGTAGCGAGCACGCCGCGACCGAGCCCTACGACGCCGAAGCGGCTCTGGTTCGTGCGGCGCTCCGGCGCATCCCGCGTGATCAAGCAGTGACACTCACGCTCGCCCTACACGAGGGATTCACTCGTCGGGAGATTGGGCACATGCTCAATCTGACCGACGACGGAGTGAAGTCCCGGCTGTCACGCGGGCGCCGCAACTTCGCCATGGCCTACCGTCAGATGAGGAGCGAATGATATGAACGGCCATCCGCGTGAGCAGATCGAGCTAGAACGCGAGCCGGATGGACTTCCTCCGTCCGAGCGGGCTGCACTCCGTATCCATCTCGCCTCATGTGCCGAGTGTCGCGCATACGCAGTGGAACTCGCGCGCAATGACGAGTTGCTGAGTCGTCGCGAGCGCGTCACCCAAATGCCGCCTATATGGCTGCGCCGCAGGGGGAGTGCCCTGCCAGGCGTGCTCGCTGCGGCAGCCATCGTGGTTTTCGTTGTCGTCACAGCGATTGGCGTGGCTCGCGAGAACGCCTCACGACCGCCGCTCGTCCTCGGCTCCCCATCCGCGACTGTCGTCGGTTCGGCGACCCCAGTCGGTACGAACGGTTCGCCCTTGCCAAGTCCGACGCCGTCGCCGTCCGTCTCCCCGATCGCTACGGCCTCGAACGGGTTGGGAGCACTGACTGGTCAATGGATCTTCGTCGGAAAGTTCGTCCAACCGGTGAATGCATCGCGTGGCAGGGTCGAGATCTGGGGTATCCCGCTGCGCGGCGGCCCGGCACGACTCGCGTATACGTACGATGTCTCGATCGGCGGCGCACCCGAAGGTGCGCTTGACAACACTCCCTATCTACGCCGGCAGTTCTCCCCCGACGGCAGGCAACTCGCGCTTTCGATTGACGGCGAACTCGTAGTCGTGGAACTCGAGACGGGTCGCGTACGCAGGCTCGGCGTCAGCGGTAGCTTCCCATCTTGGAGCAAGGATGGGGCACTCATCGCCTTCGCACACGAGAGTCCAGCCGCGGAGGTCGTTCCGCCACCGATGCAGCTCGCAGTCGTCGCGCCGACTGGCGGCGCGACTCGTGATCTCGGCGTCACCGTGCAGCCGCGACAGTCCGCTGAATGGTCTCCCGATGGCCTCAGCCTGCTCGTGCCGACCGCCGACGGTCTGGCACTGGTTGATGTGACGAGCGCGCGCGTTCTAAGAAGCTTCGGTCGTCTCGGCGTCGGTAGCCCGTCGCTCGCGCACTGGCGTGGAAGCGGCCCTCAGATTGCGCTCGTCGATAACGGCTGCGGACAGGGCACGGCGCGCCTACTGGTCAGCAACGATGCCGCAGCTCCCACACGGACAGTCGTCGACAGTGGCACGTCCTGCGAGCAAGTGCTGTTGCGCGACCCACGCTGGAACCCGAGCACGTCGAGTGAGATCCTGTATGTGGGCGCGCGGCAGTCCCCGGGCGCCGAGCCTTCCGACTATGTCGTTCATCTGGTCAACGTTGGAACTGGCACTGATAGGTCACTTGGTCTGCGCGCGTACGAGGCGACCTGGACGTGGACGGATGGGCAGATCGCATATATCGAAAAGTCGGACAACGCGCCCTTCGGCGCCGCCGTCATCGTGGCTGCCGCAGCGGACCCAACCACGCAGCGTCAGCTGCTGCGGGCTGAAAGCGGAGCGCGATTCTTCAGCATCGCGGTTGTCGGGTACTGAAAGGTTCGGCGGACGGAGGCAACTTGGATGCCCCCGTCCGCCGCCTGCCTCAAGGTGCGCCGAAGAGGTAGAACCAACTGGACCACGTTCCGCCGGTGTAGCTCGATTGGTAGATATTCCCGTTGGTGCCGAGGACGAACGCGTCGAGAACCGATCCGCCTCGCCACGCGCCTGTCGGGCCAGATGCCGCCGCTGGTTGCCCGCTGCCAACCTGGCTCCAGCTCCATGCTGCACCCGTCCAGTAGGTCTGGTAGATCAGCCCGTTGCTTCCCAGTGCCAATGCGTCGAGATGTGTTGCCGTGGGCGACCCTGTGACATACGGACTGCTCGTGAGCAGAACCCCACCCGGCGCAGTACCGCGGTCGCTCCAGCCGGACCACGTCGGAGAAGATGGATTCGTTCCCGTGAGGAAGTTCTGATACAGATGGCCATCGTTGCCCAGCACGAACAGGTCGAGCAGGTTATCGGATGCACCCCACCACACGGCACTCGGCTCGCTCTTCGATCCGATGGCCGGCCCACCCGGTGTCGTCTTCCAACCGTAGTAGCCAGCCGACGTCCAGGGCTGCTCGTAGAAGACGCTGCTGTTCCACGGTCGCGTGAAGAGGTCTTGCCGTAGGCTTGCGCTGACGTTCGTCCGCTTAGCGGCGATTGCCGGTGTTGATGCCGCAGGAGGACCGGTAACGACGCTCCAGTTGGACCACGTCGCACCGCCCGGGCAGTTGAGCCCTTGAGCGTCGCACCAGGTCATCTGGTAAAGGTTGAGGTCGAACCCCTCGACCCACACATCGAGCCGATGTCCCACCCCGCTGCCATCGAACTGGCTCCACACGATGTACGGACTCGACCCCGCTCCAGCGGGCGGACGTGTCACTGGGAAGCCGGGCATGTCCCAGCCCTGCCACCCGTTGATGTTGTTCCAGAACATCTGATGGACGTTGCCATCCCTGCCGAGCGCGATGATGTCGAATCTGTTGCCGTTTGCCCACCCGCTCGTACCCGGCGCACATCTCCGGGTGAGAGCGCCGGCGGCGTTGACGGGACCATAGCGCGTCCAACCATCGTTGGCCTGTGCGGTATCCGTGATCGCTTGTCGTGCTTCAAGAGGTCGACAGCCGCTAGCGACAAGCAAGGCGCCGATGCCCGACACGAGCGGCGCGGCGTATGACGTGCCACCGCTACTCGCCGCGTAGCCGCCGGAGGATGTTGCGTTGACGACGCTGACGGCAGGCGCCGACACATAGACGAACTCGCCGCCCCAGTTCGATCCCCAGAATGGATTGCTGTTGAGGTCGCACTGGCTGGTCGTGCTCCACCGGGTTGCGCTCGTCGTCTGGCTCCCACCAACGCAGAGTACGTTCGCGTACGCACAGGGGTACTGGTATTGCCCGAGGCTTGCGCTGAGCTGGCAGTTGTTGTTGCCCGCCGCAACCACAATGAGGATGCCGTAGGTTGTTGTGAGGTTGTTGATTGCGTCCTGTGTCGACTGGTTGTAGGTGCGGCTCTCCATCAGTGATAGATTCACGACCTTCGCGCCAAGGTCGCGCGCCTTGTAGAGGGCCTGAGCGAGAGTGACGCCAGCGTACGCGCCGCACGAACTGTTGATGAACTTGATCGGAATAATCTTCGCGTCCCAACCGGTGCCTGCCATCCCAGTGCCGTTGTTGGTTGAGGCGGCGGCGATGCTCGACGTCCCCGTTCCGTGGCCACCGGAGCAGCCGGAGTCAGTGCCCGTTCCGGCGGGAATGGACACTCCGCCCGTGCCGTTGCTGTAGTCCCAACCCGCCAGGAGCTTGCCCTGCATATCAGGGTGCGAGCTCTGCACACCGCTATCGATCACTGCAATGGCTGGCGGATTGCTGGTCGCGTGCGTTCGATCCCACGCTCGCGGCATCTTGATGAAGTCCATGTAGGGCTGCTGCCGTGTCGGGCAGCCCGTGGCATAGCACGGGTCGTTCGGTGGCCCGGCCACAGTCGGCTCCCGCTTGGGAATCAGCTGTACATACGCGACATCGGCGACGTTCCGCGCAAGCTCGACGACCAGCGCGCCTTCCTTCCCCGACGGAACAGGAACGCGGAACCACCGAAGCGCTCCGGTCGCGCGATTGGCGGGACTGTCCGCCAGGTCGATGTAGCGCCTCGCGGCGCCAGTCAGCTGGTACTTGGCCATGACACTGTCAACGCTGATACCCACCTTGACTTGGACCAGGATCTCGCCCTCGACCCATGGCTCATCGAGGGTTGGCTGCCCGTGCACTGGAGCATGCCTCGGCTCGACAAGAGGTGGAGGTGGAAAGTCGGTCGGGTCTGGAGTAGGTCCCGCAGGTGGAGCCGCTGTGGCCTTCGCCGGAGGCGCGATGACTGCGAGGAGCGCAACGAGGAGGACCAGATGTGGAACGCGGCGGAACATGACTTCCCTCCCTCTGCGCGTCGATGCCGCCGCCTCTTTCCCTGCCTGCCAATCGTCGTCTGGCTGCATCACCTCGAGCCTGACCACCAGCGCGCAATGTCCCCGTTACGAGAGGACTTAACGAACGCTTAACGAAGACGACTGACTCTTTGGTACGCCGGTAAAGTCCCCGCGATTGACGAGGGCGCGCAGGCCACTATCCCCTCATGAATGGCGACAACTCTCTCTGCCAGAGGGCAATCGGAATCATTCGCGCGGACTCTCGATCCGCTGCTGGCCGCGCGAGTCACACACAAGCACACACAACGGCTCCTCACCCAGATATGCACGGGCCTCGTGACGGAGTCGCCGCTCGGTCGATTTTGGGGTCACCGGTTGCGTGTCACCGGTTGCGTGCTCTCGACATCCCCGTCTTTGAAGGGCACGTGGCCGCGATGGGAGTGCGCTCGTGAACCGCAGACGACCTCGCCGGAATCGAGTGCCGTCGCCCTGACCTCGCTCTGCGAGACGCGTACCTCGACGCGTCGGCCGACCAGGCGCGGGTCGAGCGAATGTTCCACCGTGTTGACAAGGTCGTCGCTTCAGCCCCCGGATGGGATTCGAACCCATGACCTCTTCCTTGAAAGGGAAGGTGCGAAGAAAAGGGACCTAGCGACGAAAACATTGGGTTCTGACGCGCCAGACCGACCAGAATGCACGTCAGAGAAGGGTCCTTACGA
This sequence comes from Chloroflexota bacterium, assembly GCA_027310565.1. Taxonomy (GTDB): domain Bacteria; phylum Chloroflexota; class Limnocylindria; order P2-11E; family P2-11E; genus CF-39. The sequence continues at coordinate 131,303 of DAIDAP010000001.1, read as the reverse complement.
AGTCGGCTAAAGTCTTCAGGGAGGTGAGGCATGGCCGTCAAGAGTCCGCGTCGCACTGATCGCGACACCGCGGCTGCCGCTCTTCACGGACGTCTCACCGACGAGAAGCGGCGAACGCTTGAGAGTCGCGTTTCGGCGCGAATCAAGGATGCAGTTCACAAGTCGATCGCGCGCAACAAGGCCGCGCTCAAGGAACTAGCTGACTACTAAGCGTCGCGGCGGTCGCAGCGGCCGGCGAATCGTGTACCTCGACGAGAAGGACGTCGCTTACGCCATCTACACGCTCGCCGAGGACGCTTTCCCGCAACAGGAATATGGCGAGCCGATGCCGCGCTTCCAACTACGAGGGGCAGACGGACTCGCCCTATTCGAGGCGGCTATTAACGCGCCGCGCCAACGCTTCCCTAGGACGAAACACGAGAAGGCCGCCGTGCTTTTCCGTAGTCTGATCAAGAACCATCCGCTCGTTGATGGGAATAAGCGCATGGCGGTCATCGCGCTGAGTTCATTTCTCCTCGCGAATCGAGTCGACTTCAAGGTTTCCAAGGTGAAGATCGTCGAGGCCGCGCTCGCGGTTGCCAGTTACCCGGGTAACTTCCCGCTTGAAACGCTAACGAAGTGGATTCGTGCTGGCTGCACTGGACGACCGAAGAGCATCGTGAGTCAGTTGGCCGACGATTGGCCCGCGGTCCGGACCCTTCTGCAGGCGGTAGCTCGAACCACGGATCGTCGAGAGGGGATTGGTCCCCGGGTTCCCGGACGGCGCGTCCGTGTTCCACGTGACTTTTGGGAGGAAGCACGGCGAATCGTTGAAGGTCAGCCGACTGTACCCGTCCAGGGGCGCCTGTTCGACAACTAGCGCGCGTCATTCGCGCGGCGGACGCCGCGCGCGTTCACGCCTGACCGAGTCGGCGCTTCAGATCAGCGTGGAAGCGATTGGCGTAATCACGTCTCTCGCCACGCGGCGATTCGAACAGGCTCTTCGTCAAGAACCCTTCAGCCCGCGTGGCCGCTCGTGCGTATTCGACGACATCCTCTCGGGTCTGCAGGAACGGCCACTTCTTGAGGTAGTCCGGGAGGTCTAGGCCGATCGGCGCAACCGACGAGATGGCATCGCCGTCCTGCGTCGCAATACCGATCTCGAACGGGACCCACCACGACCGGACGGTGGCCTCGGAGAGGACCGCAATCAGGTGCGTGCATTGATCGATTCTGCTGCCGAAAGTACTCGCCGATGTCGGCCGCGCTTTCAGCGAGATGCTCGTCCAGTACAATCTCACGGACGCCGAGATGTACCGCGTCATCGAGCGGGCGTCTGAAGGCGAGACGGGCGCGCGCGATCGTGCGATCGTCATGACGCTACTCGGCACCGGCTTGCGCCGGGCCGAGATCATCAGTCTTCGTCTCGGCGACGTCGACCTCACCGAACGAGCGATGCGTGTTTGTGCGACGACGAGCAAGTCCGTGCATCCGCGGGAGATCGCGCTGCCGATCGAGGTCGCCAAGGAGCTCGACCGGTACGTCCATGACTTCAGGCTCGGCGACACCGACGATGACTCGCCGCTGTTCACGAGCCGCCGCGGCCGCGAGCTCACCGCGCAATCGGTCAAACGGCTCTTCGATCGACTCAAGCTCAGGACCGGGATCCGCGACCTCTGCACGCACATGCTCAGGCACACCTGGGCGACGAACTACAACCGCTCGCACAGCGGGACGGCGCTCGATCTCCAGGTGGAAGGCGGCTGGACCACGAGCCGGATGGTCCAGCGCTACTGCAAGGTGCGTCCGCTCGCGGAGCGGCGACGCGCGCCATCACCCTTCACCGCATCACGTCTCTCAATGACCACCGCAGGAAAGCGTCCTGCAGAGATGCGTCCTCCACAGCAGAGAAGGGTCCTGGACGGAAGGCGAACTGCGTAGCGATCAATAAGGACGCGGTCTGTAGCCCGGATGGGATTCGAACCCATGACCTCTTCCTTGAAAGGGAAGCGCCCTAGACCGCTAGGCGACCGGGCCGTACGTCCAGCATAGGTCGCAACGCGAGGGCGGACGGACCGCTCCCCAGCCCAGCCGTTCCGGTGACTAGACGATCCCCAGGATCCGCCGCGCGACCGCGCGCAGTGACGCGCGCGCGTCGTCGCCGGTGACGCGCCGCGCGGCGCGCTCGAGCGCGCCGATCGCGGCGTGCGTGTCGAGGTCGTCGTCGAGCGCCGCGAGGACCTCGCGCGTCGCGGCGTCGCGCGCGAGGGGTCCGATCGCGCCGCGCCCGAGCCGCGCGGCGAGCTCGGCCGCGCGCTCGCGCGAGCGCTCGAGCGCGACCTCGTCGTGGTCGAAGCGCCGCCGGTAGTGGCGGTCGAGAAGGTAGAGGCGGAGCGCCTGCGGCGTGGTCGTCTGGAGCGCGGTCCGCACGAAGACCATGTTCCCGAGCGACTTCGACATCTTCATCTCGTCCAGACACACCGGCGCGACGTGCATCCACCAGCCCGCGAAGGGCCGCTCGCCGCTGGCCGACTCGGTCTGCGCGATCTCGTCCTCGTGGTGCGGGAACACGAGGTCGCTGCCGCCGCCGTGGACGTCGATCCGCGGACCGAGGTGCCGCTGCGACATCGCCGAGCACTCGATGTGCCAGCCCGGCCGCCCGCGGCCCCACGGGCTCGGCCAGGTCGGGCCGTCGGGCACGCGGCGCCACAGCGCGAAGTCCAGCGGCGAGCGCCGCCGCGGGTCGTCGAGCGCGGCGTCGTCCTGCGTCGCGAGCACGCGCCGCATCCGCGCTGGCGACCAGCGCGACAGCTCGCCGTACCGCGGGAAGGCCGCGACGTCGAAGTAGACCCCGCCGTCGAGGCGATAGGCGCTCCCCTGCCGCAGCAGACGTCGGATCATGCGCTGCATCGCGGCGATCTCGGCGGTCGCGTGCGGCATGACGTCGGGCCGCCGCCAGCCGAGCGCGCGCATGTCCTCGAGGAACTTGCGCTCCTCGCGCCGCCCGAGCGCGCGCCAGCCCACGCCGTCGCGCGCCGCGCGCTGGAGGATCGATTCGTCGATGTCGGTGACGTTCTGCGCGTAGCGCACGCGCGCGCCGCGGGCCTCGAGGAGGCGCACCAGGACGTCGAAGACGAGGAAGGTCCGCGCGTGGCCGAGGTGCGTCGTGTCGTACGGGGTCACGCCGCAGACGTACAGGGTGACGGTGGACGAGCGGGGGCGGAAGGGCACGGCCCTGCGGCGGCGTGCGTCGTAGAGGGTGAGCACCTCGGCTGACGATATCCTCGCGCGCGATGGTCCGTCTTCCGCAGGCCGACGCCGCGCTCGCGACGGTGGAGCGGATCGCGTCGGCCCCGACGGCGCCGTACCACGAGCACCACGCCGCGCGCGCGATCGCGCGCGAGCTCGCGGCGCTCGGCGTCGCGACCGAGACCGACGCGTACGCGCAGCCGCACGCGCGGGTGACGCGCGGCGCGCCGCGGCGCTCGCTCGCGCTCGTCGCGCACACCGACCACCCCGCCTTCGACGTCGTCTCCGCGGACGGCGCGGCGGGGCGCGTACGCGTGCTCGGCGGCTTCCACGAGCGCATGCTCCGCCGTGCGGTCCCGGTCCTGGTCCACGAGGACGGCGACGCGCCGCCCTTCCGCGCGACGCTCGACGACTTCGTCCGCCAGGTCGACCTCGCGCACAACTCGCCCGGCCACTGCCGCATCCGCGCCGAGCGTCCGCTGGCCGTCGGGCAGTGGGCCGTCCTCGACCTGCCGGCCTTCGCGGCCGCCGGCGACGAGCTGCGGCTGCGTGCCGCGGACGACCTCGCGCTGTGCGCGGTCGTCGTGCTGGTCCTCGCGGCGCTTCGCGACGAGCCGCGGCCGCATGACGTCCGCGCGGTGTTCACGCGCGCCGAGGAGACCGGCCTGTACGGCGCGCGCCTGGTCGCCGAGGACGGGCTGCTGCCGCGCGACGCGGTGGTCGTCTCGCTCGAGGCGAGCCGCGCGCTGCCGCAGGCGCGCGCCGGCGCCGGCGTCGTCATCCGCCCGGGAGACGTCTACAACACGTTCAGCAACGACGGCGAGCGCTACCTGCGCGTCGCGGCCGAGCGCCTGGCGGCGGCGGGGATCCCGACGCAGCGCGCGCTGCTCACCGGGGGCACCTGCGAGTCGTCGGCGTTCGTGCGCATGGGCTGGACCGCGACCGCGGTCGCGCTGCCCAACACCGGCTACCACAACATGCCCGACGACGGCGACCGCTTCGTCCCCGAGGTCGTGCGCCTCGCGGACCTGCGCGGGGCCGTCGCGCTGCTCGCCGAGGCGGCGGCCGCGGCGGGCGCGGACGAGGACGAATCCTGGTGGCCGGACGTCCGCGCGGTCCCGCCGGCGCTTCGCGCGCTCCTGCGCGCACGGGAGCGTGGCTAGGCCGCCCGCTACCAGAATTCGTCATCACGATGCTGTAAGGGGATCGCCTCTTGACGCTCGCGTGGCCGGGTGTACAACGGAGGTGTTCCGCGGAACGGAGCAAACCAGACCACCACCAACGCACAGGAGGTGTCATGGTCCGGCTGCACAAAGTGTTCGGAGTCCTTCAGGTCGATTGACGACGCCCCCGGCGGAAGGGGGCACGACCACGGGTGCCGACGGCTGATCCGAGTGGAACGACGGTCGCGCTCGATCGCGACTCGCCACATCGAGGCCAGAAGTGAGGCCTGATGTCGTCGGCACCGAAGGGCGAACCTCGAAGCGAACACGAAGCGGCTCCCGGACGCGGGGGCCGCTTTTGTTGTGTCGATCGCGCGACGGTGGCCGAACGCCCCGCGGCGCGCGCGCGTACCGTCGAAGGGATGGAAGCGTCGGGCGAGCTGGGCTGGTTCCGGGCCGAGGTCGTGCGCTCGGTCCTGCATCCGTTCGATTTCGCCCGCACGCTGGCGCGCGAGCACTACGGGCTCGCCGGCGTCCTCGTGGCGCTCACCGCCGGCGTCGCGCTCTCGCTCGGCACGGACGTCCTCGTGCTCGCCTCGAAGGGCCTCGCGGCCTGGGCCTTCGTCGGCCCGATCCTCGCCGGCGCGTTCTTCTTGGGCGTCCGCCTGGCCATCGCCGCGGCGATCGTGGCGTGGGTCGCCAGCCTCGTCCTGCGGCTGCTCCGGCGGCCGGGCTCGCTCGACCAGCTCTACACGGCGCTCACGTTCGCGCTCGCGCCGCTGCTGCTCGTCCCGATCCCGATCGCGCTGCTCGTCGTCGCGCCGGACCTGCTCGGCGTCACCGCGTTCGCCGCCGCCGTCGCGGTCTGGCTGCTCGCGCTGCTCGCGCGCGTGCTCGCGGGGATCGCGCTGAACGTCCGCAGCATCCTCCCGCCGGCCCTCGCGGTCGTCGCGTTCGTCGTCGTGCTGGTGAGCGGCTGGCTCGTCCTCGCCGACGAGGTGTCGCGGCTGCGCTTCGTCACCTACGCGCTCGAGCCGCGGCTCGTCCCCGAGCTGCGCGCCCCCGCCGCGACGGGCGAGCGCTTCGAGCAGGTCGGGTTCGAGCTCGCGCTCCCGCCTGGCTGGAAGAACGTCACCAGCGGGAACGTCGGCGAGGCCGCGCGCTTCGAGTCCGCGAGCGCGACGCTCGTCGTCGCGCGCGCGCAGGGTCTGGCGCTCTCGACGGCCGACGGCTACGCGACGAGCATCGGCGAGCGCGAGCGGCAGGGACTCGACGGCCAGTGGCGCGAGCGGGACGTCGTGCGCGCGAACGGGCTGCTCATCGTGGACGACCGCTACGGCGGCACGTACCTGGGCCGCCCGATCGTCGTCCGTCAGTTCACCACCGTCGCCGGCCGGCAGGGCCTCGCGCTGGTGTACCGCGCCGTCGGTCCGGCGGACCGCGACGCCGCGCTCGCGGAGGCGGCCTCGATCGCGGTCACCTGGCGCGTGGCCGGCGCCGGCTGACCTGGCTTACGACTTCGTCGGGTCGCTCACGCGTCCCATGAACAGGATCGCGCCGGTCGCGGTGTCCTGGATGAGGTACAGGAACGGCCGGTCGATGCGCAGCTCGACCTGGTCGGCCGGCGCGGCCGTCTCGCGCATGACGACCGCTGTCGCGGCCGCGGCCTCGGTGCCCTTCTCGTCGACCGCGATGAACGCCTGGTGCAGGACGTCGGCGATCTCGAGCGGGGCCTCCTTCGTGATGCCCGAGAAGTCCGCCTCGCCGGTGAACGCGACCGGCATACCGAGCACGCCGAGTGTGTCCTTGAGGCTCGCCTCGGTCCGGTAGGAGAACTTGGGCAGCCACAGATCGACGCGGGTCGAGCGCAGGCCGCCGACGATCGCCCGCAGCTTGGTGCCGTCGAGCGACGCCTCGAACGCGGCGAGCGTCCCGGCGTCGGGCACGAGCGCGATCATCGCGAGCCCGCCGGCGTACGGCAGCTGCACGGCCTGGTAGCCGTCGCCCCTGCCGTACTGGAGGCCCTCGCTGAGGGGCATGAGCTGCGCCTGGACGCTGGACCCGTCGGCGAGCGTGAACGGCGCCGCAGTCGCGTCGCCGAACCGGTACAGCCAGCTCGCCTTGAGGTAGATCGCGTTCGTGAGCACGAGACGGGTCAGCGCGTCGATGACGCCCTGCGGGATGAGGTCCACGATGCGGCCGCGCGTGCGCTCCTCGACCCAGGCGTTGATGGTCTTGCGGGACGCTTCCGGCGCCGCCTTGTAGTCGACGATCTGCATGCCCGCCCCGTACGACGCGGCGAGACGGTCGAGGAAGGCCTGCTCGAACGTGAAGCCCTTCTGGCCCCAGAGCCGGTTCGCCGTCGCGAGCTCGAGCTCGAGGGTCTGATCGCCGACCTTGAACTTCCCCGAACGTGTCGCGAGGGCCTGATCGAGCGCGTTGTACCCGGCGTCCAGGTCGCCCGCCAGCGCGGCGTACAGCACGGCGTCCATCTGCGCGGCGGTCTCGCCGGCCGCGCCGGCGCGCGCCATCGCGAGCGCGACGGCGACGCTGTACGGGGAGAGCACGAGGTTGCCCTCCTTCTTCGCCAGCTCGCGGTAGAGGTCGGTCGCGAACGCGTCGAGCGCGGCCGCGGCCTTCGCCGCGGCGGCGGCGTCCGCGGACCCGCGCGGAGCCGACGAGCGGATCTCCTCCGCCGCGGCGGCGGGGCCGGCGCACGCCGAGACGACCAGACCGGCCAGCACCGCCATGAGCAGCGCGCGGGACGCACGCATCGTCGGATCCTCCGGGGAACGGTCTACCGGTACAACGTGCGCGCGCCCGGCGGGTTCCGCCAGCCAGCACGGCCTTACGTGATGAGGTCGGCCTCCCGCACGGCGCCGTCGGGCGCGATCCGATACGCGCGCAGCTCCGGCTCCGGCGCGCGCAGCGAGACGAGGAGGTAGAAGGCGTCGGGGTAGTGGGCCTCGGCGCGGTCGGTCGGCGACGGGTAGGGCTGGCTCAGCGGATGGCTGTGGTAGATCGCGACCAGCTCCTCGCCGCGGTCGTCCATCTCGCGGAACGCGCGCAGCTGCTCGCGCGGGTCGATCCGGTAGCGCGTCGTCGGCGTCGCATGGACGTTCGCGCAGCGGATGAGCCGCTCGCCGCGGCCGCCGCGCCCGGCGACGAGGCCGCAGACCTCGTCCGGCGCGCCCTCGCGCGCGTGCGCGACGATCGCGTCGCGCGGCTCCGGCGCGAGGCGCAGCTGCTCGCGCGCTACCAGAGGGCCCGCCCGCGGGCCCTCGCGCGCAGGCCGAGCGACGGCTCGGGTCTCATCGCCCGCCCGCCATCGCCGGGATGATCATCACCTCGGCGCCGTCGGGCACCGCGGCGTCGACGCCGCCGTGCGTCCGCACGTCCTCGTCGCCGACGTAGACGTTCACGTACGTCCGCAGCCGGCCGCTCTCGTCGACGATGCGTCCGCGGAACCCGGGGTGGCGGCGGTCGACGTCGGCGATGACGTCGCGCAGCGTTCCTCCGGTCGCCTCGAGCTTCGTCTTGCCGCCGGCCGCGTCGCGGAGCGCGCCCGGCAGGCGCACGGTCACCGACATCGCTTCACTCCCAGAGCGTGGTGCCCAGGTATCGCTCGCCCCCATCGGCGATCAACACGACGATACGGCCGCTCTCTTCCCGCGCGACCCGCACCGCCGCGGCGACCGCGCCGCCGCCGGACGGGCCGCTGAAGATGCCCTCTTCCCTCGCGAGTCTGCGCGTCATGGCGAGCGCCTCCTCGGTGCCCTGGACCATGTGCACATCCGCGACCCGCTCGTCCCAGATCGCCGGGCGCAGCGCGGTCGGCATGTGCTTCCAGCCCTCGATGCCGTGCAGCGGGTCGTCCGGCTGCACGGCGACGACGCGCACGCCCTTCGGCCGCAGGGCCGCGGAGATGCCGCCGACCGTCCCGGAGGTGCCGACGCCCGCGACGACGTGGGTGACCCGCCCGGCGGTCTGCGACCAGATCTCCGGCCCCGTCGTGTGCTCGTGGGCGAGCGGGTTCGCCCTGTTCGAGTACTGGTCGACGTACACGTAACGCGGGTCGGAGGCGGCGAGGCGGCGCGCCTCGCGGATCGCGCCGTCGGTGCCCTCGAGCGGATCGCTGAGCATGACCTCGGCCCCGAACGCGCGCGCGATGCGCCGGCGCTCGGACGAGACCTTGTCGGGCATGACCAGCGCGCAGCGGTGCCCGCGCACCGCGCAGACCATCGCGAGCGCGACGCCGGTGTTCCCGCTGGTCGCGTCGAGGACGACGCTGTCCTTGCCGATGCGTCCCTCGACCTCGGCGGCCATGACCATCCACAGGCCGGCGCGGTCCTTCAGGCTGCCGCCGGGGTTGGCCGACTCGAGCTTGGCCCAGAGCTCGCCGCGCAGACCGGCGTCGATGCGCCGCAGACGGACGAGCGGCGTGTCGCCGATGCGCTCGAGGATCGTGCCGCGCACGCGCTCGCGCACGAGCGCCGCGCTGAGGGTCATGGAGAAGAGGCTAGCGGCGGCGGCGGGCCGCTATGTGCGTGCTGTCTCGAGCGCCCGGCGCGCGAGCCGGAGCGCTTCGTCGCTGTCGCCCTTCGCCTCGACCGCGCGCGACCAGCGGTCGAACACGACCCGCAGCAGGTGCGGGACGCGCGCCTCGGCGAGCTGGCTGGCCTCCTGGAAGGAGCGCCTCGCCGCGGTGGGGCTCGACGCCATCTTCGCCTCGCCGATGAGGATGAGGCAGCGCACCTGCGCGTCGGGCTGGTCGATCTTGCGCGCGAACTTGAGCGCTTCCTGCGCGGCCTCGAGCCCGGCGGCGGGGTCGCCCTTCGCCGTGACCTCCGCCTCGGACGCGCGGATCGACGCCAGCGTGCCGAATCGCCCCGCTGCGGTCGCAAGCCGCCCCGCGCGCTCGAGACACTCACGCGCACGCTCCTTGCTCCCGTAGTCGGCGTAGAGCATCGCGGCGTTGTCCAAAGCACAAGCGGCCTGGTCGAGAAGGCCGAGCTCTTCGTAGACCTGAAGGCTCTTCTGGTTGTACCTGATCGCGGCTTCCAGGTCACCCTCGTTCTGATACAGCTTCGCGATGCCCGCGTACAGGAAGGCCGACGAGGCCTGATCGGAGAACCGCGAGCTCAGCTCGATCGCGCGCTCGTACATCGCGAGCGCCTGCTTGGGCTGACGATCGTTGGTCAGATTCACGGCGAGATCGACGAGCCTGCGGAAATGGAACGTGGGGTCCTTCACCTCACCGCTCTCGCAGGCGGTCACGCATTCGCGGAGCAGCCGGATCGCGTCCGAATACGCGTACGTCTTCGCGTGCGCGGAGGCCAGGACCGCCTTCACGCGCACGGACTCCTCGACGCTCTCGAGGAGCTCCGCCATTCGCTGGGCACGTTCGATCACCGGGAACGCCTGCTTTGGCTGACCGATCAGGTTGTACGCGGTGGCGAGATAGCGCAGCCGGACCAGCTGGTCCGACGCGGTCAGTCCGTCCTCGAGCTTCTCGAGGATCACCAGGGCATCCTTCGCCCTTCCCTCTTCGAGCAGGCGTCTGGCCTCCACCAGCTCGTACTGCGGCGTCGCCGGCGTGGACGAGCCGCCCAGCAGGTCCGAGGGCTTCACGCCGAGCACGCCCGCGATGTGCTCGAGCGCCTTCATCGACGCCCGCGTCCGGCCGGACTCGAGCATCGAGATGTAGGCCTTGGTGTACAGCGGCTCCGCGACCTGCGCCTGCGTGAGGCCCTTCGCCGTCCGCAGCGAGCGGATGCGCGCGCCGACGTCGGAGGCCATCCCGGGTCGAACCAGAGCCACAGCACCGTCACTTTACGAAGCGGCAAGCCGGCGGTCAATCCAGCGTGAACCCTGAAATCTCGGACCGAGACCGGGGCGATGCCGGTCGGGGTCCACGGGCCCAGGATGCCCGTTTGTCTCGGTCGGCCCCGCGTGGGGGCCTGTGCGACGCGGAGCTCTCTAGCAGAGGCCGCCTGTGTCTGTGGGGTCGCAGGCGTAGGCGCTCAGGCTGGCCGCGGGGACGCTCATCGCGAACACCAGGGCGAAAGCGAAGGTCACGATCTGAAGAGCACGACGGATCGACATTAGGTGGGTCCTCCCGACCCCACCGGCGATTTGTGTCGCTGGGCCCCTCCGCCGGCGACTATCCGGCTTTGGCGGCCGGAAGTAAAGGCCGGCTTGCCTAGCGTCGGGTGGCCAGACCGGCGACCGCGCGGACCTGGTGCGCGCCGCCGGCGAGCGCCGCGGCGAACAGCAGCGACGCCGGCGCGAGGAGGAGCGCCGGGACGGCCAGGAGCGGCGGGAGGCTCGTGTAGGTGCCGCTCGTCCCGACGCGGATCGCGGCGAGGACCGCGGCCGCCGCGAGCGCGCCGGCCGAGAGCGCCACGGAGCCGGGCGACAGCCTGAGCGGGACGTCGAGCCCGCGGGTGAGCCGGTCGATGCGAGCCTCGGTGATCGAGAGGCCGCTGACCGGCGCGAGCAGGCCGAGGTCGCCGGGCGCGGTCGGCAGCACCTTGTACAGCGCGCGGGCGAGGGGCGCGACACCCGCCTCGCGCACCGCCGCGTCGTCCGCGGCGATCTCCTTCTGCAGCGCGTAGAGGGACGTCAGCTCGTCGACGACGGGGACGACGTACAACGCGGCGGCGAAGTAGCGCGCGATCACCACGCGGAGCGGGTCGCGCTGCCGCAGGTGGTAGCGCTCGTGGGCCAGCACGGCGCGCAGCTCCTCGTTCGAGAGCGCGCGGACCAGGCCGGTCGAGACGCAGATCCGCGGCCGCCGGAACCAGTAGCAGAACGCGAACGCGCGCGCGTCGGACACGACGTCGACGCGCGACGCGATGTCCAGGGACCGCGTGACGGCCCGGACCCGCGCCGGGGCCGCGACGCGGCGCGCGACGAGGCCGCGGATGAGCGAAGCGGTCGCGAGGAGCTGACGGAACAGCGACCCGAGCCCGAGGGCGATGCCGGCCGTCGCGAGCGCGAGCAGCGCGAGCGTCACGGTGTCCACGAGGTCGTCGGGCCCCGTCGCGAGCACCTGCGCGGTGCGCGGGACGAGCACGGCGAGGAGCCCGCCGAGGACGGCGCCCGACACGGCGCCGAGCCCGAGCACCAGGACGAACGCGCGGTCAGCGCGCACGCCGCCCCCCGCCGAGCCGGCGCAGCGCCGCGCGGCGCTCGGCATCGACGCCGGCGAGCTCGGCGCTGAACGCCGCGAGCGCGGCGTCGCCGAACCGCGCGACCAGGCCGCGCGCGAGGTCGCGCGACACGCGCGCCTCGTGCTCCCGGCGCGTGAGCGCCGCGCGGTAGTGGTAGGTCTTCCCCACGCGATCGCGGCGCAGGAGGCCCTTCTGCTTCAGACGCACCATCACCGTCATCACCGTCGTGTACGCCAGGTCGCGGTCGCGCGTGAGCTCCTCGACGACGTCGCGCACGGTGGCCGGCCCGCGGCGCCAGAAGCGCGTCATGATCTCGGCCTCGAGCGGACCGAGCAGGCCGCCCGCCGCGGCGCGCCGGATGCGCCGCAGCGGCGCGCTCACGCGCTCGTCAGCCCGCGCGCCGGGCCCGCCCGAGGCGGCGGCGCGTGAGCATCCGCGGGTGGCGCTCGGCGATCCCCTCGTGGCCGTGCATGAGCGCGGTGTAGAGCTCGACGACGTGGTGCCCGTCGCGCGGGACGTAACAGGGGCCCCGCGGCGACTCCCGGCGCTCGACGATGCCGGCAAGGGCCATGGCCGCGAGCTCGCGCTCCGCGACGGGCTGGCTGACGTCGCTCCAGACCGCGGCGTGCTGCGGCGTGTCCTCTCCGAGCACGAGCGCGTGCAGGAGGCGCAGACGAAGCGGATCGGCGAGCTGGCGCAGAGCGTCCGCCGCGCGCTCGTACTCGGCGTCCTCGCCGCGCTCGAGCAGCGTCGGGTCGCTCGTGAAGACGTTGGTGCCCCAGTCGATCGCCACGGTCCCGGCGAAATACTACGTGTGTGTCGTACTTGTGTCAGCAGGCCGCCCCGGGCGGGCGAACGGAACGTGCGTTCGGTCGTCAGTCGGCGGGGGCGGCGGTCGCGGACAGCCGCGGCGGCCGGGTGCCGCCCGCGTAGGCGTTGATACCCAGCGCCAGAGCCACCAGGAGCGCCCCGGCGAGCATGCGCCAGGTGATGGACTCGCCCAACGCGAGTGCCCCCACGAGGAGGGCCTGGGCCGAGATCAGCAGCTGGGCGAGCATCATCGTCGTCGGCCGCAGCCGGCGGGTGAGCCAGAGCTGCAGGACGAGGCCGACGCACGAGCCGAAGACGACGAGGTAGCCGAACGCGATCGCGACCTCGAGCGTCCAGGCCGCGGGGGTGGCGAGCTGCGTGAGCGCGAACGGGAAGAGCACGATCACGCCGCCCCAGGTGCCGACCGCGACGAGCGGCAGCGGCGAGCCGGCATGGAGGATGCGCACCTGCACGATCGTGCCGATGGCCCACGTCACCGGCACCAGCACGAGGAGGATCGTCGCGAGCAGCGCCTCGGGGCCGGCGGCCGCCCCCGGCGCGCCCACGAGGACGCCCACACCGACGAGCCCGAGCAGGAGGCCGACGATCTTGAGGCGCGACAGCCGGTCGCCCGGCACGAGGAAGTGCGCGAGCAGCGCCGTCCAGATCGGACCGGCGGCGCCGAACACCGCCACGAGGCCGCTCGGGACGTACTGCTCCGACCAGAAGATGATCGCCCAGCTCGTGCCGGTGTTGATGACGCCCGCGACGATCGCCGCGAGGAGCGTCCGGCGGTCACGCGGGAGGCGGTGACCGAGCGCCAGGGACAGCGCCGTCAGCAGGAGCGCCACGACCACCGCGCGCTCGAACGCGAACACGAACGGCGGCACCGCGCTCACCCCGATCTTGATCGCGGCCCAGGTGGAGCCCCACAGCGCGACGAGCAGCGCGTAGCCGGCGAGGACGACCAGGGGAGGCACCTCACCACGATACGGCGCCGCGCCCGCCGGTCCGCGGTGTGACTTACGTCACCCGATGATGGAAGACCGCAGCTACCGCTGCGCCTGTACGTCCATCGGGTGACTCACGTCACCCGATGATGTAGATGGTCGTGAAGAGGCCGATCCACACGACGTCGACGAAGTGCCAGTAGAGCGACGCCGCCTCGACGGCGAGGTGGCGGTTCTTCGTGAACTGTCCCTTCAGCGTGCGCGTGAGGACGTAGCCGTTCATGAGCACGCCGCCCGTGACGTGCGCGCCGTGGAACCCCGTGAGCGTGAAGAACACCGCGGCGAACACGCCGTTGTCGGGGAGGAAGCCGAGCCGCGTGTACTCGTACCCCTGGCCGATGAGGAACAGCACGCCGAGCACGAGCGTCGGGATGAGCCAGTTGCGCAGCGCGGTGCGGTCGCCCCTCTTGACCGCGTTCACCGCGAGCTGCATGGTCACGCTCGACACGAGCAGCTCGACGGTATTGATGGTCGGCAGGCCGACGCCGAAGATCGGGTCCACCGCGAACGTCGGCTTCTCGCAGACGGCGGCGACGCAGCGCTGGAACACCGGCTCCCACCCGGGGATGCGGCCGCGCAGGAAGAAGTACGTGGTGAAGAGCGCGCCGAAGAACATCGTCTCGCTCGAGATGAAGAGGATCGCCGCCCACATCCCGGAAGAGAAGCGCGCGGGCTGCACGCCGCCGGTCTCGCTCGTCGGCAGACGGTCGCGTGGACGCTCGCGCCGGCCGCGGAAGACCCGCCGCTCGCCGACCTGATAGCTCATCTCCGGTGCGCGACGCTAGCCATGGCCGCCCTCATCGCTCGCGCGACCGTAGGCGCGCGCGTCGTCGACCAGCCACGTCACCAGGCCGATGAGGAGGATGACGAGACCGATGGCCATCAGCCAGAGCCCGAAGAGCACGCCGAACGCGACGATCGTCACGCCGAGGCCGAGCAGCGGGGGCGACAGGCTCGGGCCGGGGAGATGGATCGCGGGCTCGCTCTGCGCGCCGGTCTCATGGTGTCCCGCCACGGCGCGCAGTGTATGGGCCGGATTGGCACATGTCGAAACGAGGCCGTAGTCTTTGCCGCACATGAGCCGAGCGACGAGCGCGGGGGCAGGGGCCGCGGAGAGATCGATCTAGATGGGACCGTGGCCGAACGACCCGCTTGGCCCCTCCGCCCGGGCCAGCGCGGACATCTACTGGATCATGTTCGTCGCCGCCGTGATCGTGCTCGCGATCGTCGACGGCGGGCTGCTCTACGCCGGCATCCGCTTCCGCGAGCGTCCCGGCCACGTCGCCAGGCAGTTCCACGGCCACAACCTCCTCGAGCTCGTCTGGACCGTCGTGCCCACGATCATGGTCATCAGCTTCTCGGTCCTCTCGTTCCAGAAGCTCCAGATCATCAACGCCACGAGCACGAACGCGGAGATGACGATCGACGTCGAGGGCCGCCAGTGGGCTTGGAGCTTCAGCTATCCCAAGGAGGACCGCTTCAAGCTCAACGACGGCTCGTACCTCGTCACCGGCGGGCAGCTCGACATCCCGGTCGGCACGAAGGTGCGCATCAAGCTCACCTCGCCGGACGTCATCCACTCGTTCTGGGTCCCGAACCTCGGCGGCAAGAAGGACGTGGTCCCCGGACGACCGACCGAGACGTGGATCGAGGCCGACAAGCCCGGGACGTACAAGGGTCAGTGCTACGAGTTCTGCGGCACCGGGCACGCCAACATGCTCATCACCGTCGTCGTGCACCCCAAGGAGGAGTACGCGGCGTGGGCGCAGACGGCCGTGGCGGCCGCGAACCAGGCGGCCAATCCGGCGACGAAGGCCGGGCGCGAGACGTTCCTCGCGCAAGCCTGCGCCGGCTGCCACACCGTGCAGGGCACTCCGGCGCAGGGCAAGGTCGGCCCGGATCTCTCGCGTATCGCCAGCCAGACGACGCCGATCGCGGGCGTGCTGTCGCCGGTGAACGAGGAGAACCTCAAGAAGTGGATCTCGAACCCGCCCGCGGTGAAGCCCGGCACGATCATGCCGAAGCTGAATCTCACCGATCAGCAGATCAACGACATCGTGCAGTGGCTGCTGACGCTGAAGTAGCTACTGGACCGTGAAGGCGGTGCGCATCCCCAGCTGGTAGTGCCCCGGGACGTTGCAGATGATGACGTACCGCCCCGGCTGCAGGTCGGCGCTGACCGTCGCGACGACGCCGGCGCCGATGCTCTTCAGCTGCTTCACGAGCACGTCGGCGCGCGCCGTCGCGGTCGCGCCGTCGATCGGGAGCTGGTCGGGGGCGAGGTCCGTCTTGATGAGGTCGAACTGGTGCACGAGCGTGCCGCTGTTGCGGATCCCGAACTTGACGGTCCCGGCCTTGATCGTGGCCGGCGTGGCGGTCGCGGTGTACTCCTTCATTTCGACGGTCACCTGGACGTCGGTCGGGAGCGTCGACGGCGACGCGGCGGAGCATCCGGAGACGAGCGCGGCGACGGCGGCCAGGGTGAGGGCGCGGAGCGGGATCATGCCCCTCGAGAGTAGCGCGCTCGAGCCGACTCCGCTCGCTACAGCCGCAGCGACGAGTCCACCATGATCACCACGAACAGCAGCGCGAGGTAGAAGAGCGAGTAGATGTAGATGCTCCGCGCGACCGCGCGGCGCCGCGCGGCCGCGGCGCGCAGCAGCCGCACCGCGTGGCCGACGAAGAACAGACCCAGGGCGAGCGCCGCGACCAGGTAAAGCAGCCCGAGCCCGCCGCCGAGGAACAGCAGCATCGAGAGCGGGATGAGCGACAGCGCGTAGAGGAGGATGTTCCAGGCCGTGGCGTCCTCACCGAGGACGACCGGGAGCATCGGGACACCGGCGCGGGCGTAGTCGTCGCGGATGAGGAGCGCGAGCGCCCAGAAGTGCGCCGGCGTCCAGAAGAACACGATCGCGAAGAGCAGCCACGCCTCGAGCTCGAGCGAGCCGGTCACCGCGGCCCAGCCCACCAGCGGCGGGATCGCCCCGGCCGCTCCGCCGACGACGATGTTCTGCACGGTCGAGCGCTTGAGCCAGAGCGTGTACACGAGGATGTAGAAGAGCGTGCCGGAGAGCGCGAGGGCGGCCGCGAGCAGGTTGGTGAAGAGCGCGAGCACCGCGAAGGCGACGACGTTCAGCGCGACGCCGATCCCGATCGCCCACTCGTCGGCGACGCGTCGCGACGGCAGCGGGCGCTGCCGCGTGCGGCGCATGAGGTCGTCGATGTCGCGGTCGAAGTAGTGGTTCAGCGCCGACGCCCCGCCGCTCGCCGCGGCGCCGCCGACGAGGACCGCGGCCAGGACGCCGAACGGCGGCACGCCGCGCGCGGCGAGGAACATGCCCCCGAGCGCCGTGAGGAGCAGGAGCGACATGATCGCGGGCTTGGTGAGCGCGACGAGATCGCCGACGAGCTCGCGCGACGGCGCGCTGGGGCGCCAGGCGCGGGCGGTGAGCGCCACGACGCAGATCCAGACGAGCGACGCGAGCGCGGGATGGGCCCCGAGCGCCCACGGCGAGAACCGCGTGAGCGGGGTCGCCGCGCCGACGAGCACCTGGAGCACGAGCAGGGCGGCGGTGGCGAGGGCGAGCGGACCGAGGCCCGGGGCCTCGCGGCGGTGCCGCCAGGCCTGCCAGCAGCCGGCGAGCACGACCGCGCCGACGATCGCCGCGACCCAGCGGTGCGCCATGTTGACCGCGGGCGCCCCGGCGAGAGGGAACGGGCCGCCGTCGCAGAACGGCCACGTCGTGCACGCCGCGGTCGCGTCGTCGCCGCGCACGTACGCGCCGGTGAGGAGCAGCACGTACGTGCCGACCGCGCCGGCGAGCAGGAGCGACGTCCACGGCGCCCCACGCGCCCGTGCGCCCAGGCTGCCCGGCCAGCGCACACCCACCGCGAGCATCGTGAGCAGCGCGAGCACGAGCTCGGCGTTCGCGAGATGGACGGTCACCCACGTCGGCGGGAGCTCGAGCAGCACGACGACGGCGCCGAGGACGGCCTGCAGGACGTAGAGCGTGCCCGCGGCGAGCACGAGCGCGAGCGCGAAGCGCTCGCGCCGGTAGGCGAGGAGCGTGACGACGACGAGCGCGGCGAGCGACAGGCCGCCCGCGACGCCGAGGAAGCGATGGAGCCACTCGATCCGCGTCGCCGCGTCGAGGCTCGGGAGGAACTGCCCGTAGCAGGTGGGCCAGTCCGGGCAGCCGAGGCCCGATCCGGTGACGCGCACCACGCCGCCCCACACGACCACGAGGAACGAGAGCAGCAGCGTCGTGTAGACGAGGGCGCGGTAGCGCGGGCCGGCGGTCACGGGAGCGGGTCTTCGCGCGCGGCGCTAATGGGGCAGGTCATCCTTCAGCGGCCGCGCGCTGTGGACCACCGGGATGCGCGCGAAGTTGTACGCCGGCGGCGGCGAGGCCGTGGCCCACTCGAGCGTGTCGCCCTCCCACGGGTCGTCGTCGGCGACGCGGCCGTTCCCGAGCAGGACGTTGTAGACGAAGTTCCACATGAAGATGAGGATGGCCACGATGAGGATGTACGCGCCGATGGTGGAGATGAAGTTCAGCGACGTCCACTCCGGCGACTGGGGGTACTGGTAGACGCGGCGCGGCATGCCCTCGAGCCC
Source organism: Chloroflexota bacterium (assembly GCA_027310565.1). Lineage (GTDB taxonomy): Bacteria > Chloroflexota > Limnocylindria > P2-11E > P2-11E > CF-39. Next base: position 113,299 of record DAIDAP010000001.1, on the reverse strand, counting down.
GAGCTGGTGCATCGGGTAGAAGGCCATGTTGAAGCCGACGAAGAAGATGAGGAAGTGCAGCCGTCCGAGCTGCTCCGAGAGCATGCGCCCGGTCATCTTCGGGATCCAGTAGTAGCAGGCGGCGAAGAACGTGAAGAGCGCGCCGCCGACGAGCACGTAGTGGATGTGCGCGATGACGTAGTAGGTGTCGGAGAGCTGGACGTCGACCGGGACCGCGCCGAGGAAGACGCCGGAGATGCCGCCGATGACGAAGACGACGATGAACCCGAGCGCGAAGAGCATCGACGTCGTGAAGCGCAGCGATCCGCCCCAGATGGTGCCGAGCCACGAGAAGATCTTCACGCCGGTGGGGACCGCGATGAGCATCGTCGACGACATGAAGAAGACCTGGAGCACCGGGTCGATGCCCGCGACGAACATGTGGTGCATGAACACGCCGAACGAGAGGAAGCCGATCGCGACGGACGAGTACGCGATCATCTTGTAGCCGAAGATCGGCTTGCGCGAGAAGACCGGCAGCACCTCGGACACCACGCCGAAGCCCGGCAGGATCATGATGTAGACCTCCGGGTGCCCGAAGAACCAGAAGAGGTACTGCCACAGGAGCGGATCGGCGCCCTCGCTGACCGAGAAGAAGTTCGTCCCGGCGATGCGGTCGAAGAGCAGGAGCACGCCGGCGACGGTGAGGAACGGCATCGCGAGCACCAGGAGGAAGCTCGTGACGAGGACGCTCCACACGAAGAGCGGCAGCCGGTGGAACGTGAGCCCCGGGCAGCGCAGCGCGAAGATCGTCACGATCATGTTCAGCGCCGCGAAGATCGACGAGAAGCCGAGCACCGTGAGCCCGAGGATCCACAGGTCGACCCCGAAGCCCGGGGAGTACCGCGCCGTCGCGAGCGGCACGTAGCTCGTCCACCCGGCGGCCGGCGGGCCGACGAGGAAGCTCGAGTACAGGACGACCGCGCCCGAGACCAGGAGCCAGTAGGAGAGCGCGTTGAGGCGCGGGAACGCCATGTCGCGGGCGCCGATCATGAGCGGGACGACGTAGTTCGCGAACCCGGTCCAGACCGGGACGACGAACAGGAAGACCATCGTCGTCCCGTGCATCGTGAAGGCCGCGTTGTACTGCTCCGCCGTGAGGAACGTCCCGGCGGCGCTCGCGAGCTGCGTCCGCATCCCGACCGCGAGCAGGCCGCCCGCGAGGAAGAACAGGAACGTCGTCCAGAGGTAGAGGGTCCCGATCTTTTTGTGGTCGGTGGTCGTGATCCACTCGAGGATGCCCGTGTACTGGGGCTGGGCGACGGGGAACGCACGTTCGGCCGTGGTCATGGGCTCTCATTCCATAGGCCGATCGGGCGAGTGTCAAATGCGCGCGCTCACCCCGGTCGAGCGAGCAGCAGGAAGGCCGCGAGCCCCGCCCCGATGCCGGCCCTCTGGCGCCTGGTGGTGTGCCCGCGCAGGATGAGGATGCCGAGCAGCCCGCCGAGCACCGGGCTCGTCGCGACGAGCGGGACGACGACGCTCGCGGGGCCCGTGGCGAGCGCGGAGAGGCACCCGACGGTCGGGAGCGCCGCGGCGACCAGCGCGATCGACGTGACGAGGGGCGTGCCGCACGCGACCCCCGCCCAGCCGCAGGCGTCCGGCCGCTCCCGGAGCAGCGCGACGGCGAGCACCGCAGTGAGCGCCATGAGCAGCGACAGCGCCGCGTTCCAGCGGTAGAAGCGCGCGGTCGACCAGCGCACGAGCGCGGCCTTCGTGACCACACGCTGGACCGACCAGGTGAGCGGGGCCAGGAGCGCGAGAGGCAGCCAGCTCAGCGTTCGCCGCTCGCGCGCAGGGACCGCGCGACGGAGCGCAGGAACTCCACGTCGTCGGCGTCGGGCGCCACGTCGATGCTGTACGGCCGGATGCGCTCCGCGATCCGCTTCGCGACGCGCGCGCGGTCCGCGGGGGCGAGCCTGGCCTCGCGCGCGACGAACTCACGCACCAGCCGCTGCGCCTCGCCGGGGAGACGGCGCGTCTCGACCCGCACCCCCGCCCCGAGCGTCGTGACCGTCCGCAGCGCGAGCCAGTCGACCTGCGGGCGCGGCGCGCGCACGACGTAGGTCCCCGCGGCGAGGTCGCCGAGCCGCTGCGATTTCGACGAGAAGACGATCGCCAGCAGCCCGATGCCGTAGCCGCCGGGGAGGAAGTCGACCATGCGCAGCAGGTTGCGCACGAGCACGGCGACGAATCCGGCCGGCGCCCCGTCCTCACCGATCACGCGCAGACCGTAGAGGCGCTTGCCGATCGTCTGACCGTTCCACAGCCACTCCACGAGGACGAAGTAGGACCAGGCGATGAGGAACAGGAGGAGGATGAGGACGCCGAAGTACGGGCCGATCGGCTCGCCGCCGACCAGGCCGTTCAGCCGATCGAAGGACCAGAGTCCGGCGACGAAGATGAGCGTCGCGACGACGAAATCGACGAGCGCCGCGAAGCCGCGGTTCCCGCCGCCGGCCAGGTCGTAGCGCAGGATCACGTGGTCGGCGGTCTCCACCTCGAGCCTGCCGAGCGAGACGGCCATCGGGCCCATGGTACGGTCGCGTCGTGACGATCGACCGCTTCGTGGAGGACCGGCGGGCGCGGTGGGCGCGCCTCGGCCGGCTCGTCTCGGAGGCGCGCGGCCGGGTCGAGCGCCTCCCGGCCGATGACGTGCTCGAGCTCGGCACGCTGTACCGCTCCGCGACGAGCGACCTCGCGATCGCGCGCCGCGACTTCCCGCACGACGCCGCGACGGAGCGGCTCAACGACCTCGTCGCCGCCGCGCACGCGCTCGTGTACAGCGAGGCTCCGACGAGCGGCAGACGCCTGCGCGCGTTCGTCCTGCGCGAGCTCCCCGCCACGGTCCGCGCGCAGCTGCCCTGGACGGGCACGGCGCTCGCGATCTTCCTCGGGTTCGCCCTCCTCACCTACGTCGTGGGGCTGCTCCTGCCGGACGTCGCCGCGGGCGCGCTGCCCGAGGCGACGCGCGAGCAGCTCGCGCAGCGGCGGCTCTGGACGGACATCCCCGAGGGGCTCCGGCCCGTCGCGGGGCCGCTCCTCCTCGTGAACAACGTCCGCGTCGCGATCATCCTCTTCGCCGGCGGCATGACCGCCGGCGCGCTCACGCTCTACGCCCTCGCGAGCAACGGCGCGATGCTGGGGACGACGTTCGCCGTCGTGCAGGGCTACGGCCTGGCGGGCGGCCTTCTCTCGTTCATCGCCGGGCACGGCGTGCTCGAGCTGTCGTCGATCTTCCTGTCCGGCGGGGCCGGGCTGCGCCTGGCGTGGGCCATCCTGCGGCCGGGCGACCACACGCGGCGCGACGCGCTGCGTCTCGCAACGGCGCAGACCGCGCGCGTCGTGCTCCTGGTGACCGTGGCCCTCGGCGTCGCGGGGCTCATCGAGGGCTTCGTCTCGCCCTCCGACGCGCCCGTCGCGGTGAAGGCGGCGATCGGCGCGACCACCGGGGCGCTGCTGTGGGGGTACGTGCTCCTCGCCGGACGGCCCCGGCGCCGGGGGTCGGCGCCGGTCAGAGGTAGCGTCGCTTGAGCTCGAGGTAGCGCTGGATCGTCGCCACCGTGAGGCGATCCGCGGGCACGTCGATGACGTGCACGCCCCGCCGGCGCAGCAGCGCGAGCGCGCGCGCCCGCGCGTCGCGCACGTCCTCGGCGACGACGCGCTCGAACAGCTCGGTCGTCGAGGCAGGCTGACGCGACGCCGCCTCCGCCAGCCGCGCGTCCTGCAGGAGGCAGCAGAGCACGAGGTTGTTCCCCGCGAGGCGGGTCACCGCGGCGACGAGCGCCCGCGAGGCCTCCACGTCCACCAGGTCGGTGAACAGCACGACGAGCGAGCGCCGTCCCGAGCGGGCGCGCAGGAACTCGAAGGCGGCGCGGTAGTCGGGCTCGGTCGTCGTCACCTCGATGCGCCGCAGCTCCTCGGTGAGCCGCAGGAACTGCCGGCGCCCGCGGCGCGGCGGCGCGTAGCCGCGCACCGTATCGGCGAAACCCATGAGTCCGATCTCGTCGCCCTTGGCGATCGCGACGTACGAAAGCATGAGCGCGGTGTTGACGGCATGGTCGAGCTTGGTGAGCCCCGCGAGCGTGCTCGACATCATGCGGCCCGCGTCGAGGAGGATCTGCACGCGCTGCTGACGCTCGGTCTCGTACTCCACGGTGATCGGCCGGCCGCGCCGCGCGGTCGCGGTCCACGAGATCGACCGGGGGTCGTCGTCCGGCAGGTACTCGCGCAGGCGCTCGAAGATCGTCCCCGCGCCGGGGACGCGCGCGCGCCGCTGGCCGGCGTCGTAGGCCAGGCCGCGGCGCAGCGTCACCTCGTAGCGGCGGATCTCCTGCAGGTTCGGGTAGACGTTCGCGGGCGCCGCCGCGGGCACCGCGCCCTGCCGCTCCACCAGGTCGAGCGGGCCGCGCAGGCGGAGCGAGACGTCGCCGAAGGCGAAGCCGCCGCGGTGCCGCGGCCGCGTGACGTACTCCGGGCGCGTCTCGGACCCCGGCGGCACGGTCACCGCGATGCGCCGCCGGTCGACCTCGAACGAGGCCGGCACCGCGTCCACGAGCACGGCGCGCAGCGGCGTCCGGAAGGGATTCGCGATCCGCAGCGCGACCCGGTTGCCGACGCCGATGGAGAGCTGCGGGTCGGCCAGGCGCTCCACGACGACGCGCTCGGGCGCAGGCGTCGCGCGCGCGTCGAGGACGGCGAGCACGAGCGCGAGGGCGACGATCGCGGCGGCGAGGAGCACGAAGACCTCGGACACGATCCCGAGCGCGAGCGGGAGGGACGCGGCGAGGAGGATCGCCGCGAGCCGCGGCCGCGGCAAGGGAAGCCGGCTCAGCGTGGGACGTCGAGGCGCGCGAGGACGCGCCGGCAGACCGCGTCCGCGTCGAGCCCCTCGATCTCGGCCTCGGCGCGCAGCACGATGCGGTGTCGCAGGACGGGCAGCGCCAGCGACTTCACGTCGTCGGGCGTGACGAAGTCGCGGCCGTCGATCGCCGCCGCGGTCTTCGCGGCGCGCAGCAGGTGCACCCCGGCGCGGGGGCTCGCGCCGAGGATGAGGTCGGCGGAGCGCCGCGACTCCTCGACGATCCGCACGACGTAGTCCAGCACGGAGTCCTCCACGGTGACCGCCTCGACCTCCGCGGCGCAGGCGTCGACGGTCCCCGCGGCGAACGGCTCGAGCGTCCCGATCTGGCCGAGCGGCTGGCCGCGGTCGTGCGCGCGCAGGATCGCGCGCTCCTCGGGCGCCTCGGGGTAGCGCACGATCGCCTTGAACAGGAAGCGGTCCAGCTCGGCCTCGGGAAGCGGGTACGTGCCCTCGTACTCCACGGGGTTCTGCGTCGCGAGCACGAGGAACGGATGCGGCAGCGCGCGCGCCACGCCCTCGAGCGTGACCTGGCGCTCCTCCATCGCCTCGAGGAGCGCGGCCTGCGCCTTCGCCGGCGCGCGGTTCACCTCGTCGGCGAGGACGACGTTCGCGAAGATCGGCCCCTCCTTGATGCGGAACGACGAGGTGCTGATCTCGTACACCGAGGTCCCGACGATGTCGCTCGGCATGAGGTCGGGCGTGAACTGGATGCGCTTGAACGTGCCGCCGATGAGCCGCGCGATCGTCCGCGCGAGGAGCGTCTTGGCCGTCCCCGGCACGCCCTCGATGAGCAGGTGGCCACCCTGCACGAGCGAGATGAACGCGAGGCGCACCGTCTCGTCCTGACCGACGACGATCCGGTGCACGTCGCGCGTGAAGCGCTCGGCGACTTCGCTGGTGCGACTCACGGTGTTCCTCCCACGATGCGGTCGATCTGGGCGACGGTACGGAGCAGGGCATCGTCGCGCAAGGGCCGCGCGAGCGCGTCGTCGAGGAGGCGCGCCTCCGCGGCGCGGCCCGCGTCGGACGCGGCGAGGCGGGCGACGACGCGGTCGAACGGCGTCGCCGGATCGAGACCGAGCGATCGCGCGAGGCCGGTGTGCAGGTCGGAGCGCAGCCTCCGGCGCGCGATCTCGCCGTGGCCCGAGCGGCGCACGAGGCCGGCGAAGCCGCGGACGTACTCGAGGCTCGACCGCGCCGGCCGCACCTCGAGCGGGAGGGGCGGACCGAGACGCCGGCCCGAGAGCACGAGGTAGAGCAGCACCACGACGGCCACGAAGACGAGGGCCCGGCCCGGCCAGGTCCGCTCGAGCAGGACGAGCACGTCGCTCGAGGGACGGTAGCCGTGGTGGTACTCGTCGAACGCGACCGTCGCGCCGCGGAGAGCCGGACGCACCAGGCCGAGCACCGCGCGCGCGTTGTCGGCGTCGCCGAGCCCCGCGCTGAGGAAGGGCCGCAGGCTGCCGACGAAGATCGCCGCGCCGCTCCCGTCCCTGACCGCCCCGATGAGCGGCGCGCCGCCGGCCGAGGCGAGCACCAGCCCCTCCGGCGGCAGCGCGAGCGTGACGCCCTGGTCGATCGCGAGCCGGCCCGCGGGCGGGTCGGCGAACGCCGCGCCAGCGAGCGGGTACGCACCGCCGGCGGCGACGCCGGCGACGGCCACGCCGTACGCGTCGAGGAGCGCGCGCTCGGCGAGCCCGAGGTCCGTCGCGACGACGAGCGTCCCGCCGCCGCGCACGAACGACCGCATCGTGGCGACGTCGGCGGGCGTGACGGGCTCGGTCGCGCCGAGGACGAGCAGCACCCGCGCGCCGGCGGGATCGAACGAAGCGCCCTGCACCGTCGTCGTGCGCGCGCCCATGGCGTCGAGGTAGCGCCGCAGCGCCGCGGCGCCGCCGGGCCCGCCGTCGTACACCGATGCGCTGCGCCCGCCGCTCGGCGCGGCCCCTGCCGTCAGGACGGTCACGGCGAGGGCGACGACGACGAGCGCGCCTGCGAGGAGGTACAGCGGATCGACGCGTCTCACGGCGCGACCCGCAGGGCGAGCGCGCGCGCGCGCAGGGCCTCGTCGCGCGACGGCTCGCGCAGCCCGAACCACGATCGCTCGTAGAGGCCGACGAGCTCGCGCAGCGCGTCCGCGTGCGGGATCGCCGCCGCCCGAACGAGCAGCTCCTGATCGGTGAGCGCCGGCTCGTAGCGCAGGGCCTCGCGCGCCACCAGCGCGGCGATGACGTAGAGGAACAGCGCGTGGATCGCGTCGCGCGGACGGTCCGCCGCGAGGGCGGCGTCGGCGGCGCCCAGCTGCCGCGCGGGATCCGGACGCTCGTCGGCGCGCGCGAGCGGGACGAGCACCTCGCCTCTCACGCGCTCGGGCAGCGCGCGGCCGAGCGTCGCGATGATGAACAGGACGAGCGCGAGACCGAGGAGGCCGAACGCCGGGAAGAGCATGCCGATGTCCAGCCGCGGCCCGCGGAGTCCGGAGAGGAATCGCAGGATGGCATCGACGAGGTTCGACCCGGCCTGCGCGCCGGCGGTCTGCCCGACGATCTCGCGCAGCCGCGCGTCCGCGGTCGACGGATCGACCGCCGGCGCGTCGAGCGGCGGGGCCAGCGCGAGCAGCGCCGCGACACGCGCGAGCCCGGCCGCGATCGCCGCATCGGTGGGCGCGAGGGCGTCGGCGAGCGTCGAGTCGTCCACGGGCACCGTGGCGCCGCCGACGGTCACGGCGTCCGTCTGCCGGAGGAGGCGCTGTGCCGCGGCGACCTCGCTCGCGCGCGCGTCGCCGCTCGCCGGGCGGGCCAGCAGGAGGAGATCCTGCACCTGCTGGAGCCTGGCGCGGTACTGGGCGACGGGCAGCGTGTCGGCGAGCGCCACGCTCGGGAGCGCGAGCGTGAGCATGGCCGCGACGAGGAGCGCGCCGGCTACGGCTCGCGCGGCAGCGCCTCCGCCGCGAGCTGGAGGTCGAACGCTTCGCGGCGGACCCGGAGGTCGTAGTAGAGGATCGTGAACGTCCCCCACTGCACCGGCGTCCACGCGATGTTCACGACGAGGTTCACGACCTGCTGGACGACCACCGAGGTCACGTCGTTCGTCGGTACGGCGAGGAAGACGGCGGAGATGAGCGTCGCCAGCACGACGTTGAGCACGACGAGCAGGAGCTCGAGGCCGATGATGCGCCAGCGGTTCCCCTCCGAGAGCGACCAGGACCGCCGCAGCGACGCGATCGGTCCCGCGCCCTCGAGCGTCGCGACGATGGGCATCACGACGGTGGACGCCAGGACGTAGCTCGTCGCCACGACCCCCGCGAGCGCGAGGCCGATGCCGACCAGCACGCTCCGCGTCAGCGCCGTGACGAGGATGACCGCGACCCAGAGCACGAGGAGGACGGCGAACAGGACGATCCCGGCGCCGATGACCCGCGGCGCCGCCCGCAGGCCCTGCCGCAGCGCGGCGCCCGCGGTGGTCTCCCGCCCCAGGTAGCGCGCCGCGAACGCGGCGACGAGCGCCGCGCTCTGCATCGAGAAGACGACGAGCGCGATCGCCACGATGACGAGCACGAACGCCAGGACGCGTACGAGGAGCTCCGCCAGTCCCCGCGGATCGGGGTTCTCGAAGAACGCGACCGGGTCGGTGATGACCGACGCGCCGGCGAAGGACAGCGCGAGGCCCGCGGTCACCGCGGCGAGGATGAGGACGAAGACGACGTAGGGCAGCGCCGCGACGACGAGGTAGATCGCCGGCCTGGAGCGGTAGAGCGAGAAGACGCGGTCGACGATGTCGCCGACGCCGAGCGGCCGGAGCTGGGGCGCCTCCACGGTGACGCGATGCTACACGCGAGCGGCTACGACCCGCCGAGCCCGGCACGGCGATACAGGCGCGCGAGCGGCCCCGGCGCCCACCAGTTCCAGCGCCCCAGGAGCCGCATCGTCGCGGGGACGACGAGGGCCCGCACGAGCGTGGCGTCGATCGCGACGGCGAGCGCCATGCCCAGGCCGATGGCCTTGATGATCACGATCTCGGCGAGGCCGAACGCGGCGAACACCGCGACCATGATCGCGGCGGCGCCGGTGATGAGGCGGCCGCTGCGCTCGAGCCCCTCCGCGACGGCGGCGGTGTTGTCGCCGAGGCGCGCGTACTCCTCCTGGATGCGCGAGAGCAGCAGGACCTCGTAATCCATGGAGAGCCCGAACAGCGTGGCGAACATGATCACCGGGAGCGTCGGATCGAGTGAGCCGGACGCCACGAACCCGAGCTGCTCGGAGAGGTTGCCCTCCTGGAAGACCCACACCAGCGCGCCGAACGACGCGCTGATCGACAGGAGGTTCATCACGACGGCTTTGAGCGGCAGGACGGCGGAGCCGAGCAGCAGGAAGAGCACGAGGATCGTCGCGGCCACGATGTAGCCGATGGCAAGCGGCGTCCGCTCGGCGATGAAGTCCACCGTGTCGAGGTCGATCGCGGCGAAGCCGCCGACGAGCAGCTCGGCGCCGGCCGGCGGCGCGAGCGCGCGGATGTCGCGCACGAGCTGGCGCGCGGCGTCGCTGCCGTACTTGTCGCTCGTCACGACGCTGAAGAGCACGATCCGCTCGCCGACGAGCTGCGTCACCGCGGCGCGCAGCTCGGGTGGCCACTGCTCCCTCGGAAGCGCGAACAGCTGCGCGTACTGCTGCGGCGTGACGCGCGGATCGGCGAACGGCGACTGGACCGTCTGGACGCCGCGCACCCCCTCGAGACGCTTCTGCAGGTCGATGAGGTCGGGGATACGGGACGGCGCGAGCGGTGAGCCGTCGGGGAAGTACGCGAGCACGTTCGCGTTGTTCTGACCGGCACCCGGGAAGTCGGCGGTGAGCTTCTCGTAGGCGGCGCGTGACTCGGCCCGCTTGGGCAGCATGTCGACGCTGCCGAGAGCGAGCCGCAGGCCCAGGAACGGCGACCCGACGAGGAGGATGAGCGCGACGACCGGCACGAGCACGAGGAACGGCCTGCGCATGACGGTCGTCGCGAGCGCGTGCCAGAGGCCGCGCCCGGTCGGATCGGACGCGAGGATGGGGATGCGGACGAGATCGACGCGCTTCCCGATGACCGAGAGCAGCGCCGGGAGGAACGTGAGACCGTAGAACACCGCCGCCGCGACCACGATGGAGCCCGCCAGGCCCATCGACGAGAGGTACGTGCCCTCGTACCAGAGCATCCCGGTGAGGCCGATCGCGACGGTCAGGCCGGAGAAGGTGATGGCGCGTCCCGACGTGGCGACGGCCGTCGCCACCGCGTCCTCCGTGGTCCGTCCGCGGTGCAGCTCCTCGCGGAAGCGGTTGGCCACGAAGAGCGAATAGTCGATCGCGACGCCGAGGCCGATGAGGGTGATGACGTTCTCGGCGAACACCGACACCGTCGTGACGCGCGTGAGCGCGTACATCCCGGCCACGCCGCCGAGGACGGCGAAGATCCCGACGCCGAGCGGCAGGAGCGCGGCGACGACGGTGCCGAAGACGACGAGCAGCAGCAGGAGCGCGAGCGGGAGCGAGACCGTCTCGGCGCGCCGCAGGTCCTGCTGGAGGATGTCGTTGAAGTCGCGGTCGATGGCGAGCACGCCGGTGGCCTGCACGGCGAGCGCATCCGAGCGGACGCTGTCGCGAAGCTCCTGGTAGTAGCCGAGCGCGGTCCCGATGTCGTCCTTCACCGCGACGCTCACCGCGACCGACCTGCCGTCCCCCGAGACGAGCGCCGCGGCGGCCGCGGGCGACGCGTCGTATGGCGTCTGGACCATATCGACGCGCCGATCCGCACGCAGCGGCGCCACGGCGTCCGCGACCGCCTTCTGGAACGCGGGATCGGCCGCGCTCAGCGTGGTGCTGCTGAAGACGAGCGTGAAGGTCGAGCCGCCGGCGCGCGGCAGCTCCTGCTCGATGAGCTTCGCCGCGCGGCCGGCCTCGGCCGTCTGGATGAAGCTGCCGCTCTCGAGCGGGCCGCCCCGCGACGCGACGTACGCGGACGCGGCCAGGAGCACGAGCGAGACGGCGAGGACGAGCCAGCGGAAGCGGTAGACGACGTGACCCCAGGCGGAGAACAAGGGCGACCCTCCCGGCGCGCTTCCTCTCGGTCTCGAACGAGCGTACGGGAGTCAGAGAGGGCGTGCGAAAATGAGGTCTGACGGGGTGTAGCGCAGCCTGGTAGCGCACGTGCCTTGGGCGCACGCGGTCGGCGGTTCGAATCCGCCCACCCCGACCGGCGCCGCGTGGCGGACCGCCTCGGCGGCTACGCGAGCAGCCGTCGCAGCCGCTCCGCCTCATTCGCGACCTCGGCCTCCGGGCGCGTCGCGTGCTCTGCCGTCTGCCTCATGAAGCGCGGCGGCATCCCCGGCGCGCCATCGTCGCGATAGCGTGGCACGACGTGCGCGTGCAGGTGCGGAAGGCTGTTCCCGAGCAGCTCGAAGTTCAGCTTGATGGGCCGGTAAAGGGCCTCGATGGCGCGACCGACACTCAGCATCTCGGAGAAGTACGCCGATGCCTCGTCATCCGTGAGCTCGGTCGGCTCGGCCACGTGCCTTCCCCGCCAGATCACGATCGTGTAGCCGCGCTGCCCGACATCCGCGCGCTGCAGGTAGGCGTCGGAGCACGTCCCGGCGAAGACGCGCAGACCGAACCCGTCGTCCTCGACGCGCCCCCGCGCGCACATCGCGCAGTCCTTCCCCCGCTTGCGCTCATCCCAGTCGTCAGGCCATGGGGACACAGCGGCGAGCATAGCCGCCGGTTGGCGAGCGGCTCGTCGTGACGTGCGGCAGACCACTCCAGCACGAGTGCGAGGGCGTGCGGCGGCAGCGAACCCGCAAGAGCTCGCGGCTCAGGTCGATCGGACTCCGCGCAGCGTGACGAGATCGCCCGTGTCGGGCGCGGGCGGCGCCGAGGACGGCTCGCCCACCGGCCGGTTCCCTCAGCCGAACGCGAGCGCGAGGATCCCGAGCGCCATCGCCGCGGCCGCGGCGACGCGGCGGCGGCCGCCCTCCTCGGCGAGCAGCCGCGTCCCCAGGAGCGCGCCGACGAGGATCCCGGACTCGCGCAGCGGCGCGACGTAGGAGACCGGGCTCACCGACAGCGCGGTGAGCACGAGGATGTACGCGAGCGGGCTGAGGATGGCGACGCCGAGCACTTCGCGACGATCCGTCCGCAGGTGCCGAGCGACCGCGGCGCGCTGCCGCAGCGCCGCCGGCGCGACGACCACCGCGAGACCGACGTTGCGCGCCCAGTCGTAGAGGAGCGGAGGGATCGCGAGGGTCGAGACGGCCTGCTTGTCCCACAGCGTGTAGAGCGCGATGGTGCCTCCGGTGAGGAGCGCGTACGCGAGCGCCCGCGATGCGCCCGCGGCGTGGAGCGCGCGCGGGTCGCCGGTGAGCACGACCGCGCCGACGACGATGAGGAGCCCCCCGGCGAGCGCGAGCGGCGTCGGACGCTCGGCGAAGAGCGCGATCGCGCCCGCCGTCGAGAGCAGCGGCCCGGTGGCCCGCGAGACCGGGTACACCAGCGAGAGATCGCCGGCGCGATACCCCGCGGTGAGGAAGGCGAAGTAGCCCAGGTGCAGCACGACCGTGCCGGCGATGAAGAGGAGCTGGGCGGCTCCGATCACCGGCCGTGCGACGAGCACGACCGCGAGCGCGAGCGGCGCGTAGAGCACGGCGCTCACGACGTACACGGGCCAGAGGAACGCGGTGCCGCCCTCGACCCGCTTCGCGAGCAGGTTCCAGGTCGCGTGGATGAACGCGGAGCCGAGGACGAGCGCGACCGCGACGGTCGTCACGCGTACCGATACGGCGCGCTCGGTCCGGGGAAGAGCTGCTTGAGGTGCTTCACGATCCGCAGACTCGACCGAATGGCGTATGTATACACCACCAGGAACGCGCAGCGCGCTCGCCGCTATTCGGTCGAGATCGTCTGCTCCACCACCTCGGCGCCCGGCCGGACGACGCGGAAGTGCGCCGCGGGATCGGCGGCCAGCGCGCTCACCGCCGCCGCGGCGTCCGGCTGGTCGCCGCGCGCGAGCGCGTCGCGGTAGGCGACGAGCAGCTCGCGCAGGATCGCCGCCTCGTCCTCGCCCGGCACGCGCAGCGTGACCTTCGCGCCCTTCGCGAGGCGGTCGCGCAGGCCGGCCTCGTCGAGGCCGCGCGCCGGGTCGTGCCGCAGGAAGACCACGCCGCCGCTCATGCCCGAGCAGATCCAGCGGCCGGGATCGCCGAGCACGAGCGCGCGGCCGCCGGTCATGTACTCGAACGCGAAGCCGCGCAGGTCGCCGCCGAACACCACGTCGGCGCCCGAGAGGCGGATGCCGGCGCGCGCGTCCGCGCCGCCCTGCACGATGAAGCGGCCGCGCTGCGCCCCGTAGGCGAAGCACTTCCCCACCGACCCGTCGACCCACGCGCCCGCGGCGTTGCGCGCCTTCAGCACGGTGATGCTCCCGCCGAGCGCCGTCTTCGCCGCGCCGTCCTGCCCGCCGCCGTGGACCACCAGGCTCACGCCCTCGGTCGCGTACGCGCCGAGCCCGTTCCCGGCGACCGAGCCGTGTCCGAACGCCGCCTCGTACGCGGTCACGACCGCGCCCGCGATGCGCTGGCGCGCGAGCTGCCCGGCCGGCGCCGTCGCGACGAAGCGGTGTTCGCTGGCCAGACGCGGCGCCTCGCCGGCGGCCGCCGAGGGCGCGTGCGGGGCGACGACGAGGCGCACCCCGCGCCCGCCGCGCCGCGCCGGGCCGGCCGGCGCGAGCATCGCGGAGAGGTCCACGCGGTCCAGCCCGCGCGCCTGCACCAGCAGATCGGTGCGCCCGACGAGCTCCTCGGTCGACTCGACGCCGAGGTGCCCGGCGATGCGCGCGAGCTCGTCCCGCATCGCGCCGAAGAAGCGGCAGAGCTGCTCCACGGCGCGCTCGAGCTCCTGCGGCTCGAAGCGCCGGAGGCCGCGCTCGCCCGCCTCGACCGCCGACTCGATCTGCGTCGCGATGCCCACGTGGCAGGTGTCGAGCTGGCAGCCGCGGCAGATCGTGCAGCCGATCGCGACCATCGCGAGCGTCCCGAACCCCGTGCGGTCGGCGCCGAGGCACAGCATCTTCACGACGTCGAGCGCGCTCCGGAGCCCGCCGTCGCACCAGATCTCCACCTCGTCGCGCAGGCCCGCGGCGACGAGCGCGCGATGCGCCTCGGTCACGCCGATCTCCACCGGCAGGCCCGCCCGGCGCAGCGCGTGCTGGCGCGCGGCGCCGGTCCCGCCGTCGTAGCCCGAGAGCGTGACGATGTCCGCGCCGGACTTCGCGATGCCGACGGCGATGATCCCGATGTCCGGGACGACCGGCACCTTCACCGCGACGCGCGCGCGCGGGTTCACCGTCTTGAGCTCGTGGACCACCTGGGCGAGGTCCTCGATGGAGTAGATGTCGTGGTTGTTCGAGGGCGAGATGAGGTCGACGCCCGGCGCCGCGTTGCGCGCGAGCGCCACCTTCGCCGAGACCTTCCGCCCGGGCAGGTGCCCGCCCTCGCCGGGCTTGGCGCCCTGGCCGATCTTGATCTCGAGGTAGTCCGACGAGTTCGCGAGCAGCGCCGACACGCCGAAGCGGCCCGACGCGATCTGCTGGCCGCGGTTGCGCGGGTACCTGCCGATGAGGTCGGGCAGCTCGCCGCCCTCGCCGTTCACGCAGAGCAGGTCCATGCGCGCCATCGCCTCGGCGTACGCGCGGTACGCGGTCTCGCCCTGCGAGCCGAACGACATCGACGAGATGTAGAAGGGGGCGGCGTGCTCGCCGGCGCGGGTCCGCGCGCGCCGCTCGGGCTCGCCGTCGGTCGGGACGGTGAGGTCGAGCGGGTGCCGCAGCGACACGGGGTGCTCCCGTTCGATCTCGCCGAGCTTCTCTGCGTACGCGGCGTACGGCGCCTCGCCCCTGGCGACCGCGAGCGCGCTCTTCCACACCCGCGGGTACACCCGGAAGGGCGGCTCGACGCGCGCGACGGTGCGCGAGCGCAGGCGCATCGCGCGCTCGAGGCCGGCCTCGCCGATGCGCTCCCAGGTGAGCCCGCGGTCCTCGGCGCCCGCGAACGCGCGGATCCCGAGCAGGCGCGCGACGTCCGGGGCGACGCCGATCGCGGAGAGCTGCCGGCCGTAGCCGCGCAGCTCGTGCATGCCGAGCGTGGAGATGACCTTCTCCATCCCCTTGCGGAGCGCCTCGACGAGGTTGGGCAGCGCGTCGGGATCGTCGAACGAGCGCGCGTACTCGGTGAGCAGGTACGGGTTCACCGCGTCGGCGCCGAGCGCGAGCGCCACCATGACGTCGTGCAGGTTGCGCAGGCTCCCGGCCGACAGGACGAGCCCGCACGCGCGCCGCAGCGACCCGTTGTGGTGCGGCTGCGCGACGAGCGCGCGCTGCGCGGCGGCCACGACCAGGAGCGGGTCGAGCCACGCGCGGCCCTCGTCGATCACGTGGCGGTCCTGGACGAGGACGAGCGTCGCGCCGGCGCGCACGCCGCGGCACGCCGCGGCGCCGAGGCGCGCGAGCGCGTCGGTCGGATGCTCCTCCCAGTCGCGGTCGGCCTCGAGGATCACCGGCGCCCGGCCCGCCTCGCTCGCGCAGCGCTCGATGAGGTCCTCGATGAGCCACGTCCCGAGCGCGCGCGCGGCGAGGCGCTCGTCGTCGACGCCGAGGCCGGTCTCGACCCCGTGGCCGCCGAGGAGGAGCGGCAGCCGCAGCTCGCGCCACGCCTCGCTGTTCGCGCGGCGGGTGCGCAGGTTCGGCCGCGGGCCGAGCACGACCCGCGTGGAGAAGTGCTCGATCTCGCGCTCGCGGTCGATGGCCGGGTTCGTGACGACGGCGACGGTCTCGTGCAGGTGGTCCGCGAGCATCGCGTCGGCGGCGCCCAGAGCGGCGAGCGGACCGTCCCAGCCGAGCGAGCCGATCGGCTCGGCCGCCGTCCGCGCCATGTGCTGCGCCATGCGCAGGTCGTCGGGCTCGAAGCCGAGCGCGGCGAACTGCTGCTCGCGGCGCCGCGCGACGTCCTCGAGCTCGTCGGGGGGAACGCCGACCTCCCAGCGCCGCGCCGGCCCGCCGCGTGACGCGCGCTGCGTGCGCTCGACCGGCGTCGTCGGCCCCCCGCACTCGAGCCGCGCGCGCGCCCCGTCGCCGACGAGGCCGCGCGCCTCGCGGTCGGCGGCGAAGCGCTCGCGGACTGCGCTCTGGTCGAGGAAGCGCCAGCCGCGGCCGTCACGGCGGAGCGCGACGCGCTCGCCGGGGCCGAGCGGGTACGGATCGCGCACGTAGCGCTCGAGCGGGACGAAGCCGCGCTCGCTCGCGAAGACGTGCGCCTCGCCGGTCTCGACGTGCCACAGCGGACGCAGCCCGAGCGCGTCCACGCCGAACACGCAGGTGTCGCCCACGCGCGCGAGGAACGCCGCGGGGCCCTGGGCGAACGGGCCGAACGCGGCACGCGCCTGCGCGTAGAGGTCCTGGAGGCGCGGCGGCATCCGGCGCAGCTCGTTCACGATCGGCGGGAAGACGAGCTCGATCGCCTCGATCGGCGTGAGGCGCAGCCGCAGCACCATGCCGCGGATGACCGCGTCGACGTCCTGCGAGTCGCTGCCGTCGCGCGAGAGGGCGATCCGCAGCGCGCGCGCCTCCTCGCGCAGCCGGCCGATGGTGTCGATCTCGCCGTTGTGCGCGAACACCGGGAAGGGCTGCACGCGCTCGAAGCTCGTGCTCGTGTTCGTCGCGTAGCGGTCGTGACCGAACGCCATGGAGGTCGCGAAGCGCGGGTCGGCGAGGTCGGCGAAGTACGGGACGAGCTGCCCGGGCGAGCCGCGCAGCTTGTACACGACGCTGTGGCGCGAGAGGCTCGCGACCGTCGAGGCGGTGAGCCGCTCGATCTCCACCCAGGCCTCGTGGAGCGCGCGCGACCCCGCCGCGCCGCGGCGCGGCGCGAGGAGCGCGAGCTGCACGAAGCGCGGCTCCTCGAGGCGCCCGCGCGGCCCGAGCGCCTCGCTCGCGACCGCGCCGGCGCGCTCGAGCAGGAGCGTGACCCGGTGCCGCGCGAGGATGCGCCGGATCGCCGCCTCCTCGCCCTCGTCCGCCGCCGCGGGGACGAAGACGTGCGCCACGGCGAAGCGGTCGCTCCGCGCGTGCGCGCCGTCGTGACCCGCCGCGGCGAGCCGCACGGCCCAGAGCGCCCGCGGGATGTCGGTGAGCAGGCCGGCCCCGTCACCCTCGCCGTCGACGCACCCGGAGCGGTGCGCGAGCGCGGCGAGCCCGCGGATCGCCTCGGCCGCGACGTCGCCGGTGGCGCGGCCGTCCTTGCGCGCCACCGCGACCAGCCCGCATGCGTCGTGTTCGTCGCTCATCCGTTCCCCCAATGAAAGAAGCCTCCCTGTGCGGGGAGGCTTCGTCGCGTTTCGTGCGCCCTCTCGGATGCGACTAGCCCCCGCCACCCCCGGTGGCGACCGCTGCCGCTGCCGAAATGCGCGTGCCCACGAGGTGATGTGTAGCGGACGGAACGGTGACGGGACAGTGACGCGACGGTTGCGCTTTTCTAGACGGCGACGGCGTCGCCGACGCTGACCGCGCCCGGCTCGGCGACGCGCGCCCACACCCCGAAGGCCAGCGGCTCCGTCGTCGAAAGCGCGCCGCGGTAGCGGGCGAGAGCCCCGAGCGTGTCGAGGTCGGGGACGCCGCGGTCCGGATCGAGGGTCGTCACCGCGCAGCGGCCCACGTTGCCCATCGGCACCACCGTCGCTCCGCCGATGCGCACGCGGCGGCCGATCCAGCGGTCCTCCTCGTGCGCGGGCACGCCCCCGACGCCGAACAGCATGCGGAACCGCCGCGGATCCACGGCCGCTCCCGCCCGCGCCGCCTCGGCGAGGGCGTCGAGCGCGGCCGCGGAGAGCAGCGTCGCCCCCGCGTCCTCGCCGCGGTCGACGCCCTGGCCGGGCCGGTCGAAGCGCACCAGGCGGACCGGCCGGCCGGCGAGCGCGGAGAGCGCGCCGGCGAACGGGCCCGCGACGACGCGCGCGGTGGGCCGCCGCCGGTACATCGAGACCGTCAGCGCCTCGGCGAGCTCGACGTGGCCGGACACCACGGTGCCGTCCGCAAGGCGCAGCGCGAGCGTGCCGTCCTCCAGGCGCGGCCGCACGCCCACAAACGCCGGGACGCGCTTGGCGTTCAGCATGCGATCCTGCTCGTCGACGACGCAGAAGCGCCGGTCTTCCTCGACGCCGTTCCGCGTGAGCTCGACGCGCCCGACGTCGTGGACGGCGAGCGCCTTGATCGGCGCGACGTGGATCCAGGCGACGTGCGGGCGCATCGGCGTCGTCGTCCGGTGCGGAGGCCCTAACCGGCGTCGCTGCCCGCGACGATCGTCGCGACGGTGCTGTCGCGCCGCGCCACGTGCGCGTCGGACACGGTACGCCAGCGCGCGAAGTGCGGCGTCGTGCGGTGCGCGGCCATCGCCTCCTCGTCGGCATACACCTCGAAGAGCACGAGATGGTCCGGGTCGTGCGTGTCCACGGTGACGTCGAAGCGCACGCAGCCCGGCTCGCGCTCGAGCGACGCCGCCGCCTGGGCACGGATCGCCTCGAGCACGGCTTCGCGGCCCTCCGGTCGCACCTGGAGCGAGACCACCACGGCGAGCATGCGCGCGACTGTACCGCGCGCGGTCACCGACCGACGAGGATCAGGACGCCCGCCGCGACGGCCGCCAGGGCCGTGATGGTCCCCAGCCCCGACACCGCCACGACCCCGAGCCCCGCGATGCCGACCAGGATCAGGTAGATCGCGAGCACGAGCATCCCAAGATTGCGCGTCAGCCTCATCGGTCGCCTCCTTCACCTGCGCACCGACCGCCTGGGAGGGTGCGCGGCGCGCACGAATGCATCTCCGGTGCCGACCGCGCCGGACCGCGGCCGGACGGGTGCCGGCGCGTTCCACGGCCTAGACTGATACGAGCGCCGGAGCGCACGGGGAGGTGCCCAATGGCACGCAAGAAGCGAAGCGGCTTCGGCGACCTCGTCACGGACCGCGCGTCGTTCGATCGGGCCGAGGCGCGTTGCCCGCAGTGCCGCCGTCCGGTCGGTCCCGCGGACAATCCGAGCTTCGTGAGCAGCTTCGGCGGGGCGGCGCCGCAGCTCGCGACCATGCGCTGCGGGCGCTGCAACGCCATGCTCACCATCCGCTTCGAGGACGCCGCGCCCGCCTAGAACGTGGGCACTACGCCCTAGAGAGGCTGCGCCAGGCGCGAGCGCACCTTGGCCGCGGCGAGCCCCCGGTGGGAGACGTCGTGCTTCTCCGCGGCGCTCAGCTCGGCCATCGTGCGTCCGTCGCCGGCGACGACGAAGATCGGGTCGTAGCCGAAGCCGTGCTCGCCTCGCGGCGCCTGCGCGATCTCGCCGCGCACCTCGCCGTCGAAGAGCTCCACGCGGCCGTCGGGCGCGGCCAGCGCGGCAACGCACACGAACCGCGCGCCGCGCGCGGCGACGCCGTCGAGGAGCGCGAGCAGGCGCGCGTTGCGCTCCGCGGGCGTCGCGTCCTCGCCGAAGAAACGGCGGCTGCGCAGACCCGGCGCGCCGTGGAGCGCGTCGACCTCGAGGCCGGAGTCGTCGGCGAGGGTGCGCAGGCCGGTGGCCGCGGCGTAGGCGCGCGCCTTGTGCGACGCGTTCTCGGCGAACGTCGTGCCCGCCTCCTCGGGCTCCGCCGGCACGGGGTCGAGGTCCTGCGGGACGACGAGCACGACGTCGAGACCGGAGAGGAGCGCGCGCCACTCCCGCTGCTTGGCGACGTTGGCCGACCCGATCAGCAGGACATGCTCGCCGTGCGGGCCGCTCACCGCGGGCCCACGACCGCGCTCACGCGAGCGCGGCGCGCTGCGCCTCGACGAGCTGCGCGACGCCGCGCAGCGCGAGGTCGATGACGCGGTCGAAGTCCTCCTTCGTGAACGGCCGGCCCTCGGCGGTGCCCTGCACCTCGATGAGCTCGCCGTCGCCGGTCGCGACGACGTTCACGTCGGCGTCGGCGATGGAGTCCTCGGCGTAGGGCAGATCCAGGACGAGCTCGCCCCTCACGAAGCCCGCCGACACCGCGGCGACGTGCCTGCGCACCGGCTTCGGCGTGAAGTGCCGCAGCGCGTGCGAGAGCGCGACCCAGCCGCCGGTGATGGCCGCGGTGCGCGTGCCGCCGTCGGCCTGGAGCACCTCGCAGTCGACGATCACGCTGCGCGAGCCGAGCGCCTTGAGGTCCACCGCGCCGCGGAGCGCGCGGCCGACGAGCCGCTGGATCTCGAAGGTGCGCCCGCCGGGCCGGCCCTCGAGGCTCTCGCGGCGGCTGCGCTCCGGCGTGGAGCGCGGGAGCATCGCGTACTCGGCGGTCACCCAGCCCTGGTCCTTCCCGATGAGGTGGCGCGGGACGGACTCCTCGACGGTCGCGAGGCAGAGCACCTGCGTGTCGCCGAACGAGATGCGCGCGGATCCCTCGGCGAACTTCGAGACGCCGACCTCGATCCGCACCGGCCGCAGCGCGTCGTACCCGCGGCCGTCCGGGCGCGTGTACCTGCTCACACCGCCGCCTCCCACATCCGCCGCATCTCGTCGGGAGAGTACGACTCCAGCGCGCGGCCCTCCGCCGTCGCCCGCCGCTCCACGCGCGCGACGCGCGCCGCGAAGCGCTCGTTCGCCTCGCGCAGCGCCGTCTCCGCGTCGAACCCCTGCTCGCGCGCGAGGGCGACGAGGTCGAACAGGAGCTCGCCGAGGAACTGCGGATCGTCGACGTCCACCGGCAGGTCGACGCGCGGGCGCTCGAGGCCGACGCGGGCCGCGCGCTCCTGGAGCCGCTCGGACGCGAACAGCGCGGGGAGGTTTCTCGGGACGCCGGCGAGGATGCCCTCCGCCGCCGCGCCCGCCGCCTCGCGCTCCTCGCGCTTGATGCGCTCCCACTGCGCGAGGAGGTCGCCCCGGATCTCGGTCCCCGCGAACACGTGCGGGTGGCGGCGCACCAGCTTCTCGCCGAGGCGGCGCGCGACGTCGCCCATGTCGAACGCGCCCTCCTCGTGCGCGAGCTGCGCGTGGATGGCGATCTGGAAGAGGAGGTCGCCGAGCTCGTCGCGCAGTCGGGCGAGGTCGCCCGCGTCGAGCGCCGCGAGCGCCTCGTGTGCTTCCTCGAGCAGGTGCGGCCGCAGCGACGCGTGCGTCTGCTCGCGGTCCCACGGGCAGCCGTCCGCGGCGCGCAGCCGCTCGGCGATGCGCGTCACCGCGCCGACGGAAGCCAGGTCGACGTAGGGCCCCAGAGCGGGGAGGAGCGCGTACCCGGGCGCGAGCGGCTCGGGGACGAACGCTTCGCCGTAGCGCTTCCGCAGCAGCCCCAGGTCGGGCTCGGCGTCGAGCACGAGCACGGTCGGGCGCAGCGTCTCGAAGGAGTGCCGGTCGAGGGCGCTCGCGCGGACGATGTCGACGCCGCCCGGGAAGCGCGCGAGCAGGGCCGCGAGCGCGGGAACGAGCTCAGGCGTCGAGCTCGTGTCCGGGGACGAGGAACTTCACGTTGCGGGCGCGGCGCTGCTGCTGCAGCCACAGGTTGTACGCGTTGTCCTTGATCTGCTGCGTCTGGGTGTCGTCGAGCGCCCGCGCCTCGTCGCGCTCGAGCACCTTGTACCAGACGGTCTTCGACTTGTCGCTGTGCTGCTGGCTCACCTTGCCGACCGCGAGCGAGAACACGTCCTGCTCGATGGCGACGGTGGGGAGCATCCCCTTCGCGTACCAGCCGAGCTCGCCGCCCGTGTCCTTCGTCGCGGCGTCCTCGCTGCTGTCCTTCGCCACCTGCGCGAAGTCGGCGCCGCCCGCGAGCGCCGATTGGATGTCGTTGACCTTCTTCACCTGGTCCGTGAACGCCTGGAAGTCGCCGCCGCTCACCGTGGGCGACGCGACGGAGATCCACGCGAGGCGGACCTGCGGCGTCGGCGACGTGACCGCCGCGGCCTGGGCGCGCTTGGTGTACTCGTCCCTCAGGATGAGATACCGCACGTGCCGCTTCACGTCGGCCACGGTGTACCCGTAGGACTGCTGCCGCTTGACGAACGTGCTCTCCTCGGGCGCGCGACGCTCGAGGAGCTGGATGACGTGGTAGCCGAACTGGGACTTCACCGGCTCGGAGATCTGGCCGATCTGCATGCCCTTCACGGCGTTCTCGAACTCGGCGACGAACTGGCCCTTGCCCGCGAAGCCGAGGTCGCCGCCGGCGGCGGCCGACCCCGGATCGCCCGGGTACTCCTTCGCGAGCTGGTTCCACAGCGCCTGATCCATCGGCGCCTGCACGAGCTGGTCGCGGACCGCGCGCGCCGTGGCCAGCGCCTCCTTGTCCGCGAGCGCCTTGTCGTCGCCGACGGGGACGATGAGGATCTGCCGCGCGCGGTACTCGCCGTACTCGTCGGCATACCGGGCCTCGATCTGCTGCTGGGTGACGCTGAAGGCGTCGGCCCGAGCGAGCGCGTCGAGGATCCGCTGCTCGGCGAGCGCCTCGAGCGCGGTCGTCTCGTAGGCCGCCTTGTACTGGACGACCTGCTGGTCGTTCTCGTATCCGGGCGGGACGCCGAAGTCGAGGTAGAACTGCGTGAGCTGGTACCCGAGCTCGCGCTGATAGTCGCGCATGGGCAGCGTCGCGCCGTCGACCGACGCCGCGGGCACGAGGTTCGCGGCGTAGTAGCGGCTGGACGCCGCCCAGGCGACCAGGCCGAGCGCGAAGAACAGCAGCGCCGAGAAGACCGTGACGATCACGGCCTGCTGGCGGCGCTCGCGCTGCCAGCGGCTCGTGCGCTGCCGCCGCGTCAGCCGCGGAAGGGGAATCCGGCGTGCCATGGAGATACCGAGTGTACCGAAGCGGTCCGCGGGAAGTTCCGTCTCAGAAGACCTGCCGGTACACGGCGAGCGTGTCCTCCGCCGCGCGGTCCCACGAGAACGCGGCGGCGCGCGCCGCGGCGCGGCCGCGCAGCGTCTCCCGCAGCGCGGTGTCGTCGAGGAAGCGGACGAGCGCCTCCCCGAGAGCGTCCGGCTCGGCGGCGTCGACGAGCAGCCCGGCGTCGCCGACGACCTCCTCCACCGCGCCGGCGCGATAGCCGACGACGGGGGTGCCCGCGGCGAGCGACTCGAGCGGCGTGAGGCCGAAGCCCTCGAGCAGCGCCGCGTGCAGCAGGCACTCCGCGCCGGCGTAGAGCGCGGCGAGCGTGGGGTCGTCGACGCGGCCGGCGAGCGTGATGCGCTCGCGCGGCATGCCGCTCTCGTCGATCGCGCGGTACAGGTGCGACGCGAGCTTGCCGAGGTCGCCGGCGACGACGAGCCGGAGGTCGGGATGCGTCGCGGACGCGCGCGCGAACGCCGCGAGCAGGCCGCCCATGTTCTTGCGCGGATCGAACTGCCCCACGTAGAGGACGTACGGCGCCGCGAGGCCGAAGCGCGACGCGACGGTGGCGCGCGCGTCCTCGCGCGGCGGCGGGGCGAAGCCGCTGTCGACCGCCTCCGGGATGACCACCACGCGCGACGCCGGGATGCGCAGGAGATCGACGACGTCGCGCTTGGTCGCGAGCGACGGGGCGATGACGGCGTCCGCGTCGCGCGCGAGCCGGTACGCCCAGGCGTGGCCGGCGCGGGCGTACGGGAGGCGCAGGTAATGCTCCGGCCAGCGCAGCGGCGCGAGGTCGTGGATGGTGATCACCGCGCGGCACGCGCGTACCGCCGGCAGGCTGAGCTGGACCGCGTGGTACACGTCGGGCCGCGCGAAGGGCAGCTCGAGCGACAGCAGCACCGGGTCCAGCGCGAGCATCGAGAGCTCCGGACGCCGCAGGCGCAGCGTGGCGAGGTCGCGGTGCGGCGGCGCCGCGCCCGGGTCGGCCGCGGGGAAGTTGCGCAGCCGCAGGAGCGTCCACTCGACGTCGGCGGGCGCGCTGCGCGCGAAGGCGCCCAGCAGGTTCCGCGTGTAGCGCCCGATCCCGCGCACGCGCGCGACGGTCTGGAGGTGACGCGCGTCGAAGGTGACCCGCACGCGTCCGTACACTACCCTCACGTTCGTCTCCGTCGTCGTCCCCACGTACAACGAGGCCGACTCGCTGCGCCGTCTCGTCCCGCGTCTGGCGGCCGCGCTCGCGGGGCGCGAGTGGGAGCTCGTCGTGGTGGACGACGGCTCCCCCGACGGCACCGCGGACGTCGCCGCGGCCTTCGCGCCCGACCAGCCGGTGCGCGTGGTGCGCCGCCCGGGGAAGGCCGGGCTCGCCTCGGCCGTCATCGCGGGGTTCGCCGTGGCCGAGGGCGACGTGCTCGTCGTGATGGACGCGGACCTCTCCCACCCCCCCGAGGTCGTGCCGGCGCTGCTCGCCGCGCTCGACGCGGGCGCGGACCTCGCCGTCGGCAGCCGCTACGTGCGCGGGGGCGGGTCGCGGGACTGGCCGCTGCGGCGGCGGGTGGTGTCGCGGGTGGCCTGCCTCATGGGGAGCGCCCTCGTGCCGGTGCGCGACTCCACGTCCGGCTTCTTCGCGCTGCGCCGCGCCGTCATCGACGGCGTCCGCCTCAACCCGATCGGCTTCAAGATCGGCTTCGAGGTGATGGCGCGCGGCCGCTACCGGCGCGCGGCGGAGGTACCGTACGTGTTCCGCGACCGCGAGCTGGGCAGGTCGAAGTTCGGCCGGCGCGAGATCGGGCAGTACCTGGTCCAGCTCGGGCAGGTGACGCGCGACAGGGTGCTGCGGAGGACGCGATGAGGATCGGCGACATGGAGCTGCGCCCGGCGACGCTCGACGACGCCGCGCTCGCCGCGGACGTCGACACGGAGCTGCGGCCGGATGATCCGACCGACCCGGGGATCCTGCGCCACTGGTGGACGCTCCAAGCGGTCGACGCGGTGGTGACGCGCTCGATCGTCCGCGTGGCCGGCAGGGACGAGGGCTACGCGGTCTGGCTGCACACCGTCTGGTCGAAGATGCCGGAGCGCTTCGCGCGCGTGAACGCCGAGCTGCGGCCGGCCTCTCGCACCGCCGAGCGTCTCGACGCGCTGCACGCGCACCTCGAGGACGCGGCGCGCGGCGACGGCGCGCGGAAGGTCACGTCGTGGGCCTGGGAGTGGGACGAGCTCCGGCGGCGGATGCTGGAGCGCCGCGGCTACCGCGAGGAGCGCCGCGAGCGGTTCTGGGAGCTCGACCTGGCGCGGAACCGGGAGCGGATCGCGGCGATGGCCGAGGAGTCGCGCCGGCGGATGGAGCGGGAGGGCGTCCGCCTGCTCACGCTCGACCGCGACGGCGACGGGCGGAAGTGGGAGAAGCTCAAGCGCATGAGCGACGAGGCCGAGGCCGACGTGCCGACGACGGTGCCGCACGTTCCGGTGGACGACCTGGCGCAGTGGATGAAGTGGTTCGAGGCGCCGGGCCTGCGCCCCGACCGCATCTGGATCGCGCGCGAGGGCGACGACATCGTCGGGATCTCGATGCTCTCCTACCCGCCGACCCGCGGCGTGGTCATGACCGACTGGACGGGGACGGCGCGCAGGGCGCGCGGGCGCGGCGTCGCGCGCGCGCTCAAGTGCGAGACGGTGATGCAGGCGATCGCGCTCGGCGTGGACCGCGTGCGCACCGACAACGACTCGACGAACGCGCCGATCCTGCACATCAACGAGTCGATGGGCTACACGCGGCGGCCGGACGCGGTGCAGTACCTCAGGACGCTCTGAGCGGGTCCCGCTCACCCACGTCGCTCGCGCACCTCGTAGCCGTTGTACTGGCCGCCGACCGCGAGCGCGATCTCGCGCATCGCCTCCTGCGTCGCGACTCCGCGGTCGCGATCGGCGACCGCCTCGTGCGTCGCGACGAGGAGCCAGTCGTCGCCGTCGGACGCCGGGCCGGCCTCGGAGCGGAAGCCGGCGCGCGCGAGGGCCCTCCCGGCGCGCTCGGCCGCGGCGCGGTCAGGCACGTAGAGGAAGTGGCTGACCGCCCTCGTCTTCGTGCCCACGTCCTCAGGGTACGCGCGCCCACGCGTCGGATGCCGTGCGCACCCGCCGAGTGCGTCAGCCTCGCGCGAGGAGGTGGGTGAAGGCGTCCGTCCCCGGCGCGACGTGGCGGATCCCGGGCACGACGGCGAAGCCCGCGTCGGCGGACACCAGCGCCGCGGCATCATTCGCCAGGGCCGTCGCGGCGAGGACGGCCAGCGCGAGCATCGTCGTATCGACGACGATCAGCGCTTCACCCCCGCACGGATCTCGTCGAGCTCGGCGACGAGGTCGCGGATGTCGTCGGGCAGCCGCATCGGCGGCGCCGCGAGGATCGCCTTCGCGGCCGCGCGCTTGCGCTCGCTGGAGACGGGATAGCTGCGGTCGATGGCCTCGCGTACGAGCGCGCCGACCGAGGCGCGGCGCGCGCGCGCCTCGGCCTGGAGCCGCCGGTACCTGCGGTCATCGAGCAGCATCTGAAGCCGCCGGGTCAACATAAGGTGCCCCCCACCCCACGTCGTCCGGGTACCCGCCCCCGGCGGCCGGACCGCGTGGGCCGCGAGGCGGATCGCGAGCGCTAGACCGCCACCTCCCAGCCGTCGTACGTGCCGTCGACCTTCGCGGCCAGACCCTCGAGCGTCTCGCGCGACGCGCGCAGCTCCTCGAGGGTGAGCATCGCCTCACCGCTGAGGAGGATCAGCCAGCGGTCGCCCTCGGCCGCGGGTGAGGTCTCGACGGCGAACCCGATGTCGGCGATCCGCGGCGCGAGGAGCTTCGCGATCCGATCGTTCGGCACGTAGAGGTAGTGGCGGAGCGTGTGCGGCTGCCGGAGGTCGACGCCCGCCCGCGCCAGCTCGGCGATGGTCGCGGCGTCCTGATCGTCGAGCGTCATCCGCGCATGAACTCCCGCACGGCCGTCGTCACGCGCTCGATCTGCTCGTCCGCGAGCTCGGCGTACATCGGCATCGACAGGACCTCGTCCGAGAGCCGCTCGGTCACCGGGAGGTCGCCCTTGCGGTAGCCGAGGAAGGTCGCGGCCTCCTGCAGATGGATCGGCACCGGGTAGTGGATCTGCGTGCCGATGCCGCGCCGGGCGAGGTGCGCCCGCAGCGCGTCGCGGCGGCCGTTCGGCACCCGGATGGCGTAGGCGTAGTAGACGTGCCGCCCCGCCGCCGGCATCTCCGGCGTGATCACGCCCGTGTCGGCGAGCAGCTCGGCGTAACGCGCCGCGATCGCCCGCCGGCGCGCGTTCCACTCGTCGAGGTGCCGCAGCTTCACGCGCAGGATCGCGGCCTGGATCTCGTCGAGGCGCGCGTTGTAGCCGACGACCGGGTGGTAGTAGCGCGTCGACTGCCCGTGCTCGCGCAGCGCGCGCAGATCGTCGGCGAGCCTCTCGTCGCTCGTCACGATGCTGCCCGCCTCGCCGTACGCGCCGAGGTTCTTGCTGCAGTAGAAGGAGTACGCGGCGACGCGACCCGCCGTGCCGGCCTTCTTCCCGTCCTCGAGCAGCGCGCCGTGCGCCTGCGCGGCGTCCTCGATGATCGTGATCTGCCGGTCCTGCGCGATCTGGCGCAGCGGCCGCATGTCGACGGTGCGGCCGTACAGGTGCACCGGGACGATCGCCTTGGTGCGCGGAGTGATCGCGGCGGCGACCGCGGCGGGGTCCATGAGCATCGTGCGCTCGTCCACGTCCACCAGGATCGGCCGGGCGTTCGCGTAGACGATCGCCTCGACCGTCGCGAAGAAGGTGTGCGAGACGGTGATGACCTCGTCGCCCGACGACACGCCGCACGCGCGGATCGCGAGCTGCAGCGCGTCGGTCCCGCTGCCGACGCCGATCGCGTACGCCGTGCCCACGTAGGCCGCCCACTCGTCGTCGAACGCGCGCACGTTCGGGCCGATGGTGAGCTCCATGCTCTCGAGGACGCCGTCGATCGCGGCGCGGACGTCGTCGCGGATGGTCGCGTACTGGGCCCGCAGATCGACGAGCGGGATGTCCGCGAGCTTCGTCGTCACCGTCGGTCGATTCTAGTCACGACCGGCGCGGGCGGCGCGGTTACTCGCTGACGCGGACGACGCCCGGGATGCCGTCGAAGCCGCGATCGAACGTGAGGATCCGCGAGATCCCGCGCCGGCGCATGAGCGCGACGTGCAATGCGTCCCTGGCCGAGAGCTCTTCCGCCGTGAGCAGCAGCAACTTGGCCTCTTCGACATCCGCACGCTCGATCGGGAAGACGTCATCCACCACGCCGAGTAAGGCGTCGAATGCGGGCTGCAGAGCCTCTCGCCGCCCGATCGCCACGTAGCGGTGGAGGATCTCCTTCAGGACCTCGGCATCGGTCACGAGCCGCTCACCCGCGGCGATGGACTGCTCCAGCGCTTGACGCGCCGGCGCCTTGTTCGGATGTGCCGCGCCGATGAGATACATCGGGACGTTCGAGTCGATGAGGATCACGCGCGGTCCCGCAGAAGGTCACCCCGCCGTGGTGGCGGGCTGACGGTAGGGCGCCGGTCAAGTACCCCGGCGGACGGACCAGCGACCGGTAAGCGCTCCCAACGCGATGCCGCACGCGACGATCGCGCCGGCGTAGGCGAAGTACGGCTGCGTCGTCCACTTCGCGAGCAGCAGCGGGACCATCACGATGCCCGCGCCGGCGAGCACGGCTGCGCCGAGCGACGGCGGCCGCCACCAGCGCACCAGCGCGACGAGCGCGAGCGTGCCGAAGAGCTCGGCGGCGAAGAACAGCGGCAGGAACGGCGCGGGGTCGGTGTACTGCCGCAGCGTCGCGAGCAGGTTCGTGCCCCAGATCTCGCCGTGGAAGGTGAGCGCGGCCCACTGCGAGCCGAGGAACGCGCCGGGGTCGGCCACCAAGAACGGCAGGACGAACGCGGCCGCGACGCCGAGCGCGACCGCGGCGTACCGCCGCCACGGGCCGCCGCTCACCGCGACCCAGCGCAGCACCGGGGGGAACACCAGCACCGAGAACTGCTTGAAGGCCATCGCCCAGCCGAAGAGCGCGGCTGAGACGACGAGCATCACCCGCGACGACCGGCTCTCGCCGGTGGCGAAGACGAGCGCGACCGCGGCGAAGACGACGAGCGCGGACGCGGAGACGTCGTTCTGCCCGTCGATCGCGCGGTAGCCGGCGGTGCCCCACGCGGCGTAGAGCATCGCCGGCAGCGCGACGTTCTCGAAGCCGAGGCGGATGCCGGCGAGGGCGATCGCGGCGACGATCGCGACGCCCGCCCAGGAGTCCACGCGCGTCACGTCGCCGAAGAGGGCGAGCGGCACGGCGTACCAGGCGAGCTCGCCGGGCGGGTACACGAACGGCGAGCCGACCGGGCTGGTGCTCTGCATGACGTGCGTGTACGGGTTGCCGCCGCCGCCGACCACGCCGATCGCCTCGACCGTCGCGCGGAGCACGTCGCTGCCGTCGAGGAGCGGCACGCGCCGCAGCCGCTCGGAGATCGCGACGAGCACGGCGAGGTACGCGGCCAGGCCGGCGGCGTACGGCGTCTCGCGCAGCGCCGCCCACGCGAGCGCGAGCGTCGAGACCAGGATGGCGACGCGCTCGATCTGCGGCGCGTTGACGTCGATGCCCTCGATCGCCCAGAAGAGGGCGACGGCGAGCGCGGCGAGCACGGCCAGGCCGGCTGAGCCGGGACGCTCGGGTCCGGGATGCTCAGATCGAATCCGGGAGGACATCGAACCCTTCGCGCAGCGCGGCTTCGCGGAGACGCGCGTCGAAGGAGACGAATCCCGCTCCGCTCGCGTCGCCGTCGGTCCACACGAGCGCCGCCGCGAGCTGCATCGCGTCGGCGGCACGAAGGTCGTGGGAGGCGAGCGCACGCTCGGCCGCGCCGCGCGCCGCATCCGATGGATTGACCTCGACCCAGGACAGGGCCAGCGCTCGCAGCACCGCGCGCGCCTGCGACACCCCGGAGACGGTGAGCGAGCCCTCGCGGGAGCGGCGCAGCAGCCCAGCGATGCACTCGATGCGCGTCGACCACCACGCGACGATCATCGGGTCGCGATCCAGCAGCGCACGCATCGCGACGCTCGTCGGCTCGTCGACGCAGAGAGCGACGAGCGCGGAGCGGTCCAAGAATCTCATCGGCTTTCCGCGCGCTCCTCGAGCAGCGCCCGCATCACCAGGCCTCGGGGGTCCCTCGGTCGCGGCATGCGCCAGAAGTCACGTGGGAGCCTGCCCGTGCCGAGCCGCACCAGGCCGCGGCGCTCCATGTCGCGGAGCGATTCGGCCGATCCCGGGGAGGGCACCGCTGGGGCCCGCCGCGCGACGACACGACCGCGCTCGGTGACCAGCACCTCCTCGCCCGCCTTCACGCGGCGGATGAACTCGCTCAGGGACGCCTTGAGCTTCGACACCGTCGTGACGGTCATCATCGTCCTCTCAGGTCGATTCCATGTGATCGATACAGTCAAAGAGCCGGGACGGTACGCCGCGAGCGGGCGGCGGCGGGGTACCGGCTACTGGCCGGTCGCGGCGCGGAGCCTGGCGAGGTCCTCCTGCAGCAGCGTGATGAGACGGCCGTACTCGGCGAAGTCGCCGCGCCGGAGCGCGGCCTGCGCCTGGTCGTAGCGCTCGCTCGCCTGGCGCACCAGGCCGGCGATGTCCGGCGAGCCGGACGGCGCGGGCGTCGGCGACGCGCCGGGCGTGGGCCCCGGCGTCGGCGTGGGCGTCGGGGCGGGCGCCGCACCGGTGAAGAGCGCGACGAGCGCCTTGGCGAACGACTCCGCCATGACGACCCGGTCCTGCGTCGCGAGGATGACGCGCTGCAGCTCGGGGATCTTGATCTGCGCCGACTGGATGAAGAGCGGCTCGATGTAGATGAAGGAGGACGCCACCGGCAGCACCAGCAGGTTGCCGCGGATGCACTGGGTCCCGCTGCCCTGCGGGCAGAGGAGCGTGAGCTGCTGGCGGATGACGCTGTCGTTGTCGATGCGGCCCTCCACCTGGAGCGGCCCGAAGATCGTGCGGTCCTGCGGGAAGCGCAGCACGCGCAGCCTGCCGTAGTCGGGCGCGTCGGCGCGGCCCGCGATCCACGCGACCATGTTGTCACGCTGCCCGCCGGCCGGCGTCATCGGGACGAACAGGACGAACTCCTCGCGGTCCGAGCCCGGCAGGCGCGTCTTCACGTAGTAGGGCTGGACGGGCTGCTTCACGGAGCCCTGCGCCTGGATCTCGTTGGCGATGCGCCACGCGTCGACGCGGTTGTAGAACTCGTCGGGGTTCGTCATGTGGTAGATCGCGTACACCTGCGCCTGGATGGTGAAGATGTCCTCCGGATAGCGGATGTGCGCCCGAAGGCTCGCGGGCATCTCGGCGATGGGGCGGAACAGCGTCGGGTAGATCCGCTGAAGGTTGCGCACGACGGGGTCGGTATCGTCGACGACGTAGTAGGTCATCGAGCCGTCGTACGCGTTGGTGACGACCTTCACGCTGTTCCGGACGTAGTTCGTGTCCGACGAGCCGATGGGATTCCCGCCGACGAGCAGCGCGCCGTAGCGCTCGCTGTACGGGTACCGGCTGCCCGTCGTGTACGCGTCGTTGATCCACCAGAGCTGGCCGTCGGCGATGACGAGGTACGGATCGCGGTCGTAGGAGAGGAACGGCGCGACGAGCTGCTCGCGCTCGGCGATGGTGCGGTGGAAGAGGACCCGGCTCTCCTGCGTGATCTGGTTGGTGAACAGGAGGTTCGTGTCGCCGAAGCGGATCGCGAAGAGGATGCGGTCCCAGAGCGAGCCGACGCTCACGCCGCTGGTGCCGGTGTAGCGCGTGTACCGGTCGCCGCCCTCCTGCGCGTAGTCGAACTCGTCCTGGAGCGTGTTCACGATGACCCAGTCGGTCGTGAGCTCCCCGTAGTAGATGCGCGGCTGATCGATCTTCGGCTCGCCCACGGGTGGGATGTCCTTCACCAGGAGCTGCGGCCGGCCCTCGGCCGCGACCCCGCCGACCGCTGTGAGCACGGCGCCGTACCCGTGCGTGAACACGAGGTGGCGGTTCACCCACGTCGCCTGCGGCAGGCTCGTCGAGGAGAGCTCGCGGGCGGAGAGCATCACCGGAACCTCGGTCCCGCCGATGCTGTAGCGGTCCACGTCGACGTCGTTGAACGTGTAGTACTGACGCAGCCCCTGGAGCGTGTCGAAGGCCGAGAGGAGCGGACGCCAGTCCCAGAGCCGGACCGCGAGCGTGTCGGAGAGAGCCTGCTGCGCCTCGGTCGGGGTCGGGGCGTCCGCGACGTCGAAGAACGAGTCCTCCACGTTGCTCACGGCGTAGGCCTCGCGCGTCGCGGCGATGTTGCGCTCGAGGTACGGACGCTCCTTGTTCAGCTGGTCGGGCTGGACGACGAAGCTCTGCACCAGCGCCGGGTAGACGCCGGCGAAGAGGATCGCGGCCGCGAACCAGACGACGATCGCGCCGCCGAGCACCCAGAGCGTCCGCGCGAACGCGTTCGCGAAGCACGCGAGCGCGGCGATGCCGACGATGGCCGCGAGCACGGTGAGCGCGGGGAGGCGCGCGTTGATGCTCGTGTACCCCGCCCCGGTGAGCACGCTCTCCTGGCGCAGGAGCAGGTCGTAGCGGTCGAGCACGTAGCCGTAGGCGACGAGCGCGAGGAAGACGCCGCCGAGCACGGAGAGGTGCGCGCGCGCCGGCCGCGCGAGCGCCAGCGCGGTGCGCCCGGCGACGGCGAGGTCTCCGCGGGTGATCGTGTCGGTGGCGACGCCGATCACACCGCGCAGCGCGTAGACGAGCACGACGCCGGCGGCGATGACCAGGACCGCGGCGATGGCCCACCCGCGCACGAACTGGAGCACCGGCAGCGTGAAGAAGTAGAAGCCGATGTCCTGCCCGAAGACGGGGTCGCTCGTCCCGAAGGGAACGGCGTTGAGCCAGCGCAGCAGCGCGTCCCACTGATCGGCCGCGGCGAGGCCGAAGAAGAACGCCGGGACGAGCAGGAGCCACGCCAGGCGCGCCGTCCCGGCGAGCGCCGACGGGCGCGGCCGGCTCGCGTCGATGACGACGCGGGGGACCTGCGGGCGCAGCGCGAAGTAGAGGTTGGGGAGCGCAAGGACGAAGAAGACCAGCAGGAACGCCGCGAACGCCCAGAACGCCGCGGTGTAGCGGCGCAGGAAGACGTCTTCGAACCCGAGGCTGCGGAACCACTGGAGGTCGGTGAGGAACGTCACCAGCGGGCCCAGGACGAGCGGGAGGAGCAGGAGGAGGAGGACGACGACGGCGAGCGCGATGCCTCGGCCGGCCGGCGGCCGCGGCGTCCCGCGCCGGCCGCGCAGGGCGCCGAGGTCGAAGCTCGACCAGTCGATGTTGCCCCAGTCGGACCCGCCGTCGCCGCGCCGCTGACTCACGTCGGGCTCGCCGCCATACCGCGCAGTATGAAGGCCGCTCAGTGCTGGCGGCGGCGGACCTCGGCGAAGAGATCGAGGTACTTCTCGACGACCACCGGCCAGGTGTACGTGCGCCCCACGAACGCGCGGCCCGAGGCGCCCAGACGCTCGGCGAGGGCGCGGTCGCGGGCCAGCAGGTCGCACAGCTCGGCGAACTCGGCGCCGTTCGCGTAGTACAGGCCGCCGCCGGCGCGGCGGCTCATCCCGCGCAGGACGTTGCAGTAGGCGCTGCAGACCACGGGCTTGCCGCTCGACCAGGCCTCGAGCGTCACCATCGAGAGCGAGGACACGCGCTCCGGCACCAGAACGACGTCGGCCGCGGCGAGGGCGTCGTACTTCTCCCGATCGCTCACGTACCCGAGGTGCAGCACGTCGGCGCGGCTCGGGATGCGCATCTCGGCCTTCCCGATGACGACGAGGCGCGCGCCGAGGTCGCCTCTCGCGTCGGCCCAGCCCGCCCAGTGCGAGAACATCTCCGCGCAGCCCTTGCTCTCGACGACCCGTCCGACGTACAGGAACAGCGGACCGGCGATGCCGTGCGACCGGCGGAACCGCTCCGCGGAGCGGTCCGCCGGCAGGTCGACGCCGACGCCGACGACGTCGCTCGGCACGCGCCCGTTGCCGAAGCGCCCGTGTACGAGCGCGCGCTCCTCCTCGGTGTTGAACGCGATCGCGCGCGCTGCGTGGAAGAGCGGCTTGTACACCGCGAGCCGGATGGCCGGCTCGTCGTGCGCGGTCGGCACGAGCACCGCCCGGTCGGGGACGAGCGGCAGCCCGTGGACGGTCGGGTGGTAGATGTAGGTGAAGAAGAGAATCTGCGCGAAGGTCGGCGCGGCCTGGTGGATGAACTCGAGCAGCTCGGGGCAGTACGGACCCTGCGCGTCGAGGAACGCGCGCTCGTCCGCCAGCGAGGCGCCCTCGGCGAAGGCGCGCGCCTCGCGCTCTTTGAAGTCGGCGGAGCGTGGCCGCTCCACCGCGAAGCGCATGACCGGGATGCCGTCGACCTTCGTCGCGCCGGGCACGTACTCGTTGTCCCAGGTCCAGTAGTCGCGCGCCGCCGTCGTCGCGACGGTGATGTCGAAGTGCGGCGCGAGCCGGGTCACCAGCTCGCGCGCGTGCTGCTCGGCGCCGCCCGCGACGTCGGGGCCGTAGCGCTGCACGACCACCATGAGCCTGCGCTCAGGCGGCACGCGAGATCTCCAGCAGCTCCTCGAGACGGTCGTCGAACGACGCGGTCGAGCACTCCCGCTCGACCCAGGCCCGGCCGCGCTCGCCGCGGTCGGTCCCGAGCAGGAGCGCCGCGAGCTTCGGGGCGAACTCCTCGTTCGAGGCGTAGACCATGCCGCCCTCCGAGCGCCGCACCGCGCCCGCGGTGACGGCGTTCCACTCGGGCACGAGCACCGGCGTGCCCTGCTGCCACGCCTCGAAGAGGACGATGCCGAGGCTCTCCATGTGCGACGGCTGCACGAGCGCGTCGGCGGCGGAAAGCGCGTCCCACTTCTCCTCGTCGTCGATGCGGCCGAGGACGCGCACGTCGTCGCGCCGCGGCAGCTCCATGCGCACCGTGCCGGCGAGGACCAGCGTCGCCGCCCTGGCGTCCGCGGTTCCCGCGCGGTACTCGTCCCAGCAGCGCAGCAGCTCGTGCACGGCCTTGCCCTCGCTCACCTGCCCGAGGTAGAGCACGAGCGGCCCGCCGATGCCGTGCTTCGCGCGGAACGCCGCGCCGTCGCCGCGCGGTGCCTCCTGCAGGGCGGTCCCGATGATGGTCGAGGGCACGTGCTCGTTGTGCATCGTCTCGTGCACGAGCGCGCGCTCCTCCGGCGTGAGGTAGCCGATGGCCCGTGGCAGGGCGAAGAGCGCGCGGTAGGGCGCGAGGCGCAGCGGCCGCTCGCGGTGCGCGGTGGGCAGCAGGATCGCGCGCTCGGGGACGAGCGGGAGCCCCAGCGCGGTCGGCGCGTAGATGTAGGTGTAGAAGAGGATGCGGTCGTACTCGTCGCCGCGCGCGTGGAGGAACGTGTAGAGGTCCGGGCAGGTCGGCCCCTGCGCGCGCGGCCAGTCGAGCTCGTCCTGCAGCGTGTGCTCCTCGAACAGCACGTGCCGCTCGAGCTCCTTGAACCTCGGGTCGCGGCCCTCGCGCACCGCGAAGCGCCGCACGCCGACCGGGCCGTCGTCGGAGACGCCCGGCGGGAAGTGCGGCTCCCAGGTCCAGTAGTCGAGGGCCGTGGTCGTCGCGACCTGCACGTCGTGCCGCTCGGCGAGGCGGTGCGCGACGGCGCGCGCGTGCGCCTCGGAGCCCCCGGTGACCTCCGCGCCATAGCGCTGGACGACGAGCAGGAGCCTCATCGCGGCGGCAGGCCCGCGAGATAGCGCGGCGCCAGACGCTCCGGCGCGAGGCGGTGCCGCAGCACCTGCACCTGCTCGGCCAGGCGCGCGTACGTCTCGGGGCGCTGGACCTCGACCATCGCCTCGTGCAGCCCCTGCGTGTCGCTGACGAAGAGCCCCGCGCCGCGGTAGATCTGGAAACCCGGCACGTCCGAGAAGATGCACGGGAGGCCCGCCCAGATCGCCTGCGTCGCGACCGCGCTCTGGAAGACGTCCTCGTAGTAGAGGACCACGCAGTCCGCGGCGGCGACGTGCTCACCCATCCGCTCGTAGTCGGTGTTCACGACGACGTGCTCGAGGCGCCGGTCGCGGACGTAGCGCATGACCTCGTCGAAGTAGTCCCGCTCCCACGACGCCGCCGTGCCGGAGAGGAGGACGACGCTCCCCGCCGGCGCCGCGGCGATGACCTCGAGGAAGCGCTTGCGCCGGAAGAAGAAGCCGGGCGACACGAAGATGAAGGCGTCCGGCGGCAGCCGCAGCCGGCGCCGCAGCTCGCGCTTCTCCTGTGCGTCCCGCGGCAGCACCACGTCCTCGAGCGGCGTCGTGACGAGCGGGACGTGCTGCACCTTCGCCCGGTCGCTCGTGAGCAGGTCCGACCAGAAGCGCGAGCGCTCGGAATGGACGACGAGCCGGTGCGGGAGCCCGCCGGTGAGCGCGAGGATCGCGCGGTACTTGGTGAAGCGCCAGGCGAGCTTCGCCGCGACGACCGGGATGCGCACGATCTCCTTCGGCAGCGAGCGGCTCATGCGGTAGTGCAGC
Source organism: Chloroflexota bacterium (assembly GCA_027310565.1). Lineage (GTDB taxonomy): Bacteria > Chloroflexota > Limnocylindria > P2-11E > P2-11E > CF-39. Next base: position 76,871 of record DAIDAP010000001.1, on the reverse strand, counting down.
GCCTGCGTGAGCATGCGGTACGCGTGCAGCTTGTCCGGCTCGAGCTCGTGGAGCGAGAGGATCGTCGCGAAGCCGCGGCGGCGCAGGTCGTAGAGCGCGCGCACGAACGGCACCTCGCGGAAGATGCCGGCCTCGTGCTCGACGATCACGACGTCGGTGCGCGCGGGCAGCCGCGCGAGATTGCGGAAGAGGTCGGCCGTGTCGGCGCGGTCGACGCCGACGAAGGTCACGTCGTGGCCGTCGGCACGCAGGCCGTCGGCGACGGCGAGCGAGTAGTGGTGGATGCCGCAGCGCTCGGCGCTCGAGACGATCGCGATCGTCCGCGGCCGCGAGCGCGGCACGTCCCACCCCGCGAGCCGGAACGCCTCGTGGAGCCGCTCGGTCACGCGCTCGCGCGAGAACTCCGCGAGCCGCGCCGTGCCGCGCGCGACGAGGCTCTCGCGCAGCCGGTCGTCGCGGACCGCCCGCTCGAGCGCGTCGGCGACGCTCCCGGGCTCCTTCGACCGCAGGAGGATCCCGGCGTCGCCGAGCGTCTCGGGGATCGCGCCCGCCGGGTGCGCGACGATCGGCCGCTCGTAGCGCATCGCCTCGAGCAGCGGGACGCAGAAGCCCTCGTGGTCCGAGAGCGTGAGCACGACCGACGCGGACCGGTAGTACGCGGCGAGGGCGCTCATGCTCACGCGCCCGGTGAACGTCGCGGCGTCGCCGATCCCCAGGCGCGTGACGTCGTCGCGGAGCCGCACCAGGTACGGACCGGCCATCGCGCTCGAGCCCACGATGAGGAGGCGCGCACCCGGGTCGCGCTCGCGGTAACGCGCGAACGCGGGCAGCACGTCGTGGATGGCCTTGTGCGGCATGATCTGCCCGACGACGAGGATGGCCGTGCGCTCGTCCGCGAGACGCGCGAGCACCGCCGGGTCGGGCGCGACGTCGTACGCCGCCCAGTCGACGAGGATCGGGACGACCGCGGTCCTGCGGAACCCCGCCGCCACGAGCTCCTCGCGGTTGAACTCGCTGTCGGCGATGCCGAGCTCGCAGGCCGCGGCGAGGGTCGCGAGCTGCTCGCGCCCGAGCGCCGCGTGGTCGCGGTTGTGCTCGCTCACGCCCTCGAAGAACCGCGCCGGCGCGATGTTGTGGTACACGGCGGCCCGCCGCTCGAACGGCGCGCTCGCCGCCGCGTCGAGCGACGCCGCGCCCATGCTGTGGTGGATGAGCAGCGCCTCCCGCCGCCGCGCGCCGCCGCCGAGCTCGCCGGCGTCCCTGGTGAACGCGCGCAGCTCCGGCTTGGTCTCGGCCGCGTAGACCTCGGAGAAGAGGCCCGACGACCAGAAGTGGCGCTGGAGCTCGAAGCAGTCGTTCGAGATCGCGTCGCCGAAGGTGATCGTCGGGTGGAACTGGTGTACCGCGCGCAGGCGATCCTCCCCGCTCACAGCCCCAGCGCCTCCCGGGTCTGCAGGGCCACCCGGTCCGCGGCGAAGTCGGCGAGCCGCTGCTGGCCGATCGCCGCGAAGCGCTCGCGCAGGTCCTCGCGCTCGATGAGCAGCGCGGCGGCCTCCGCGGCCTCCGGGAGGTCCCTGCGAGCCAGGAGGATGCCGGCCCCGTCGAGCGTCTCTCCGACCGCCCCGGCATCGTGCGCGACGATCGGCCGGCGGAAGCGCATCGCCTCGAGCAGCGGCACCGCGAAGCCCTCGTGCTCGGAGAGGCAGACGAAGCACGACGCGGCCTCGTAGTAGGCCACGAGCTCCGCGAGGCTCACCGATCCGGTGAAGCTCACGGCGTCCGTGACGCCGAGCTGGTCCGCGAGCGCGCCGAGGCGCTCGAAGTACTGCGGCTGGTCGCGGTGGCTCCCCACCAGCACGAGCTCCGCGTCGTGGTCGATGCACCGGCGGTAATACGCGAGCAGGCGCAGGAGATCGTCCTGCCGCTTGTGCGGCGCGATGCGGCCGACGAACAGCAGCATCGTCGAGCGGCTCCGCCACGCCGCCAGCGTCTCGGGATCCGGCGCGACGTCGTACGCGGGCCAGTCGATGAGGATCGGGACGCGGACGGTGCGGCGGTACCCGGCCGCGGCGAGCTCGCGGCGGTTGAACTCCGACACGCCGATCGCGAGGTCGACGTGCCGCGCGAGCGCCGCGAGCTGGCGCAGGCCGAGCTGCGTGTGGGCCGCGGCGTGCGGGTTGATGCCCAGGAAGAACCGCGGCGGTGTGACGTTGTGGTACACGAGCACCCGCCGTGCCTCGAGCTTCACGAGCTGATCGAAGACTTCGTGGCCCATCGAGAAGTGCAGCACGACCAGGTCATCCGGCTTGACCGAGCGGAACATCCGCCGGTACGGCAGCACGTCGGTCTTCACCCCGGGCTTCGTCTCGACCGCATACACGCTCGAGCCGTGGCCCCAGGAGCGGATCGCCTCGGCGAGCGCGAAGACGTGGCCGCTGATCGCGTCGCCCGGCGCGAGCGTCGGATGGAACTGGTGGACGGTGATCACGGCGCGCGGCCGACGACCGCGTAGTCGCGGTCGCCGAAGAGGGTCTCGTTGAGCAGGCGCATGTTGCCCTGCATGACCGGGTGGGGCACGTCCTCGCTGAGCTGCGCCTCGCTCCGCGCGTAGCCGCGCACCTCGACGTCGACGAAGCCCTCGCTCTCGAGGTAGAAGCGGAAGAGGTCGGGCGGGATCGGCCTCCGGTGCGAGGGATCGAGCCAGAAGGTGTGCGCGCCGACGGTGAGCGTGCGCGGGTTCGGCGTCGCCATCACCAGCGGCGAGCCCGGCCGCAGCACGCGGCGGCACTCGCGCAGCACCTCGATGAGCGTACCCGGCTCGAGGTGCTCCGCGACGTGCGCCGAGAACACGCCGTCGATGCTGCGCTCGGGGAGCGAGCGCAGGTGATCCTCGACATCGGCGCACACGACCTCGAAGCCGGCGCGCGTGCACTCGTCGACGAGCTCGCGGTCGAGGTCGACGCCGTACGCGCCGATGCCCTCGTCGCGCATGAGCGCGAGGAAGGTGCCGCGGCCGGAGCCGAGGTCGAGCACGCGGCGCCGCCCGCGGAAGAGCGGCACGAACGGCTCGGCCTGCGCGCGGATCACCGCCGGGTCGCCGGAGAAGCGCTCGGCGAACGGACGCAGCCGCATCTGCCGCGCGGTCTCGTCGGCGACGTGGCGCCGCCACTGGCGCTCCATCGCGGCGAGCCGCGCGCCGAAGCGCGGCGACGGCCGCTCCGAGAGGTCGCGGAGCGCCTGCAGGACGAGCTGGTTCGCGCGGTCCTGGCGCTCCTGCATCCCGGCGATCCACCAGCGCAGCAGCCACATGAGCCCGCGGCGGGCGACGGTGATGAACGGCCCGAGCACCGCCCGCCGGCTGCGCGCGTCGTAGACGTACTCGGTGCCGAGCAGCTCCTCGAGCGCTCCGATCGGATCGGCGAGCTGGTCGGCGAGCGGCGGCGCCCCGCCCGGCAGCGGCGTCCGCAGGAGCGCCTCGACCTGCGCGTCGAACGCGCCCGAGGCGCGACGCCGCCGGACGCGCTCCCTGACCTCGGCGACGATGGCGTCGACGTCGACCCGCTGCTGTGTCGCCACCCTCTAGCGGAGTATGCCGTCTACGAGGATCGAAAGGCTGCGTCGCGGCTCCCGTTCGCCGCGCAGCAGCGCGAGCCGCAGGCGCAGCGGCCCGACCGGGAGCCCGCGCCACCGCGCCTCGTACGCGCGCCGCGGCTCCTCCTCGTAGAGGTACACGCCGCGCACGTCGCGCACGTCGACGTGCCGGCGCACCAGCGCGAGGAAGCTGTCGTAGCCGAACGTCTGGACGTGGCCCTCCTCCAGCTTCCCGGTGACCTCCTCGTTCGGCGCGGTGAGGATGACCCGGCCGCCGCGCCCCACGCGCGCGATCTCGGCGAGCGCGCGCTCCGGGTCGCCGACGTGCTCGAGGACCTCGCTGCAGTAGGCGAGGTCGAAGACGCCGTCGCGGAAGGGCAGCGCCTCGGCCGAGAACACCAGGTGATGGACGCGGCCCGGCGCCGCCGCGGCCATGCGCGCGTGCCGCACGAGCTTGAGCGAGATGTCGCCGGCGACGGCGAGCTCGCTGCCGAGCCCGCGCACGACGTCGTGGTGGAAGCCCCAGTCGCCGCACCCGACGTCGAGGCTCGCGCGCGCGGTGTGGCCGCGCAGCAGCCGGCCGACGAGGTCGCGCTTGGCGAGGCCGATCTCGAGCCAGGCGCGGTTCTCCTCCTTCCCGAGCTCGTACGCGTCGCCGGCCTCGTAGCCGTGCTCGTGCTCCTCGACCTGCGCGCGCGCGCCCTCGCGGAGGAGGACCGGGATGCCGTCGACGATCGGGTGCGTCCGCGCGCAGCGCTCGCAGGCGAGCCCCTCGCCCGAAGGCCGGAGCGGGCCGCCGCAGGATGGGCAGCGCAGGATGCCGACGATGCCGTCGACGCGCGCCGGATCGCTGCGGACGACCCAGCCGCGCGCGAGCGGCGCGCGCGGCGGCATGAGCGAGGGGCGCCACGCGGCGATGGTGCGCATCGGATCGTCCGCGTCGACGCGCAGCTCGGCGCGCGCGAGCAGGCGCGTCAGGGCGTAGGCGATCCGCTGGCGCGGCGAGCGGAAGCGCTCGCCGCGGCGGCAGATGACGACCGCCGCGCCGCGCGCGCGCCAGCGCAGCACGCCGAGGAGCAGCGCGAGCACCTGGTAGTCGCCGGGCGCGTACTCCACGAAGACCGCGCCGGTCTCGGGCTGCGTCGCGCGCGCCGCGCGCCACACGTCCACCGGGCTCGCGCCCATCTCGAGCAGGTACGCCGCGAAGCCGTACTCCTTCAGCAGCCGCTCGAGCGCGATGGCGAACGGGTGCGCGCGCCGCGGCGCGAACACGGCGACGTACGGCGTGCGCTCGCGCAGGTCCGCGAGGACCTGGCTGGGGGCCCTTACGTGCACCAGATGCGCTGCACCGAGACGCCGAGCGCGCGCGCGTCGGTGCTGTCGCCGCGCGCGGCGGGCGACCAGGTGCGGCCGGCATCGACGAACACGCGGCGCACCGTGCCCCGCAGCACGGCCGGCACGTCGGAGGAGACCTCGGTCCAGTCGCCGCTCGCGACGCGCGCGCCGCCGAGGTCGTCGCGCTCGGCCGCGAGCGTCACCTCGAGCGGCGCGCCGTCCGGCTCGCCGTGGCGGACGAGCGCGTGCACGCGCGCGCCCAGGCGCAGCCACACCCCGGCGCGGCCGGCCGTCCAGCGGGCGTCGCCGCCCTCGCGCTCGTGCCAGCCTCCGGGGATCACCGCGTCGCGCCCCGGCCGCACCTCGCTGGGCGCGTCGTCGGGTCCGTGCGTGCCGAGGAAGACGAAGACGTACGCCGCGGCGAGCGGCAGCCGCGGTCGCAGCCAGCCGTACACGCGCAGCGCGGCGCCGCGCCGGCGGCCGGTGAACGGCCGCGTGGCCTGCGCGAGGCGGACCGGCGGGTTCCAGCCCTCGACGTGCCGGATCCAGAAGGAGCGACCGACCAGGTCGCGCGCCTCGCCGATCGAGAAGTAGCGCTCCGACTCCTGCCCGTGCGAGAGCCCGACGCCCTCGAGCCAGCCGCGCGCGACGTCGTAGGCGAACCACTGGTTCGGCACGACGACGACCGCGCGGCCGCCGGGCGCGAGCACGCGGCGCATCTCCTCGAGCGCGACGGCCGGCCGCAGGAAGTGCTCGAGCGAGCCGAGGCAGGTCACGATCTCGAACGACGCGTCGTCGTACGGCAGCGCCTCGGCGTCGCCCTGCCGCAGCGCGCTGCTCGGCGCGAACTCGCGCGCCCGCCGGATGGCGCTCTCGGCGATGTCGATCCCGCTCGTCCGCAGGCCGCGGCGCTCGGCCTCCATGAGCAGGTAGCCGCCGCCGCAGGCGACGTCGAGGAGCCGCTCGCCGGGCCGCGGCGCGGCGAGGTCGAGGCAGCGGGCGTAGTAGTCGGCGCTCTCGCGCATGTCCGTCGTGGACCAGATGCGCTCGTAGGACGCCTTCAGGGCCTCGGGCGTGGTCGGCTGCGTCATGACGTCTCCCAGCGGTGTTCGATGCGAGACGTGCCCAGCTCGCCCGCGGGCCCCGTCACGCGGAAGGTGTAGCGCTTCGAATGGTAGTCATACGTGTGGTGGTCGGGCGAGACGACCGCCACGTCGAGCTCATACTGGCCGGGCAGGAGCGGCAAGCGCTCGCTGCGGAACGTGACGACGCCGGCGCGCTCGGTGCGCACGACGAGCCCGTCGACCTCGGTGTTCGTTCCGTACACGCCCATGCCGTCGTCCCGGTAGATGGTGAGGCCGAAGATCGCGTCGCGCGCGCCGTCGCTCGCGTAGCGCAGGCGCGCCTCGAACGGGCCGCCGCTCGGCACGAGCCAGGTCGCCTCGCCGCCGCTGTGGATCGACACGCCCTCGATGCGCACCTCGCCCGTCCCCCAGCGGTCGCCGCGCGGCGCCGCTCCGGCGATGAGGTGCTGCTCCTGCGCCTCGACGAGCTCGGCGTAGGCCTCGACGACGCGCTTGATGTCGCCCTCGGCGCGCACCTCGCCGTTCGACAGGAGCAGCCCGCGGCGGCAGAGGCGCTGGACGGCGGCGAGGTCGTGCGACACGAAGCAGATCGTCTTCCTGCGCGCGCGGAACTCGTTGAGCTTGGCGAAGCACTTGCGCTGGAAGTACTCGTCGCCGACGGCGAGGATCTCGTCGATGAGCAGCACGTCGGGGTCGACGAACGCGGCCACGGCGAACGCGAGGCGCGTGTACATGCCGGAGGAGTAGGTCTTCACCGCCGCGTCGAGGAAGTCGCCCAGCTCGGCGAAGCCGATGATGTCCGGCAGCACGCGCTCGGTCTCCTTCCGCGAGAAGCCGAGGATCGACGCGTTGAGGTAGACGTTCTCGCGCCCGGTGAAGTCGGGGTGGAACCCGGCCCCGAGCTCGAGGAGCGCGGAGATGCGGCCCTTGGTCTCGATCGTCCCGGCGGTCGGCCTGGAGGTGCCGGCGATGAGCTTGAGCAGCGTCGACTTCCCCGAGCCGTTCGCGCCGACGATCCCGTACGTCTCGCCGGGCTCGACGCCGAACGACACGTCGCGCAGCGCGCGCACCTCCTTCGCGGGGGCGTACTGCCGCAGCGCCCACTCCTTCAGCGTGCGCGTGCGCTCGCGGCGGATCCGGTACGTCTTGGAGACGTGCTCGGCGCGGATGGCAAGCACCCGCCGAGTGTATGGATTAGCTCAGCCGGCGCGCGAGGTACGCGACCGCGAAGCCGAGCGCCGCGCCGCCAAGCGCGTCGGACAGCCAGTGCTCGGCCAGGTAGACGCGCGACACGATCATGAGGAGCACCCCGGCCGCCACGACGAGGGCGGGGAGGCCGCGCGCGATCGCCAGCAGGAACGCGGCGCGCGCGACGTGCCCGCTGGGGAACGAGTACGCGAAGTGCACCTGCGCGAACGGGAGCAGCGCGACCGTCCGCGCGCGCTCGTCGGGCGGCGGCACCTGCGGCACCCAGAGCTTCAGCAGCGTCTCGACGACCACCGTGACCGCGATGAAGAGCGGGATCGACGCGTGGCGCAGCGACCGCGTGCGCCGGTAGCGCGCGACCGCCATCCCGAGCGCGAGGCCGGCGGTCACCTCCGCCTGCCCGAAGAGCCCGATGAGCGAGCCGAGGAGGTCGAGCCACGGCGCGCGGACCGCCTGGAACGCGTCGAGGGCCGCCCGGTCGATGCCTATAGCGCTTCCTCGAAGTCGTCCTTGGTGCGCCGGAAGTAGGCGAAGCCGACGAGGAAGATCCCCACCGCCCAGACCGCCGAGTACAGCAGGCGCCCCCACTCCGGCGCGACGCCGTCGAGGAGCGCGCGCTGGTACGACACGATGACCGCGGCCATCGGGTTGAGGTAGAGGAGCAGCTCCTCGGTGGGCCGACCTTCGACGATCGAGACCGAGAAGAGCACCGGCGTGAGGAAGTACCAGGCCATGAGCAGGACCGTGAGGATGTGCTGGACGTCGCGGAAGAAGACGTTCGCGGCGGCGAAGAGGTACGCGAACCCGAGGTTCATGACGATCTGGATGACCACCAGGAGCGGCAGCACGAGCAGCCCCTCGGGCCGGCGCGGCCCGAAGATCGCGAGGACGGCGAAGAGGACCACGAGCGAGAGCAGGAAGTTCGCGAGGTTGGAGAGCACGCTCGCGGCCGGGAGCAGCTGGAGCGGCAGGCGCACCTTCTTCACGATCGCGCCGTTCGCCAGGATCGAGGCCGCGCCGCCGGACAGCGAGCTAGCGAAGAACGTCCACGGCAGCAGGCCGACGAACAGGAACACCGCGTAGTTCTGCTCCCCGCTGGCCGTCCGCGGCCGGATGCCGAAGAGGACGCCGAAGAGGACGTAGAACACCGCGAGCTGCAGCAGCGGCATCGCGAAGTTCCAGCCGAACCCCAGCGCGGAGCCCTTGTAGCGCGACCGCAGGTCGCGCCACGCGAAGTCCCGCAGCAGCTGCCGCCGCGTCAGCAGCGTGCGCATGTCGGCGAGCACGCCGCCAGTATGTCGGGTGGTCGAGGCTCCTCGTGGACGCGCGGCTACTCTCGAGCGGAATGCCGCGGGGGTCACTGGTCGGCGGGATCCGCGTGTGGGAGTGGCCGGGCGCGCCGCCCGGCGCGCTCCTCCTGCACGGCATCGGCAACTACGGCCGCTACTGGGATCTCTTCGCCGACGCGGCCGCGGGACGGCTGCGCCTCGTCGCGCCGGACGCGCGCGGGCACGGCGAGAGCCCCAAGCCCGCGACCGGCTACGCGCCCGCCCAGTTCGTCGCGGACGCGCTCGCGGTGATGGACGCGGCCGGGCTCGAGCGGCCGATCGTCGCCGGTCACTCGATGGGCGGCTTCCACGCGGCCGCGCTGACGCTCGCGCACCCCGAGCGCGTGCGCGGCCTCGTGCTCGTCGACGTCGGGCCGCGGATCGAGCCGGAGGGCGCGTCGCGCGCGAAGCGGCTGTCGCTGGGGCGTCCGGACCGCTTCCCCGACGAGGCGGCCGCGCTCGCGTACCTGCGGGAGACCTCGCCCGGCTACGGCGACGCCGTGTACGCCAACCGCATGGCCTGGCTCTTCGACCGCGACGCCGGCGGGCTCGTCTGGCGCTCCGCGAAGCACGCGCTCGCGCGGATCCTCGAGACGCGGCGTGACCGGGGCGGAGTCTGGGCGCGCGCCGGCGAGATCGAGTGCCCCGTCCTCGTCGTCCGCGGGACGCGCTCGCCCTCGTTCGGCGAGGAGAGCGCGCGCGAGCTCGTCGCCAGGCTCCCGCGCGCGAGGCTCGTCGAGCTCGACGCGGCGCACAACGTCGCGCTCGATCAACCCGCCGCGCTCGCCGAGGCGGTGATCGGCTTCGCGCGCGAGACGGATTAGGGCGAGCCGCTCGGCGAGGGCGTCGGCGCCGCCGACGGCGAGGGGCTCGCCGCGGGCGACGCGCTCGGGCTCGGCGAGGGCGACGGTGTCGGCAGCGGCGGGCAGCCGGTGCCGCCGAGGACGAGGCCGACGGTGAGCTGGGTGCCGCGCGCCTCGATCACCTCCGAGCGGTAGTCCGGCGCGCAGATGAGGACCTTCGAGCCGACGACGGGATAGGGCGCGATGACGATCGTTCCGGCGTCGGTGCCGCTGGCGAGGAGCTTGTCGTCCTGGCGCGCCTCGGCGCTCTTCAGCGGCGTCTCGGGGAGCACGTTGCGCTGGATGACCGTGACGGTCAGCGTGGACGGCGCGAGCTCGACCCTGGTGACGTCCACCGTGACGTTCTGGTCGGAGTAGGCGGTGTTCGGCAGCACGTCGATCCGCGCGCCGCGCGGCAGGTCGAGCAGCTCGTAGCGGCCCTGCGCGTCCGTCGCGGTGCGCCGCCGGCCGAAGGCGACCGGCACGCCGCTCACCGGATCGCCGGTGGACGAATCGACGACGACGGCCCGCGCCGCGACCGTGTTCAGGAAATAGCCGCCGACCCAGGTCCCGACGAGCAGGATGGCGTAGGGCAGGAAGACGAGGTAGCGGAATCGGGCGAAGCGGGACACCACGAAAAATCTAGCGTGCCGCCGCGGCGTGCGCAGCGAGCTCCCGATCCAGGAACGCGAGGACGCGCCGCCGCTGCTGGACCTGCATGATTGAGGTCGACACTGAATCGGCGGAGGGGATCATGGACCACGTAGCGGCGTTTCCGATCGGCGGCGCCAGCCGGCTCCGCGGAGGCTCGATCGCGTCGATCACCCACGAGGCCGTGCCGCGGCGACGCCGTGACCACGCGACCGTCCGCGCCCGGGCGGTGCCCTGATGCCGACCGACCCCGTGTGCGCGATGGACATCCAGGACACGAGCCGGGCGGAGCAGGTACAGCACGACGGCACGACCTTCTACTTCTGCTCTCCCGGCTGCCGCAACGCGTTCGCGGCCGCGCCGAGGAAATACGTCGATCCGGGGTATGCCGCGGAGCATCGGCCGCGTCTTGTGCTCAGTCACCACGTCGGCGCGAAGGTCCACGGCGCCGGCGCCGCCGGGCGCTTCAACACCAGGCTCGCGGTACGCATCACGCGGACCGTCGGCTCGATGTGGACGGCCTACGCCTTCGGGGCGCTGGCGCTCATCTCCCTCCCCGCGGCACTGCGTTCCGGCGACGTGATCGTGATCATCGCCTGGGTCGCGCAGACGTTCCTGCAGCTCGTGCTCCTGCCGATCATCATCGTCGGCCAGAACGTCATCCAGGCGACCAACGACGCGCGCGCTCAGGCCGATCACGAGACGTTGAGCGCGGTCCACCGTCTGACTGCCGAGGTGCACCGCATCAATGAGGGGCAGACCGCGATACTCGAACGATTGCGCGGCGCGGGCGAAGGACGATAGGAGGGAAGGGGCGGAAGTCCTCGTACGTCGCCGACACGACGGAGGCCGCCGGCACCAGCGGTGTGCGCTCGACCTTCGTCACGCCCTCGGAGACGCGGTACGAGACGCCGAGGTAGGACACAAGAGCTAGTACGAACGCCGCGACGAGCAGCCGGAGCGCCCGCGGCCACACCTTCCGCACGCTCCGCAAGCCTGTCGCCGCCGCCCCCTAACGCCGCGCGTGCGTCGCTCGTTCAGCCGGCAAGAGGGGGTGTCCATGTTCCACCAGCTCATCGAGCTCCTGATCCAGGCGAAGTCCGGCATCCTCGCGGGCGTCTTCCTGATCGGCACGACCGGCGCGTTGATCACGGCGACGGTCGAGAACGGGGTGACCACGGTCACCATCACGCAGGCAAGCGCCAGCCCGTCCGCCTCCGCCTCCGCCAGCGCGTCCCCGTCGGCGTCCGCTTCCGCGAGCCCGTCGGCCTCCGCTTCCGCGAGCGCGTCGGCCTCCGCAAGCGCTTCTCCTTCTCCATCTCCATCCCCGTCCGCGTCGCCGAGCGGGTCGGCGTCGGTCACGTGCGCCGCCGTCGTGGCGGCCGTCCAGAAGGTCAACGGCGCCTTCTCGCAGTACCACGTCGCGCTCGCGAAGCTGAATCGTGGCGCCGGCGACAACGCGGGCCGCCAGACGCTCACCGGCGCGGACCGGCTCCTGAAGAACATCCGTCAGTCGGCGGTCAAGGCGATCCACGCGTCCGGCAACTGCGCGAAGGCCGACGACAACGACAACGACAACGACAACGAGGTCAGCGACAGCGAGGACGAGAACGAAGTCACGGCCTCGCCGGAGCCGACCGAGTCCCCCGAGCCGACCAAGTCCCCCGAGCCGACCGCGTCGCCCGAGCCGTCGTCCGGGATCACCTTCGGCACGAGCGACCCGACCCAGATCGCGGACCTCGCGGTCGCGGCGATGAAGCTCGCGTACGACAACGCCCTCGCCGGCCTCCCGCCGCTTCAGAGCGCCGAGCCCCGCGCGCACGGCGAGCAGCTCGACCGCGAGCGCGGCAAGAGCGGCGATCGCGGGCGGAGTCAGGGCGACGACTAGCTGAGCTTCCCCATCCCCCTGCGTCGAGCGGCCCGCCCACTCCGTCGGCGGGCCGCTTCCTTTTCCGCCGTCCCACCCGCCGGCGGGCGGAGGGCCGCTCATCTCGACGACCCATGGCCATGAAGCGGGTGGGCGTGGCGGAGCTGAAGGACGGACTCTCGACGTACCTGCGAGCGGCCGAGAGCGGTGTCGAGATCGAGGTCACCGATCGCGACCGGCCGATCGCGCGGATCGTCGCGGTGAAGGCTCGTGGTCTCGGATCGACGTGGCCGTATCGAGCGAGCTGGTCCGGCTCGAGTGCCTGCGCACGATCGATCGAGCTCGGATCCAGCTCCAGATCGGCGACGAGGCCGTCTCGCGGCGCCGCGCCGACGCGCTCGAAGCGATCAGCGGCCTCAACCTCGTCCCGCTCGCGGCGCCCGTCCTGGAGCGCGCGGCCGAGCCGTTCCCAACGTCGATCGGGCCGCTCGACGCGCTGCATCTGGCGAGCGCGCTGCTCGTTCGCGACCGGTACGAAGGCCTGGTGTTCGCCACCCACGACCAGGCGCTCGGCATCGCCGCGCGGGCCATGGGCTTCCCGGTCGAGGGGATGTAGCCCCGGGAGCGCGCTCGCCGGCGCCGCCGCCCCCTTCCCTGCGCTCCGGTATCGGAGCGGTCTCCTGGCCTAGGCTGTGTCGCGGCGGGGCCCAGGGCATGGGACCTTCGTCGGGCGATGAGAGGGCGTGGCCTGCTCGCTCGTTAGGTAGGTAGGTGGACGGAAGAGTCTCGCTCGTCTTCTCATGGGATCCGCGGTCGAAGCGCTGGGTGAAGGAGAGCGGGCCGGCCGACGCGGCGCCGCCGCCCGTGCCGCCGGTGGACGAAGGCGCGGTGCAGAGCTACTTCCTGGACACGCAGACCGGACGCTGGGGCCCGACGATCCTCGCCAGCCAGGCGCGGCAGATCTCGTTCGAGCTCGGCAAGGCCTACCGCGGGCCGTACCAGACGGGACTCGCGATCGCGGAGCCGGCGGAGGAGCCGGCGCGCGCACGGCGCGGCTCGCGCGCCTCGCTCGCGGCCGGCGTCGCCGTGCTGCTGCTCCTCGGCGGCGCGGCCGTCGTCGCGGGCCAGACGCTGCTCGGTCCGAGCGAGTCGGCGGACGCGGCCCCCACCAGCCCGCCGGTCGCGACCGCCGCGCCCGTCGCGACGGCGGCGCCGGCCTCGGCGGCGCCGACGGCCGCCCCGACCGCGCCGCCCGCCGCGACGGCCTCGCGCACCCAGGCGCCGCCGCCGGCGCAGATGGGATCGGTGAAGGTCAAGGACGGGACCGTGATCAGCTACAGCGGACCGACGGTCGTGGCGCGCGGGGCGACGCTCGCCGGACGGCTCAAGGTGACCCTGCCCGGCGGAGGGAACAGCTACCAGAGCATCACCATCTTCTTCGGCAACCCGGACGTCGCCGGCGGCATGGTGAGCGCGCGCGCGGTGCCCGACGGGAACGGCAACGCGTCGTTCTCGCTCCCGGTGACGATCCCGCGCGGCGTCCAGCAGTTCCGCATCAGCTACGGCATCGCGCCCGGCCTCTACACGCTCGGCGCGATCACCGTCCAGTAGGCGACGGGGACGCGCCGGGGCTCGCCGACGGCGCCGGCCGCGGGCAGTCCGCACTCGGCTGCGGCCGCAGCTTCACGTCGATGACCGGCTGGACCACCTTGACGGTCTGGGCCTCGTAGCCCTTCGCGCACACGAGCACCTCGGGCGGCGGGAGCGGGACGGCGATCGAGCCGGTCTCCGTCCCCACGCACATGAGCCCCGAGCACATCGGCCGCAGCGGGTCGGCCGGGTCGCGGGCTTCCGGCTTGCCGAGGAGCCGGTCGTTGGTCGCGTCGAAGACGTTGAAGTTCACGACGCCGACGGTGAGCTCGACCGTCCCGGTGTCCCACGCGAAGTCCCGCCGCGTCCACCCCGGCGCGAGGACCGTGATCGCCGCGCCGCGCGGGAGGTTCGGGATCACGAAGCCGCCCGTGGCGTCCGGCGTGTAGGAGCGCGCTCCGTAGACGAGCGAGGCCTCGGTGATCGGGGCGCCGGTGCCGGCGGCGACGAGCCGGCCGCGCGCCTCGACGGTGTTGAGGAAGTAGCCGCCGATCCAGGTCGCCAGGAGCAGGGCGAGCAGCGACCAGACCGGCGAATAGGCGATACGGGGCACAGCGGAAGAGTAGTCGAACACACCGAGAGGGCGGCCTTTCGGCCGCCCTCTCACGTATCCGGCGCCGGCTTCGTCTACGGGGTACGCGTGAAGTTGATGTTCACCTGGGTCGGACTCAGCAGGTTCGCCTGACTGCTCGCGTCGCGCACGTTGAGGACCGCGATCTGGTTCGACCCGCCCGGCGCATCGGCGCTCAGCGTCAGCGTGACGACGGTGCCCGTCCCGTCGATCGACGCGATGCCGGTCACGGCGAGGCCGTTCAACCGGTAGTTGGCGGTCGAGGTGACCGACCCGCTGCCCGAGTCCGCCATCCGCTCACTGAAGGTGATGGTGAAGACCCTGCACGGCTGGGTCGCGCCGCACTGACCGGCGGCGGGGCCGCTCGATCCGATGATCACGGTCGGACGGGTGGTGTCCGTCACCGCGAGCCCACGGCTGCCGGCGACGCTCGCGTTCGGCGTTCCGGCGAGGTCCTGCACGACGGCCGCGGCCGTCGTCAGCGTGTAGCTCGCGCCGCGCAGCGCGGCACCGGCTGCGGCGCAGGGCGCGTAGGCCGTGCCGTTCGGCTGCAGCGTGAGCCGCGTGAGCCTGTCGCCGGCCACGCCGTCGCACGCGCTGATCGTGAGCGAGACGCCCGCGTTCTCGTTCGGGATCGTCGACGCCTTGATGTTCGCCGCCGAGATCGCGCCGCTGTAGATGCGGATGGCGCACGTGCCCGCGGCGACGCACGCCAGCGGAGCGCTCACCCGCTCCGACCAGGTGAGGTCGAACGTGTTCTGTCCCGTCCCGACCTGGGCCGCCGTGCTGAGGCTCGGCGCGACGGTGTCCCTCAGGACCGTGGCGGTCTTCAGCTGCGAGGCCGGCGACATCACGAGCGTCGCCGTCGGATCGGTGACGCCGCTGACCGTCACGGTGATGACGCAGGAGGTCGCCGCGCAGCCGTTCGCGCCGAACGGCGGCGTCGAGATCGTGACGTCCTGCTGCGTGGACGAGCCGCTCATCGGCGCGCCCAGGGTGCAGGTGGCGAGGAACGACGCGTCGGGGGTCTGGCAGGTCGCGGAGCCGGTCGTCGGATCGACGGCGACGTTCCAGTTGAGCGTGATGGCGCTCTCGCCGCTCGCGACCGCGCTCAGCAGCTTGATCGTCGGCGTGACCCCCACCGTGAACGACGCCGACAGCGGGTTGGTGGCCTGCTGGGTCCCGCCCTGGTCGGATTCGACGCCGACCGTGAGCGTGTGCGCGGTGGAGACGGAGAGGGGCTGACCGGTGGTCAGCACGCACTCGCGCTGGCCGGTCGCGGTCGCGTCGGTGTGGCCGGCCGGTGTGGCCGTGATGCCGTCCACCGCGTACGACCCGACGCAGGAGCCCGGCGAGCCGGCCGTGCCGATCGGCTCGGACCAGCGGACGGTGACGGTCTGCGTCGTCCCGCCCGTGGGCGCGGTCGCGATGACCTGCGCGATCGTGGGCGGCGTCGTGTCGTTGACGGTGAACGTGGCGAACTGGTCCGCGACGGCATTGCCCGAGCAGTCGAGGACGCCGGTCACGTCGATCGTATGGCCCGATGGATTGGCCATCGGCGAGGTGGTCAGGATCGTGACGGAGGTGTTCCCCGTGTTCATCGCGATGCTTTGGATCGCGACGCCGCCGCTGATCGCGTAGTTGGCGGGGTTCGTCGCGCTCGTGCTGTCCACGCACTGTCCGAAGTTGAAGACGATCTCGCGCGTGTTGGAGGCGGTGGCCGCGCCGGCCGGCGGACCGCTCAGCACCACGTAGCCGACGCTGTTGCCGGATCCCCTGAAGGTGCCGGCGCAGTCGGCGCTCGCCGACAGGACGTGCGTGCCGACGGCGAGCGCGCTCAGCTGGATCGCGAAGCTCCCCGAGGCGTCCGAGGTGCCGGTGGCCCTCAGCGTGCTTCCCTCATAGATGCTCACGGTGCAGGACGCGCCGGCACCCGTCCCGTTGACGGTCGGGTTCGTCACGGCCGAGGGCGAGGGCGGTGTGAAGCTCGTGATGAGGACCGGACCGCTCGCCACGGTGACGTCGAGGTAGAACCCGTAGTCCTCCAGCCACGCGACGCCGTCGACGACGGGCGTCCCGTGGAATCGCGTGACGCCGGCGGGCGCCGCGCTTGGCACCTGAACGCTCCAGATCCACGAGCCGAGCTGGCTCGTGGCGACGACGTCGTTGGCCTGCGCGGCGAAGCGGTTGGGCGAGAGCCAGCCCTGACCCGTGCTCCACGCGGTGTAGGCGCTGGTGTCGCGCGGGTACGCCCCGTCCTTCGTGCTGCCGGCGCCGAAGTTGACCTGGCGTCCGAGCTGTCCTTTGATCCAGGGCTCGTCGCCGGTGTTCTGGTAGACGGCGGACATCTGCACGACCTGGCCGGGCTGCGCGGACGCGTAGGCGCTCTGCGCGACCCATGCCGCATGGAAGCCCGCGGCCGCGCTGGCGGGGAACGCGCCGGCGAGCATCGCGAGGGCGAGCGTCGCGATGGTGGTCGCGGTCGTCGAGAGCCGAATCGGGTTCACGGTCTCCTCCTTGACGCGCGGCGGGTCCTCTCGACGTTTCTAGCACAGTCGGGCGGACGGGATGAGGGCCGGAGGCCTCACTGGCGGTCGAGCGACTGGAAGAACGCGATCATGGCCTCGCGATCGAGCGGCACCCCGTTGGTGACGGTCCGCTCCGGCTCGCCCAGGTTCACCGCCGCGAACGACTCGGCCAGCATCTCGTAGCCGAGCGAGGCCCACGAGCCGGCCAGGCTGTCCGCCCAGCTGCCGGGCAGACCCCGGGCGCGCCAGAACGCGATGCCGACCGGGTCGTCCGGCCTGAACAGCCTGTCGAGCTGGCCGCGTCTTTGGAGGGCGGCCGCGTGGAGGATGTGGCCGGCCTCGTGCCACACCGCGTGGGGATCGAGGTTGGCCGAGGGCACGCTGACGTGGGCGAGCCCGTCGGGATAGAGCGCCGTGCGCAGCGTCGCGCTCTCGCCTCCGGTCGCCAGCACCAGCGCGGGCGGGATGGACGGCCACCGCGCGCGGATGGCGGCCCACAGCCGCTCGGTCTCGGTCACGGTCGCCGGAGGCGGCGGCGGCGCCCCGGGCGCGGGGATGAGGGCGTAGGCGGGCAGGATCTCGTTCCAGCCGCCCTGGCGGTCGCGCTGGAGGGCACCGACCACCGTGACGTGATCTCCGACGGCGGGGATGGGGAGCGAGCTGCGGTACGACCCGCACGCCGTCGCGGCGGCCTCGTCCGGGATCGGCTCGACGCACACGAGCCGAACGATGAGCTCGCCACCGAACGTGTCCACGTTCGCGACGTTGATCAGCGGCGCCGTGCCGTAGTCGGGTCGCAGGCGCAGCTCGGTGACACCCTGCGCCAGGCGCTCGAGCCGCGTGACCACGCCGGTGGTGGTGGCGCACGCCTGGGAGACCTCACTCGCGTCGGGCTGCGGCAGGTACCGCCGGGGTTCGCGCCCGTCACAGGGACCCGGCACCGGCGACCGCCGCGTGGGGGTCGGGGTCGGCGTCGGCGTCGGCGTGGGGATGGCCGTCGGGGTCGGAGCGACGGAGGAAGGGGCGCTCGTCGGTGACGGGCTCGGCTCGGGGCGCGCCGTGGCGCAGGCGCTCGCGAGCGCGAGCACGACGACCGCGGCGGCGACCTTCCTCACCTCCCGAGGGTACGCCCGGCCCGCGGCGGAGCGGTCGCGCGCGGCGATCACTCTCGACCCCGGGACCAGGGAGAGGGGCGGCCTCTCGGCCGCCCCTCTCGGTGTCGCCTTTCCTTGCCGTCGGCTCGGAACCGGTCCGTGAAGCTACGGGTTCGTGAAGTTCGAGAGCGTCGGGTTCGGATTGATCAGGTTGCCGGCCTTGTCGGTGGCGCCGGTGATCGAGAACTGGTTGTTCCCGGTCGGCGGGCTCGCGGTGAGCGTGAGCCGGACGATGGTGCCGGCGCCGTTGATGGACAGGCTGCCGCTGATGGCCAGGCCGTTCAGCTTGTACTTGCTGATGTCGAGCACCGAGCCGGAGCCCGATGTCGCCATCCGCTCGCTGAAGGTGAAGTCCCAGACCATGCAGTCGCTACCCGAGCCGGTGCACCCGCCGATGTTGGTCGCGCTGGCGAGTGTCGGCCGGGTGGTGTCGAGGACCGTCATCGGGATGCTGCCCGCGTCGTTGGCGTTCGCCTGCGGCGACGTGTCGGTGACGAGGGAAGCAGCCACGGTGAGCGTGTAGGTGCCGCCCGGGATGGCGGAGGCGGCCACGATGCGCGTCTTCTTGTCGCCGGCGGTGCCATCGCTGACCGTCAGCAGGATCGCGGGAGCGTCCGCGACGTTCGAGGACGCGATGATGTCCGTGCCGCTCTTGATCTTCACGTCGACGGCCGCGGGCCCCGAGACGTTCTCGGACCACACGATGTCGAACGTGGTCTGGTCAGTGCTCAACGGCTGCTCGACGCGAGCGAGCGTCGGAGCGGTCGTGTCGCGCGTGACGGTGACCGTGAAGATCGCGGACGGCGGCGACTGCGTCTCGCTAGTCGGGCCCGTCTCGCCCTGGACCGTGAAGGTCAGGACGCACGAGGCCTGGTTCGTGGCGTCGCAGCCGGTCGTGGCAAAGACATCGGTGCCATACGTGAGGTCCACCTGCTTGTTGTTGTCCGCGTTACGCGCCGGGGCGCCGAGACCGATCGGCGTGCCGTCGGGCGTCCGCACCGAGTAGGTGCCGGTGGGCGCCGCGTTGACCGTGCCGCTGAAGAGCACGCTACCGCCGACCTCGGTCGACGACGCGCTCTGCGCGGAGATGGTCGCCGCCAGCGCCGCGGCGGTGAAGGTACGCGATGCCGGGTTGGGGCTCTGCGCGTTGCCCGCGTTGTCAAGCTCGTTGGTCGCATTGAGGGTGTACGTCGTGCCG
This sequence comes from Chloroflexota bacterium, assembly GCA_027310565.1. Lineage (GTDB taxonomy): Bacteria > Chloroflexota > Limnocylindria > P2-11E > P2-11E > CF-39. The sequence continues at coordinate 57,865 of DAIDAP010000001.1, read as the reverse complement.
GTGGTCAGGCTCTGCGTGGTCATGTCGCACTCGTTCGCCGCCGCACCGGGCGCGACGCCGGTCGCGGTGATGCTGTTCACCGCGTACGTGCCGGCGCACGTGACGGGCTCGTTCCACGCGACCGTGATCGTCGTCGAGCCGGTGTTCTCCACGCTCGAGATCGCCGGGCCGGTGGTGTCGTTGATGGTGAACGGAACGGTGGCATTCGCCATGACGTTGCCGGCCAGGTCCTTCACGGCCGTGACGTCGAGGGTGTAGCCACCCGGGCTGGTCATGCCGGTGACGCCCAGGCTGACGGTCGCGCCGTCGGCGCCGAGCGTCGCGCTGGCGACCACGACGCCGCCGCTGATCGTGTAGTTGCCGGTCGTCTCGGCGGTGGTCTCGTCGACCTTCTCGTTGAAGACGACGTTCACCGTGCCCGCGTTGGGGGCGCTGACCGAGGAGATCGTCGGCTTGGTGACGTCGCGCACGTAGGTCACGGCGTTGCCGGACGCACGAAGACCGTCGGAGCAGGTCGACGTCGCGCTCAGCGTGTGCGTGCCCTCGGCGAGGGTCGTCGTGGACGCGACCGAGAAGTTCCCGCTTGCGTCCGAGGTCGAGGAGCCGACCTGGGCGGTCTCGTCCCAGAGGGCGACGGTGCAGGCGTTGCCCGCGCCGGTGCCGCTGGCGACAGGGTTGCCGCTCACGCTGGGGCTCGTCGGGCTGGTGCTCGTGATGAGCACCTGGCCGGCGGTGACGGTGACCTTGAGGAAGAAGCCGTAGTCCTCCATCCAGTTCTTGCCGTCCACGACCGGGGTGCCGTTGAAGAGGACGTCGCCGGTGGGCTGCGTCGACGGGACCCGCACGCTCCACACCCAGGAGCCGAGCTGGCTCGTCGCGACGAGGTCGTTCGCCTGCGCCGCGAAGCGGTTGGACGAGAGCCAGCTCTGGCCCGAGTTCCAGCCGGCGTTGGCGTAGGCGGTCGTGTCACGCGGGTAGGCCGGGTCCTTGGCCGAGCCAGCGCCGAAGTTGGCCTGCTGGCCCGCGGTGCCCTTGATCCAGGGTGAGTCGCCGGTGTTCTGGTACACGGCCGACATCTGGACCACCTGGCCCGGGGATGCCGAGGCGTAGGCGGACTGGGCCACCCACGCGGCGTGGTAACCAGAGGCGGCGTTCGCCGGGATCGCGCTCGCGAGCATGCTGAACGCGAGCGCGGCCGCGGTGACGCTGGTGCTGAGGATCTTGGTTACTCGCAATTGCCTGTCCTTTCTTCGTATGTTGTGGGGGACGCGAGGGTCGCGGGGGTCGCGACGCGAGGTCACGGTGGTCGCGGAGATGGCCGTCCGCGTGTCAGGGTGTTCGCTTTTGACACAACGGCCGGCCCGGCGTCCATGAACACGCCTGTGCTCCGAACAGGCGCATCCAGCAAGAGGAACGAACGAGGGAGCGAGGTTGTCTCGTCGGTCATCGCGCTCCCTCCGCGATGTAGAGGACCGGACGGGTGGGATCGGCCACCCAGGTGCGTCCGTAGCCGTCGGCGGTGATCGATGCCGCGGCACCCGAGGTCACGGTGAGCCGGGAGCCGGGAGGCCCGACGAGCGTGGACTCACCCGCGTCGATGAGGACCACCACGCCGCCGGATGCCGACGGCACGAACCCCACGATCCGGCCCTGCTGCGTGGCGCTGCCGTCGACGCGGCGGACGAGCTCGAGCGAGCCTCGGCTCACGCGATAGATGTGTCCGGCATCCGTCCCCAGCCACACCCCCGCGCGGGCGTCGGCCGCAAGCGCCACCACGCGCTCGTCCGACGCGAGGTCGAGGTACGAGAGCTGCTGCGTGCTCGGCTCGTACGACGCCAGCGCCCCGCGGGTGCTATCGAAGAACCACACGCGTCCCGCGAGGTCGACGCTCACCGAGCCCGGTCGCGCGGACGGCTCGAGATAGACGATCGAGAACTGCGTCGTCCGCGGGTCGTACGCGAGCAACCCGGCGTACTCGCTCGCGACGAGCCACAGCCGGCCGTCGGGCGCCGTGGACATCGACGCGACCGTGCGCCCGAACGGCACGACCGCTCCGTTCAGCCGCCGCGCGAGCAGGTCGTACACGAGGAGCCGGCCGGTGCGATCGAGCGCGAAGACCCGATCGCCGGTGACCGTGAGCAGCTTGAGATCGACGCTCCCCAGCCTGATGACCGTGGCGATCGCACCCGTGCTCGGGTCGATCGTGCGGATCGTCCCGTCGGCGCCGGCCGCCCACACCTGCCCGGCCGGATCGGTGGTCATCGCGACCGTCGCGATGCCCGTCGGGACGTCGAAGCGATACAGGCCGACCGCCGAGAGCACGGCGCCCGGGAAGAGCGACGGCGCCGGCGTCGGGAGCACGACGAGCGGCCCGCTCGCCGGCGGCGACGCGGTCGCGGGCGCGGCGCTGGGCGACGCGGTCGCCGGCGCGGAGGGCGGGGTGCTGGGCGGCGCGCTGACCGGCGCCTCCGTCGGCACCGGGGTCGCCGCGGCGGAGATGAGCGCGCCCGAGACCGTCGCGACGGTCGCGCCGCTGGCGGCGATGAAGCGGCCGGACGAGGGATCGAAGCTGAGCTGCGCGGCGCCGCCCGACAGCGCGAACGCCGGACCGCGCGCGTCGCCGTCGGGATCGACGAGCGTGATGCCCCCGCCGGCCGGGTCGTCGACGACCACGGCGAAGCCGCCGTCGGCGAGCGCGAAGACGTTCACCGGCGTGCCGGCGAACGTCGCCTCGCCGGCCCCCCGGTAGAAGGAGAGCACGGCGTCGCCCCCCCGCTCCGAGAGGATCGCGCTCGCGCCGCCGGTGGCGCTCGCGGCGACCGAGACGGCGCCGCGCGGGATCGAGTCGATCTCCTTGTACGTGTTCGCGTCCACGACGCTCACGCTCGTGGGGCCGAGCAGGAAGAGACGGCCCGCGGCGGCGTCGACGACGATGCGCGTCGCCGCGACCTCGATCGTCTTCACCGTCTGGAGCCGCTTCGAGGCGGGGTCGATGACGGCGATCTCGGTCCGCGGCGCGGGCGCCGCGCTCCCCGCGGGAGCGGGGGAGCTCTGCCGCGTCGCGACGACGATGTTCCCGGTCTGCGCGTCCACCGCGATGCTCGTCGGCGTCCCGCTCACGTTCATCGGCACCCGGTCGCGGATCTCGTTGCGGTCGGTGTCGATGTCCACGTACTGGCGCGCGACCGGGTCGACGACGTAGAGCGCCTTCGCGTCCCTGCTGAGCGCCATGAACGCGGGCTGGCCGCCGAGCGCGATGGTCTTGAGGTCCACCTGCCGGCCGACGTCGCGCACGACGACCGCGGCCGTCGGTGCGGGCCGCAGCACGTAGAGGAATCCGGTCGCGGGGTTGTACACCTGCTGCGCCACCGACGCCACGATCGTCTGGCCACCGTTCGGACCGGCCGCAAGCCGCGGGCCAGCGCCGCCGGAGAGGGCGCCCGCGACGACGACCGCGACCAAAGCGACCGCGGCGGCGAGGCCGCCGAGCGCGCCGCGGAAGGTCGGGAGCGCTGCGCGCCGGCGGTGGGCGAGGGCCCGGATGCGGGCGTCGGCCGCGGGCGACGGGAACGCCTCGGGCAGCGCGGCCAGGGCGGCGTCGAGCCGGCGCCAGCCGGCAACGGCGCCCGCGCAGTCGGCGCAGCCGGAGGCGTGGCGGGCCGCGACGGCCTGCTCGGCGGGTCCGGCCTCGCGGTCCAGCTCGGCCGAGAGGAGCGGCCTGGCGGCCGCACAGGAGACCAGCGGGGTGCTCTGGAGGGCCGCCGCCAGGCGGTCGAAGCCGGCCAGAGCGGCCTGGCACTCGGCGCAGCCCGGGAGGTGGCGGGCGACGAGGGCGGTCTCGGCGGCGCCGGTCTCCCCGTCGCGGTAGGCCGAGAGGACGTCGAATGACGGGCAGCGCCTTCCCACTACCGCCTAGGACGAGCGGCGGGCGCTCTTTGTCGCTCCCGGGCTACTCCGCCGGGTAGCGCTCCCGGAAGGCCGCCCGGGCCCGGGCGATGCGGCTGCGGGCGGCGGCCATGGTGCAGCCCTGGATCTTCGCGATCTCCTCGTAGGTGTAGCCCTCGAGGGCGTGGAGGAGCAGGGCGGCGGCGTTCTGCGGCGGCAGCGTCCGCAGGACCTCGGCGAGGTCGGCACGCAGCGACGTGGCGGCCTGGGCGTCGGCGGCGGACGGCTCGTCGGAGGTGCCGCTCACGGCGACCCAGGGGAGCCAGGTGAAGCGCCGGCGGCGGCGGACGTGGTCGATCGCGGTGTTGTTCGCGATGCGGTACAGCCACGGGAGCAGCCGCTGCTCGTCGGGGACGCCGGCGAGCGCGCGGTACGCCTTGACGAACGTCTCCTGCACCAGGTCGTCGGCGGTCTCGCCCGAGCCCGCCAGGCGCAGCAGGAAGGTGAAGATGCGGCCGCGGTAGGCGTTGTAGAGCAGCTCGAACGCCTGGTCGCGGTCCTCGCGCGCCAGCGCGACGAGCTGCGCGTCCACGGGGAGGCGGTCGCTCTGCGCGTAGCGCGGCAGGGCGGCGGAGACGTCGCGGTCCCCCGACGGGACGGACAGCGCTGTTGCCCCGATCTGCCTCACGGAGAGCCCCAGTGTACCGATGCGCCCCTGGCCGCCGCGTGCTCGAGCGGGTCCGGGGCGATCAGGGCATCTGCACGCCGCGCGTGCCCGATCCGGCGACGTCGAGCTTCAGCGTCGTCTTGCCGGGATAGAGGAAGAAGAACGTCGCGGCGGTCCCGCCGAGCGTGCCGATCTTGGCGGTCCCGGTCGCGTCGGTGCCGTAGTGCGCTTTGGGGCAGCCGACCGCCGAGGGATCGGTGCTGCTCGCGCCGGCGACGACGCACACGCCCTGCAGCGGGGCGCCCGCGGCGTTGGTCACGACGAACGTGTAGCAGTTCGCGCCGGTGAACGCCGGGCAGGGGTTGTCGTTCGGCAGCGACGCCGGGTAGCCGCCCGTCGCCTGCGTCGGGCTCGGCGTGGGCGGGGCCGTCGTCGGCGGGGCCGTCGTCGGCGCGGCGGTGCGCGTCGGCGTGGCGGTGCGCGTCGGTGGGGCGGTCGTCGCTGCGGCGGTAGTCGCGGCCGCGGTCGGCGACGCCGTCACGGCCGGCAAGGCCGCGGCGCTCCGTGTCGCGGTCGGCGTCGGTGACGGCGTCGCGGAGGTGGTGGCGGGGACCCGGTCAGGAAGCAGCGTAGGAATGAAGACTGATTCGGGGGACGCACCGCACGCGGTCAGCACGGTGGACGCCACGACCGTCACGGCGACGGCGCGGATCAGACGGGATAGCTCTCCGGAACGCATCTCGAGGATGGTAACGGGCGCACGCTCGGTCTGTTGCGCCCGATCAGTTCGGGATCATCTCGCCTCGCGGAAGGGCGTAGACGTCCTTGCGATGCGCGACGGCGAGGATGCGTACGGTGTCGCCGACGATCTCGAACACGACGCGGTAGTCGCCGACGCGGAGCTTCCGATACCCGAGCAGCGTGCCGCGGAGGGGGACGCCGTACGCGGCTGGATCAGACCTGAGCTTCGCGTCGATCCCACGCCCGACGCGCTCCCGCATCGCGCTCGGGATGCGCGGCACATCGTGGCTGAGCACGCGGGGGTGATAGCGGAGGCCGAACGCCATTCAGCGGCGCTGTGCGCGCCGCCGGCCCGCCCAGACCTCGTCGTGCGTCGACTTCCCGTCGTCCCACGTGGCGCCGCGCTCCTCGGCGATACGCGCCAAGCCGAGGTCCTCGTAGGTCTCGATCGCCTCCCGAAGGAGATCACGCGCCTTCGTCGAGAGGGACGATCCGTCGCGGCGCGCGATGCGGCCGAGCGCGTCGTACAGCGGGCGCTCCAGGACGACGTTGACGCGCGGATTCTTGGCGGGCATGGCCGTCAGTGTACCACAAGTGACGCACCGCTCCTCTTCGTCAGCGTCGTCTTGACGGGCTCGCCTCGCGGCCGTCGCGCGTCCGCTACCGAGCGAAGCCCTCGTAGATGAACGCGGCGTCGCCGCCGGTGAAGGCCTGCTCGAACACGATCGCGGCGATGTCGCCGCCCGTGCCGACGGCGACGACCGCGTACTGCGCGTTCTCGGCGAGCCCGGCGACGGTGCGCGGGTCCACCTTCGCGCCGCCGCCCGCCGGGAGCGCCACGGTCTGCTGCGCCGCGACCTGCCCGTCGCTGAAGCGGTACCAGGTGAGCGTCGCCGCCGTCGCGGCGCCGGTGCTCTGGAGGTAGATGGGCGTCGAGTACCCGCTCGCGCCGCCGAGCGTGCGGGTGACGTTCGGCAGGAACACGCGGCCGGCGGTCGCCGCGGCCGCGGTGTAGGCCGCGGCGGTCGCGCCGCTCACCGGGAGGACGACCATCGCGATCTGCCCGCCGGGCGCGCTCGCCCGCAGCGAGAACACGCCGTCGCCCAGGCACGTCGCGGACGCGCCGCTGCAGGGCGTCGTCGTGCCGAGCGTGAAGCGCGGGTCGAACGCCCGGGAGGCGCCGGCGGCGATCGGGCCGAGGCTGAAGCTCTGCTCGGCCGGCGCGGGGAAGGACACCGCGTAGGAGCCGCTCACGCTCTCGCGGATCGGACCGATCATCGTCTTGCCGGGGTAGAGGAACCAGAAGTCGCCGGGCGCGGCGAGCGTGCCGATCTTCACGACGCCGCTCGCGTCGGTCGCGTAGTGCGGCTCGGGGCACCCGCCCGGCGTCGTCGAGGCGATGACGACGCAGACACCCTCGAGCGGCGCGCCGCCGCTGGTGACCGTGAACGTGTAGCAGCGCGCGCCGCTGAACGCGGGGCAGGGGTCGTCGCTGCCGAGCGAGCGCGAGTACCCCGGACCGGCGGCCGCCGGGTACGGCGTGAAGGTGAGCGTCGGGTCCACCGCCGACGACCCCAGGTTCTGCACGACGACCGGGCTGAAGCGCCCCACGCCGTCGGCGTTCTTCGCGGCGTAGGGCGCGTAGAGCGTCGGCCCGCCGGAGGAGAGGCCGTTGTGGCTGTAGCCGACCGGTGCGCCGGTCTCGTTGTGCGCGTTCGCGACGACCGCGACCGGCCGGTCGCTCGTGATCGTGACCGCGTACTGCGTGCCGTCGGCGAGCCCCGAGCCCGCCTGGCCGCTGTACGCGGGCAGGAAGTTCGGATCGACGACCGCGCTCTGCCCCGGCTCCGCGGTGACGCTCGTCGTGTAGCGGATCGTGCCGTCGAACGAGACGAACGAGACGCTCGCGGTCGCGGTCGCGGCGCCGAGGTTCTGGACGATGAACGGCACGTCGTAGCCGAAGAAGCGCCGGGTCACGTTCGGCAGGTACACCCTCGTGGCGCCGGCGGCGCTGCCGGTGTACGCGAGGCCCTGGAACGACGCGCCGCCGCCCTGGACCTGGTTCACCACCGCGACGACGCCGGTGCCGAAGGAGCGCACGACGACCGAGAACTGCGTGTCGCCCGGCAGGTCCGCGTCGTTGTTCGGGACGTCGGCGTACGAGCGGAACGGCTGGAGCCCGCTCACGGTGCGGCGCGCGATGAGGCAGCCGTCGGCGAAGCGGTAGAAGCTGAGCTCGAGGTCGGTCGCGCCGGCCGACGCGACGTTCTGCACGATGAACGGGGTCACCCAGCCGCTCGGGCCGCCGAGCGTCTTGGTGACGTTGGGCAGGTAGACCGTGTCGGTGGGGAGGCCGGCGCGCGGCGCGGGCCCGGTGAACGGCGGGCAGACCGCCGCCCGCACGGGTGCGGGCAGCGTGAGCGGCGAGAGCACGATGGCGAGCACCACGGCGGCGGCGGCGAGGATCGGTCTGCGCATGCGCGCGAGGGCTGCACGCGCCGTGCCGCGCATTCAGTTCCCCGGGAACCCCTCGTACAGGAGCGCGGCGTCGCCGCCGGTGAACGCGAGCTGCGCGACGACCGCGACGACCCCGCCGCCGACGCCCTCGACGACGACGGCGTACTGCCGGTCGTCGGCCAGGCCGGCGACGGCGCGCGGGTCGATCTGGATCGCTCCGCCGGCGGGCAGCGTGACGGCCGACTGCGTGAGCGCCAGCGTGCCGGTGTTGAAGTCGTACCACTTCACGTCGACCGCGGTCGCGCCGGCGCTCTGCACGTAGATCGGCGTCGTGTAGCCGGACGCGCCGCCGAGCGTCCGCGTGACGTTCGGCAGGAAGGCGCGCGGCGCGGCGGACGGCGACGCGGTGTACGCCATCACCGTCGTCGCGCTGAAGGGCAGCGCCACCGCGGCGATCTGGCCGCCGGGCGCGTCGATCGTGACCGAGTACGCGCCGTCGCCCAGGCACGACGCGCTCGCGCCGCCGCACCGCGGCTGCGCGGAGTTGCCGTCGGCGTAGAGCGGCTCGAACGCCCTGGCCGCGCCCGCGGCGATCGTCGGCAGGGTGAAGGTCTGCGGCGCGCCGCCGCCGAGCGGCGTGAAGGTGAGCGTCGGCGCGACGCTGGCCGTGCCGACGTTCTGGACGACGAGGTTCGTGGTGCGCCCGACGCCGTCCGCGTTCTTGCCGGCGTACGGCGCGTAGAGCCGCGAGGCGCCCGGCGCGGAGAGCCCGTTGTGGCTGTAGGCGACCGGCGCGCCGGCCTCGTTGTGCGCGTTCACCACGATCGCCACGGGCTGGTCGCTGGTGACCGTCACCGCGTACTGGTAGCCGTCGCGCAGCCCGGAGTTCGGCGTGCCGTTGTAGCCGGGAAGGAAGTTGGGGTCGACGACCGCGCTCTGCCGCGGGTCGGCGAGGACGACGAGGCCGTACCGCACCGTCGTGTCGAAGCTGACGAACTCCACGCTGATGCGGGCCTGCGCGGTCCCGAGGTTCTGGATGATGAACGGCACGTCGTAGCCGAAGAAGCGCCGGGTGACGTTCGGCAGGTACACCGTGGTGCTGCCGGCCGAGCTGCCGGTGTAGGAGAGGCCCTGGAAGCTCGCGCCGCCGCCCTGGATCTCGTTGACGACCGCGACCGCGTTCGCGCCGAACGAGCGGATGACCACCGAGAGCTGCGTGTTGGAGGGGAGGTCCGCGTCCTTGCTCGGGATGTCCGGGTACGAGCGGAAGGGCTGCAGCCCGTTCACGATGCGGCGCGTGACCAGGCAGCCGTCGGAGAAGCGGTAGAAGTTCAGCTCGAGGTCCGTCGCGTTCGTCGCGTCCACGTTCTGCACGATGAACGGCGTGTCCCAGCCGCTCGGCCCGCCGAGGGTCTTGGTGACGTTCGGAAGGTAGACGCTGTTCGTCGGCGTGCCGCCGAGCGGGGCGGGCTTCGGCGTGCCGACGTAGGTGAGCGCCTGGTCCTCGGTCTTCGTCCGGTCGGTGTAGACGTTGCGCGTCACGGTCCGGTAGTCGCACGCGACGAAGTTGAACGTCCAGGTCAGGTTCTGCGGCAGCGTGATCGAGTACACACCGCTCGCGTCGGTGCGCGGGAACTGCGGCTGGCAGGTCCCGCCGGGCGCGGTGATCGCGACGCACGCCCCGACGATCGGCTGGCCGGTCGATGCGTCGGTGATGCGACCGGATATCGTCACGAACGTCACGTCCCCGGCACGCGCCGGTGCGACCCCCGCGGCGACGAACGCGAGCACGAGCGCCGCGGCGAGCGCGGCGGAAAGGACGGCACGCATGGTCGGTGAGCATAACGTCGCGAGGCTCGCCGACGTCACGTTGGCCGCCGCGACGCTGGCCGCGGGCTGCGGCCCCGGTACGGCCGGCCCGTCGGCGAGCGCGAGCGCCGCGCCGGCCGCGCGCGTGACCGCGTCACCGCCGGCGAGCCTGGCGTCCGGCTTCGGCCGTCTCCAGGGGACCGTGCGCGACATCAACACGAGCAGGCCGGTCGTGGAGGTGTGCGTCGTCATCGCGAGCGAGGGGACCTGCCAGCCGGCCTCGCCGCGCACCGACGACAACGGCTTCTGGTGGATCGACCTGCCGGCCGGCGTGGACTGGGACGTGTCGTGGCAGAAGGCGGGCTACGAGATCGCGAAGGTGCGCATCACCACGAAGCCCGAGGTCCAGCGGCTCGACGTGCAGCTCAAGCCGGTCTCGTAGCCGCTTCGGTCAGCGGTCGGCGCCGGAGTGCGACGCACGGCATGGATGATCTCGGCATCGGCCGTTCCATGGACTTGACACGTAACTGTCTAGATGAAAAAGGACGACCGGCGTGAGAACCCGGGCCGCGGCGCCGACGGTCATCGCCCTGACCCGCGCGCGGATGCGCGAAGCGGTGGACGACCCTCGCGTACTGGGCGGTCTTCGCGCCGGAGCGACTCCTCGGCGAGGGCGCGGCGCTGCCGCTCCACAACAGCCAGGTCGAGGGCCTGCTGCGTGCGCTCGGCGCGACCAGCGGCTGCGACGCGCGGACCATCGAGCGGATGGTCCGCGAGGACCACGTCGTTCCCCACCCGCCGCTCGTCGGCCGCGGAGAGGACCTGCCACGCAACGCGTACTTCTCACGTCACATCCTCGCGGTCCTGTACCGGGTGTTCTGCGTACCGGAGGACCGGGAGGATCTGCGCCACGCCGCTCGGGTCGTGACCGGCGGCGCCTCGCGCGAGGCTGCCCTGCTCCTGCGCACGCTCCCCGGCGCGGACGAGCGCCTGCTGCGCCCGCGATAGCGCGCCTCGGAGCCGGGGCGAAGGCGATCGGACCTACTCGAGGCACTCCACCGTGCGGATCGGCTCGTCGCCGAGGATCGACCCGCCGAAGATGCAGACGCCGTTGCCCACGGCGACGGCCGCGCCCGCGGCGCGTGCGGTGGGCGCGCTCTGGTACGCGCTCCAGAGGTTCGTGCGCGGGTCCCAGATCTCCACGAAGTCGTTCGGCACGAAGCCCTCGCCCGACTCGGGCCGCAGGATGCCTCCGACGAGCACGACGCTCCCGTCCGGTCGCGCCGCCGCCTGCGCGAACATGCGCGGCTGCACCAGCGTGCCCGCGAAGACGAACGCGCCGAGCCTGGCGTCGTAGCGCTCGGCGGTGTTCGCCGCGGCGCGCTGACCGCCGACGAGCAGCACGTCGCCGCTCGGCAGCAGGACGGTGGTGTGGTTGGCGCGCTCCGACCACAGCCGCGGCCCCTCGGTCCACGTGTCGGTCGCGGGGTCGTAGATCACCGAGGTGTCGGTCTGGAGCCCCGGATCCATGAAGCCGCCGGCGGCGAGGACGCGACCGTCCGGGAGCGTCGCCATGGAGAAGCTCCAGCGCGTCTTCGGCAGCGGCGCGGCGGCGGTCCAGGTGTCGGTGGCGGGATCGTAGATCTCGACCGACGCCAGCGGCGTCGGCCCGACGTGGCCGCCGGCCACCAGCACGCGCCCGTCCTTGAGCAGGGTCGCGGCGTGGTCGGAGCGCGGCTGGAGCATCTCGGCGACGCGCGTCCAGCGCCGGGTCCACGGGTCGAAGATCTCGGCGAGGCCCAGCGTCGACCATCCGTCCCCGGCTCGCTCGACGCCGCCGGCGACGAGGACGCGATCGTCGGCGAGCGTGGTGACGGTGTGCCAGATGCGGCCGGGGCGCACGCCGCCGACGAGCACGGAGCGCCGCGTGAGCGGGTCGAAGAGCTCGGCCTCGGTGCGCATGACGAGGCCGTCGTCGCGGCCCATGCCGCCGACGAGCAGCACCTCGCCGGTCGCCAGCCCCACCGCCTGCGCGTACGCGCGCGGCTGCGAGAGCGGCGTCTCGGACACCCACGTCGGGGGCGGTGGCGGCACGGCGCTGCCGACGATCACGGCGCCGGTGAGGACACCGGCGAGGAAGATCGCGACGACGCCGGCTAGCGCACGTCGAGGGCCACGTCGCCCGTCGGCACGCTCTTCCCGCTGAACCAGGTGACGCCCTCCTGCACGACCTCGAACTGGATGACGTACGGGCCCGCGGTCTCGGGCGCGCGCACCACCGCGTTCAGTGTCGCCGATTGACCCGGGGGCACGCTCGCCGGGAGCGCGGTGCGCAGCCCGTCCCACACCTTCACGGCGCCGGACGCGCTGACGATGTGGTACGCGACGTCGAAGCCCTTGCTCACGTCCCAGACGAGCGAGCCGGTGTTCTTGATCGTGAGCGGGACCAGCACGACGCCGCCGGGCGCCGCGCCGACGCTCACCGGCGCGCTGGTGAACGACGCGCCGTACGGAGCGACGTTCACCGCGACCGTCGTCGCGCCGTTCGTCACGCCCTTGCTGCTGAACCAGGTGATGCCCTCCTGCACCAGGTCGAAGCGCAGGACGTAGGTCCCCGGCGACGCGGGCGCCTGCACCTGCGCGTTCACGAGCGCGGTCGCGCCGGCCGCGATCGAGAGCGGCGTGCGCAGGCCGTCCCACACCACGACCTTCCCGGCGGCGTCGTACCAGTGGTACGCGAGGTTCACCGGGTTGGTGGAGGCCGGCGTCCAGGCGAACGTCGAGGTGTTGCGCAGCGTCACCGGGACGGTGGCGCGCAGGCCGGCGGACATCGCGGTCGGCACCTGCGAGATCCCGTACGTCGCGTCGTAGCCGCTCGTCGGCGGCGGCGCGCCGACGGTCGCCGTGACGTTGCCGGTCGCGACGCCCTTCTGGCTGAACCAGGCGACGCCCTCCTGCACCAGGTCGAAGCGCAGCGTGTAGGTGCCGACGGTCGTGGGGAACAGCACCGCCGCCTGCACCGTCGCCGACGCGCCGGGTCCGACGTCGGCCGGGAGCTTCGTGCGCGCGCCGTCCCACAGCACGAGCCTGCCCGCGCTGTCGTAGAAGTGGTAGGCGAGGTTCACCGGCTTCTCGCCGCTCGAGCTCCACGCGAAGTTGCTCGCGTTCGCGACCGTCACCGGCACCGTCACCGTCGCGCCGGCGGCGGCGGTCGGGGGCGGCGCGGCCTGGTACGACGCGCCGTACGAGGGGATGACCGGCGCGGCGACGGTCGTCGCGATCGTCCCCGTCGCGAGCCCCTTCTGGCTGAACCAGGCGACGCCCTCCTGCACCAGGTCGAAGCGCAGCTCGTACTGGCCGCCCTGCGGCGGGGCCTGCACCGTGGCCTGGAGCTGCACGGACTGGCCCGAGAGCAGGTCGGCCGGGAGCTTCGTGCGCAGGCCGTCCCACACGACGGGCGTGCCGGTCGGCGTGTACCAGTGGTAGGCGAGGTCGACCGGGTACGACGAGGTGACCGGCAGCGTGCCCAGGCCGGTGTTCTTGATCGTCACGGGGACGGTCGCCGCGGCGCCGGCGGCGAACCGCGGCACCGCGCCGAACTGGTACGTCGCGTTGAAGTCGACGTTGACGCCGATCGCCAGCTCGTCGGGCGCGATGCCGCGCTCGGAGAAGGCGAACTCGGCGCCCTTGTACAGGTCGAGGTACAGCGTGTAGTTCGTCGGATACACGGGCGCGCCGATCGGGACGGTGAGCGTCACCCGCTCGCCGGGCTGCACCGTCGCCGGCAGGTCGAAGCGCTGCGCGCCCGGGAACGTGTTCCCCGTCGAGCTCGAGACCCACTTGTAGCCGAGACGCACCGCGCCGGTGGGGTCCGTCGCCGCGTTCGGCCACGGACGTCCGCCGTCGTTGGCGAGGGTCACGGTGACCTGCTTGGTCTCGCCCGCGGTCCAGACGCTCTTGGCGTCGTCCCGCACCCACTCGACGCTCCAGTCCGCCGAGTTGAACGACAACTCGCGGACCGGCGCGCTCTTCAGCGCGTTCCACCACTGCCCGTTCGTCTGGAGGTCCCAGCGCACGACGTATACGCCGAGGGCCGGGACGGCGAAGGGGACCGTGACGGTCGCGGACTGTCCGGGGTTCACCGGCGCGGGCAGCGGCTGCACCGCGCCCTGCGCGAGCGCGACGGTCCCGTTCCGCAGCATCTGGTAGGACACGAGCGTCCCGGCGGGGATCGCCGTCCGGCCCTTGTTGATCACGGCGACCGGGACCTGGAGGACCGCGCCGGGGAACGCCGCCCGGGGCAGCTGCGGCTCGAGGTACGGCATGTCCACGTAGCCCTCGTTCACGTAGGTCTGCGCCGCCAGGCGCAGCGAGGGGAGCAGCGGGTAGATGACACCGGGGTCCGCGGTCTGGCCGCCGTTCTGGCCGACGATGTAGTTGGCGTCGCTGTGCCCGATGACGTTCGGCGGGTTGCCGGTGACCTTCACCCACGTACCGTCCGAGGCCTGCTCCTGGTGCGTGAAGGTGTCGTTGCCGAGCGGCTGGATGCCGAGCTGGGTCCCCTTGATCGCGATGATCTTCGCGTAGGCCTGCATCATCGCCGCGGTCGGCGCCACGCGGCTGTAGTCGCCGATGCCGGCGACCCCGATCGTGCCGTTGTTCCATCCGTAGGCGTGGCCGCCGACGACGTTGTCGCCGCCCTGTCGACCGGTCCAGATGTTCCCGTTCTTGTCGACGAGGTAGTTGTAGCCGATGTCGCCCCAGCCTCGGGTGACCGCGTGGTAGTAGTAGATCGAGCGGATCGCCGCGGCCGTGTCGTTCCCGCCGTCGCTCGTCGCGGTCTGGTGCACGATGAACTTGCTCGCGGGCTCGTAGCGCGGCGGCCACTGCATCTTCGACTCGTCCGCGCCCCAGTCCTGCCGCGTGAGGATCCGCACCGAGCTCGCCGCGCTCGCCGCCGGCGGATCGAACACGTCGGCGAACGCGCCGCGGAGGTCGTTGAAGAGCCGCGCGATCGGACCCGCGTTCAGGTCGCTCACGTCGATGAACGTGAGCGAGACGCGCGCGAGCGCGCCGGGGTCGCCGCCCGTGAGCCAGACGCGGTACTGCGCGTACCGCGACGCGCTCACCTCGAACGGCGCGCCGAAGCGCTCGCCCGTGTCCGGGTCGAACATGTCCTCGTCCTCGGTCACCCCCGTCCACGGGCCCCACGAGCGTCCGTCGGCGGAGGCGCGCGCCTCGATGAACAGCGCGTCCTGCTGCCCGCGCGCGGGGATCCAGTGGACGGCGAGCCGGCCGAAGAGCTGGCCCGCGTCGATCGTGTCCGAGGTGTACAGGAGGGTGCCGCCGCCGGTGGAGCCGGCGTCGAGGCCGACGGGCTCCGCGATCGGGGTCGAGAGCCCGCGTCCGTCACGCGCCGGCCAGGCCTGGGTGACGTCCTTGCCGACGATCTGGCCGGAGAACCGGGGGGTGGCGACCGCGGGCGTGCCGAGGTTCGGCAGGAGGGCGAGCACGAACGCGCCGATGAGCAGGACGAGGCGCAGGCGCGCGTGGCGTCGGCCCAAGCGGACCCCCTTCTTCCTCCGGCCACACTCCCCGACGCCGACGCCATTCTGGCATCGGCGTGGGAGCGCTGTCACCCTCTCGAACGAGTCTGGCGACCGATTCGTCACGACCGGCAGCAGGCAGGGAGGCGGAAAAGCGGCTCCTCGAGCGAGGGGGGCCCACGACCGTCGCCCAACTGAGACGCGGGAAACGCGTACCCGCCCACCGGAGGTCGCTCGTCGCCGCGACGCGGATGATCGTGCCTGTGTCGCTCTCGACGACGTCCCCCTGCGCGACTACCGGTCGACACGCTCCAGGACCGACCGCGCTGCCGCGGCCGTGAATGCGTCGCGCCATCCCCCGACAGCCTTCACGACCTCGTCGAGCTTGGTGGTGACGAGCGTGGGATCGCGACGGGCGAGCCGCTCGGCCTCCTCGAACACCCTAGAACGGCGCCAGCCGCACCATCGTCGAGCGCAGGCCCAGGCACGAGCGCAGCAGGTCGTCGGCGCGCACGTCAGCGTTCGCGGCCGAGCCGAAGACGCGGACCGAGATCACGTGCCCCACGCCGGGTGGGGACTGGTTCGAAACGTCCACGCCCTGGAGCGTCCCGATGTCGGGTCCGCCGGCGCACTTCACCGCGCTCACGATCTCCGGACCGGTGAAGGTGACCTGCCACGACGCGCGCGGGTTGGGGGGCGACTGCACGGCGCGGTCGGCGGGATCGGGGACCGCCGCGTAGTACGGCCGCTCGGCCGCCGGCGAGCAGACCCACGAGCTCCCGGAGCGGACCACGTTGTTGCCCCAGCAGCCCCAGGCGAGCGTGTAGCCGCCGGACGAGGACGAGAAGTAGGTCTTCACCACGGCGCCGTCGTAGGTCACGACCCGGCCCTTCGTCGCGTCCACGGCGGCGTTCGACGTCGCCTTCTCGACGCGGACGCCGCCGTAGCACTGGTCGGCCTGGTCGTCACCGACGTCGTAGTCCGACGACGGACCGCGGTACGACGCGTACGCGTACGAGCGCGCGGCGTAGGCCTGCGCCTTGATCGCCTCGGCGTTCCACGTCGACGGCATCTCGAGCGGCACCACGCCGCGCGTGTAGTCGTCGTAGCCGACCCAGTTCACGACGCGCGCGCGGCCGCCCAGGCTCGTGACGTGGAGCTCGCCGCGGTAGAGACCGGGCTCGCCGCGGATGGAGTCCTTCTGCACGAGCCGCAGCGGGGCGCTCGTGAGCGGGATGACCGCGAACCCCTTCGAGCCGCTCGTCTGGATGCTGCGCACGAGCGTCTCGGTCGTCCCGTTGAACGAACGGGCCTCGAGGATCCCGCCGGCCTTCGCGAGGAACAGCCACTTCTGGCCCGGAGCGGCCCGGCCGATCTCGGCGTTGCCCGCGGTCTCGTCGAGGACACGGAACCCGCCGTCGGAGATCACGTCGGCGTTCGTGTCGTCGAAGAACGAGTTGTCGCCGCAGCGGTAGCGCGTCTGCGAGGAGGGCTGCGAGAGCAGCACCCGGTTGACCGGCCGGGCCGCGTCCGTGAACTGGAACGCCGTACCGGGGAAGTACCTCGCGATGATCTGCTCGCCGGTGAGCGGCGGGCCGGCCACGCCGGTCGCCAGGCCCTGCGCGCCGTACTGCGAGAGCCCGACGCCGTGGCCGAAGCCGCTTCCGTAAAAGACCACACCGGGCACGACGGTGAACGGCTCCTTCTTCGGCGTGACGTTCACCTGGCTGAACCAGGCGACGCCCTCCTGGACGAGATCCCACGAGATGAAGTAGT
This sequence comes from Chloroflexota bacterium, assembly GCA_027310565.1. Taxonomy (GTDB): domain Bacteria; phylum Chloroflexota; class Limnocylindria; order P2-11E; family P2-11E; genus CF-39. The sequence goes on along the minus strand of DAIDAP010000001.1, from coordinate 40,984 downwards.
CGCCGGTCTGCGCGGGCAGTGAGACGCGGATCGGCACGCTCACCTGCGTGTTCGGCGGGACGTCGTTCGGGAGGACGCCGCGCGCCCCGTCCCAGATGTAGGTGTTCCCGGTCCGCTGGCCGGTGACGTGGTAGGAGAGCCGCACCGCGTTGTCGCCGGTCGCGGGCCAGGTGCGCGGCCCGGTGTTCGCGACGACGACGGTGAGGTCGACCGTCGCGCCGATCGTCACCTGCCCCGGCGTGGTCGTCGCGCCGTACGCCGCGGACAGGCCGCTCGTCACGGCGAGGGGGATCCGCACCGCCGGCGTGCCGCCGAGCTGGCTGAACCAGCCGACGCCCTCGCGCACCATCTCCACCGCGAGCGTGTAGTCGCCGGAGGTCGAAGGCACCGGGAAGGTGAGCGGCAGGGTGCGCGACTGGCCCGGCGCGAGGTCGGTGCCCAGCGGCGTGCGCGCGCCGTCCCAGACGAGCGTCTTCCCCGCCTTGTCGTACAGGTGATACGCGAGGTTGAACGGCGTCGCGCCCGTCGCGCTCCAGGTGATGTTCCCGGTGTTCACCACGGTGACCTGGACCGTCTTCCGCTCGGCCCAGTACCCGGTGAGCGCCGTCGGGAGCGAGAAGCCCGCGGCGTAGCGCACCTCCGCGACGGCCGCCGGCGCGCGCAGCGGCGTGCTGCCGAGCCGCTCGAACCAGGCGACGCCCTCGCGCACCATGTCGAGCACGAGCGTGTACGTCCCCGGCGCGCTCGGCGCGGTGACCCGCGCCGGGATCGTCACCTGCGCGTTCGGCGCGACGTCCGCCGCGAGGCGGGTGCGCTCGCCGTCCCAGACCACCGTCCTCCCGGCGCCGTCGAGCCAGTGGTAGCCGAGCGTGATCGGGTTCGCTCCGCCGGCCGTCCAGGCCGAGGCGCCGGCGTTGCGCACCGGCACGTCGATCGCGTAGGTGCCGCCCGCGACGAACGCGGGCAGCGCCGGCGCGCTGAAGGCGGCCATGAAGGCGGCCTGCGCCGTCACCGGATACGGATCGCTCGGCACGAACCAGGCGACCCCCTCCTTCACCAGCGCGAAGCGCAGCGTGTACGTGCCCGGCGCGTCCGGCGCGACGACGGTCGCGTCGACCGCCGCGGCGCCGCCCGGCGCGACGTCCGAGGGGAGCCTGCTGCGCGCGCCGTCGTAGACGACCGGCTTCCCCGCCGCGTCGTACCAGTGGTAGGCGAGGTTCACCGGGTTCGTCCCTCCCGCGGTCCAGGTCTGGTTCGACGTGTTCGCGAGGGCGACGCGCACGGTCGCGGAGGTGCCGGCGGGGATCTGCGTCGGCGGCGTGACCACCTGGTAGCCCGCGATGTACGTCGCGCTGACGATCGTGACCGGGTAGGCGGCGCTCGGCGGGAACCAGGCGACGCCCTCCTTCACCAGCGCGAAGCGCAGCGTGTACTGCCCGGGCGCGGCGGGGGCGACGACGTTCGCGGTCACGGCGCGCTGCGCGCCCAGGCCGACGTCCGCGCCGAGCGGCGTGCGCTCGCCGTCGAAGACGACGACGGCGCCGGCGGCGTCGTACCAGTGGTAGGCGAGGTTCACCGGGCTCGCGCCGGACGCGTTCCACGGCTCGGTGCCGACGTTGGTGACGCGCACCGCGACCTGCATGGTGGCCGACGCGGCCGCGGTCACCGGCGGCGTCGGGACCTCGTACTGGGCGAGCAGGATCGAGAGCGGCGCGGCGAGGGCGGTCGAGCTGAGCACCATCGCGGTGAGGAGCGCGGCGACGGGGAGCGCCGTGCGGCTGCTCAGGCGCACGATGGTGCCAACGGCCTCACACGGTTGACGTTACCGACTCGCGGCGCCGGCGGGCAAGCGCGGCGCGCGCGCCGCCGCCGTTACACGACGCCGAGGATGCGGCCGAGCGCCTGGGTGATCGTGTCGGTGAGGGTCGTCGTCGTCCAGCCGCGGCCCGCGCCGTCGCGGTCGATGTAGATCGTCCGCCCCACGACGACCGCGAGCTCGAGGCCCGGCAGGTCGGCCGCGGCGATGCGCACGTCGTCCAGGGACGCGAGCGGGATGCCCAGCCGCGCCGACCAGTACGCCTTGGCCTGATCGAGGAGCGCCGGGAGCGCACCCTCGTCCGCCGGCGGCGCGCTCCTTCCCGAGAAGGTGCCGCTCGCGGAGAGGACGCTGCCGGGCTGCGCGAACGCGCGGTCGTCGGTGCGGAAGCGGGTGTTGTCGAAGGAGGCCGAGCCGCCGCGGGCCACCAGGCCGTAGGCACCGTCGACGACCGCGCCGTTGAAGCCCCAGGTCGTCACGTACGCGCCGGAGAGCGTGACCGCCACCGACGCGCCCTTGAGCGAGAGCTGGAGCGTGTAGTCGGTCGTGGCCGAGAGCGCCTTCGCGATGTAGGCGTCGACCACGTACCCGCTCCGCGGGCTCACGTGGCCGATGACGATGCGCTGCGCGGCGACGTCCACGGAGACGAGCTTGTAGTCGGTCGCGCCGTACTGGTCGAACACGATGCCGCCGCTCACCGCGGTCTTCACGTTCGTGCTGAGCTCCACGTACGACTCGGTGGAGAGGCCGCGCGTGTTGCCGAGGTCCACGGTCTGGATCGCCGTCGCGCCGGCGGCGGCGGTGCCGGTCTCGCGGCCGCCGCTCACGCTCCACGACCCGGTCTGCGGCTGCGCCGCGAGGTTCGCCGCGCCGTCGTCGTAGGTCTCGGTGCGGTCGATCGTGATCTCCGGCTGCACGATCTGCAGGGCGATATTGTCGACCGCGCCCTTCGACTGGTCGGACCCGACGCCGACGAGGCCCTTGTTCAGGCCGTTCGCCTCGCCGTCGATCATGCGCGGCGCGTACGTGTAGGAGAACGTCTTCTTGCTGTCGACGTTCACGTACACCGCCGTGCCGTTCACCTGGATGAGCAGACCGTAGTTGGTCTCCGGCTTGAGCTGATAGGGGGTCTGCGCGTCGACGGCCCAGCCCCACGACGCGCGGTGGCCTAGGACCACCTTGTTCGTCGAGATGTCGATGCCGGCGAACTTGAAGTCGGTCGGCGAGAAGTAGTCGAAGATGACGTACGAGTTCGCCTTGTACCCGGCGAGCGGCTTCGCGGTGTTCACCGACGCCTGGACCTCGTAGTAGATCGGCAGGTAGTCGTCCTGGTAGAAGACCGCCACCGCGTCGCCGCTCGTGCTCGTCGCCGTCACCGACAGGGCGCCGTTCACCACGCTGAACGAGCCGCTGTCGACGGCGAACGACGAGACCGAGCCGTCGTTGAAGTCGGCGGACCGGAGCACGTCGCGCTTGCCGCCCGGGATGTTGCCCGGCTGCGGGTCGGTCGGGCCGCCGGTCTGCGTCTGCCACAGGCCCTTGTCCTTCTGCGTGATGAGGCCGATCTCGCCGTCCGGCTCGCCGTTGCGCGCCGCGTCGTTGCCGGTCTCGGCGGTGCGCGTCGGGTCGGCGCCCATGCTCTTCGACAGGGCGTACAGGAACTCGTAGAGCATCGGCGGCACCTGGCGGCTCACCGTCGCGATGCCGAAGGGCGCGAACGGGACGATGTACGAGTTGAACTCGCCGACCCAGTCGATGAGCCGGTCGCCGCCGGTGTTGCCGATGAGGACGTCGAGCCCGGCGCCGCCGTACACGCGGTCCTCGTAGGTCGGCGCGGTGTCCGGCGCCTCGTCGGTCGCGCCGGTCGTGCCGAGCCGGTCGTCGGCGTTGGACAGATCGTTGCCCCAGCCGGCGAAGATCGTGTCCTTGCCGGTGCCGCCGACGGACCAGTCGTTGCCGAGGCCGCCGAAGATCGCGTCGGCGCCGTCGTCCCAGACCGACGGGTACGGGACGCCGTCCGGGCTGGTGCCCGCCGGCCGCACGACGCCCTCGTTCGACACGAAGTTCAGGAAGAACTCCCTGCCGCCGGCGCCGCTCGTGACCTTCGTGCCGTCGTCGTTCAGCCGGACGATGCGGCGCGGGTCGTACTCGTCGTAGAGGGCGAACTCGCCCAGGCGCGAGGCGACGTGCTGGTTGCTGTGCCACGCGTCGGCGTCGGCGCCGAAGCGCAGCATGTTCCCGGCGTTGTACGGCGTGGTCCAGTCGCTGCGCACGACGCCGACCGGCAGGCCGGTGGCCTCGTCGTAGCGCTGACCGTAGGACTCCACGAGCGCCTCGGCGCCGCTGATGGCGTCGTCGCCCGAGCCGCCGTGCAGGAAGTCGCTGCCGAGGCCGCCGTAGACGATGTCGTCGGCGAAGCCCGGACGGAAGAACGGATCGTCCGCGCCGAGCGCGTTCGGCCGCAGGTTGAACGGCGTGACGTCGAAGGCCTTGTTCAGCCGGCCGGCGAGGTTGATCGTCGTGATCTGGACGTTGCCGGGCGTGTAGATGAGCTCGTCCAGCACGTTCCCGTTGCTGAAGCGCGTGTCCGGGTCCGTCGCCAGGAGCGGCGCGACGCCGTAGAGCGGCTCGCCGACCGTCGCGTTGTTGCGGCTGGTGAAGATGCGTCCGTCGTCGCCGAGGATGCCGTCCTGGCCGGTGCCGCCCGACATCCAGTCGTTGCCCCAGCCGCCGATGATGTCGTCGTCCTGCGCGTCGCCGAAGAAGACGTCGGCGCCCGCGCCGCCGTACAGCGTGTCGTCGCCGGACTCGCCGTGCAGCTCGTCGCCGCAGCCGATGTCGACGCTCATGACGAGGCCGTTGCAGCCCGCGCCGAGCGCGAACAGGTCGGGACGGAAGTCCGGGCCGCCCGGTGTGTAGTCGATGAGCGTGACGCCGCGGACCACGATGCCGCGGCCGCCGTAATTGTCGTAGACGAAGCGCAGCGGCGAGGCGAGCGGGTTCGCGTCGGCGCCGCTCGTCCCGACGATGCGGACGATGTTGCCGTTGTCGCCGACGATGACGTCCGCGTCGCGCGAGTGCGCGTCGGTCGCGAACACGGTCTCGTCGTTGCGGCCGACGCGCGTGCCCGCGCCACCGAAGAGCAGGTCGCCCTTGTCCGGACGCTGGAACGGCGTGATCAGGCTGAAGAAGGACGACGAGCCGCCGACGATGTCGTCCTGTCCGAGGTTCCCGAAGGCGACGTCGGCGCCCGCGCCGCCCTCGATGTAGTCGTCGCCGTCCGTCGCGGCCTCGAACGACGGCCAGATGGTGAGCGGGCCGGTGTAGTCGCAGACGCTGCCGGCGCAGCCGGCCGGCGTGCGGACGGCGCCGACGCGGCCGGCGTTGTATGGCCACGCCGAGATGAAGTCGATCGAGCCGTCGCCCTGGATCGTGTCGTTCCCGAGCTGCCCGAAGGCCATGTCGTGGCCCGCGCCGCCGGCGATGTAGTCGTTTCCGAACGAGCCCGCGCCGGTGAGCCCGGCGTCCATGGACGCGTTCTGGTACAGGTTCGCGAGCAGGTACTCGGCCCACCACGGGTAGTTCTGGTCCGGCGTGCGGTAGGCGCGCGCGGTCCCGTTGACGAGGAGCTGGCCCGAGTTGTCGTAGCTGATCGACGCGTTCGCGCCGTCGAGGTCGGTGCGGCTGTACAGGCGCGTGCCGCTGAGCGTCTGGAACCGCGTCGTCGTGATGTCGCGGTCGCGCCACGCGAGCACGACGTTGTCGCCGAACACGAGGTCGTCGTTGACGCCGCCGTCGATCGCGTCCGAGCCGGGGCCGCCCACCAGGACGTCGCGGCCGACGTTGCCGTACATCGTGTCGTCGGCGCCCTCCTGGAGGGCGCGCGACTCCACGTTGCGCAGCGACGCGACCTGGGTGGTCTGGATGCGCTGCAGCCCGGTCTGGACGCGCGTCGTGTCGCGCGCGCCGAGGGTGTCCTGCAGGACCTCGCCGAAGTCACCGAAGATCACGTCGGCGTCGTCGTCCTGGACGGTCGTCCGGACCGCGCGCGGGCCCTCGCCGTAGAGGACGTCGCGGCCGGCCTCGAGCAGGTCGGCGTTTGGCTTCGCCGAGGTGTTCTGCCACACGGGCGTGAGCACGCGCGTGATGACGTTCACGTTGACGCCGTCGTCGCCGTAGATGAGGTCGACGCCGCGCCCGCCCTCGATGCGGTCGTCGCCCGAGCCGCCGGCGAGGTGGTCGCCGGTCTGCGTGCCGAGGATCAGGTCGTCGCCCGCGCCGCCGTAGGCGGTGATGCCGACGGTCGGCAGCGCGCCGGCCGGCGACGCCGAGAACGCGGCGCTCGCGTCGATGACGTCGTTGCCCGGGTTCGCGAACGCCGTCGCGAGCGGGTACACGAAGAACGGCGCGCCGTTGCCGACGCGGTTCCGGACGCGGAAGTCCTTCGTCCCGCCGCCGGCCGCGAAGTCCGCGGTGAGGGCGGTGAGCTTGATGACGTTCGCCGGGATCGTCGTGCAGCCCGTCGCGACCGCCGCGCACACGCTCGCCGAGGTCCGGCTGATCGTCCCGTAGAGGACGCCGTTCACCGCGAGCTGGGCGCCGACCGCGAAGCCGGTGTCGACCCAGGCCCTGCCGTCGCCGCGCGTGATCGTGCCGGTGAGGCCGTCGCCGGACACGCTGATCGTGACCGGCACGCCCTCCTCGTGCGCGAACGGCTTGTCGCCGAAGATGCCGAGCGACATGACGTCGGTGCGGCCCGCGTACCACGTCCCGTCCTGCGAGGTGTCGCCGTAGACCACGAGCGGCGAGGCCGGGCCACCCGCGGCCGTCGTGGACGCGCCGCCGGTGACGACGATCCGGTCGCCGCCCATGCGCACGTTGCCGGACGGCATGCGGTCGGTGGCGGCCACGGTGCCCGACGCGTCCGTCGCGGTCATGGCCGCGCCGTCCACCAGGAGCGCCGTGCCGTCGCCGTACGCCGAGTTGCCGAAGCCGGTCACCGTGCGGACGCCGACCCCGGCGACCGCGATCGTCACGCGCTGGCCGGCGGCGAACCCGAGCGCCTGCCACGGCTGGCCGTCGCGGCGGACGACCGCGTTGCCCGCGAGGTCGAAGGCCCCGAGCGCCGCGAGCTGGTCACGCACGCTGACCGTGGAGGCCGCGCCGGCCTGCGCGGAGAGCGGCGCGCCCTCGCTCTGCGTCACGAGCAGCATGCTGTTCGGGCCGTAGTCCGAGCCGGCGACGCCGGTGATCGTGAACGAGCCCGCGATCGCGCCGGTCGTCGTGATCTGCTGGCCGACGGCGAAGCCCTGGGTCGTCCAGTCGACGCCGTCGGTGCGCGTGATCGCGCCGGCGCCGGTGTCGAACGTGCCGGTGATCCGGAGCGCGCTGTTGCCGCCGCCGTGCACGGTGGTGATGCCGCCGTGCGCCGCGGCGCGCGGCGTGCCGTTGTTCGCGAGCTCGAGCGCCGGCACGAGCGTCGAGGTGACGGTGAAGGTGTCGTTGCCCTCGCCGAGGAAGAGGTTCAGGACCTCGATCGTCGAGGCGTTGCCGTCCGTCTGGAACCCGCCGTTCGCGTCCAGCGAGATCGTCCCGTAGGAGATGCCGCCCGGGTAGACGCCGGGCTCGCCGAACGGGCACGGGCGGGTGCCGCAGTACGCGCGCAGGTCGAGCGGCTGCGTCATGTTGAGGCCGGTGATCGCGGTCGACGTCATCTCGCCCACGAGGTTCTCGCGGCTGCCGTCGGCGAAGACGTTGAGCGTGTCGATCATCTGCCACTCCGGCGGCTGCGCCGCGACCTGGAACGGCGCGGCGTTGGCCTCGCCGGGCAGCAGCACCGCGCGCTTCAGCGAGCGGTCGGCGGCGGTGACGCCACCCTCGACCGCCAGCGGGCCGCGGATGCCGGAGAGCAGGTGCTTGCGCTTCGGGAACGTCTTGAGGTCGCCGCGGCCCGGCTGCAGGTCGTAGGCCGGGTCCGCGAGGAGCGGCACGGTGACCTGCGCGTACCAGTTGCTCGGCGTGAACGTGACCTGCTGCGCGACCTGCATCACGTTCGCGGTCGCGCCGGCCGCGAGCGCTCCGCCCGACGGCAGCGCCGCGGTGAGGATGGCCTTGTCGAGGTCGCCCGAGCCGGCGACGGCGTCGGTGATGGACTCGATCTTGAACACGCCGCTCACGCCGTTGATCCGGATGAGCTGCCCCTCGATGAAGCCGGAGTCGAGCCAGCTCTTCCCGTCGGTGCGGACGAGCGAGCCGCCGTTCCCTGTCGCGGAGGTGTCCGACGCGTCGGAGGCGGTGTAGGTGAGCGAGCCGGTGTAGATGCCGCGGTCGCTCAGCACCGCGATGCTCGCGGCGCCGGAGCCGGAGACCGCCGTGTCGAGCGTCATGGACTTGCCGTCGGACGAGATCGCGGTGATGCGCGCGTCGACCGGCGAGCCGCCGATCGTCACGCGGACGGTCTGACCCGCCGCGAAGCCGTCGTCGATGAACGAGCCGAGGTCCGCGCCGGCGCCGCGCGCGAGCGTCGTGCCCGACGCCGTCACGTTGCCGGCGAAGAGCTGGGTCGCGCGGGTGCCGCCCACGTCGGCGAGCGACAGGCGGCCGCCCGTGGTCACGTCGGTCTGGCCGTCGGTGACGACCGCGATGGTCACGTCGCCGGTCGGCGCCTTGGTGAGGCGGACCGTGTAGGAATCGCCGGTTCCCGCCAGACCGCAGGTGGAGCCGCACTGGACGAGCGTGCGGCCGCCGGACTCGAGGAGGAACACGCCGGGCGTCTCGTCGTCGATGGACATGACGTCGACGCGCGACCGCACCGGCAGGTCCGGGTAGCTCGCGAACGGCGGACGCAGGTAGTCCGTCGCGCTCGACGAGCCGAGGATCGTGTACTCGAGCGTCGTGCTGCGCGGGTCCTGGGCGACGAAGTCGTCGCGCGCGCGCAGGACGAGGTTGACCGGGGAGCTCCAGTCCGCCGCGGTGTAGGTGAGCGTGTACGTCGTGCCGCCGACCGGGCAGCTTCCGTCGGCCGCGGCGAAGCGCGGGTCGGCGGACGCGAGGCAGATGCGGTTGTCCGACGGCGTGACGAGCACGACGGTCGTCGTCGGGCCGCCCGTCGTGTCGGGCGTGGGCGCCTTCGCGAGCGTGACGTCGACCTGGTCGGTCACCTCGTACGGCGCGCCGGGGCCCTCGAGGACGATGGACGTGTTGTCCGGCTCTCCGCCGGCGTCGCGCTCGATCGTCACGATGCCGGCGAGGTCGTCGTCCATGACCTTGACCTCGACGTTGCGGACCGCGGCGGCGTTGAACGCCTGGTCGCGGCTGATGACCGACTGCGCGGACACGACCACGCGGTCGCCCTCCGGACGCGCGTCGTCCACCGCAAAGAGGTACACGTTCTGCGGCGTGCTCCAGTTGCCCGGCGTGAAGGTGAGCACGACCGCGCGCACCGGCACGACGGCCGGCGACCCGTTCACGGTGATGGTGCGCGTGAAGGCGCCCGGCGCGCCCGGCACGGCGCCCGTGGTGATGAGGAACGTGTCGCCGTTCGACTGCTCCTCCTGGCCGGTCAGCGTCGCCGACACGGTCACGTAGACGTTCTGCGTCGGCGCCGTCGCCAGGCGCACGTCGTACGAGTCGAGCGCGCGGATGCAGGTCGTGGAGGTGAGCGAGAAGCACCCCGCCTCGCGCACCGCGCTGAAGCCGGCGGTCTCGGTGACGACCACCGCGCCCCGCGTCGGCCGCGCCACGGAGAGGTCGATGCCGTCGGCGAGCAGGCCGTCGTACATCTCGTCCGCCGACTTCACGATGTGGTTGATCGTCCCGGTCGTGCCCTCGAGGTTGCGCGATACGACGTCGCCCGCGACGTCGCCGGCCACGTTGATCGTGTCGTTCCCCAGGCCGCCGATGACGCGAGTGAGGACGAACGGCTGCGTCGAGAGGACGTCGATGGTGTCGTCGCCCTCGAGCGCGTCGACCTCGAGAACCTCGACGTTCGCGTACGTCACCGACAGGCCGGCGCCGTAGATCGCCTTGAAGGTGACGACGATGTGGTCGGCGTACTCGGTGCCGAGGATGACGACCTTGTCGAAGCCGTTGCCGCCGTCGATCGAGACCGGCGCGTTGATGTTGTACTCGACCTGGTTGTTGCCGGCGCCGGTGCGGATGTCGGACTCGGCCGCGGTCGAGAAGCCGCTGGTCAGGCGCGGCATGGCGACCTGGTCCTCGGCCGAGATCCACACGATCCGGCACGAGGTGTCGTTCACGCCGAGCGGGCCGCCGCAGGTGCCGGTGGTCTGCGCGAGCGCGAAGGCGCGCACGACGAAGAGGTCGTTGTCGTCCTCGCCCTCCAGGCGCAGCGTGGCCTGGTTCGAGTAGACGGTGAAGCTGTCGTCGCCGGTGCCGCCCTTGGCGACGAGCGGCTGGCTCGAGCCGGCCGACAGCCAGCCTCTCGTCGTGGCGACGGTGCCGAAGACGTCCTGCGGCGTCAGCGAGCCGCCGCTGGTGTCGCCGAGCGCGTAGGAGCCGCCCTCGGCGGTGCTGGGCCGCGAGTCGCGCTTGGTGCCGTAGATCTGGCCGATCTGGAACGTGTCGTTCCCGGCGCCGCCGTCGAGCGTGGTGATCGCGCTGTTGTCGTCGACGGCGTAGTAGTCGTTCCCGCCGAGCCCGTAGACCTCGAGCCGGCCGTTGATCGCCGTGTCGTAGTTGACGCGCTCGACGTCGAAGGACGGCGTGATCGCCGTGCCCGCGGGTGAGGCGACGTCCAGCGTGGTGTGCAGCAGGGCGACGAACGCCGGCCGGTCGGCGACCTCGTTCGGCGTCGTCTGGGCGCCGAACGCGATGTACGAGGTGCGGCGCAGCAGCCAGATGTCGTCAACCAGGGTCTGCGTCGGGTCGGTCGGGGCGGGCTGCGGCGCGAGCCGTGTCGCGTAGTCGCAGCGCTGCCCGGCGCCGATCGCCGGGCCGTCGGTCGTGTCGGCGCCGCAGATCGCCAGGTAGTCGACGCCGTCGGCGGGCGCCCCGGTGTCGAGCACGTTGATGACGTAGTCGCGGCTGGCGCCCCGGCTGCCCGACGTGTAGACGAGGTACGTGTCGCCGCTCTCCTGGCCGTCGAGGGTCAGGGTGTGGCCGGCGGCGACGTTCATGGTCTGGAGCTGCTTCACCAGGAACAGGTCGTCGCAGGTGCGGCCGGACCCGCAGAGCGGCGCGGTCGCCGGGATCGGCGTCGCGTACGGCGTCGGCGTGTTCGAGCCGTACACGCGGGTCTTGCCGCCGAGGTACGTCTGCTCGAAGTCGAACGTGTCGGCGTCGCCGTTGCCGAAGATGCGCGTCAGGTTGCACGTGCGCACCGCCGGGTCGATCGCGCCCGCGCACGCGCCCGTGAGCGTGCCGGGCGTGATCGTGCCGTGGAGCGTCATCACGCTGCCCCAGCCGGCGTCCAGGTCGCCGAAGTCGCCGTAGACGTCGATCCACTCGCCGGCGAGCACCTGCGTGTTGCCCGCGGCGTCCGAGATGGAGGTCGCGATCGGCGCGGTGTTGCCGAGGGTGACGTTGTCGCCGACGCGCAGCAGGACCCAGCCCGCGGGCGCGTTCACGAGGCCGTGCGGGATCGTGCGCGGCGCGTTCTCGACCACGAGGATCGTGCCGGTCGGCTGGAGCAGGACGAGGTCCTCGCCCTGGGCCGCGCTCTCGCGGACCGTGAGGCGGATGTCCCCGGCGAGCGCCTGCGCGAGCCGCAGGCGGAGCGCGCCGAGCGTCTCGGTGAGGTAGATGCTCTGGTCGGCCTCGGCGCCGACGATGCTCGTCGCGAGCCAGCCGGAGTCGATCTTGAGGTCGTTGCCGGTCGCGTCGGGCGTGCCGGCCGGCGTGCCGACGCTGCCGCCGTTCGCGTCGAGCCATACGTTGTTCGCGCGCACGTTGAAGAGCGACGTCGGCGTGTTGTCGCCCGAGCCGCCGCCCCGGGCGTCGACGAGCGAGCCGGAGAGCGTGACGAGAGAGGCGTCGCCCTTGGTGTCGACCGTGTCGATCTTCATGTCGCCGCTCGTCTCGGTGAGGTACACGCCGAGGGTCGAGGCCGCGAAGGTGTCGTAGGCGCGGAGCACGCCGAGCGGCGCACCGTTGAGCACGTCCACGTCGATCTCGAGGAAGTTCGTCGGCTCGCCGATGCCGCCCAGCAGCCCGCCGTTCGTCGCGCAGCCCGCGTCGTCCGCGGTGCGCGTCTCGAGGCTCGACGGACGGATCGTCGACGCGCACATCGTGATGTTCACACCGGCGACGTCTGCCTCCGCGCTCGGCGTCAGGTCACCCGTCGCGTCGACGATGCGCGCCGGCGAGTACAGGATCACGTCGTCCGCGGTCGACGTGATGCGGCCGGCCCGGAGGTCGCCCGACTGCTCGTACAGCGTGATGAATCCGTTCGTGAGCACGTCGATGCGCTTCGCGCCGGCGGTGCCGACCGTGCCGGCGGACGAGCCCTCGAAGATGCCGACGACGTTGGTGAACGGCGCGGCCGTCGCCGTCCGGACGGATGTGACGATGATGTTCCCGTCCGTCGAGGTGATGCCGGGCAGCGTCCGGTTGCCGCTCGAGTCGAGCTGGCGGAAGTCGTACGTGCTCGTCACCTGCGTCTCGGTCGCGCCGAGGCCGAAGCCGGGGGCGACGAGCGGCGCGCTGCCGTCCGGCGAGAGGAAGTGCGTGTAGCGCGTGACGCCGGCGCCGGGGCCGCCCGCGTACTTCACGAGCACGCCGCCCGAGCTGCCCGTGCCGGGGTCGCTGACGCTCACCTGCAGGCGCAGGTCGGCGTCGTCCCGCGTCGCGATGTCGTCGACGACGACCGTGTAGGTCCCGCCGCCGCCGTTGCGCCGGTGCGCCTCCACGTCGAGCCACGCCGCGCCGTACGGCGCGTCGACGCTGAAGCGGGTGACCGGCGTCAGCGTGTGCGTCGCGAGCGTCGCGGACGACGACACCGTGAGGACGATCGGCGTGTTCGGCGGCGCGGTGTTCGCGAGCTTGATCGAGATGCCGTCGTTCTGGACGAGCACGACGTAGTAGCCGCCGTTCGTCAGCTCGTTGAACGTGTCCGCGGCGGTGTAGCGCACGAGCTCGCCCGTGAAGAACTGCTGCTCGTACCCGAGGTAGATCGCGTTCGTGATCGGCGAGACACGGCCGGTGCGGAACGTCGTGCCGCGCGGCACGCCCGTCGCGTCGACGATGTCGACGTTCAGCCGCTGACTCGGGCCCTGACCGACGTCGCCCGCGTCCGCGTCGATGCGCAGGATGTTCGTGCGGATGAGTGAGACGCGACCGCCCGACGACACGTCGCGCGACCGCGTCGAGCGGATGTCGCCGCCGGTGTTCTCGACGCTCGTGATGCCGATCGGGTTCTCGACGGTCCCGTTGAACAGGACGTTCGAGCTCGACAGGTTGCGGATGTCGATGACCGTCGGCGCCTGGTCGCGACGGATGTCGAAGGAGATCGACACCGATGCGCTCGACGGGTCGTTCTGGCTCAGCCACACGAGCGGCTGCGACGTGTCCAGCACGGTGATGTTGTTCAGATACAGGTCGTAGCTCGACTCGTTGATGATCGTGACCGCCATGAGCGTGTCGCGGAACACCCACGTGCCGGTGCTCCCGCTCACCGACTTCGAGCGCACGACCACGTCGCCGGCGCCGGGGTTGGAGATGTCCTCGACGTAGACGCGGTTGTTGACCGCGTCGACGTACGCCGTGACCTCGACGGCCGTGATCCCGCCGTTGCTCGCGACGAACAGGTACGGCGAGCGGCCGGAGAGGATGAGCACGTCGCTGTTGAAGGCGGTGGTGTCGTCCGCAGTCGCGTTGTTCGAGCCGGACGACCCGCCGCCCGCCAGCGAGCGCTTGCTGGCGCGCACGCTCCACGTCTGGCTGATGTTCGAGCCGAGCTTGGTGTCGATGTACAGCGCGAGGTGGTCGGACTCCGATGGGTGCTCGAGGATGCCGCCGCTCGTGGCGCGCGGGCCCGCCGTGACGACCGCGCCGGCGACCGGCGACGTGCGGAGCGGGCCGCCGGCGGCACCGTCGACGCGCGCGTCGATGTCGGTGTCGTTGTTCGCGTCGCTCGAGACCCAGCCGAAGAGGCCGGTCGAGCGCGAGAACGACTCGGGCCGCGTGTTCACGCCGTCGACGCGCGCGAGGAGGTCCACGCCCTCGAGCCCGGTCACGAGCGTGTTCGCGCCGAGGGTGACGGTGTTGTTGATATCGCCGCCCACGTCGCTGTCGTCCTCGCCCTCGGCGTAGAAGCCCGCCCCGTACGCCTCGCCATGCGCGAAGAGCCGCAGGAGCGACAGGCCGGCCTTGAAGGAGATCTGCTTCGCGACGAGCTCGGCGCCGTTCAGGATCTCGGCGGTGCTGTTGCCGGTCCCGACGCTCGCGTTCGTGTTCGACTGGCCGTCGCCGCCCGCGCCGATGCCGCTCGCGTACGCGTTGGCGTCGCCGTTCGTGCGCGCGTCGGTCCAGACCTTCGCGTTGCCGTCGGTGAGCACGTCGGCGCCGTCCTTCACGCTCGACTTGGTGTCGTAGTTCATGCTCACGCGGCTGTCGGCGTCGGCGTACCCGACGAAGCCGCCCGACCTCGACTTGCTCTGCGCCGTGGCGGTGATGTCGCTCGTCGCGAGCACCGTGAGGTCGCCCGCGGCCACCATGCGGACGTTCGCGTCGATGTACGCCCAGGTCGTGTGCGAAGCGTTGCCGCGCGCGTCGGCGCCGGCGATGCCGACGAAGCCGCCGGTCGCGTTGCTCGAGTAGGCCTGGCTGTTCGACTTCGAGGTCGCCTCGACGCGGACGTCGCCCTCGGCCACGACGAGCGCGCCGCCGCCCGTCGAGATGCGCGCCTTCACGGTCGGGTTCGTGTTCGTCGTCGCGGTGTTGCTGCCGACGCCGACGAAGCCGCCGCCCGACCCTGTCGACTCGGCCTTGGTGAGGCCGTCGCCGCTGCCGGAGAGCGTGCTGCCGAGCGGCACGCCGCCGACGCCGGTGATGCGCTGCGTGCCGCTCACCGTCGACGAGGTCAGGTCGATGCGCAGCTGGTGGTCGGTGCCGCCCGGCGCCGAGGTGAGGTCGACGGTCGGCGTGAAGCTGTGCAGCGCGCCCGCGCGCAGGCCGCTCGTCGAGAACGTGAGCGCCGTGCCGCCCGGCGTGAGCGCGATGCTGAAGTCGCTGCCCGACGCGCCCACCACGTAGTAGGTCTGGCCGTCGACGAGGGTGCCGCCGCCGAGGTTCGTGTACGAGAGCGGCACGTCGCCGGTGCGCAGCACGCTGTGCACGTCGTTCGTCGAGGTGTGGCCCTGGACCTGCGTCGGCGGCGTGCCGGTGACCGGGCCCTTCACCAGGCTGATACGGACATTCGACTGTGTGCCGCCGCTGATCGCGGCGCCGCCGATGCGCGACGCGCGGATGGTGATGGCGGTCGAGCCGGCGAGCACGGTGTAGGTGCCGTCGTTGCCGGTCGAGTTCGAGATCGAGATCGTCGAGCCGACCGCGAAGTCGAAGTTCGTCCAGTCGCCGCCGCTCGAACGCGTGAACGTCGCGTTCGACGCGCTCCCGCCGAAGGCGATCGACGTCTGCGTCGCGGCCTTCCGCGGGACGAGCGGGATGACCGGCTCGTCGAACGTGCTCATGACCGGCCGCGAGAGCGTGGCGCTCACGGTCGTGTTCGTGACCGGCTGGCTCACGACGAAGGTCGCGCCGGAGAGGCTCAGGACGGTGTAGGTGCCGTTGTTCGACCCGGCGCCGGTGACCTCGATCGTGCCGCCGCCGGTGAAGTTCGTGTTCGTCGCCCACGCCGTCGCGTCGGTGCGGATGACGCGGTACTCGGTGCACGACGTCCCGCACGACACGGCCGCGAACTGCGTGCTCGTCGTGACGCGCGTGCCGGTGACCTGGTTCGTCTGGGTGAGCGTGAGCGTGTCGCCGCTCGCGCTCGCGATGGTCCAGGTGCCGTTGTTCACCGGCGAGCCGGTGATGAGGAGGGTCTCGCCGGACGTCAGGCCGAAGCCGCTGTCGGTCCAGCTGTTGCCGTCGGTGCGGATGATCTGGTCCCCGCCGGAGGTGCGGCGCACGTAGTTGACCTGCGTGGTGAGCAGGTCGTTGCGCTTCAGCTGGATGGTCGAGCTGTTGATGACCTTGACGCGGTAGATCCCGCCGTCGACGAGCGGCGCGATCGTCGACGCGGCCAGCGTGTCGCCGCTCGTCGCGCCGTAGATGATCTTGTCGCCGTTCGCGAAGCCGTGCGCGATCGCCTTGCCTTCGTTCGCGGAGTCGGCGTTCGTGTCGATGAAGACGATGTTGTCGTTGGCCGCGACGTCGGTGAGGTCGGCGGTGCTGCCCGCGCTGCCGTTGTTGACGTCGACCTGGCCCGCGCTGAAATCGAGCGGCTTCGGCGCGGTGTAGGTGACCGCCTGGCCGCTCGAGAAGCCGCCGCCGCCGGCCAGCGTGAGCGTCGAGCCCGAGATGCTCGAGACGGCGACGGACTTCACGAACGCGTCCGGGTCCGTCGCCTGCGACTGCGTCGCGACGAGGCGGATGGTCTTCTCGTCGATGACGAGCACGTAGTACGCGGTCGAGGTGAGGTCGAGGCCGCCGATCGTCGCGCCGCCGCTCGGCTTCGCGTAGACGACGCGGTCGCCGCTGATGAAGTTGTGCGCGGAGCCGAACGTGATCGTGTCGTTGACCGTGTTCACGTCCGCGCCGTTGAACTGCGACCCGAGGCTGAGGTCGTCGGCGCCGGCGCCGATGACGTTGTACGCGCGGCGCAGGATGAACGTGTTGCCCTCGTTGTCGGTCGCGCACTCCGCGCCGGTGAGCCCGGTGATCGGCGTCGTCGTCGAGCACGCGTCCGGGTTGCCGTTGCTGTTGTCGTACTCGATCGTGTCGCCCGTGTTGAGGCCGTTGCCGACCACGTGCAGCGTGTCGTTCGCCGTGTCGACCGACTCGATGAGGTACGTCGGGCCCTGGCCGCCGGGCGTCTGGATGTCGGACGAGGCGAGGACCTCGATGTTCCCGCCGGCCGTGATCGACGCGCCCGTGCCGATGTACGCCTCGACGTTCGGGCTCGCGCTCGCGGTCGACTCCGACCCGCCGATGCCGATGAGGCCGCCGGAGACCCCGCGCGAGGAGGCGTCCGCCTCCGGCATGGCGCTCGCCGCGATGCGGAGGTTCGAGGTCGTCACGACCTGCGACGACCCGGCGACGTACGCCCGGAGCGTCGGGTTCGCGTACGCGGTCGCCTGATTGTCCGAGTCGGCGAAGAGACCGCCGGACACGGCCTGGGACGATGCGTTCGCCGTGTTGGCCGACGATGCCGAGATGCTCACGCTGTTCGCGCCGGCGGCAGCGGCCGGGCCGACGACGTCGCCGGCGACGTACGCGTTGACCGTGCCGTCCGCGTTCGCGGTGGACTGCGCCGCGCCGTAGCCGACGAGCCCGCCGCCGGTGCCCTTCGCCGCCGCCGTCGCGGTCTGCGAGGAGCCCGCGGTGACCGTGAGCGTGCCGTCGATGTCGACGGTCGTGTTCGCGGCGACGTACGCCTCGACGGTCGGCGTCGAGGTCGCCGTGGCCACGCCGCCGGCGATGCCCGCGAGGAGCGCGACGCTCCCGATCTCGATGGAGGCGTAGACGCGGTTCCCGCTCGGCGTGAACTGCGCCTGGAACGTCGAGGCGTTGCCCTCGATCGTCGCGTGGTCCTTCGTGTACGCGCGCACCGTGCCGGAGGCCTCCGCGGTCGCCGTGCTGCCGGTGCCGCTGAAGCCGAGCGCCGCGCTGAAGCCCTGGCCGCGCGCACGGACGTCCGGATCGCTGAGGGCGGAGACCAGGAGCGCGCCGGTGCCTGAGTCGACCTCGGCGTAGTCGCCGAGGAAGGCGCGCACCGTCGCGTTCGACTTCGCGATCGTGTCGGAGAGGCCGACGTCGCCGAGGAGCGACAGTGACAGCAGGTCGAGCTGGACGTCCACGTCCGCGTGGGACGTCGCGCTGAGGCTGATCCCGCCGGTGCCCTCCGCCGTGACCTGCGTCGGATCGGAGGCGCTGCCCGAGCTCACGGCGTCCGGCCCGATGAACGCCTCGACGGTCGCGGTGTTGATCGCCGAAAGCGAGGTGTCGCCGCCGCTGAAGCCGCTGATGCCGGTGAAGTCGAAGGACACGATCGGCGCGTCCGTCGACTCGGCCGAGAGCACCAGGCTGCCGACGCTGACGTGCGCCTTGTCGCCGACGTAGGCCTGCGTCAGCGACGTCGTCTTCGCGTCCAGGTCGTAGAGGCTGATGCCGATGAGACCCGCGGACAACGCGTCGGTCTTCGCCGTCGAGGTGTTGCGCGCGACGGCGGACAGGGAGACGAGCCCGCTCGCCGTCACGTCGGCGTTCTTGCCGATGAACGCGGCGGTCGTGGCCTGGATGTCCGACAGGACCTGGACGTCCGTCGCCGTGATGCCGCCGATCGCCGTCACGGTCGTCGTCGCGTTCGCCTTCATCGTCGAGTCGGCGGTGCCGGTCACCGACGTCGCGCCGAGGTCGGTGTCCGGGCCGATGTAGATGCGGGTCACCCCGTTCGCCTTCGCGGTCGGGTACAGCAGGCCGATCGCGGCGAGGCCGACGTTCGCGCCGCGCGCGGTCGCGTTCGCCGTGCCGTTGGACGTTGCGGCGAGGGTCGTCGGGCCGACGAGGTCCACGGTGATCGTGCCGGCCGAGACGGAGGCGGCGCTCTTGCCGAGGTACGCCTCGGTGACCGCGGTGACCGTCGCCGTCGACTCGACGCCGGAGAGCGAGCCGAGGCCGACGCTCACGCCCTTCGTCGTCGCGTCCGCCGTGAGCGTCGCGTTCGCGTCGAGCGCGAGCAGGCCGGCCTCGACGTCGGCGCCGTCGCCCGCGTACGCGCGCGTGGTGCCGCCGGCGGTCGCCGAAGCGTCCTGGATGTTCGCGGCGACACCCGCCGCCGCCGTGCCGTTCGCGATCGCGGTGGCGTTCAGCTGCGAGTACGCCTTCGCGGTGAGCGTGCCGGAGACGTCGATCTTCGTCGCGGCGGTGTTCACGCCGGCCACGCCGCCCGGAGCGCCGAGGAACGCCTCGACGGAGCCGGTGGTCTTGGCGTCCGGCACGACGCCGCCGCCGCCCGCGAGCGAGACGCTGACGACGTTCGAGGTCGCGCTCGCGTCGAGCGTCACCTTGTCCGCCGCCTCGCCGGCCTTGACCGTCAGGGTGCCGGCCACGACGTCGACGTTGTCGCGCACGTAGGCGCGCACGGCCGCGCTCGCCGTCGCGCGCGGGTTGAAGTCGCTGATCGACAGGATCGCGCCGGACACGCCGTTCGCCGTCGCGGTCGCGTCGACGTCGGCGTCCGCGCTCACGGTGATCGTGCCGCTCCCGACGTCCACCGACGTCGTCGCGGTGGAGGCGCCGCTCGTCGCCGGCTGGCCGATGAACGCGTCGACGATGCCGCCGGCGGTCGCCTCGGCCTCGAGGAAGCCGCCGCCGATCGCGCTGATGCTCGTCGCGTTCGTCGTCGCGGTCGCCGAGGTGCCGCCGAACGCGGTGATCGTCACCGCGCCGGCGTTGATGTCCGCGCCCTGGCCGGCGTACGCGCGCGTCTCGCCGAACGCCTGCGCCTTCGGGCGCGTGATGCCGAGCGCGATCGCCGCGCCGGTGACGCCGTTGATCGTCGCGGTCGCGTCGTCGTCGGAGGTCGAGCTGATGGACACCGTGCCGCTGTTGACGTTGGCGGGACCGGTGACCGAGGCGTCGGTGTCGGCGTCGCTCGTGACCTTCGCGTACGCCTCGGTGAGGGCGCCGGCGAAGGCGCCGACGCTGATGACCGACACGGTGACCGTCACGTCGTTGTCGCTCGTCGTCGTCACCGTGAGACCGCTCGCGGTGATGGCGTTGCCCCCGAAGTCCGACGTCGTCGCGCCGCCGATCTGGGCGCGCGGCAGCGTGGCGGAGCCGGCGACGAGGCCGAACGCGCCGCCGTTCGTGGTGGTCGTCGCGCGGTTCACCGAGCCCGCGGTCACCGCGATGAGGCCGGACGAGCTCACCGTGCCGTCGGCGTTCGCGACGACATCGGCGTTCGCGCCGACCTCGGCGCTCGTGTCGGTGTAGGAGAGTCCGGCGAGACCGGCGGCGACGAAGAGCGTCTTCGAGGCCGCGGTCATGTTGCCGCCGGCGGTCACGCTCACCGAGCCGGAGCCGGCGATGGTGCCGTTCATCGTGGCGCGCACGCCGCCGTCGACCTTCGCGTCGGCGAGCGTCGCGCCGAGCGCGATCGCGCCGCCCGAGACGTTGCCGAGGTTGGCGAGCGCGTAGTTCTGGTAATGCGCGGGGCGGCTCACGATCGAGCCGCCGACGGTGTCCGCGGTCGTCGTGTCGGTGGTGAGGCCCGCGTCCACGGTCACCGCGCCGGACACCGTGACGTTCGCCGAGGAGAGGATCTGGGCGTCCGTCGAGGCGTCCGACGTGATCTGCGAGGACGCGAGGTTCACCGCGCCGGAGAGCGAGAGCGAGATGGCCGCGATGAACGCGTCGGTGACCGCCTGGTTCTCGCCGCGCGCCCGCACGGTGAGGCTCGCCGTCCTCGGCGACGTCGACGTGACGTCGCCGTCGAAGGAGGCGAGGGTGCCGCCGGCGACCTCGGAGATCGACTTCATGACGTTCACGGCGAGCGCGCCGCCCGCGACGCTCTTGCCCTCCGAGGACGCGTGGTTCTGCGAGGTCGCGAGGACCTCGACCGCGCCGGAGGGGGCCGAGAACGCCGCGTTGGCCAGCACCTGCGCGTCGGTGTCCGCGGCGTTCGTGATCTTCGCCTCGCCCCAGGTCACGGCCGCCGAGAGCGAGCCGACGCTGAGGGCCCAGATCGTGACCGCGACGTCGTTGTCGCTCGTCGCGTGGACGTTGATGCCCGCCGAGCCCGCGCTGACGTTGCCCTCGACCGAGGCGGTCGTCGCGGCCGCGACGCGGGCCGTCGGCACCGAGACGGCGATGCCGGCGAGCGCGCCGCCCGCCGCGACGTCGGTGCGGACGAGCGCGTCGTTGTCCGACTCAGCGGCGAACTCGACGCGGCCGCCCGAGGTGACCTCCTGGTCGTTGTTCCCGTCGGCCGACTTCGCCTCGACGTCGGCGCTCGAGCCGACCTCGGCGAACTGGATGCTCGCGCCGAAGCCGCCCAGGCCCGAGGCCGAGATCGCGAGGGTGCGCGCGTCGGCGAGGTTCGCACCCTTCGCCTTCACCAGCACGCTCGACGAGCTCGTGACATCGCCGCTGAGCTCCGCCCGCACCGCGCCGTTGACCTCGGCGCGCGACGCGTACACGCCCGCCGCGGCGAAGCCACCGAGCGCGATGCTGTCGACGAGGGCGATGGCCTCGTTGCGCGCGACGACGTCCGGCGCGTTCCCGCCGAGGATGCGCTGCGCGAGCGTGTCGGAGCCGCGGAACGTCTGCGCGCTCTTGAGGTCGGCGAGCACCTGCACCGCGCCGCTCGAGGTGATGGACGCCGTCGATCCGATCGCCGCCCGCGTGTAGGCGCCGCTCGTGACCTCGGCGTCCGCGTACGCGCCGGAGAGCCCGACGAGCGAGACCGCGCCCATGGTCACCTGCGCCTTCGCGCGGTACTCCGAGAGCGCGTGGACGGTGACGCTCGTCGACGCGGTGATCGTCCCGTTCAGGTCCGCGGTGGTGCGTCCGCTCACGCGCGCGATCGGCAGCATGACGTTCACCGACACCGCGCTCCCCGCGGTCGCCGCCGGCGCCCACGCGTACGCGGTGTTCGTCGAGTCCGCGGTGACGTTCACCGCGCCGGTCGTGCTCGTGGAGCCGCCGGTGATCGCCGCCTCGGTGTTCCGCTCGTCCTTCGCGATCGCGACGGTCACGCCGATCGCGAGGCCTCCGGCCGTCACGTTGAGCGTCTTCGCGTTCACGCCGCCGTGCAGGCCCGTCGCGGTCACGCTGTAGCCGCCCGAGCCGAGCGGGCCGTGGGCGCCGGACGCGGCGCGCGTGGTGCCGCTGTACTTCACCACCGCCACCGAGCCCGAGAGCGCGCCGGCGCCGCCGACCTGCACCGAATACGACGTCGCGGTGGGCTTGGCGTCCTGGGTCGCGCTCACGGTGATGCCGCGGACGGTGCCGCCGCCCTGCACGTCCGTGCCGACGGCGACGTTGCCGATCTCGGCCCTCGTGTCGCCGCTGGTGGTGTTCATCGAGATCGAGGCGCCCGCGGCGACCGCGCCGAAGCCGGCGCCGATCGACAGCGTGTCGACCACGCGCTTCGCGCCGTCGGCGCCCGCCTTCACGAAGACGCCGCCGCCGGCCTGCGGGATCGTCGCGCCCGTGTCGATATGCGCGTTCTGCGTCACGTTGGAGTCGAGGACGATGACCTGGCCACCGACGGCGCCGAGGCCGGTGGCGCCGCCGATGGCGTAGC
Organism: Chloroflexota bacterium; assembly: GCA_027310565.1. GTDB lineage: Bacteria > Chloroflexota > Limnocylindria > P2-11E > P2-11E > CF-39. The sequence goes on along the minus strand of DAIDAP010000001.1, from coordinate 18,737 downwards.
CCTTCGTCGACTCGTTCGCGCGCGCGTACACCTCGACCTCGTTGCCGAGCGACGGGCCGGCGCTGATCGAGCCGGTCGACGAGACCGAGGCCTCCGCGTTCGCCTTCACCGAGAAGATCGCGACCGCCGCCGAGACGCCGACGACGCCGCCGGCGAGCGAGCCCGCGAGCGCCTGCGACTTGATGTCGTCGAGCGCGCGCACCCTCGCGCTGCCGCCGGCGATGAGCGCGCCGTTCACCGTCGCGGTCGTGCCGAGCGGGAGCGGACGCGCGCCGCCCGTCGCGGCCGCGGTGACGCCGCCGGACGGCGCCGCGCCGGCGAGGCCGGACGAGGCGCCGCCGAAGCCGCCGCTCATGCGCTGGTTCGTCTTGTCGGCGGACGCCGACGAGGTGTACGGGTTCCAGTCCGTCGTGTTCGCGTTCGGATCGGTGCTCGCGTCCGTCGTCACTTGGCGGCTCACGTACTTGTCCCCGCCGAAGGTGACCACGTCGCCCTGCTTGTAGGTCTGGCCGGAGGTCCAGGCGCCCGCGTCGCGGACCGACGCGCCATCGACCGCGCTCGTGTAGCCCGGGCCCGAGTCGCTGCACGACAGGTCGCCGCACGAGGCGTCGCCGCCCGAGGCGATCTGGTCGGCGCTGGTGACCGAATCGCCGCTCGACGACTGGAGCGGCTGCTTCGTCTCGACCACGGCCCAGTCGGTGGCGTTCCCGTCGGGCGCCGTCGACGGGTCGGTCGTCGTCTGATTCGCGTAGTACTTCTGCCCGCCGTACGTGACGACGTCGCCCTTGCCGTACGTCGTGCCCGAGGTCCACGCGCCCTTCGTCTCGCCGCCGCCGTCGTCCTGGTAGGTCGTCGTGGCCTGCTCGCCGACGCTCCAGTCGGTCACCGAGCCCGCGACGCCGACGAAGCCGCCGCCGATCGAGAGCGCGTAGGTCTGCACGTCCTTGCGCGAGAGGGCGAAGACGTCCACGTCGGCCTTCGCGCGCACCGTCGCGCCGGTGCCGACCGCGGCCTGCACGGTCATGTCGAGCGTGCCGATGTCCACGCCGCCGGCCACGCCGACGAAGCCGCCGCCGACGCCGCCGGCGACGGTGAGCGTCTTCGCCGCGTCGACCGCCGCGACGTTCACGGACTGCGACGCCGACGCTCCGGAGACCGTGCCGTTGACGTCGGTGTTCGCCCCGACGAGCGCCTTCGTGACGAGGCCGATGAGCGTGACCTGCACGCCACCGGCGACGCCGACGAACCCGCCGCCGACGGACGCGGTGAGGCCGAAGATGTCCTCGCTCGAGGACGCCTGGACCGCGACGCCGTGGAAGGCGCCCGCGCCGAGCACGCCGAAGCTCGAGCCGGCGTAGTCGCCGCTGCGAATGCCGCTGAGCCCGGCGCCGTTGCCCCTGCCGTTCACGGTGTTGTTCGTGCCGATGAAGGCCTCGGTGTCCTTGTCCAGCGTCGCGACGCCGACCGCCGCGCCGACGCCGACGAAGCCGCCCGCGAGGCCGACCTGGATGAGCTGGAGCTTCGTGTCGTCCGAGGCCGACACGAGCACGTCGCCGTCCGCGTTCATCTGCACCGAGTCGCCGGTGCCGGCGAAGGTGTGCAGGCGGACGAGCGTGACGCCGACGCTGCCGGCGACGCCGACCGTGCCGCCGCCCGCGCCCGCGACGACGGAGAGGATCGTGTCCTTCGCGTTCGCGGTGACGGAGATGTCGCCGCGCGCGTTCACCTTCGTGTCGTCGCCGATCGTCGCGTCGGCGTTCAGGCGGATGACGCGCACGCCGACCGGCACCGCGACACCGGCCGTGAAACCGACCGCGAGCGAGCTGGCGATGCCGAGCTCGTAGAACTGGTTCGACGCCGCGACGCGCACCGACTGCGCCGCGTCGGCGCCGGCCACGTTGGCGGCGCACGTGAGCCCGCAGTTGACCTTGCCGTTCGTGCCGATGGAGGCGCTGGTGTTCACCTTCGACACGTCGATCGCGCCCGCGAGGTTGACCGCGACGCCGCCCGTGATCCCGGCGCTGACGCCGACCATCGCGAGCTCGTCGCTGTTCGTGGCGGTGACGCCGACGCCGCGGAAGCCGGTGGTCTCGGTCGCGGCGATGGTGCGCGGCCCGTACAGGCTCGCGTCGCCGGCGGGCTGCATACCCGAGAGCACGAGGCTGTGCGACCGGCCGGTGCCGTTGTTCGTGAGCGGGATGACCGTGCCGCCGTCGGTCGACTTCTTGTCCATGAGCTGGATCTGGTTCGCGCCGACGACGTGCGCGTAGTAGGTCCGGCCGTCGACCAGGCCGCCGATCGGGTCGCCGCCGCCGGACGAGTACACGACGCCGTCGTTCTCGGCGATCGTGACCGGCGAGCCGTTCTGCTTCAGCGTGTACGGCAGGTTCAGCGTGCTGCCGCTGCGGTCCGTCGCCGGGTCGAAGCGCGGCGACTCGTCGTCGCGCACGCCGGCCTGGTTCGTCGGGATCAGGCGGTGGTTCTCGCCGGTGCCGCCGCCCGAGAGCGTGATCGGGTTGCCGGCGGCGTCCTCGAGCTGGACGGTCGTCGCGCCGGTGCTGCGGACGTAGTAGACGGCGCCGTCGGTGAGCCCGCCGATCGGCGCGCCGCCGCCGCTGTCGTAGAGGAGCTCCTGGCCCGCGGTGAAGCCGTGGGCGTAGCCGAGGTCGATCGTGTTGCCCGAGACGGCGCTCTGGCGGAAGCGCGTGTCGATCGACGTCACGGTGTAGGCGCCGGTCTTCACGTCGACGCCCGAGAGGCCCTTCGCGTTCACCTGCGCGTAGTCGCCGATGGACGCGTGGGTCTCCTTGGTGATGATCGGCACCGCGACGGCGGCGCCGACGGCGGCCGTGCCGCCGCCCGAGAGGTTGCCGGCGATGACATCGAGCTTGAGGCTCTCGTCCGCCGACACGCGGACGCTGCCGTCGGCGTTCACGGTCGTGCCGTCGCCGATGCTCGCGTTCGTCGTGATCGTGTAGACCGGGACGCCCGCGTTCACGGTCACCGCGGCGGTGCCGCCGAACGAGGCGCCGACCGACATCGACGTGACCTTCTCGCTCGAGATCGCGTCGACGGTGAGGTCGCCGCCGACGGTCAGCGTCGCGTTCGCGCCGACGGACGCGGTCGTGGTCTTGTTGATGACCCCGACGTCCGCGGCCGCGCCGACGCCGGCGGTGCCGCCGACCGCGAGCGTGCCCGCCATCGAGAGGATCTCGGTCGTGTCGGTCGCCGCGACGGTCACGTCGCCGCCCGCGGTGAGCGTGGCGCCGTCGCCGATGCCGGCGGTGGTCGTGTTCGACAGGACGTTGACCGCGGCCGAGCCCGCGACGCCGGCGGTGCCTCCGACGGAGCCGCCGATCGCGATGAGCGTGACGTTCTCGCTCGTCGTCGCGGTCACGGTGACGTCGCCGCCGGTGGCGTCGAGCGTGTCGAAGCTGCCGGTCGTCGCCGTGACGCGGCCGTCGACCACGAGGATCGACGCCGACACGCCCACCCCGGCGCTCGAGCCGACGCTGATCTGGCCGGCGATGAGCTTGTACGCGTTCGGCGCGGACGCGGTGACCGCGAGCGAGCCGCCCGCGCTCACCGTCGTCGGCGTCAGCGAGCCGCCGTCGATGTACGCGCGCGTGCCGTCGTCGGTGCCGGGGAGGATGTTCTTTCCGGCGAGCAGGATCCCGAACGACCCGCTCACGCCGGCGCTCGTGCTGCCGCCGGCGGAGGCGGCCACGCCGAAGAAGTCGAGGCCGGCCGCCGTGCTCACGGTCACGTCGCCGCCGACGCGCAGCGTCACGCCGTTCCCGATGTACGCCCGTGTGTCCTGGTCGACGATGTCGACGTAGATCGCGGCGCCGATGCCCGCGCTGCCGCTCGTCACCGCGAGGGCGCCGGCGACGTTCACGAGATTGGCCGGCGCGCTGGCGCTGACGAGGGCGCTCGAGCCGCCGGGCACCGGGCCGGTCGGGTTGATCGTCACGCCGTCGGCGATCCACGCGCGGGTGCGGAGGTCGAACACGTCCACGATGACCGAGCCGCCGACGGCGTAGTCGCCCGTGCCGGCGGCGCCCGACGCCGCGACGGACGAGAACGAGTTCGTGATGCTCAGCGCGTCGAGGATGTCGTCGAGGTACGGCACGCCGGTCACCGGCAGCGAGGTGAGGCCGGCGACCGCGGTCACCGTGACCGCGCCGGTCGCGGTGGCGTTGACGTTCGCGCCGATGGACGCGTCGGTGTGGATGATCAGGATGTTCACGGCGATCGCGGCGCCGACCGCGCCGCCGGTGCCGGCCGCGCCGGAGATCGCGAGGTTCTGCAGACCCAGCGGAGCGGACGCGTGGGCGCCGAGCACGCCGGTCGAGGTGATCGTGCTGCCGGCGCCGATCGTCGCCGCGACGTCGAAGTTCACGTAGTTGATGCCGACCGAGGCGGCGACGCTCGTGTCGGACTGGCCGCCGGCGGCCGCGAGGCCCCACGAGACGATGTCGTTGCGCTGGCCGGAGACGGTGACCGCCTCGGCGGTGACCCCGGCGCCGCTCACGGTCGAGCCCGCGCCGATGGTGCCCTTCGACTCGAGCTTCACGTAGTTGAAGCCGACCGCCGCGCCGACGACGGCGTCGCTCGAGCTGAGGCTGTACGCGAGGCCGGTGGCCTTCGCGGTCGCGTCGACCTCGTGGGTCGCGCCGACGAGCACGGCGCCGGTGCCGCGGACGGTGAGGCTGTCGGCGACGGTCGCGCGGTTCTTGATGTCGACCCAGTTGACGGCGATCGCCGCGGCGACGCCCACGCTGCCGCCCGAGTTGCCGGACTGGCCCGAGGACTGGCTGTTGCCGTCGGACGCCTGCTGGTTCGCCGACGGCAGGCTGAACCCGCTGCTGTTGCCGTTCTTGTTCACCGAGTTGCTCGCCTGCGTGTCGGAGCTCGCGCCGCTCTGCGACTCGCCCTTCGCGCTCGCGTGCACCTCGTCGCTGGCGTCCACCGTCGAGGTCGAGGTGATCGTGACCGCGCCGGCGCTCGTGATGCTCCGGCTGGTGGTCGCCGCCGTGTCCACCAGGACGACGTTCACGCCGATGATCGCGCCGACCGCGACGCTCGAGCCGGCCGCGTCGGCGTCGCCGGACGAGCGCACGACGCCGGTGAAGGTCGCGCTGACGGTCACGTCGCCCGTGGCCGTGAGGTCGCTGCCCGGCGTGCCGAGGGTGGCCTTCGTGTCGGGCAGGACGATCGCGACGGCGACCGCGGGGGCGATGCCGTCCTGGCCGTCGGAGCCGGCCTTCGTCGTCGTGGTCACGGTCTCGGTCGACGCCGCGGTGATCGTCACGTCGCGGCCGTTCAGCAGGGTCGCGCCGTCCTCGACGATCGCCCAGGTGTGGTCGGTCGTGAGGATGTTGAGCGAGACCGACGCGCCGACGCCGACCGTGCCGGCCTTCGCGTCGGCCACGCCGGCCGCGGTGACGGTCTCGGTGCTCTCGGCCCTCACCGTGATGTCGCCGGTGCCGGCGTTCACGGTCGCGCCGCCGCGCACGGTCGCCTCGGTGCGCGTGCCGTTCACGATGTTGAGCGCGAGCGAGCCGGCGACGCCGACCTTCTTCGAGCCGGCGCCGGACTTCGCCGACGCGCTGACGGTGTGCGTCTTGTCGCCGGAGACGTCGGTCATGACCGCCTCGACGTCCAGGCCGTTCGACGTGATCGTCGTGTTGCCGGTCGTGGCGGTGTTCTTGATCTCGAGGTAGTTGAGGGCGATCGCGACGCCGACGCCGTTGCCGCCCGAGGCGACCTGCGTGCCGTCGGCGGTGGTGATGGCGTCGGTGTTCGCGGAGGACTTGACGGTGGCCATGCCGCCGCTGGTGATGGTGATGCCGTCCGCGAAGAACGCGCGCGAGGTGGTGAGCGCGACCGTGACCGCGATCGCGCCCGCGACGTCGATCGGTGTGCCGCTCGACGAGCTGCCGTCGCCGCTCGTGGAGGCCTTCGGCGACTGGGTCTGGCCGCTGCTCGTTCCGCCGTTCTCGGTGGACGTGTCGTTCAAGAAGCTCAGCTGGTCGTCGGCCTTCTGGTTCGCGTTCTTGCCGGACGTGTCGGTGTCCTTGTCCGGCGCGCCGCTGACGCTCGCCTTCGCTTCGGCGCTGTTCGCGGACGAGCCGAGCGCCCGCACGCTCACGGCGCCGGTCGCGTTCACCGAGCGGTTGACGCTCGCCTCGACCGTGTCGAGCGCGATCGTCACGGCGATGGAGATGCCGACCGCGGTCGAGCCGGAGCTGGTGTTGCCGGTCGACTTCGTCGACGCGCCCGCGGTCTGCTCGGCGCGCACGTCCAGCGCGCCGCCCAGCGTCGTCGTGCCGGCGAGCGTTCCGAGGCGCGCGGTCGTGCGCAGCTGCGCGAAGTCGACCGCGACGACCGGCGTGATCGCGGTGCCCGTGGTGGCCTTCGCGCCGTTCTTCGCCTCGGTGGTGAGCGCGTTGCCGCCGGTCGCCGAGATCACCAGGTCGCGCGCGCCGGTGATGACGGCGCCGTCCTGCACGAGCGCGAGGGTGTCCTCGATGACCACCGCGACCGCGATCGACAGGCCGAGGCCGAAGTCGGTCGACGACGCACCCTCGGCCGAGAGCGCCTTCGTCGTGGTCTCGCCGGTCGCGGCGGCGGCGACGCGGACGTCGCCGGTGCCGCCGGCGAAGATGGTCGTGAGCGTGTCCGCGCCGAGGCGGGCCTCGTTGTGCGACAGCACGATGTTCACGGAGAGCGAGCCGGCGATGGAGTTCTTGCCCTTGCCGGCGCCGGACGTCGACTCGGCGTCGAAGACCTGCTTGGTGTCGCCGCTCACGTCCGTCGGCGTCGCCTCGATCGTGACGGCCGTGCCGCCGATCTGCGCGAGGTCGCCGACGATCGCGTCGTTCCGCGGCTGGGCGAACGTGATCGCGATCGCCGCGCCGACCGCGGTGTCGGTCTTTGGCGCCGTCTTCACCGCGCTGCCGTCGGCCTTCGAGGCCGCGTCGGTGTTGCCGGTCGCGCGCAGCGTGAGCGCGCCGCCGGTCGAGCGGACGATGAGGCCGCCGTCGATGCTCGCGGTCTGCTCGGAGAGGGCGACCGTGACCGCGACCGCCGCGGCGACCGTGACCTTCTTCTTCTGACCGCCGCCGTCCCTGTCGGACGTCTGCGCGCTCGGCGTCGCGCCGGCTCCGGTCGAGTCGCTGCCCGAGCCGAACGTGTCGTTCGCCTTGCCGTCGGTGAAGCCGCGCTGCTGCTGGACCTGCTGGTCCACGGTCTTCTGCGAGCTGTCGGCGTTCTTGTTCGATGCGTCGTCCTCGTCCGGCGAGCCGGCGGCGGACGCCGAGGCGTCGGATCCGCTGTTCGAGGAGCCCAGCGCCTGGATGCTGATCGGGCCCGCCGCGAAGACCGAGCGGTGGACCTGCGCGTCGACGTTGTGGATCGAGATCGTCACGGCGATCGACACGCCGACGGCCGTGCCGCTCGCGCTCGTGTCACCGGTCGCCTTGGTGGTCGAGCTCGCGCGCTGGCTCGCGCTCACGTCGAGACCACCGGTCAGTGTCGTCGGGGGACCGGTCGCGAGGTTGGCAGTCGCGCGGACGCGCGAGAAGTTGACGGAGACGACCGGCGTGACGGCGGTGCCGTTCGTCGCGGCCGCGCCGTTCGCGCCTTCGGTCACGAGGCTGTGGCCGCCGTTCGCCTGGATGGCGAGGTTGCGCGCGCCGGTGATCGAGGTCCCGTCGCCGACGTCGCCGCGCGTGTCGTCGAGCACGATCGACACCGCGATCGAGAGGCCGAGCCCGAAGTCGGTGCTGAGAGCGCCCTTCGCCGAGAGCGCCTTCGTCGTCGACGACGAGTCCGACCCGGCGATGACGGACACGTCGCCGGTGCCGCCCGCCGCGATCGTCACGGTCGAGCCGTCATCGAGGCTCGCGGTGCTCGACTTCGAGACGAGGTTGAAGGCGATCGAGCCGGCGACGCTGTTCTTGCCGCCGCCCGCGCCGCTCGTCGCCTCGGCGTCGAACGTGTTGGCGCTGTCGCTGCCCACGGTCCGCGTGCGTGACTCGATGTCGACCGAGGTGCCCGTGACCGTCGCGCCCGCGCCGACGCTCGCCTCGGTGGTGTCGAACACGACGTTCACGCCGATCGCCGCGCCGACGCTCGTCCCGGTCTGCGGGCCGGTGGTCGTGGCGGTGCCGCTCGCCACGGCGCTCGAGTCGGTGTTGCCCTTCGCGACGAGCGCGACCGCGCCACCGCTGGTGATCGTGAGGCCGGCGGGCAGCGTGGCCTTCTGCGAGACGACGCTGATCGTGACCGCGATCGCGGCCGCGACCTGGAGCGGCTTGTTGTTGCCGGAGCCGTCCTTCTCGCTCGACTCGGCCTTCGGGGTCGACGGCGCGCCCGAGACCTTCGATCCGGTGGAGCCCGAGGCCTCGCCGGCCTTGCTCGTGCCGAGGTCGCGCTGGTCGGCGATGTCGCTGTCGACGCTCTTCTGACCGCCGCCGGCCTTCGTCCGGCTGGAGTCGTCCTCGGCCGCCGCGCCCGCCGCCGACGACGTCGCCGTGCTGCTCGCGCCGGACGACGCGGTCGCGGTGATCGACACCGGGCCGGTCGCCTGCAGCGAGCGCGCGGTCGTGGCGATCGTGTCGTGCAGCGCGAGCGTGAAGCCGATCGAGAAGCCGACCGCGGCGTCGACCGCGGAGGTCGAGCCCGTCGCCTTGGACGACACGGACGCGTTCTGCTCCGCGGCGAGCGCGATGGCGCCGGTCGCGTGCAGGGTGCCGTCGCCGCTCGTCTGCGTCCCGATCGTCGCGCTCGTGTCGACGATCGAGATCGCGACCGCGACGACCGGCGTGACCGCGTTGCTGCCGGAGCCCGTCGCCTTCGCGCCGTTCTCGGCCTCGACGACCGACGCGTGCCCGCCCGTCGCGGTGAGCGTCACGTTGCGCGCGCCGGTGATCGTCGCTTCGTCACCGATCGCCGCGGTGGTCTCGTCGGACACGACGGACACCGCGATCGAGAGGCCGAGGCCGAACTTCGCGCCCGTCGCGCCGCCCGAGAGGGCCTTCGTGGTCGAGGTCGAGTCCGGGTCCGCGGCGAGCGTCACGTCGCCGGTGCCGCCGGCGAGGGTGACCTGCGCGCCGTTGCCGATCGCCGCGGTGCTCGAGGCGAGCACGATGTTCACCGCGAGCGAGCCGGCGACGCTGTTCTTGCCGCCGCCCGCGCCGCTGGTGGACTCGGCGCCGAACGTGTTCGCGGAGTCCGAGCCCACGGTCTGGGTGCGCGACTCGAGCGAGAGCGAGCCGGCGTTCACCTGCGCGTTCGCGCCGATGGTGGCCTCGGTCGTGACCACGGCGACGTTCACCGCGACCGCGGCGCCGATGGTGTTCCCCGTCGCCGGACCGGTCGTCGTCGCCTGGCCGTCGGCCTTCGCGGTCGAGTCGGTGTTGCCCTTCGCGCTGAGCGTGAGCGCGCTCGTCCCCGCGTTGATCGTGAGGCCGGCCGGGATGGTGGCCTTCTGGTCGACGATCGAGATGGTCACCGCGATGGCCGCGGCGACCTGCAGCGGCGTGCTCTGACCGCTCGAGTTCTTCTCGCTCGACTCCGCCTTGGGCGTGGCCTTCGCGCCGGAGACCTTCGAGCCGGTGGAGCTCGAGCCCTCGCCAGCCTTGCTCGTGCCGAGGTCGCGCTGGTCCTGGATGTCGCTGTCGACGCTCTTCTTTCCGGAGCCGTCGGCCTTGTCGCGGCTGGTGCTGTCCTCGGACGCGGCGCCGGCGGCGGAGGCCTTGGCCTCGCTGGAGGCCGCGGAGTCCGCGAGCGCCGTGAAGCTGATCGCGCCGCCCGCCTGCAGCGAGCGCGCGGTCGTCGCGACCGCGGAGTGCAGCGCGAGGGTGAAGCCGATCGAGAAGCCGATGGCGTTGTCCGGCGCGGTGGAGGCGCCGGTGGCCTTGCTCGACACGGAGGCCGACTGCGTCGCGCTCGCGGTGATCGCGCCGCTCGCGGTGAGCGTGCCGCCGGTCTGCGTGCCGATGGTCGCCTCGGTCGAGACGATCGAGATCGCGACCGCGACGACCGGCGTGATCGCGTCGCCGCCGGCGGCGGTGGCCTTCGCGCCGTTCGTCGCCTCGACGACCGACGCGTGCCCGCCCGTCGCTGCCAGGGTCACGTTGCGCGCGCCGGTCACGACCGCCTCGTCGCCGATCGTCGCGGTGGTCTCGTCGGACACGACCGAGACCGCGATCGAGAGGCCGAGGCCGAACGCGCTGCCGGACGCGGTGCCGGCGAGCGCCTTCGTCGTGGACGTCGAGTCCGGATCAGCGGTGAGCGCGAGGTCCGGCGTCGCGCCGGCGAGGGTGACCTGCGCGCCGTCGCCGATCGCCGCGGTGCTCGAGGCGAGCACGATGTTCACCGCGAGCGAGCCGGCGACGCTGTTCTTGCCGCCGCCCGCGCCGCTGGTGGACTCGGCGCCGAACGTGTTCGCGGAGTCCGCGCCCACGGTCTGGGTGCGCGACTCGAGCGTGAGCGAGCCGGCGTTGATCGTCGCGCCGCCGCCGATCGAGGCCTCGGTCGTGACCACGGCGACGTTCACCGCGACCGCGGCGCCGATGGTGTTCCCCGTCGCCGGACCCGTCGTCGTCGCCTGGCCGTCGGCCTTCGCGGTCGAGTCGGTGTTGCCCTTCGCGCTGAGCGTGAGCGCGCTCGTCCCCGCGTTGATCGTGAGGCCCGCGGGGATGGTGGCCTTCTGGTCGATGATCGAGATGGTCACCGCGATGGCCGCGGCGACCTGCAGCGGCGTGCTCTGACCGCTCGAGTTCTTCTCGCTCGACTCCGCCTTGGGCGTGGCCTTCGCGCCGGCGACCTTGCTCGAGGAGCCCGCGCTGCCGTCGCCGGCCTTCTTCTGGCCGAAGCTGCGCTGGTCGGCGATGTCGTCGTCGACCTTGCGCCCGGACCGCGAGCTGTCGTCCTCACCCTTCGCGCCGGCCGCGGACGCCTTCGCGTCGCTCGATGCGTCCGACGCGCCGAAGGCCTCGACCACGAGACCGGCGCCCGCGCTCAGCGAACGCTGCGTGGTGGCCTCGACCGAGTGCAGCGCGAGCACGAACGCGATCGAGAAGCCGATCGCGTTGTCGGGAGCGGTCGTCGAGCCCTTCGCGGTCGCGGTGGCGCTCGCGCCCTGCTCGGCGTGCAGCGTGAGCGCGCCGCTCGTGTTGAGCGTGCCGCCGGTGCCGATGGTCGCGCTCGTGTCGACCATCGAGATCGCGACCGCGATGACCGGTGTGACCGCGTCGCCGCCCGCGAGCGTCGCCTTCGCGCCGTTCTCGGCGTCGGCGGTCGTGCCGCTGCTGCCATCGGCGGTGATGAGGACGTTGCGCGCGCCGGTGAGTGTGACGTTGTCGCCGATGGCGGCCGCGGTGGCGTCGTCGGTGACGGCGACCGCGATGGAGAGGCCGAGGCCGAACGACGCGCCGGTCGCCCCGTCCTTGGCCGGGAGCGCCTTCGCGTACTCGACCGCGGTCGGATCCGCCGAGAGCGTGAGGTCCGCCGTGGGGCCGGTCAGCGCGATCGTGGAGTTGTCGCCGACCGTCGCGCGGCTCGATGCGACGACGACGTTCACCGCGAGTGAGCCGGCGACGCTGTTCTTGCCGCCGCCCGCGCCGCTGGTCGCTTCCGCCCCATAGGTGTTCGTCACGTCGGTGCCGACCTCGTTGAGCTTCGACTCGATGGTGAGCGAGCCGGCGTCGATCTCGCAGCCGTCGCCGCAGCTCGCCTCGGTCGTGACGACCGCGACGTTCAGCGCGAGGGCCGCGCCGACGGTGTCACCCGTGGACGGTCCGGTGGTCGTCGCCGAGCCGTCGGCCTTCGCGGTCGAGTCGGTGTTGCCCTTCGCGGAGAGCTTCGTCGCCGCCGTGCCCGAGTTGAGCGTGAAGCCCGCGGGGAGCGTGGCCCTCTGGTCGACGACGCCGATCGAGACGGCGATCGCGGCCGCGACCTGGAGCGGCTTGTTGTTGCCGGAGCCATCCTTTTCAGAGGACTCCGCCTTCGGCGTGGCCTTCGCGCCGGCCACCTTGCTCGAGGACGACGCGCTGCCCTCAGCGGCCTTCTTCTGGCCGAGGTCGCGCTGGTCCTTGATGTCGTCGTCGACGGTGCGACCGCTGCGGCTCGCGTCATCCTCGCCCTTCGCGCCGGCGGCCGACGCCTTCGCCTCGCTCGACGCACCCGACCATCCCAGCGCTTCGATGGTGAGCGCGCCGCCTGACGAGAGCGAACGGTTGGTCGTCGCGGTCACCGAGTGGAGCGCGAGGGTGAATGCGACAGCGAAGCCGATGGCGTTATCCGGCGCGCTCGTCGCGCCCGTCGCCTTCGCGCTCGCCGACGCGGCCTGCTCGGCGTGCAGCGTGAGCGTGCCCGTCGTGGTGAGCGTGCCGCCGGTGCCGATCGTCGCGCTCGTGTCGGCCAGCGAGATCGCGACGGCGATGACCGGCGTGACCGCGTCGCCACCGGAGAGCGTGGCCTTGGCGCCGTTCTCGGCCTCGACCGTCAGCGTGTGACCGCCGGTGGCCGACACGGTCAGGTTGCGCGCGCCGGTGAGCGTGACGCCGTCGCCGATCGCCGCGGTCGTCGTGTCGTCGACGACGGCGACGGCGATCGAGAGGCCGAGGCCGAACGCGGCGCCGCTGCCGCCGTCCTTGGCGGGCAGCGCCTTCGCGTACTCGACCGCGGTCGGATCGGCGGTCAGCGAGACGTCGGCCGACGGGCCAATGAGCGTGATCGTCGCGCCGTCGCCGATCTTCGCCGTGCTCGATGCGATGACGATGTCGACGGCCAGCGAGCCGGCGACGCTGTTCTTGCCGCCGCCCGCGCCGCTCGTCGCTTCCGCGCCCGACGTGTTCGTCGAGTCGGCGCCGACGGTCTGCGCCTTCGCCTCGAGGGTCAGCGACCCGGCGTTGATCTCGCAGCCGTCGCCGCAGCTCGCATCGGTCGTGTCGAAGTCGAGGTCGATCGCGATCGCGGCACCGGCCGTCGTCCCCGTCGCCGGTCCGGTCGTGGTCGCGGATCCGTCGGCCTTCGCCGTCGAGTCGGTGTTCCCCTTCGCGGAGAGCGTGACCGCGCCGGGCGTGCTGATCGCGATGCCCGCCGGCACGGTCGCGCGCTGCGTGACATCGCTGATCGTCAGAGCGACCGCGGCCGCGACCTGCACCGGCTTGCTGTTGCCGGAGCCGTCCTTCTCGCTCGACTCGGCCTTCGGCGTGGCCTTGCTGCCCGAGTTCGTCCCGCCGTTCGCCGCGGCGGTCGAGTCCGCGTGCGAGCGCTCACCGGCGATGAGCGAATCGACGGTCTGGCCGGATGGACGATCGGGTGAGTCCTCGCCCGGCGCGCCCTTCGCCGACGCGGTCGCGTTCGACGACGCGTTCGAGGCGCCGAGGGCCGTGAATGTCACCGCGCCGCCGGCGCTGAGGTCCGCGAGCGTCGTCGCGCTCGCGGTGTGGCTGGCGAAGGTGAGCGCGATGGCCGCCCCGACCGCGGCGGTGCCGCCGGTCGTGTCGCCGGACGCGGTCGTGTTCGCGGTCGCGTCGGTCGAGGCGGTGAAGGTGACCGCGCCGGTCGGGCTGTTGATCGGGCCCGGCTGCTTCTCGGCCCGGGTCGCGACGTTGCTGATCGCCACCGCGACCGCCGGCGCGACGGCGACCCCGCCGCCCGAGGCGCCGGTCTTGGCGGTGGTGGTCATGGTGTTCGTGCTGCTGGCGGCCAGCGTGAGGTCGTCGACGCCGGCCAGGGTCGCGCCGGCCCCGATGGTCGCGTTCGTGGTGACGGTGATGAGGTTGAGCGCGACCGAGGCGCCCACGCCGACCGACGAGGCGCCGCTGGTCGCGGCGTCGGCCGTGGCGCTGGAGGTCGATCCGGAGGACGCGCTGATGGCGACGTCGTTCTGCGGCGGCGGCCTGCTCCAGGTCGCGCCCGGACCGACCTGCGAGGTGGTGGTGATCGTGCCGACGACCAGGGCGAAGGAGCCGGCCAGGCCGACCGAGCCGCCGCCGCCGGCGCCGCTGGTGGCCTGGGCCGAGAGGTCGTGGCTGGAGGCCATGTCCGCGGTGAGCGCCAGGCCGGCCGAGGACGTGGTGCCGTCGATCTTCGCCTCGTTCACTAGGTTCGCGAGCGTGATCGCCACCGCGGCGCCGATGCCCGCGGAGCCGCTGGTGGTGGCGCTGCCGTTGGCCGTCGTGGCGGCGTCGCCCTCGAGCTGCGAGTGCAGCGTGAGCATGCCGCCCGCGTTCACCGTGACCCCCGCCGGGATGGTCGCCGTGGCCGACGCGCCGCTGATGGTGAGCGCGATCGCCGCGGCGACGCTGATCGGGCCGGCCGAGGTCGAGGCCGACGGGGCGCTCGTGCCGCCCGAGCCGGATCCGCCCGCGCCGCTGGCCTGCGCGTCCGCCGCGCCGCGCTCGCCGGCGACCTGGCCGTCGACCCCGCCCGCCGGCGCGCCGCCGCTGCCCTGGCCCGGGGCGCCCGCGGCCGAGGCGGTCGCCGAGGACGAGGTCCGCGAGGTGGTCGCCGCGGTGAACGTGACCGCGCCGCCGGCGCTGAGGTCCGCGAGCGTCGTCGCGCTCGCGGTGTGGCTGGCGAAGGTGAGCGCGATGGCCGCGCCGACCGCGGCCGAGCCCGATGAAGTGGTGTCGCCGGACGCGGTGGTGTTCGCGGTCGCGTCGGTCGAGGCGGTGAACGTGACCGCGCCGGTCGGGCTGTTGATCGGGCCCGGCTTCTTCTCGGCCCGGGTCGCGACGTTGCTGATCGCCACCGCCACCGCCGGCGCGACGGCGACCCCGCCGCCGGAGACACCCGCCGTCGCCGTCGTGACCGTCTCGTCCGCGGCGGTCGCGCTGAGCGTCACGTCGTCGCCCGAGACGCCCGCGATCTCGGCGCTCACGCCGTCGTTCACGATGGCGAGCGCGACCGAGGCGCCGACGCCGAGCGTCGTGCTGCTCTGCACGGCCGGGAGCGACGTCGTGATGGTCTTCGCGTTGCTCGCCGCCTCGAGGCTCACGTCACCGGCGCCGGCGGCGACGGCCCCGCTGACCGTCGCGCGCGTGGCGAGGCCGACGATGTTCAGCGCGAAGGCGCCGGCGACGCTGACCGATCCGCCGCCCGAGCCCGCGACGGCCTTGGCCTCGAAGTCATCGCGCCCATCACCGCCGGTGGTGACCAGCGCCCTCACCGTTGCGGGACCGTTCGCCGTGCCGGCGACGGTGGCGGTGTTGGTCACGCTCGCCAGGTTGATGGCGATGGCTGCACCGATCGCCGCCGGGGGAGCCCTCGCCGCGGTCGCGGTGCCGTCCGCGTTCGCCTTCGCGTCGGTCAGCGCCGACGACCAGACGGTGAGGCCGCCCGATCCGACGGTGATGCCGGTCGGGATCGTCGCGCTCGACGTCGTGTTCGCGAGGTTCACGGCGATGGCCGCGGCGACGGCGATCGCGCCGCCCGAGGTGTTCGCCGGCGGCGTCGCCGGGAGCGAGCCGGACCCGGTCGCGCCGTTGGACGACGCGAGGCCGTTGGCGAACGTGCGCTGGGACGCCGACTGCGCGTCGGGCGTCGCCGCGCCGGAGCCCGTGCCCTGCGAGCCGTTCGCGCTCGACTCGGCGCTCGTCGCCGTCGTCGAGGTGCCGGCCGCGGTGATCTCGACGGTGCCCGGCGTGGTGAAGCTGCTGCCGGCCGTCGCGGTCGCCGAGTGGGCGGCGAAGCCGAGGGCGAGCGACGCGCCCACGGCGGCGTCGCTGCCGTTCGCGTCGCCGGCCGCCGTCGTGGTGACGGTCGAGGTGTCGGCCGCCCGGACCGCGACGTTCCCGGTGAGCGTGAGCGTCGCGCCGGTGCCGATCGAGGCTGTCGTCGGGAGGTTCGAGATGGTGAGCGCGACGACCGGCGTGACCGCCGTGCCGCCCGCCGCGCCGCCGGTCGCGGTGGTCGTGACGACGTTGGTGCTCGTGGCGTCGAGCGTGAGGTCGTCGGCGGAGACGGTCGCGCCGCCCGAGACGGTCGCGTCGGTCGTCGAGTCGACGACCTGGAGGGCGACCGACGCGCCGACGCCGACGTTCGCGCCGCCCGAGACGGTCGGCGTCGCCGTGACGGTGCTGGAGAGGCCGGAGCTGGACGTGAAGGCGAGGTCGGTGCCGGCCGCGCCGACCGTCGCGGCGCCGTCGATCCCGGCGTGCGTCGTGAGCGAGACGACGCCGACGGAAAGCGCGCCCGCGACGCCGACGGACGAGCCGTCGCCGACGCCCGAGGTGGACGAGGTCGTGAAGCTGGCGGTCGTCGGGTTCGTCGCCTCGACGCTCACGCCGCCGGGCGCCGCAAGGTCCGCGGTGCCGATGCGCGCCGAGGTCGAGACGTCGGCCAGGTGCACCGCGACGGCGACCCCGACACCGGTGCCGCCGGAGGCGACCGCGCTGCTATCCGCCGTCGCGCCGCCGGTCGCCTTGGTGCGCGCCTTCACCGACTGCGCGCCGGTCGTCGTGACGCTCACGGTGCCGCCGCCGCTGCCGGCGACGTACGCCTCGGTCTGGCTCGCGAGGCGGCTGAACGCGAGTGAGCCGGCGACGCCGACCGCGCCGTCCGCGGTGCTGGCGTTGTCCCCGGTGCGGCCGCTCGGGCTGTCGTCGGTGGTGGCGGGATCGTCGTCGTCGTTGCCGGAGGAGCCGTTCGGGCTGGCCTTCGCGGTGCTCGTCGCGGCGCCATCCGAGTCGGCCGCGACGGCGACGCTCGCGGCGGTCACGCCGGCATCGCCGGTGATGAAGGAGCGCGTGACAAGTGTCACGTTCGCGAGCGCGATCCCCGCGCCGCCGGTCGACGAGGTCGCGTCGCCAGTGGTCGTGGCGGAGACCGTGTTGGCCGAGGTGACGGCGAGGTCGCCGGTCACGGTCGTCGTGCCGCCGGTGATCGAGGCGAGCGCGGTGCTCGTCACGCGCGACGCGGCGATCGCGGCGTCCTTGGCGGTGTCGGTCTGACCGGGGTCGCCGGCCGCGCTCATGGCCGCCGTGACGCCCGAGGTCGCCGAGAAGGTGGTGTTCCCGCTGCTTTCGATGGTCGAGCCGGTCACCGCCACGGTGGCGGTCGAGTCGGCGTAGAGCGCGATGCGCCGGGCGGACGGGTTGGCCGGGGTGAGGGTCGAGGTCGCGGAGAGGTGGATGGTACCGCCACGGAGCGTGGCGCCGGTGACCGTGACGTCGGCGGAGCCGCTGGCGGTGACCACCCCTGAGGTCTCGGAGCCGGTCTGGGCGTTCGCCGCCGTGAAGGTGATCGCGCCGTCCGTCGCTCCGCCGGTCGTGTCGACGATGGCGCCGGCGGCGACGGAGATGTGCTCGGCCTGAACGGTGAGGCTCGCGCCGGGCATCGCGATCGAGCCGGCCACCGTCACGGTGTCCTCTCCGTCGCCGCCCGTCACGGTGAGCGACGAGGTGGGGACCGGGAACGAGACGCTCTCCATCGTGGTCGGGCTCGTCTCGACGATGAGGTTGCCGGGGTTCGCGGCGTCGGGCTGGAGGGTCATCGCGTCGCCGACCGCGCTGCCGTTCACCGTGAAGTCGGCGCTCGGGGTCGTGATGACGATCGGCTCGAGGCCGGCGTAGGTGATGACGTCGCCGCCGGCCGTCGTGACGCTTCCCGAATTCGGACTCGTCGGATTGCTCTCCCGAACGGGAACGCCGTCGACCTTCATGCTGTCGAAGCCGCCGGCGCCGCCGTCGACGGTACCGGCGAGCTTCGCTCCGGTGGTGACGACGAACGTGTCCCGGTTGTTCGCCGCGCCGCTGAGGTTGGTGAAGCCCTGGTAGGCCATCGTCCCCGACGGCGCCGTCGTCGCCGCGACCGTCCCCGCGCCGGGGCCGTTCAGGACCCACGTCGTGTCGGCCGGCGGTCCCGCGAGCGTGGCGCCCGCCCCGCTCGCCTTCACCGTCCAGACCTTGGAAAAAGTGAGCCTCACCGCGGCGGTCGGCGTCGTGGCCGCCCCGCTGCGGGTGTTCGGATCCACGGTGAAGGTCGCCTCGGCCGCCTTGACCTCGACCGCGCTGGTGCCACCGCCGCCGTCGTAGCTGATGGGCGCCTCGATGGCCCCGCCCGTCGCGTCGACGGTGAGCGTGCTGTCGGCCGGCGCGGTGATCCCGAGGCTCGTGACGGTCTGACCGGGACGCGTCTCGGTCGCGCCATCGACGGTCACCGCGAGGTCGCCGCCGGCGGTGGTGACTCCGAGGGCGCTGCCGCCCGTCGTCGTCGGCGCGACGGTCCACGGCGCACGGAACGCGACGCTCGTCGACCCCGCGATCGTCGTCGTCGTGCTCGTCCCCGTCCCGTCGTCCACCGACGACGACGCGGCGACGGGCACGAGGCCGTAGTCGGGCCTCGTCACGCTGACCGAGCACGTGCCGTCCGCGCCGGTGGTGCACGAGGACGCACCGGAGAACGTGCCGCCCGGCGCGGTGAAGTCGACGGTAACGCCGGAGAGCGGCGCGCCGGAGCTGTCGGTCACGGTCGCGGTCACGGTCGCGTCGCTGCCCGCGTCGACGCGCTGCGCCGTCGAGCCGAGCGCGACGGCCGGACCGGAGGGAGACGGCGCGGGGATCGGCGACGGCGAGGCGCTGGGCGATGCGGATGGAGCCTGGGATGGCGATGCGCTCGGCGATGCGGAGGGCTCGGCGCTGGGCGAGGCCGATGGGTCGGCGGATGCGGACGGGGACGCGCTGGGCGATGCGGATGGAGCCTGGGATGGCGATGCG
>DAIDAP010000022.1 GCA_027310565.1 Chloroflexota bacterium | reverse complement strand
GGTATACGCGGATGATCTCGGCCTTCTTGTTCACCACGTGGTCGATGAACCCGGAGTCCTGGTGGGAGAACCCGTTGTGGTCCTGTCGCCACACGTGCGAGGACAGGAGGTAGTTGAGGGAGGCGATCGGCCGCCGCCAGGGGATCTCTCGGGTGCCCTTCAGCCACTTCGCGTGCTGGTTGAACATCGAGTCGACGATGTGGATGAACGCCTCGTAGCAGTTGAAGAGGCCGTGGCGTCCGGTGAGCAGATAGCCCTCCAGCCAGCCCTCGCACAGGTGCTCCGACAGCACCTCCACCACCTGTCCCTCCGGCCCGAGGTGCTCGTCGGTCGGAAGGACGCCGTCCATGAACACCTTGTCCGTCGCCTCGTACACCGCGTCGAGCCGGTTCGAGGCGGTCTCGTCCGGCCCGAAGAGACGGAAGCGATCCCGGTTGCGCGCGATGACGTCGCGCAGCCACGTCCCGAGCACGCGCGTCGCCTCCGCCCGCGCCGCGCCCGGCCGCGGCACGCGCACCGCGTACTCGCGGAAGTCCGGCAGGTCGAGGTCCCGCAGCAGCAGGCCGCCGTTCGCGCGCGGGTTCGCGCTCATGCGCCGGTCGCCGCTCGGCGGGAACGCCGCGATCTCGAGCGAGGGCGCGCCGTCCCGGTCGAACAGCTCCTCGGGACGGTAGCTCCGCATCCAGCGCTCGAGCTGGGCGCGGTGCTCGCCGTTCGTCCGCACCCCGTCGAGCGGCACCTGATGCGCGCGCGAGGTGCCCTCGACCGGCTTCCCGTCGACGACGGCGGGCCCGGTCCAGCCCTTCGGCGTGCGCAGCACGATCATCGGCCAGCGCGGCCGGGCCGGGCGCTTCGCCGCACGCGCGGCGCGCTGGATCTCGGCGATGGCCGCGAGCGCCTCGTCCAGCGCCGCGGCCATGCGCTCGTGCGTCGGCGGCGGGTCGTCGCCCTCGACGAAGATCGGCGCGTGGCCGTAGCCCTCGAGCAGCGCGCGCAGCTCGGCCTCCGGCATCCGCGCGAGGACGGTCGGGTTGGCGATCTTGTACCCGTTGAGGTGCAGCACCGGCAGCACCGCGCCGTCGGTCGCCGGGTCGAGGAACTTGTCGCCGTGCCAGCTCGCCGCGAGCGCGGCGGTCTCGGCCTCGCCGTCGCCGACGATGCAGCACACCAGGAGCGAGGGGTCGTCGAAGGCCGCGCCGTACGCGTGCGCGAGCGAGTAGCCGAGCTCGCCGCCCTCGTGGATCGAGCCGGGCACCTCCGCGGCGACGTGGCTCGGCACGCCGCCGGGGAACGAGAACTGGCGGAAGAGGCGGCGCATGCCCTCCGCGTCGCGCGTGATCTCGGGGTAGCGCTCGGTGTAGGTCCCCTCGAGCCAGGCGTTCGCGAGCGCGGCCGGACCGCCGTGGCCCGGTCCGATGATCGCGATGGCGTTCAGGTCGTGCGCGCGGATCGCGCGGTCCATGTGCGCGAGCACGAAGTTGATGCCCGGTGTCGTGCCCCAGTGTCCCAGCAGGCGCGGCTTGATGTGCTCCGGCGCGAGCGGCTCGCGGAGCAGGGGATTGTCGAGCAGGTAGATCTGGCCGACCGAGAGGTAGTTCGCCGCGCGCCAGTACGCGTCGATGCGCCGCAGCTCCGTCGCGTCCAGCCGCCCCGCCGCTCTCGTTCGCATCGCGCCGCTCCCCGCTGCAGGCTCGCTACCGGAAGACTAGCCTCGCGCGGTGGCGCGCGTGCTGGTGCTGAACGCCGGATCGGCGACGCTGAAGGCGAGCGTGCTGGCGGACGGAGCGCCGCGGCGGACCGTCGGGACGGCCACGACGGCGCTCCACAGCGTCGACGACGCGCGCGCGTCCCTCGCGGAGGCGCTCGAGGCGATCGCCGTGGCCGTGCCCCGCGAGGTCGCAGCCGTCGGCCATCGCGTCGTGCACGGCGGCTCGCGCTTCACCGCGCCGGTGCGGATCGACGAGGCCGTGCTCGACGCGATCCGCGCGCTCGCGCCGCTCGCGCCCCTCCACAATCCCGTCGCCGCCGCGGTGATCGACGCCGCGCGCGAGGCGCTGCCGGCCGCGACGCACGTCGCAGTCTTCGACACGGCGTTCCACGCGACCCTCGCCCCGGAGGCGTACCTGTACGCGCTGCCGCGCTCCTGGTACGAGCGGTGGGGCTACCGCCGCTACGGGTTCCACGGGATCTCGTGCGCGTGGTCGACGGAGCGCGCGGCCGAGCTCCTGGCTCGTGACGCCGGCGATCTCGGGCTCGTCGTCGCGCACCTCGGGGCGGGGTGCTCGGTCACGGCCGTATGGCGGGGGCGATCCGCCGCGACGTCGATGGGGATGACGCCCCTCGAGGGGCTCGTCATGGCGACGCGGGCGGGATCGATCGACCCGGGGATCCTCGTCGCCGCGCAGCGCGACCACGCGCTCGGCGCGGACGATCTCGCCGACGTGCTGGAGCACCGCGCGGGCCTGCTCGCGCTGACGGGGACCGCCGACGTGCGGACGCTCGTCGCGCGCGCGGCGGACGATCCGGACGCGGCGCTCGGGCTCGCGATCTTCGCGCGTGCCGCGGCCGCGGGCATCGCGGCCGCGGCGACGGCGCTGCCGCGCCTCGACGCGCTCGTGTTCACCGGCGGCGTCGGCGAGCACGCGGCGGGCCTGCGCGCCGACATCGCAGGCCGGCTCGCGTCCATCGGCGTCCCCGCCGTCGCCGCCGAGGACGTGCGCGAGGACGCGGTGCTGGCGTCGGGCCCGCCCGCGGTGCTGCGCGTGGAGGCGCGCGAGGACGTCGTCATCGCGCGCGGGGCGCTGGGCGCGGCCGCTTCGCCCGGCTGACCGTCAGGCGCGCCGCGCGCCCAGGTGGCGGACGAACCAGGACGCGGCGAGCGCCCAGACCCGCTCGAGCGCGCCGGGCTCCTCGAACAGGTGGGTCGCGCCGTCGACCACCGCGAGCTCGCGGACCGGAGCGCGCATCGCCGCGAGGGCCTCGCGGTTGAGCCGCAGCACCTCGTGGTCCGCGCCGCCGACGATGAGGAGGGTCGGCGCGCGCACGCGGCCGAGCGCGGCCGTGGCGAGGTCCGGGCGGCCGCCGCGCGACACCACCGCGCGCACGAGCGCGGGCCGCTCGGCGGCGCCGATGAGCGCGGCCGCGGCGCCGGTGCTCGCGCCGAAGAGGCCGATCGGGAGCGCGACCGACCGCTCGAGCGTGTCGACGACGGCGACGACGCGCCTGCCGAGGAGCGCGATGTCGAAGCGGAACCGCGCGTCGATCTCGTCGAGCACGCCCTCCGCGGGCGTGAGCAGGTCGACGAGGTAGGTCGCGAGACCGGCCTCGGAGAGCGCCTCCGCGACCGCGACGTTGCGCGGGCTGTGACGCGAGCTGCCGCTGCCGTGCGCGAACGCCACCACACCGGTCGCGCCGAGCGGGACCGCCAGCGTGCCGTCGAGCCGGCCCTGCGGCGTCTCGACGACGAGGTCGGTGCCGCGCTCGAGGACGGTCACGCCGGCACCGCCGAGCCCGAGCGCGCGAGCAGGTCGGTCACCTCGTCGTCCTCGACCGGGCGGAAGTCGTCGAAGTACAGCCCGACGGCCGTGAGGTCGTCCGGGAGCAGCACGCATACGAGGTCGTCCACCTCCGGCCGCAGCCGCCGCGCGGTGTCGGGCGCGCAGACGCCCACGGCGAGGACGATGCGGCCCGCGCCCGCTCCGCGCAGAGCGGCGATCGCGGCGCGGGCCGTCACACCCGTCGCGATCCCGTCGTCGACGAGGATCACGGTCCTGCCGCGCACGTCGAGCGGTCCGCGGCCCTGCCGGTAGCGCCGCTCCCGGCGCTCGAGCTCGGCGGTCTCGCTGCGCACGACGTCTTCGAGGTCGCGCTCGCTCATCCCCGCGAGGCGCATGGAGCCGCGGTCGACGATGCGGACGCCGCCCGGGGCGATCGCCCCGACGCCGAACTCGGGCTGCATCGGCGCGCCGAGCTTGCGCACGACGAGCACGTCGAGCGGCGCGTGCAGCGTGCGGGCGATCTCGAACGCCGTCACGACGCCGCCGCGCGGCAGCGCGAGGACGACCGGACGGTCGGCCGCGTAGGAGCCGAGCCGGTCCGCGAGGCGGCGGCCCGCGTCCGCGCGGTCGCGGAACGTGTCGATCACCCTCCGATGCTCCGTCGCAGGCCGTGCGCCGGCTGGCGGGTGGCGGCTGCCGCGCGCGCGCGGCCCTGCCCTACAGGCGAGCCGCAACCAGGCGCCGGCCGCGCGGCCCTTCGGCCCTTCCGGCCCGCCCCGCCACGGGGCAGCGTGGTCCTGCCAGGAGGTGCCGCATGGACGTCCTCACGCTCGACCGGATCCTGCTCGCCACGGACGGCTCGCCGCAGGCGACCGTCGCCGCCGACCTCGTGGGGTCGGTCGCCTGGCCGCAGGGCTCCACGATCGAGGCGCTCAGCGTCTACGAGCCGTTCGCGGCGGGGATGGAGCTGCCGCCGGACGCGCTCATCGCGCTCGACCGCGAGATGCGCGAGGAGATCGACACGCAGCTCGCCGAGACGCGCTCCCGCATCGCGGTCGGCGATCGCGCGGTCGAGACGGCCATGCGCCGCGGGCGGCCGGCCACCGAGATCGTGCGCGAGGCCGAGCGCCTGCGCGCCGATCTCGTCGTCGCCGGCAGCCGCGGCCGCGGACCGCTCGCCACGATGCTCCTCGGCTCGGTCGCGGCCGAGGTCGTCGACCGCGCCGGGCGCCCGGTGCTCGTCGCTCGCGTCCCGCGCCTGAAGCGGGTCGTCGTCGCGGACGACGGGTCGGCCGAGGCGGCGCGCGCGACGGCGCTCGTCGGCGGCTGGCCCATCTTCCGCGGTCTGCGGACGCGCGTGGTGAGCGTCGCGCCGGTGTACGCGGTGACCGGGCTCGGCCCGGTGCGGCACGAGGACGCGAAGCAGAGCTACGCCGAGGGCGTGGACGCGCTGCGCGGCGTCCACGGGTTCATCGCCGAGGACGCGGCGGTCCGCCTCACCGAGGCGGGCGTGCCCGCGCGCAGCGATACGCGCTTCGGCGATCCCGCGAACGAGATCATCATGGCGGCCCTCGAGCACGAGGCCGACGTCATCGTCATGGGAAGCCACGGCAGGACGGGACTCGAGCGCGTGGTGCTGGGGAGCGTCGCGCGCAACGTGCTGACCCACGCGCCCATGTCCGTCCTCGTCGTGCGCGCGCCGATCGACCGATGACCCGACGCGTCGGCGCGCCGGAGCTCCGATCGCGCCACGACGCGGCGCTCACGACCGGCGGCGGCCGGTTACCCGTCGCGGTGCGCGAGGCGCTCGCGGGGCGCCGGCCGCGCCGTGGCTCGTCGCGGCAGACACGGGCCGGCAAGCGCGTGCCGAAGCGCGCGAAGCGCGCCGCGGCGCGGGCGGGGAAGCCGGGTCGCGCGCGCGACGGCCGCACAATGTGACCGGAATGTTCCGGCGCATCCTCGTCGGGGTCGATGGCAGCGGTCCCTCGAGCGCGGGGCTGACGGCGGCGCTGCGGCTCGCGAGGGAGCAGGACGCGAAGGTGCGCGTCGTCCACGTCGCGGACACGGTGCCCCCGGCGGGGATCGAGGACACGTACATCTGGCTCGACGGCTATCGGGAGGGCGCGCTCGCCGCGGGGCGGCAGGTGATCCGCCGCGCCGAGGCGCGCGCCCGGGCCGAGCGCGTCCGCACGGAGGCCGCCGTCGTCGAGACGCTGGTGCACGACACCTCCGGCGCGATCGTCGAGGAGGCCGCGCGCTGGCGCGCGGACCTCGTCGCCCTCGGCACGCACGGCCGCTCGGGGCTCGCGCGCGTCGTGCTCGGGAGCGTCGCCGAAGATGTCGCGCGGCACGCGACGACGGCGGTGCTGCTGGTGAAGCGCGCGCCCCGGCGCCGGCGCGCCGGGCGGTCCTTCGGTCGCATCCTCGTCGCAGTCGACGGCAGCGATCCCGCGAAGCGAGCCCTCGGCACGGCGCTGCGCTTCGCGAAGGAGCGGCGCGCGGCGGTCCGCGCGGTCCATGTCGCCGACACGTTCCCGGCCGCGTCGCTCGGGGAGGCCTACATCGACGTCGACGCGTACCGCGACGCGGCGCTCGCGGCGGGACGCGCGGTGATCGGCGCCGCGCGCCGGCAGGCGCGCGCCGCGGGCACGCGGCTGGACGCGGCGATGCTCGAGACGGTGTCGCACGACGCGAGCGGTGCCATCGCCGCCGACGCGAGGCGCTGGCGCGCGGACCTCGTCGTGCTCGGGACGCACGGCCGCACCGGGCTCGCCCGGCTCTTCCTCGGGAGCGTCGCGGAGGGCGTCGCCCGGCACGCCGCCGCACCCGTCCTCCTGGTGCGCGGCGCGCCGCGCCGACGGCGACGCGCGAGCGCGCGGTAGCCCGTCCACCCCTGCGCGACTCAGCCCAGCAGCCGCTCCTCGCGCGCGAACACCCGCACCTTCACCGCCTGCACCACCGCCAGGTAGCTCAGCACGAGCACGGCCAGCACGGCGAAGTACGGTACGGGCAGCGGCACGAGACCGAGGTCCTGCGCCAGCGGCGTGTAGGGGAGCACCGCCGCGAGCGCGACGACGCCGAGGGCGAGCGCGAGGAGCGGCGCGCTCGGGCGGCTGCGGAGCGGGTTCCCGCCGGTGCGGATGACGAAGACGACCAGCGTCTGCGTCGCGAGCGACTCGACGAACCACCCGCTCTGGAAGAGCGACGCGTCCGCGCGGAAGAGCGCGAGCAGCACGGCGAACGTCGCGAAGTCGTAGAGCGAGCTCACCGGTCCGAGCACGAACATGAAGCGGCGGATGAGCGCGATGTCCCAGCGCCGCGGCTTGCGCATGTACGAGGCGTCGACGGCGTCGGACGGGATGGCCATCTGCGCGACGTCGTAGAGCAGGTCGTTGAGGATGATCTGGCGCGGGAGCAGCGGCAGGAAGGGCAGGAAGAGCGACGCCGCGGCCATGCTGATCATGTTCCCGAAGTCCGAGCTCGTGGTCATGAGCAGGTACTTCACGACGTTCCCGAAGGCGCGCCGTCCGGCGAGGATGCCCTCGTGGATGACCGCGAGCCCGGTCCCGTGGAGGATGACCGCGGCGGCGTCCTTCGCCGCCTCGACGCCGCGCTCGACCGAGATGCCGATGTCCGCGGCGTGCAGCGACGGCGCGTCGTTCACGCCGTCGCCGAGGAAGCCGACGACGTGGCCCTGCCGGCGCAGCAGCCTGATGATCCGCTCCTTCTGCTCGGGGCGGACGCGCGCGAACACGCTCGTCCGCGAGACGGCCTCGGCGAGGGCGCGGTCGTCCATCGCGTCGACCTGCGCACCGGTCAGGACGCTGGTCACGTCGAGCCCGAGCGCCCCGCAGACGTGGCGCGCGACCGCCGCGTGGTCGCCGCTCAGCACCTTCAGGTCGACGCCGTCGTCGCGCAGCGCGGAGAGCGCCGCGGCCGCGCCGGGGAGCGGCGGGTCCGCGAACGCGAGGAACCCCGCGAGCGCGAGGTCGCGCTCGTCGGCGCGTCCGTACGCCGGGCGCTCCGGCACCGCGCGCGAAGCGACGGCGAGCACCCGCAGCCCCTCGCGCGACAGAGCGTCGAGCGTAGCGTCGGCGGCCCGGCGCGCCTCGCCGTCCAGCGCGCACCGCGCGAGCACGTCCTCCGGCGCGCCCTTCGTCACGAGCACCCGGGAGCCGCCGCGCTCGGCGACGACCGAGAGGCAGCGGCGGTCGAAGTCGAAAGGGATCTCGTCGAGCTTGCGGACGTCGCCGAGCTCGGGCGCCTGTCGCGCGAGGATCGCCGCGTCGAGGCCGCTCGCGATCCCCGTCTGGAGCGCGGCGTTGAGCGACGCGAGCCGGAGGACGTCGTCGCTCGCCGCGCCGCGCGCGTCGACCGATCGCTCCAGGACGAGCTCCCCGGTGGTGAGCGTGTTCGTCTTGTCGCTGCACAGGACGTCCATGCTCCCGAGGTTCTGCATCGCGCCGAGCGTCTTCACGATGACGCCGCGCTTCGCCATGCGCGACGCACCCTGAGCGAGGGTGATGGTCATGATCATCGGCAGGTACTCCGGCGTGAGCCCGACGGCGAGCGCGATGGCGAAGAGCAGCGACTGGAGCGGATCGCGACGGAGCGCGATGTTCACGAGCGCGACGAACACGAGGAGGAACAGGACGAGCCGCATCACGAAGTAGCCGAACGTGCGGCTGCCCCGGTCGAACTCGGTCTCGGGAGGCGCCTTCGCCAGCGAGGCCGCGATCCGGCCGAGCTCGGTCCGCGCGCCGGTCGCGTACACCACGGCGGTCGCGGTGCCCGTCGTCACCGAGGTGCCCAGGTAGAGGAGGTCGCCGTGCTCCGCCGCGCCGCCCGGCTCGCCCTTCTCCACCGGCGCCGACTCCCCGGTCAGCGCGGCTTCCTGGACGTGCAGGTCGCGCGAGGCGACGAGCCGCGCGTCGGCCGGGACGAGGTCGCCGGCGGAGAGGCGGATGAGGTCACCGGCCACGACCTCGCGCTGAGGGATCTCGCGCCACTCGCCGTCGCGGCGCACCGTGGCGGTCGGGGCGACGAGCGCGCGCAGGCGCTCCGTCGCGCCGCTGGCGCGCGCGCTCTGCCAGAAGGAGAGGATGACGCCCATGAGGACCATGACGGCGATGACGACCGCCTGCACCGGCTCGCCGACGGCCGCGGACACGAGGCTCGCGACGAGGAGCATGACGATGAGCGGGCTCGTCGCGAGGCGCGCGAACTCGCGCAGCGGGACGAACCGGCGTGCCCGCACCAGCTCGTTCGGCCCGTCGCGCGCCAGGATCGCCCGCGCCTCGGCGCTGCCGAGGCCGCCGGTCTCGGTCAGGCCATCTGGTCCTGGATCAGCAGGACGACGAAGGCCGCGAACAGCGCGAGTCCGAAGAGCGTCCAGGCGACCGCCTCCCGCCGTGTCAGGGGCCGTTCCTCCACGTGCTCCACGGGACGAGCGTCGGTCCTTCGCCGACACCGGTATTGAGCCGTTGGACCCACGTCGCGCCGCCCGCCGACCCTTCCCTCGTCTGGCTGCGCCGGACCAGAGTCGACCGTGGCGGAATCTCGTCCGGGGAGGGTGGTCATGGTCATCGGCGTTCTGCTCGCCGCCAGCGTGGCCGGCGTCGTCGCGCTCACGCTCCTGCTCGTCTTCCGCAAGGACCTCGTCGGCGTGGACCTCTCGCCGCGGAGCCTGCTGCGGTTCTACCTCTACCTGGCGTCGCTCGCGGGCGTCCTGGTGGTCGCGATCGGGGCCGCGGCGATCCTCGACTGGGGCGCGGCGCGGCTCTTCGGCATCGAGGCGATCTACGGCCGGGCGCCGGTCCCGCCGTTCGGGGACCCGTACGTCTCGTACGCGCACGAGACCGAGCTGCGCATGCAGAACGACCTGCTGCGCGGCCTCACCCTCGTCGTGTTCGGTGCGGTCTTCTACGGTGGGCACCGCTTCGCGCGCGCGCGTCTCGGCGATCCGGACGAGCGCACCTCGACGCTCCACCGCGCGTACGACGTGCTCGGCACCTTCGTGTTCGGGATCGCGACGGTGATCCTGGTCCCGGTCGGCATCTACCGGGCGCTCTCCGTCGCGATCCTCACGCCGCCCACGGACGTCTTCGTGGAGGGGGTCGCGGACGCGCGGGCCGGCGGCATCGTCGCCGCGCCGGTCTGGCTCGCCTACCTGCTGCGCGTGATCCGCGCCGGCTCGGGTCGTGCGGTGCCCACGCCGCCCGTGCGTCCGGCGCCCGTACCGGCCTGATGCGCGACGCCGAACGCTGTCCGGAGTGCGGCGCGCCGCTGGTCGAGGGCGTGTGCGGGAGCTGCGCCCCGATGGGCGCGCCGCTCGACAAGGCGGCCCGTCGCCTGCGCGCCGACGAGGCCGCGCACGAGAAGGAGCGCTGGGACCGTCACGAGGTCGAACGGAAGGTCCGCACGCATGCCGCGCGCCGTGGTGGCCCGTAGTCGGCCGACCGAGCATGCACAGCTCCCCCGGGCTCGGCCACGAGGCGCCGCTCGCGGCATCCGCACGAATTCACCGCGGGAGCGTCGACCCGCTCGCGAGCGTGCCCGTGTCGAGCGTCAGGCGCGTGCGCACGTAGGCCGTGACGCTCGCGGCCGAGAGCGTCCCGACGAGCTCGCCGTCGCGGACGACGGGCACGAGCGGCGTCGTCTCGAAACGTTCGAGGACGCCCGCGAGGTCGTCGTCCGGATCGGCGGTCGGGACGTCGCCGGCGCGGCGCATGATCCGCGCAACGTCCACGGCCGGCCAGGACGCCCGCGGCGTCGCGCGGAGCTCGCGCATCGTCACGAGGCCGCGGAGCGTGCGGCCGTCGGCGACGGGGACGGCCTCGACGCCGTAGGGGAGCATGAGCTCGTCGACGACGCTCGCGACCGACATGCCCTCGCGCGCGACGATCACGTCGGTCGTCATGAGCTGTCGGACGCGCGCGCCGCGCGCCGCGACGAGAATGCGCTCCTGCTCGAGCGACGCGCCGGCCATCTCGTAGAGGAAGTAGGCGATGACGAGGTACCACAGCCCGCCGATGTCGCCGATCAGGATCACGAGCCCGCCGACGAGGCCGATACCGACCGCGACCACCTGGCCGGCCCGGGCGGCGATCTCGGTGGCCCGCGCACGCTCGCCGCGGACGGCCCACACGATCGCGCGCAGGACCCGTCCACCGTCGAGCGGGAAGCCGGGCAGCAGGTTGAAGATGCCGACGACGACGTTGACCGTCGTCAGATAGTCCGTGATCGGCGTGACCGTGCCCGCGTAGGCCGGATCGAGCGCGGCACCCGCGGCGAGCCCGGCGCCCCAGGCGAGCCCGGCGATGGCGAAGCTCGTGAGCGGTCCGGCGATCGCCATGACCAGCTCGACACGCGCGCCGGGCGGCTCCTGCCGGAGGTTCGCCACGCCGCCGAGGAGGAACAGCGTGATCGACGAGACGGAGAGCCCGGCGAGCCGCGCGACGAGCGAGTGCGCCAGCTCGTGCGCGACGATCGAGGCGAAGAACAGCAGCGCGGCCAGCGCGGCGATCGCGAGCTGCTTCTCGGCGGACCAGCTCGCGGGCAGGACCGCGCTCGCGAGCGAGTAGGTGACGAGGGCGAAGATGAGCAGCCAGGAGACGTGGACGCGGATCTCGATGCCCGCGATACGGGCGATCCGGAGGGAGCCCGACACGATCCCCATGGTCGTCGGGCGGCGGGCACCGGGCGAGGGTCCGCGGTCACCGTGATCGGTGCGTTCGGCACGCTGACGGGGACCATTGGACCTTCCCGCCTGTCGGACGGACGACGAGCATCGGCCTGTGAGACCCCTCGGGGCCGGTGACACCGTGGGCGGGGCCCTCGCGACGCCTGCCCGCATCGAGCCGCTCTCGCCGGCGGATCTGCGCTGGCGCTGCGACCCCGCGGCGCTCGGATTCGCGACGACGAACGACGTCGCACCCCTCGACCGGGTCGTCGGCCAGGACCGCGGGCTCGCCGCCATCGCGGTCGCGCTCGAGATCGACGACCCGGAGTACAACGTGTTCGTCGCCGGGCCGAGCGGGTCCGGCCGCAGCACCGCGGTGATGGGCCTCGTGAAGCGCGCCGCGTCGCGGCGGCCGACCGGCAGCGACCTCTGCTACCTCCACAGCTTCGACGATCCCTACCGTCCCATCCTCCTCGAGCTCCCCGCCGGACAGGGACGGACGCTCGAGCACGACCTCGACGACCTCGTCGCGCGCTGCCGGTCCGAGGTCCCCAAGGTCTTCGAGGGGGCCGAGTACGAGCGCCGCCGCGCCGAGGCCCTGAAGAGGACGAACACCGAACGCGACGCGGCGATGCGCGAGCTCGCCGCTCTCGCCGACAGCCTCGGGTTCGCCGTCGAGGTCACGCCGGTCGGGATCGTGAGCGGGCCGCTCGTCGACGGGAAGCCGCTGACGCCGGAGCGGTTCGAGCTGCTCACCGACGAGCGCAAGCGGCAGATCGCCGAAGCCTCCGCCCAGCTGCGCGCGAAGGTCGACGAGACCGTCGCGACGCTGAAGCGTCTCGACCGCGAGGGGCACGAGGCCCTCCACGCGGTCGACCGGGACATCGCCGTGGTCGCCGTGGGTCAGCCGCTCGACGCGCTGCGGTCCCGGTACGCCGCGTACCCGGTCGTGCTCCGCCACCTCGAGAAGATCCAGGAGGACATCGTCGAGAGGCTCTACGAGTTCCGGTCGGGCGAGGAGCCGTCCGCCGAGATCGAGCTCCTCGGGGCCGGGCGTCCGTGGATCCGCTACGGGGTGAACGTCGCGGTGGCCCGGCAGCCCGGGGAGGGCGCGCCGGTGGAGAGCGAGCCGAACCCCACGCTCGCGAACCTCATCGGCCGCGTCGACTACCGCGCGAGCGTCGGCGCGATGCACACGGATTTCCGCTACATCCGCGCGGGCGCGCTCCACCGCGCGAACGGCGGCTACCTCGTGCTCCAGGCCAGGGACGTGCTGACGAGCCCGTACGCGTACGAGGCGCTGAAGCGCGCGCTGCGCGACCACGAGGTGCGCATCGAGAACCCCATCGAGCAGTTCGCCGCGTTCCCCGCCGCGACGCTCAAGCCCGAGCCGGCGCCGCTCGACGTGCGCGTCGTGCTGATCGGCGACCTCCTCACCTACACGATCCTGCGGCGGTTCGATCCGGACTTCGCGCGCCTCTTCAAGATCAAGTCCGAGTTCACTCCGTTCGTGGAGCGCACGCCGGAGGCGATGCGTACGTACGCCGGATTCGTCGCGAAGAGCGTGCGCGACCGATCGCTGCCGCCGTTCACCGCGGAGGCCGTCGCGCGCGTCGTCGAGGAGGGTGCGCGTCTGGTCGAGCACCGCGAGCGGCTCGCCGGCCGCCTCGGTCTCATCGAGGAGCTCATCGTCGAGGCGGCCCAGCGCGCGCGCGGCGAGGGCGTGCCGGCCGTGCGTGCGGCCGACGTGGAGCGAGCCGTCGCCGAGCGCAGGCGGCGCGGCGCACTCCTCGAGGACGAGATGCAGCGCGCCATCACCGACGGCACCATCGCCATCGACACGCATGCGAAGGTGGTCGGGCAGGTCCTGGGCCTCTCGGTGGTCGACCTCGCCGACTACGCGTTCGCGCGACCTTCCCGCATCACCGCACGGACCGCCCCGGGCACCGAGGGGGTCATCGACATCGAGCGCGAGGTCGAGCTCTCCGGTCCGACGCACAGCAAGGGGGTCCTCATCCTCGCCGGCTACCTCCGCGGCACGTACGGCCAGCGCCACCCGCTGGGGCTGTCGGCGCACCTCACGTTCGAGCAGAGCTACGGAGGCGTCGAGGGCGACAGCGCGTCGAGCAGCGAGCTGCTCGCGATCCTCTCGAGCCTGGCGGACGCCGAGGTCGACCAGGGCATCGCCGTCACCGGCTCCGTCGACCAGCGTGGCCGGATCCAGGCGGTCGGGGCCGTCAACGAGAAGATCGAGGGGCACTTCGCGGTCTGCAGGGCGCAGGGTCTCACCGGCACGCAGGGCGTCGTCATCCCCGCGTCGAACGTGCGCCACCTCATGCTGGACCACGAGGTCGTCGACGCGGTCGCATCGGGAACGTTCCACGTCTGGGCGATCGAGCGGATCGACGACGCGCTCGAGCTGCTGACGGGGCAGCCGGCCGGCGAGCCGCGGGCCGACGGGAGCTATCCGGAGGGCACGCTGCACGCCCGTGTCGAAGCGAAGCTGAGCGCGTACGCCGAGGTGCTCGCGCGGTACGCGAGAGCGTCCGCGGGCGCCGGCGCCGCGGAGCGACACTAGACCGGCCGGACGAGGACCTCGGGCAGCAGGCGCGCCACCTCGTCCGGGGCACAGAGCTGCGTGCCGGGCACCATCGCGGTCGCGGCGCCCGCGGCCGTCCCCAGGCGAAGACCCTCCACGAGACCGCGGCCCTCGCT
>DAIDAP010000013.1 GCA_027310565.1 Chloroflexota bacterium | reverse complement strand
CATCCTCGCCGTGGTCAAGGAACTGGTGAACCTCAAGGACGGCAAGGGCGAAGTCGACGACATCGACAACCTCGGCAACCGCCGCGTGCGTTCGGTGGGCGAACTGCTCGAGAACCAGTACCGCGTCGGCCTGCTGCGCATGGAACGCGCGGTGAAGGAGCGAATGAGCTCGGTCGACGTCTCGACCGTGATGCCGAACGATCTGATCAACGCGAAGCCTGCGGTTGCCGCGGTGCGCGAGTTCTTCGGTTCGTCGCAGCTCTCGCAGTTCATGGACCAGACCAACCCGCTGTCCGAAGTCACCCACAAGCGCCGCGTCTCGGCGCTCGGGCCGGGCGGCCTGACGCGTGAGCGCGCGGGCTTCGAGGTTCGCGACGTCCACCCGACGCACTACGGCCGCATCTGCCCGATCGAGACGCCGGAGGGCCCGAACATCGGCCTCATCGGATCCCTGGCCACGTACGCGCGGGTGAACCCGTACGGGTTCATCGAGTCGCCGTTCCGGCGCATCGAGAAGACCGACGGCAGGGCGCATGTCTCGGACGAGATCGTGTACCTCACCGCCGACGAGCAGGAGCTCGCGACGGTCGTGCAGGCCAACGCGCGGCTCGACGCGAAGGGCTTCTTCGTCGACGACCGCGTGCAGGTCCACCGCGGCGCCGAGTACCACGAGTCGTCCCCGCAGAACGCCGACTACATGGACGTGTCGCCCAAGCAGATCGTCTCCGTGTCGGCCGCGCTCATCCCGTTCCTCGAGCACGACGACGCGAACCGCGCGCTCATGGGCTCGAACATGCAGCGCCAGGCCGTGCCGGTCATCCGCCCCGAGGCGCCGATCATCGGCACCGGCATCGAGTACCGCGCCGCGCGCGATTCGGGCCAGGTGGTCACCGCGCGCGCCAACGGGACCGTCCGCTCGGTCTCCGCGACGGAGATCTGGGTGGAGGAGGAGGGCGGCGACGCCTTCCGCTACAAGCTCCAGAAGTTCGTCCGCACGAACCAGGGCACCTGCTTCAACCAGCGGCCGCTCGTGTCGGTCGGCGACGCCGTCGAGAAGGACCAGGTCATCGCCGACTCGTACTCGACCGACAACGGCGAGCTCGCGCTCGGCCAGAACATCCTCGTCGCGTTCATGCCCTGGGAGGGCGGCAACTACGAGGACGCGATCATCCTCTCCGAGAAGCTCGTCCAGGACGACCGCTTCACCTCGATCCACGTCGAGAAGTACGAGTGCGAGGCGCGCGACACCAAGCTCGGCCCCGAGGAGATCACCCGTGACATCCCGAACGTCGGCGAGGAGGCGCTCGGCGACCTCGACGAGAACGGCATCGTCTACATCGGCGCCGAGGTCGGCCCGCAGGACATCCTCGTGGGCAAGATCACGCCGAAGGGCGAGACCGAGCTCACCGCCGAGGAGCGGCTGCTCCGCGCGATCTTCGGCGAGAAGGCGCGCGAGGTGAAGGACTCCTCGCTGCGGCTCCCGTCGGGCGAGCACGGCAAGGTCGTCGACGTCGCGGTGTTCAGCCGCGAGAACAACGACGAGCTCCTCCCCGGCGTGAACAAGATGATCCGCGTCGCCGTCGCGCAGAAGCGCAAGATCAGCGTCGGCGACAAGATGGCCGGCCGCCACGGGAACAAGGGCGTCATCGCGAAGATCCTCCCGGTCGAGGACATGCCGTTCCTGCCGGACGGCACGCCCGTGGACGTCGTGCTCAACCCGCTCGGGGTGCCGAGCCGCATGAACATCGGTCAGATCCTCGAGACGCACCTCGGCTGGGCCGCGGCCGCGCTCGGGATGCACGTCTCCACGCCCGTCTTCGACGGCGCGAAGGAGGGCGCGATCAAGGCGGCGCTGCGCGAGGCCGGGCTGCCGGACAGCGGCAAGGTCGCGCTGCGCGACGGGCGCACCGGGCGGCCGTTCCAGCAGGACGTCACCGTCGGCTACATCTACATGCTGAAGCTGCACCACCTCGTGGAGGACAAGATCCACGCGCGCTCCACGGGCCCGTACAGCCTCATCACGCAGCAGCCGCTCGGCGGCAAGGCGCAGTTCGGCGGGCAGCGCTTCGGCGAGATGGAGGTGTGGGCGCTCGAGGCCTACGGCGCCGCCTACATCCTCCAGGAGCTGCTCACCGTCAAATCCGACGACGTCGTCGGCCGCGTGCAGACGTACGAGGCCATCGTCAAAGGCGAGGACATCCAGCCGCCGGGCGTCCCGGAGTCGTTCAAGGTGCTCATCAAGGAGCTCCAGTCGCTGGGCCTGTCGGTCGAGGTGCTCAACGACGCGGAGGAGCAGATCCGGTTCATCGAAGACGTCGCGTACTCCTCACCGGATCTCGGCATCAACATCAGCGGGCTCGAGTCAGGGGAGTAACGCACATGCTTGAAGTGAACGAGTTCAACGCGATCCGCATCTCGCTCGCGTCGCCGGACCAGATCCGGCAGTGGTCGTCGGGCGAGGTCACCAAGCCGGAGACGATCAACTACCGCACGCTCCGGCCGGAGAAGGACGGGCTTTTCGACGAGCGGATCTTCGGGCCGACGCGGGACTGGGAGTGCTACTGCGGCAAGTACAAGCGGATCCGCTACAAGGGGATCATCTGCGACAAGTGCGGCGTCGAGGTGACGCGCGCGAAGGTACGGCGCGAGCGCATGGGGCACATCCAGCTCGCGTCCCCCGTGTCGCACATCTGGTTCTTCAAGGGGACGCCGAGCCGTCTCGGCATCCTGCTCGACATGTCGCCGCGCAACCTCGAGCGCATCCTGTACTTCGCGCTCTACGTCGTCACGCACATCGACGAGCACCAGCGCGAGCGCGTCGTGCAGGGGATCGAGGAAGAGGCCGAGGGGAAGATCCGCCGCCTCGAGCAGACCATCTCCGACCGCACCGGCGCGATCGAGTCGCGCGCGAACGGCGAGATCATGCGCATCCGCACCTCCACCGAGCAGAAGGTCCGCCAGATGGAGGAGGAGCTCGCGCAGCAGACCGACACCCTCACCACCGCCGCGGCGAAGGTGAAGGAGGAGCTCGAGGAGGGCCTCGGCAAGCCCGCGAAGAAGGACATCTTCTTCAAGCAGGCCGACCTGGTGCTCGCCTCCAAGGGCGACAACGTGACCCGCTCGATGCTCACGCAGCTCCAGCGCTCGCTGCAGAAGCAGCTCGACGCGCTGGTGAAGGCCGGCCGCAAGGAGGAGGAGGCGACGCGCAGCGAGAGCGAGAAGCGCATCGCCGACATCCGCATGCGCGCCGACCAGGATCTCGGCCTCGTCCGGCAGGACATCGCGCCGGACGTGCAGGTCGTCCGCGACGAGGCGCGCACGAAGCGCGACGAGGTCGACGCGATCAAGTGGATGCAGACCATGACCGAGGCTGAGTTCCGCACGTTCGCCGACAAGTACCGCTACTTCCGCGCGCAGATGGGCGCGGAGGCGATCCTCGAGATCATCCGGCAGCTCGACCTCGAGAAGCTCGAGCTCGAGCTCGCGAAGGACATGCGCTCGTCCAGCGGCCAGAAGCGCAAGAAGAGCATCAAGCGGCTGCGGCTCATCAAGGCGCTGCGCCGCGGCGAGGCCTCGCCGGAGTGGATGATCCTCACCATCCTCCCGGTCATCCCGCCGGACCTGCGCCCGATGGTGCAGCTCGACGGCGGCCGGTTCGCGACGAGCGACCTCAACGACCTCTACCGCCGCGTCATCAACCGGAACAACCGGCTGAAGCGGCTCCTCGAGCTCGGCGCGCCGGAGATCATCATCCGCAACGAGAAGCGCATGCTCCAGGAGGCGGTCGACGCGCTCATGGACAACGGCCGCCGCGGGCGCGCGATCTCGGGCACCGGCAACCACAAGCTGAAGAGCCTCTCGGACATGCTCCGCGGCAAGCAGGGGCGGTTCCGTCAGAACCTGCTCGGCAAGCGCGTCGACTACTCCGGCCGCTCGGTCATCGTCGTCGGCAACGACCTCAAGCTCCACGAGTGCGGTCTGCCGAAGAAGATGGCGCTCGAGCTCTTCAAGCCGTTCGTCATGCGCCAGCTCGTCGAGCGCGGGCTCGCGCACAACATCAAGAGCGCGAAGCGCTACGTCGAGCGCGTCTCGCCCGAGGTGTGGGACGTGCTCGAGGAGGTCATCAAGGACCACCCGGTCCTCCTCAATCGCGCTCCCACGCTGCACCGCCTCGGCATCCAGGCGTTCATGCCGAAGCTCATCGAGGGCAACGCGATCCAGATCCACCCGCTCGTCTGCGAGGCCTTCGGCGCCGACTTCGACGGCGACCAGATGGCCGTGCACGTCCCGCTCTCCGCCGCGGCGCAGGCCGAGGCGAAGAACCTCATGCTCGCCAGCCGCAACATCCTGAAGCCCGCGGACGGCTCACCGGTCGTGACCCCGCGACAGGACATGGTGCTCGGCACGTACTGGCTCACGCTCGAGGGCCGGGACGGGGACGCCGAGCACAGGCGCATCTTCGGCGACTACAACGAGGTGCAGTCGGCGTTCGACCTCGGCCTCGTCACCTACCAGACGCCCTGCAAGTTCCCGCACGGTGGGAGGATCCACGACACGACCGTCGGGCGCGTGATGTTCAACGCGGTGCTCCCCGAGGAGCTGCGCTTCGTGAACCGCACGATCGACCGCGGCGCGATCCGCGACCTCGTCACGCAGGTCTTCGAGCGCTACGGCAACGAGATGACCGCCGAGGTCGTCGACCGCATCAAGCAGCTCGGCTTCGCCGCGGCGACGCAGGCCGGCACGAGCATCTCCATCGACGACGTCGCGATCCCCGGGGACAAGGGCAAGACCGTCGGCGACGCCGAGGCCAAGGTCGCGGAGATCGACCGCCAGTTCCAGCGCGGCCTCATCAGCGAGCAGGAGCGCTACGACGCGACGGTGAAGATCTGGACCGACGCGACGCAGAACGTCATCCACGCGATGATGGACGCGCTCGACCGGCGCGGGTCCGTCTACATGATGGCCACGTCCGGCGCCCGCGGGAACACGCAGCAGATGGGCCAGATCGGCGGCATGCGCGGCCTCATCGCCGACCCGTCGGGCCGCATCATCGACCTGCCGATCCGCTCGAACTTCCGCGAGGGCCTCTCGGTGCTCGAGTACTTCATCTCGACGCACGGCGGCCGCAAGGGCCTCGCCGACACCGCCATCCGTACCGCGGACTCCGGGTACCTCACCCGCCGTCTGGTGGACGTGGCGCAGGACGTCATCGTCCGCATCGACGACTGCGGCGACGAGGACGGCATCTTCATCAGCGCCGACGAGCCGGCGATGGTCGAGCCGTTCGCCGACCGCATCTTCGGGCGCCTGGTGGCGCAGGACATCACCGACGCCAAGGGCGCCGTCGTCGCGGCGCGCGGCGACGACATCGACCACGCGCTCGCCAAGCGGATCGTGGAGTCCGGAGTGAAGCGCGTCCGCGTGCGCTCTCCGCTCGGCTGCCGCGCCCGCTACGGCATCTGCCGCGCCTGCTACGGGCGCAACCTCGCGACCGGCAAGCT
This sequence comes from Chloroflexota bacterium, assembly GCA_027310565.1. Lineage (GTDB taxonomy): Bacteria > Chloroflexota > Limnocylindria > P2-11E > P2-11E > CF-39. The sequence continues at coordinate 29,465 of DAIDAP010000013.1, read as the reverse complement.
CGTCGAGGCGGGGGAGGCGGTGGGCATCATCGCCGCGCAGTCCATCGGCGAGCCCGGCACGCAGCTCACCATGCGCACGTTCCACACCGGCGGCGTCGCCGCCGCGGGCAAGGACATCACCATGGGCCTGCCGCGTGTGGAGGAGCTCTTCGAGGCCCGCGTGCCCAAGGGCATGGCGGTCATCTGCGAGATCGACGGCGTCGCCGAGATCGTCCGCGACCCGGACGGCTCACGCAAGATCGTCGTGCGCAACTCGCAGGATTACACCGTGCCGATCAGCGTCCCGGCCGGGTACGCGCTCGCGGTCGTCGACGGCGACGAGGTCAGCGCCGGCCAGCCGCTCGCCAAGCCGGAGCGGCGCGCCAAGGGCAAGACCGACATGCCGGCGCCGGTCTCCGGCAAGATCAGCGTCGACGGCTCCAAGATCACCATCGCGATGAAGGACACGGAGGAGCGCGTCTACGAGGTCGAGCACAACGCCCGGCTCAACGTGGAGTCGGGCAAGACGGTCGCGGCCGGCGACTTCCTCACCGACGGCTCGGCCAACCCGCAGGACATCCTGCGCATCTCCGGCCGCGAGGCCGTCCACCGCTACATGGTCAACGAGGTCCAGCGCGTCTACCGCAGCCAGGGCGTGACGATCAACGACAAGCACATCGAGATCATCGTCCGCCAGATGCTGCGCAAGGTGCGCATCGAGGAGGCGGGGGACACCGAGCTGCTGCCGATGGAGCTCTTCGACCGCTTCGAGTTCGAGGACATCAACGCGCGGACCATCGCCGCGGGCGGCGAGCCGGCCACGGCGCAGACCGTGCTCCTCGGCGTCACCAAGGCGAGCCTCTCGACCTCCTCCTTCCTCGCCGCGGCGTCCTTCCAGGAGACCACGCGCGTCCTCACCGAGGCCGCGACGATGGGCCAGAAGGACCGCCTCCTGGGTCTCAAGGAGAACGTCATCATCGGCAAGCTCATCCCCGCCGGCACCGGCCTGCCCAGCCGCCGCGAGCAGCTCGAGTGGATGCCCAAGGCCCGCGCGCTCGCCGCGATGTTCGGTGCGGACGAGGAGGAGGCGGCGCCGCTCCCTGCGGAGGAGCTGTCGCTCGAGGACCTCGACGACGAGGACGAGAACGAGAACGAGAACGAGAACGGCGAGGAGGGCCTCGAGGACCTCGAGGACGCCGAGCCGACGGAGGCGGACCTCAAGAGCGAGGACTGAGCTGGCGCTCGCGGATCAGGTCGAGTGGGCGACGTAGGTTGGCTGGGCGCGCCGGCCTCCCGATCGTGGACGTGCTCGCGCGTCTGGGCGTCGGGAGCGAGGCGGACACCGCGCTCGCGCGGGCGGAGCTCGAGGCCGCCGGGCTGACCAACCCGCGCAAGACCCGGATCAGTCCGGAGAAGATCCCGCGCGTCGAAGAGGTCCTCGCGCGGGCGTTCGTCCTGCTCTGCGCGGAGTGCGCCGCGGGCGTGCCGGCCGACGGCAGGCGGCTGATCGCCGTGAGCGCGAGCGCCTGTCGGCGCTGCGGAGGATCGGCTGCCCGACGGAGCGCGCTGCGCCTCGGCGGAGCGGGACGCAGGCTGCGCGTCGTCGTCGTGGGCGGCTCGGCGGGCACGCGCTCGGAGATCGACCGGCAGCTCGCTCCGATCGCGGAGCTGCGACAGGTCGATGGCACGGCGCGCTGGACGAAGGAGCGGGCCGCGGCCGACCACGCGTGGGCGGACGTCGTCGTGATCTGGGCGGGCACCGAGCTCAGGCACAAGGTGTCGATGCTCTACAGCCAGATCCCCGACCGCGGCGGAAAGAGGATCACCGTCGCGAAGCGCGGTGCCGCGGCCCTCATCGACGCGATCACCGCGTGGGCCGCGCGACGCGAGGCGGAAAGCGGCGTTCGGCGCGGCCGAGCGCCCGGCCCCCCAGGAGGCCGGGCGTGCCCGCCGCCCGGCACGGCGGGCGGGAGTATCCTCGGGCCGACAGGTCCGAGGCGAGGCTGAAAGATGCGGCCAGTCACCATCGAGGTGATCGCGTACGCGCCGACCGTCTTCCGCCACTGTCAGCACTGCGAGGTGGCGTTCGCCGGGGTCGGCCTCGCGGAGCGCGTCCATCGCCGGGAGGCCGCCGATGCCCTCCCGGACGACCTCCTCCAGGACTACCAGCGCCTCTCCGACTGGGTCCATGCGCTCCTCCAGCGGCACGCCGGCCGGGTGAGCGTGCGGGTGGTCGACGCCGCCTCGATCGAGGGCGCGTGGAAGTCGCTCCGGCACGGCGTCCGCCGCTACCCCGCGGTCGTCGTCGACGGCCGCGACCGAATCGTCGGCGCCGACTTCGCCGCCGCGGACCGCGCCGTCGAGCTGCGGCTCGCTCGGCAGGGCACCGGCCCGGAGAGAAGGGGGGAGGCGTAGCCGAGCATCGCTTCGCGCGACCTATGACGAGCTGAGAGAAGGAGTCTCCATGAACTCACTCTGGGTCGTCCTCGCGGGCATCGTGGTCATCTACCTCGCGTACAACTACTACGCACGCCGCATCGACCGGGTCGTCATCCAGTCCGACGAGAAGAAGGCGACGCCGGCCAAGATGTACATGGACGGTGCCGACTTCGTCCCGACCAGCCGCTTCATCCTGTACGGCTACCACTTCAAGTCCATCGCGGCCGCGGGCCCGATCGTCGGCGTCATCACCGCGGCGAACATCTGGGGATGGGTCCCCTCGATCCTCTGGCTCCTGATCGGCGTGAGCTTCATCGGCTGGGCCAGCGACTATTCCGCGATCATCATGAGCGTGCGCAACGACGGGAACTCGCTCTCCGCCATCGCGCACCGCTTCGTGAGCCCGCGCACGCGCACGATCATGTTCGTCTTCATCTTCTTCTACCTGCTGCTCATCGGCGGCGCGTTCGTCGGCATCATGGGATCCATCCTCGACGCGCGGCCCGACGTGCCGTTCGGCATCCTCGTCCTCGCACTCATGGGCCTCCTCGGCGGGTGGCTCCTCTACCGCAGGCGCGCCGACCTCATCTGGGTCACGCTCCTCATCGTCGTGCTCACCATGGGCGCGATGGCGCTCGGACCCGCGGGCGTGACGTTCGCCCAGGGCAAGGCGCCGACGTGGGACGCGGGACCGGTGAGCGCCGCCGTCGTCGGCATCAACAAGGCGCTCAACGGCGCCGGCGCGCTCTACAGCGTCATCGACCCGACGGGCGCCGACCCGCGCCTCGCCGGCGCGTACGGCGACCCGAAGACCGGCACGATCCAGGTCATGCCGAGCTTCCTCCTGTGGGCCCTCTTCCTCATCGCGTTCAGCTACCTCGGGACCAACCTCGCGATCTGGCGTTTCGCGCAGCCGGTGAACTACATCGGCTTCTGGATCATGGCGATCGTCATCGTCGTCAGCGCGATCGGCGCGGTCCTCGCGCCGTTCACGAACGCGGCGCTCGCCTCGTTCAAGACCCCCGCGTTCACGACCTTCACCGGGACCGCGGCCATCCAGGCCTCCGGCGCGTTCCAGCCGCTCTGGCCGATGCTCTTCGTGACCATCGCCTGCGGCGCGATCTCCGGCTGGCACGCGCTTTTCGGCTCGGTCGGCACGGCCCGCCAGCTCGAGTACGAGACCGACGCGCTGCCGGTCGGCGGCGGCGGCATGTTCAGCGAGAACACGCTCGGCCTGCTCTCGCTCACCGCGGTGTCCATCGCCGGCGGCGCCGGCGCGGGTGCGTTCGCCGCGGGAGTCGGCAACCTCCTCAACACCGCGACATTCGGCCTCATCGGCGTCCCGTACGGCACGGCGCTCGGGTTCGGCGCCTTCGTCGTCATCGTGCTCACCGTCGTCCAGCTGATCTTCCGCGTCATGCGCGTCACCCTCGGCGAGTGGCTCGGCGAGGTGTGGCTCGGGTTCAAGAACCAGCACATCGCGACGATCACCTCCGCGATCCTCGTGCTCGCCCTCGTCCTCTCCGGGACGTGGGTGTACCTCTGGCAGCTCTTCGGCGCGTCGAACCAGCTCATGGCGGCGCTCAGCCTGCTGCTCGTCACGATCTGGCTCGCGTCGACGAAGCGGAACCCGGCGTACGCCGGCCTCCCGATGCTGTTCATGTACATCACGACGATCGTCGCGACAGGGGTCACCGCGTACAACCTCTACAACACCATCGTGATCAAGCCCGGCGCGGCGGGGATCTCCATCGCCGGCGCGTGGGCGATGATCGCGATCGCGATCCTGCTCGTCGTGGCGGCGCTCGTCATCGCGTACGACGCGTGGGGCGCGTGGAACCGGCTCCGCGCCGTTCCGGCCCCCGCACCCGCGCACGCCGCGACCGGCGACTAGCCCGCGACGCGTTCCTTTCCGCGCGAGGGCCGGAGGCACGAAGCCTCCGGCCCTCCTCGTCACCGCCCTCCGCCGAGCGTCCGGGCGAGCTCGCCGATCGTCTCGAGCAGCACCCGCGCGTCGGTCCGCTCGACCGCCGGCACGCGCAGGTGCAGCTCGAGGTGCGGCACGAGCGGCCGCACCGAGATGCGCCACATCCCGCCGGCCTGGCGCTGGAGCGCATCCCAGGTGCGCTCGAGCGCCGCGACGTCGGCGCCGCGGTCGGCGCGGAGCGACACGGCGCCGCCGGTCGCGTCGGTCCAGGTCTCCTCGCGGTCGAACGGCGCGTCGTCGGCGCGGCGGTCGCCGGCGGTCCATGCCGCCGGCGCGACGAGATCGGCGCGGAACCGCGGCGCGCGGACGAGGTCGGCACGCAGGAGGAGGAAGTCGCGCCGCCCGCGCGAGCGGGTGAGCGCCCAGAGCGCGCCCACGTCGCGCGGCTCGAGGACGATCTTGAGCTCGGCCGCGCGGTACGGCGCGCGTGGCTCGACGACGCGCAGATCCGCGACGCTGCTCCCGAGCCAGCGGACCGTCGCCCGCGGCCCGACGGCGGGGAGCCCCGCCTGGAGCCAGCGCATGACCCGGTTCCCGGTGCGGATGTTCGCCTGGGTGCCCGCCGTGAACCAGAGCAGCACGGCGACGACGAGGACGACGCCGAGGCTCTGGAGGAGCGTGCTCAGGTCGGGCATGCGGGTGGAGAATGGTAGACGGACATGAGCCGGATGTCGTTCGTGGGCGCCGTCCGCGAGTTCCTGTACGGGATGACCGGACACGAGTTCGAGCGCGAGGCGCTCGCGATGCGCTCGAACCTCGAGACCATCTTCATGCTCGTGACGCTGGGCGACCTCATCGGCGTACCGGTCCTGCCGCCGTACTACTCGCTCCGCGTGCTACCGTACGTGGTGCCGGAGATCGCGACGTGGAAGCGTCGCGTGCTCCGCGAGCGCGAGTTCAGCGAGGAGCACGACTATGACCTGCACGGGGTGTGAGGCGTGAGCGGCAGGGACCGTCCCGAGGAGCAGCGGCCCGGCGGCCTGCGCGGCGTCGTGGCGAAGTTCCGCGAGGTCACTTACGGGATGGCCGCGCACGACATGACCCGCTACGCGATGCGCAGCCGCGCGAGCATGGAGCACCTCTTCATCCTCACGACGATGGGCGACCTCCTCGGCGTCCCGATCCTCCCGCCGTACTACTCGCTCCGGCTCCTGCCGTACGTCGTTCCGCAGATCGCGACGTGGAAGCGGCGCATGCTCCGCGAGAAGGACGTCACCGATGCGATCTTCTAGCGCACCGGCCGCCCCCGGATGGCGCGGGTAGAGCCGCCGCCCTCGGCGCCCGCGACGCTCGCGGGGCCCGAGGAGTCGCTCGCCGATTTCTTCCGCAAGCACCCCGAGCGCCGCTACGTCATGTTCGGCGGCAAGGGCGGCCTCGGGAAGACGACCTTCTCCGCCGCGACCGGATACTGGCTCGCGCGGCAGGGCAAGCGGGTGCTCGTGTTCAGCGTCGATCCGCAGGCGAGCCTCACCGACATCTTCCAGCAGGACATCTTCGGCCGGGGCCCCGTCCAGGTCATGGAGAACCTCTGGGCCCAGGAGATCGACGCCGACCGGCACATCCGCGCATACCAGCAGCAGGTCCGCCAGAAGATCCTCGACATGTACGGGCTCGACGCGGTGCCGGCGGAGATCGAGGACTACATCGCCGCGGCGTCGGCCGAGCCGGCGATGGAGGAGTCGGCGATCTTCGACTCGGTCGTCGACATCCTCGCCACGGGCGAATACGACTACTACATCTACGACCTCGTGCCGCTCGGCCACGCGCTCTACTACCTCTCGATGGCGAAGGTGTACGACGAGTGGATCGGGAAGATCACGCACCTGCGTGAGGAGATGCGCGAGTACGAGGAGATGGCCGCGCGCATGCGCCGAAAGAAGGAGACCGAGGAGGACCAGATCCTCGGCGAGCTCCAGTACATCCGCACGCGGATCAACGCGGCGTCGCAGATCCTCACCGACCGCACGCGGACCGCGTTCTTCTTCGTGCTCGTGCCGGAGCAGATGATCCTCCTCGACACGCGGAAGGCGGCGGGGATGTTCGCGCGCTTCGACGTCCCGATCGCCGGGTACATCGTGAACCGCGTGCTCCCGCGCGAGCTCCTCGCGAGCGCGCCGAGCTACCTGCGCAACCGCATCGAGATGCAGCGCGGGGAGCTCGAGGCGATCGAGCGCGACCTCGGCCGCAGCGTCCTCGCGCGCGTGCCCGAGCTCGAGCGCGACGTCACCGGGCTCGACATGATCGCCCGCGTCGCCGAGCTCATGTACGGGAAGTCCTGATGGACGACGGCCCGCTCGCCGCGACGCCGCTCACCGGCTTCCTGCGCGAGCACCCCGGCCTGCGCTACGTCTTCTTCGGCGGGAAGGGCGGCGTGGGGAAGACGGTCCTCGCCGGCGTCAGCGCGGTCCAGCTCGCCAGGCAGGGCAAGCGCGTGCTGCTGGCGAGCACGAACCCGGTGCACAGCCTCTCCGGGCTGCTCGGGCAGGACGTGTTCGGCAGGCACACCCCGGTCGAGGGCGTGCCCGGCCTTTTCGCGCTCGAGATCGACACGCGCGAGGCGATCGAGCGCAGCAAGCGCGACATCCGCGACAAGATCCAGTGGTTCCTGAAGTTCGCCGAGATCAGCACCAAGGCCGACGAGTTCGTCGAGGCGGCGACGACCAACCCGGCGTTCGAGGAGTCGGCGATGTTCGAGAACATGGTCGACCTCATGTTCAAGGGCGAGTACGACGTCTACGTGTTCGACACCGCCCCGACGGCGAACGCACGCCGGCTGCTCGGGATGAGCAAGGTGTACGGCCTCTGGGTGCAGAAGATGGTGAAGTCGCGCCAGGAGGCGCAGTCGCTGCGCGAGACCCTCTCCTTCACGAAGAAGAAGGAGGAGGACCCGCTCATGGGCTACCTCGTCGACTTCCGCAAGCGCATCGAGCACGCGCGCGAGCTGCTCACCGATCCGGCGAAGACCGCGTTCTTCTTCGTCACGCTCCCCGAGGCGCTCCCCATCGCCGTCATCCGCCGCTTCATCGACTGGTTCACCGACTTCGGCATCCCGGTCGGCGGGGTCGTGGTGAACATGGTCATCGACCCGGCCGAGGCCCGGAGCGAGAGCGAGTTCGTGCGCAACCGCGTCGCGATGCAGGAGGGGTACCTGCGCGAGATCGCCGAGCGCTTCCCGGGCCAGGTGCGCGCGGTCATCCCGCTCTTCGACTCCGACGTGCGCGGCGTGGCGATGCTCGACAAGGCGGGGGAGAAGCTCTTCGCGGAGCCGGCGACCGCGTAGCGCCGACGTCAGCCGCCCTCCCGGCCCACGCCGGAGGGACCCGCCAAGGCCCGCCCGGGGTCGCGTTCGTCCCTCCTTGCCCTCTCGTAACACCCCTTGACAGGTTCGGTTAAGGGGGTAGCGTGCCGCACAGCGCGCGGCTGGCCGTGGGGAGAAGGAACGGTCGGTCGGTCAGTAGCCGTGCGTCACGGGGAGGGTGCGCGATGGCACGCTCATCGAAGCGGGCGAGTAGGCGTGGGCTGATCACCCGGCGGGAGTTCCTCAAGAAGACCGGCGCCACCGCCACCTTCAGCGTCGTCGCCGGCGACGTCGTCACCCGGTTCGCGTGGAAGCCGACCGCCGCCGAGGCGAAGGCGCTGCTCGCGGCGACCCCGTCGCTCACCGCCTCGGTCCTGCGGCGGGAGGACATGCTCGCGCTGCGCTTCTCCCTGTACAACCTCGTCCGCGACAACAAGGGCGACCTCGTACGGCAGGTCGCGGCCCAGCCGGCCTACGTCGTCGCCACGCTCGGCTACGGAAGTGACCACGCGCCGCAGAACGTCGGCGAGCAGGCCTTCCTCGAGACCGACGACAGCGGCACCAGCGGCGAGCCGCTCGCGGACCCGGGCGACGTCCAGGCGCTCCTCGCCGGCCCGACCCGCCTCGCCTTCAAGGTCCCCGCCGCCACCGCGTCCATCCCGTTCACGCTCGCGGCGCTCCTCGATCTCGCCCAGCTCGAGCCCAGCGTCGTCCCGGCCGCGCTCCCGCCGCTCGCGGACCCCGCGTCCGTCCCGGTGATCCGCGAGCCGGACGACACCGAGACGCGCGTCGAGACCCCGTGGCGTCTCGTCCTCTCGCCGCACGGCGGGTCCGCCTGGGCCCACGCCTCGGAGCCGGTCGTGCGCAACGGACGCACCGAGCTGTGGCACACGCGTCTGGCGGTGCGCAAGCCCTCGGCGAGCGACCCGACGCGCTACGTCGCCGACGAGAGCGACGCCGCACAGCGTGCGGTGCGCGCGGTGTGGATGGACGGCTTCGATTACGACACACCGCCGGCCGGCGCGGACCCGTTCCGCATGTCCCTCACGCCGCAGGACCGCTGGCGCCTCGTGCACCTCTCCTCCGACTTCGCGCTCCCCGACGACTACCTTCCGCGCGCCATCCAGGTCGAGCGCCTCATGCTCAGCGCGCTCGGCGCGTGGCAGAACACGCGCGGCTACTTCACCGAGCCGCCGACGGGGTACAACCTCGGCGAGTGGCGCCACGTCGCGACGATGGCGCGCGACCAGTACGTCCGCGTCGTCTACCTCGGCTGGCTCCTGCCGTTCGGCCACCCCGCGGCGCTCATCAAGGTCACCGAGCGCAAGCTCCAGCCGATCCCCGCCGGCACGGCGCGCGGCGCGTACCTGCGCCAGCGCTTCTTCATCGTCGTGCGCCAGCCGCGCCTCACCTACCCCGAGACGGCGCCGCAGCCGAACGCCGGCCGGCAGATGCCGTACAAGACGGTCGAGCTCAAGACGCTCGTCACGCCGACCCTGGGGGACCCCGCCGACCCGAGCTGGTCGTTCGAGACGTACGGCGACCACGCGTTCATCCCCGTCGTCGAGGGCGGTGCGCTCCCGTTCAGCATCGTCGGCACCGACCGCGACGGGCAGGCGAGCGAGTTCACGCTCCCGCTCGTCTTCGTGTCGTACCCGGATGTCGCGGTGATCCCGCCGTTCACCGAGACCGACATCGCGAAGGTGGTGGACGACTACGACGCCGTGAGCGGCTCCCCGAGCTTCACCGCGGCCATGAAGACCGCCGACCTCAAGGGACAAAAGGTCGGCATGGCGCGCTCCACGAAGAACGACGGCGCGGCCGACGGGAAACCCGGCGACACCGCGGTCGAGACGAAGAACCTCACCTTCAGCGCGGCCGACCCCGACGGCGCGGTGCCGAAGGGGTTCGCCCCGTTCTACCCGGTCTGGACCGAGGCCGAGGTGCGGCTCGACGCCGTCGAGGCGGTCCAGGGCGGCTCGCTCGCGAAGACCGTCATCCAGCCGCACCCGACGTACGTGACGAGCGGGTACGACGGGAGCGAGATCTTCGCGAAGCTCAAGGACAAGGTCGACCTCTCGTTCACCGGCCCGAGCCTCCCGGCGGTCGACCGCTCGGGCGGCCTGGTGAGCCCGGACATGAAGATCGGCGGCCTCTCGCGCAAGCTCGGCCCGGTCGGCGGCGACGTCGCCGCGATCCCGCCGAAGTTCGACCCGTCCACGTTCTTCGACGGCGCGAAGATCCTCGGCGGCATCCTGCTCAAGGACATCATCGACGAGGTCCTCGGCTTCGCGAGCGGCCCGCAGGTGCCCAAGCTCGTCTCGAACGTCATCTACCCGAACGGCGACACGACGCGACCGCCGGAGAAGCTCGTCACGACCTTCAACTTCGTCCCCGGCCTGCACCCCGACCCGCTGGGGATCTTCGACCCGACGACGGACAGCGCGACGATGACGATCGACGCGACGTTCACCGCGCCGATCCTCCCGCCGGGCGCGCCGACGTACGAGATCGTCGGCGACCTGCGCCGGTTCCGCGTCCTCCTCCTGGGGACGCCGGCGCCGCTCATCGGCCTCGCGTTCAACCAGCTGAAGTTCACGTCCAAGACCGGCAGCAAGACGAACGTCGACGTCGACATCCGCGAGGTCACCTTCGAGGGCGTCCTCAAGTTCGTGAACACGCTGAAGGACTTCCTGAAGTTCGGCGGCACCGGCCCGTACATCGACCTCGCGCCCACGTCGGTCACGGCGGGCTTCAACCTGCCCATCCCGACCGTCGGCGTCGGCGTCCTCACCATCCAGAACATCGTCTTCGGCGCGGCGCTCACCATCCCGTTCACCGGGAAGCCCGCGCGCGCCCGCTTCAACTTCAGCGAGCGCCAGGACCCGTTCCTCGTCACCGTCATCGGCCTCGGGGGCGGCGGGTTCTTCGCGATCGCGCTCGGCCTGGACGGCCTCGAGGTCCTCGAGGCGTCGATCGAGGTGGGCGCGTCGCTCGCGCTCGACCTGGGCGTCGCGTCCGGGGAGATCCACGCGCTCGCCGGCATCTACTACAAGCTCGAGCGCAAGACGCCGCCCGCGACGGACGAGGCGAGCCTCACCGCGTACGTGCGCCTCGGCGGCAGCCTGAACGTCCTCGGCATCATCAACGTGAGCATCGAGCTCTACCTCGGCATGAAGTTCCAGTTCGAGACCAACGAGCTGTGGGGGCAGGCGACCCTCACCGTCGAGGTCGACGTGCTCATGTTCAGCGCGTCCTACAGCTTCAACATCGAGCGGCGCATCGCCGGCCCGTCGTCGACCTCGTCGCTCATGGCGCCGTTCGGCGTCGTCGCGGCGTCCGGCATGGCGCCGCGGCGGGCGAGCCTCGCCGCGAAGACGTCCGGCGGCGGTCTCAGCTTCACCGACCTGCTGAGCGAGGCCGACTGGGACGAGTACACCGCGGCGTTCGCGGCGTAAGGGAGGGGGAGAGCAATGGCGAAGACACAGACGATCACCTTCACCGCGCTGCCGAACGGCGTCGCGCCGAGCGGCAAGCTGCGCCTCTCGGTCTTCGTCTCGCCGCGCCTCTGGACCGACGACGGCGCGAGCGCGCAGGTCGCCCTCTCCGAGTTCCCCGACTGGCTCGACTGGCCCGCCACCGCGCTCACGTTCCAGGCGCAGTTCGGAGGCGGGAGCCCGATCGCCGCGACGCGCGTCGGCGACGCGCCGCGCTCGGATCTGTGGCAGGCGCTCTTCGCGCCGACCTCGTACCTGCGCCCCCGCACCTTCGAGACCGCGCTCACGCAGACGACGATCAAGTCGTACAAGGTGCAGGCCGTCCACCAGAAGCTCCAGACCGTGTACACGTACTTCGCGAAGAACAATCCCGAGGAGTACCCCACCGTCGACGAGCTCCTGGACGTGAACGGGCCCTTCTACGACCTGGCGGCGCCGTTCATCCCGCCGCCGCCCCCGCCGCCCGGCCCCATCATCAAGTCGATCTTCGCCGGCCCCTCGACCGACTACCTGAACTTCAAGGAGGTCGAGGACTTCCACAAGCCGTTCAACCCGAACAACCGCATCGACCCGGCGCCGCCGGACATCGAGTTCCACCAGATGCTCGCGGCGCTCGGCCGCTACCCGGTGCTCATGCGCATGCTCGGCATCGTGCACGACCTCGAGGTCGCGCACCCCGGCGGTCTCGGCGCGACGACGGTGCAGGTGCTCGCGTCGTGGCCCGGCGCGCCGACGCTCCCGGCGCTCCTCACGCGCTGCTTCGTGGGCGCGAGCGCGTTCTTCGCGACGCCACGCGGCGTGAACCCGGAGCTCTCGCTCGACGGGCTCGGCATGCTCCCGCTCGGCGACGGCAGCGCGTACGAGCTCGTGCAGGTGAACCAGGACGGCGCGGTGCTGAAGACGCTGCGCTTCGCCGAGACGATCGTGCGCGCGACGTTCGACCCGGCCGACACGACGAACTACCCGGGGCAGGCCGATACGACCGAGAAGGTCTACAAGACCGACGACACGCCGGGCCAGTACGCGATCCCTGCGCTCTCGACCGCCGGGCTCGCGGTCGCGCGCGTCGACCGCGCCGCGGCGGTCACGGCGAACCTCGCCGCCTCGGCGACGAACAACACCGCGCTCGAGGGCGGCAGCGTCACGCTCGACGCCGAGGACCTCGTGCGCGGCTACGCGATCGACGTTCATGACGCGACCAGCGGCGCCTGGCGCTCGCTCTGCGAGCGCGTCGGCACGTACCGCTTCGGCGGCACGTCGCTCCCCGCGGTGCAGGACGAGGGCTTCGTCTCCATGGGCCTCGCCGGCCCCGCCGACGGCTCGTCCACCGACACCAAGCTCGGCGAGACGCTCTTCAACTGGTGGGGCTGGAGCCTCGCCGCGCCGCGCCCGGGCAAGACCATCGACGCCGACGGCAACCCCGTCGCGCCCCAGAACACGCCGACGACGCAGTTCGAACTGCAGGTGGACTTCAAGGCGAAGCCCGGCTCGCTCCCGCGCCTGCGCCACGGCGAGACGTACCGCCTGCGCGCGCGCGCCGTCGACCTCGCCGGCAACCGCACGCCGCGCGAGGCGCTCGCCGGCCTCACGAACGCGACCGCCGCGGTGACGTTCGGCCGCTTCGAGCCGGTCGCGTCGCCCGAGGTCGTGCTCGACGGGCCCCTCGGTGAGGGCGACGCCGTCGCGCGCGTCGTCATCCGCAGCAACTACGACGGCAACATCGAGCAGGAGGCGGTCCGGCACATCGCGCCGCCCAAGGCGGCCGAGCCCACGGTCGAGACGACCGGCCTCTTCGACACGCCGGGCGGGTTCGATCGCGACGCGTACCGGCTCCTGGAGGACCGCGACGGCGGAGCATGGGTCGACGTCGGGACGGAGGACCCGCATCACCCCGGCGTCTTCTTCGTGAAGCAGCAGGACGGGAAGCTCCCGTACCTCCCCGACGGCCTCGCGCGCGGCACGGTCTGGCGCGGCCTGCCCGGCGCATCGGGCGCGACGCGCGTCGCGTTCGGCTCGCAGGGCGCGAAGGGTTGGCCGGACATCCGCGCGTTCGATCTCGTGCTGCGCGAGGGCTCCGGCGCGCCGGCGTACCGCGCCGCGCCGCGCCGGCTCGAGGTGCGGCTCGGCAAGGGCGACATCGCGACGGTGCGCCTCTCGTCGTACCTCGACCCGGACCTGGGCGACGTCGACCGCATGGCGCTCCTGCGCTGGATGGAGGCGAACGAGCCCGCGTCCGTGCCGACGTTCCGGCAACAGGTCGCCGACGGCGTGCACTGGATGGTCACGCCGTACCGCACGCTCACGCTCGTCCACGCGGTGCGCCAGCCGCTCCTGCGGCCGCGCTTCGTCGGCCTCGGCGCGACGCGCGCGCTCGGCGACACGTTCGCCCTGCTCGACGACGCCGCGATGGAGCTCTCCCGCAAGAGCACCGGGCGGCTCGATCTCCTCGCGACCTGGAACGAGACGATCGACTCGCTCGCGCAACCCGGCCCGATCGAGACCCAGGGGAGCGCCCGGCCGTTCATCTTCAACGTCCCGCTCGCGGCGACCCCGGCGCAGGAGACGGCCCTCCACGTGAGCGGCCGCCACGAGTTCCACGACACCAGGTACCGCCGTGTCTCCTACGCGGCGGACGCGACGAGCCGCTTCGCCGAGTACTTCGCCGAGCGCAAGGACCGGGAGGCGCTCAGGGCGTACAGGGCGGTGCAGCTCAACGCGCCGGTGAAGGACGACGGCATCGACTGGGGCGGCGTCGTCGAGGGCTCCGAGGCGGTGGTCGCCGACGACCGCTCGACGCGCTACGTCCGCGGCACCGACTACACGATGGACTACGCGAAAGGCACGCTCACGCCGCTCGCGTCCCTCGACGGCAAGAGCGTGAGCATCACCTTCCTCGCGCCGCCGGTGGTGCGGCGCACCGCGGCGCCGACCGACCTCGACATCCCCTCGACCGCGCGGCCCGCCGCGCCGAAGGTGCTCTACCTGGTCCCGACGTTCGGGTGGTCCTCGACCGCGAGCCGGGACGGCACGCTCTTCACGAGCGAGCGCCGCGGCGGGGGCCTTCGCGCGTACGTCGAGCGGCCGTGGTTCTCCTCCGGCGACGGCGAGCTCCTCGGGGTGGTCATCTGGAGCGGCGCGACCCCGCCGCCGGACGCCGCCAAGCCGTTCGTCTCCGACTGGGGCCTGGACCCGCTCTACTCGTCGGGAGCGACGACGCCCGCGCCGACCGTCGGCGCGTTCACCATGGCCACGGCGAGCAAGACGAGCGGGCTCTCGCTCGAGGAGCTCCCCGGCGTGACGACGCTGCACGTCGCCGGGCACCAGGTCGGCTACGACGCCGAGCGGAAGCTCTGGTACTGCGACCTCGAGATCGACGCCGGCCCCTCGTACACGCCGTTCGTGCGTCTCGCGTTCGCGCGCTACCAGCCGCACTCGGTGAATGGCGCGCACCTCTCGCGGGTGCAGCTCGCCGACTTCGTCCAGCTGGCCGCGGACCGCAGCGCGAGCCTCACGCGCGATCCGAAGAAGTCCGACACGCTGAGCCTGACGGTGTCCGGGCGCAGCTACTCCAAGCTCGTCGGCGCCGGCGGGCCGAGCACGGTCGAGGTCAGCCTCGAGCGCCGCCGCGCCAACACCGAGCCGAACAAGGCCGCCGAGCTCGCCTGGGAGCTGGTGCCCGCGTCGACCGTCGCGCTCACGCCGTCCGCGGGCCCGAGCGGGACGACGCTGTGGCAGGGGCAGCTCACGCTGCCCAAGGCGCAGGGCGACCGCTTCCGCGTCGTGATCGCGGAGTTCGAGCGCTTCAGCGCCACGCCGGGTGATCGGCGCCTGGTCTACACCGACGCGATCGAGGTGCAGCGCTAGCCCGGCGTCCGGCCTCGGTACCCACCGTCACGAGGAACGACCGCGCCGCGGGCGTGCATCATCGACCTCGAAGGATGAGCGCGGCCGCCGCCACGGGGCTCGATAGCCTCACCACCTTCTGGGTCGGGCGCGATCCGACGCGCGGCGGCCGGCTGCCGTACGTGCTGCGTCTGCCCGTCCGCGGCGAGGGCCGCATCTACCTCGCGGCGCGCGAGACCTGGCCGCGCAGCGGCGACGTGTTCTGCTACCAGCTGCGCGAGTGGCCGGCGGAGGCCGAGATCATCGAGGAGGTGCCGGTCGAGGCGTGCTGGCGCGTCGGGCCGGCCGTTCATCTGGTGCTCCGCCGCCGTCAGAACCGCCGCTCGCTCTTCGTGTGGACGAAGAAGGCGGGGCGCACGCTCATCTTCTGGCGCTCGCCGGCCTCGATGGCGCGGGCGCGTCCGGGCATCCGCGTCCCGCTCGCGCGCTCGTTCCGCGAGACCCTCCACGTCGCGGTCGACGTGGCCGAGCGCTACCCCTGGCGCTTCTCGGGCCGCGGCGTGTCGGTGAGCCGCCGCAAGCTCCCCGCCGGCGACTACGCGCTGCTCCGTGACGATGCCGTGGTCGCGGCGGTCGAGCGCAAGACACCGAGCGACCTCGCGAGCTCGGCGGTGAGCGGGCAGCTCGCCCTCGCGCTCGCGGACCTCTCGGCGACGCCGCACGCCGCGCTCGTGGTCGAGGGCCGCCTCTCCGACGCGGTGAAGGCGGCGTCCGCCGGGAACGTGCGCGCGGGCTGGCTCGCCGACCTGCTCGCGGCGCTTCAGGTGTCTCATCCGCGCGTCGCGTGGATGTTCGCCGAGACGCGGCAGCTCGCCGAGGACTGGGCGTACCGCTGGCTCGCGGCGTGTGCGCGCGCGGACCAGCCCTACGCGATGCCGCTCCTCGACGAGCGCGCGCTCGGCGAGCCGGCGCTCTCGCAGGAGGCGGCGCCGCGCGTGATGGACGCCGAGGCGCGGCGCGCGCTGCTGGCCCGCGAGGCCGCGGCCGGCCACGTGTGGACGAGCCGGGAGGCGGCCGAGCGCTGCGGTGTCGCGCAGCTCACGGCGGCGGCCGACCTGCGCGCGCTGGTCGAGCGCGGATCGCTCGTCATCGTGGGCCGCGGACGGGCGCGCACCTATCGCGCGACGGCGGTCGTCCCGAAGCGCTGACCCCGGGTAGGGCCGCCACCGTCGTCCGTGCTGCCGGCGCCTCCAGGATGCCCCGATGCGTCGAGATCAACGACGCGCACGGTACGCGCGGGCGCCCACGGCCGACCACAGTGAGTGACCCGGCCTCGACGAGCGCGCGCAGGTCGGCCGCCGCCTCCGCCTCGCGCGCCCGCCCAGGGCCGGCTCGCCGAGCGCGCGCTCGTGCCACTTCCGAGTCAGGAGCTCTCGGCGATGCGAGAGCTGGAGCGGTAGTCCACGTCCTACCGGTTCGTCGCGGCGTCCGTGTGCCGACCTGAGTCGCGAGGGTGGGCCGACTACCGAGCCCGGCTCACGCTCCCTCGACTTCGTTTGCGAAGCGTCGGCCGTCGCTCAAGTCTAGAGAGGCCAGCTTCGAGCATCCCTTTCATGAATGTCTGATACGGCACGCCAGCGCGCGCGGCCTCACGCTTGAGTCTCGCGAGCTGCTCCGGCGCAATGCGCAGCGACACGGCGACCGTACCGGTGCGCTTGGCAAATGAACGCGCGGCGTACTCGTCCAACTCCTCATCCGTCATGTCATCGTAGGGATCACTCCAGCGAAACGCGTTCATCGGTAGTACCTCCCCGCAGCCTTTCGACCTGCTCGCCTCCCGTGGACCGGAAACCGACCGTCTGGATGGTCCACCCAGACGACGAATAGCGGTCGGCCTGCCCGACTGAGGCCAAGGACTTCGTGGTAGTCAACGCCAGATCGGGTCGCGATCGCTTCGACTCGGTCGGGATCACTCAGCGCCTCTGTTACCTCTGCGCTAGATATGGACCGCTCGGGGTGATCGCCCTCGATGTGTTTCGTGTTTGCGGCGTTCCAAACGACCGGGCGTTGATCCATCCATAGCACAGTATATACAGGACCGGCAGGAGGTGGATATACGGCGCGCGATCCCTGCGGCCGCGAGAGCTCGCCAGGGCGGAACGACTGCCGGAGGGCCAATACCTGCGTCTTCGTAGTAGTCACTCGCTCCAGGAGACCACGCGCGTCCTTACGGGGCCGCGATGATTGGCCAGAACCACTGGCTGGTCGAGCTCAAGGAGAACTCATCACCGGCGAGCTCATCTCAGTGGGCACCGGTCTTCCGTCCCGCCGCGACCAGCTCGAGTGAACGCCGAACACGCGCGCCCTGGCGCGACGATCGGTACCGACGAGGAGGAAGAGGCCAAGCCGTTTCCGCCCGCTGTCGAGTAGCTCGACGGCGGACAAGGACGGCGAGGAAGGCCGCGCGGATCTCGAGGGAATCGCCGAGCCGGGCGAGGCGCGATCTCTAGCACAAGCGTTTAAGCAAGAACCGAATGCCGGCATGCGTCCTGGCACAATGCGGGCAAGTCATCCCTTGCCGCCGGACCTCCTCGACTGAGAATCTGCCTCGGAATCGGTAGAGCCCTGCGTCCTTGACGAACAGGAAGATGCGTCCGCTGCGATCCCTGACCGCAGCATTGCCGCCGGTCATCGACATGTCACCACAACCTCGCCACTCGCCCGAATACAGAAACCGCGCCTCGTCGTCGTCGTCGTCGACCCAGCCGTCCTTGTAGCCGTACCATCTGCCGTGCTCGCTGGATATGACAATTACCCAGTCGCCGCCCGTCTTGTAGCTAATGCCGCGAAACGGGGTGCCTCCAAACCTCTTGCTGATTTCGCGCCGCGTTGTCAACACATCGCCTCTGCGCAGGCTGCTTGGCTCGGCTGCTGGCACGCCGGCACCTGCGGGAGCGACCTGTCTTGCGTGGACCGAGAGGGCGTCGGCTCGCCCAATCTGTTGACTTGGACGGGAACTGGCTTGTCCCACCCCGCAGTACGTGCCATCGTCCAGTCGTGCGAGGAGAGTTGACTGCGACAAGGTCAAACTGATGTATCCCTTGCTGAAGCCGAAGTTGGCAAGGCTCCGTGCCAGCTCGGAGGCGCGGAGCGGGCCGCGAGTCCGAAGGATCTCCCAAGCTGCGGCCTCAATTACGCGCTCATCTGCTGGCACTGCCGCCGCCGTGAGGGACCAGCGTTCGCCGATTCTCGTGAACCAGAGTGGCGCCCCACGCAAAGCGCTGTCGAGGTCGGAGATTTTGAGAGAGCGCCATCGAGGCTCGCGGTGCAGGGCTAATAGGATGTCGCCAGTCAATGTCGGCCCGCTACGTCGGAGGATTTTCGCAGCCTGGCGGCGCAGGGTTGAGTCCTCGGGACGGTGGCGGGCCTCCTCGTCGGTATAGTGCACGGCATAAGTATCGGTGGCCATTCGCTTAACGCGGAAGAGGGCATGCCGCTTAGAGACTTCTCCTTCAAGCCGCGGTATTCGACAAGTCGCGACGATCTAAGTACCTCGTTCTTTGCGCCGCTCCTTCTCCGGGCGAGGACCTACGATCGCGCCGTCGGGTACTTTCGTTCTTCACTCATCGACCTGTGTCGGGAGCCAATTGCCGAGTTTGCAGCGCGTGGAAACCGGATTCAACTTATCTGCTCGCCGGAGCTGGACCCGGAAGACCGCGCGGCGATACAGCTGGGATACGACCGCCGAGACGACTTCGAGTCTCTGATCCTGAACTCGCTACAGAGCTTGATTCAGGACGCGTCGTCGAAGCCGGCGCTTGAGTTCCTCGCGACCTTGGTTGCTGTGCGCGCTCTGGAGATCAAGTTGGCCTTTCGGCCCGGTGCACGCGGCATATTCCATGACAAGGTGGGTGTTGCCAGCGACGGCACCGAGTGCGTAAGTTTTGTTGGTTCCGCGAACGAGACGGCCTTCGCGTGGGATCCCAAAGGAAACCACGAGTCAGTTGAAGTCTTTACATCCTGGTCTCAGGACTCCGGCCGCGTCCGGGAACATGCCGCCTATTTCGAACGACTGTGGCGTGGCGTCGAGCCCAACGTGATGACGGTTGACTTCCCGGATGTTGCGCGCACCGTACTGATGCCGCTGGCGAATTCGGCAGGTGTCGAAGCCGCCTTTCGCTCGCTCGAAGGCGCGCCGCGGCGGAGGACGCTGCAGAGACATCAGCTGGAGGCCCTTGATGCCTGGGAACGCCGTGGAAGGACGGGAATACTGACCCACGCGACGTCCTCAGGGAAGACACTTACGGCGATTCGCGCTATCGACAATTGGATTCATGTTGCAGGACCAGCGATGATCATCGTGCCGAGTAAGGACCTCCTGCAACAGTGGGATAGGGAACTGCGGATGGAGGTCGGCGAGGTAACGCTTCAGCGGCTGTTGGTTGGCGCTGGCAATGATCTCTGGCGGCAGCCCGACGTCGTTGAGGGCTTCACTCGCCGTGAAGGTCCCCCGCGAGTCACGATTGCCACTGTGCAGACAGCGAGCACCAACGAGTTCCGCCGGCGCGTGCTCGAGGGCGATCACCTGATGCTCGTCGTGGACGAAGTGCACCGCGCAGGCAGTCCGGTACACCGCAAGGCGTTAGTCGCTGCTGGTGCCCGCCTCGGACTTAGCGCTACCGCCAATCGAGCCGGCGATCCCGCAGGGACTCAGGTCATCGACGAGTACTTTCGAGGGGCGATTGAGTCGAACTTCAGTATTCGCGACGGCATCGCAGTCGGACGCATCTGCCCGTATCGCTACTTCATTCATCCTGTTCACCTCACTGAGGCTGAAGCTCATCGGTGGCAGTCTCTTACGATCGAGATCGCGCGTCTTCTCGGTGGGGACGAAGCTATGCTCGACGAGTCGGTACGCGCGCGCCTTGAACTGCTGATGATTCAGCGTGCCGCAGTTGTGAAGCAGGCAGAGCGCAAAGTGCCGCTGGCGCAAGAAGTCCTGCAAGCCGAATATGTGTCGGGGCATCGCTGGCTGGTTTACTGCGACTCGGTGTCTCAGCTGTCCCAGGTAGTCGATGCGGTTAGATGCGCAGCGGTTCCGGCTCAGCCCTATTACGCTGAGATGCCAGGTGATCGCGCCGCTACCCTTGCGCACTTCGGCGCGGTTGGGGGATGTCTCGTTGCCGTCAGATGTCTCGATGAGGGCGTCGACATTCCTGACGCTGATCACGCACTAGTCCTCGCCTCGTCACGCAATCCGCGCGAGTTCATTCAACGGCGCGGGCGGGTTCTCCGGTCAAGTCCGCGCAAATTCTCCGCCGATATCCACGATGCCATCGTGCTGCCGCCGGCGGGCGTCGTAGAGCCCGCAGGGTTCTCAATGCTTGGGAGCGAGATCGCGAGGGCGGCGAGGTTCGCCGATGATGCCTCCAACACGGCCGTACGCTTCCGCATCAGGCGGATCGCGCAGGAGTACGCCGTGCCGCTTGATGAGGAGCGTGCCCGCGAGGGTTGGGAGCCGAACATGATGGAGGACGAGGGAGCGAGCAGTGACTGAGGATGTTGCGGCTCGGGCGCTAGTGGTTCTTCAGGAGCAGCGGGGTGCCCTAGCACCGGGCCTGTCCGCGGATCTTGTTGAGAAGATCTATCGGATCGAAGAGCGAGTCCAGTTTGATGCAGGTCGTCCGGAAGCACCATCACGCATACGAGAGATTGTGCAGCCTTTCGTCGAGCTAACTACTCAAGAGCGCGGAGGTACCGATGCCGACAAGTCTTAGACGAATCGGTCTCGTGAACTTCGGGCCTTACCGCGGGCACCAGGATGTGAGGCTCGACGGCGCCAAGCCCATCGTTGTTGTGCATGGCGCAAACATGAGTGGGAAGACCAGCCTCTTCAACGCCATCCGTTGGGCGCTGTACGGGACCGTCAAGGACCGAATTGGCCAGGACATCCGGCGCAAACACCTCGTCAACAAGGAGGCGGCAAAACGCGGCGACTGGAAGATGTCCGTGACGCTTGCCATGCAGCAGAACGGCACTGAGTACGAACTGACGCGGGCGATTCAGCCGCGCGGCCCTGGAGAGCCGAGCGTGGACAGTGACTTCGATGAGAAGATCTTCCTCCAACGAGACGGATTCCACGTCGATGCTCGCCCGTCCGAGATCAATCAGCTCCTGCCTGAGCGGATAGCGCGCTTCTTCCTATTTGATGGAGAGCAGCTGGACGAATACGAGCGTCTGCTCGCCGACAAGGACGAGCAGGCGGCGACGATTCGTGACTCTATCGAGGACATCCTCGGCGTGCCCGCACTCTCGAACGCGATCGCGGATCTGCGGATAAACCACCGCGAAGCTGCGAGGCGACAGCAAAACCTTGCCCGGAAGGACCAGGCGGCAAAGGTGTTTGCCACGATTGCAGCGAATCTAGATCGCGAGATCGAGGAGATTGAGGCAGACATACGCGATCTGCAGAAGCAGCGCGAGGATCTGCAGTATCGGCAGTCGCAGCTTGCGGAACGGCTGCGCCTTACGGCGGCAATCGAGAGCGAGATGGATCGCCTGGATCTGATTCGCGCGCAGCTTACTCAGCTCGACCTTGAACAGCAGGACCTCAGCGAGGAGCGTCGCGCCCGGCTCGTGGACGCATGGAAGGACCTAGTCGTACCGCGACTAAGTGCGCGGCTTCATGACGTACAGCAATCACTCGAGAGGAACGCCGATACTGCCCGGAAGGCGGCAGAGCTTCGAACGCGCCTTAGACAGCTAACAAGGATTCGCGAGGAGGGGAACTGCCCCGTCTGCGGCTCCAGCCTGGACAGAGGCAACCGGAGGTGGTCCGAAGAGGTCAGCTCGCTCGAAGCCGAGCTTCGAGCCGTCCCGGATGCCGTTGGCGACCAGGCGGAATCGCTGCAATCGGTTCGGCGACTTACGAGTGTTCGTGGGACGGGTGCGCCTGAAGCGATTCGACACATCGAACGACGGCTCCTCGAGATTCGTACCGCGCGTGCCGACCTCACCCTTAAGAGGGAGGAGATAGAGGAGAGGCTTCGCGATCACGCGGATGATGAGATTGCGAGGAGCCGGCGGGAATACGACGAGATAACCAAAGAAATCGGAGTGCTTGAGGAGACGATAAAGGCGCGAGTCCTCGAGATGGCCGAGAAACACGCAGCTGCTGCGGCCAACCGGCAGAAGATCTCGAAGTTTGGCGGTCCCGAGCTCGAGCGCCTCAACCGCGAAGTCGCGGCCTACGACCAGCTCATCGCCGTGTTCCAAGCGGCGATCTCGCAACTGCGGGATCGCCTCCGCAGCACGGTCGAACACGACGCGACGACGATCTTCAGACAACTGACCACAGACAAGTCGTACCGAGGACTACGAATCAGTCCGACATACGCACTGACGATCGTGGACGCGGACGGCGACGACGTGCCCGTTCGCGCCGCCGGCGCGGAGCAGATTGTCGCGCTGAGCCTCATTGGGGCACTCAACAAGAATGCCGTTCGACGAGGTCCTATCGTTATGGATACGCCATTTGGCCGACTCGATCCGACGCACCGAGAGAACATCCTGAAGTTCGTACCCACCATGGCGGATCAGGTGACACTCTTAGTCCATGCAGGTGAGGTCGATCGCGGCAGGGACCTCGCTAGCGTGCGCACAAAGATCGAGCGCGAGTACAGCATCGTGAAGAAGAGCTCAAACGAGAGTGAGATCGTGGTACTCGAGTGATGGACGAGAACATGACCATTCGATACTCAGATCGCAGTCAGGAGATCCTTCAAAGTTTGAAGGAGGAAGGGCTGATCGGCGAAATGCGTGACGGCTTTCGCTTGGGAATCGGACTCGCTATCGCATCGGGAGTCATTGCTGAGCGCGGCATCCGAATGAAGACATTCCTGAACGTGGGCTCGTTCGATGGAGACGGCACGATACGCAACGTGATCCTTGAGCTATACCCGAACGAGCCTGGGACCCCCTACGAAATTGCGGAGCGACTGGCCGAAGCGGGAGTAGCGGAGATTGGCAGACTTCACGATAACGATCAGCTTCGGTTTACCGACCTCTTCGCAATGGCCTCGCGGACGTCGGAGTCAACCTGACGCCAGGACTTGCCTGACTCTTGCGTAGGACAAGTGTTGGATCCAATCCGAAACGTGCCGCCGATCCGGCGACGTAGTCCCGGTCCAGGTCGGCCGCGCGCCACCGACGCCCGCTCAGTTGCGCGGCCCAGCCCGTCGTGTTGCTGCCAGCGAACGGATCCACAACGACGTCGTTCTCGCGCGTCAAGAATCGGACAAAGAAGCTGGCGAAGTGAACTGGAAACCGTGCCGGGTGGATCGTTAGCCCGAGTTCCCGGCAAGCCTTCAAGTATGGGTCGCGTGACGCAGTGTTAGACCCCGCCAAGAGGTTTGTCGGTTGTGGCGCGAGTGTCGCGGGGTAGCCGTATTCGGCCTCACCGTCGTCGTCGCCACGTATGAAATTAGACGGGATGCTGCCGCCGTTGTCGCGTGAGAAGCTTGTGCGGCCGATATTCCACTCTGACGGGCGCGCACCTGAGTTGTAGCCCGTCTCGAAGAGTTTGAGCTGGCTTGGCGAGTAGGGGCGCAACACCGCGGTGTTATCCGCGAAAGGTCGGTCGGTCTTTGCCAACCACCAAACCACATTCACCGCATCGGTGACGCGGATTCGCTGCACGTTCACCCACTCGATCGGCCCGGGTAATCTAGCCCGATTGAGCCAATAGAACTCCTCGGCCAACACAAAGCGATGAGAACGAGCCTGGACGAGCTCCAGTAGAAGCTGAAACTGATAGACGTTTCGAATCGGCCGACCCGGTACCCATGAACCACCAAGGTCGAGAACGAAGCTCCCATTCGGCTTGAGAACGCGGTAAATGAGGCGAGAGAATGGCATGAACCACTTGATGTAGTCATCGATGCCCTCGTTACCGTAGGCTTTGGGCCGCGTAAGCGCGAACGGCGGGGAGGTCAGCACCAAGGCGACACTCGCTGGCCTCAACGATCGAAGAAGATCGAGACCATTGCCCACGTACGCAGCGCCGAGCTTCGTTGAATACGCCTTCGTCAGCGCTCTTGAGGGCACGGACATCAGTTTAGTTAAGTCCTAACGATTACGCAAGGATTTATTCGGCCGTCCAGTTCGTGTTCGCGGCAATTTGGCGAACGCTCTGGTCTTCGCGCGGTCAAACGCCCATGCCCGGCCGTGTCGAACACCTTTTAGGCGCCCCTGACCTGCGAGCTGTCGCACGCGTGCAGGGGTAACGAGTAGGATCCGCGCCGCCTCTGTCGTCGTGATGAGGATGGATGCTCGCGACGCCGCTGTCCCTAAGCGCGTAGACCGCCGCTCACTCACGTGACCGCTCATCCTTAGGTGAAGCGAGATGGTCCAAATCGAAGAAGTAGCGCGCATGCGTCGTCTTGAGGACCGCGAGCGATTCGGCAGCCAGAAGCATCACCTCCACCCCTGGTACCGCCTCTCGCTCTCGGAGGAAGCGTTCTTGAAGAGCGTCAGCCTGACTCTCTTCTGAGAATTCCTTGGGGGCCCCGACGATTTGACCGGCCTTTCGGTCGTACAGGATGAGGTAGTACTTCATGCCGGTTCGCCCAGGCTGTGTGCGCGCCCTTTGAGTTCGGTGAATGCGCGTCTCAAGGCCACCCGCCGCTGCTCGAGGCGCAGATGGAGGCGCTCCAGCTCCCGGTCCAGCTCGGCCAGTCGCTCCTTGGTGCTGACGCTGGCCTGAGCGGTGTGGAGCCGCTGCTGCGTCCTTTGCGCCTCTAGCAGCAATCGCTCCTGCTGTTCGAATTCACCGAGCGACAGGGAGGCGCTGCCGGCAGCATCGAGCAACCCCTTGAGCGCAGCCCTTCGCGCTGAATCACCGACATCATCTGGGATCTCGCCGTAATGGATCGCGCGACCAAAAAGGTCGGCGAGTTTGTCCATCGCCTGCGCCCACAGCTCCTGAAGGGAGGTTCGGACCTGAATCTCAACGTCACAGCCGTCAACTTTGACTATGATATGAACAGCTCTATACCCATGTGTTGGCTTCTCTCGTCGATCGACGACCTCTGCCACCTTGAAGCACGCCCTTATCGCCTCGACAAGGGCGTCCTGCTGCGCTAGCGTCTCCACGCCGTCGCTCGGTATCCTGAGTCCCACCAGATCCTGCATTCGGCTGAGCTTCGTTCTCAGCTTTCTTACCTTGTAGAGCGTGTGTTCGCGATCCTTGAGTCGCCAAGTTGGAGCTATGCCGACGCACTGACTTACACGGTCCGCTGCCACTATGCCGAGTCCGAAGTAATACATTCGCAATTCGTCGAATCGTTCGAGATCGTCGGCACTCCCGCTGTTGGACGCCAGTCTCTCTCCAAGCCTATCGATGGCGTTGACGCTGAGTGGCCGGGGCACTTGCACCTCGCCCGGGAACCGTCGTTTCGCGGGCAAGGTTAGCGAATGCGGGAGTAAACTTTCTGGCGTTCGCAATACTCCGTGGGAGGAGTGGCCGGGCGCGCCGGCGGTACAGCACCGAGTCGCTCTGGTCTATATACATACGGCTTATGCTTGCGCATGGTCCGGAGGCACGCGTACGTACGTCGAGCCGACACGGGCGATCGCGCCCGAGCCCTGTAGCCAGTTGAGACGCCAGCGAAGTTGATGGTCGGTTTCCCAAGTAAGCCCAGTGCCAGCGAGCAGTTTGAACAGATCGTGAGGAGCCAGGCGCGGAGGTCGTCGGCCCGGATCCGCGTGAGGGGCCGGTCGCCGAGGCGCGCGACGAGCCGCGCAAGCCGCACGCGGTAGCAGTCGACGGTCGCCGGGGAGCGGCCGGACGCCTCTTTGGCGACGAGGTAGCGTCTGACGAGCTCGGTCAGGCGCGGGGAAGTGCGGCGCCGCCTTGCGGGCGGTCCGCGGCCGAACGCCGGCGCTCGCCGCCGCGCCTCCGGCGCCACCTCAGTTGACCGCCCGCCATCGGGGTCCGTACACTCACGTTTGGCGTCTTTCGAGGCGAATAGCCGCCTTCGGGCGGCTGTTTTCGCGCATCGGCCCAGTCGCGATCTTGTGACGGCGGCCGCGCTGCGCCCGGGGACCGACCCTCCAGGGGGCGGCTTCCCGGTCGGGGGAGTCCAAGCGAAGACACACAAGGACACGTCCGGATGCGTTCGCGCGCGCTGGGCCGAACCCAGACGAAAGCGACAGGAGTAGGGAAGACCGTGCCGACGATCGCGCAGCTGATCCGCAAGCCGCGGAAGCTACAGAAGAAGAAGGTGGACACCCCGGCCCTCCGGACCACCTGGAACTCGCTCAAGGGCCGCCAGACGGTCCTGAAGCGTGGCGCGCCGCAGAAGCGCGGCGTCTGCACGGTCGTCCGCACCATGACCCCGAAGAAGCCGAACTCGGCTCTCCGGAAGATCGCCCGCGTCCGCCTCACGAACGGCATGGAGGTGACCGCCTACATCCCCGGCATCGGCCACAACCTCCAGGAGCACTCGGTCGTCCTGGTGGAGGGCGGCGCGGTGCCGGACCTGCCGTCGGTGAAGTACCACATCGTCCGCGGCACGCTCGACACCGCCGGGGTGAAGGACCGCAAGCGCGGCCGCTCGCTCTACGGTGCGAAGAACCCCAATCCGAAGAAGAAGGCCTCCTGATGCCGCGTCGCGCGCGCCCCCAGGAGCGCAAGACGGTGCCGGACCGCAAGTTCGGCAACGTCACCATCGCCGAGTTCAACAACAAGCTCATGCAGCGCGGCAAGCGCTCCACGGCCGAGGGCATCGTGTACGGCGCGCTCACGCTCGCCGAGAACACGACGCGCAAGCCGGGTGTCGAGGTCTTCGAGACCGCGATCCGCAACGCCTCCCCCTTGATCGAGGTGAAGCCGCGGCGGGTCGGTGGCGCGACGTACCAGGTCCCGGTCGAGATCCGCGCCGACCGCCGCAGCTCTCTCGCGATGCGCTGGATCATCGAGGCCGCGCGCAAGCGCCCGGGCAAGTCGATGTCCGAGCGCCTCGCCGGGGAGCTGGTCGACGCGATGAACAACGCGGGTGGCGCCGTGCGCCGCAAGGAAGAGACCCACAAGATGGCCGAGGCCAACAAGGCCTTCAGCCATTACAAGTGGTAGCGAAGTGGCAGTGATGGCAGTAGAGCCGAAGACCCAGAAGACGGCCGGCGTGGCGCGCGAGTACCCGCTCGAGCGCTACCGCAACATCGGCATCATCGCGCACATCGACGCGGGGAAGACGACCGTGACCGAGCGGATCCTCTTCTACACCAAGAAGATCTACAAGATCGGCGAGGTCCACGAGGGCGCCGCGACGATGGATTGGATGCCCCAGGAGCAGGAGCGCGGTATCACCATCACCGCCGCCGCCACGACGTGCTTCTGGAGCGACCACCGCATCAACATCATCGACACGCCCGGACACGTGGACTTCACCGTGGAGGTCGAGCGCTCGCTGCGCGTCCTGGACGGCGCGGTCGTCGTGTTCGACGGCGTCGCCGGCGTGGAGCCGCAGTCCGAGACGGTCTGGCGCCAGGCCGACAAGTACAAGG
Organism: Chloroflexota bacterium; assembly: GCA_027310565.1. Lineage (GTDB taxonomy): Bacteria > Chloroflexota > Limnocylindria > P2-11E > P2-11E > CF-39. Next base: position 1,858 of record DAIDAP010000013.1, on the reverse strand, counting down.
TCCCGCGCATCTGCTTCATCAACAAGCAGGACCGCCTCGGCGCGGACTTCGCGCGCTGCGTCGGCATGATCGTCGACCGGCTCGGCGCGAATCCCTGCGTCATCCAGCTCCCCATCGGCAGCGAGGACCGCTTCAAGGGCGTCATCGACCTCGTCGAGATGAAGGCGCTCACCTGGCCGCTCGACACGCCGGCCGAGCCGGTGGTGGGGGAGATCCCCGACGACATGAGGGCCGCGGCCGAGGCGGCGCGCGAGGCGATGGTCGAGAAGGTCGTCGAGACCGACGACGCGCTCCTCCACCGCTACCTCGAGGAGCACCACATCACCTCCGACGAGATCCGCGCCGCGCTGCGCAAGGCGACCATCGCCGGGACGATCGTCCCGGTGCTCGCCGGCGCGGCGCTGCGCAACAAGGGCGTCCAGCCGATGCTCGACGCGGTCGTCCACTACCTCCCGTCGCCGCTCGACGTGCCGCCGGTCGAGGGGACCCATCCCAGGACCGGCGAGACGCTGGTGCGCAAGGCCGAGGACGAGGCCCCCTTCAGCGCCCTCGCCTTCAAGATCGCCTCCGACCCCTTCGTCGGCAAGCTCGCGTTCTTCCGCGTCTACTCCGGCGTGCTCCGCCAGGGCGACACGGTCCAGAACACGACCAAGGACCGCAAGGAGCGCATCGGCCGCATCCTCCTCATGCACGCGAACCACCGCGAGGAGGTCGAGATGGTCGCCGCGGGCGACATCGCCGCCGCGGTCGGCCTGAAGCAGACCTTCACCGGCGATACGCTCGCCGACCCCGACCACCCGATCGTCCTCGAGACGATCAAGTTCCCCGAGCCGGTCATCCAGGTCGCGGTCGAGCCGAAGACGAAGGCGGACGAGGAGAAGATGTCGCTCGCCCTCGCGCGCCTGGCGGAGGAGGACCCGACGTTCCGCGTCCACACCGACGAGGAGTCCGGGCAGACGATCATCGCCGGCATGGGCGAGCTGCACCTGGACGTGATCGTCGACCGCATGAAGCGCGAGTTCAAGGTCGCGGCGAACATCGGCAAGCCGCAGGTCGCGTACCGCGAGGCGATCACGCGCGCGGTGAAGGCGCAGGGCCGCTACGTGCGCCAGTCCGGCGGCAAGGGCCAGTGGGGCGACGTCATCGCCGAGTTCGAGCCGCTCCGGCGCGGCGAGGGCTTCCTGTTCGAGTGGGCGATCAAGGGGACCGCGCTCTCGAAGGAGTGGGCCAAGGCGATCGAGGCCGGGATGCGCGAGGCCATGGAGAACGGCGTCGTCGCGGGCTACCCGGTCGTCGACCTCAAGGTGAGCGTCGTCGACGGGTCGCAGCACGAGGTCGACTCGAGCGAGATGGCGTTCAAGATCGCGGGCTCGATGGCGCTCAAGGAGGCAGTCCAGAAGGGTGGCCCGGTGATCGTCGAGCCGATCATGAAGGTCGAGGTCACGGTGCCCGACGAGTTCATGGGCGACGTGATCGGCGACATCAACAGCCGCCGCGGCCACGTGAGCGGGATGGAGGAGCGCGCCAACGCGCGCGTCATCACCGCGAACGTGCCGCTCGCGACGATGTTCGGGTACGCCACGGACCTGCGGTCGATGACCCAGGGCCGCGGCTCGTACTCGATGGAGCCGTCGCACTACGAGGTCCTGCCGCCGAACCTGGCGGCCGAGATCACGAAGACGAAGTAACGCGAGCGAAGGGGGTAAGGGCAGCAGATATGGCGAAGAAGAAGTTCGAGCGCACCAAGCCGCACGTGAACGTGGGGACCATCGGTCACATCGACCACGGCAAGACCACGCTCACCGCGGCGATCACCAAGACCCTCGCGCTCAAGGGCGAGGCCGAGTTCCGGCCGTTC
>DAIDAP010000030.1 GCA_027310565.1 Chloroflexota bacterium | reverse complement strand
CCGATGGGTCGGCGGATGCGGACGGGGACGCGCTGGGCGATGCGGATGGAGCCTGGGATGGCGATGCGCTCGGCGATGCGGAGGGCTCGGCGCTGGGCGAGGCCGAAGCGGCGGGCAACGTGGAAGTGGTTGGCGAGGCCGAAGCGGCGGGCAACGTGGAAGTCGTCGGCGAGGCCGACGCGGACGGTGCTGCCGAGGGTGATGCGCTCGGTGCGACGGAAGGCGACGCGCTCACCTGCGGCCGCGGTGTGGCGCGCTGCGATCGCGGCAGCCACACCTGCACCCCGGTCGGCGACGGCGCGATCGAGGGCGGCGCGCTCGGCGCGGCGCTCGCGCTCGCGTCCGGAGCCGCCGACGCGCTCGCGGCGGGAGCCGCGCTCGGCGGTGCGCTCGGCGCAGTCGTCGTCGCGGGCGAGGCCCTCACCGGCGGAGCCGGCGGAGCGACCCAGTCGAGCGGCTGCACCAGCGCCTCGCCGCTCGACGCGTCGTACGAGACGACGCGCACGCCCGAGCTCTCGGCCCACGAGGCGAGCGCGGCGTCGTCCGCGCCGTTCAGCGTCACCCTGTAGTAGCCGCGCCGGGCATCGACGAGCGTGGCCTCGAGCCGCGGGACGTCGACGATCGCGACCCGCTCGCCGGTCGCGGGGTCGGCGAGCCAGCGCGCCTGGGGCAAGCGGTTCTTCGCGAAGTACGCCGCGACGTCGTCCTCGGTGTAGATGCGGGGGAAGTAGATGTAGGCGCGATCGCTGCCGGCGCTCGGGTCACGCTGCGGGACGTACACCTCGACCTGCGGTATCCCGACGACGTAGCGGCCCGACGAGCTGTCGCCGCTCACGAGCGATAGGCCGAGCGGCGTCACGACCGCCAGCACCGCGATGGTCGTCGTGCCGGGCGGGAAGGAGATGACGAGCGTCCCGGGATCGACGCCGGCCTGGACGAGGAGCTGCTGCTTCGCGGTCGCGCTCGCCGTCCTGGGAGTCGTGCTGGGGATCCTCTGGTCCGCGGGCGGCGGCGTCGTCGCCGACGACGCGTTCTCGACGAGCCCGGTGCCGATGGGGACGCCGCGCGCGAGCGGAACGCCGATGACCCCCACGTACACCGCGATGAACGCGACGACGAGGCCGGTGCCGAGCGGCGGCCGAGACGACGCCACTAGGTCTCAGCGAAGAGCACTCTCTCCCGCTCCCCTTCCCGTGGACCTTGGAATTTCCCGAGAACCGGCTTGGACCTTCCCCAGCGCTGAACGGATGATGAGAGGGCGGCCCCGGCGCCGCAAGCGGGCATGGGCTCTACGGCAAGACCCGTTCGGGGGAACGGGGTACCCCTCGCTCCTTATCTAATACGGCTAGGCCCCACGCCCGCCATGCGAGCCGGCGCCCCGACAGCCGCGGCGGCTGTGGATAAGTCGCCCGGAGGCCCTGTTTACGGGCTCGTCTTGACGACGAGGACGTTCTCGAGGCGGCGCAGATCGACGCCCGGCGAGATGATAGCCCGTTGATACGCGGCTGCCTGGGCGCGCTCGAGCCGGACGACGCGACCGACCACCAGGCCCTTCGGGTAGAGCGACCGCAGCTCGCCGCCGAGCGCCAGTCCGGCGGTCACGACGACGTCGCCGACGCTCACCGACTCGGTCTGGAGGATCCAGTCCATGACCAGCGCGTCGCCGTACTCCCCACGGACGATCCCGGTCGCGCGCGAGCCCTCGACGAGCGCCGAGAGCGTCGATGAGGGATCGGTGATGAGCACGACCTTCGCGTAGTTCGCGCCGACCTCGCTCACGCGGCCGACCAGGCCCTGGTCCGACACGACGATGTTCCCGACGCGGACGCCCTCGCTCGATCCGCTGCCGAGCACGAGCGTCGCGAGCACGTTGCTCGGATCCCGCGCGATCACGCTCGCGGCGACCGTCTCGTACGGGAGCGTCCTTCGCAGCGCGTCGAGCTTCGCCGCCTCCTGCGCGGCGAAAGCCTCCTCGCGCAGACGCACGTTCTCGAGCGTGAGCCGGTCGACCTGCGCGCGGAGCGCGGCGTTGTCGGCCTGCAGCCGCTCGATCTCGCTGATCGCCCGCACGAAGCGGTTGCTCGTGATGCCGGCCTCCGCGAGGACGCGCTGCACGGGAACGAGGAGCTGCGTCGCGAAGATCGACACGCCGCGCACGGGATCGGAGTCACGGAGCGCGAGGAGCAGGACCGAGATCAGGAACAGGACCGCGAGGGTGCGAAGCGATCCGCCCTGGGCGCGGCGCGCGCGCCCGAAGCTCGCCACTAGCGCGGGACCTCCGCGTACGTCTCCATGACCAGGCTGCGGTCGAACTGCTCCAGATCCTCGAGGATCTTCCCGCAGCCGCGCACGACGCAGGTGAGCGGATCCTCGGCGACATGGACCGCCATCTGCGTCGCCTCGGAGACCCGCGCGTCCAGACCGCGCAGCAGCGCGCCGCCGCCCGCGAGGTAGATGCCCTGGTCCATCACGTCGGCGACGAGCTCCGGCGGCGTCTCCTCGATGGTCAGCTTGATCGCGTCGACGATCGACTCCACGGACGGCTCGATGGCCTCGCGGATCTGCGCGCTCGTCACCTCGATCGAGCGCGGCAGCCCGGTGAGCAGATCACGCCCGCGGAAGAACGTCGAGACCTCTTCATCGAGGGGGTACGCGGAGCCGATCTCGATCTTGATGTCCTCCGCGGTCCGCTCGCCCATGAGCAGGTTGAACTCGCGACGCGCGTACGCGACGATGTCGGCGTCCATCTCGTCGCCGCCGATGCGGATCGAGCGCGACACGACGATGCCGCCGAGCGACGTCACCGCGACCTCCGTCGTGCCACCGCCGATGTCGACGACCATCGACCCCGAGGGCTCGTTCACCGGAAGGCCGGCGCCGATGGCCGCGGCCATCGGCTCCTCCACCAGACGGCACCAGCGCGCGCCGGCCGACAGCGCGGCGTCCTGCACCGCGCGCTTCTCGACCTCCGTGACGCCGGACGGGATGCCGACGATGACGCGCGGACGCGGGAACAGCAGCGTGCGATCGTGCACCTTGCGGATGTAGTGCGTGAGCATGAGCTCGGTCATGTCGAAGTCGCTGATGACGCCGTCCTTCAGCGGACGGATGGCGACGATGCTCGCGGGCGTGCGGCCGACCATGCGCTTCGCCTCCGCGCCGATCGCGAGCGGCGCGCCGGTGCGCAGGTCCTTCGCGACGACCGATGGCTCGGCGATCACGATCCCGCGGCCCCGGACCCACACCAGGGTGTTGGCGGTGCCGAGGTCGATGCCGATGTCCCGCGAGAAGAGACCGAAGACTCCGTCGATCACGTGGGAACGCACCCCTTCCAGTGGGTCGTGCTGAGGATAACGGCGGAGGGCGGCGAACAACGCGGCTGCCGGGCCCGTCGGGCCCGCGATCGGCTCGTCCCTACGCGAGCGCGCCGCTCCGGCGGAGGCTCACCCAGCGCCCGGCGCCGAAGACGAGGTGGTCCACGACCTCGATGCCGAGCAGCCGGCCGGCCTGCGCGGCGTCGCGGGTCGTCCTGATGTCGTCGCCGGACGGCGCGGGGTCGCCGCTCGGGTGGTTGTGCGCGAGCAGCACGCCGGACGCCTGGCGCCGCACCGCCTCGGCGAACAGCTCGCCGATCCGCACGGGCGTGCCCGACACGCTCCCGGCGTACACGTCTACGACCGCGATGAGCCGCTGCTTGCGCGACAGCAGGCCGATCTTCAGCTCCTCGCGCTCGAGGTGGGCGAAGTGGGGCGCGAGGGCGCTCGCGGCGAGCTCCGGCGTGTCGCAGCGCTCGCCGTCGGACGCCGCCGCGAGGACACGCCGTCCGAGCTCGCACGCCGCGGCGATGCGGACCGCCTTCGCCAGGCCGATCCCGGCGCGCCGCAGGCGCCAGACGTCGGCCTGGCCCAGCGCCCGCATGCCGCCGACCTCGCGCAGGAGCTCGTTCGCGACGAGCAGCGCCGAGCGGCCCGGCGCGCCCGTGCCGACCATCAGCGCGAGGAGCTCGTCGTCGGAGAGCGCGACCGCGCCGCGGGCGGCGAGGCGCTCGCGCGGGCGCGTCGACTCGGGCCACTCGCGGATGGGGATATAGAGGAGTACGGCGGGGGCTTGCGCCGCGACCTACGTCGGGAGCTGCTCCGTCGCGTCGCGCGCGTCGCGGCTCCCGGCGGCCGCGGCCTTGCCGCCCGGGTGCACCGTCCAATCGCGCTCGTCGAAGTCTTTGGCGCAGTACGGGCAGATGTTCCATTCCGGACGGACGAGCTTCCCGCAGGAGGGGCAGACGCGCTTCAGCTTCGTCCGGCAGGTGGGACAGAGGACGTAATCCTCCTGCACCCGCTCGCGGCAGGTCGGGCACACGACGCGCTGCTCGGCCTCCGCGAGGAGGCTCTCCTCGGCGAGCTGGCGCTCGTACGCCTCGGCGAGGGTGTCGCCGGGGCGGACGATGAGGTAGATGAAGAGCCCGAGCACGTTCAGCACCACCACGAGCAGCCCCGCGAGGTACGGCATGATCGCGTTCTCGGTCCGCTGCTGGGCGTCGCGGACGGTCCAGAAGACCATCGCGAGGTACAGCGCGACGATGTACAGCGCCGAGAAGCGCACCCCGAGCTGCACGATCGGGTTGTTGACGAACGCGGTCCACAGGCCACCGATATCCGGCATCGACTACACCCCCGCGCGTGCCTGCTGGCCGCCCTCGGCCCGCACGCGCTCTCTCCAGTAATCCAGAACGTCGCGGAGCGTCTTTTCGAACGGGATGCGCGGCTCCCAGCCGGTCGCCGCCCGGAACTTCGACGGGTCCGCCCAGAGGATCGGGACGTCGCTCGGCCGCAGGCGCGCCGGGTCCTCCTCCTTGCGGATCTTCACCTGCGCGAACGACAGCAGGATGTCGAGCATCTCGCCGATCGTGTGCGTCCTCCCGCTGCCGACGTTGTAGGACTCGCCCGGCTCGGCGCTCTCGAGCGCCAGCCAGTACGCGCGGACGATGTCGCGCACGTCGGAGAGATCGCGCTTGGTGGTGAGGTCGCCGTGCTTGACGACCGGCGGGAGCAGCCCCGCCTCGATCTCGGCGATCTGCTTGGCGAACGTGCTGTCGAAGAAGACGTGGCCGCGGCGGGGTCCGGTGTGGTTGAAGCCGCGCGTCACCACGAGATGCAGCCCGTACGACTTGAAGTACTGCCAGGCGAGCTTGTCCTGAGCGACCTTGCTCACCGCGTAGGGCGAGAGGGGCCGCAGCGGGTTGGTCTCCTTCATCGGCACCTCGTCGGGGTGGACGAGGCCGTACTCCTCGCTCGAACCCGCGACGTGCATCCGCGTCTGCGTGCCGTGGCGGCGGATCGCCTCCATGAGGTTGATCTGGGACTGCACGTTGATGTGGAACGTGGACGCCGGCTCGTCGAACGACTCCTGCACGAACGACTGGGCGGCGAGATGGAAGATGCGATCCGGCTGCACGGCGGCGACGAGGTGCTCGACGGCGCCCGCGTCGGTCAGCTCGCAGTACAGGAGCGTGACCCGCCCCCGCTTCGCCTCGTCGCGCAGCGCCTGGCCGTCGCTGTAGCGGCCCTCGACGAGGTCGACCCTGCCGGCGCGGCGCAGCGGCTCGAGGTTCTCCATGCGCGAGCGCCAGCGGAACGTCCCGTAGACGGCGACCTGCGGATGCTCGGCCTGGATGTACTCGGCGAGGTGGCTGCCGGCCATCCCCGTGATGCCGGTGATGAGGACGCGCATTTCGCAGGAAGCCTAGCAAAGCGCGTGCCCGTCTCGGCCGCCGAGCGGGCGAGCGCCCACGTCTGGGCGGACGCCCGGACGTGGCGGGCGGCAGGGCGCTCCGGGGACGCCGGGCTGCGACACTGGCGGCGATGCCGATGCTCGACATCCGCCGTCACGCCCAGCGGCCGTCGCTCGACGACCAGCGGTCCGCGCTCTCGCCCGCCGGTCGCGAGCTGTGCCAGCGGCTGGCGAAGACCGCTCCCCGCTACGCGCTGGTCGTGGCGAGCCCGCTGCCCCGCGCGAGGGAGACCGCGCAGCGCATCGCCGGCCGGCTGGACGCGGCCGACCCCGGCCTGCTCCCCGACCTCGGCACGCACGCCGCGTCGCTCTTCGGGGAGATGCGCACGCTCGCCGACTGGGCGCGGCTGCTGCGCGAGAACGAGGAGGCGAAGCGGTTCGCCCAGGAGCAGCTCCCGACGTGGGCGCGGATCGCCGCGCGCGTCGGCGAGAAGGACCTCGTCCTCGCCGTCTCGCACGGCGGGATCATCGACCTGCCCGCCGTGCTGCTCATGGAGCGCCTGCGCATCCCGATCGACGGCGCGTCGTTCGGCTACGGCGAAGGCGTGCGGGTGACCTACGCGAAAGGCGCTCCGGCGGCGGTGGAGATCCTTCGCGCGTGACGGCGATCAGCGGATCGCGCCGGCGCCACGAGGGCAGCTACGCCGTGCGCGCGGCCGCTCCGGGGATGAAGGTGCGGATCGCATCGACGATGGCCTGGTGCTCGGCCTCGAGCACGCGCGCCGCGAGCGCGGGGACGTCGTCGCCCGGATGGACCGGCACGCGGCGCTGCACGATCACCTCGCCCATGTCGACGGTGTCGGGGTGCACGCGGTGCACGGTGACGCCGGACTCGGTGGCGCCGGCCCTCAGCACCGCCTCGTGCACCTTGTCGCCAAGCATGCCCCTGCCGCCGAAGAGCGGGAGCAGCGCCGGATGGATGTTGATGATCGGGCGGCCCCGCAGCTTCAGGAAGAAGCCGGGCGTGAGGACGTGGTCGAAGCCGGCGAGGACGATGAGCTGCGCCCCGGCGCGGACCAGCGCGTCGGCCATCGCCTCCTGCGCCGCGGCGCGGGAAGGGTATCCCCGCAGGCTGAACGTCCCGTGCTGCACCCCGGCGCGGGTGGCGCGGATCATCGCCGGTGCGCCGTCGCGGTTCGAGCCGACGAACACGACGCGCGCGTCGAGCGCGCCCGCGGCGCAGGCGTCGAGGATCGCCTGCAGGTTCGTGCCTCGCCCGGACACGAGCACGCCGACCGGCAGCGTCATGTGAACCTCACTCTGCGCCCATCGCCGCGCGCGCGCTCCACGCGCCCGACGACGACGCTGTCGGGCAGCGCCCGTACGGCGGCGTCCACGTCCGCCTCGGGGATGATCGCGACGAGGCCGATGCCCATGTTCCAGGTGTCCCACTGCTCGTCACCCGGCACCTGGCCGAGCTCGGCGAGCACGCGGAAGAGCGCCGGCACCTCCCAGGCGCCCGGATCGACCGCCGCGCCGAGGCCGGACGGCAGCGCCCGCGGCAGGTTCCCCTCCCAGCCGCCCCCGGTGAGGTGCGCGATCGACCGGATCGTCGCGGCCGCGCGCAGCGCGCGGAACGAGGCGAGGTAGCAGGTGTGCGTCCGCAGCAGCGCGTCGCCGAGCGACGCACCGCCGAGGTCGTGCCGCGGCGTCTCCAGCACGGCGCGCAGGTCGCGACCCTGCGCCGACGCGGCGCGCGCGACCACGGCGCGCGCGAGGGCGTACCCGTTGGTGTGCAGCCCGCTCGAGGGCAGTCCGAGGCAGACGTCGCCCTCGCGGACGCTCCGCGGATCGAGGATCGCGTCGCGCCGGACCGCGCCGACGAGGAACCCCGCGAGGTCGTAGCTGTCCGGTCCGTACATCCCGGGCATCTCCGCGGTCTCGCCGCCGAGCAGCGCGCAGCCCTGCGTGGCGCAGGCGTCGGCCATCGCGCCGACGACCCGCGCGAAGACGTCGCGGTCGAGGTGGCTCGTCGCGAAGTAGTCGAGGAAGAAGAGCGGCTCGGCGCCCATCGCCATCGCGTCGTTCACGCAGTGGTGCACGAGGTCCGTTCCCACGACCTCGTGCCGGTCGAGGATGCGCGCGAGCTCGAGCTTGGTCCCGACGCCGTCGGTCGTCGCCACGAGCACGCTGTCGGCGCCGGGCGACGCGAACAGGCCGCCGAAGGCGCCGACGTCGCCGATCACCTCGGGCCGCTTCGTCCGCGCGATGCGCGTACGCACGCGGGAGAGCGCGTCCTCGGCCCGCGCCGGGTCGACGCCGGCCGCTCGGTACGTGAGCCCCTGCGTCACGGCACCTTCTCCAGGACCGACTTGTCGAGCTCGAGCTGCACCGGCACGAGGTACTCGCCGGTGAAGCACGCGCTGCAGTACTCGTCCGCCGTCCCGCCGGTCGCGCGCACCATCCCCTCGAGCGAGAGGTACCCGAGCGTGTCCGCGCCGATGTGGCGGCGGATCTCCTCGACCGAGAGGCGAGCCGCGATGAGCTCGCCGCGCCGCGCCATGTCCACGCCGAAGTAGCACGCGTGCCGGATCGGCGGCGAGCAGATCCGCATGTGCACCTCGCGCGCGCCGTGGCGCCGCAGGAGGTCCACGATCGGCCCGCTCGTGTTGCCGCGCACGATCGAGTCGTCCACGACGACGACCCGCCTGCCCTCGAGCACGTCGCCGAGGGCGTTGTACTTGAGCGCCACGTTGTGCCTCCGCAGCTCGTCCGACGGCTGGATGAACGTGCGCCCGATGTAGCGGTTCTTGATGAGGCCCTCGTGGAACGGGATGCCGCTGCGCCGCGCGTACCCGACCGCCGCGGGGATCGCGCTGTCGGGCACGGGGATGACCGCGTCGGCCTGGGCCGGATGCTCCTCGGCGAGGATCTCGCCCATGCGCTCGCGCGTCGCGTACACCGAGACGCCCCCCAGGCGGCTCGACGCCGAGGCGAGATAGACGTGCTCGAAGATGCACAGGCCGCGCCGCCCCTGCGCGGCGAGGTCGGCGACGCGCTCCGGGCCGCGGTCGTCGATACGCAGCACCTCGCCCGGCTCGACGTCGCGGACGAACTCCGCGCCGATGGTGTCGAGCGCGCACGTCTCGCTCGCGACCAGCCAGGCCCCGTCGCGGCGGCCGAGCGAGAGCGGCCGCACGCCCAGGGGGTCGCGGACCGCGTAGAGCGCGGCCGGCGTGAGGATCACCAGCGACCACGCGCCGGCGAGCGTCGGCAGCGCGTGGCGCAGCCGGTCGTCCCAGGAGGCCCCGGGCGCGCTCGCGATCGCCTGCGCGACGACCTCGGTGTCCGAGGACGTGACGAAGCGCGCGCCCTGCGCGCCGAGCTCGTCGCGGATCTCGCGCGCGTTGATGCAGTTGCCGTTGTGGCCGATCGCGAGCTCGCCGAGGCGGTCGTCGCGCACCACGAGCGGCTGCGCGTTCTGGATCTTCGAGGAGCCCGTCGTCGAGTAGCGGGTGTGACCCATCGCCGCGCGCCCGCCGAGCACCCCGAGGTCGGGCTCGCTGAAGACCTGCCCGACGAGGCCCATCCGCCGCACGACGCGCAGGTCGCGGCCGTCGGTCGCGGCGATGCCCGCGGACTCCTGCCCGCGGTGCTGCAGCGCGTACAGCGAGAAGAACATGAGGCGCGCGGCCTCGGTCGGATCCTCGGCCGCCCGGGCAGGAGGGCTCCAGATCCCGCACACCCCGCACATCCCTATGCCTCCCGGCCCAGCGTACGGGCGAGCCCGTGGCCGTGCGCGTCGGCGAGCGAGGCGACCGGCACGCCCAGCACCGGCGCCACCTCGAGGAGATCTCCGCCGATCGCGCCGAGCGTCCAGAGCGGCACCCCCTCGGCCTCGGCGATCACGCGCAGCGCGTCCGCGTGCGCGGGGTCCACGACGAGCACGACGCCGGAGGGGCCCTCGCCGAAGAGCGCGACGCGGCGGTCGATGCCGCGCACCGCGGGGAGCGTGACGCGCATGCCGACGCCGTCGCGCAGCGCGAGCTCCGCGAGCGCGACGGCCAGGCCTCCCTCGGAGCGGTCGTGCGCCGCGCGCACCAGGCCGGCGGCGTGCGCCGCGAGGACGAAGCGGTGCAGGCGCGCCTCGAGCGCGAGGTCGATCGCGACGGGCCCCTCGTGCATTCCGAGACGCGCGCCGTACGCGGACGCGCCGAGCGAGACCGCGGCGCTGCCCGCGAGGAGCACGGCGTCGCCCCGCCGTCCGCTCGTGACCGGGATGTGCGACGCGACGTCCGCGAGATGCCCGACCGCGCCGATGACCGCGGTCGGCCAGATGTCCCGGCCCCTCGTCGCGTTGTAGAGCGACACGTTCCCCGACACGACCGGCACGCCGAGCGCCTCGCACGCGGCTTTGACGCCCGCGACGGTGCGCTCGAGCTGCCACGCGCCCGCCGGGCGCTCGGGGTTGCCCAGGTTCAGGCAGTCGGTGATCGCGAGCGGCGTCGCGCCGACGCACACCAGGTTCCGCAGCGCCTCCGCGACCGCCGACGCCGCCCCGACGAACGGGTCGATCGCGGCGACGCGCGGCTGCGCGTCGATGCAGACCGCGACGCCGTCCCTCCGTCCTTTCATACGCAGCACGCCCGCGTCCGCGCCCGGCCCGAGCACCGTGTCCGTGCCGACCATCTGGTCGTAGGTGCGATAGAGGACGCGCCGCGAGGCGACCGCGGGGCAGGCGAGCAGCTCCAGCAGCTCGAGTCCGACCTTCTGGAGCGGAGCGCCCTCCGTGCGCACGGTCGGCTCCGCGGCACCGCCTCCGGCCGGGTCGGGCGCCTCGGCCCATGCACGGACGTCGTACTCCGGAGCGTCGTCGGCGAGCCACCGCGGCTCCAGCGTCGCGACGACTTCGCCCGCGCTCGTCACCGTGAGCATGCCGTCGTCGGTCACGGTGCCGATGCGGACGCCGTGCAGCTCCCAGCGGCGGAAGACGTCCTCGACGTCGCGCTCGCGCCCGGGCCGCGCGACGACGAGCATCCGCTCCTGCGACTCGCTCAGCATGACCTCGTAGGGCGTCATACCCTGCGCACGCCGCGGGACCGTCTCGACGTCGATGCGCATGCCGGCGCGGCTCCTCGCGGCGACCTCGCTCGTGGCGCAGGTGAGCCCGGCGGCGCCGAGGTCCTGGATCGCCTCGGCGGCGTCCCGCTCGACGAGCTCGAGCGTCGCCTCCATCAGCAGCTTCTCCAGGAACGGGTTGCCGACCTGCACCGACGGCCGGTGCTCCTCGCCGCCCTCGCCGAGCTCGAACGACGCGAGGAGCGACGCGCCGGCGATGCCGTCGCGCCCGGTGTCGGAGCCGACGAGGTACACCGCGCTCCCCGGCCGCGCCGAGTTGGCGAAGCGCAGCCGCTCCCGGCGCACGAGGCCGACGCACATCGCGTTCACCAGCGGGTTCCCGGCGTAGCAGGGCTCGAACGACACGTGGCCGGCCACGTCGGGGATGCCGACGCAGTTGCCGTACGAGCCGATCCCGCCGACCACGCCCGAGACGTAGCGGCGGGTGCGCGCCTCGGACGGATCGCCGAAGAAGAGCGCGTTCAGCAGAGCGACGGGCCGCGCGCCCATCGCGAACACGTCGCGCAGGATCCCGCCGACCCCCGTGGCCGCGCCCTGGTTCGGCTCCACGGCGGAGGGATGGTTGTGGCTCTCGACCTTGAACACGCAGAGCAGCCCGTCCCCCAGGTCGACCGCGCCGGCGTTCTCGCCCGGACCCACCGCGACGCGGGGCCCCCGCGAGGGCAGCGACCGCAGCAGCGGCCGGCTGTGCTTGTAGGCGCAGTGCTCGCTCCACATCGCGCCGAACATCGCCCACTCCAGGGGATTCGGCTCGCGGCCGGCGAGGGCACGGACGCGTTCGGCCTCGAAGGGTGTGAGTCCGGCCTCGCGCGGAAGGTCAGGCTTCGCCGTCATCGTCCCCGTCACCATCGGGGACGGACTCATGCGTCCTCGCCTGCCCCCACGAACCGCTCGACCTGGTCGGCGAAGGCACGCAGGTCGGGGACGCGTGTCTGGATCTGGCCGTAGACGTCGTCGATGTCCGTCTGCTCGCGGTCGTACGCGAGCAGGTTGCGCAGGTTGGCGAGGTGCTCCAGCCGGTACGCCAGCGGCCGCTCGATGATCCCTCGCCCCGCCACGGCATCCAGTATGTCGTGATACGCCTCGGGCTTGGGGAGGGCCAGGGCCATCACGAGATAGGCGCCCGTGCCGAACAGCAGCTCGACCGCCTGCTGGAGGTACCACTGGGCGAGCCCGTAGAGCTTCGGGTCGGAGCGGAACTTCGCGTGCTCGATCGGCCGGAGGTCGGCCAGCAGCTGCGTGTACTCGCGCAGGCGTCCGAGCCGGGCGCGGACGTACTCGCCGTCGATCGCGAAGCGGTCGCTCTTGGTGCGCTCGGCGAGCGCCTTGCTCTGCAGGTCGTCGTACTTCTGGAACTCGAGGTACTCCATCACGGCACGCGTCTCCCACTCCACGCGGCGCCTGGCGTCACGCTGGTAGAGCACGTTCCACGAGCGGATGACCTGCGCGCGCTGGAGGAGCGAGGCCTGGTTCAGGATGAGCACATCCAGGCCCTGCGTCTCGAGCGCCTTGCTGAGCTCGCTCACGAAGTACACCTGGTAGTCGAAGAACTCGCTCGGGCGGATCTTCTCGAGGAGCAGCAGCCCGACGTCGAGGTCGCTGTAGGCGCCGGCAAGCCGCCGTCCGGCGGCCGTCCCCTGCGCGTAGGCGGCGTCGACCGGGCTCCGCTGGAAGAGCGACTGGAGCTGGGCCTGCCGTTCGAAGAGGTCCATCTCTCTTCTCTACCTCTCCATATACAACGCGGGTCCCGTGCCGACCGGTTCCGGGAGCAGATTGGCGAGGACCCGATACCCGTCGGTGCCGCCGAGGAGCGCCTCGACGCAGCGCTCGGGGTGCGGCATGAGCCCCACGACGTTCCCGGCCGCGCTCCGTACACCCGCGATGTTCGCGACCGAGCCGTTCGGGTTCGCCTCGAGCGTCGCGGCGCCGCGCTCGTCGGTGTAGCGGAAGACGACGCGGCCCTCCGCCTCGACCATCGCGACGGTCTCCGCGTCGGCGACCCACTGCCCCTCGCCGTGGCCGATCGGCATGCGCAGCACTTGGCCGCCGAGGCCCCGCGTCCAGGGCGTCCGGTCGCTCTCGACACGCACGTGCACCCAGTCGCAGCGGTACTCGAGGCCGGCGTTGCGCAGCAGCGCGCCGGGGAGGAGCCCCGCCTCGCAGAGGATCTGGAACCCGTTGCACGAGCCGAGCACCGGTCTGCCCTCCTCGGCGAAGCGGCACAGCGACTTCGTCGCGGGCGAGAGTCGCGCGATCGCGCCCGCACGCACGTAGTCGCCGTACGAGAAGCCGCCGGGGACGATCGCGGCGTCGAAGCGGGCCAGGTCGCCCGCGTCCTCGTGCCAGACGATCTCCGTCTCGACGCCGGGCACGAGCGAGAACGCGTGCTGGAAGTCGCGCTCGCTCCACGTCCCCGGGTAGCGGAGCAGAGCGACCTTCACTCTGAACAGTCTAGGTGGCGCGTCGTCTTCAGAGCCAGAGGACGACGTCGGGCAGCGCGTCGTCGTCCCGATGCTCGTCGAGGAGTCGCGCGAGCACGTCGACGAGCCGCTCACGTGCGTCCGTCGCGCGCGGGTATCGCGACGCGGCGGTGAAGATCACGCCGGCGTGCGATCCCCCGAGATCGGCGGCCCGCCTCACCAGACCCGCGTAGTCGCGTACGTTCTCCGTCACGAGGACCCGCCCCTCGGCCTTCGCGGCGGCGAACACATCGGCGTCCGCGCGGCCGCGCAGGTCCTCGCGCTCGGCGACGGCCACGACATCGTAACGGGGCTCCCGGAGACGCCTCGCGACCGCCGGGGCGTGCTGCTCATCGAGGAGGAGCCTCAATCGCGGGCGATGGCTCGCTGCCTCAGCCAGGCTTCCTGAGCTCGGCCCGCCTCCTCCTCGTTCTCACGAACCCACTCATCGATCTCTTCGGAGTGGTCGCCGTAGTAGGCGAGGGCGATGCGGATCTCGCTCTCGGGCAGGCCCAGGGCCTCGGCCGCCGCGGCCACAGCGCCACCGTTCGCGCGGATCGTCGCGATGACCTCCCAGACGTCGGGCCCGCGTCGCAGCGCGGCGCGCCGGCCGGCCGGACCCTCGCGGAAGACGATGCCCGGGTGCTCCTCCATGCGCATGCCCTCATCCAGATAGCGCTCCACCAGTACGGACTTCGGCAGGCCCTTGCGCTTGGCCCGGCGCTCCAAGCGCTTCAGCAGGTCCCCGGGGAGACGAACGGATAGCGGCGACGAGCCCATGCATACATTGTATGCGTTGTAGTGCTAGGCCACCGGCGCCTTCAGGTCGTAGGTGTAGTCCTCGACGACCGGGTTCGCCAGCAGCTCGCTCCCCATCGTCGCGACCGCCTCGCGCGCGGCGACGTCGTCGGCGGCGTCGAAGGTCACGACGATCTCCTTGCCCGTGCGCACGTCGGCGACGTCCAGCCCGAGCGAGCGCAGCGCGGCGCGCACGGCCTCGCCCTGCGGGTCGCGCACCTCGGACTTCGGCCGCACGTGCAAGGTCGCCACGAACCTCATGCCGGAAGCTCCTCGCCGACGATGCGCTTGTAGCACTCGCGGTAGCGCTGGGTCGTGCCCTCGACGACGTCGGCCGGCAGCTCGGGCGCGGGCGGCTCCCTGTTCCAGCCGCTCTTCACCAGGAAGTCGCGGACGTACTGCTTGTCGAACGAGGGCGGCGTCGTGCCGGCGCGATACCTCGCGGCGTCCCAGTAGCGCGACGAGTCCGGCGTGAGCGCCTCGTCGATGAGCGTGAGCCTGCCGTCGGAGAAGCCGAACTCGAACTTCGTGTCCGCGAGGATGAGGCCGCGCCCGAGCGCGTAGGCGTGCGCCGCGCGGTACAGCGCGAGCGTGACGCGCTCGAGCTCGCGCGCGAGCTCGCTGCCCACGAGCGCGGCGAGCTGCGCCCGCGAGATGTTCTCGTCGTGTCCGGTGACGGCTTTCGTCGCCGGCGTGAAGATCGGCTCGGGCAGGGCTTCCGACTGGAGCAGGCCGCGCGGCAGGCGCTCCTCGGCGACCGTCCCGAGCTTCTGGTACTCGGACCACGCGGACCCCGCGAGGTAGCCGCGCGCGACGCACTCCACGTCGATGCGCTCGCAGTGCTTCACCAGCACCGCACGGCCGGCGAGCTCCCTGACCTCGCGGAACACCGGCGGGAACTCCCGCAGCTTGGTCGAGACGATGTGGTTGGGCACGATGCCGGCGAGGCGCTCGAACCAGAAGCTCGAGAGCTGCGTGAGGACGCGCCCCTTGTCCGGGATGGGCGTGGGCAGCACGACGTCGAACGCGGAGAGGCGGTCGCTCGCGACGATGACGAGCCGGTCGCCGCCGGCCTCGTAGACATCGCGCACCTTGCCGCGCCGCCACAGCCGTGCGCCGGGAACCTCGGTCTGCGTCATCACCGTCATTCCGGAAGGACTCCTTTCAGCCGCTCACGCCAGAGCGCCGTGACCGAGCGCGTCACCTCGGGCGCGATGCCGATGTACTCCTCGGGCCGCTCGCAGATCCGGCGCTCCGCGGGCGTGAGCTTCTTGAGATAGCCGCGCAGGTCCTCGTCCTGGGCGGCGATCTCGAGGACCGTGCGGCCGGTGCGCTCGGCCTCGAGCGTGACCCTGCGCACGGCCTCGTGCGCGTCGGTGTGTCCGTACTTCGCCAGCAGCACGTAGAGCGGCTCGGCGACGATCGACCCGCGGGACATCGCGAGGTTGGCCTTCAGGCGGTCGTGGTCGACGCGCATGCCGTCGAGCGAGGCGGCGAGGCGGCCGGCCGCGTACGCCGTCGCCGCGAGGAGCTCGCCGAGGAAGCGCTGCGACGCGGAGTTCGTGAGGTCGCGCTGGTGCTCGCTGATCTGGTCCATGTACGTCGTGAGCACGCGCGGGGCCATCACCTTCCAGATGGACTTCACGTTCTCGAACGACACCGGGTTGCGTTTGTGCGGCATCGTCGACGAGCCGACCTGCCCGGCGGCGAACGACTCGGCCACTTCCCCGATCTCGGTCCGCCCCAGGTGCCGCATGTCGTCGGCCATGTTCGCCATCACGCCGAGCGCGGTCGCGCAGGCGTGCGCGAGGTCGGTCCACGGCTCGGGCTCAACGATCTGCGAGGAGATCGGACGCGGATCGAGGCCGAGCGAGCGCAGGAAGCGCTTCTCGAGCGCGCGCGGGCTCGTCGGGGTGAGGAGCCCGAGCGCGTTGTACGCGCCGACCGCGCCGGACAGCTTCCCCGGCAGGCGGCGCGCGACCGCCGCGAGCGCCTGGGTGCGGTCCCCGAGTCGCGAGACGTACGAGGCGACGGCGAAGCCGAACGTCACCGGCTCGGCGTGGCGTCCGTGCGTGCGACCGATCTGCGGCACCTCGGCCTCGGCCTCGGCGATGGCGATGCAGCGCGCGACCAGACGCGCGAGCGCGGGCACGATCACGCGGTCGACGCACTCGCGGTAGCGCAGCGCGTTCGCCGTGTCGACGATGTCGTACGAGGTCGCGCCGAGGTGTACGTAGCGGCGCGCCTCCTCGGAGACATGGGCGCGGATGACGTTCACGAGCGCGCGCACGTCGTGGCGCGTGCGCGTCTCCTCGTCGGCGACCTCCTGCGGCGTGACCTGATCCGCGGCCCGCGCGATCTCGTCCGCCACGGCGCGGTCGATGATCTTCGTGTCCGCCATCGCGAGGGCGAGCGCGCCCTCGACGCGCGCCTGGTAGCGGATGACCGCCGCCGCGGAGAGGTACGGACCGAGCGTCCGCTGGAGGCTCGCGTCGCCGCCGACGAAGCGGTAGTCGAGCGGCGAGATCGCGTCGAAACGCCCTTCCATCAGCCCGCCAGCACCTTCGCCGCCATGCCCTCGCGCAGCATGCGCACGCGGCCCGCGAGCGCGTCGTCGCCGGTCGCGAGGATCTCCGCCGCGAGGATCCCGGCGTTCGCCGCGCCGGCGTCCCCGACCGCCACGGTCGCGACCGGCACGCCCCGCGGCATCTGCACGATCGAGAGCAGCGCGTCGAGGCCGTTCGCGATCGCGTTGGGCGCCACGAGCGGCACGCCGATCACCGGCCTCGTCGTGAGCGACGCGACGACGCCGGGCAGGTGCGCCGCCGCGCCCGCGCCCGCCACGAACACGCGCGCACCTCGCCGCTCGGCGTCTTCGACCCAGTCGCGGAGCGCGTCGGGCGTGCGATGCGCCGAGAGGACGCGCGTCTCGACCTCGACGCCGAGGCCACGGAGCGTCTCCTCGGCGCTCCTCATCACCGGCTCGTCCGAGCGGCTGCCCATCACGATCCCCACCCGCAGTGTCATGCCGCGACCACCTCACCCCGCGCGATGTCCGAACGATAGAACTTGCCCTCGAAGCTGACGCGCTCCGCGCCGGCGTACGCGCGATCGCGCGCCTCGGCGACGGTCGCGCCGCCCGCCACGATGTGCAGGACACGCCCACCCGCGGTGACGAATCCACCCGCGGGCGTCCCGCGCGTCGCCCCGTGGAACGCGTACACGCCCTCGGGCAGGCCATCCAGGCCGGTGATCGGCGCGCCGGTCTTCGGCGTCGCGGGGTACCCCTCGGCACAGAGGACGACGTCCACGAACGCACGCTGGCTGAAGCGCATCGGGTGCTCGCGGACGAACTCGCCGAGGCGGCCCTCGCCGAGCGCCAGCATGAGCTTCGCGAAGTCGCCGCCCACACGCGCCAGGGTCACCTCGGCCTCGGGATCGCCGAACCGCGCGTTGTACTCGAGCACCGTGAAGCGGTCTCTCGTGCGCATGAGCCCGGCGAAGATCACGCCGCGGTACGGCGTCCCGCGCGCCGCGAGCGCCCGCGCGACCGGCCCGATGAGGGCGTCGGCGACGCGCTGCGCGTCCTCGTCCGGGAGCACGCCGGTGGGCGAGGCCGCGCCCATCCCGCCGGTGTTCGGCCCCGTGTCGCCGTCGCCGACCCGCTTGTGATCGCGCGCCGGTGGCAGCGCGACGACGGTCTCGCCGTCGACGAGCGCCTGGAGCGAGGCCTCCTCGCCCTCGAGCAGCTCCTCGAGCACGAGCGCGCCCGAGCTCCAGGGCGGCGTGCCGAGCGCGACGCGCGCCTCGTCGAGCGTGCGGCACACGGCGACACCCTTGCCGGCGGCGAGGCCGTCGGCCTTCACCACGAGCGGCGCGTCCCACCGCGCGAGCGCGGCGCGCGCGGCGTCGGCGTCGCGGAGCGCCTCCCAGCGCGCGGTCGGCACGCCGGCCTCGCGCATGAGCTCCTTCGCGAACGTCTTGCTCCATTCGATCCGCGCGGCCTCGCGCGACGGCGCCACGGTCGCGACGCTCGCGCGCCGCAGCCGGTCGCCGAAGCCGTCCGCGACGAGGTCGTCCGGCCCGACGATGGCCAGGTCGATCTGCGACGCGGCGAGGTGCTGCTCGAGCCGCGTGGCGTCCCGCACGTCGAAGCCCAGCGTGCGCGTGAAGAGCGTGAGCCCCCCGTTGCCGGGGACGACGTCGATCGTCGCGACGCTGTCGCACCGCGCGAGCCGCCAGGCGATCGCGTACTCGCGGCCGCCGCCGCCGAGCACGAGGCAGTTGAGCCCGGGCGCGCCGGGCGAGCGTCCGGGGCTGCGGTTCGCGCGCTGCTCGCGGATGATCCGCTGGACCTTCTCGCCCTGGGTGAAGAGGTCGCGGACCGACTTCATTCCCACTCGATCGTCGCCGGCGGCTTGCTCGAGACGTCGTACACGACGCGGTTCACCGCGGGGACCTCGTTCACGATGCGCGCCGAGACGCGCGCCAGGACGTCGTACGGGACGCGCGCCCAGTCGGCGGTCATGAAGTCCTCCGTCGTCACCGCCCGCAGCGCGACGAGCGCGCCATAGGTGCGGTAGTCGCCCATCACGCCGACGCTCCGCACCGGCGTGAGCACGGCGAAGGCCTGCGCGACGGCGCGGTAGAGGTCGGCGGCGCGCAGCTCCTCGAGGAAGATCGCGTCCGCGGCCCTGAGCGTGTCGAGCCGCTCCCGCGTGACCTCCCCGACGATGCGCACCGCGAGCCCCGGGCCGGGGAACGGGTGCCGCCACAGGATGTCCTCGGGGATCCCCAGCTCGGCACCGACGCGGCGCACCTCGTCCTTGAACAGGCGGCGCAGCGGCTCGACGACCTCGAGGTCCATCACCTCGGGGAGCCCGCCGACGTTGTGGTGCGTCTTGATGCGCGCGCTGGTCTTCGACTCGCGGCTGCGCGACTCGATGACGTCGGGGTAGATCGTCCCCTGCACCAGGAGCTGGACCGCCCCGATCCGGCGCGCCTGCTCCTCGAAGCAGCGGATGAACTCCTCGCCGATGATCGCGCGCTTGCGCTCGGGGTCGCTGACACCGGCGAGCCTCGCGAGGAAGCGCTCGGAGGCCTCGACGTGCACGAGGCGCAGGCGCGAGCCGAACGTCGCGACGACCTCCTCGGCCTCGCCCGCGCGCAGCAGGCCGTGGTCGATGAACACGCAGGTGAGCCGGTCGCCGACCGCCCGCGCGACGAGCGCCGCCGCGACGGCCGAGTCGACCCCGCCGGAGAGCGCGCAGATCGCGTGGCGGTCGCCGATCGTCCGGCGGAGCTCGGCGAGCGCGTCCTCGACGAACGCCGCCGGCGTCCAGTCGCCCTCGAACCCGCAGACGCGGTAGAGGAAATTGCGCAGCACCTCGGCGCCGCGCGGCGTGTGCATCACCTCCGGGTGGAACTGCACCCCGAAACGGCCGCGCCCGTCGCTCATCGCGGCGAACGGCAGCCGCTCGGTGCGCGCGATGCCGTGGAATCCCGGCGGGAGGCGCCGCACCGTGTCGCCGTGGCTCATCCACGCGCGCTCGCTCGCGCCGAGCCCCTCGAAGAGGCCCGACGGATCGTCGATCTCGAGCGCCGCCGGGCCGAACTCGCGCTTGCCTTCGGGCGCGACCTCGCCGCCCAGCACCGCCGCCATGAGCTGCATCCCGTAGCAGACGCCCAGCACCGGGATGCGGCCGTCGAGGATGCGCGGATCGATCCGCGGCGCGCCCGGCTCGTACACGGACGAGGGCCCGCCGGAGAGGATCACGCCGGCGACGCCGCGCGCCGCGAGCTCGTCGGCGGTCACGTCGTGCGGGAAGATCTCGCAGTACACGCGCGACTCGCGCACGCGGCGCGCGATGAGCTGGGTGTACTGGGAGCCGTAGTCGAGGATGGCGACGGTGGCCCGGCGCCGCGGGGCGGACTGCCCCTCCGTCCGGTGGAGGCGGGCGTCCGGCGCGCTCACCTGTCGATTATCGCGTATCGCGCGACCTCGGCTTTCGTTCAGGTAGCGTGGCGCGCATGCGCTCAAGCAGCCTCGCGCTCGCGGCGATCCTTGCGCTCGCGTGGGCCTGCTCGCCTCCCGCGGCCACCACCGGCACGCCATCGCCATCGCCGTCTCCGACGCCCTCCGCGTCCGCGGCCGCGTCGCCGACGGCCGCGCTCTCATCGACGCCGAGCCCGACCGCGGCACCGTCGACCGCGGCGCCACCGACGGCGGCCACCGCGGCCGCGCCGGCGCCGGCGACGATCCCCGCCATCCGCCTGCAGCGCGCGATGGACGCGCTCACCTTCGCCAACATGACCGCCGCGGTGCAGGCATCCGACGGCCGCTGGTACGTGCTCGAGCAGGCCGGCCGGGTCATGACGTTCCGTGAGGGGGACCCCTCCGCGACCGTGTTCCTCGATATCCGCGACCGCGTGACGTCGGGCGGCGAGACCGGGCTGCTCGGCATCGCGCTCGCGCCCGACTTCGACCAAAGCGGCGTGTTCTTCCTCGACTACACCCGCGGCGGCCCGCTGCGCACGCAGATCTCGAGCTTCACCTCGGACCGTCTCGTCGCGAGCAAGGCGAGCGAGGTCGTCGTGCTCGAGATCGCGCAGCCCTACGCGAACCACAACGGCGGCCAGCTCGCGTTCGGGCCGGACGGGTACCTCTACATCGCGATGGGCGACGGCGGGTCCGGCGGCGATCCGCAGCGGAACGGGCAGAACAAGAACGTGCTGCTCGGCAAGATCCTGCGCATCGACGTGCGCGACCGCACGCGCTACGCCGTCCCCCGGGACAACCCGTTCGCGGCGGGGGGCGGGCGCGGCGAGATCTGGGCGTACGGCCTGCGCAACCCGTGGCGCTTCTCGTTCGACGGCACGACGCTGTGGGCCGCCGACGTCGGCCAGAACCTCTACGAGGAGATCGACATCATCGTGAAGGGCGGCAACTACGGCTGGAACGTCATGGAGGCGTCCAGCTGCTACAACGCCTCGCAGTGCGACCGGACCGGGCTGGTGCTCCCGGTCACGGAGTACGGCCGCTCCGGGGGCTGCTCGGTCACCGGCGGATACGTGTACCGCGGCACGCAGGCGGATCTCGACGGGATCTACTTCTTCGCGGACTACTGCTCGGGGCGCGTGTGGGGGCTGCGCTACGCCGCCGGCCGCACGGTCGCGATCGCCCAGGTCGCCACGACGGGCTTCTCCGTCGCTTCGTTCGCGCAGGACCGCGCGGGGAACGTCTACATCCTGCAGTACGCGGCGGCGGGCGGCATCTACCGGATCACGCGGTAGGGGCGTGCATCAGGTCGGCCCACAAAGGTGAGGCACTTCGCGGCGTCGCCGACGCCGTCGCTGAAGCCGCTCACTTGGGCTCGATGATGGAGCGCGGGTCGGCGAGGAGGAAGTCCTCGAGCGGCATGCCCCGCGCGCCGACGAGGAGCGTCCGCGCGCTCCCGTGCTCGTCGAGGAACGCGTTCATGCCGGGCAGGGACGACTTCCGCGCGCCGCTGGCGACCTCGATCGCCACGATCGAGCGGCCGGCGCGCGCGACGTAGTCGACCTCGCGCGCGCCCCCAGACGCCCGGATCGCGCCGGGCATCCGCGAACGTCAGCCCCGGCATCGCGCTCACGAGCGCGGTGTTGAGCGCGAGCAGCTTCGGACTGGAGCCACGCTGGCGGACACGCGACCCCGAGTACTTCTGGAGTCCGCGGATCATCCCGGCGCCTTCGAGCAGCTCGAGATAGTGCGCGAGCGTTGCCGTGTTGCCCTTGTCCTGGAGCTGGCCGAGCAGCTTGGTACATGAAACGACCCGCGCCGAGTACTCGCAGGCGAGCGCGAAGAGCTGCCGCAGCAGCGCGGGCTTCTGGATCGGCTGGAGGAGCAGGACATCGCGCGAGATCGTCGTCTCGATGAGCGCGTCGCGGACGTACGTCCCCCACCGCGGGGAGTCATCGACGAGCTCCGCCGCTCCCGGATGGCCTCCGAAGAAGACGTAGCGCTCGACATCCCAGCCGAACGCGTCGCGCATCTCACGCAACGACCAGCGCCCGACACGGATGATCTCGAACCGCCCGGCGAGGCTCTCGGCGAGCCCTCGCTGCACGAGGAGCGGTGACGAGCCGAGCAGCAGCACGCGCAACGGTCGATCAGCGCGAGTGTCCTCGTCCCAGAGCCGCTTCACCGTCTCCGACCACTGCGTGATCTTGTGGACCTCGTCAAGGACGAGGAGCGCGTCGCGCCCGTCCCCGGTGAGCGGCCGCGCTTCATCCCACTCGGCGGCGATCCAAGCGCGGTCACGCGGTCCCGGGATCATCCGCCGACGCGAAACGTACCGGCCGCTTCACCGCCTCGGCCGCCTGACGGGCGAGCGTGGTCTTTCCCGCCTGTCGCGGTCCCCAGAGGACCTGCATGAAGCGCCGCGGCTCGCGGAGCCGCTGCTCGACGATGTCGAAGACGGGTCGCCGGTTGGTGAGGCGGATCGCGCCAGAGGCCAATCCCGGCAGCAAGGTGTCCCGCAGCTCCGCGAGCGTCGCGAGGAGCCCATCCACCTCCGCGATGATCGACGCGGACGGCAGCAGGTGCCACCGTTCGCGCCAGGTAACGAGCGGATCGCAGGCGCGTCGACGTGCGCACGCTACGCGCGGACCCGGTAGTTCGGCGCCTCCACGGTGATCTGCACGTCGTGCGGGTGCGACTCGCGGAGGCCCGCGCCCGAGATGCGCACGAAGCGCGCCTTGGTGCGCAGGTCCTCGATCGTCGCGGCGCCGACGTAGCCCATGCCGGCGCGCAGACCCCCGACGAGCTGGTGCACGTACGGCTCGAGCGGTCCGCGCGCGGGCACCCGGCCCTCGATGCCCTCGGGCACGAGCTTGCTGAACTCGGCGACGTCGCCCTGCCCGTAGCGGTCGCGGCTCGTCTGGCGCGCGCGCATCGCGCCCAGCGAACCCATGCCGCGGTACGACTTGAAGCGGCCCTCGGCGGCTCCGATGACCTCGCCCGGCGACTCGTCGACCCCGGCGAGGAGCCCGCCGAGCATCACCGTGTGCGCGCCCGCGCCGATCGCCTTCGCGATGTCGCCGGAGTGCTGGATGCCGCCGTCGGCGCAGATCGGGATGCCCGCCTTCGCCGCGGCGCTCGCGCAGTCGAAGATCGCGGTGATCTGCGGCATGCCCGCGCCCGCCACGACCCGCGTGGTGCAGATCGCGCCCGGGCCCATGCCCACCTTCACGCCGTCGGCGCCGGCGGCGACGAGCTCCTCGGTCCCCTCGGCGGTCGCGACGTTCCCGGCGACGACCTGCACGCGGTGGCGCGCCTTCACCTTCTCGACCATGCGGATGACCGCGCCGGAGTGCCCGTGCGCGGTGTCGACGAACACGACGTCCACGCCCGCCGCGACGAGCGCCGCGACGCGCTCGTCCGCGTCGCCCGAGACGCCGACCGCCGCGCCCACGCGCACGCCCGCGGACCGGCACTCCTTCACCTGCGCGGCCTGCGCGTCCACGCCGAGGTTGCGGTGGAGGACGCCCATGCCGCCGAGGCGCCCGAGCGCGATCGCCATGCGCGCCTCGGTGACGGTGTCCATCGCCGCGGAGAGGATCGGGATGTCGAGCGCGAGCTCACGGGTGAGGAAGGTCCGGGTGGAGACCTGGGTCGGGAGGACGTCGCTGCGGGCGGGGATGAGCAGGACGTCGTCGAAGGCCAGTCCCTGGCTGCCGAACTTCTCCTCGCCGGTCACGCCGCCCCCATCGGCGAAGTGTACCGGCGGGCGCGCTCACTTCGCCTTCGTCGGCCCGGTCACCGCGCTGTTCGCGCCGCGGTTGCCGGCGTTGTCGATCGTCACGAGGTACGCGCAGTAGCTCGCGGTCTTGGCGAGCCCGCCGATCGTGTAGCTCGTCACGGCTCCGATCGCCGCGCTGTTCGGGTAGCCCGCGGGGCTCGCCGCCGGGCAGGTCGTGACCGGGCCGGTCCAGCGCACCTCGTAGCCCTGGACACCCGACGTCGCGTCGGTCGCCGCGGTCCAGGAGAGGTCGATGGCGATCCCCGCGCCGCTGCCCGGAACGGACGAGAGGCCGCTCACGATGCCGGGCGCGGCCGCGTCGATCCGGATCGTCCGCGTCGCCGGCCCGCTCGCGTTCCCGGCGGCGTCGGTGCCGTAGTACTGCACGGTGTGGCCGGCGCTGTCGCCGCTCACGGTGAAGGTCGCGCTCGCGCCGGCGGTCGAGGTCGCCGAGCCGCCGTCGATGCCGCGGGTCACCGAGCCCATGCCCGTGCCTGCGTCGCTCCCGCTGACCCGCACGCTCACGGGCGCGGTGTACCAGCCGGCGCCGCAGGCGACGCCGTCGCAGGTGATGGACATCGACGGAGCGGTCGCGTCGGAGACGCCGGTGCGCGCCGCGCCGTTCGCGCTGGTGAAGGAGCCGCCGCCGGCCACCTGCGCGCGGATGACGTACTCGTAGGTCCCGTCGGCCGGCGGCGTGTCGGTGTAGGAGAGCGCGCTCGTCGTGCCCACCTGCGTGTACGGCCCGCCGACCGGGCCGCGCAGGACCAGGTACGCGAGCGTGTGCCCGACGCCCGGCGCGGTCGGCGTCGCCGTCCACGAGAGGTTCACCACGCCGCCGGCCACCGAGACCGGCGCGCTCTGCGCGGCGGGCGGCTGCACGGCGAGCGTTCCCACATCGTTCCCGGGATTCGTCGACGACGCGGTGAAGCTCGCGCCGGTGTCCGCGGACCAGATGCCCGCGACCGCGACGGTCACGAACAGCGTGAGCGCGATCGCCAGGACGCGTTCGCCGTCGCGGTGGCGGCGCGTGCCGGCCACGTCACGCCGCCCGGGCCGACCGCGCGTCGGCGCGCGCGATCCAGCCCAGGTGCGCGCTCCAGGCCGCATCGACGTCGTCCACGGCGACGGCCGCCGGCGCGAGCGACGCGGGCGCGCCGAACCGGGCGCGCGCGGGCGCGAGGGGGCCTCCGTCGCGCTGGAAGATGAGCGCGCCGGCGCAGCCGAAGAAGACGAGGGCGGCGATGAGGCTCAGGGCGAGGCGCCAGTACGCCTGGAGCGACGCGACCACGTAGCCGGCGAGCGGGACCGTCGCGCGGACGATCCCCACGCGGCCGGGGAAGACCGTCGCCTCGGGGTCGGCGGCGGCGTTCGCGTCGCCCTTGGTGGTGAAGACCGGGCCGGCCTGCGTCGGCGCGATGGCGACGACGCGGTGGCTCGTGGTCTGGTCGTACTTGTCGAACGTGATGACGTCGCCGACGGCGATCTCGCTCGGGAGCACCGGCTCAACGACGATGAGCGAGCCCCTGGGGATCGCCGGCTCCATCGAGCCCCCGGTGACGACGAAGGTCCCGAGCCCGAGGAGCCGCATCACGACGAACGCGATCGACAGGAGGAAGAGCACGGCGAAGAGGCCGGTCGAGAGGATCGTCTTCGCCGCCTTCATCGCCGTGCTCCTTTCTCCTGCGCGCCCGGAAGGTGGGTTACTTGGCCGAGCCGGCGAGCTGCGTCGCGGTGTAGGTGATCGTGAAGTCCTGGGTCAGGCCCTGGAACGAGTTGCCGGCCGCGCTCGGGAAGCTGAAGTCGAAGGTGAGCGTGTCGGTGCCGGCCGGGGCGATCGTGGCGGACGCCGGGATGACCATGTTCTTGAGCGCGCCGGTGTACAGGACCGTCGCGCCGCGCTTCACGGTGACCTGCAGGCCGTTCGTCGTGTCGGTCCAGAGGACCGTCGCCGCGGTCGCGCTGATCGCGCCCGCGTAGGTGAACGGCGCGTTGCCGGCGTTGGTGATCGTCACGGTGCGGTTCGCGGTGTCGCCGGGGACGAGGTTCGTGATGTTGACGAGGTCGTTGGCGTTCGGCTTGTCGTTGCTCATCGCGAGGGTGGCGCTGGCGAAGGTGTTGTTCGGGTTGACGCTGGTCGCGGTGAAGCTCGCGGAGGTCTTGTCGGCGGTCGCGGTGAGGCCGATCAGGACCAGGCCCGCGAGCGCCATGGTCGCGAGGAGGTTGAGCTTGCGCATCTCGTGGCTTCCTTTCCTTCTCCGCCTCGCCGTGGTTCGGTGCCTGCGGGCGGTCCCTGTGGGTCTCAGGTTCCGTCCGCGGCGAGCGCGTGCCATCGGATGAGCGGGGGAGGGGCCTGCCTCGTTGGTCGTACTCCTCGCGGCGGACGCCGGCCCGGCAGGGTGGCGCGCGTCGCGGCGCGTCCACCCGTGGGGACTACGACGAGCGGGTGACTACTCCTGCGGCTGCCGCTTCTTCGCCAGACGCTCGCCGAACGAGGTCCCGCCGCCGGCCCACAGATCGAGCATCTCGACGCGCGTGCGCGTCCAGCGCCGGGCGCGCCACCAGAACACGACCGCGGCCGAGAGGCTGACCAGGACGGCGCCCGGGAGGATGAGCGGCTGGAGAGCGACGAACAGGTCGAGGCGATGCGCGATGATGCCGAGCGCGACGAGCACGAGCGCCTCGATCTCCGCGAGCAGCATCAGGAAGACCAGCGCGAGCGACGCCGCGCCGAACGTCTTCTTCGAGCGGTAGGGGAAGAGCAGATCGAGCACGCCGCCCACGGCGGGTCATGGTAGCGGCGCGGCTCAGAGGAGCGTCGCCCCCCGTTCGGGCCCTATGCCGACCATGCCGACGCGCGCCCCGACCGTCTCCTCGATCTTCGCGAGGTACGCCTTCGCCGCGGCCGGCAGGTGCGCGCGGTCGGCCACGCCGTCGAGCGGAGCGCACCAACCTGCCAGCGTCTGGTACACCGGCGTGGCCCGCTCGAGGAGCCGCGTCGGCGGCATGTCCGTGGTCCGGCGGCCCTCGACCTCGTAGGCGACGGCGAAGGGGATCGTCGGGTACGCGCCCAGCACGTCGAGCTTGGTCACCGCGAGCTCGGTGAAGGCGTTGAGGCGATGCGCGTGGCGCGCGGCGACCGAATCGAACCAGCCGACGCGCCGCGGCCGGCCGGTCGTGGCGCCGTACTCGTTCGCCATCTCGCGCAGGGCGTCGCCCTCCCTGCCCCTCATCTCGGTCGGGAACGGGCCCTCGCCGACGGCGGTCGAGTACGCCTTCACGACGCCGACCACGCGCGTGATGAAGCGCGGCGGGATGCCGGCGCCCACGGCGGCGCCGCCGGCGAGCGGATTCGACGAGGTCACGAACGGGTAGATACCCCAGTCGAGGTCGCGCATCGCGCCGAGCTGGCCCTCGAGGAGCACGCGCGCGTCGGTCCGCAGGGCGTGCTCGACGATCGGCAGGGTGTCGGTGATGCGGTCCCCGAGCGTCGCCGCGGCCGCGAGCACCGCGTCGGCGACGCGCGTCGCGTCGAGCGGCTCCTCGCCGAGCCGGTCGAGGATCTTGTTCTTCGTCTCGAGCTCGTGGGCGACCCGGGCGCGGAAGGCGCGCTCGTCGCGCACCTCGTAGGCCTGGATGCCGTGCCGCGCGACCTTGTCCGCGTAGGCGGGGCCGACGCCCTGGCCGGTCGTGCCGAGCTTCTGCCGGCCGCGCTCGCGCTCGTCGAGGCGGTCGAGCGCGGTGTGCCACGGCATGATGAGGTGCGCGCGGTCGGCGACGCGCAGGTTCGCGGTCGAGAGGCCGTGCGCCTCGAGGTTCGCGATCTCCTCGCAGAGCACCTGGAGGTTCACGACCGTCCCCGGTCCGACGACGCAGAGGGCGTCCGGGTTGAAGATGCCTGAGGGGACGAGGTGGAGCTTGAAGGTGCCGTGCCGGTTCACGACGGTGTGGCCGGCGTTGTTCCCGCCCTGGAACCGGATGACCACGTCCGCCTCCTGCGCGAGGAGGTCCGTGATCTTGCCCTTGCCCTCGTCGCCCCACTGGGCCCCGACGACGGCCGTCACCGGCACGTGTCGGAATGTTACCGGATGAAGAGCACCGCGCCGAGCTTGACCAGCTCGATGATCGCGAGGCGACGCGACCCGTCGGAGAGCCACCAGGTGTTCGGATCCCACGACGGATCGGGCGCGGGTTCGTTGATGAACGAGAGACCGGCCGGCGCGAACGTCCGCGCGAACAGCACCGACGCGCGGCGCTGGTGGTACGGGCTGGTCACGAGGATCGCGCTGCGCAGGCCCTGGGCCGTCATGAGCTCCGCGACGCGCAGCGCGTTCTCCTCGGTCGTCGCCGAGGCCGGCTCGACGAGGATGACGGAGTCCGGCACCCCCATGCGCACCGCCTCGCGCTTCATGAGCTCGGCGGAGCTCACCGATGCGGGGTCGAGCGACGCGCCGGAGAAGATCAGCAGCGGCGCGTAGCCCTGCTTCCAGAGCGCGACCGCGGCGTCGGTGCGCGGCCCGGCGTCGCCCGAGATCGCGACGATGACGTCGGCCTTCGCGAGCGGATCGGTCACCGCGAGGGCGCGGCCGATGGCGACGAGCCCGCCCACGCCGAGACCGACGGTCACGACGGCGCCCACGAGCATGCCGAGGAGGAACGAGCGCATCGAGACCTGGAGTGTGCCCGACCGCTCGCCGCGCGCGCCAGGTCCTACGGACCGTTCTGGCCGGATCCGCTCACGACCCCGCCGCTCCACGTCGCCGTCAACGTGTACGAGCCCGCCGGCCAGCGCTCGTCGAGGTAGGTGTAGAAGACGCCCTCGCCGTCCGTGGCCGCGAGCCGCCCGAGCGACGAGCTCGGGCCGCTGATCTCGTAGACGAAGACCGCGCCCGGCGGCAGCCCGTACACGACGAAGGTCAGCCCGGGGCCGCCGGGGCTGTCCGGCGCGGTGGCGACGCCCGGATACCGCGGCGCGAGCGCGAGGACGCGCGCCGGGAAGGCGTCCGCGAACGCCGCGAGCGGGCGTCCGGCGACGAGCTGGTACGCCGCGTCGAACGTCTGCCCCTGGCGCATGAGCGTGAACAGGAGCTGCTCGGCCGGCAGTCCGATGTCCGAGCGCAGCAGGAGGACCGCCTGCGCGGAGACGGCGTACTGGTAGGTCGCGTCCAGGCTCGAGCGCCGGCTCCACGCGACCTGCGAGGTGAGCTCGTCGAGCGTGAACAGCGATCCGCGCGCGGCCATCGAGGCCGCGCGGTAGCGCTCGAGCGCCGCCATCCACCGCGTCCCGGCGACGGTGAACTCCTCGACGCGCGCGTTCCCCTCGTTGAACCAGGCCGGGAGCGTGGTGCTCGGCCCGGCCGCCTCACGCTCCATGGCGTGCGTGAGCTCGTGCCGCACCGTCGTCGGCTGCGCCCGCGACGCTTCAAGCGACCAGTCCACGAACACCCAGGAGGGGTTGGGCTCGCGGCAGACGCAGACCCCGCTCGCCCAGGTCGGCGGGGGCGAGGTGAAGCCGCCGATCGTCTGCGTCGCGGTGACGAAGTCGCGCGTGCTGCCGAGCACGTACACCGCCGGCCGCTCGGCGAACGACCGTGCGTAGTCGGTCTGGATCCGCGCGACGTCGGCGTCCGCCTGCGTCACCACCGTCTGCGTGTCGGCGATGCCCACGGTCGTCTGCGTGTAGACGTCCACCGGCTCCGCGGCGAACGCGGAGAACGACAGGCCGCCGAGGGTCACCGTGCGCGGGGCGGACACGCTGAGCCCGACGCGCGTCGTCACCGCGCCCGCCGTTGCGGAGAGCGTCCCGCTGCCCGGGGTCGACGCGGCGGTGAACACGCCCGAGGAGCTCAGGCTGCCGAGCGTCGCCGGCGCGAGGGTCCACGTCACCGCCGGCTGCGGCGAGAGCGTCTGGCCGAACTGGTCCTTGACCGACGCCGCGAACGGCTGCGTCCACCCGACGTAGGTCCGCGGCTCGGCGGGCGTGACGCGGATGCTCGCCGGCCGCGCCTGCGGGTCGAGCGGCGCGGCCGGGGTGCTCTCGACCGCCATGAACGCGTCGCCGCCGACCCCGCGCTCGAGCGCGACCGCGCTGAGCGCCGTCGCGCCGCCGTCGAGCGTGAGCGCGTACTGCGTCTGGTCGGAGAGACCGGCGACCGCGCCGAGGTCGAACGTCGTCCAGCCGGCGGCCCCGATGGGGACGGCGAACGTCGCGGCGAGGTCGCCGGAGGGGATCGCGTACGCCCGCGCGGTCAGCTGCGCGGCGGCGCCGGTGTACACGGCGACGCGCGTGCTCCAGCCGCCGATGCGCCGGAACGCGACGGGGAGGAGCACGCGCGAGCCGAGGTCGGGCGACGCGAGGTAGGCGGCGGCGGTCGTCGCCGAGTTCGGCAGCACCACCGCGGCGACCGGCGACGGCGCGGTGATCGTGAGCGAGTACTCGCCCGGGCCGAGGCAGGTCTCGCTCGCGACGTCGCAGGGCGTCGTCGTGCCGAGGGCGAAGCGCGGGTCGAACGCGCGCGCGCCGCCCGGCGGGATCGCGCGGAGCGTGAAGCGCTGCACCGGCGCGCCCGCGACGAGCGAGGCGAACAGGAGCTCCGCGTCGGTCGGCACGGTCCCGAGGTTCTGCACGACGATCGGCGAGAACGTGTTGCCGGGCGCGGCTCCTTTCGCGGCGTACGGGGCGTAGAGCGTCGTCGCGCCGCGTCCGATGCCGCCGTGGCTGAACGCGACGGGCGCCCCGGCCTCGTTGTGCGCGTTCACGACGACCGCGATCGGCTGGCTCGCGGTGAGCGTCACGGCGTACTGCGTGCCGTCGACGAGCCCCGAGTTGGGCGCGCCGGTCCACGCCGGCTCGAAGTCCGGGTCGACGACGTACGACCGCCCGGGCGCGACGGTGAAGGCGCGGACGTAGCCGCTCTCGCCGTCGAAGCCGAGGAAGCGCGCGCTCACCGCCGCGTCCGTCGTGCCGAGGTTCTGCACGATGAACGGGACGTCGTAGCCGTAGAAGCGGCGCGTCACGTTCGGCAGGTACACGGTGAGATCGCCGCGGGTGAAGCCGGTGTACGCGAGCGCCTGCTGGGCGTCGCCGCTGCGCCGCAGCTGGTTGACGATGGCGGTGATCGGCGCGCCGTAGCTGCGGACGACGACGCTGAACTGCGTGTCGTCCGGGAGGTCGGCGTCGGCGTTCGGGTTGTCCACCAGGCTCGTGCCCGGCGCGAGCGCCGCCGTGCGGTGGCAGGCGACGAGCGCGCCGTCCCGGAAGCGCAGGAACGACAGCTCGACGTCCGTCTGCACGCCGCCGGCGTTCTGCACGTAGATCGGCGTGACCCAGCCGGCGGGCCCGCCCAGGGTCCTCGTCACGTTCGGCAGGTAGACCGTCGCGGATGGATCCGGCCCGTTCGCGCACCGCTCCGCGGCGGCCGCGGTGCGCGCGAGCGCGCCGTTCAGCAGGACGAAGACGGACGCGGCGAAGAGCGCTGCGAGCGCGGTGCGGGGGGACCAGGCCACTCTCCGAAGATAACGTCGCGGGTGGGGACATCGCTGCGCGCGAGCCGGCGCACAGGCGCCGCTCAGGCGCCGCTCAGGCGGTGGCCGCGGTGAGCTCCAGCCCGCGGCGCAGGGCGATCGCCGGCGACCACAGTCCGTCGCGCGCGGCCCTCGACGCGTCGAGGCACGCGCGCTGGATCTCGACCGGGCGCGGCGGCGCGTGCGCCACGCCCGCCGGCGGCCCGAGGACCTCGCTCATCGCCGCGACGATCTCGTTCACGCTCGTCGCGATCCCCGTGCCGACGTTGTAGAGCCCGCGCCAGCGGCCCGCGAGGGCGCTCAGGGCCGCGGCGGCGACGTCGTCGACGTGCACGTAGTCGCGCTGCGCCGTGCCGTCGCCGAAGACCGTGAGCGGCGCGCCGCGGCGCCAGCACCCGAGGAAGATGGCGATGACGCCCCCCTCGAGGTCCTGGCGCTGGCGCTTCCCGTACACGTTCGCGAGGCGCAGCGTGATCGCGGGCACCCTCGCGGCGCCGACCAGGCGCTCGGCCTCGAGCTTGAAGCGCCCGTAGTTCGAGTCGGGGCGGGCCGGCGTCGCCTCGGTCGCGCAGGCCGGCGTCTCGCCGTACATCGCGCCCCCGGTCGAGACGTTCACGAGCATCCGCACGCCGCGCTCCTCCGCGAGCCGGATCACCGCGCGCGTGCCGTCGACGATCACGCGCCGGTAGAGCGCCGCCTTCTCCATCGACTCCACGACCTTCGTCTTCGCGGCGCAGTGGACGACGGCGTCGAACACCTCGCCGCGGACCGCGTCGAAGAGCGCCGGCTCGTCGGCCACGTCGGCGACGCGCAGCGGCACGCCCGGCGCGAGGTTGCCGCGGTCGCCGCTGGAGAGGTCGTCGAGCGCGACGGGCTCGTCGCCGCGCGCGACGAGCGCGTCGACGACGTTGCTGCCGACGAATCCGGCGCCGCCGGTCACGAGCACGCGCAAGCCCCGGTCGCTCCTCCTGGTGATGTGGATGAAATGGTGGACGAGTTCGTGGACGAGAGCGGTTCCCTTCGCGGCCCCCGAACAGTAGCGTTCGCCGTGCCGCGGGGCTTCCTCCGCGCGTCACGAGATCGCGCGGGAGGGCTCCCTGGAATGGGTAGAACAGGCGTTCTAGACTTGTCCGCGTGACCGTCGAGGCGCGGACCGACCGGCGGGTGCCGTACGACGAGGCGGCGGAGCAGCAGGTGCTCGGCGGCCTGCTCATCGACCGCGACGCGATCTACAAGGTCGCCGACGTCGTCGCGCGCGAGGACTTCTACGTCGCCCGCCACCAGCGCGTCTACGACGCGATCTACGCGCTGCTCCAGCGCCGGGAGCGCATCGACCCGCTCACGGTGCAGCTCGAGCTCGCCCGGCGCGAGGAGCTCGACCGCATCGGCGGGGTCGCGTACCTGCGCGAGCTGGTCGAGCAGGTCCCCACCGCCGTGGACATCGAGCGCAACGCGCACGCGGTGAAGGACCGGGCGATCCTGCGGCGGCTGCTCGGCGCCGCGACGGCCATCGCCGCCGACGCCTACGGCGAGCCGACCGACATCCCGCTGCTCCTCGACCGCGCCGAGCAGCGCATCTTCGCGCTGCGCGACGAGTCCGCGAACGTCCAGCTGCGGCACATCCAGACCGCGCTCCAGGACAACTTCGAGCACCTCACCGAGCGCGTGGACCGGCCGTACGAGGTGAGCGGGATCCCGAGCGGATTCCGCGAGATCGACTTCTTCACCGAGGGCTTCACGCCGGGGGACTTCATCGTGCTCGCGGCGCGCCCCTCGGTCGGCAAGTCGAGCCTCGGCCTCGCGATCGCGTACAACGTCGCCAAGCGCGGCCACCCGGCGCTGGTGTTCTCGCTCGAGATGGACGCCAAGCAGATCGTGAGCCGCTTCCTCGCGATGAACAGCCGCAGCGACCTGCTCGCCCTGCGCACCGGCAACGTGTTCGACACCGAGGCCGCGAGCGCGCTGCAGGGCGTGCCCATCCTCATCGACGACACGCCGGGCATCTCGATCATGGAGCTGCGCACCAAGGCGCGGCGCGCGAGCACGCACGATCGCCTCGAGGTGATCATCGTCGACTACGTCCAGCTCGTGCGCACCGGCGGCGAAGAGGAGAACCGGGTCCAGGAGATCGCGACGGTGACCCGCAATCTCAAGTCGCTCGCGCGCGAGCTCAACGTCGTCGTCATCGGGCTGTCGCAGCTCTCGCGCGCCGCGGGCGATGCGGGCCTCGAGCCGAAGCTCTCGACCCTCCGTGAATGTGTGACCGGCGACACGCTCGTGTGCCTCGCGGATGGTGGCCGCGTCCCGATCCGGGAGCTCGTCGGCACCCACCCCGACATCCTCTCCATCAAGGAGGGGCGACTCGTGAAGGCACGGAGCGACCTCGTCTGGAGGGTCGGGCGACGGCAGGTGTATCGAGTGCGTCTTGCGTCGGGGCGCCAGATCCGCGCGACAGCCGATCACCGTCTTCACGCGTTCGGCGAGTGGAAGCGAGTCCGTGACCTGTCGAGGGGCGACCGGCTGGCGATAGCGCGACGGCTCCCTGAGCCTGCGAACGAAACGACGTGGCCCGAGCTCCGCCTCGCGCTTCTCGGACACCTGATCGGTGACGGCAGTTACCTCGTCCGTCAGCCACTGCGCTACACGTCAAGCTCGGCCGAGAACCTCGACATCGTCGCCCGAGCGGCGATGACCGAGTTCGGAGCGGTCATCTACCCGCAGAAACCGATCAACGGCTGGCACCAGCTGTTCATCAGCGGCAATGGGAATCGATGGCATCCCGCGGGCGTGAACGCGTGGCTGCGGGAGCTGGGCATCTTCGGACAGAGATCACATCAGAAGCGTCTGCCGCGTGCGGTGTTCGGACTGCCCGATACGGACCTCGCCATCCTCCTTCGCCATCTCTGGGCGACGGACGGCTCGATCGGCACGCGAGCGGACGGCAAGGACGGCAGCATCTCCTACGCGACGAACAGCCGTGGCCTCGCTGAAGACGTCTCGGCCCTGCTTCTGCGATTCGGCATCGTCGCGCGCAC
Source organism: Chloroflexota bacterium (assembly GCA_027310565.1). Classification (GTDB taxonomy): domain Bacteria; phylum Chloroflexota; class Limnocylindria; order P2-11E; family P2-11E; genus CF-39. The sequence continues at coordinate 112,612 of DAIDAP010000030.1, read as the reverse complement.
CGCGCGCGTGGAGGAGGAGGAGGAGGAGGGCTACAAGCCCGGGTACCAGGTCCATGTCTCCGGTGTCGACCACCAGCGGATCTTCCTGCAGCGGATCGGCGCCTTTGGGCCGCGGACCCGGCCGGCGATAGAGCTCAGCATGGCGCTCGCCGACGTCACCGCCAACACGAACGTCGACACGGTGCCACGTGAGGTCTTCGAGATCGTCAAGCGCCGCATGCGCGAACGAGGCATCCCTCATCGAGCGATGGCAGCCCTGCGCGGGACGACCTACGGCGGGACCGCGCACTTCAAGTTCGCGCCGTCGCGCGTGACGCTCCTCGACTACGCACGGCTGCTCGAGGACGATGTGCTCCTCGATCTGTCGGCGAACGACCTGTTCTGGGATCGGGTCCTCGACGTCCTGCCGGACGGCGAAGAAGACGTTTTCGACCTCACCGTGCCGGGTCCTTCGTGCTGGCTCGCGGACGGGATCGTCTCGCACAACTCCGGAGCCCTCGAGCAGGACAGCGACATCGTGATGATGCTGTGGCGGGACAAGGAGGACGCGCCGCCGGGCGCGCCGCGGCTCATCCACGGCAGCGTCGCGAAGAACCGCAACGGACCCACGGGGATCTTCGACCTGCTCTTCGCCGCCGAGCAGGCGCGCTTCTTCAGCAAGGCGCGCGACGACGGGACGCCGGTATGACGGTCGACGTGCGGCGGGCGGGCCCCAAGCCGCCGCCGGAGAAGCCCGAGGCCGAGGCGAGCCTCCTCGGCTCGATCCTCATCGACCCGCACGTCTTCGAGGAGAGCGTCCGGGGCCGGATCGCCGCGGCGGAGCTGTCGCGCGAGCAGCACCGCCTCGTCCTCGCGGCCATCGAGCGCGTCGCCGAGCGCGGCGAGGCGCTCGGCTTCCAGAGCGTCCAGGCCGAGCTCGGCGCGCGGGGGGAGCTCGACGCGGTGGGCGGCGCGCAGTTCCTCGTCGGGCTCATGCAGAACGTGCCGACGGTCGCGCACGCCGAGACGTACGCGACCATCGTCGAGCGCACCGCGCTGCTGCGGCGGCTCATCGGCGCCGCGAACGAGGTCGCGCACCTCGCGCTCACGCGCGACGACCCGAGGTCCGCGGTGGAGGACGCGCAGGAGCTCCTGTTCGCGATCAGCGAGTCGAACCTGCACCGCGACGTCGTCCCGCTCGAGGTCGCCCTGCGGCGTCTCGCCGACCAGATCAGCGCGCGCGCCGACGACCACCACGAGGGCGTGCTCACCGGCTTCCCCACCCTCGACGCGAAGACCGGCGGGCTTCAGCCGTCCGACCTCATCCTGCTCGCCGGCCGCCCCGGGCTCGGCAAGACGAGCTTCGCCCTGAACATCGTGTGGAACGCGGCGGTCGTCGCGCGCCGGACGTGTGCCGTGTTCTCGCTCGAGATGAGCGAGATGCAGCTCGTGCAGCGCCTCATCTCGATGACCACCGAGATCGACGGCAACCGGCTGCGCCGCGGCCGCCTCACGCCGCAGGAGTTCGTGTCGATCTCCGACGCGTCGGCGCGCCTCCAGCAGGCGCCGATCTACGTCGAGGAGTCGAGCCGGCTCACGGTGACCGACGTGCTCGCGAAGTCGCGGCGGCTCCAGGCCGAACGCGGCCTCGACCTCGTGGTCATCGACTACCTCCAGCTCATCGAGGGCGCGGGCAACGACGAGAACCGCGTGCAGGAGGTCGCGGCGATCAGCCGCTCGCTGAAGGCGATCGCGCGCGAGCTGCGGGTCCCGGTCGTCGCGCTGTCGCAGCTCTCGCGCCAGATCGAGATGCGTGGCACGGAGCCGATGCTCTCGGATCTGAGAGAGAGCGGCGCGCTGGAGGCCGACGCCGACCTCGTCCTCTTCCTCTGGCAGAAGGACCGCAAGGACCGCGACGAGAGCGTGGTGCGGCTCAAGCTGGCGAAGCACCGCAACGGACCGACGGGCGACTTCGACCTGCACTTCCAGTCGGAGCTGACGCGGTTCCGCGATCTCGGCGAGACGAAGGCGGAGGTCTAGGCCGGCTCGATCGCGACGGCGACCTTCGCGCGCACGTCGGTGAGCAGGCGGATCTCCACGGTGTGCGCGCCGAGGGACTTCAGCGGCTCCTCGAGGTGGACCATCGTCTTGTCGATCTCGATGCCGTGCTCCGTCTTCAGCACCTCGACGATCTCCTTCGTCGTGACGGAGCCGAAGGTCTTCCCCTGCTCGCCCGCCCTCAGCCGGAAGCGCAGCGTGATGGCCTCGAGACGCTTCGCGAGCTCCTCGGCGTCCTCGTGGGCGCGGTCCTTCTTCGCCCTGGCGGCCTCGCGCTCGCGGGCGACGTGCTTCAGCTCGCCGGCCGTCGCCTCCACCGCGAGGCCGCGGGGCAGGAGGAAGTTCTGCGCGTAGCCGTCGGCGACGTCCCTGATCTCGCCGGGGCGGCCGAGGCCACGGACCTCGCGCTTCAGGATGACGCGCACGGCGGCGGGGCTACGCGGAGGGCTGCGGCGTGGTCGGCTCGGCGAGGGATCCGTCCTGCTCGCTCTTGCGCAGCTCCATCTCCCAGGCCAGGACCGACGCGGCGACGGCGACGACGCCCATGACGGTCAGCGCGCCGATGATCGCGAGCAGCGCCTCGATGACGCCGAAGACACCACCGCCGTCGGACTCGCGGCTCATTCGTTCCCCCCTTGGCGTGAACGCGAGCGGATCCGCTCCAGAGTAGCGCGAAGCTCGCTCACCCGATCGGCGAGCGCGGACTCGGCGCGGTCGAGGTCGCGCGCGAGGACGTCCTCGTCGCGCGCGATGCGCGCGAGGTGCTCGTCGACGATCTCGGCCGGCGCGTTCCGGATGAACCAGTCGACCCCGAACAGGAGCACCGCGAGGTCGTCGAGCTCGCCGACGAGCGGCACCCAGTCCGGGATGAGGTCGATGGGGAGCACGAGGTACGCGGCGACGCCGCCCAGTACCGCCTTGTGCCGCAGCGGGACGCGGCCGTCGCGCGCGAGCGCCCACATCAGGCGCGCGTACGTGGGCAGCTTGCCCAGCTCCTCGAGCGCTTCGCCCATGTCACGCGGCGCGTGCAGTCCTCTAGCCATCGCCGCCCTCCTCCGCCGGTCTCGTGCCGGCACGCCGCCGGCTGGTGCGGTTCACCACCGACGACGTCATGAAGATCCCGTTCGGGACGATGACCCGGTCGCCGGCGTCGGTGCGCAGCAGCGTCGTGCGGAACGCGATGTTCTCCACGACCCCCGCCTGCCCGTCCACCTCGATCAGGTCGCCGATCAGGAACGGCCGCTCGACGAGGACCCACAGCCCGGCGAAGAAGTTCTTGAGGATGTCCTGGAGCGAGAGCCCCAGCACCACCCCGATCACGCTGAACGACGCGAGGATCCAGCCGAAGTTCGAGCGCGTGTAGATCGCCAGGACGCCCAGCAGGCCGACCACGACGATCGCGGCCTCGGCGAGGTTGGCGATGAGCACGGTCGCGTTGGCGTGGGCGCGGTGCCGTTCCAGCGCGCGGGCCGTGAGCGCCCGAGCGAGCCGCGCGACGAGGAGCGCCACCACGACGACCGCGAGCGCCCACACCGTGCGGGTCGCGTAGTCGACGAGAAGGGCGCCGTCGAGGGGCACGGGCCGAGCATGCCACCGCCGCCCTGCCCCGGCAGGTACCGACGCTTGACATCCGAACATCCGTTCGGTATGGTGCCAGCATGGCGAAACAGGACCAGCAGCGGGCCGAGCGCATCCTCGACTTCATCCGCGAGCAGACCGAGGAGCGAGGCTACCCTCCGACGGTCCGCGAGATCGCGGAGGCCGTCGGCCTGGCGTCCACCTCGGCGGTGCACCACCACCTCCTGAAGCTGGAGCGGGAGGGCAAGCTCCGGAAGGGCGCCGCGCGCTCCCGCGCGCTCACCATCCCGGGCGCCACCGGCGGACGCGTCGTGCGGGCGCCGATCGTCGGCGAGATCGCCGCGGGCGAGCCGATCTACGCGTACGAGGACCGCAGCGAGACGCTCTCCATCCCGGGTGAGCTGTCGGCGCGCGGGCACGACACGTTCGTGCTCCGCGTCCGCGGCAAGTCGATGATCGAGGACCACATCGACGACGGCGACTACGTCGTCGTGCAGTCGCAGAACACCGCGCGCGACGGCGACATCATCGTGGCGCTGCTCGAGGACAACCGCGCCACCCTCAAGCGCTTCTTCCGCGAGAAGGACCGCGTCCGGCTCCAGCCGGCGAACGGGACCATGCAGCCGATCTACACCCGCGACATACAGATCCAGGGAAAGGTCATCGGCGTCATCCGGCGCCTCGCCTAGGCTTGGCGCCGTGCCACGGCGCTCCTCGCCACGCGCTCGCTCGCTCACGCTCCGCGAGCTGAACCGCGCGCTCCTCGCACGCCAGATGCTCCTCGCGCGGGAGGAGATCGCCGTGGTCGACGCCGTCGCGCGGCTCGGCGGGCTGCAGGCGCAGTGGGCGCCGTCGCCGTACGTCGCACTCTGGTCGCGCCTCGCCGGCTTCACACGCGATCGGCTCACTGCCGCGATCGACCGCGGCGCGCTCGTCAAGGCGACGCTCATGCGCGCGACGCTGCACCTCGTCCCGGCGGCGGAGTACCCGGCGTACTCGCTGGCCACGCTCGAGGGCCGCCTCGGCGCGTGGCGTCCGCCCGCCAGCCCCGCGCTCGCGGATCTTCGGCGGATGCACCGCGACGTGCTCGCCTTCGCGGCACGGACGCCGCGGACGCGCGACCAGATCGGAGACCGCATCGCGAGGCACATGCCGCGGAGCGCCGCACGGGACGAGCGCGTGCGCAGCTGGTTCCTCTGGGCGGCCGTCACGACGAGCGGCCTCGTCTGGCACCCCAGCGGCGCCCGCTTCGAGTATCGCAAGGGCGCCCGCTTCGTCGCCGCGCCCGAACGCTTGCGGAAGGCGGTGAAGGCCGACGCCGCCTACGACCTCATCGTCCGTCGCCACCTCGCCGCGTTCGGCCCGGCGAGCGTCGCCGACATCGCCGCGTGGAGCAGCGTCCGCGTCCCGCACGTCCGTGCGGCGCTCGCGCGCACGAGGGGCCTCGCGCGCTTCACCGACGACCGCGGCCGCGAGCTCTTCGACCTCGCGCGCGCGCCGCGGCCGCCGGCCGACGCGCCGGCGCCCGTGCGCTTCCTGGCACGCTTCGACGCCGCGATCCTCGGGCATGACGCGGCGGAGCGGACGCGAATCCTGCCGGCACGGTACAAGAGGCAGGTGATCTTCGCCGCCGAGGTCTGGACGACGTTCCTCGTCGACGGGTTCGTCGCGGGACGCTGGACGATCGCGGTCAGGCCGCGGGAGGCGATCCTCGAGCTCAGGCCCTTCGCGCGCCTCGCGCGCGCGGATCGCGCCGCCCTCATCGACGAGGGCGAGCGCCTGGCGCGCTTCTACGCACCCGAGTCGCGCACCCATGGCGTGCGGATCGCGTCGTGAGCGAGCGGCGCGCGATCCTCCACTGCGACCTCGACGCCTTCTACGCGTCGGTCGAGCAGCGCGACCACCCCGAGTACCGGGGCAAGCCGGTCATCGTCGGCGGCAGGCCGGGCGAGCGCGGGGTCGTCGCGGCCGCTTCGTACGAGGCGCGCGCCTTCGGCGTGCGCTCGGCCATGCCGCTCCGGGTCGCGGGACGGCTCTGCCCGGACGGGATCTACGTCCCCGGCGACCGCGAGCGGTACGAGGAGGCGTCGGACGCGGTCATGGCCCTCTTCGCCGAGCGCACGCCGCTGGTGCAGCCGATCTCGCTCGACGAGGCGTTCCTCGACGTCACCGCGACCGAGCATCTCTTCGGCGGCGCGGAGGCGATCGCGCGCGACCTCAAGCGTCAGGTGCGCGAGGAGCTCGGCCTCGTGCTCTCGGTGGGCGTCGCGACGAACAAGCTCTGCGCCAAGATCGGCTCGGACCTGCGCAAGCCCGACGGCCTCGTGGTGGTGCCGCCGGGCGGCGAGGCGGCGTTCCTCGCGCCGCTCGCGCTCGAGCGGCTCTGGGGCGTGGGGCCGAAGACCCGCGACCTGCTCGCGGGCTGGGGGATGCGCGTCATCGGCGACCTGGCCCGCACCGACGCGACGCTCCTCGAGGCGCGCCTGGGCGAGCACGGCCGAGCGATCTGGGAGCGCGCGAACGGGATCGACGACGACCCGGTCGAGCCGCACCTGGCGCCGAAGTCCGTCGGACACGAGCTCACCTTCGACCGCGACACGCTCGACCTCGCCGTCGTCGAGGCGACGCTGCTGCGCCTCGCCGACGGCGTCGGGCGGCGGCTGCGCGCGCAGGAGCTGCGCGGGCGGACCGTCACGTTGAAGCTGCGGGTTGCGCCGTTCGAGACGCGTACGCGCCAGCGCACGCTCGCGACGGCGAGCGACGACGACCTCGCCATCTACCGGACCGCCCGCGCGCTGCTGCACGAGGCGCTGCGCGAGGACCGCGCGAACGGACGTGCGAGCCCGGTGCGCCTGGTCGGCGTGTCGGTGTCCGGTCTCGAGGCCGGACGCCAGCTCGGCCTCTTCGAGCACGCGCGTATCGCGCGGCTGAACGCCGCGCTCGACGCCGTCCGCGCGAGATTCGGCGACGACGCCCTCGACCGCGCGAGCACGCGAGACGCGACGGCGCGCCGGCGATTCAGCGGGCACCGCGAGCGGCGCGCGAGGTGACTGTCGACAGAGTGTGGATAAGACCGCGTGACGCTGTGGACGAGTCTGTGGAGCAAGTGGTGGACAAAGTCCCTTGTGAGCGGCGCGCGAGCCGCCGATGATGCGCGGGTTCGTACTGGGGGAGGGACCGGGGTTGTCCGACGAGCGCGTCGCCCAGGTGGCGATCGACTTCATCGTGTTCTGCTTCGAGCGGCGCGGCGCCGGGTGGCCTTCCCTCTACGACGAGATGTGCTACGTCGCGGGGAACCGCCTGTATCGCGGGCTTGGGTACGAGGAGCTGAAGGAAGCTGGCTTGGATCTGACGCTCATGGGATGCCCGCGTACGAGCCGCCTCGCGAATGAGGTGACGCGGCGGGTCCGTCAGGGAGCGTTCGCGGCCACCTAGGGCCGCGCCGACATCGGCCACACCGGCGGGGGCGGGGAGTGAAAGGAAGCGCACTCCCCGCCTCCTTATTCGTCGCTCGCGGCGTCCTTCGCCCCACGGCTCCGGGGAGCGGCGCGCGCCGCGGCGCGGATGGAGTCCCTCGTCGCGCGACGTGGCAGAATGAGTGGGCAAAGGGGAGCGCGAAACCGCTTCTCCGCGCGTTCGGTCCCGTGGTGCAGCGGCCTAGCATACGTCCCTGTCAAGGACGAGATCGCCGGTTCGAATCCGGTCGGGACCGCGGCATCGAACCGGAGAAGGCCGCGACTGCGAACAGCGGTGCGACCTTTTCCGGGACGTCGACCTCGGTGAAGGTCCCGCGATCGATGAGGATCCGTGAGCAGACCGTCCACGTGATCCGCCGCTGGACCTCCGGCGACGCCTCCGACCAGGTCGAGGCGAAGTCCATCGCCATCTGCGTCGCCTCGAGGATCCGCCGCTCCTCGGGCAGCTGCTCGACGCGTCCGAGCTGCGCGCGGAGATCCGCGAGCTGCGCGCGGTAGTCGTCCTCCTCCAGCGCGCCCCAGGTGAACGCGTCGGTGATCCGCTTGATCGCAACGCGCAGGCGCGCCGCCTTCCCGGCGTCGGCCCCGCGCAGCATCTGCGCGCGCACGAGCTTCGCGACCCGCGCGCGGTCATGATCGCGGAGCGTCGTTGCCTTCGTCAGCCAGGTCCCGAACTCGCGCTCGAGCTCCAGCGCGGAGACCGATGGCTGCTCGCATCCCGCGTGCTGCTGCGCATTGCGGCAGCGCATCCGCTGCTTCGACATCGAGGTCACCTTCCCGCCGCAGCGGCAATGCGCCCCTGAGAGCGGGTAGGCGCGCGTCGCCACGTCGTGACCGTTCGTGCGCGTGCGTCGGCGCCGCATGGCCTGCAGCTCCTGGTAGGTCTCGAGCGGCATGAAGCCGTCGAAGGACGCGCGCCGCAGCTCGGTGCCGCCGCGCTTGCGGCGGTAGCCGAGGTAGCCGGCGTTCATCGGGTTCGCGAGCACGTTGCGCCACCACTCGTCAGTGAGGGCGCGGCCGCGCGGCGTGCGATAGCCCTCGCGGCTCGCCCAGCGCGCGAGCTCCCCGAAGCCGACGTCGCCGGTGAGGTAGCGCCGCGCGCCCTCTAGGACGATCGCGCTGAGCTCGGGATGCGGCTTGTACTCGTAGATCGGGGATCCCTTCGCGCTCGTCGCGGTCTGCACGGCGATGAAGGTCTCCGGGACGCGGCCGAGCGGCAGCCCGCGCTCGTGCTTCTCGCGCAGTCCGACCCCGACCCAGAAGCCGATCGTGTCCGAGGCGAACTCGTCCGCCGCTTCCATGAGGCGCTCCGCGAACTTCCCCTCGGGCCGCTCGACGTCGAACGGCGCGTTCAGCGCGAGCACGGTGACGCCGCGCGCGCGGAGCTCGTCCTTGTAGCGGCGCGAGATCATCGCGTTGCGCGCCCAGCGCGAGGTATGGAGCACGAGGACCGTGGCGATCTTCCCGCCGCGCGCGAGCGCGAGCAGATCCTGGAAGGCCACGCGGTCCTCGCGGCGCCCGCTCATGAGGTCGAGGAAGACGTGCTCCGCGGGGATCCAGATGCGCCGGCGCGTCGCCTCCTCGAGCGTGCCCTTGAGCTGCGCCGTGGGCGAGAAGCCCTCCACTTGCTCGCGCTTGGACTCGCGCATGTAAACCGCGCCGACGGCCCAGCCCTCGTGCTCGCCGACCGCGGCGGCGTACGTCTCCCAGACATGCGTGAGCTCAGGACGCAACGTCATGCAGCTCCTCCCGGCGCCGCTCGCGCTCCGCCTGGCGCCTCACGCCTTCCTCCGCAAGGATCGTCAGCAGCTCCTCGAGCGGGTCGCCGGCGACACTATCGGCCACCAGCTCGACCAAAGGCGAGCGCGGGAACTCGATCATCGGCGTGCCTCCGCGCGCCAGCGCGGCGTTGGGCGGCCCGGGGGGTATCCCGGGCCACGAAGGCGCGTTCTGCGGGCCGTTCCTGGGTGGGTATCCCGCGAAATCGGGCGCGATGTAGTCGCAAGGGACTCCGACGGGCCCTGACCGAGTCGCCAGCTTTCGAGGCCGGGGTGGGTCCGCGAAGTCGCTGGGTGGCGCATCCGCTTCTGGGTGGCGGATAGAGGGGTACTTTCCGGAACTTCTCCTATAGCGCTCTCTAGAGGGAGTTTCGGAAACAGCCTTCTATCCGCCACCTGGCATCCGTATCCGCCACCCGCGCTCATATCGGCAGCTCCGACGCATCGTCGACCCCGCTCGCGTCGCGCTCGTCGCTGGACGTCACACCGAGCCGCTGCTGCTCGCGCAGCGCGATGCCTTGGCGGAGGCGCACGCCCTTCGCGCCCTTCGCCGCCGCGAAGCCGTGGCGGTCGAGACGGTTGGCGAAGCCCTTCTTGCTGAGCGGATGGCGCTCGCCCGCACCCTTCGCCCACAGCACGTACGCGGAGTAGAGCTCCTCCACCGTCGACCACGCGCCCTCCTCGACGACGCAGCACTCGGCGACGAAGTCGGCGACAGGGTCCTGTGCCTCGCGGTAGCCGCGCGTCGCCGCGTCGATCACCGGCGGGATGCCGAGGCCTTCGCGTTGCCAGAGGAGGCAGCCCGCCACGGCCCAGGTGAGGATCGCAGGGCCGCCGACCTTCGGGTCGCGCAGCGTGAGCTTGAGCTGCGGGTCGCGCTGCTCGCGCGGCACCGGATGGACGAAAGGGACGAGCCGCAGCCTTCGCCAGACCGCATCATCGTCGTCGCGCACGCGCGGCGCGTCGTTGGCGAAGATCCAAAGCTTGAACTGCGGTCGGAACTCGAAGTGGTCGCGATAGAGGTGCCGCGCGACGACGGTGTCGCCACCGGTGAGCTGCTTCACCAGACCCTCGGCCATGTGACGCCCCTGGTCGACCTCGACGCCGACGACGAGCCGCCGTCCGTGGAGGCGCGCGATGTCCGCGCGCGGTGCGCCGCCGTCGCGGTGCGAGACGAGGAACGTCTCGGGGTCGGCCGTGGCCGCGTAGTCGCCGAGCGCGGCGCGAAGCGCCTCGGCGAGCGTCGTCTTCCCGCCGCCGGTCGGGCCGTGCGCGATGAAGATGACCTCCTCGCGCGTGTCGCCGCAAAGGCCGTAGCCCGCGGCCTTCTGGACGTAGCGGATGAGCTCGACGTCGCCGCCGAAGGCCTGGAAGAGGAAGGCGTCGAAGAGCTCGAGCCGCGCCTCCGCGTCGTAGGCGACCGGCGCGAGCTTGGTCATAAGGTCCTCACGGCGGTGCGGCCGCAGCGCCCCGGTGCGCAGATCGATCGTGCCGTTGGCGACGTTCAGTAGCCAGGGGTCGGCGTCGAAATCGTCCGCGCGCAGCGCAACGCGCGCGTCGGACTGCGCGAGCGTGATCATCGCCGCGATCTTCGAGGCGGCCTCGCTGCGCACGGCGTGCGCCGCGAGCTCCTTACGCCGCGCCGCGCTCGTCGCGGCCTCGGCCTCGCGGTAGATGGCGCGTGCGGTGTCCTTCGCCCGCCGCTCGATCTCACCGGTGTCGTCGGTGCGCCAGCGCCGCCCGTCCCAGATGTGCCACTGGCGCGTCGCGGCGACGTAGCGCAGGTCGGAGGCGTGGCGTTCGACGAGCCGCTCGCTGTTCGCGAGGTCGGTGCACCCGTGCTCGGTGCGCACGACTGCAGGTCGGCTGTACTCAGGTGCCTGAGCGGCGAGCGCGAGAAGCTCCGCGACCGCGTGACTCGCGTCGAGCCAGTCGACGACGTCACCGTGCTCGGCGAGGCCAGGCAGCTCGACGATCCGCACGCTCGCCGCGTGGCCGCTGCACGAGTCTGCGACCGCTCGCGCGTGCTTTGCGCCGACCTCGTCCGCGTCGGGGAGCACGACGACGTGCCGGTCGCGCAGATAGCGCTCACCCCACGCGGCGGGCCACTTGCCCGCGCCGAACGGCGAAGTCGTCGAGATGAGGCCCGCGGAGGCGAGCCGGTCAGCGACTTTCTCGCCCTCGCCAACGAACACGGTCGCGCCGGCGTCCGCAGCGACGAGCTGCGGCAGCCGATAGGGCACGAGCTCAGCGCCGCCGAGGCCGCGCAGCCATCCCGAGCCGTTCGGATGCCAGACCTCGAAGGCCTTCGCGCGGTAGCGCACGACGCGGTAGCGCGGCGTGCTGTCGGCCGCGGTGTACAGGTAGATCGCCTCGACCGAACGCAGCTCGCGCGCCCTCGGGGGTGCCGGCGTGGGGTGGCCGTCGCTGCTCGGCCACAGACCACGCTCGCGGAGCGCGGCGATGACGGTCTCCTGTTCGCACTGGCCGTGGCAGTGGACGAGGATCCGGCCGTCCTTGTCGCTGACGTTCAGCGACGGCTTGTCATCCGCGTGTGTCGGACAGTGCGTGAGCCCCGACCCGCGCCGCGCGGCCGCGGAGCACGAGCACGCGCCCGACGAGCACGTGAGCGCGGCGAGGATGTCCTGAGCGGCTATCGCCCCGCCTCCCGCTCGAGCAGGAGGCAGAGCGCACGGACCGCCCTTCTGTCCAGCCTGATGGCCGCCTCGACGAGATGCGCGCCCTCGTCGTCGCGCTCGTGGATCTGTAGCAGGACGTCGTCGGTGGACGGCTCGGTGAGGACGTCGAGCGTCCCCAGCGTCCCGGAGGCGCGGATGCTCGCGGCGAGCGACCACTTCGACGCCGACGCCCCGCCGGAGTCGGCGATGTCGGAGCGCTGCGCGCTCATGCTCGGCCTGTCGCGCTGCGTGCCGCGAGGACCTGCGCGATCTCCTCGGCGCTGAGCAGGTACGAGGTGAACCAGCTCGCGCCGCAGCACGCGCAGACGTAGCCGCCGATAATCGCGTCGCGTTCGAGGTCGCGCGCGATCACCTTCGGAGCGGTCGGATAGCCGCAGCGGCCGCACGCGTCGAACACCACGTCCGCGGCCGAGGCTCCCGCCCTCCGTTCGGTGACGACCCTCACGTCGACTCGACCTCCTCGAGGATCGCGTCGGAGTCGCCCGCGGGGGCGCGGTCCGCGAGCTCGCCGATGACGTCCGCGACCTGGACGTCGCTCGCGCGCAGGGCGAAGTCCTTGAAGAGGGCGGCGACCGTCTCGCCGACGAAGCCCGCGGCGCGGAGCCAACTAGTCGCGGCGTTCCGCTGCTCCTCGGAGGCGCGCGACCACGCCTCCTTGACCGCGGCGCGCTCCTCGAGCGAGATGCCCGTGAACTCGCCGGTGGCGCGGACCTCCTCGGCCGAGATCTCGCCCGCGCCAATCATGTCGCTGATCGCGCGGTTCGCTGCGCGCGTGTACGCGGTCGTCGCGATGTCGTGGTCCTGGCGCACGAAGCGGCGGTTCTTCTCGCCCATCGAGCACAGGCCGATGGCGGTGACCGCGCGCCCGTTCGGCGCGACAGCCCTCACGACGTAGCGCGCGAACACGACCGGGCACCCGCAGTCGCGCTCGTCGCGCATCTGTTCGGGGAAGCGAACCCGCGCGCAGACCCTCGCGTCGTGCTCGTGGCCAAGCCTCTCGTCGACCATCTCAATCGAGATGCCGTAGTGGGTCGCGAGGCGGCGCCATCCGCTCTTCTTGACGAAGCGCCCTTCGCGGCCGCCCTCGCGGAAGGTCTGGAAGTCGCTTGCGCGAAGGATGGCGCGGGTGAGCTCCTGGTACTCCGTCCACGCCTCGAGCGCCGCCTCCTTCGAGACGAGCGGCCGCACGATGCGGTACTCGCCCTCGATCGGTCGCGGCGCGAGCTCGCCGCTCATCGTGATGGATTGCCCGCCGCGGGCCCGAGCCTGCGAGCTCGTCCGATGCGGTCGAGGATCAGGCGGCGGGCGGCGAGGAAGCGATCGAGGTCGACGACGATGCCGCCCCGGGCGTAGCGGTCAGCGAGCGTCTGGGCCTCGCGGCCTTCGATGACGAACGAGCTGTACCCGTTCGCGCCGCGGACGACCGCGACGAGCCGCGCGCCTTCCGAGAGGAGGTAGGCGGCGCCGTCGATGTCCTCAGTGCGGAGGGTCGAAGTTGTCGCGTCGCGCGTCGTCGCGTTTTGCATCGTGATGGTGAGGGGACCACGCAGCCTCGCCCGTTGTCGCGGAATCCCGGATTTTTCCGGTTTACTCCGGTTTCTTCCGCCTGCGGCGTGACCATTCGACGTCGAGATCGTCGAGGTCCCACTCGGCTCGCTTGAGCCAGTCGCTGATGGTGTCCTTGTTGCGCTTCGGCTTCACACCGGCCAGGGCGATATTGGTCAGAGGCTCCAGCGGATCGCGGGTCCCGCTCAGCTGCTGCATCCTGCGCAGGAGCAGCTGTCGGGCCTTTGATCGCGACATGCGCGGGCGTCCACCCTTGCGGCGCGCCTCGGGGCGCTGTCGCGACGCCACCGCGTCATCGAGCAGGAGACCGAGCGCCAGGAACTCGCGCCTCGTGAGGTGAACGGCGGCCGACGTCGCCGATGGTTGGGGAACATCCTCGTCCCGCGAGGTAACGAGGAGCATGTCCTCGCCACTCGGATCGGTGAAGACGCGCAATGTACCGCCGTTCTCGGACCGGAGCGCGATTCTGCGCAGCCATCCCGGCCAAGGCGGCAACAGCGAGTTCGGGGTGCCTCGCGTGTCCACGTCGACGTCCCCGAAGATGCCGGGCGGAGGAGCCCTGTGGGGAATTCGTCCGCGCGATTTCTTGTCGAACGGGGTCAAGGGATCGAGCGGAGAGCGGCTGCGGAACGACGTCTCGTCGGACATGGGCATGAACCTCGGACCGCGCCTTGTCCACAGGCACGATTCGGGGGTTCAACACGGATGGCCCCGGTCCGTCAGGCACCAGCGAGTGGGGCCTGAGCTGCTATCGCTCGTAGTCTACCAAGTGGATTCACTTCGTTGGGAAAAGACACGCGACTCACGGACCTTGCGGCGAGCCTACCCGAGCCGGCGCCTGATGACGGATTCCATCCCAGCCAGGACTTCACCGTCCGGTGCGGCCGATGCGGACGCAGCGTGTGCTCTTTCAACGTCGACATCTACGACGGCCCGGGCGGTCCTCACATCGCTGAGCCGTTCCTCGGGCGGGACTGGGACCACCCGGTGCCAGGCCGCGCGGGCATGACCGGACGCGGACGCTCCGTAGCGCTCACCGTCGATCACGGCTCCGCGTTCAAGGTCACGGATCCCGATGAGAGCCACGGCCGTGAGAACTGCTGGATCCTGAAGTGCCCCGGGCGAAGGTGCCGCATGCAGCAGAAGGTCGGCCTGGATGTCCTTGACAGAGCGATCGGACGCGCATTCCGAAGCGGTCGGACCGAGCTCGTGCTCGGGATCGACTTCTCCAGAAATCGCTAGGGCCGCGAAGGCCCGCGTGGGGCGCGTAACCGCTCGCGGCGTATCCACTCGACCTCCAGCTCCTCGAGGTTCCATTCGGCCAGCGCGAGCCAGCTGCCGATCGTCTCGGGACTGACGCCGGACGCCCTGGCCAGCGCGACGTTGGTCAAGCGATCCGTCAGTGGGCTCCTCGAACGCAGACGGATGATCGCCCCGAGCAGACGGCGGCGCGCTTTCTCCGGTGAGATGGCCGGTCGGCCGCCCTTCCGGTCAGAAGAGGCTGGAACGTGGTGACTCGTGTCGTCGAGGCGATCGCCCCCGCCGCTGATGTCCTCGTCGAGGGTCTCTGCCTCGGCAGTCGCGACCGCGAACCCAGGAGTCGGTTGGGGAGGGTCGAGGTCGAGCTCCCGGCGAACGAAGGTCCGGAGGTGTTGCATCCATAGGGGTTCGGGATCGCCGCGCGTGACAGCCTCGCTGGGGATCTCCAGCGCGATGTCACCCGCGAGCAGTCGGCGCTGCTGAGGCGTCTGATCCTTCAGCGTCCTCTTGAACAGACGGAGCAGTCTGCCGTTGTCGACGCCGACGTTAGTCTCGGATCGCGTCGACGGGTCGGTCGAGCCACCACTGTCTTCGCGATGCCGCGGCCTCATCACGCGACGCTCCCCCTCTCTCCACCCTCAGGTGCGACGCCGGCAGCTCGCCTCTCGCCGGTAGCACCTGTGCCTATTGCGACGAGCGCCCGGCGCTCCACCCTGGTCGCGATGCGGCTACGGTACCGACGCTTCGCCGCGCGCTTCTTGCATCGATTGGAGCAATAGAGCTGCCCGTATCCGAGCGCACGTCGGCCTACGAACGTGCCGCACTCGATGCATGAGAGAGATCCCCGCGCCGTCGGCCGCCTTGTTCGCTCAAGAATTTCGTCGACGAAGTCGATCACAACGGCGCGAAGGAATACGTACATGACGTAGCGGAGTCCGTCCATTCCAAAGCCGATGCCCTGTTCTCCGTTCGACACTTCGAGCGCGAACGGATCGACTGAGTCGTCCTCCGAACTGATGAGGTACGGCTGCTGCTCCTCGAAGTACCAGTTGACGAGTTGGAGTTCCTCTGGCGTCCAGTGCTCACGGTGCTGCGCATCCGCGGGCCATGTCTTGCGTCCAAGGCGGCGCACGGTCTCCAAGTCTTCGACCCATCGAAGATTCCAGTGCGTCCAAGAGAGGAGCCAGTAGTCCAAGTAGCGCGGTTGCATGTCCGGCTGGTAACGAAGGACCCTCTCATCCTCCTTGGTGAGCTCCATGCGCCGACGGAAGTCGCTGGCGTACTTGTCGTCACCGCCCTTCGTCGAGAAGTCCGCGAGCGCCAACTTTCCGCCGCCCGCGTCGCAGACCCACCACTCCTCGAGCAGTTCGTCGTCGACCCGCTGGCGTACGACCTTCTGCGCGTACGCCCGAAGGTCCTCCCGCCTCTCAGTCCAGATCCGCCAGCCGATCCGTGCCTTGGCGACGTCCGCCTCGAGCTCAGCGCGGTCGCTGGTGAGCGAGGCTGCAGCGTGGCCGAGGAAGTAGGTCCACTTCGCCCACTTCGGAAGCACGGCGTCCGCGAGTGGGAGGTACAGGTCAGGCGACATGGGTCGGTCGCCCATGAAGTTCAGGACGTCGCGCCAGAGACCGCCGACCGCAAGCGCAGCGGGCCGCCGCTCCACCATCTCGCTCCCGGTCTACCCGTTCCTTCGGGGTATGCATAGACGGACGATGGGTACCCACAGGACGACGCTGCCTAGACCTGCGTAGGCGATTGCCATCCGACCTCCTCGCGAAGACCGATGCCGCAGTGTCGAAGCAGGTTAGAACGTTTGGTCGAGTCCACCACTGGATTCGTCCACATGTTCATCCACGAACTTGTCCACGCAGTACTGCAAACCGGGTCTCCACCGGGCCGGCAAGATACACCCGGTCCGGCGCCTTTTTGCAGAATCCGCCGCGGACCGTGGGTGCGTCCGTACGTGCGAATCCGGACCCCAAACCTCGCTCCCGATTTCGTCTGCTCCGTGGCCTTAGCAACCTCGGTCTTGGACAGAACCTCCGCTACGGAACTGCGCGCGGACGTGGCGTGAAGTGCACGACCTTCCTGTTGTCCGGCTTGGGACCGCCGATGGCGGGCATCTCCGACTTGGTCGCATGGGCATCGAGGATCTCTCGCGCCAGCGCCACAGGGATGTTCATCGCGTCCGCGAGGCGCTCCGCGGTCGCGGTCTCACCAAACGCGATCTCCGCCATCCTGCGAAGCGTCCGCGGCTTCTCGGGAGTGACTGCGATCGGTTCATTCGTGCGCCAACCCATCGCGCCCAGCTGCTCGAAGAGATACCGCTTCTGGCGATCGGTCACCAGGTCGTAGTCGCGAGCCGCCATGATCAGCGCCTGGATTGACACGCCCCATCGAGGCTTGAGCTCGGCGAGGCTGGTGAGGGTCACTGGTTGGGTGATCTCGACCACCATTGCCTCTCGCGGGATCAAGAGTTCGACCGCGAAGCGCTGCGCCTGCTCTTCGATCTCGTCGAGCGTGCCGGTCATCTCCTGATGGAGGACGAGATGTCCCAGCTCGTGCGCGAGACTCAGCCGGAGCCGGTCGCCCGGAACACCGGTCGAGAGCGCGATCAGCGGACGCAGTAGACCTTCCGTCGTCTGGACCCAGGTCGAGAACGCGTCGCGCTTCTCGAGGCTCGTCGGCAGCGCCAGCACGAACACGCCGGCCTTCTCCACGGCGGTCACGAGGTTCCCTATCGGCGCGACCGGTGAGAAACCCAGCGCCGCGCGCGTCACCTGGGCAGAGGAGGCAGGAGTAAGGCGGCCCGCGGGATCGTGCGCAAATCGCGGGAGCCGAATCGCTGGAGTGTGCGAGAGGCGCCGGGCAAGAGTCTCAGCGCACTCGTACACGAGCTCGCCGTATCGCTGCGCCTGCGCGAACTCCCACTTGGTCGTTGCGCGTCTCGCGCGGAAGAGGAGCGACCCCAGCGGGAGCGGCGGCACCGGTCCCTGTCGGAAGAATGCAGGCGGGAATCCCGTCCGCAGCGCCAACGTCTCAACGACCGCGTCCGACGGCTGCGCGCGTCCGGTCTCGATGTGGGCGACCGTCACGCGGCTGATGCCGATCTGCTCGGCTAGATCACCCTGCGTGAGTCCGCGAAGCTCGCGGACCAACCGAACCCGATCTCCCCAAATCATTTGCCTTCGTCCGCCCGCTCATCCTCTTCGGACGCGGCAGGGCCGATATCAATGTCTTCGCGTTCGATCTCAGTCTGTCCGTCACCCGGCGTAGTCGGAGGCTGCTGAGCAGCGGCCGGGTGCGGGATCGTCTCAATCCAGTAGTTCTCCACGCTCGCCTTCGTCGCCGACGCGGTCAGCGCAAGCCTTATGGAACCAAGGAGACCGAGCGGAGTGGTGTCCCAAAGCGCCATCAGGTTCCACTTGCGCTCGCCGAAGAGTGAAAGCCACGCTTGCTGATTCAGGTGGAGCATGTAGGGCTGGGAGTTCCCCGGCAGCGGGACCGTTCCGTTGTCCGCCTTGCGGATCCGCGTCGGGTACCCAGAGAACACCGCCATGAGCCCGTTCCGCGAGAGCTCCTCCATCTCGTATTGGGCGTCGTGTCCGGCCTCGACGAGGAGCACCTTCGCCTCGTATCGGACGAGATCCGGGTACAGCTGCCAGTCGATGGGTCGCCCCTGCCTGACGAAGTAGTCTTTCGCCTTGGCCGTCGCTGCCTCGAACGCGCGGTAGAGGACTGGATAGATGGCCCCGATCTCCTCCGAGACCTCTTCGTATGTCGGCGGCTTTCTCATGACACTTTGTTAGCAGGTTCTGCCGCCGAACACAAACAGCCCTTCGCTTGACGATGGGCGGTCCTCCGTTTGGGACAGGGGAACGCCTTCGCGACGTGGCCTTGCGATACGCTATGTTATCGATAGTGATTACTGACACTTCGACCTCCGTCGTGTACGCGCGAATCGCGAGCGGCCTGAAGGCACAGGTCGAGTCGTATGCAGGCGACCGTGGCATGACGCTCACCGCGGCCGTCGTCGACCTGCTCGAGCGCGGGCTCGAGGCAGTTTCCAACGCCGCGTCGGTCGATGAGCTCCGCGAGCGGATCGTTGAACAGGATCGTCAGCTCGCCGCGGCACGCGTGGATCTGGCCGAGGTGAATGTCACTCTGTCTTCGCTTCAGGAGCGCGAGCGCAGTTTGCAGACGCTAGCGCAGCGAGCGGGACAGACCCTTGGACCCTGTCCGCACTGCGGTAAGCCCGTGACCGGATTCGATGTGCTCGTCACCGGGCACTGCCCGAACTGCAAGCGCGGTCTGACGTCGGTGCTCGTCGGCCCACAGACGAAGGGTCTCGATCAGACCGAACTCCTCCTACTGCTCGGCGCTCTCGGCATCGTGCTCGGCGCCGCCTATCTCGGGTCCAAGAGCGCGAGCTGAGAGGAGGTGATGAGATGAGCAGCAAGGACTGGAGGTACGTGCAGCTCGCTGGGATGACGGCACTCGCCCTCGTCGCAATCCACGGGGCGACCAGCCGGAATTGGAAGGACTTTCACACGCTGGGCGTAATTCTGTGCGCGGTCGCGGCGGTCGGCCCGGAACTCACGCGCCCGTAAGTTTCGGCGGCGCAGTGGGCTCCTCGGCCGAGCGCCACCAGACACCGGTGCGCACGCGGTCGCCGAGCGTGTCGTCGACGGTTCGGTGAAGCGCGAGGCGCACGATCCGGTCGTCGCGCGTCTGGAATGGCCGCGCGGGATTCTCCGCGCCGACGATCGCGCCGAGAGCATCGATCGCAGGCTTCCACAGCCATGCCCAGTTGCGCCGTTCTGAGACCGCGAGAGCGATCTGCAGCTCGAGTGGACCGTCGGGCGCGAGGCCGACGCCCGGCGCGCTCTGCTCCGCGATCTGTCGCTTCCATGCGGCGGTCGCCGTCGAGACGGTCGTCTCGGCGGTCGCGAACGACCACACGGCAGGGTCCGGAGGTTCTGCCACGACGGCTGGGCCGATGCGGACCGTCGAGGCAGCGCCACGCCTCTTCGATGCATGCGCGGACGCAAACATGCGGCTCCCCAGACGCCGGACGATCGGGGAGAGGAAGTTGTCGAGGTCGTAGCGGCCCTGAAGCAGATGGGCCGTCCCCGGCAGGGATACGGCGAGCTCGAGCGACAGCGCGGCGGTTCCCGCCTCGGCCATCTGGCCGCGCGTGAGCTCGGTGACGTGATCGAGATACTGCCCGAGCGCTACTTGGGACCGAGCCGCCTTCGCGTCCCAGCTCTCCAAGCGAGGCGCCACATCGAGGGTCAGCGTGGCTGTGTCGGGCGGCCGCCAGATCGCGAACTCCGGTCGCGCTGTCATCCCGCAGCGATCAAGCCTCGACCGTTCCTTCGTACATGGAGAAGGTCACGACCTGGTACGTATGGGCGACGCACACCTGCGGCGTGTGCCGTGAGATTGAGGGCCCGCAGATTCACGCGTCGCCGGACCAGCCACGCCTCTTCTCACCGTGTAGCACCGCGCCTCTCGTCGTGACAGCGGCAACGCGGTCCGAAGCCGTGCGAGCAGTTGCGGGCCGACTCGCGTCGACGCCCGGCACGGACGCCTCGCTCAACCCACCGGCATCTGCTTGGCCGCTGCGGGACAGTGGCGTTCGAGAACGTCCGGCAGATCGTCCTGCGACAGCGACACGTCCCACGCCCAGGTGCTGAAGCCTCCGTGCGCGTTGATCGCGCGGACCCACTCATCCAGGAACTGGCGCTTCGTCCGGTTGTCCTGCGTGTCCTGCCCCTTCACTTCGAGTACCAGGGTCACGCCATTCGTGAGCCGGATCAGGAAGTCGGGACGGTACTTCTTCACCACGCCGTTGAACACGTACGTGATCTCGAACCCGAGATGGTCGTTCTTCACCCAGGCGCTGACCACCGGATTGATGTCGAGGTGCATTGCCTCGGTCGCCTCCCAGCTGCTGTCGAAGACGCACACGTTGACGTGCGACCGTTGGGTGCGCTCGCGCGGCTTCTTCGTGTACCAGGTCCCCATATCGCCGGTGCCGCGGATCGGGCGCTCGGTGTCGAAGACGGGGACGAGCGCTTCGGTGTTTTCGAAGTGGATGGCTTCAAAGACGTGCTGAACGACCTTGTTCATGTTCAGCGTGATGATCAGCCGACGGCGCAGCTCATCCTGCGCATAGACGGCCGGTTGGATCTGCAGTCGGTCGCTGCCCAGGAATCCCTCGACCAGACCGATGACCTGCGGCAGAAGGCTCTCGCGTGTGCCCTTCCAGGTCGGCTTGAGCTGGTCGTACACATCGCGCGCCGTCTCGAAGATGATCCGCTGGAGACGGAACTGCCGCGCGAGCTCCTGCAGGTCGATCGGGGACAGTCGACTGAAGTCGGCCTTTCCAGCGAGCACGGGCGCCACCAGCGCCTTCATAGCGATGTCGCTCGCGTTCAGGATGAGCGGCTTCACCTTCGCGAGATCGAGCACCAGGCGCGGACGGTACTCGCGGTCGATCCGCACCACGTTGGGCCAGCTAATAGCGAACGCCGCCTTAGTCGGGTCGGGGAACACCGGAACGGGCGGCGCACTCGGTTTGCGCACCGTCGTACCGCCCTCATGCGGGAGGAACGTGAACGGGACGCCAAAGATGTTGACATATTCGGGATCGAAGAAGCCTGTCTCGGGGTTCACCTCATATGAGGTGCGGCGCAGACCACGACCCACGACCTGCTCACAGAGGAGCTGCGAGTCGAACGCGCGCAGACCCATGATGTGCGTGACCGTCTTCGCGTCCCATCCCTCGGTGAGCATCCCCACGGAGATCACGGACTGCACGCTCGCGCCTGGCTGGCCTGGCTGCCCGACCGTATTCACCATGAGGCGAAGGAACTCGGCCTGGTCCTTCTTTGACTTTGGCTTCGCCGGGGTCTCGGCCTCGGCATCTCCGTTCGACTCATCGTCAGCCACCACGACCGGCAGCGCCTCGACGATCTCGTCGCGCGCTTCCGCCTCCTCGAGGACCTTCGAGTCGATGTGCAGGGTGCGCGTGGGATCCTTCAGGTCGTCGATGCCGGGGATCTTGCCGATCATGAACGCGTTGTAGACGCGTGCCGCCGTCTCGGTCCGGTTGGCGACCGTGATCATCACCGGCGGCGTCGGCTGCCCCCACTCCTCCCACGCCTTCTTCGTCTCGATCCAGTCCTTCCCTAGGAGGGCGTAGGCGTTCCGGACGAGGTCGGGTAGGGGCTCCTGCGCCTTCGCGGGTCGGCTGAGATCCGCCTTGACCTCGGGGTCGTTGTAGATGTGGTACAGGCGCGACTTGTAGTCGGAGCTGAGCTTGCCGTCGTCGCGCACCACCACTCGCGGTGTCTTCACCAAGCCCGACTCGATCGCATCGTTCAGGCCGAAGTCACTAACGACCCAGCCGAACAGCGTCGCTTCGCCGCTCGCCTTCCCGGTGGGAGCGAACGGTGTCGCCGAGAAGTCGTAGGTCGTGATGATCTCGCGCGTCCGATGCAGCCGGTCGAGCGCGCCAACCCAGATGGTCGCCTCCTCGAGCGTGTCTTTCCCGACCTCGCGCGCGCTTGTCTTTGGCGGCACGCGCCAGGCGTGGTGCCCTTCATCGTTGATGACTAGGAGTCCATGCGACGAGGCGAGGTCCTCGAGCACTCGTTGGCTGAAGGCCTCGTCGCTCTCAGCACCCTTCTTGACGACCTTCGGTCCGTCGTCCGGGTTGAGCGGCGCGAGCACGTGCCAGTTGCGAACGAGTACCCGGCCTTGTCGCAGCTTGTCCTCGAGACCCGCCGGAATGATGGAGAAGAGCTCGTAGTAGTTCCCCGGCTGGCTCGGCAGCAGCACCTCGAGCCGCTTACGCACTGTCAGCCCGGGCGCGACGACGAGGATGGCCTTCGAGAAGCGCTTGCCTTGCGGGTACGAGACCTTGTTCAGGATCTGCCAGGCGATGACCATCGCCATGACGATCGTCTTGCCTGAGCCGGTGGCCATCTTCGCACAGAGCCGCAGGAACTCACCGCCATCGCTCGGAACCTCGATGCCCTGACGATCCGCGGCAGAAGCCTCGGCAAGCCAGATGAGCGTCTCGATGGCCTCGAGTTGACAGAAGAAGAAGCGCCGGTCGCCGCGCTGCTCGGGGTCGTACCAGTGCTGGAGGAGCCGCTTGGTGATGCCCGTCGCGTTGGGATAGCCAGCCTCGCGCCAGGCCTTCACTCGCGGACGAATCTGGTTCGGGAGATCGAGGGGCGTGAAGATCCCGGGGTCGTCGAAGGACTTCGAGGAGGTCGAGGCGCGGACAAACCCGGCCGGTCGACGGCCCGCCGTCCGCTCGAACACCCGAAGCGCGGGATCGTAGGCCCAGTGCTCGCGCGGCTCCTCGTACGGGGAGTTGATGATGAGTTGGTCGATCGTCGCGGTGGCCACTACGCGAGCTCCAACAGCTTGAGACTCTCGATGCCGCGATCGTCAACGATCTTCACGGCAGCGCGCTTGTGCCCCCCGGCCTCGAACGGAAGCGAGGTGGTGCCGCGATAGGCCTCGAGGAGGGTCTCATCGACAGCAGCCTTGAGATCCTTTGCGAGCTTGGACCAGCCGTCCTTCTCGCCGGCCATCGGGAAGAACACCTGACGCGGCAGCAGGCTGCGACCGTCGTAGTCAGTGTCGAGCAACCACATGGCGATCTTCGAGGTGTCGCCGGAGTCGATGGCTCCCGACCGCGGGTCGTAGTAGTCGAAGCCAGCGACCTCGACCGTGAACTTGCCGTTCTCCCGCCGCAGTTGGACGTCCGGCTGACCGATGAGCCAGAAGCTGTGATCGGCCGCGCTCTTCTTGCGCAGGTCGTCGACAAGCAGGTCCGGATCCATCTGCACGCGCAAGAAGGTCATCCCCGTCCTCTTCGGATCGAGCTCGTCGATATCCTTCGCAGCCTCGGGGTCGAACTGGAACGCGGCGAACACGAGGACGTCCGGCCTCGGACTCAGACCGCGCGCCTCCTCCCACGCGAGCTCCACCTGGCGCTGCTCGAGAGGAGCGTGCTCGGGTCCGAAGGAGATCGCGACGGCCTGCGGCTTCGCCTCCTTCGTCTCACCGACAGCGTTCAGATAACGGGTGCCGCCTTGCGGCTCGATGCGCGAGAACTCGACCATCGCCCCTGCTCGTCCTCTGATCCCGGCGCGCAGCAGGTGCGCGCGCCACTCCGCCTGCCGGAGCGTCTGGCCGCTCCGCGCCACAGACGCATCGTCCGGCGGCGCTTCGGGGAGGTCGTCGACAGGCCGCACCACAGGCGCGGGCACGGCCTCCACCGTGAACGGACCGGCGACGCGCAGCTTGGACTTGTCGACGAGCGGCTGGTCGTAGAGCACCTCCTCGCCCGGTGGCTCCCGATTGGCAAGCCCCCCGAGCGTGATGTGAGGCACGGTCTTGTACCGAAAGCCGCTCGCCACACCTTCATCGAGCCGCTGGAGCTGGTAGTAGTAGAAAGCGGCCGTCATCAAGCGTTGCTTCGCGAGAGTGATCGCGACGCGCGAGGTGTCACAGGTGATCCATCGACGACCAAACTGCTCCGCGACGTATGCCGTAGTCCCCGATCCGCACGTGGGATCGAGCACGAGATCGCCGGGATCAGTAGTCATCAAGATGCAGCGTGCGACGATCTTCGTCGCAGTCTGGACCACGAAGATCTTCGGGTCCTGGAATCCGCCCGTGCCCGTATCAGTCCACACGTTGGTCAATGGATAGACAGGAAAGTCTTCGAAGAAGCGCCGATAAGCGATGCGGTTACCTTCGATGTCGATTCGTCCGAGCTCTGCCAGACGATCGAGTCCGGCCACAGTCGTCTTCCAGTTGGCACTGGCGCCCGGGTGATAAGTCTTCCCCTGGAACGTGTAGGGAACCGTCGTCTTCTGTCGGAAGCCCTGAGATGTGAGGTCGCCACGCCGGAACACGCGAGATCCACTTGGAAGAGTCGCGGTGTCTTCCTTCTCTTCGCGTGTCAGTCGACGCGACGTGCCGTCAGCGAGGAGAACGAAGTCATAGTTCGCCGATCCCGCGACTCCGAGCTCCTTTTCGAGATAGAGCTGTCGGTACTTCACCTGCTTGCGGTCTTTCGCGTACCACAGCAAGTAGTCGGCGACCGAGGGAAGCAGCTCTGACGTCTGGCCGCTGGTCTTCTGAAGAACGATCACTCCACAGCTATTCAGGGACCCGAATACCTCGTCCATCAGCTCCCGAACGTGGTGGAGGTTGTCGACCCCGATCTGGACGAATACCGAACCGCTGGCGTGAAGCAGCTGCCGCGACAACAGCAGCCGGTCGCGTAGATACGAGAGATACGAATGCAAACCAAGCTCCCACGTGTCGCGGAACGCACGAATGGTCTCCGGCTCGCGCGTTAGGTCGCTGTCGCGCCCATCGTGAACGTCACGCTGGCTAACAAAGGGCTGGAAGTTCGAGCCATACCGCACGCCGTAGGGTGGGTCGATGTAAATGGTCTGTACCTGCTCCGCCAGCTCTTCCTTCTCCAGGAGTGAGTTCATGACGAGAAGCGAGTCGCCGGCAATCAGCCGGTTCGACCACCCATGCGGATGCTTGTAGAAGTCGAGGGCCTCGCGCAGCGGCGGATTCTCCGCAGGCAGATCGAAGAGCGAGGCCTGGATCGGGCCTGTCTCCTTGCTTCGGACAGCGTCGAGGATCGTCCTCGGGTCGATGCGCTCATGGACGTGGAGTGAGACGGTCGGAACGTCGAACGAGGCTCGCTCAGCCTTTCCCGCCCAGTCCAGGCGGGGATCCAAATGGGGGTCATAGGCGTAGGGCTTCCTCGGCTCGTCGCGGTCGCTCTCGGGGGTCACGAGCCCTACTGGCGGGTTGTTCGCTCGTCTCTTCTCGCGGTGTTCGTATTGCTCGACCGCTTTCTGTTCGGGGGCGGCCACTGAGTTTCGGCGACGCGGCATCGCGCCTTCCCTCCCACATCGCCAGGTCCCGCGATCGGATCGGATGTCAGGCTAGCAGCCCGAATTGTCCCTCCCACGGTCCAATCGGGAAAGTTGGTCGGGCATGGAGCGTGGCGCACGAGGGCAGCTTCAGGCAGTTCCGCCGATCTTCGCGACCACCGGCTGAGCCGAGTGGAAGACGATCTGCGAGAGCGCGAAGATGCCGGCGGCCTTGCCGAGCATCGCGGCGACGAACGCGGTGGGGTCGCTGAGGTCGTATGGGCCGAGCCCGCCCGAGAGCGCGGTCGCGGTGATCGCAATCGCGACGGCGGCAGCGAAGTTCAGCCAGACCGCGGGCGGTCCTTCGATCTTCGCGCCCGCGATCTTCTCCTGGACGACCGGGAGCACGACGCCGGCGATGGCGAGCGCGATGGTCTGTGTCGTGTCCATGTGGAGTCTCCCTTCAAGTGCGCACGCGCGGATCGACGGGTGTGGTGGTCGGGTCGAAGGGCTTGCCGGTCTCGACGTCGAGGCCACGCTGCACGCGCGCGGCGTACACGGCGGCCGACGCCGCGACCTGCTTGCCGGTCTCGACTATCGCGTCGACGAGCCGCTCTTCCTGTTCGCTGTCCATGCCCACCTCCCTTCGCGGCCAGAGGCCGCCGTACTCCGCGATCGAGAGCGCGATGACGCGCGCGATGTCGTCGGTGTGCGCGCGGAGCCAGTCGTGGTCCGCGGCGCCGGGCGCGCCAATCCCGAGCTCGGTGAGGATCCCGGGCACCGCGCGGTCGAGGCGGAAGCCGTAGTAGTCGGTGACGTTCACGGTCATCCAGTCCTGACGCTGCGGCGGGCCACCAGTCGATGAGGTCAGCTCTCGGTAGCGGCGCCCGAAGATCGCGCCGAGACGGTCGTCCTCGGTCCCAGTCAGCGAGCGGGCGGCCCGGCCCCAGAACCAGCCCGAGCCACTCGAGCCATGCGTGTCGCTCTCGTAGTGCGGCGCCCAGAACACCTCGTACGTCGGATCACCGAACTCGGGGTGGTCGAGAAGGTCGCCATCGACGGTGACGACGTCGACGCCGAGCGGCGCGGCGACGGCGATGAGCCGGTCGACGAGCTCGCCGATGTAGCGGGCCTCATCCGGCGCACCGCTCCAGCCGTCGGGACGCGAGGTCGAGTGGTGGCTGCGGTGCACGAGCGCCCTCATCGCTTGTTCCTTTCTTCTGCGCGGCCCCGGCCGTACATGACCGCCGCGCCGTACACGGGCACGGCTTCAAGCAAGAGCAGCGCGAGCGCGGTCGGGGCGAAGGTCCAGCGCGGGATGTCGGTGCCCAGAAGGCGCGCCGCGGCGAGAGCGGCGAAGTAGAGGGCAGCGAGGTTCACCGCGGTCGCGCCGCGCGCGAGCAGAAGCAGGAGCCACGAGCGCGGCCGCGCGGGGTCCGAGTGGTAGAGGTGCCAGAGATACGCCGTCGCCGCGATGCCGGCGGCCGGCGCCAGCACGAACATCGCGACGACGAGGTCGAAGGGGTTCACGAGCGATGCCCCTCGATGAGCCGCTGGGCGCGACGCACTTCGGCGATTACCTGCTCGGCGTGCTCGAGCGCGCGGCGGTGTCGCACTTCCTGCCGCTCCAGGCGCTCGCGACGTGCGCGGTCCTCGGGAGTCTCGGCCTCGAGACGGTCGAGGTGCAGGAGCCGACGCAGTTCACGCCGAAGGCGCATGCCGGCCCTCCACCGCCGTTCGATACGAGTCGATCGCGACCGCGAGCTTGTCCGTCGCTGCGGTCTGGCGCTCCCAGCCCGCGATGGCGCGGCTCTCGCGCTCCTCGGCCTTCGCCGTTCTCGCCTTCTCGTCGTCGAGGCGGCCCTTGGGCACGATCCGCTCGGTGACGAGCAGCCACAGGAACGCGAGCGAAAGCGTGAGCGCTGTCGCACCGGAGGCTAGGAACTGATCGATCGTCATGGGAGCGACATCCTTACCGTCGCGCGCCGGAAGCGAGCCGACACGAGCGCGGCCACGGACTCAGCCGGCCCCGAGGATGAACGCGTACGACCCGCCCGACGGTGGCTTGCGCGTGAGCACCTCGACGAGGACCTGGCACGCGCGGGCGCTCTCGCTCGCCGGCCGGACCATCACCTCGACCGGCTCCTGCGAGAGCCGCCCGCGCTCGTCGGTCGGCAGGACCATCGCCTCGACAGGCGCCTGCGAGAGTCGGCCCTTCTCGCTCGTCGGCTGGACGAGGAGCTCGGCCGGTTCTTGCGAAGTGCGGGCGGCCACGCTATGCGACCAGCTTCACGCCGAACTCTGCGGCGTTGACCTCGCTCACCGTCCACGCGGCCGCGCTCGCCGGGCTCGTCTCATAGAGAGCCGGGTACCAGGTGTAGGTCGTCCCGAGGTTGGGCAGCGTCGCGCCGTCGTAGTTCGTTCCCGAGATGCGCACGACCGGCGCGATCTGCCGAGTGCCCGCATCGTCCTTGCGCGCGTAGATGAGCACCTGCACCGCCAGCACGTTCCCCGTCGCGGCGCGCAGGTCGCCGTACGTGTAGGTGTCGCGATCGCCGGCGGTCGCGTCGGAGACGTAGTCCGTGTCGTCGTTCGGGGTGGTCTCGTCGACGAGGGTGTAGTGGGTCGTGCCGCTGCTCGGCGTCCATTGCTGATTCGCGCCGTCGCCGTTCGGCAGCAGGCACTGGATCGCGACGTCGCCGAGGAAGTCGATGTTGACCGAGCCGCTGGTGTCGCAGCAGTAGAAGTCGTCCCAGTACGCGCTCGGGACGTTCGTGCCGGTCGCGCCGCCGCACGACACCGAGTCCGCGGAGTTGTTGGTCCCGATGCCGCGGGTGTTCACACCCGACGCGGTCAGGTTCGGCTCGGCCGAGCTGTTGAGATGGACCTCGTACGCGCCGACGGTGTTGTGGATCGTCGCCTTGAGCTCGACGTAGTAGTAGACGCCGTAGCTGAGGACCGTGGTGCCCACCGCGAGCGTGGTGCCGTTGCGCGAGACATAGAGCTTGTTCGTCGAGCGCTGGAAGCGCACCGAGAGCTGCTCGCCGCCCGCGAGCGCGTCGCGCAGCTGCAGGACGATGCAGTCCGAGGTCATCGACGCGAGCGGCTGGAAGGCGACCCCGATGATCAGCGTCGCGTACGTCGACGGCAGGACCTTCACCGGGAGCTGGATGGCGTTCGCGCCCGACTGCGAGAGGAAGCCATTGGTGCCGTTGCGCCCGACCGCGCTCGGCTGGATCGTCGAGCTCCCCGAGACCGACGTCCACTTCTTCAGCATCTGCGTCGTGTTCGCGTAGTGGTCGAACGAGTCCATGAACAAGCAGGCCATGACGTCCCTCCCTCAGCGCTTCCGCAGCTTCACGGCGCAGGTCAGCAGCGCGCCCGCGCTGTTGGTGTCGAGGTGGACGCGGAGGATGTCGCCCGCGGCGATCTGCGTCTTCGACCAGCCCGCGACGCCGCCGGCCGCCGCGACCGCGGCGGCGAGCTGCGGCTTGTTCGCGTCCGCCCCGGGCATCGTGTCCGCCGCGGTCGGCGGGAAGTTCGCGTAGCTATCGAGCCACAGGTCGATGCGCGTCGTCGTCACGACGTCCGCGTACAGGTGCCAGCCGACGACGTCCGCAGCGAAGGGGATCTCGATGTCCATCTTGACCTGCGCCTGGGGCACGACCGCCCCGCCAGCGTTGAGGATGATCTCGACGTCGGCGTACTGCGGGACGAGCGCGGCCGCGGTCGCGCCAGCGACGAGCGCATCGCCTGGGCTCGCGCCGGTCTGGTCGATCGCCGCCGGCGGCATCTCGCCGAAGCGCACGCCCGCCGCAGTCGCGCTGTCTGCGATCAGCGGCTCCCCGTTCGTCGAGACCGGCACGCGGACGTACCCCGTGCCGTCGAAGCCGAGGACGTCGCCCTTCGCCGAGAGCACGCGCGGGACCCAGAGCGAGGTGTCGACGTCGAGGACGCCGCTGCCGGGGACGTAGCTCAGCGTCTGCGCGGTGATGCCCTTCAGGCGGCTGCGCTCGATCGCCTCGCGCAGCAGCGTCACCAGCAGCTCGGGGCGCTCGCTCGACCCCGCCATCAGTAGTCCGCCGAGTACGGCTCGAGCACGAGCACCGTGAGGTACGTCCCGTCGGCCGCGGTCTGGTCGGCGCGGATGGAGCGCACGAGGTAGTCGCCGCTCGCGATGCCCTGCCCAGGCGACACGATCGTCACGCGGTCGTGCAGCTGCAGCCCGGGGTTGCCGACGGCGCCAACGACCTGCAGGACCTGCTGCCGGCTGAGCCTCGCGAGCAGGCGGCGCGCGGCGGCTGCGGCCTGCGCGAGGTCGGTGATCCCGAGGTCGACGAGCGTGTAGCGGCGCACCTCGCCGCCGAGTGAGATCTCGAGGTCGGTGTCCACCGCCTCGAAGAGCGTGGCCCGCTCGGCCGACTCCGGCGTCCCCGCGACCGCGTACTTCACGATGGTGTTCTCGTCCTTGAACACCTCGTAGAGCCCGGCGTCCCCCGAGTCGAAGCCGAGCTCGTTCGCGTTCTTGGCGGGCTGCGCGATCTCGTTCGTGATCGTGCCGTCGAAGGCGATCTGGAAGAGGCTGGTCTGCTCCCAGGCCGAGAGGTAGTAGCCGCCACCGCCGTCCGAGGTGAGGCCGGTCGGGAGCGTCTTGGGCGAGTCGACGCGGCTCGATTCGGTGCCGTCGGTGTTCATGCGCACGAGCTGGCCGCTCGTGTACGTCGTCATGAAAAGACGCACGGTGCCGCCGCCGGCGTCGTAGGCGTGGATGGCGCAGTGGTCGCCGTCGGGGTTTGTGAACGGCCCCGCGAGCGTTGCCTTCGTGCCGCGGTCGATCTTGCGGTACGTGCGATTCGCGTTGTTCCCCGTCGTCGCGTCGTAGCCGTCGCTGACCCAGAGGTGCCCGTCGAGCGGATCCAGGGCGAGGCCATCGGGCCAGGCGAGCCAGGAGGAGAGGTCGGTGTCCTCGAGGACGGCCATGTTCGCCGCGGGGTCCAGGCGGTAGAGGTGCCGGTCGTAGTCGAGGTACCACACCGTCTTCGTGGTCGGGTCGTACTCGATCGCCGCCGGCGCGCCCTTCCCTGGCCAGATGAACTGCTCGCGCAGGTACTTCGCCCCGAGGTTCGCGCGCCCGATGACGCGCACGCGCGTGGCGACGTTCTCGTCGCTCGTCGTCGTGCGCAGGCTCACCAGGTCCTCGCTCGCGCGGAACGTCCAGACGCTCGCCACCTGCGGGCCATAGCGGAAGGCGTTGCGCATCGTCCCGTCCTCGTCGAAGTAGACGAGCTCGCCGGCGGCCGTCGCGGCCTGCCGCGCGGCCTCCATGAGCGAGCCGCTCGAGAAGACCAGCTCGCGGAAGACGAACGTGGAGGGCAGGAAGCTCGAGGACGCCGCCGGCACCAGACCGGCGTGCGCGAGCAGGTCCGCGTAGACCTCGCTCGGGGTCTTGTTCAGGTAGACGAAGTTCGCCATGTCGCGGACGTAGCCCGGCTGGTCGAGGGTCTGCGGCGCGACCGGGAGCACGTCCTGCTCGATGAGCTTCTTGGCGCGGTCGCGCCCCGAGAGCACGACCGTCCCGCGCCCGGCATCCTCCTCGGCGCGGTCGGTGATGCCGAAGAAGGTCCGAACCTTGTTCGCCACGGTGCCGTGCCACTGGGAGATCTCGACCTGCACGTTCGCGCGCGCGTAGACGTGGAGCGTCTTGGTGTCGTCGTTGATCGAGAGCGCGAGGTCGTCATTGCGCAGCTCGACCGAGAACCCCGCCGCGGACGCCTCGTCGTCCTTCTGCGTCGAGATCGCGATCACCCGGTCGCTCACGTCGACGCTGGTCGTGGTGAACGTGCCGTAGCTGCCCGCGCCGAGCTTGCTGAAGTTCGCCTCACTCGCACTGCCCGCGGCCTTGAGCCCGCTTACCCCGAGCAGCCCACTGTCCCAGTGGCGGCCCCAGAGGTACTCGACGAAGTCGTACGTGTCGATCGCGAAGCCGCAGCCGCCGCCGATCCCGAGGCCGTTCGGCAGCCCGCTCGGCATCTGCTCGCCGAGGCTCGTCCAGGTGGCGCCGCTGTCGGTCGAGCGGTACGCGGTGAGGCTGTCGCCGTTGTCGCTCATCACGTAGAAGAGGAGGTCGCCGCTTCGGTCCCAGAAGACCCCGCCGTTGGCGCCCTGGCTCCCGCTGAGCCCGCCGCCGTAGCCCGCGTTGAGCGTCCGCGTCCAGGTGCCGCCGAGCGTGCCACGGGTCGCCATGTGGTTGGCGTGCCAGTCGCCGTCATCCGATTCGCAGGCGACGACCCAGGTGCCCGCGGTCTTGCTCTCGCAGGCGATGAACACGCGCTGGGTGCCCTGGTTGCGCGCGCTCGACCCGCCGTAGTTGCGCTTGAAGCTCGGGATGGTGAGCCCGGTCGTCGCGACCGCGCTCCATCCTGCGGTCGGGTCGGCGTCGCTCGTCGCGGCGTAGTTCAGGACGTTGCTCGCCGCGGCCTTCGTGAAGAGCAGCAGCGTCAGGCCGTCCTGCGTCGTCGCCGGCTGGAAGGACGGACTGTCGATGTGGTTGCCGCCCCAGCCGACCTCCGCCGCGGCGTAGCTCGACGCGGGCAGGAGCGTCGCCTCATCGGACCAGAGCAGGCCCGCGCCGTCGGAGGACGTGCGGTACACGACGCTGCCGTCGCTCGGCTTCCAGCAGATCGCCATGAGCAACCCGCGGTAGCGCACCAAGCCGAACGCCGAGGTGCTGTACGCGAACAGCCGCGTCGCGTACTCGAGCGCGTGCTGGCTGATGTAGCGGACGAACCACACCCCGCCGACGCCGCCGGCGACGCCGTAGAAGAGCAGCCCGGCCTGGTAGCTCGAGAGCTGCTGCACCCACGGGAAGTCCTGGCGGCTGAACTGCGCCGTCGCACCGGTCGTCGCGGTGAGCAGGACTTGCTGGCGATGCCCGTCCGCCCCTGCCTGGAAGCGGCTCTTGAGGATGGCCTGCTCGTTCGCGGTGAGCGCGCGCATCAGCGCGTCCGCGTCGTGATTGTCACGACGTATATCGGCGTCGCGGGATCCGCCCACGAGGCGAGGGCGGTCTCCACCTTCACGACCGCGACATCGCGGGCACCCGCGCCGTCGCCGAGGTCGTGCGTCGTCTCGCTCCCCCAGAGCGCGACCAGGGCGTCCTTCGCGGCGTTGCCTTCGCAGAGCGCGGCGAAGGTGCAGACCTCGGCGCCGCGCGCGCTCGACTGCAGCACCTCGTTGCGGTCCGCCTGCGCGGGGTCGCGCCCAAGGAGCGGGACGACCTGCAGCTCGTCCTCGTAGTGGTACGGGACGAAGTTGTCCGGGAGTGGGAAATAGCTGGTCCCGCCGATCTGCGGCGTCGGGTACGCCACCTACGCGATCCTCCGCAGCTGCTGGCGCATCGCCTCGGTCACCGCGTCGACGACCTCGCCCGCGGCGTGCGAGGCCATCGCCGCCGTGTCGCCGGAGTACGCGAGGCTCTGGTTCACCACGACCGAGAGACCACGCGCCGGCAGGTCGCCGCCGGACTGCAGCGCTCTGTTGACCGGGCTCATCGGGGTCGCGCGCGGCGGAACCCCGCGCAGCACGTCGCGGTAGTAGGAGATCGCGGCCTGGTCAGCCTCGGCCCAGGCGGCGCGCAGGTCGTGGAGCGCGGCGATGTGATCGCTTGTGCGCGCCGCCGCGGCTTTCGACTCGTTGAGCTCGGTCTGTCCGCGCTCGCGCGCCGCGCCGATGGCGGCTTCGAGCTGCGCCTGGTAGTGCTCGAGGAGGCGGTCCGCGTCGGCGGAGTTCGCTTTCAGCTCCGCCATGTACTGGGCCGGCGTCTTGCCCACCGACGCCGCGAGCTTGGCGAAGTCCGCCTCGCTCATGGCGAGCGCGTTCTTGAGGTTCTCCTTCGCTTCCTTGTACGCGTCGGACTGCTCGAACTGCTCGGAGAGATCCTTGAACGCGCGGTCGGTCACTTTCTTGAAGCGCGTCGCCTGGTCCGCGCCGACGGTGTTGTACAGAGCGTCGAGCGCGGAGTTGATGAGCTCCGCGTCGGCACCGATGGCCCGCAGGAACTTCTCGGTCTGGTCGGCACCTGCGGGCTTCCACATCTCGTTGAGGTCGCCGAGCTCGTCGCCGATTCCGCGGATCGCGCTCTTCGCCCGAGCGGCAGAATCCTCGAAGTCCTCGCCGAGGTTCTGCTCCGCGTCGTCGCCCACCAGACCGAGGGCCTTGCCGAGATCCCCGAGCCGGTCGCCGAGCCACGAGAGGATCGGGCCGAAGACGCGGCGCAGCGCGTCGCCGACGCCGTTCACGACCCGGCGGAAGCCTTCGCTCCGGTCGTACAGCAGCTTGAGTCCGACCGCGAGTGCGGCGACCGCAAGGATCGCGATGCCGATCGGGTTGAGGAAGAGGCCCTTCAGCGCTCCGCCGAGCAGCGTGATGCCGGTACGCAGTCCGGTGAGCACGGGAACGGTGCCCTTGCCCGCCTTCGCGAAGGTCGCGACCGCGCCCGCGGCGAGGATGCCCTCGCGTCCGAGCCCGGACCAGGCCGTCGCGGCGTTCGCGACGATCGGCAGGACACCCTCGACGACGCCGCCGGCCATCTCCACCGCGTTCTCCCAGGCGGTCGCGAGGCGGTCCGCCGAGCCCTGCGCGGTCGCGGCGTAGGCCTCGGCCTGGCCGGCAAAGCGCGCCTGGAGCGCGGCGAGCGCCTCCTGCGCGGTGGCGTTCTTGTCGAGGACGATGCCGTAGCGGGCGAGGACCGCGGTGTTGCCCTGTGCGACCTTGCCGACGAGCTCGCTCGCGGTCGCGAGGTCGATGTTCTTGCCGCGCGCGATGTCGGCCGCGAGGAGCTGCAGCCGCAGCGCGTCGGTGACGCTGCCGGTCTGCGCGACCAGGATCGAAAGTGAGTCGCGCAGCGCGCCGTCGGAGTACGCGAGGCGCTGGCGGGATTGGATGATCCGCTCGATCGCCGCGCCGTGCTCATCCCACGAGAGCCCGGCGTTGTCGACCGCGGTCGCAAGGCGCGTGATCCCGACCTCCTCCTCGCGCGAGGCGCGCACCGCATCGCCCAGCAGCGCGATCGACTTACCGACCGCGGCACCGCTGAAGAAGCGCCCGAGCACCGCGCCGAGGTCTGCCTTCTGCTGGATCTCGCTC
The DNA here is from genome assembly GCA_027310565.1 of Chloroflexota bacterium. Lineage (GTDB taxonomy): Bacteria > Chloroflexota > Limnocylindria > P2-11E > P2-11E > CF-39. The sequence continues at coordinate 78,143 of DAIDAP010000030.1, read as the reverse complement.
GCGGCCTGCGTGACCTTCCGCTTCGCCGCAGCGAGCCCCGCGTCGAGCTTGGCGTCGGCGGTCGAGAGCTCGATGACCGCAGAGCCGAGCTGCATGGTCACGGCGTCGTGATGATCCCGATCGCCGCGAGCTCCGCGCGGGTCGGCCGGCGCAGGACGCGCTGGCGCGGCGCGAGGCCGGCATCTTCCTCGAGCTCGCGCCAAGCAGATGCGGCCGCCTCGCGGCGCAGCGTCCCGCTGCCCAGCGCGACAGCCGTCGCGGCGCGCAATGACTCGCGCGCGGCGAGCATCGGGATGCGCTCGTAGAGCGCGCGCAGGATGGGCAGCGGCACGTCAAGCCAGCGCATCACGTCGCCCCCGTAGAAGCGGACGAGCTCGGCGAGGACGTCGTCCCAGTTCGCGCGCTCGCGCCCGTCGTCGTCAGCAGTCCCAGTCGCGGGCTCGTCGCCGCGACCAGCGCGAAAAAAGAGACGACGAGGTCGGCAAGCTGCCCCGTCGCGAGCTTCGCGAGAACGTCCGGTTCGAGGTCGGGGACCGCGACGCGTGCGATGCGCTCGAGCCGCTCGCGATACTCGCGCTCGTCGGCCTCGCTCGGGTCGCTGGTGGCCTCGAGCGCGGCGATCCGCTCGACGCTCCTCCAGATCTCACCGCCCGCGCGCAGCCCGAAGTGCGACGGATCCGCCATCTCATACGTGCGCCCGTCGATGCGCACGTAACCGGGCGCCGCGCCGGCGCGCGTGGTGAGCTCGAGCACCCGGCTCGGCGGATCGGCCGGCGCGCCGCCGTTCGGGCGCGTCTTCGATGCGCGCGCCATCAGGACGCGAGCGCGTTCTGCGCCCGGTAGTTGCCCTTCACCCCAGCGTTGTCGTCCATGACCATGAAGTCGAAGGCGAGCCCGACCGGGACGCCCTTTGTGTACTTGGTCTCGACGTTGCCCGAGTTGTACGCGCGCGGGAACTCCCACTGCGCCTGCATGCCGTCGCCGTACGGAGACTCCTTCACCCGCACCAGGAGCGCCTTCGTCGCGATCGCTCCACCCGGCATCGCAAGCGCGATCGTCTTGTACCCCGGCGTGCCCGGTCCGGGCGCGGTCGTCGTCACCGCCTGGCCCGCGAGCGCGTCGGCGTACGCCTCGGCCGTCGCGTCCATGAGCGTGAAGCGCACGTGCAGCTCCTGGCGCGTGCGGAAGCCCTTGCGCGACCCGGTCCCGCCGAGCGAATAGACGTGCTCGACGGTCTGGTCGCCGGCGATGGCCACGCCCTCCTCGGTCATCTGCGTGTCGCGCGCGAGCAGCGTCCAGTCGACGCCGGGATCGGCGTCGACCGCGGGGAAGGCCGTGCCGATCGGCGCGACGTAGATGTCGGCGGGTCCGGCGAGGATCTCGAAGGGGTCAGAGTTCGGCATGTCGCTCCCTCCTTGTCCATTGGGTCAGCTGCGCGCGGATGCGCTCGCCGAGGTGCGGGAACTCCTCGTCGGCGGCGCGCGCGAGCGTGCGGTCGCGCCGCTCGAGGAACAGGCCGTAGCCGACGGCGAAGCCGAAGCGGCCGCGCGCGCCACCGGGACCGCTCTCCGCGCGTTCGGCCGTGATGGAACTCTCGGCCGCGCCGGTCCGCGACATCCAGCCCGCGTGGTGCATGCGCGCCCGCTCCGCCGCGGCGTCGAGCGTGGCCTGGACCGCGCCGAGCTCGGCCGCGCGCACGGAACGCGCAACGTCGGGTCCGCGCCAGCTCAGCCTCATGCGAGGTCCTCCGCGCGCCATCCGCCCAGCTCGATGCGCGCGGTGCGGATGAACTGGTGGCCGCCGAGGTCGATCGGGTCGTAGCTCCAGCGCTTGCGGTCGAAGGTGAGGCGGAAGCGGCCGAATGCGCCGGCGTCGCGCCGCTCGGCGAGGACCTCGCTCGTCGCGCGGACGTAGCGCAGGAGCAGGCGGGTGAGGTCCTCCTCGAGCGCGGCGGTGACGTGGAGCACGAGCGTCGCGCGGTGGCCCTGCACCAATCGCGTCTGGCCGAGGTCCTCGAGGACGTCGGTCCACATCGGGCCGAGCGCGATCGCCGGGTAGTCGGTGAAGTTGGCCCGCTCGCCGATGGCGATCTCGCTCACGGCGCGCAGCTCCATCGCTGGCGCGAGCGACGCCTCGAGCGCCGCGAGCTTCGCCGGCAGGTGCGCGGTGAGCTCGGCGCGCAGCAGATCGAGGACCGGCTCGAGGCCGAGGAAGCCCATCCGCTCACCACCGCGTGCGCCGCCCGAAGACCGGCTCCCACGCTTCGCCGGTCTCGGGGTCGATGGGGTTACTCGTCCAGAAGCTGCGCGGTCCGCCGCGTGTGGTCGTCCCGACGTCTGTCGGGATCTCGCCGGCGCGCAGGCCGTCCAGGCCCGCGCGGTACTGGCGCATCAGGAACTCGTGGTAGGTGGTCGAGGCGGGGCCCGCGGCCTGGGGGAAGAGCCCCGCCGCGACGCGCGCGGCCGCGTAGAGCGAGGCGAGGTCGCGAAGGCGCGCGACAAACGATGCGGGAGTCGTGACCGGCGTGGTGATCCCGCGCGCGGCCAGGATCGCGTCGATCTCGCCCGAGGCCTCTTCCGCGCGGGCGAGGCCGTCGGCGACGCTCGGCGAGGATGTCGCGCTCCACCCGGGCGCGTACTTGCCGAGCGCCGCGCGGATGCTGGTCTCGTCGGCGTAGCCCGTGCTCTGCAGCTGCTGCGCCGCGTTCCACAGCGAGAGCACGTCCGCCGCACTGAGGACCTTGTCGAAGAACGCGGCCTCGTCGATCGTCGCGACGATGTTCGTGCTGCTGAAGCCCTCGTCGTTGAACAGCTTTCCGACGCGCCCGGCCGGCGAGGACATCGTGCGCGAGAGCGCGGTCGGACCGACGATGAGGCCAGCGCCGTCGCGGTAGAGCCGCGCGTTCGATCCGTCCCAGGTGACCGCGATGAGGTGCGGGTCGCCGTCCCAGATCGTCGCGATCAGGTCCACGCCCGCGAGGTTGGTGCCGTTGCCGATATCGAGATGGACGCCCGCCGATCCGCCCGTCCCGGTCGAGCGCAGCGAGTAGCCGGTGTTCCCGTTGATCTTGCGCAGCAGCGTTCCGAACGCTCCAGGCGTCGTGCCCTTCACCCAGCACACCAGGCTCAGCGCGGTGCCCGCGATGTTCAGTGCCGCGACGTCGGGAAGGTCGATGCGGTCGAACGTCCCTCCCGACTCCTTGGCCATCGCCTTGTCTGCCGGGTCAGTGACGATCAGACCGGCAGCGGACGTGATCGTCCCGCTCGCTGCCTGCAGGACCGCGTCCGCGCCGTTGCCCGACGCATCGGGGACGATCGTGCCCGGCGCGGTCGCGCCAGCCAGGCGGTAGTACGCCTTTGGGCCGAGGGCGATGGCCGCGTCGCTGTATCCGCTCACGGCTTACGCGAGCACGTCCGAGTACAGGAACCCGCACTCGATAGCGGTGATCCGCTCGTCGGTGATCTCGCTGACCTCCTTGTAGTCGGTGCGCGCCGGGTCGTCGCGGAACTCGCGCACCAGTCGAGGCTGGCCCTCCTGGCTGACGCGGAAGCTCTTGCCGAAGGTGATGCCCTCGAGCGCCGAGGTCGCGCCGGGGTCGACGAAGCCGAACCACACGTAGTCGCTCCAGATCGGCGCGATCGCCGCCGCGGCGCCGAGCGCCGCAGTGTTCTTCACCGCGCCCGGGACGAGCAGGCGCTCGGGCGCGATGTCGAAGTACGAGGCCAGCATCTCGGCGGTGATGACGCCGCCGCGCACGTACTTGAAGGCGTCGAGGATCTTGGCGTGGCGGCGCAGCTTGTTGAAGACTGCGAAGGGGATGACCGCAGTGTTGGTGATGACCCCGGCGTCCTTCTGCAGCGCCTCGTCCGCGGTGAGCTTGTCCTCCAGCGGATCCGACGCGGCGAGGTCGCTCCACTGGTCAGCTCCGGCGAGCGTCGCCTTGTGCGAGGCCGCGTAGGTCGCAGCGGTCGTTGTCAGCTTGGCGATGCGGACTTCGGCCGCGAGCTCGATGGCGATGACGGACGCGGCCGTGGCGCGCTGGTCGGGCTCGATCGGTGCGTCGGCGTTGTCGCGCTCGCGGTCGTCGACGCCGGCGGCGAAGGCGTACTCCTCGCAGGCGTAGCTCTTGAAGGCGTGGCTCCAGTCGACCGTCTCGGCGCGCGACTTCGGCGCGCGCAGCCCGGTCTTCGGCCGCTCGGCGCGGCGGTCGGCGTTGAAGACCGCGTACTTGCCGGACTCCTTGCCCACCGGCGCGAAGGGGAAGAGCTGCCGCCCGACGAAGGGCAGGTTGGTGTAGTTGATCGCGAAGTCGGTCATGAGTTGGTCCACGTGGACCGAGCCCGGGGTCGCGAACTTGAGCGCGTCGCGGCCCGGGATGACGCGGTGGCCGTTGATCATCTGTGGCTTCACTTGTGTCCTTCCTTCCCGCCGCTCACGTGGCCGCGTTGTTGACGACGGCGCGCGCGAGCAGGACCTCGACCTGGTCTCCGTCCGCCGCGGCGGCCTCGAGCGCGATCGCGAAGACCTCGACGAGCGTCCCCGCGGCCTCGGCGTCCTGTTTGGTGGCCTTGCCCGCGGCGTCGGACTTGAGGTAGTCGCCCGCGGCGAACACGCCGCCCGCAACGACGCGCGCGACGCCCGCGACCTGGACCGCGGCCGCGCCTGCGGCCTGGGGGTCGTTGGTGAGCACGCCGAGGACGCGCTCGTTGGCGCCGGCGAGGTCGCAGCCGCCGTCCGCGGTCGCCTTCACCGCGAAGAACTGCTTGGCGGACAGGTCAGCGTCCGCGCTGCGCGTGATGGTGAGGATGTTCTGCATCCCTTCGCTCCTTTCAGCGGCGCGAGCGGATCGCGGCGAAGAGCTCGGGCTCCTCGGCCGCGACCTGCCGCTGGGCCTCATCGATGGACATGCCGCCCTTGGCGCGCTCGGCCACGAGCTTTCGGAACTGGACGAGCTCGCTCTCGGGCTCGGGGGCGTCGCCGTCGCTGCCGCGCTCGCCGGCGGCGAAGACCTCGGGCGCCGCCTTCACGTACGCCTTGAACCCCGCGGGGTCCTTGAGCGCGTACGTCTCAGCCCACTCGCGCTGCGCGGGCGCGAGCTTGCGCGCCTTCACCGCGGCGTCGACCGCCTCGGAGGCATCGCGCTGCGCGAGCTTCGTCTCGAGCTCGCGGACGCGGGCCGTGAGAGCGGCGGGGTCGGGCATCGTGCACGTCCCGGCCTCGCTGTCCCAGGTGCCGCCCTCGGCCTCGCACGCGTCGCGCGTCGTGGCCTGCGCCGTGGCCGGGTGCCGCAGCGCCTCGATGGATGCGAGGACCGCCTCCTCGGTCGCGCCGTCGGCGAGACCGAGCGCCTTCGTGATGCGAACAAGATCCGCCATGACTTCCTCCTTCGTGGTCTCGCCGGATGCGCCGGCGTTCGTCGTCGTCTTGGGGATGGGTGGGGTCGTGCGCGCTCCGTCGGACTGGAAGCGCGCGACGAAGCACGCTGGCGGTGAGAGCGGCCGCAGCCGGTGCGGGCGGACGCCGTAGCGGTCGAGGATGTCGCCGAGCGTCGTCACCGCCGGCAGCTCGGCGCCGAGGAAGGCGACCGCGGCCAGCACGTTCTCGTACGTGCGCTCGCCGTAGCGGACCTTCTCCCAGACCTCGGCGCTCACGTTGCGGTAGGCCTTGGCCACAAGCAGCCGGTACACCTCGTCCGGCACGTCCTCGATGTCCGCGGCGAGCTTGCTGCCCACGCGGTACAGGCGCGTGATCCAGCCCGCGGCGGGCAGGCCTTCGGCTTCGAGCAGCGCCTGGTCGTCCGAGTGGCCGATCTTGATCGGCACCTCGAGCCCCAGCGCCGCGAAGTTCGCGACCATCTGGTCGAGGTCGCTATCGGTCCAGCGCTTCCCGTTCCACGTGCCGACGTCGAAGACCTCGACACCGGTGAGCGTGTGCGTGACGCGCGTCGCGTCAGGCATCGGCCGCACCTCCGGTCACACTGGCGGCAGCAGGCGCGCGCCGCGGCAGATCGAGCCGCGCGCGCAGCGCGTCCTCGAGCGACCGGTCGGGCGAGACAAGGCCGACGTTCGTCGCGACCGCGAGCGCGTTGAGCAGCTTCTCCGCGTCGCGGGTCTGGATGTTCGTCACCACCAGACGCGGGTAGCGCCGGACGCCGGCGAAGTTGAGGTCGACGAGCTTGGGGATGAGGTAGCGGTCGTGGACGCCCGCGACATATGCGGCGAGCGCGCGCTCGTTGCGCATGAACATCGAGGTCTGGTCCTCGCTGAGCGCGAAGCTGCCGGCGGGGCCCCCGCCGAGCGCGATGAACTGCGCGAGCCCGCCGACCAGGATCTCGCGCGAGAGGCGCCCTATGGCCGGCTCGACATCGAGCGCGCGGCCCTGGCCCATGCCCTCGATGCGGAACTTCAGGCCCGGGATCTCGACGATGTAGCCCTTTTCGTGGGCCCGGACGGAGCTCAGGATGTCCTCGGCGTCGCGGACGTTGTCGTCGTTGTAGCTCTGGGCGTCGACCTCCATGACCGGGATGCCCACGCCGTGGCGCTCGGCGGCGATGGCGAAGATGCGCTCGAGCTGGTCCTTGATGAACCAGGGCTTGTACGCCGGGCGCAGCACGCTTCTCCCGGTGAAGTCCGCGCCCTCCTTCTCGTTGCTGAACACCAGCAGGCGCTCGACCGGGATGTCGACGGCCTCGTTCTGTCCCGCGCCGTACACGCGCTGCGCCACGCGCTCGAGCCCACCGTCGCGCGCGAGCCACCAGCGCTCGATCGTCCGCTGGAGGCGCGGCGCGAGCTTGCGCACCACGGCCATCGGCCGCTCGAAGAGCGACGTCGGCGCCGAGATGCCATCGACCGGCGAGAGCGAGATCGCCTGGGCGAGGTCGTCGCGGACGTCCCAGACGATCTCACCGACGTAGAAGCCGAAGTCGAGGTGCGTGAGCAGATGCCGCAGGTGCTCTTCCCAGGTCATCGACATTCCGGCGAAGAGGTTCCAGCGCACGAAGGCCGCGACCGCGGCGTCGGCGGCATCCGCGCTCGCGGGCTCGACGTCCCAGGTCGCGCCGAGCAGCGGCAGCTTGATGGCCTGGAGGAGCGCCTTGACCGTCGGGTCCGATCGGCGCATGCGGTCGTAGGTGTCGAGCGCGCGCCGTCCCCGTAGCTCGGGGACGTACTCGTCGCTTCCGAGGTACCCGGCGAAGAAGCGCGTGCCGGGCGAGCCCAGCTCGCTCTTGGGCACGCGCGGCTCGGCGAAGCGGAGCGCGGCGGCGCTTCCCATCAGAAGCGCCTCGTCCAGATCCCGGCCGCGATCGGCTCGGGCGCGCCGGGACGCTCGCGCGGCAGCGCACGTCGCGGGTGCGCCTTCACGCCCAGGCAGAGGTAGCGCGTGCAGTCCATGAGGTCGTCGGCGTACTCGACCGGACGGTCGGTGGCGTTACCCGCTGCGTCGCGCGCCCACTCGTAGCGCTCGACCTCATCGAGCCAGCCTGGGAGGAGCCCGCGAAAGATGCGCAGGCGCGGGAGCCCGTCGCTCGCGTCTTCGGCGAGGCGCGTGTACACCTCCTGGATCCCGGCCTTCACCTCGCCCGGCCCGGCCGCGCCCTTCTCGATGGGCAGTCCCGCGGCGCGGTAGTCGGCGATGAGCTGCACCGAGCGCGGGTCGGCCCACATGCGCCGCAGGGGACCGGCGGCGAGCCGCTTGATGTCGGCGAGGTGGTCGCTCGTGGCGCGCTCCGAGCGGCGGTACTCGGCGTACAGGTAGAGGACATCGTCGGGATAGGGACGCGGGTCGAGCGCGCCGAAGACCGTGCCGGTCGGATGCTTGAGGCCGAAGTCCTGTCCCGCGTAGCGCGGCCACTTCACCGGGATCGCGAACGGCGGCACGACGTGGCGCCCTTCGTCGAAGACGTCGTAGATGAGTCCCTCGGGACGCTCGAACTCGCCGAGGTGGAACATGCGGAAGCGCCAGCGCGGCAGCGTCGCGCGCGCCGTCTCGAAGGCCTCGCGCGGATACATCGGGTTCGCGGTCGAGGGGAAGCCAATGACGCGGATCCCCTTGGCCTCGCCGCGGCGCACCGGGTCGACGACGGCCTGCTTGAGCCAGCCGAGGTTGTACGGCGTCGTCGTGCCGAGGAAGCGTCCGCCGAAGAACGCGAGGCGGCGGCGAACCGTCTCCCAGACCTCGAGCGAGACCGAGTTCTGGCCGATCTCGTCGCCGTGCGCCGCGCGCACGTGGAGGCCCTCGAGCGACTCGGGGTTGTCGCAGCTGCCGAACCACACCTTCGCGCCGGACCTGAGCTCGTACACGAGGTCCCCGCGCTTGAAGGTGCCGAGTTGCAGCGCGTGGAAGAGCCGGATGTACGCGGGCAGCGTGGCGCGCTTGAGCACCTTGTAGCTGGGCGCGAAGACGAGGTAGTTCTGCGACTCGATCGGCTCCGATTGGTGCCGCTCGATCTCGCGGTACATCCAGCGCGGCGCGAAGATGGTCTTGCCCGCGCCCGTGCCGGCGACGACGAAGACGTGCGGCTCGCGCGCGTGGAGCGCGACGATCTGGCCGACGTGAAGCGCGAGCCGGATGACCATCTCGGGCTCGCGCTCCGCATCGCGCTCGGCCTCGCGCAGGACCACCTCGTCGCGCTCGGTCCACTCGGGACCGACGCGCTCGTCTTCGGCGAGCTGCGCCAGGTACTCGGTCCACGCGGGCCCGAGGGTCTCGATCGTCATGTGGCGACCTGCGCGTCGCAGCGGATGAGCTCGAGGTCGCGCTCGAAGTCGGCGGGCGTGCGGCCCTCGAAGACCTCGACGAGCTTCGGCAGACCACGCTCGGGCGGCGGGACCTCGCGCAGCGCGACGAGCGCGCGCGCCGTCGCCGCGATCATCGTGCCCAGGCGCGTGTAGAGCTCGACCGCGCTCGCGCGCATCGCTCTCCGCTGCATGAGCGCGCCCTCGGCGAGCTGGAGCCGCAGTGCCTCTTCGGGCTCGCGCCGCCAGCGGTCGATGAGCCGGCGCTCCTCGTCGGCGAACGGCGCGGCGAGGATCTCGGAGGCGGAGCCTTTCGCGTACAGGCCGTGGGTCGTGCGCGGGTGCGCGGCGCCGGCGGGCGAAGCGCCGCCGTGGATCCGGCAGCGCCGCCGTCCCGGCGCGGGCGGCTCGTCGCAGAAGAGGCCAGCGCTCTTGCCGCGGCCGCGCGCGCCGCAGCGGCCCTCGAGCGCGACCGCGACGTAGCGCGCAGGCCCGATGCGCTCGCCCTCGGGAGCGATGCGCAGGAGGCGCTCCTCGTTGCGCGCGATGGCCTGGAGGTACCCGGCCTTCGCCGCGGGAGCTGTGCCCGGGCTCGCGGCCGCGGCCCACAGCTCTCTATTGGCCTCGGTGATCGCCGAGACGGTCTTGGCGCGCTGTGGATCCTGGCCCTCCAGGCGCTCGGCGACCCAGCGCTCGACCTCGGCGGTCTCGACCTTGTAGCCGTGCTCGCGCGCGAGGGCCTGGGCGATCTTCGCGGTCTCGACGTTGCGCAGGTACAGGCGGAAGGCGATGTCGCGGGCGTCGGCGTCGTTCACGCGGCGGTCTCGGCCTTCGCGGTCGTCGCCTGGTAGCGGCGGACGATCACGTCGCAGAAGCGCGGCTCGAGTTCGATGAGCGCCGCTCTCCGTCCGAGCCGCTCGGCGGCGATGAGCGTCGAACCCGATCCGCCGAACGGATCGACGACGAGGTCGCCGCGCCACGTGCTGTTGGCGAGCATCCGCGCAACGAGCGGGACCGGCTTCATCGTCGGGTGCAGGTCGTTGACGCGCGGCTTCGCCTCGCGCAGTACGTCGGTGCGGAGCTTCGCGCGCAGCTCCTTCGCGTACGCGAGGAGCGCGGCGCGGTCGAGCTTCTGGAGGTTGGGCTCGTCGTCGATGACCGTCGACTCGTCGTTGGCCATGAGCCAGGTGTGCGCCGCTCCCGGCTTCCAGCCGTACAGGACGGCCTCGTGCTGGTAGTGGTAGTCCTGCAGCGCCGGGACGAAGGTGTTCTTGACCCAGACCAGCGTCTGCGAGAGATGCCACCCCGCGGCCGTCGCCGCAACGATGAACACGGCGAACTGGTCGGGCGAGTGCGGCGCGGCGATGTACACGGGAGCGCCCGGGCGCAGGTACCGGTCGGCCTGCGGGAAGACGGCGCCAAGGAGCGGTGCGAGCTCGCTCTCGCGGTCGCCGCGGAACGCTGGCGGACCCTTGCGGCGCTCGCGGAGACGCTCGGCGAAGTCGCCGCTGTGTCCGCCGACGCGCAGGTCGACGCCGTACGGCGGATCGGTCCAGAGACAGTCGGCCTGCTCCTCGCCGAGAAGGCGCGACCACACCTCGGGCTCGCGCGCATCTCCGCAGATCAGGCGATGCGGGCCGAGCTCGTACAGCTGGCCGGGCTGCGTCGTCGCCGTCTCCGCCGGCGTGAGGTCGAGGTCAGCGGACTCGCCGGACTCGTCGCGCAGCGCGGCGGCGAGGAGCCGCTCGACGTGGTCGTCCTCGAGGCCGAGGAGGCTGAGGTCGGAGCCCGCGCCTTCGAGCGAGCGGAGCACGAGCGCGAGGCCGTCGGACCACTCGCCCCACTGCTCGTTGTCGCGGATGGCCCGCTCGCGCATCGTGCGCTCGTCGACGTCCTCGAGGACCGCGGGGACGGCGGCCAGCCCGTTGGCCACGGCCGCGAGGTAGCGCTGGTTGCCGCAGTAGATCGTGCCGTCGGTTCGCGCGAGGACCGGGCGCAGGCGCAGGAACTCGGGATCGGCGGCGATCGCGCGCCGCAGGTTCTCGAACCGCTCGGGGCTGATTGTGCGCGGGTTCTCATCCCACGGATTGAGATCGCTCACGGACACCAGCCGTGGCGATGCGAGCTGCGACGCGGGCGTCACATCCACCGGGGATGAGGATGCAAGAGCACGTGCTCCTCACGAGAGCGGATCCGACGTTCGCGAGTAGTGCGTTTCTCTACGGCGATGCGACCGATAAACTCGCGTGGTCGGCAGCGCGAAGTTCAACCGAAGTGCCATTCCACGAAAGAGGGGATGAGGTCATGGCTGATCGGCCGAAGTCGGAACGGAACGCGTGGAAGCCTTGGACTCCCGCGGAGGTGAAGCAGATGCGTCAGGACGTGAAGGAGAACACCCCGACGCGCGTCATCGGCGTCCACCTGGGCCGTCCCGAAGGCGGCGTGCGCGCGAAGGCGCAGGAGCTCGGCATCAGTCTCAAGCCGACGAACCGGTCGCCCCGCGGCACGAAGGGGACGAGGTAGAGCCAGGCTCGCGGTGGCGCCGAGAGCGACGCCCGGTCCCTCGCGAATGGCGCCCTTCTCTACTCGGTCCAGCGGGCGACAATGCGTCGCGTGGCCGACTGCAACTACGAGTGGGACACGGCTGGCGGGTGTCGTCGCAATCGCAAGGGCTGGTCGGCCCCGTTCGCAATGACGGCGAAGGCGCTAGGGCAGACGCCGGCCAAGTTCCGCGATACCGGGCTGCGCTCATGTGTGTGCGAAGCCAGTGGGCCATGAGCGAGAGCACGTCTGTATCTGTGGAATCGTGCGCCGCGAGCAGACGACGGCGGGCTAAGCCTCGGACTGTGCGTCGAGTTGCACGAGTACTCGATCCAGCTCCTCGTTGAGTGCGTTGATCTCCTTGCGGAGCTCATAGACGCGGTCCCACGAAGGCGTCTCGCTGTCCCAGCGCTGGTGTCGTCGAGCGGTGCCAGCACGAGTCGGCGATAGCGACGTGCGACCGCACACGGCGCAGACGAGTGCTTCTCGCTCCTGGCCGACCTCGGTCTCCCACTTGGGAATGACTGATCTGTAGTACTCGGCCTCGTCGGCGTCGCCGCGTTCGGTGGCGGAGCGCTCGAAGCGCGCGTACTGCTCCCGGTCCGCGTCGGTCACGGGCCGCACCTTGTACGTCCGTGGCACGAGGCGGACGCCAGTGCCCGGACACACAGGACTCGCGCTCATGACGACCGCTTTGGCTCGGCGTACACGTAAGCGTTCACGCCAAGGTAGAGATCCTTGCCGTCGATCTGGACCGCCGTCTTCTGATTGCCGCGCGTCGACGCGACCACGAGCGTCTTGCCACTTGAGCTGGGTGTCGGACTCGTGATCGGGATGCGGATCACGAGGGTGTCACCATCGCGAGTCACGTTCAAATCGTCGGCCATCGGGTCAGCCCTCCGTCATGCGAGTTCGCGGAGAACGCGCGCAGCTTCTCGCGTCTGGACCTAGTCGTTCCTGTTCCGTTGCTCTTTGCTGCTCGTATCGAGGCTCGCCTCGAGTTGAGTCTGCAACTCGACCGGCAACGGGCAGTGGATGAATTGGATCCCTTCCGTGCCGAATCGCTTGCTGCGCTTCATCACGAGCTGTCGGAACCCCTCATCGGTGCAGACAATGAGGCGCGTCGAGGCGTTGAGCAGCTTGATGCAGTGGATATCCGCCAATGCCTTCTTCACGCCGCCGGAGTTCTCGCGACCGGTCGCGGTCTTCGGACGGTTCGACAGCAATGAGGCAACGATGGAGAGATCTTCGGAGACGGCATCGCACCGGAACGAACCCGCAGGCAGCGGGACCGACCGTTCGTCGAAGACGTGGCCGGGAAACTGGGCAGCCAGCCACTGCCGCATGTGCGGCTCGATTACGCGCTTGATGAACGTCGTATCGGCCACGTCGACGGACCAGGCTACGGGAGGACCTTCTGATCTCGCATCCAGATCAGGAGTGCCTCTTCCGTCGAGGCCGTTTCGGCAATGCCCTTCTCCGCGAGGAGCGAGCGCAGGCGCAGGGCGTGGTCGTAACTGAGTGCCAGGCGGCGAGCCACGGTCTCCCAGCCGGGAGGCTGGAGACTGACCGGGTCGTTGGGGAGGAACACGCTCGTTGGCACACCCAGAGCTCGCGCGAGCCTGATGACCGCATCCAGACCTGGAGAAACGACGTTCCTCTCCCAGTTCGCGAGCGTCTGGCGGCTGATGCCAACGCGCTCTGCTACGTCGTCCTGCGAGAGCGCCCGCCCGCGGCGAAGCTCAAGCAAGACCGAACCGATGTACCCATCGTCAAGATTTCTCGCCACGACCTACGCTCCCCACCGCGGAGTGTAAGGTTTCCTCGCGGATATGGCGGTAGCCTGTTAGGATTCCTGACAGAAATGGCGTCCCGGTTCCGTCGCGACCCTGAGACGAGTGGGGGTGCTTCCGGGATGTACGCTCGAACCGTCGGTCATGGCGCGGGCGAGGCGCCAGGGGAGCGTGACCAGATGCTGAATCCGTCCGCCGTTGAGGCGGCCCGTTACATCTGTCGGCGGTTGCCCGGCGTTCCGAAGACCAGTTTCGTGAAGTACCTCTACCTGGCGGATCGCGAGTACGCATCACGCCATGGGCACCCGCTCATTGGGACACGGTGGTGGCGTGAGGAGCAAGGGCCCCTGTCCTCAGCCGTGACGAGGATGATCGCAGGACCGGAATTTCGGCAGGAGGAGTCGCGGTCGCCGAGTGGCAACATGCGGCTGGGTCACGTCGAAGTGGCCGATGCGCCTTTCACGCATTTGGGCTCGGCTGAGATCGCAGTCCTCGACACTGTTCTCGCGGAATTCGGGAAGCTCGGCCAAGTCGATCTCTTGAACCGTGTTCACGCCCTCCCGGAAGTCAGTGCCGTTCGCCTCAAGAGTGAAATCACGTTGCCGAGCCGAACTCCCGAGCACGGCACGTCGGACTACGTCGCGTCATTGCTAGCAGAGCTCTCCCGCGAGCAAAAGGCTGGGATCTATGACCTCGACTTGCGGGAGAACGACGACGAGCGGGCTGAACGCGCGGCCGAGGCCAGGGGCGCAGCGAGAGCAATCGTCTAGGGTCCACACTCCGCTTGTGGCTGCGATCCTCTACAGGCGAGGCGGGGTCTACCTCATCGATTTCCCGCTCCCCGACAACAGCGCCACGATCAGGAAGTACGCGCTCTGTCTGCAGACTGGGCCGCTGTTGGAAAAGCGCGATCGCTTCGTCGGGGCTCTTCTGACGACGAAGGGCCTGGAACGCAAGTACGCGTGGGACGTGTTCGTCTCTGCAGCTGAATCGAGGACCACGAGCGGTGTGCGGGTCCTGCTCGGTGAGATCCACGTCGTCATGAAGGATTGGGTTGTTGAGCACTCCTACGATCTGACGCCCGAAACGATACGTGCAGTGGAGAAGGCGCTCATGGTGTCGCTCGGGATCTTTCCTCCTCCCACATGACCGGTCGGCATCTGCCTTCGAGCGGCGCCTCCATCGCATGCGCGTGATGCAGTTCAGTCCCAGCTACCAGACCCGTCGGCGGTGAGGACGGGTGGTTGGAGTTGGTCCCTTTGGCCGGAGTTACGGGTCTTCCAGAGCACCAGGTCCAGCATCTTCACCGGTGTCATGCCTCGGTCCGGATACGCCGCCTCGAACTTCGCCCTGAGCCACCGGCCCCGGTCGCTCCTGAGGTATCGGGCATAGATGCGACGCATGTGCTCGTGAAGTTCGACCACACCGGCCAGCCGTCCCTCGAGAGGTCCTGGGCGTGGGAGTCGCAATCCGAGATGGCTCAAGACGACCTTGTCGATGACCGGCAGGTCTGGATCGACCGAGGCCACGAGCTTGCTCGCGAACGACGCTTCCACCCTCTCCGTCGCGGTGTGAAGCGCGCGCAGGACGGCGGCGAAGGACCGTCGCCTGGACTTCTGTTCTTCGAGAATCCGGTAGAAGGCTGACCGCCACGCCGCGTTGCGCCCCCGCACCCGATAGAAGCCGTTGAACCGGGTCTGGAACTCGTAGTCATTGGCCACGTCGGTGATCGCAAGGGTGGACTGGAGCCAGCAATACGTATCCACGGCGGGAGCCATGTCCCGGAGCGCCCGGTCCATCGCGGCCTCTTGGATGTCAATCACATTCGCCTACGGCCAGCCATCGTAGCCAGCCGGACTCAGACGATGCGAGTGAGAGAGCTCGCCCTGATGCGATCGCGAACGGGACCGAAGTCGACCCTGGTTCCGCAGAACATGTGCGCGTCGCGGTGTGCGTTGACGGCGGCCGCCGCACTGTGGACGCCGAGCTTCCTGTACGCGTTCGCCGCGATGTTGCCCACGGTGCTGATCGAGATTCCGAACTCGAAGGCGATCATCTTCTGCGTCATGCCTCGAGCCATGCGCTCGAGGGTGGCGCATTCGCGAGCCGTGAGCGGGCGCGGGTAGGAGCGCGGCGATCGCCTCACGTGCGCCTCCCCGCGGCTGCCACGGCGCACGAGGCGACACGAGGGCCAACGGGCGGTGTCGCGCGGCCGGTCGGGTTCGGGCGCTGAAAGCGGGCGGCGGCCGCCACACGTGGGCACACACGCGGCCACGCGGCCAAAATGCCGGTCATGCGGCACCCGCGGCGAGAAGCTCCATCAGCTCCTCCAGGCCGCCGACGGATACGCCGTGGATCAGAGTTCGATGCCGCGGGTCAGACCCCGGTCGGGACCGCAGCGTCGAGCCCGAAGACGCCGCGACTGCGAACAGCGGCGCGACCTCTTTTCGGACCCGACTCCCTGAAGGTCCCCCATCGATCAGGATCCTTGAGCAGATCGTGTCCGCGTGATCCGACGCTGGACCTCCGGCGATCCCTCCTGCCAGGTCGAGGCGAAGTCCGCAGCCATCTGAGTCGCCTCGAGGATCTCCTACGAGCTTCGCGATCCGCGCGCGGTCATGTTCGCGGAGGGTCGTCGCCTTCGTCGGCCACGTCCCGAACTCGCGCTTGAGCTCCGCCGCAGAGACCGACGGCTACTCGCATTCCCGCGTGCTGCGCATTGCGGCAGCGCATCCGCTGCTTCGACATCCAGGTCACCTTCCCCGCAGCGGCAGCGCGTCCCCACAGCGGGTAGGCGCGCGCCGCGACGTCCTGGCCGTTCGCGCGCGTCCGACGGCGCCGCATCGCGTGCAGCTCCTGGTACATCTCGAGCGGCATGAGGCCGTCGAAGGCCGCGCGCCGCAGCTCGGTCCCGCCGCGCTTGCGGCGGTAGCCGAGGTGGCCGGCGTTCATCGGGTTCTCCAGCACGTTGCGCCACCACTCGCTGGTGAGGGCGCGGCCGCGCGGCTTGCGATAGCTCTCGCGGCTGGCCCAACGGGCGAGCTCGCCGAGGCCGACGTCGCCGGCTCAGACGACGGATACGATCCTGTTCGTTAGCCGCCTCAGGAGGGATCATTGCCATGAAATCGCTACCGATTGTGTGGCAGAGGCTCGTGAGTTCAGGCGGGAAGACGTGTGATCGCTGCCATGCCACGTACCAGGAGATCCAGCGAGCCATCAACAAACTCAAGGAAGCGCTCCGCCCCTTGGGCATTGAGCCAACCCTTGAGATCAGAGAGATAGACGAGGAATCATTCATGGCCAACCCCTCCGAGTCCAACCGCATTTGGATCGCGGGCAGACCCATGGAGGAATGGCTCGGTGCGAGAGTCGGGAGCAGCCGTTGCTGTTCTGTGTGTGGCGAATCAGAGTGTCGAACGGTAGAGGTAGAGGGAATGACGTTCGAGGTTGTTCCCGAGAGACTCCTTCTCAAAGCTGCTTTGGTCGCTTCCTCTCAGTTGTTGGACCTCACACCGGAAGCGCCGCCGCGTTAGGGTGAGGCGGGTCGAGCCGATGTTCGGCTTCGTGCGCCAGTACGCGAGGCGCTTTCCATCCGACGAGACGGCCGGACCGACACCCGCGAGCTCGAAAACCGGTGGCCCGATACCGGCGAAGTCGCGTCTCGCATCGAGGCCGGCGCGGTGTCGCGCTCACGTCGCACGACGATGCGCTCCTCCTAGGCCCTAGAGCTCGCCCTGATGCGACCCCGAACGGAGCCGAAGTCGACCTGGGATCCACAGTGGAAGTGCGCGTCGCGGCGCGCGTCCGGAATTACGAACTTCGTGATATCGTAAAGGGCGCGATGGCGAAGGCATCCGAGGTCGTCACCCTTCGGCGGAATGGACAGCTCACGCTCCCGTCCGACCTGCGCAAGAGGATCCGGGCGACCGACGGCGATGTCTTCGTCGCGGAAGTTCGCGGACCCGACGAGATCGTCCTCCGGCGCAAGCAGCTCATCGATGCCTCGCAGGCGTACTTCTGGACGGCCGAGTGGCAAGAGAGCGAGCGCGAAGCGCAGGAGGACATCCGACGCGGCCGCGTGAAGCGATTCCGCTCGGCGAAGGCGCTCATCGCTGATCTCAAGCGGTGATCTTCGAGCGCACGTCGCGCTTCAAGCGAGCCGCGAAGAAGCTCGCCGACGACGACCGAGACCGGCTCGACAAGGCCCTGCTCCGCTACGAGCAGGACCCGTCGCACCCGTCGCTGGCGGTCAAGCGCGTTCAGGGGACCGAAGGCATATGGGAGGCTCGTGCGTCCGACGCGCTCCGCTTCACCTTCGAGAAGATCGAGGGCGGGATCCTGCTTCGGAACGTGGGCGCGCATGACCCGACGCTCAGGCGCCCGTAGCGGCGATCAGGCCAACGTGGCCCCCTCTCGGGCGCGCCGCGGTGTTGGCTAGCGCCGCGAAGGCGCGGGCTTCATCTGATCGGGGATGAACCCTTCGGGGCCGAGGAGCTCCTTCGCCTCGTCGATCCCCGTGTCGTCGGCCGGGATCATCGCCTCCGAAGGCGGCGTCTCCGAATCCGCGACGCGCGCGCCCGCGGAGCGGACGTACGCCGCGAGCCCCTGCAGGGCGGCCTTGAAGCGCGGCTCGTCTCCCGCGCCGATCGCCGCGACGAGATCGCGGTCGTAGCCCTCGAGCGTGTCGTGGGCCGAGAGCGGGACCCGGTACTGATCCTCACCCAGGATGCGCACGACGAACGAGCCGCTCCCGAGCTGCGGGGCCTGCGCCGGCGCGGCGATACCGAGGCTGCGCTTCATCTCGAGCATCTCGGCCTCGACGCCGGCGTCGAGGACCTTCACGCCGAGCTGGCGCTCGAGGTCCTCGGTCCCGGTCCCGCCAGCCTCGAGCGCGCCCGTGTCGATGAGCTCCCCGAGCGCCTGCGCGCGGGCCTGCATCCGCTCGACCTTGTCCTTCGCGCGGTCGGCCATCAGCGTCGCGTTCGCGAACTCCTCCGAGAGGCCGGTGACGGCCTCCCCGGCCTTCGTCGACGCGCGCGCCGCGCCGTACTGCGCGGAGAGGGCGGTGCGCTGCTGCCGGAACGCCTCGACCTTCACGCGCAGCTTCTGCGCGGTCTCCGAGAGCTTCTGCTCCTGCGCGCGCACCTGGGTGATCTGCTCCTCGAGCCCGGCGAGCTGCGTCTGCACGAGCTGCGCGCGCGTGAGCCCCTCCCGGGCGAGATCCTCGCGCCCCTGCTGGAGCGCGGTCTGGGCGGTGGCACGCAGCTTGGCCTGCTGGTCGCGCATGGCCTGGGCGCGCAGGCCGAGCTGCTTCTCCGCGGCGAGGACGTTCAGGACCTCGCGGCGGACCTCCTGCAGCGTGTCGAGCTGCTTCTGGTACGAGAGGTCGAGCGCCTGCGCCGGATCCTCCGCGCTCTCGAGGGACGCGTTCACCTTCTGCTGAAAGACCTCCGTCAGCCGTCGCAGGATGCTCATCGGACCTGTCCTCCCCCGCGGGTCCCGGACCCGTCAGCGCACACAGTAGTCAACCTCGTCGGTCGATCGGAAGGTCGCCACGAGGATCTCGCGCCGGAACGGACCGCCTCTGTCGACGTCCTCGGCGGAGACGTCGTAGGTGAACGTCTCCATCGCGGCCAGCTGCGTCCCGCCGATCTCGACCGGCCGCTTCACCTCGTAGATCGGCGACCACGGGCAGCAGAAGTAGTTGCCGATGGGCCGGCCCCGGTCGGTGGCGTACGCGATGTCGCCGCGCGCGAACGCGTCGTCGATCTCGGCCTGGATCGCGCGCGTGCGCTCCGGGTCGGGGTCCGTGCGCCACATGTGGTCGATCGCGCGGTCCGCCTTCGGATCGCGCTGCCAGGACGCCCGCGTGCGCGGGTCGGTGAGCGACCACTTGTCGTAGCTCGGCCCGGCCGCGCGCGAGGCGGCGCCGCTCCGGCGGACGGGCGCCTTGCCGTAGTCCGCGACGAGCGACGGCATCGCGACGAGCTGCCCGAGGTGGTAGTAGCGCTCGAGCGCGGACTTGAGCTTCCCCTCGATCTCCTCGTGGATGCTCATCGGGACGCCCGGCCGCCACAGCTGCTCGGCGTAGGTCAGCGACGCCGCGGCCTCGGAGAGCAGTCCGCGGAGCTTGTCGACGAGCGCGCGATGCTCCTCGTGGGAGTCGTCGGCGAAGCGCGCGAAGTGGGCCTCGGCGTGCGCGCGGATCTTCCCGCCGGCCGCGAGCATCGCCTGCACGTGGACCGCCGGGCACGGTTTGACCTCCACCCACCGCGGCACGTCGGCCGGAACGGCGACGTCGAGCTCGTAGGACGCGTCCGACGCGGCGCGGGCGGCGCGGGCGAGCCAGGGCTCGACCTGCGCGTACAGCCGCAGGCACTGGCTCGCGGTGACGGACGGGACGAAGCCAACTGTGGCGGGACTGGCTTGGTAGTCGGCGGCGAGGATCTCGTCCCCGAGAGACTGGAGGACGAAGGCGTTCCAGGTGCAGAGCGCCTGGAGGACGACCGGACGCGGCAGCGTCCACGCGTCCGCGCCGCGTGACAGCGCCTCGGCACGCGCGGCGTCGGTCGCCTCGAGCCGGTCGTACACGCTCGCGCCGGCCGCGCGGTACGACTCGAGCGCGCCGGCGGGTACCTCTCCCTGCAGCGACGCGACGACCCTTGTCCACAGCCCCGGTGCGCTCGCCATCTTCCCCATCGTACCCGTGACCGTCCGTTACCGCCGCGGCGCCTCAATCTCCGGCGCGCCGCCCGGACGCTCGCGAGGCTCCGCGGTCCGACGGAGGCTCGGTCCGGGCCTCGTTGACGGTCACCACCGTGTACATACCCAGGTCGTTCATCCACGCGGCGCCGTCGATCACCCCGCGGAGCGGGATGGTGTACCGGCCCGGGCGCGTGGCCCGCACCTCGAAGGTGAACGTCGCGCTGTCACCCGGCGCCACCACGGCCTCGTCCTGCGCCGCCGGCCGGTCCGGCGCCAGCCAGTCCTTCGCGAGGGACGCGTAGGCGTCGCTGTCGTCCCGGATCGCGATGCGCGCCTCGGTCTTCGTGCCCTTCCGCCAGGTCGTCGCGCCGGTGTTCCGCAGGCGGACCTGCACCGTGCCGACCGAGCCGGCATCGACCGACAGGAACGGAGACTGCGCGACGAACGCGGCCTTGACCGTGCTCGCGTTCGCGGGCGCGCAGAGCTTCACGTACCACATGAAGCGCGGCCAGTCCCAGGTGGGGCCCGGATCGGTGTGGGTGCTCCCCGGCACCTCGACGTGACCGATGATGTTCTTACGATCGATCGGGATGCCGTACCGCTCGGACAGCGCGCAGGTGAGCCGCGCGCCCACCTGGTACTGCGTCTCGGTGAAGGCCGGATTGGTCTCCGCGCTCAGCTCGAGCTCGATGCCGACCGAGCGATCGTTCATCCAGGCGTTCCCGCTGTGCCAGGCGACGTCGTCGGGGCTGACGACCTCGGCGACCTTGCCGTCGCCGCGTATGACGTAGTTGGCGCTCACCCCCGAGCGCGGGTTGTTGAAGGCTCGCAGGGTGCGCTCGTAGCTGATCACCGTGTAGTGGACGACGATGTACGCGACCTTCGCGCCGGAGCGAGTGGCGTCGTGGTTCACCGGCGTCGGGATGCTCTCGATCGCGATGTCGTACGGGAACGCTCGCGCGGGTGCCGAGCGAGCGGCGGGCTCCACGTTCGTCCCCCTGCTCGAGCGCGCGGCGGGCTCCGGCCGCGGCACCGCCGCCACCGGACCCCCGCCGCCGCCGATGCGCACCACGTCGAGCGTCGACGCGCAGCCCTCGAGCAGCAGCGCGACGCCGAGCAGTGCCGCGACCCATCCCCTCATCCGCGTGGTGAACGACACGGGTCGGTGTCCGTTGCGCGGTCTTCACGGAGATGTCAACGATCCGTTTCCCGGCGCCGCGCATCACGCGCGCGTGTGCGGTCCGTTGCGGCGATGTGTCCATGACGGCGAACATGCCCCGCGCCCTCGCGCTCGTGCTCGCGGCGCTCACGGCGTGCACGTCGAGCGCCGGGTCGTCGACCGCCGCGCCGAGCCCGAGCCGGTCCGCCCTGCCGACGACGGAGCGACCGGTGGCCGTCGCGACTTCCGCCGTGACGCGCGGCGATCCGCTGCGCTGCACGGCGCGGATCGAGATCGCACCGGTGCCCGACGTGTTCGAGGGGGAGTGGGCGCCCGACTCGCGGCGCATCGCCGTCTCGTACATCCGGCTGAAGCCGTCGCGCGAGAACGTCACCGGCACCGAGGAGGACCAGCGCCTCGCGGTGATCGACGTCGTGAGCGGCGCGGTGCAGGAGCTCGGCCAGGGGAGCGAGCCGAAGTGGTCGGCGTCGGGGCGGCTGCTCGCCTACTGGATGGACGACCTGGACCTGCGCATCGCCGAGGGGGCGACGATCATCGCGCGCTTCCGGCCGACCGAGCCCGACGTCCGCTGGATCGGCGAGGAGCTCCTCTTCTGGCAGGGTCCGGAGATCAGGGCGTGGAGCGCCGCGGGCGTCCGTACGGTCTCGCGCGTCGCCGCCGGCGACGAGCCGCGCTACCCGTCGGACGACGCCTACTTCAGCGCCGACGGAGAGCTCTTCACCATCACGCGCTACGGGCCGGGCGCCACCGAGCGCCGGCTCCTCGGCACGACCGCGACGGGAGCGACGACGCCCATCGGCACGGCCGACACGCGCTTCGTCGAGTGGTCGCCTCGGGGCCACACGCTGCTGCTGCGCTCGGCCGACACGGTCACGCTGCGCTACGACGACGGGCGCACCGTGAGCGAGCGGCGGTCGGCGCTGCCCGGCGTCGTGCACGCGTGGACCGCCGACGGGCTGCTGCTCTTCGGGTCGGTGTCGCCGACGGTGCCGGCGGGCGACGCGTACGACCGCTTCACGGTGTGGGGCGGCGCGCGCAGCGGGGAGACCGCGACGCTGCCGAACCTCTACGGCATCCGCGCGTTCAGCCCGAACGGCGCGTACTTCGCCGGCGTCAGCCGCACCGGCGTCCGCTCGAGCCAGCTCGAGATCTACCGCTGCAGCGCCACCTGGGAGACCGACCTCGCCGCCGACGAGGACGTGCGCGCGCGGGCGCGGAAGATCGCGGGCGATCCGCTCAAGCTCATCCGCCCGACCGCCGGCGCGTACACGAGCTACGTCCAGCGCGACCACACCGGCATCGACGTCGCCGGACCATACGGCAGCCTCATCTACGCCGGGAACGACGGGGTGGTGACCGGCGTCGGCGTGCACCCCTTCGGCGGGAACTACGTGTGCGTCACGCAGCCCGACGGGATCGAGCTGTGCACGTACCACAACTCGGTGCCGCTCGTCCGGCCGGGTGACCGGGTGGTCCGCGGTCAGCCGATCGCGCTCATCGGCATGAGCGGGATCACGACCGGCCCCCACACCCACTGGGAGGCCAAGGTGAACGGCGAGATCGTCGACCCGCTCGCGTACTGAGCCGCCCGCCGAGCGCGGAGCGGGGCGTCACCCCGCTCCGCTCAGCGGACCGTCGTAGATCGATCTGTCCAGCTCGCCGCTCACGACGATCTGGGCCGCGGCGCCCTTGTCCAGCGCGCGGGTGAGCGTGTGGTCGAGCAGCGTGTACGTCCCGGGCACCTGGAAGCGCACCTCCACGACCGCGGCGCCGCCCGCCGGGATGAGCGTCGTCTGGACGTCGGTCAGCGGCGGCGAGGTGAGCGAGCCCTCCGCGTACACCCGGTCGAAGATCTCGCCGATGAGGTGGGTCGACGACGGGAGGAAGCCGCCGACGCCGTAGTAGATGCGCACGGTCTCGCCGACCTTGGCGGTCATCGCGCCCGCGCCGGTGAGCGCGCCGACCTTCCCGTTGAGGACCACGTAGCTCGGGTCCTCGGCGTCCATGCGCACGGTGTCGAACTCGTGCTGGCCGGCGACGCCGCGGGCGGCGTTCGTGTAGAGCTCGCCCTGGACGACGTAGAACTCGCGGTCGACCGGCGGGAGGCCCCCCTCCGGCTCGACGAGGATCATGCCGTACATCCCGTTGGCGACATGCATCGGGATCGGCGGCGTCGCGCAGTGGTAGACGTAGAGCCCGGGGTTGAGGAGCTTGAACGTCACGGTGCTCTCCTTGCCGGGCATCGTCTGCGTCGCGACCGCGCCGCCGCCGGGGCCGGTCGCGGCGTGGAGGTCGATCGAGTGCGGCATCACGCTGTTCGGCGCGTTCGCAAGGCGCAGCTTCACCGTGTCGCCGACCCGGCCGCGGATCATCGGGCCCGGCACGGTGCCGTTGAAGGTCCAGTAGGTGTAGGTCTGCCCCTTCTCGACCTCGGCGACGACCTCCTTCGTCTCGAGGTTGACTTCGATGAGCGCCGGCGTGGTGCGGTTGATGGGCTTCGGAACGTCCGTCGCCGGTCGAGCGATCGACGCCACCGTCACCGGCTTCGCGGGCGCGAGGCTCGCCTGCGCCGTCTGCGGGGCGGCCGGCGCGGCCGCCGCGCCGCTCGGAGCGGCCGTCGCCGCGGATGCCGGCGCTCCCGGCGTCACCGTCACCGTCCGGAACCCGCCGTTCAGCCCGACGATGCCGACGATGAGCGCGGTCACGAGCGCGATCGCGAGCGCTCCGAGGAGCGCCCCCATCGCCCCGCTCGCCGCGACGTCCCGCTCCTGATGCCCGGTGAGAGTGGCCATGCTCGACACCTCCACGGATGGCACGCTGCCATCGGTCTGACACGAAGGTGTGAGCGGCGGCCGCGACGGGGAAGGGCCCGAAGGTCCCGTTCCGGCGGGACCTCCGGCACGGTCAGCCGGTCGTCGTCCGCGTGATGCGCACCCGCCACAGCGGACCGCGCTCGAGGTCGTCCCAGGCGTAGGCCCCGCGATGGCGGCTCCGGAGCTGGTAGGAGAGCGGCCGCGGGTCGTGGTCGCTCAGCAGCACGAGCGACGACCCGACCGGCAGCGCCTCGAACGCCGCGAAGACCCGCGCGTGCCGCTCGCGCTGCGGGATCGTGCGCACGTCGATCTCGCCCGGCGCGGCCGCGGCGGGCGGCTCACGCATGTCGCGGACCAGCGCCCGCTGCTCGTCGGGTGCGAGGTGGCGCTCCAGGAGCGGCAGGTAGACCCGCTCCTCCTTCTCGAGGTGCAGCTCGAGGAGCGCCCCCAGGCGCAGCAGCGCGTCGCGCAGCTCGCTCCGCGCGGACATGCGCGCCGCCCGCTCCGTCGTCGCCCGCAGGCGCTCCACCGCCGCCGAAACCTCCGCCACGCACCTCGCGATGTGCTCGTGGTCGACCTCCATCGTCGCCGTCGCGCGGCCGTGCTCGCGCACGAGAGCGTCGACGACGGGGTACAGCCGCGCCCGCTCGGCCCGTGCGTACGCGAGCAGCTCGCCCTCGAGCAGCGCGACGAGCGCGCTGTAGTCCTCGCTCGACGCGCGCGCGAGGGCGCTCGCGACCCGACGGGTCAGCTCGTCCCTGAGGCGGCGGTGGCGCTCACGGATCTCCGCGATGTCCGCCATGCCGGTCATGGTCCTCCTTCGTCGCGGCCGCCGTCTCGACCGCCGGCACGACGCGCGTCAGGGAAGACGCCGCAGCGCCACGCCGAGCCAGAGCCAGTAGATCGGGCCCCCCGCTGCGCCGGCCACGAGCGCCGCGGCGGTCACCAGGGCCTCGTTCCCCGCGAGAGCGGCGACGAAGCCGCCGAGCAGGTCGGCCGCCGCGACGAACCCCAGCGCGACGAGCGGCCGCGGCAGGCGCGCGCGCCACAGCAGGACGTTCGCGACGAGGAACCACAGGCCGGTGAGCCCGAACGTCGCCAGGTGCAGCGGGTCGACCGGAGGGATGTCCGGCAGCGCCATGTTGGCCCGGACGTACGCCACCGTGTAGAGCGCGCTCGCCATCGTGCCGAGCGACGCGGCGACGCCGACGAGCGTCGCGAAGAAGGACCACGCCTCACCCTGCGCGCGCGCCACCTGGTGGACCGCCACGACGGCGAACAGCGCCCACACCGCGACGAGCGCGTACAGGAGCTGGAAGACCTGGACGCCGACGGCCTGGGCTCCGCCCTGCGCGACGGTGACGTACGACGCGACGGCGGACCACGAGGTGAGCGCGAGCAGGATGCCCGCGGCACCACCGAACCTGACAAACGAGCGGTCGCTGATGGCGCCCGACGATACCGCCTCGGCGCTCCTGCGTACCATCGGCCCATCGCCGACCCCGCGCTCCTCACCATCGCCGAGGCCGCCGTGCAGCTCCGCCGGCGGAGCCTCTCGTCGGTCGAGCTCGTCCGGGCCTGCCTCGAGCGCGCGGACGCGCTCGCGGGGCTCGGCGCTTTCATCACCCGCACCGCGGACACGGCGCTCGCGGACGCCGCCCTCGCCGACGAGCGATTCGCGCGCGGCGTCGACGGCGGCCCGCTCCAGGGCATCCCGGTCGCGGTCAAGGACCTCTTCGACGTCGCCGGCGTGCCGACGACCGGGGGATCGAGGATCCTCGCGCGGAACGTCGCGGCGCGCGACGCCGCCGTAATCGAGCGCCTGCGCGCGGCCGGCGCCGTGCTCGTGGGGAAGACGAACCTGCACGAGTGGGCGTTCGGCGTCACGAGTCAGAACCCGCACTTCGGCCCGGCGAAGAACCCGTGGGGCGCCGCGCGCATCCCCGGCGGGTCGAGCGGCGGGAGCGCCGTCGCGGTCGCGGCGGGCATGAGCCACATGGCGCTCGGCACCGACACCGGCGGGTCGATCCGCATCCCGGCCGCGCTCTGCGGGGTGGTCGGGCTGAAGCCGACCTATGGCCGCGTGTCGCTCCGCGGGGCCATCCCGCTGTCGTGGACGCTCGACCACGCCGGACCGCTCGCCCGCACCGTCCGCGACGCCGCGCTGTCGCTCGGCGCGCTCGCCGGATACGACGAGGGCGACCCGGTGAGCGTCGACCGGCCCGCGGACGACTATGCCTCCGCGCTCGACGAGGGCGTCCGCGGCCTGCGCGTCCTGGTTCCGAGCACGCACTTCTTCGGCGAGGTGGACCCCGACGTCGAGCGCGCGGTGCGCGAGGCGGCCGCCACGCTGGCGTCGCTCGGGGCGACGATCGAGGAGCGCCCGCTCCCGCACACCGAGCTCCTGCGCGCGGCGCAGCGCGCGATCATCGGCTCGGACGCGGCGGCGTTCCACCGCGAGAACCTCGAGGGGCGCCCCGCCGACTACGGCGCCGACGTGCTCGAGCGTCTGCGCGCCGGCGCCGCGATCGACGGCGTCGAGCTGGCGCGGGCGCACCGCGACCGCGACGTCATCCGCCGGGACTGGACGGCGCTGCTCGGGCGGTACGACGTCGTCCTCACGCCGACGACGCCCGTCCCCGCGCCGCCGCGGGCGGGTCAGGACGCGGTCGCCGCCGCGGCGCGGCTCACGGCGAACACGTCGCCGTTCAACCTCACCGGCCTGCCCGCGATCTCGGTCCCCTGCGGCTTCACCGCGGAGGGGCTGCCGATCGGTCTGCAGCTCGCGGCGGGGCCGTGGCGCGAGGCCGTGCTCCTACGCGCCGCGCACGCGTACGAGCGCGCGACCGAGTGGCACACGCGCCACCCGCAGACCTAGCGCGAGCACGACGGCGCTCGCCACCGGCTCACCGGGGTCGGTCGAGCCGAAGACCATGAACAGGATGAGGCCCACGATGACGCCGACGAGGACCAGGCAGCCGCAGCCGGTCACGCGACGGGGCTACCCGCCGCAGGCGCAGCCGCCGCCGAAGCGCTCGTTGCGGACGACGAATCCGCCGCCGAGCGCCTCGTTCACGTAGTCGATGGTCGCGCCATCGCAGTACGGCAGGCTCTCGGCGTCGATCGCGACCGGGACCCCGCCGCAGTCGGTGACCGTGTCGCTCTCCTCGGTGCGCTCGTCGAACGCGAGCGCGTACTCGTAGCCGCAGCAGGTGCGGCCCGCGACGTAGAGGCGGACGACGGCGCGGGACGCATCGTCGCCGCGCAGCTCGCGCAGTTTGTCCGCGGCGACGGCGGTGAGCTCGACCACCCGGCGAGACTACCATTCGTTCCCGTGACGCGAGACGAAGCGTGGACGCTCCTCTGCGAGCACACCAAGGGCGACGGCCTGCGCAAGCACGGGCTCGCCGTGGAGGCGGCCATGCGCCACTACGCCCGGCGGTTCGCGGAGGACGAGGAGACCTGGGCGGTCACCGGCCTGCTCCACGACTTCGACTACGAGCGCGATCCGGCGGGTCATCCGCAGAACGGCAAGCCGATCCTCGAGCAGGCGGGCGTCCCGGCACCGATCGTCCACGCGATCCAGTCGCACGGCGATCACACCGGCGTGCCGCGCGTCACCGCGATGGAGAAGACGCTCTACGCGGTCGACGAGCTCACCGGGTTCATCACCGCGGTGGCGCTGGTACGGCCTTCGAGGGCGGTGCGCGACGTCGACGCCCAGGCGGTGCGCAGGAAGATGAAGGACAAGGCGTTCGCGCGCGCGGTGAGCCGAGAGATGATGCTGAAGGGCGCCGAGGACCTTCAGGTCCCGTTCGACGAGCTCGTCGCGGAGACCGTCGCCGCCCTCGACGGCGTCGCCGACCGCCTCGGCCTCGCCGGGACGGCCGCCTGACGCGAGCCGGCTGACACGGCGGCCGCGGCGGCCGCGCGCGTCGTCACGCCGAGGGTCCGGCGCGCGCGGCGGATGTGCGTCTCGACCGAGTACGGGCTGAGCCCTTCGCGGCGCGAGATCTCCTTCGTCGAGAGGCCGCGGCCGACGAGCGAGAGGATCTCCGCCTGGCGGTCGGTGAGACCCGCCGGACGCGCGGGCGCGCCGACGACCCTCCGCGCCCAGACCCACCCGCACAGCCCGCCGATGACCAGCCAGCCGACGCCGCGAAGCGCCACGTGAACGAGAACGGCCGCGGCTTGCGCCGCGGCCGCTCCGGCTCGCCGCTCTTCGGTCAGCTGGCGCGCTTCAGCGCGCGCCGCTCGGCGGGGCGAACGACCTCGTGGTCGAAGCGCTCGAGGAAGAGCTGACCGCCGCAGCGCGGGCAGAGCGGCTGGTCGGCCGCGCTCCAGGTGGGAGACTCGCGCCCGGCGGCCGCGTACGCCGCGCGCAGCTGCTCGACCGAAGGCCGCCGCGTCCTCGCGGGCACCAGGACCTCGCCGAGGCCGTGGCCGCAGAAGTAGCAGTAGAGCTCGGCACGAACGGTCATCGCGGACCTCCAGGCATCTCCGGAACAAGAACGGTGCCAGGGCGCTCCCTGTTCCTCACCGCTCATACCCACCGCGGGACCGCGCCGTTCCGTTACCTGGGATGCAGTTCGGGCGGCCGGCCGCCCGCCCGGCTAGGCCGACTCGGCGCCGAAGGCGACGATCGAGCCCGCGTCGCTGAGGTAGGTGAGCTTGCGGATCACCCCACGGGGGATGATGTGGAAGTCGTTGTGGCGGTAGTCCCTGCCCTCGTTGGTGAGGTCGTAGTCGCCGACGACGACGACGTACTCGGGAGTGTCCTTCCAGAGGAGACCGCAGGTGAGCTTCCGCAGACGGTACGGCTCGAAGTCTTCCGGGATCGCCGTCCGCGAGTACGCGACGATGTCTTCCCATTCCACGGCGACGAGCCGTGCGCCCCCGTCTGACGCGCTGTCCAACGCCTTCCCCCTCCGTGCTCGCGCGGACGATACGAGACGTAGTCGTCGTGTCAACGGCGGGGCTGGGGAGGTTGTGACGAGCGACGCGTGCGCGCCGTCGCCGGCCAGGTCCTCCGATCGTCGCGTGGACAGGCGAGCGCCCTCTAGCTTGCCTGGCGCCCGCGGGCGATGAGCTCGGCGACCTTCTGGCCGCCCTTCTTGCCGATCTCCTCGAAGTGCTCGTGTCCGTACTTCTCCGAGACCGCGTCGCCGCCGATCTTGCCGATGCGGCCGTAGAACCGCGGGCCGTACAGCTCCTTCACGCGCTGCCCGCCCTGCTTGCCGATGTGCTCGTAGAAGTCCGCGCCGTGGCGCTGCGCCGTCGTGCGGCCGCCCTTCTTGCCGATGGTCTCGTAGAACTCGGGTCCGTGGCGCTGCGCCGTCGTCGCGCCACCGCGCCGGCCGGCCTCGGCCACCGTCATCGCGCCTTTGTTCTTCGTCATCTCGCCACTCCCGTCTCGAGGTCCCAGGGCAGCCGCTGCTCCCCCGGTCACCGGGCGGGACTGCATGTCGCATGCCATCGCTCGGCTGTCAGGTTGACGAGCCGCGATGCGAACGGACGGAAGGCGGACGGTCCTAGCGGATCTGCATCAGGACCGTGCAGAGATCGGAGCAGCCGAGCGCCGCCTTCACGCGCGGCGACAGATCGAGCTCGCGCCCGGCGATGTACGGTCCGCGGTCGACCACCGGGACGACGACCTCCCGTTCGCCGTGGCGGAGGCGAAGCATCGTGCCGCAGGGCAGGGTCTTGTGCGCGACGCCCCAGGTGTCCGTCTGGAGCTGGATCGGCAGCCCGTTCTCCTGGAGCCACCTCCAGCACGGCAGGCGGTTGCCGTAGAAGCCCGGCCCGTACCACGACGCCGTGACGAGCATCGCCGGACCGGCCGGCGCCGCGAGATCCGTCGCGCGAGGCGTCGCCGCGGGCGGCGGCGACGGCGTGGGGACGATCTCGGCCTCGACGAGCAGATCGGCGAGACCGGACACGTCGCCGGTCGGCGAGGCGGCGAGCGCGAGCGGCCGCGCGGGGAGTGCGGCGAGCGCGAGCGGCCGCGCGGGGAGGATCTGCCAGAGCGCGCTCGGCGCAATGAGCGAGAGGCCGAAGACGGCGACCCCGAGACGCGCGAGCAGACGCTGGCCGTGCACGGTGGGCCGCCACGAGCAAGCGTGGCTCCAGCGCGTGTCGGTCTCGTGAACAGATCGTTACTCCGGCGACACACCACGGTCGCCGAGCGCTCGCTCGCCATGGCTCGCTTTCTCGCGCTGCGAACAGGCGCCGGCGGGGCCTTGGCTATCCTCCGAGACACACCCGATGCCGATCGACCGAGGCGTCTTCACCGACCGACGCCGCCGCGCGAGCGCGATCCTCCGCGCGCGCGGCCTCGCGGCGCTCCTCCTCGCGCCCGGCTCGGACCTCGCGTACCTCGCGGGCTACCGCATGTTCGGCAGCGAGCGGCTGACGTGCCTCGTCGTCGGCGCGGACGGCACGGCGACGCTCGTCGTGCCGGAGCTCGAGTCGCCGCGCGCGCGGACCATCGCCCCGGAGCTCGATCAGCGCACGTGGGGCGAGACCGACGATCCGTACGCCGTCGCCGCGAGCCTCGTCCGCGACACGGGCGACGTCGCGCTCTCCGACCAGATGTGGGCGCTGTTCGTCCTGAGCCTGCAGCGCGCCCTCCCCGGACGGCGCACGGTGCTCGCGTCGGGTGTGACGGCCGAGCTGCGGATGCGCAAGGAGCCGCACGAGATCGAGGCGCTGCGCGCGGTCGCCGCGGCGGCCGATCGCGCGTACGCGCGCGTCGTCCGCGGGCAGTTCGCGGGGCGCCGCGAGCGCGAGGTCGCCGCCGACCTCGCCGCGCTGCTGCGTGAGGAGGGACACGAGGAGGTCGCGTTCACCATCGTCGCGTCGGGGCCGAACGGAGCCTCGCCGCACCACGAGACCGGAGAGCGCCGCGTAGAGCGCGGCGACGCGATCGTGCTGGACTTCGGCGGCACGCGCGGGTGGTACTGCTCGGACATCACGCGGACCGTGCACGTCGGAGAGCCGCCGGCCGAGGTGCGCGGGGTGCACGACACGGTGCGCCGCGCGCAGGAGGCCGCCTACGCGGCGGCGGTCGAGGGCGCGACCGCGTCGTCGGTCGACGCGGCGGCGCGCGGGGTGATCGACGACGCGGGCTACGCG
The DNA here is from genome assembly GCA_027310565.1 of Chloroflexota bacterium. GTDB lineage: Bacteria > Chloroflexota > Limnocylindria > P2-11E > P2-11E > CF-39. The sequence continues at coordinate 47,242 of DAIDAP010000030.1, read as the reverse complement.
GCTTCCTTCATCCATCGTCTCGGCCACGGCATCGGGCTCGACGGGCACGAGCACCCGTACCTCGTCGCCGGCAACCAGCAGCGCCTCGAGACGGGGATGGCCTTCTCGATCGAGCCCGGCGTCTACCTCTCCGGCCGCTTCGGCGTGCGCATCGAGGACATCGCGGTCATCGGCGCGGACGGTCGCGCCGAGCCGCTCAACCACGCGGACCACGCGCTCGCGATCGTCGGGTGAGGCTCACGCTCGCGGTGCTCGCGGCCGCGGCCGCGCAGGTCGTCGTGTACCTGCGCTACGCGGGCGCGGCGGGCGTCCCGCCGGCCCTGCTCGCGTACATCGTCCTCGCCACGCTCGGCGCCGGCTGGTTCGCGGCGAGCCGCGGCGCGCTCGCGGGCGCGCTCTCGGTCGCCGTCGCCGCCGCGGTCTACGCCGTGGTGACGCTCCTCGGCCCGGCGGGCGCGGGCATGACCGCGGCCGAGGTCGTCGGCCAGGTGCTCGCGGTCGTCGGAACGTTCTGGCCGTACATCGCGATCGGCGCGGTCACCGGAGCGCTCGGCGCGGCGCTTCGCCGGCGCGTGCTCGCGCGGGGCTGATGCGCACACGGCTCGTCGCCTCTGTGGTCGCGACCACCGTCGGCCTGGCGTTCTGGTGGGCGCTCACCGAGCCGCTCCCGATCCCGCCGCCGATCCTCCTCGGCGTGCCCTCCGCCATCCTCGTCTGCACCGGCATCATCGCGGGCCGCCTCGGCGCGATCGCGTCGCCGGTCGGTCTGCTGTTCTCGCTCCTCCTCGGCAGCATCCTCTCGACGCGGCTCTACCAGTACTACGTTCCCGAGTATCCGCCGATCGGCTCCTTCGGGAGCCTCATGACCCTCTCGCTCCCCGAGCTGATCCCGCCGCTCGCGCTGGCGGCGCTGCTCGGGCTCACCGGCGGTCTGGTGGGCGAGCGTCTCCTACCGTCGCGCTGACGGCGCGCCGGAGCCCGCCGCGCGCAGGGGGACGAGCAGGGCGAACAGCAGGGTCGCGACGAGCCCGATCCCCGCGGCGAGCGCGAACATCGTCGCCGACCCGACGCGGTCCCAGAGGACGCCGGCGGCCGCGCTCGCGACGAACGCGGTGAGCCCGAGGACGGCGCTGTAGAGGCCGACGCTCGACGCGCGCAGCTCCACGGGCGCGAGGTCGACCGCGAGCGCCTTGCCCGCCGCGCGCACGGCGCCGCGGTGCACGCCGTACAGCGCGAAGAGGACGGCGACGAGCACGCCGTTCGTCGCGACGGCGAGCCCGCCGAACGCGAGGACGAACAGCGCGAGCGTGGCGAGCATGACACGCGCGCGGCCCCACGCGTCCGAGAGCCGACCCGCGGGATAGGACGCGAGGGCGGCGGCGAGGTTGTAGCCGGCGTACACGAGGATGACGAGCTCGGCGGGCACGCCGACCTCGGCGGCCTTGAGGACGATGAACGCGCTCGACACGTTGCCGAGCCCGAAGACGGCGACCGGGACGAGATACCGGCGGTACGCCGGCGGGAGCGCCGAGAGGGCGACCCGCGTTCGCGGCGCCGGCCGCTCCGGGCCCGTCTCGCGGACCGAGGCGATGAGCACGACCGCGAGCGCGGCGGGGACGAACGCGAGGAGGAAGATCGAACGCAGCGGGACGTCGAGCAGGTACAGAAGGCCGGCCGCGAGGAGCGGCCCGACGACGGCTCCCAGGTTGTCGCCGACGCCCTCGAGCCCGAACGCGGCGCCGCGGCGCGCGTCGTCCACCGAGCCCGCGATGAGCGCGTCGCGCGGCGCGGAGCGGAGCCCGGCCCCGAGACGATCGCCGAAGCGCGACGCGAGGACGCTCGGCCACGCCGTCGCGAGGCCGATCGTCGGCTTCGCGAGCGCGGCGAGGGCGTACCCCGCGACCGCGATGGGCTTGTTCCGCCGCATCCGGTCCGCGATCCAGCCCGAGCCGCCCTGCACCACGTTCTGCGTCGCCTCCGCCACGCCCTCGACGATGCCGACGGCGGTGCGCGGCGCGCGGAGCTCCTCGGTGAGGAAGAGCGGGAGCACCGGATAGAGCATCTCGGTCGACACGTCCGCGAAGAAGCTCGTGACGGCGAGGAGATACACGGAGCCCGGCAGCCGCGGGACACGCCTGGACATCTCGAGCCTAGTGTCGTGACCCGGAAGTCATGTGCAGATGCGCGGCCTCGGGACGCCGAGGCCAAGGAGCCGAGGAGGACGCCCCGGAGCGTAGCCGCAGCTGCGTGAGGAGCGCCCGGACGAAGGCGACGCCGGCATCGGCGGATCCGGTACCGATGCAGCTGCGCATGGATTCCGGGTCACGACACTAGGGCAGGATCGGTCCGGCCGCGGCGAGCGCCCAGGCGTAGAGCGAGTCGGGCAGGATGCCGAGCACGACGACCGCGGCGGCCGACAGCGCGAGCGAGAACGACAAGAGGCGCGGCGATACGACCGGCGGCAGCGCGCCCTCCGGCTCGTACATGTACATGTGCACGACGACGCGGAGGTAGTAGAACGCGGCGAGCACGGCGTTGAACGCGAGCACGACCGCGAGCCACGTGAAGCCCGCGTCGAGGACGGGCTGGATGACGAAGAACTTCGCCACGAACCCGATCGTCGGCGGGATCCCGGTGAGCGATACGAGGAACACGGCGAACGCGAGCGCGCCGAGCGGCTCGCGCCTGGCGAAGCCGTCGAGCTCGTCGAGCGTCGCGCCGCGCGTCCCTTCGATGTCCAGGTAGAGCAGGCACGCGAACGCGCCGAGGTTCATCAGGCCGTACGCGAAGACGTAGAAGAGCACGGCGGCGCCCGCCGGCGCGCCCGCGCCCGTCGCGGCGACCGCGGCGAGGACGTAGCCGGTGTGCGCGATGCTGGAGTACGCGAGCATCCGCTTCGTGTTGGTCTGCACGAGCGCGACGACGTTCCCGACGCTCATGGTGACCGCGGCGAGCAGCGCGAAGACGGTCGCCCAGTCCGCGGCGAGCGGGCCCATGCCGCTCACGAGCACGCGCAGGATCGCCGCGAAGGCCGCCGCCTTCGGTGCGACGGACATGAACGCCGTCGCGGGCGTGGGCGCGCCCTCGTACGCGTCGGGCGTCCACTGGTGGAACGGCACGGCCGCCGCCTTGAAGCCGAGGCCGGCGGTGACGAGCCCGAGCGCCACGATCGTCGCCGCGTCGCTCATGCCGGTGCTCGCGACGGTCCTGGCGATGTCGGCGTAGCGGGTCGAGCCGCTGAGGCCGAACAGCCAGGCGAACCCGTACACGAGGAGCGCCGAGCTGAACGCCCCGAGGAGGAAGTACTTGAGCGCCGCCTCGTTGGAGAAGCGGTCGTGGCGCTGCATGCCGGCGAGCACGTAGACCGGGATCGTCATGAGCTCGAGGCCCACGAACAGGGTGATGAGGTCGGTGGACAGCGCGATCGTCATCGCTCCGATCGTCGAGAACAGCACCGTCGCGTAGTACTCGGCCGCCGGGACGCGCTTGCGATCGAGGTAGGCCGGCGCGACCATCGTGGCGAAGATCGCCAGCAGCAGGAACACCGTGCGGAAGAAGACGGCGAACTCGTCCACCCGCACGTACCCGCCGAAGTAGGTGCCCTGGGCGGACACCGCGGGCCCGCCGACGAGCGCGACGAGGAGGCCGACCACGGTGAGCACCGGCAGCGCGGCCGACGCCCGCTCCCGTGGCAGCGAGGCGTCGACGACGATGACGGCGCTCGCCGTGACCGCGACGACCAGCTCCGGGAACAGCGGGGAGATCGTCTGCAGAAGCTCGTTCATCGCAGCGCCACCTGGAACGTCGGGTCCTGCGCGAGCCGGATGATCCGCTCGACCGACGGCTCGATGATGGCGATCGCGGCCTGCGGCATGACGCCGAGGAACACCGTGACGAGCAGGAGCGGGACGGCGCAGAAGACCTCGACACGGTTCATGTCGGGAAGCGCCCGGTACGCCTCACGCACCGGCCCGTACATGAGGCGCTGGAACATCCAGAGGAGCATGACCGCCGCGAGGATGACGCCGAGCGCCGCGAGCGGCCCCCAGAACAGGCCGCCGAGCGGCTCTCCGCCGAACTGGAACGCGCCCAGCAGCACCAGGAACTCGCTGACGAACTCGTTCAGGCCGGGCAGGCCGAGGGAGGCGAGCACGAAGACGCCGAGGAACGCCGTGTAGAGCGGCCAGCGGTGCGCGAGCCCGCCGAGATCCGCGAGCAGACGGCGATGCGTGCGCTCGTACTGGATGCCGACGAAGAGGAAGAGCGCGCCGGTCACGAAGCCGTGGTTGAGCATCTGCAGCACCGCGCCCACGGCGCCCTGCGTGTTCAGCACGAAGATGCCGAGCGTGACGAAGCCCATGTGGGCCACGGACGAGAACGCGACCATCTTCTTCAGGTCCTTCTGGACCGTCGCGACCGCCGCGCCGTAGAGGATCGCCACGACCGACAGCACGATCATCACCGGCAGCCACACCTGCGTGGCGATCGGGAAGAGCGGCAGCGCGAACCGCAGGAAGCCGTACCCGCCGGCCTTCAGCAGCACGCCGGCGAGGAGGATCGAGCCCGCGGTCGGGGCCTCGACGTGCGCGTCGGGCAGCCAGGTGTGGAACGGGAACATCGGGAGCTTGATCGCGAACGCGAGCGCGAACGCCAGGAAGACCCAGAACTGGAACTCGGGGGAGAAGCTGCCGCGGATCGCGAGCAGCTCGGGCAGGGAGAGCGTGCGCGAGCCCGTGTCGCCGGACGCGAGCCACACCGCGACGATCCCCACGAGCATGAGCAGCGAGCCGGCGAGCGTGAAGATGACGAACTTCAGCGTGGCGTAGATGCGGCGCGGGCCGCCCCAGATGCCGATGATCAAGTACATCGGCACGAGCATCAGCTCGAACAGCACGTAGAAGAGAAAGAGGTCGAGCGCGATGAACACGCCGACCATGCCGATCTCGAGCAGGAGGAACGAGGCCATGAACGCGGTGAGGCGCTGCTTCACGACCGTGCTCGAGTAGACCACCGCGATGAACGTGAGGAGCGTCGTCAGCGGGACGAGCAGCACGCTGATGCCGTCGACGCCGACGAGGTAGCGGATGCCGAGGCTCGGGAGCCAGTCCGCCCGCTCGACGAGCTGGAAGTCGGCCTCCCCGACGCGGAACCGCGCGAGCATGACGAGCGACAGCGCGAGCTCGACGAACGTCGTGACGATGCCGACCTGCCTCGCGGCGCGGTCGTCGCGGAAGATGGCGAGCGGGATGAGCCCGACCGCCGGCACGACGAGGAGGAGGGTGAGGATGTTGTCGATCGTCATCGCCGCCACAGCCCGGCCGCGTACCCGCCGTAGACGACGATGATCACGATCAGGCCGGCGACGATCGTGAGCGCGTAGTTCCCGACGATGCCGGTCTGCAGGCGGCGCACGCCCTGCCCGCCGAGCGACGACAGCCGGCCCAGACCGTTCGCGATCCCGTCCACGACGTGGACGTCGAACGCCCACAGCACGCCGAAGAGAGCGCGGAGCGCGCCGGCGATCCGCCGGTCGTACAGCTCGTCCACGTAGTACTTGTTCACGAGGAGGCGGTAGACCGGCCCGCTCGCCCGCGACACGGCCGCCGGGTCCGGCCGATGCCGCGCGTACATCGAGATCACGATGAGGATGCCCACGATCGCCGCGGCGACCGAGACGGCGAGGAGCGCGAGCAGCGTGACGACCTCCACCTCGCGCGGCGCGAGCCCCTCGACCTCGACGACCGGCCGCAGGAAGGTGTGGATGAAGCCCGCGTCGGGCGGGAACCCGAGGACGACGCCCAGCGTGAGGACGCCGACGGCGAGCCCCATGAGCGGAAGCGTCATCACCGCGGGCGATTCGTGCGCGTGCTCGAAGAGGTGGCGGTCGCGCGGCTCGCCACCGAAGGTGAGCCAGAGCGCGCGTGTCACGTAGGCCGCCGTGAGCACCCCGGTGAGGATCCCGATCGCCCAGAGCGCGGTCTGGCCCTCGTTCCACGCGGCGCCGACGATCTCGTCCTTCGACCAGAAGCCCGCGAGCGGCGGCAGCCCGGCGAGCGAGCCGCCGGCGATGAGCATCGTCCAGAACGTCACCGGCATCTTCGGGCGCAGGCCGCCCATCTTGCGCATGTCCTGCTCGCCCTGCATCCCGTGCATCACCGAGCCGGAGCCGAGGAACAGGAGGGCCTTGAAGAAGGCGTGCGTGGCGAGGTGGAAGAGCGCGGCCGCCGGCGCGCCGACGCCGAGCGCGAGGAACATGTATCCGAGCTGGCTCACCGTCGAGTAGGCCATCACCCGCTTGATGTCGACCTGCACGAGCGCGATGGTCGCCGCGAAGAGCGCGGTGATCGCCCCGACGACGGCGACGATCTCGAGCGACGGACCGGCCCCGACGAAGAGCGGGACCGAGCGCGCCACGAGGTACACGCCGGCGGTGACCATCGTCGCCGCGTGGATGAGCGCCGACACCGGTGTCGGCCCCTCCATGGCGTCGGGCAGCCACGAGTACAGCGGCAGCTGCGCCGACTTGCCGGTCGCGGCGAAGAAGAACGCCAGGGAGATGAGCGTGAGGTTCGCCTGCGTCGCGACGCCGACGCGATCGAACACGTCGCTGAAGGTCACCGAGCCGAACACGAGGAACGTCGTGATCATGCCGACGGTGAAGCCCCAGTCGCCGATGCGGTTCATCCAGAACGCCTTGTTCGCGGCCTGCTGGGGCGCCGGCTTGTCGAACCAGTACCCGATGAGCAGGTAGGAGCAGAGGCCGACGCCCTCCCAGCCCACGAACATGAGGAGGTAGTTGTCGGCCATCACCAGGATGAGCATCGCGAACACGAAGAGCGGGAACCACGTGAAGAAGCGATGGAACCCGGCGTCGTGCTCCATGTAGCCGTTCGCGTAGACGAAGATGAGCGTGCTGACCACGGTCACGACGAGGAGCATCACCGTCGAGAGCGGGTCGATGAGCGCCGCCACGTCGACGCGGAAGTCGCCCGCGCCGATCCACTCGTAGAGCGTCACGGTCGTCCGCTCCCGTCCACCGAGCACCTCGAGGAACACGCCGATCGCGAGGACGGCGGAGAGGCCGACGGCGGCCGAGGCGATCCACCCGGTGGCGTGCCGGAGCCAGCGCCGCCCGAAGAGCCCGTTGACGAGGAACGCCGCGAGCGGCAGCGCGGGGATGAGCCAAACCGCCTCGATCACGGCATCACCCCTTCATCGCGTGGATCTCGTCAACGTCCACCGTCGGGCGGTTGCGGTACGCGGAGAGCACGATCGCGAGGCCCACGGCGACCTCGGACGCGGCGACGACGAACACGAAGACGACGAAGACGCTGCCGCGCTCGTCCGGGAATCCACCGCGGCGCGAGAACGCGACGAGCGCGAGGTTCGCGGCGTTGAGCATGAGCTCGACGCACATGAGGATGACGACGGCGTTGCGCCGGACGAGCACGCCCGCGATGCCGATGGAGAACAGCACCGCGGAGACGGCGATGAACGCGCCGAGCGGGACGGCCACTAGTCGTCCCTCCGCACGAGCACGATCGCGCCGATCATCGCGGCGAGCAGCAGCACCGACGCGACCTCGAACGGGAACGCGAAGTCGCGGAAGATGCTCGTGGCGAGCGCGTCGAGGTCGCCACCGGCCGGGACCGCGGTGGCCCTGTCGCGGAACGAGAGGCCGACGAGGGCGACCCCGATCCCGAGCGGCGCGACGACGAGCGCGGCCCACGGCCACTGCGTCTGGAAGAAGAGCGCGTACGCGCGCTCGCGCTGCGGCGTGAACATGACGCCGTAGAGGATCAGCACGGTGATCGCCCCGACGTAGATGAGCACCTGGAACGCGGCGATCGTCTCGGCGCCGAGCAGCACGAACATGCCGGCCACGTTGAGGAACGTGAAGGCCATGAGCAGCGCCGAGGCGGTGATGCGGTCGAGCAGGACGACGCCGATGCCCGCGCCGACGATGCCGATGGCGAGGACGGCGAAGAGGATGACCCCGACGAGGTCGTACGACACCGGCTAGGCCGCCGCCCGCAGGCGCGCGCGCAGCGACGCGAGACGGCGGCGCTGGAACAACGGGATGGCGAGCACGAAGAGTCCGAGCATGATCCAGTTCGCGATCGCCACGGGGAGCAGGGAGCCGGGGAACGCGAGGAGCAGGACGGCCGTCACGAGGAGGTTCGTGAGCGTCGCCGGGATGAGCAGCTTCCAGCAGAGCGCCATGAGCTGGTCGATCCGGAAGCGCGGCAGCGTCGCGCGGATCCACATGAAGACGAGCACGAACGCGTACGTCTTGAGCGTGAACCAGAGCACGCCGAGCACCGGGCCGAGGAGCGGACCGGCCGTGTCGACGAACGGGCCGTGCCAGCCGCCGAACCAGAGCGTGGCGACGATCGCGGAGACGACCGAGACCTCGCCGTACTCCGCCATGAAGAACACGGCGTAGCGCATCCCCGAGTACTCCGTGAGGAACCCCGCGACGAGCTCGGACTCCGCCTCGGGCAGATCGAACGGGTTGCGGTTGGTCTCCGCCAGGCCGGCGATGAAGTACGTGAGGAACGCGAGCGGCAGGATGAAGACCGTGAGCTGCCACCCCGGCTGCGCGTCGACGATGTCCACCATCGACAGCGAGCCGACCAGCATGGCGACCGTCACGAGCGAGAGGATCTGCGGCACCTCGTACGAGATGAGCTGGCCGCCGGACCGCAGACCGCCGATGAGCGAGTACTTGTTGTTCGAGGCCCAGCCCGCGATGACGATCCCGAGCACGGTCATCGAGCCGAGCGTCGCGAGGTACAGCAGGCCGATGTTGAGGTCGGCGCCGACGAGGCCCGGCGCGAACGGGATGACGACCCACGACGCCAGCATCGGGCTGAAGACGATCCCCGGCGCGGAGAGGAAGAACCAGCGGTCGGTGAGCCGCGCGCGGATGTCCTCCTTGCCGAGCAGCTTCACCGCGTCGGCGACGGTCTGCAGCAGACCCCACGGGCCGGTGTGGATCGGTCCGTAACGGTTCTGGATGAACGCCTGAACCTTCCGCTCGATGTAGACCTGCGACAGCGCGCCGTTCAACACGACGACGACGAGCAGCGCCAGCGCGATGACGAGGCGGACGACCGCCCAGATCGCCGGGTCGAGGCCGAACGGGCCCTCCGGCATCGCTCAGCCGCCCCGCGCGTCGCTGCGCGGCGGCAGGAACGACTTCCGCAGCGGATGGCCGGGGAACGACTCCTCGAGGAAGATGCGCCTCAGATCGGGATGCCCGTCGAACTCGATGCCGAACATGTCGTAGGTCTCGCGCTCCGGCCAGTTCGCGCCGGTCCACACCTCGACGAGGCTCGGCACGTGCGGATCGAGCTCGGTGCACGTCGTGCGGATCATGACGTAGACCTTCGTCTCGACGCCGCGCACGAACGTCACGCTGCGCAGCTCGCTGCCCATGTCGACGCCCGCGTTCGCGGCGTACAGGTCGCAGCGCGTGGCCGGGTCGTCGCGGACGACCCGCGCGACCTCCACGAGCCTCCGGCGGTCCGCGTCGACGACGAGCATGTCGTGGAGAGTCGTGACCGTCGCGCGGTCACCGAGCCGGGCCGCGAGCGCGTCGCGGGCGGCGCGGAGGTCGACGGCCGGCCGCTGCGCGCTCAGGGCCAACCGCGTGCCTTCCCCGCCGGACCGGGAGGCACGAGCGGACCGGCGACGAGGTGGATCGCGCTCGGGAGGAGGGCCGCGACGCGGACGAGGACGAGCACGTAGAGAGAGGAGAGATCTCCGGCGGGCACGGTCGTAGCGTACGGAGGGGCTACAGGGACCGCAAACGTACCGTTTGACAGCGGATGGCTCGCGTCGGTACGGTGGCACGGCTGCCCGCGGTCAGTACGCATTGCGTACACGGGCGTGAGGAAAGTCGGGGAGGGCACGAACCTGGCGACGACGCTGCGGCGACCGCACGCGACGCCGAGCGCGCGGCTCATGGTGCGTCGCGAGCTCCGCGTGGCCGGGGCCGGCTTCGGGGCCGCACTCGCGGCGTTCGGCGGCGCGCTGGCGGACCTCTTCGATCGACGCATCCCCGCGGCGGTCGGCGCCCTCTACGGCGCGCGCGGCCTCAAGCTGCTGATGAACGCGGCGACGGCCGCGCTCGTCCTGTCCCTCCCCTTCGCGGCCGTCAGCGCTCCGCAGGATGCCCCGACCCTCGCGTCGGCGGCCGCGCCCGTCGCGAGCCTCGCGTCGCTCGCGTCGGATGGCGCGCCGCGCGCCCAGACGCAGGCACGCGGCATCACCGCCGCGACGCGCGGCGTCGTCACCGTCGCCGCCGCGGATCCACAGCCGATCCAGCGCCGCGTCGTCGAGCGCGGCGACACGCTCTCGGGGATCGCCGAGTCGTTCAAGGTCACGCTCGACGACCTCGCGTTCGCGAACGGCATCGGCGACGAGGGCACCCCGCTGCGGATCGGCGCCGAGCTGGTCGTCCCGCCCGGTCGCGGCGCGCTCTACACGGTGCGCAAGGGCGACACCGTCGAGGCGGTCGCGACACGCTTCAAGGTCGACCCCGCCGTCGTCAAGACGTACAACCGCCTGTACTTCGAGCCGCAGAACTTCGCGGCCGACCAGCGGATCTTCATCCCGGGCGCCGCCGTGCCGGCGATCCAGCGCCTCACCGTCAGCCGCTTCATCGCACCCCCGGGCGGCGACCGGCTCCCCGCGCGCACGGGCCGCCTCTCGTGGCCGGTGCAGGGCGTCATCACGCAGTACTTCTGGTGGGGCCACACCGCGCTGGACATCGCCGCGCCGTACGGCACGCCGATCGGCGCGTCGGACGACGGCGTCGTCGTCGCGACCGGCTGGGTCCCCGTGGGCGGTCTGCGTGTCTGCGTCCAGCACGCCGACGGCTTCAAGACCTGCTACTACCACACGAGCGCCGTCTTCGTGACGCCCGGCGAGGTCGTGAAGCGCGGTCAGAAGATCGCGGCGATCGGTCTCACCGGCGTGACCACGGGCCCGCACGTCCACTGGGAGGTGTGGAAGGACGGCGTGCAGGTGAACGGTCTGGACTACTGACCTCCGCGAGTCGATCGCCGGTCGCTCGGCGTCTTCTTATGCTCGCTCCATGTACCGCGCGGTTCACGCCGACCGTGCCGGGCGCGTGCTCGTCACCGACCATCCCGCGCTCGCGTTCGACGGCGCCCGCCTGGCCCCGCTGACCGACGCCACGCCGCTCCCGCCCGACACGCCGCTCATCCCGATCGAGCGCGAAGCGCTCGCCGCGGAGCGGAGCGGCAGGCCGCGGCGGCTCGGCGCCGGGCGCCTCGCCGCCGCCGCGCTGCTCCCGCCGGGGCACCTGCGCACGCATCTTCCCGCGTACCTGGACGCGCCCGACCGCGCCGATCTCGCCCCGCGCCCGTACGCCGCCGTCGCGGCCGACGAGGAGGGCAGGCTCGTCGCCGCGGGCGTCCTGCTCGACCGCGACCCGACCCACGACGCCGCCGCGTACCCGCGGGCCGAGATCGCGGCGCGCGTGAGCGACGCGCTGCGCGCCGCCCCCGGCGACCGGCTGGTGCGCCAACTCGCCCGCTGCGCGCGCGAGTACGGCTGCCGCGGCGCCGCGAACGCGTTCTACGGGCGCTGGGAATGCGCGCTCCCGGTCGCCGCGCCGGCGAACGAGACGCCGCCGGACGCGGTCGCGCCGCATCGCGACGGCGAGGCCGAGGCGCGCGAGCCCGCCGCGTTCCATCCCTCCGCCGAGGAGATCGCGCGCGCCGCGACGGCGCACGTCGCCGCGGGCGGGACGATCCTCGCCTTCGGACGCGCGTGCGAGGGCGAGCCGCTCCTCGCGGCCCGCGTCATCGAGGACGCCATCGGGCGCATCCGCGCGCGGACGCGCGCCGGGACGGTGCACCTGGAGACGAACGGCTCCGCGACGCAGGCGCTCCGCCGCCTCGCCGGCGCGGGGCTCGACTCGATCACGATCCGCATCACGTCGGCGCGCGCCCGCACGTACGAGGCGTTCCACGGTCCGCGCGACTACCGCTTCCACGACGTGCGCGCGACGCTGCGCCTCGCGGCCGAGCTGCGGCTCGCGATCGGCCTGCTCGTGCTCGTGCTGCCCGGCGTCTTCGACCGCCAGGACGAGCAGGAGGCGCTCGTCGGCCTCGCCGCCGAGCTGCCCGCGGGGAGCACCCTTCTGCTGCGCGACCTCCACGCCGATCCGCTGCGCGCCCTCGCCATCGCCGGCGACGGCGAGGGGGCGATCGGCGTCGCCGACGCCGTCGAGCGCCTGCGCGAGCGCCTTCCGCACCTGCGCGTCGGCGCGTTCGTCAGGCCGCTCGCGAGGATCTGATGTTCCTCGATCGCGCGCGGATCTCGGTGCGCGGCGGCGACGGCGGGCGCGGCGTCATCGCGTTCCGCCGCGAGGCGCACGTGCCGCGCGGAGGACCCGACGGCGGCGACGGCGGGCGCGGCGGCGACGTCGTCCTGCGCGCGGACCCGCAGCTCGCGTCGCTCGGCGACTTCCGCGTGAAGCGGGTGTTCGCCGCCGAGAGCGGCGGCGCCGGCGCGGGGTCCAACCGCTCCGGGAAGGCCGGCGGGGATCTCGTCGTCCGCGTACCGGTCGGCACGACGGTGCGCGACGCGGCGAGCGGGGCCGAGGTCGTCGACCTCGTCGCCGCCGGCGCCGAGATCGTCGCGGCGAAGGGTGGCCGGGGCGGGCGCGGGAACGCGCGGTTCGTCTCGAGCACGCGGCGCGCGCCGCGCATCGCCGAGGACGGCCAGCCGGGCGAGCGGCGCGAGCTCGATCTGGAGCTGCGGCTCATCGCCGACGTTGGGCTCGCGGGGCTGCCGAACGCCGGCAAATCGAGCCTGCTGGCCGCGCTCACACGAGCGCGTCCGAAGATCGCGGCGTACCCGTTCACCACGCTCACGCCGAACCTCGGCGTGGCGCGCCTCGAGGAGCGCGAGCTCGTCATCGCGGACATCCCCGGGCTCATCGAGGGCGCGAGCACCGGCGCGGGCCTCGGTGAGGACTTCCTGCGGCACATCGAGCGCACGCGCCTCGTCGTGCACGTCGTCGACGCGGCGCGCCCCGATCCCCTCGCGGACATCGCGACGATCGACCGCGAGCTCGCCGCGTACGGGCGCGGCCTCGACGCGCGGCAGGAGATCGTCGCGCTCAACAAGATCGACCTGGCCGAGGCGCGCGAGCGCGTCCCCGAGCTCGTCGAGACGCTCAGGGCACGCGGCCGCGAGGCGCTCGCGGTCTCCGCCGCGACCGGCGAGGGCGTCGACCGGCTCGCGAAGCAGCTCTTCACGCTCGTCGGTCCGCGCCCGGCCGCCGAGGCCGCCGCGCGGGAGCGGCGCATCGTCTTCGCCGGAAGCGCGCGCGACGTCCGCGTCGAGCGCGAAGACGGCGCGTTCCGGGTGCGCGGCGACCGCATCGAGCGCCTCGCCGCGGGCATCGACTGGGCGAGCGGCGACGCGTCGGCGTACTTCCACCGGCTGCTGCAGCGCAGCGGCGTCGAGCGCAGGCTGCGCGAGCTCGGCGTGAAGGAAGGCGACACGGTGCGCATCGGACGGCTCGAGCTCGAGTGGTCGGAGAGCGCCGAGTGAGCCGCGTCGGCGTGTTCGGCGGCACCTTCGACCCGGTGCACGTCGGTCACCTCGCGATCGCGCTCGCGGCGCTCGAGACCGTCCCGCTCGACGAGGTGCTGTTCGTGCCCGCGCGCCGCTCGCCGCTGAAGGATCGGGGGCCGGTCGCGAGCGCCGAGGATCGCTACGCGATGCTCGTCCGCGCCCTCGGCGACGAGCCGCGCTTCGGACTGTCGCGCATCGAGCTCGACCGCGAAGGACCCTCGTACACGGTCGACACCCTCGAGGCGCTGAGGGAGGAGGGCGAGCTCTTCCTCATCCTCGGCGGAGACGCGCTCGCGGAGCTGCCCCGGTGGCGATCGCCCGAGCGCATCCGCGCGCTCGCCACGATCCTCGTCGCGCGCCGGCCGGGCGCCCCGGAGCCGGACCCGTCGTCCGGGGCGCGCACGTTCGACGCGCCCGCCCTCGACATCAGCGCGCGCGAGCTGCGCGCGCGGGCCGCGCGCGGGCTCTCGCTGCGGTACCTTGTCCCCGACGGCGTGTGGCAGCACATCGAGCACCACGGGCTCTATCGATGAGCGCCCTCCCACCGAGCGGCCTCGCCCCGCGCGCCCTCGCCGACGTGGTCGTGGACGCGGCGAGCGACAAGAAGGCCGAGGACATCCTCGTGCTGAACGTGAGCGAGGTCACGACCATCGCCGACCTCTTCGTCATCTGCAGCGGCCGCGGCGAGCGCCAGGTGCAGGCCATCGCCGACGGGATCGTGGAGAAGGCGAAGGCCGCCGGCCGTCAGCCGCTCGGCGTCGAGGGCTACGACGCGGGCCGCTGGGTGCTCATCGACCTCGGCGACGTCATCGTGCACGCGTTCGTGCCCGAGGAGCGCGAGAAGTACCGGCTCGAGCGCCTGTGGGGCGACGCACCCGTGGTCCTGCGGATCGCGTAGCGGACGCGCGAGAGGGAGCGTGGGCTCGTCGTCGGGATGCTCCTCGTGTCGACGGCGCCGCTGTTGCGATTCGGGGGCCCCGTCCCGACGTCGGTCCAGGACCGGTCCGCGCTGCTGGGCGACTTCGTGGATCCTCGGAGCCGAGGACGGCCGATCCTACGCGATGCTCATCACGACGAGCTTCGGGGGCATGACCGCGTGGTACTCGGCGTGGGCGGACGGGACGTGGATCGGCACGAGCCACCCGATCGGTGCAGTGATCGATCGCGCCGGGCTGCAGCTGCGCGTCGTGGCAACGACGCTCGAGGAGGCGGCACGGGCCCATCGTGAACGCCTCGCGGCGACGATGCGGGTGCACGGCGAGCCGCGTCCGGTGCGCGCGATGGCCGACATGCTCGCCCTCGACGACGACTACCGGCGACGCTTCGGCGGCGGAGAACTGACCGCGCAGACTATCGCATCATGCCGCCCGCTGCGCTCGCGGGCGCGGGCGTGCTGATCTCGCTCGCGCTCCTCGCGACGATGCCCTGACGGCGGGGGCGGTGGAGCTGAGGGGATTCGAACCCCTGACCTCTTGAGTGCGATTCAAGCGCTCTCCCAGCTGAGCTACAGCCCCTCGGGACCACCATTGTCACATAATCGGACGAGATGAGCCTCTTCTCCGGCGGGGATCCGGAGCGCAACGCGAACATCGCGTTCCTTCTCGTCTTCCTCGGCATCGTGTTCGTGGGCGGGCTCACGATCTGGCTCTTCTACGGGGCGTCCTTCTAGCGAGCGACCGAGTCCCGGAGACGCGGAGGGGAGACCGTCATGGCAACGATGCACCTGCGGAACCACATCGACGGCCGCTGGGTCGAGGGATCGTCGGGCGAGGCCTTCGAGGACACCGATCCGGCGAACGGCGAGGTCATCGCGACCGTCACCCGCTCGACGACCGCGGACGTCGACCGGGCGGTCGACGCGGCGCGGCGCGCCTGCGAGGCATGGCGGCTCACACCCGCGCCCAAGCGCGGCGAGATCCTCTACCGCGCGGGCGAGATCCTCCTGCGGCGCAAGGACGACCTCGCGCGCGAGATGACGCGCGAGATGGGCAAGGTCCTCGCCGAGGCCCGTGGCGACGTGCAAGAGGGCATCGACATGACCTACTACATGGCCGGCGAAGGGCGCCGCCAGTTCGGCGACGTCGTCCCGGCGGAGCTGCCGAACAAGTGGGCGATGAGCATGCGCCACCCGCACGGGGTCGTCGCGGCGATCACGCCGTGGAACTTCCCGCTCGCGATCCCGACGTGGAAGATCATGCCCGCGCTCGTGCTGGGGAACACCGTGGTGTTCAAGCCGGCGTCGTACACGCCGCTCCTCGCCGTGCGTCTGGTCGAGGTCCTCGAGGAGGCGGGGCTGCCGAAGGGCGTGCTCAACCTCGTCCTCGGCCCCGGCGGCGAGATCGGCGATCACCTCGTCACCCACCCGGGCGTCGACCTGGTCTCGTTCACCGGCTCGAGCGACGCGGGGGCGCACATCAGCGAGATCGCCGGGCGCCTGCTGAAGCGGGTCTCGTGCGAGCTCGGCGGCAAGAACGCCATCGTCGTCATGGACGACGCGGAGGTCGACCTGTCGATCGAGGGCATCGTCTGGTCGGCCTTCGGGACGTCGGGGCAGCGCTGCACCGCGGCGTCGCGGGTCATCGCCCACCGCGGCGTCGCGAACGACGTCATCGACAAGCTCGTCGGCCGGGCCAAGAAGATGCGCATGGGCCACGGGCTCGAGCCGACGACGGACCTGGGTCCGGTCGTCTCGAAGCAGGCGCAGGAGAAGGTCGCCTCCTACATGCCGGTCGCGGAGAAGGAAGGCGCCACGATCGCCGCCGGCGGGCGCATCCCGACCGAGGGCGCGCTCGCGAAGGGGTTCTTCCACGAGCCGACCGTGCTCGTGGACGTGAAGCCGAACATGCGCGTCGCGCAGGAGGAGATCTTCGGCCCGGTCGTCGCCGTCCTCGAGGTCGGCTCGCTCGAGGAGGCGGTGAAGGTCCTCAACTCGACGAAGTACGGTCTCTCGTGCTCGATCTACACGCGGAACGTCAACAACGCCTTCCGCTTCATGCGCGACGCGGAGACCGGGCTCGTCTACGTGAACGCGGGGACGATCGGCGCGGAGATCCAGCTCCCGTTCGGCGGCATGAAGACGACCGGCAACGGCCACCGCGAGGCCGGGCGGGCCGCGCTCGACGTGTACGCCGACTGGAAGTCGATCTACGTCGACTTCAGCGGCAGGCTGCAGAAGGCGCAGATGGACGGCGGGGGCACGACCTCGTCCTAGCGCATGACCGCGTCGAGCCAGCGCGCCACGTGCTCGATCGCCTCGCGCTCGCGTGCGCCGAGGTCGTGGCCGGCGCCGTCCACGACGACGAGGTCGACGCGCGGGTTCGCGCCGGCGATCCGCTCGAGGACGGCGAGCGGGCCGAGCTCGTCGCGCGAGCCCTGCACGACGAGCGTCGGGCAGGCCATCGCCGCCAGCGCGGCCTCGTCGCGCGGACGCGGCCGGCGGGGCGGCGCGATGGGGTGGCCGACGATGACGAGGGCGTCGGGCGGCTCGTCGCGCGCGAGGAACGCGCAGATGCGGCCGCCGAAGCTGCGGCCGACGAGCGCGACGAGCTCGTGCGACGCGCGGAGCTCGTCCCGAGCGGCGCGGAGCTCGGCGATCTCGGTCGCGTAGTCCCGGCTCGGACGCCGGCCGCGCGTGGAGAACGCGATCGCCCGCGCGTCGATGCCGTCGCGGCCGAGCCGCTCGGCGAGGGCGCGGAGGATCGGCTGCGTCGCGCCGCCGCCGTATCCGGGCACGAGGACCGCGGCGCGGGTCGGGCTCACCGGCGCGAGGCGCGACGCGTCGGCTTCGCCGGCGCCGAGACCGAGGCGCGCGGCAGCGTCTGCTCGAGGTCGAGCATCCCCGCGAGGAGGTCACCGGTCGTCTCGAGACGCTCCCGCATGTTCGCGATGGTGAACGCGTCGGGGCGGCCGAGGGCCGCGATCTCGTCCCACGCGAGGGGCGCGGAGACCGGCGCGCGGCGGATCGGGCGCACGCTGTACGCGCCGGCGGTGGTCTTCCCGCCGACGTTCTGGAGGTAGTCGACGTACACGCCGCGGCGCCGCTCCTTCACGACCTCGAGCGTGACGAGCTTCGGCGCCTTGTCGCGGGCCGCCCTCCCCACGTCGAAGACGAAGCCGCGCGACTCGTCGAAGGTGTAGCGCCGCGCGATCGGCACGTAGACGTGGATGCCGCGCGACCCGGTCGTCTTCGGGTAGCCCCGCAGACCGAGGTCGTCGAGGATGCGATGGACGAGGGCCGCGGCCTCCTTCACGTCGTCCCACGTCGCGCCCTTCGAGGGGTCGAGGTCGACGATCGCGATGTCGGGGTGCTCGGGATCGTCAACGCGCGCGAGCCACGGATGGATCTCGATCGCGGTGTAGTTCGCGAGCCACACCAGGGTCGCGAGGTCGTTCCCGAGGATGTAGTCGATGCCGCCCTCGCGCTCCGCGCCTCGGTCGACCCACGTCCGGACCCAGCGCGGCGTGAAGTCGGGCTTGTCCTTCTGGTAGAAGAACGCGCCCGCGATCCCATCGGGGAAGAGCTTGAGCGTGAGCGGACGATCGCGGATGACCGGCAGGAGGTACGGCGAGACCTCGGTGTAGTAGCGGATGAGGTCGGCCTTCGTGTAGCCGTCCTCGGGGAAGAGCACCTTCTCGAGGTTCGTGAGCCGCAGGTCGTGCCCGTCGACGCGGAGGACCGCCGGGACGCGCGGCTTCGTCGGAGCGAGCTCGCCCTCGGGCCGCCGCGCCGCGGCCTCCTTCGCGGCCCGGAGCGCGCTCTTCGCGGACTCGAGCCGCTCCTCGCCGCGGCACTCCCTCGGGTCGACGTCGGAGCGCAGGCCGAGGTAGACGGGATGCCGGAGCGTTCCGTCGCGGGTGAGCTCGCCGTACCGCACCTCGCACACGAGCTCGGGGAGGCACCACCGCGCCGGCTGGTTCACGCGCGGCTCGACCGCGAACGGCGAGCGCGGCGACTCGCGCTCGCGCACGGCGGCGAGGAGATCGCGCAGCGTGCCCTCGTCGAAGCCGGACCCGACGTGCCCGACGGGAATGAGGCGGTCGTCCCTGTAGATCCCGAGCAGGAGCGCGCCGAGCGTGGAAGAGCGCCCGCCCTGGCCCGCGGTCCACCCGCCGATGACGCACTCCATGGAGCGGAAGGCCTTGACCTTCACCCACGCCGCCGAGCGCGCCGTCACGTACGGCGCATCGAGCCGCTTCGCGACGATCCCCTCGAGGCCCTGCTCCTTCACCGCCTCGAAGAGCGCTCTGCCCGTGCCGACGAATTGCCCGGAGCGGCGGATCGCGCCCATCGGTGTGAGGATCTCGTCGAGGATGCGCCGCCGCTCGCGCAGCGGCCGCTTCGTGAGGTCCTCGCCGTCCCGCCAGAGGATGTCGAAGACCTCGTACACGACCGGCGTCGTGCGCCGCAGCTTGCGCACCGCGGACTCGTCGCGCACCTGCATGCGCGGCTGGAGCCGCTGGAACGAGGGGACGCCCCTCTCGTCGAGCGCGACGATCTCCCCGTCCACGATCGCCTGGTAGGCGCCGGTCAGCGCCTCGGCGATCTGGTGCGCCTCGGGGTACTGCGCGGTGCAGTCGAGCAGGTTGCGCGTCTGGAGACGCACGGCACCGCCGTCGACGAAGGCGATGGTCCGCACGCCGTCCCACTTCGCCTCGAACGCGAAGTCCGGCGAGTCGAACGGCTCCTCCGCCGTGATCGCGAGCATGGGCGCGACCTTCGCGTCGAGCGGATGCGCCTTCGGCGCCGTTCCGTGCCGGATCATGAGCCAGTCGCGTCCCTCGTTCTGCTTCGTACGCACGAGCACCCACTCGCCGTCGAGCCGCCGCCCGTGGAAGCGCACCTTGTACTCGTTCTCGCTGTCCTTCAGGAGGTCGTAGGTCCCCTCGTCCCAGATCGTCATCGTGCCCGCGCCGTAGCCGTCGGGGATGACGCCGTGGAACGTGAGGTACTCGAGCGGATGGTCCTCGGTGTGGACGGCAAGCCGTCGCTTCCCCGCCTCCAGCGGCGGACCCTGCGGCACCGCCCACGACGCGAGCACGCCGTGCATCTCGAGCCGGACGTCCCAGTGCAGCCGCGTGGCGTGGTGGCGGTGCACGACGTAGCGCCGCACGGCCGTCGCCTTCGGCGCGCGCCCCTCCGGCTCGGGCGTGCGCGTGAAGTCGCGCTTGCGCTGATACTCCGTGAGACTCATCTGGTCTATCGGCCATTGTCACGGCAGGCGGGGCCGGTGGCCCCGTCCAGCCCGACCGAGGGGAGGCGTTAGGTGGCGTCAGCATTCCGCTCGCTCGTCGAGACCTTCCTGCGCGAGGAGTACGAGGAGTCGCCGACGCTCGCCTCGAGTCTCGGGCTCACCGAGTACGACGAGCGGCTCGACGACCTCGGCGCCGACGCGCAGCGCCGGCGTATCGAGCGCGACGTCGCCTGGCTGGGCCGTTTCCGGGCGATGCCGGACGCGGATCTCGCGCCGGCGGAGCGCATCGACCGCGATCTC
This sequence comes from Chloroflexota bacterium, assembly GCA_027310565.1. Classification (GTDB taxonomy): domain Bacteria; phylum Chloroflexota; class Limnocylindria; order P2-11E; family P2-11E; genus CF-39. The sequence goes on along the minus strand of DAIDAP010000030.1, from coordinate 27,128 downwards.
CTCGTCTCGGTGCTGCGCGGGCGCGAGCTCGCGCATCCGATCGAGATGTGGCGGCGCCAGCCCGCGACCTACCTCAACCCCGGCCTGAACGGCGTCTTCACGCTCTTCCTGCACCGCCTGCGGCCCGAGCGGGAGCTCGCCGAGGCGGCGGCCGCGCGTCTGGAGCAGGTCCCGCGGAACATCGCCGACGGCGTCGCGAATCTCGACCTTCCCCGCACGCCGCGCGTGTACCTCGAGCGCGCGATCGGCCAGGCGAGGGCCGCGGTGGGCTACGCGCGGCGGCTCGTGCCGGCCGAGACGAATGACGCGTCGGCCCGCGCGAAGCTCGAGAAGGCGGGCGCGGTCGCGGCGGACGCGTTCGATTCGTTCGCGGCGCATCTCGAGTCGCGCAAGGGGGAGGCCAAGGGCGACTACGCGATCGGCGAGGAGGCGTACAGCGCGCTCCTGCGCGAGAAGGAGCTGCTCCCGTTCGGCGCGCGCGAGCTGCGCGAGAGGGGCCGCGAGCAGTGGGACCTGCTCTCCGCCGAGGCGGACCGCATCGCGAAGGAGATCGACGGCGGCACGTGGCAGGAGACCTGCGTGCGCCTCAACCGGGTCCACGCATCCACCCCGGACGGCATGCGCGAGGAGTACGCCGAGTGGACCGGGCGCGCGCGGTCGTTCCTGCGCGACACGGGCCTCGTCACGCTGCCCGCCGGCGAGCGCTGCACGGTCGAGCCCTCGCCGCCGTTCCAGCGGCCGATCCTCGCGGTAGCGTCGTACCAGCGCCCGCCGGCCTTCCAGGACACGCTGCACGGCCACTTCTTCGTGCCGTATCCGCCGGACGGGACGCCCGACGCCGAGGTGCAGAAGCGGCTCGAGGGCAACTGCAGCGCCGGCATCCCGACGACGGCGGTGCACGAGGCCTATCCGGGGCATCACTGGCACCTGGTGATGGCGAAAGCCAACCCGTCGCCGGTCCGGCGCATCTTCGGCACTTCGTACTTCAGCGAGGGCTGGGCGCTCTACGCGGAGCGGGTCATGCGCGAGCAGGGCTTCTTCAGCGACCCGAAGCACCTCCTCTACCAGTACGAGGCGACGATCTTCCGCGCGGCGCGCATCGTCGTCGACACGAGCCTGCACATGGGCGAGATGAGCTTCGACGACGCGGTCCGCCACATGGTCGAGCGCGGGAACCTCACCGAGCCCAACGCCCGGTCCGAGGTGGGGCGTTACTGCTCGTGGCCGACGCAGGCGTCGAGCTACCTCACCGGCATGCTCGAGATCGTCGACATCCGCACGCGCTGGCTCGCGAGGCGAGGTGCGACGGACCGGGCCGCGCTGCGGGCCTTCCACGACGCGATCACCTCCGCGGGGATGCTGCCGACCACGCTCGCGGAGCGGTCCATCGCGGGCTGAAGCGATGCGGCCGACCGCCTTCGACGTCCCGCTCTACCTCGCGGCGGTCGCCGCCGGCATGGTCCTCATCGCGCTCGCGCGGTGGGCCGCCGTCCGCGGCGCGCGCTGGGAGTCGCTCGTCGCGCTGCGCGTCGGGAGCGTTCTGTTCACCGAGGTCGTCGGCGCGTTCCTCGTGGGGTACGGCGCCGGCGCGCTGGTCGCGCTGCAGCTGGGTCCGTCCCCCGGCGGGCCGCCTCGTCCGCCGGTCGGCGTCGGGCGATTCCGCGGGACGGGCCTCTTCGCGCCCTTCGATCCGGCCAACCTGCCCCTCACGCTCGGCATGGTCGGCTCCCTCCTGGCGACGCTGCTGCGGGTGGACCTGCGCGAGATCCTGTCCCCCGCGCGGACGAAGGACCCGCTCGCGCGGTACGTCGGCTGGGAGGCTCGCGTCATCGCGCCCATCGCCGCGGGCGGGTACGGCGAGGTCGCGCTGCGCGACGCGGACGGGAACGTGCGCGCGGTCGCCGCGACCGCGGACGTCGACATCGCGGACGGCGCGAACGTCGCCGTCGTCGGCACGCGCGACCTCAACCTCCTGGTGGCACCGACGTAGACACCCGGCTCGTCGCCGTCCTGCTCGCGGCCGGCGTCTACGCCGTCTTCGTCCTCGGGCTGCTCGCGGCGGGACGCGGCGCGCATGCGCGCGAGCTCGCGCTCTTCATCCCCAACCTCGTCCTGCTGTTCCGCGACCTCACCACCGACACGCGGGTGCGGAGGCGCGCCAGGCTCGTCGTCGCCGCGGCGCTCGCGTACTTCGCCCTCCCGATCGACCTCGTCCCGGACTTCATCCCGGTCGCCGGAGCCCTCGACGACGCGATCATCGCGGCGCTCGTCCTGCGGTTCGTGCTGTCGTCGACGCCCCGCGCCGTCCTCGCCGAGCACTGGCGAGGCGACCCGCGCACGCTGCAGCGCCTCCTCTCCCTCGTCCGCGCGTGACGGCACGGCACGTGCGGTCCTTGACAGGGCCGCCTATGCTCGCGCGGCATGCCGCGCGCGAGATGGAGACAGAGAGCGGCGGCGGGGTGTGATGATGCCGCGTTCGATCTGGCGGGGTGTCCTGTCCTTCGGGATGGTCGCCATCCCGGTCCGGCTCTACCTCGCGACCGAAAGCTCGAGCAAGGTGTCGTTCAACCTCCTCTGCCCCGATCACAAGTCGCGGATCAAGAACAAGCGCTGGTGCCCCGAGGGCGACCACGAGGTCCAGTGGAACGACGTGGTGCGCGGGTACGAGTACGAGAAGGGCAGCTACGTCGAGCTCGACGACGAGGATCTCGCGAAGCTGCCGCTGCGGTCGAGCAAGGCGATCGACATCTCGGGCTTCATCGACAAGAAGGACATCGCTGAGGAGCTGTACATCCAGTCGGCCTACTACCTGGAGCCCGAGAAGTCCGCGCAGAAGCCCTACGCCCTCCTGAAGAAGACGCTCGAGCGCACCGGCCGTCTCGCGATCGCGAAGTTCGCGCTGCGCGACCGTGAGCGCCTGGTGTCCATCGGTGCCCACGACGGCGCGCTCGTCCTCAACACGCTGCACTGGCCGGACGAGATCCGGTCCACCGAGGACCTCGACCTCGAGGCCCCGACGGTATCCGCGGCCGAGCTGAAGATGGCCGAGAACCTCGTCGGCATGATGGCGGCGAAGTTCGAGCCCGAGGACTACAAGGACGAATACAAGGAAGCGCTCATGGAGGTCGTCGAGGCGAAGGTCGAGAAGCGGGAGGTCATCGAGGCGCCGGAGCCCGAGGCCGAGACCACCGTGGTCGACCTCATGTCCGCCCTGAAGGCCTCCGTCGAGAAGGCGAAGAAGGGCGAGCAGGCGCGCGGGCGCGCGGCACGTGGCGATCACGAGTCGCTCGTGCACAGGAAGACCGCGACGAAGGAGCGGCGCCGGAAGGCCTCCTGAGCCGATCGCGGTCGATATGCTCGCTCCGGTGCCGAGGGACGTGCGCACGCCGAGCGCCGCGCAGCCGATCCTGCTCGACGTCGCTCACGCTCGCGCGGGGATCCCGCGCGACCTCGCCCCGATGCGGCCGCGGACCGCCGCGGCCGCGTTCAACTCGCCGGAGCACCTGTTCGAGCTGAAGTGGGACGGGTTGCGCGCCTTCGCCTCGCTCGACCGCGGCGCGATCCGCCTCACCGACCGCTCCGGCGGCGACCTCCTGCCGCTCGTCCCCGAGCTCGCGGACCTCCGGCTCCCCGAAGGGACGCTCCTCGACGGCGAGATCGTCGTCTGCGACTCGCGCGGCCGTCCCTCGTACGAGCTCCTGGCGGGCCGGCTCGGCCCGCGCGCCGCCAAGCGCGGGCGCGGCCCGATCTACGTCGCGTTCGACCTGCTCTACGAGGCCGGCCGCCCGCTGCTCGAGCGGCCCCTCGAGGAGCGCCGCCGCAGGCTCGCCGGGCTGGGGCTGCGCGGGCGCGCGATCGGCGTCCCCGACCACCTCGAGACCGACGGCGAGCCGTTCCTCGAGGTGGTCGCGGAATACGGCCTCGAGGGGATCGTCGCGAAGCGACGAGCGAGCACCTACGTGCCGGGTGCGCGCACGCGCGACTGGCTGAAGTGCCACGTCACGCCGCGCGCCGACGTCGTCCTCGGCGGTCTCGCGGAGGACGACGCGCACGCCGCGCTGCGCGCGCTCTGCGGCATGTACGCGGACGACGGCACGCTCGTGTTCGTCGGAGAGGCGTCGGTCCCCGCGTATCTCGGTCGATGGCTCGACGAGGCGACACGCGCGTTCGCCGCCGACGCCTCGTCGTTCGCGTCGCCGGTCCCGGTGCGCGCCGGAACGCGGTGGCTCCGCCCGCGTCTCGTGGCGATCGTCGAGCACGCCGGCGACGCCGGGGTGCTGCGTGACGCGCGGTTCCGCGCGCTGCGCTTCGACGGCCGCCCGGACGACTGCCGCACCGAGGAGCCCGTCCAGGTCGAGTCGACCACGCCGTCGGCGGGGACCGAGCGGCCGAGGCTCGTCGTCCTCCAGAGCCTTCGACTCACCGACTGACCCCCGCGCGCTATCATTGGAAAAACCCCGGAGGTCGCCGCGTTGCCGAAGTTCGTATTCGTCACAGGCGGGGTCACCTCCTCCCTCGGCAAAGGCATCACCGCGGCATCACTCGGGCGGATCCTCGCCGCGCGCGGCCTCGCGGTCGCATCGCTCAAGATGGACCCCTACCTGAACGTCGACCCCGGGACGATGTCGCCGTACCAGCATGGCGAGGTGTTCGTGACCGAGGACGGCGCCGAGACCGACCTCGACCTCGGGCACTACGAGCGATTCATCGACCGCAACGTCACGCGCGCGTCGAACCTCACCACCGGACAGGTCTACAACGCGGTCATCGCGAAGGAGCGTCGCGGCGACTACCTCGGCGCGACCGTGCAGGTCATCCCCCACGTCACGAACGAGATCAAGGAGCGCATCCACCGCGTGGCCCGCGAGCAGCAGGCGGAGGTCGTCGTCGTCGAGGTGGGCGGTACGGTCGGCGACATCGAGTCGCTCCCCTACCTCGAGGCCATCCGACAGTTCCGCAACGACGTCGGCAGGCAGAACGTCCTGTACGTGCACCTCTCCCTGCTGCCCCGCGTCGCCACGGGCGAGCTGAAGACGAAGCCGACGCAGCACTCGGTGCGCGAGCTGCGCGCCATCGGCATCCAGCCCGACGTGCTCATCGCGCGGGCGGACGAGCCGATCGACGAGGAGCTGCGCGAGAAGATCGCGCTGTTCTGCGACGTGAAGGCCGACAACGTCATCTCCGAGCCGAACGCGTGGTCGATCTACGGCGTCCCGCTCATGCTCGAGGACGCCGGGCTCGGACGGATCGTCGTCGCCGAGCTCGGGCTCGAGGAGCGCGCCGGCGAGGCGGACCTCGCCGAGTGGAAGGCGCTCACCGAGCGCATCCGCGGCGCGCGCATCCCGCTCCGTATCGGTCTCGTCGGCAAGTACATCGAGCTCAGCGACGCCTACCTCTCCGTGGCGGAGTCGGTGAAACACGCCTCGTGGGCGGCCGGCTGTGACGTGAAGATCGCGTGGATCGACAGCGAGCGCCTCGAGCAGGGCGGCGACGTCGAGCCGCTCATCGGTCTCGACGGGATCGTCGTGCCGGGCGGCTTCGGCTACCGAGGCATCGAGGGCAAGGTCGGGGCCGTCCGCTTCGGCCGCGAGCGGCGCGTGCCGACGCTCGGCCTCTGCATGGGCATGCAGTGCATGGTGATCGAGCTCGCCCGCACCGCGCTCGGCACGAACGACGCGAACTCGACGGAGTTCGACGCGTTCACGCCGCATCCGATCATCGACCTGCTGCCGGAGCAGCGCGACATCAGCGACAAGGGCGGCACGATGCGACTCGGCAGCTACCCCTGCGTGCTCGAGGCCGGCTCGGTTGCGAGCCGCGCGTACGGGCAGCCGATCGTGCTGGAGCGCCACCGCCACCGGTACGAGTTCAACAACGCCTACCGCGAGCTCCTGGCGCAGCACGGGATGCGCTTCTCGGGGCTCTCGCCCGACGGACGGCTCGTCGAGATCGTGGAGATGGACGACCATCCGTTCTTCCTCGGCACGCAGTTCCACCCCGAGTTCAAGTCGCGCCCGAACCGGCCGCACCCGCTGTTCAGCGCCTTCATCGAGGCCTCCCTGGCCTACGCGCGCGCGAACGGACGGGCGCAGGTCTCGGCACCCATGCTGCAGGAGACGACGACATGAAGCTCTTCCTCGACACGGCGATCTACGAGGAGATCGAGCAGGCCGTCAGATGGGGCGTGATCGACGGCGTCACCACGAACCCGACGCTCATCGCCAAGGCGGGCCACGACCACGAAGAGCAGGTGAAGCGCATCTGCGGGATCGTCGGAAACGTCTCGGCCGAGGTGGTCTCCGAGAAGTCCGACGACATGATCGTGGAGGGCCGGCGGATCGCCTCGTGGCACGCGAACGTGATCGTGAAGGTGCCGCTCACGACGGAGGGCCTCGCGGCGGGGAAGGTGCTCGCCGGCGAGGGTGTCCGCGTCAACGTGACCCTCTGCTTCTCCGTCAACCAGGCGCTCCTGGCGGCCGCCATCGGCGCGTACATCGTCAGCCCCTTCGCCGGCCGCCTCGACGACATCAACGAGGACGGCATGGCGCTCGTCGGCGACATCGTCGCCGCCTACCGCCAGCAGGAGATCAAGACGAAGGTGCTCGCGGCGTCGATCCGCAACCCGATGCACGTGACGCAGGCCGCGCTCGCCGGCGCCGACATCGCGACGATGCCTTTCGCGGTGCTCACGCAGATGTTCAACCACCCACTGACGGAGGCCGGGCAGAAGCGCTTCCTCGAGGACTACCGCAGGACGCAGGAGGCGAAGCCGCTCGCGGCGAAACGCTAGCGGCGCGGCGCGTCCCGGAGGAGGAAGTCGCGGTAGTCGGCTCCCGGGACGCCGCAGAGGTCCATGACGCAGAGCAGCAGCGCGGCGTCGTCCGACTCGGCGCGGCCGGTCTTGATCGAGATGTCGCAGGCGTACAGCGACTCGTACGCGCGCAGGATGTCCGACGGCGCGAGCCCGCGCGCGTACTGCACGTAGCGGAGGATCGCGCCGGACGACGAGCGGATCGCCTTCGCCATGCGCTCCGCCTCGCCCCGCGTCGGCGAGCGCGACGCGAACAGCAGCACGCGGAACTGCCAGAGCAGGAGGGCGAGGAGCTGCTGCGGCGCGTTCCCCTCGGCGAGCAGACGGTCGAGGAGCGGGACCGCCGTGCGCACGTCGCGGCGCACGACCGCCTTCGTGAGGTCGAAGACGTCGGACTCGATCGCGCCGCTCACCAGCGCGCGGACGTCGGCGGCCGTCACCGGGGCGCCGTTCGCCCACGCCCCGAGCTTGCGGACCTCGCCCTCGATCCGCTCGGTGTCCGGCCCGAGCGCGAAGGCGAGCGCCGCGACCGCGTCGGGACGCAGGTCGACCCGCTGGATCGCCGCGCGCGCGGCGATCCACGGGCCGACCTGGTCGGGCGCGAGCCGGTCGATGCGCTCCACGCCGCCGCCGACCGACTCCACGGCGTCGAGGAGCAGGCCGGCGGCGGCGGGTGGCGCCTGCTTCGACCGCGCGCGTGAGCGAGCGCGCCCCGAGCGCATCGGCTCGGGCGCGACGAGGACGAGCGCGGCGTCGTCGGGGAAGCGCTCGACGACGTCGAGGCGGCCGAGGCTCTCGGCGTGCTCGACGAGCACGACACGGCGCTCGTCCGGCGCGGCGAAGAGGCCCTGCGACCGGCCGGCAACGAGGATGGCGTCCGGGTCGTCGGTGCGCGCGTCGAGCCGGGTGAGGCCGAGCGCCGTGCCGTAGGGCAGCAGCTCACGCGATGCGAGGTCGCCGCGCGCCGCGCCCTGGCCCGCGAGGAGCGACGCGACGAGCTCACCCGCCCGCAGGCGGATACGGAAGGGATCCTCGCCGTGGAGGAGGAAGACCGTTCGCGCGGGTGCGGGCGAGGAGCGTGCTGCCATCGAACGAGATCTCCACCGTTCCATCCTGATCGGTGCGATACGTCGGCACGCCCGAGAGCGCCGCGAGCGTCTCCGGCGTGGGATGACCATAGCGGTTCCCCGCTCCGACGGAGATGAGCGCGACCTCGGGTGCCGCCGCGTCGCGCAGCGAGCGCGCGTACGGCGTCGCGGCGCCGTGATGCGGCGGCACGTAGAGGCGCGCGCGGAGCTGCTCGGGGCGCTCGAGGAGCCGCAGCTGGGCGTCCTCGACGACGTCGCCGGTGAAGAGCGCCGAGAACGCCCCGCGCTGCACGCGGAGCACGAGGTCGGGCGTGTCGACGAGCAGATCCGGGTCCGGCGCGAGCACCGCGAGCGAGGCGGACCCGAGATCGATGCGATCGCCGGCGTGGACGGCGCGCCGCGCCGCACCGCTCCTGGCGATCGCGGCCGACCACTGGTCGGTCAGGGTGCCCGGGTTCAGGCCCTCGGGCTCGATCACCAGACCGACCTCGTAGCGGCCGAAGAGCGCGACGAGGCCGGCACCGTGGTCGGTGTGGGCGTGGGTCAGCGCGACCAGGTCGATGCGCCGGCGCCACGGGGGCAGGGTCGCGCCGAGCTCGTCCATGAGCCGCACGGGGTCCGGGCCGCCGTCGATGAGGACGAGCGCGTCGCCCAGCTCGAGCAGGTAGGCGTCGCCCTGCCCGACGTCGAGCGCGATGACGCGCATGCCGTCGGTCCGCACCGGCCACGCGGCCGCGGCGGCGACGGGAGCGAGCGCGAGGCCGAGGACGATCGCCGCGAGGCCGGGCGAGAGCGAGACGTCGACGCGCCCAGGGCGGACGCGGCGCACGAGCTCGTCGAGGGCGGGCCGGCGCCACTCGCGAGCGAGCCGGACGGCGCCGATCTCGACGAGGCCGACGAGGAGGCCGGTGAGCGGACCGGCCGGCACGGCGACCGCCGCGAGCGGGATCGCGGCGAACGTCTCGACCACGAGCCGGAGCGTGAGCGCCGACGCCCACGCGAGCAGGCCGACCGGGCGCGCGAGGTCGAGCGAGACCGCACCCGCGACGCTCGTCGCGGCGCCGGAGAGCATGAGCACCGGGAAGAGCGGCACGGCCACGAGGTTCGCCAGCGGCGAGATGAGTGACACGCGGCCGAAGGCGCCCGCGATCACCGGCAGCGTCGGCGCGGTGGCGGCGACGGTCGTCGCGATCCCGTCGCGCAGCGGCGCGGGGAGCGCCCCCATCCGCCGCGTGAGCTCCGCCTGCCACAGGATCAGACCCGCGGTCGCGAGCGCGGAGAGCTGCAGGCCGAGGTCGCCGACCGCGGCCGGGTCGGCGAGCAGCATGAGCGTGACGGCGGCGCACAGCGCGTTCGCCGTCGCGGCGCGTCGGCCGGTGGCGAGGCCGATCGCCCCGACGGCCGACATGAGCGCCGCGCGCAGGACGCTCGGGCCGAGACCGACGAGCGCGCTGTAGCCGGCGATGGCGGCGACGGAGAGCGCCGCGTTCACCGTGGGGGCGACGCGGCCGCGGAGCGCCAGCGCGACGGCCGCCGCGACGAGCGTCATGTTGAAGCCGGAGATCGCGAGCAGGTGGGTCGTCCCGCTCCTTGCGAAGGCGTCGGCGAGCTCCCGGGGTATCTGCGCGCGCTCGCCCAGCACGATGCCGAGGAGGATCGCGCTCTCCGGCGCCGCCACGAGCAGCTCGAGCGGACGCGCGAGCACGGCGCGCTGCGCGTCGAGCTGCGGCAGCGCGACGGCGGGCGGCACCGGCGTCCCGAAGCGGGCGGCGATGCCGAGCGCGACGACGCTCGCCGCGGCCCAGGCCAGCCGCCGCCGGCCGACGCTCGCCGCCGCGAGCGTGCCGGTCGCGGCCGCGAGCAGGAGCGCGAGCGGGACGCCGAGCGGACCGGCCTGCGCGGCCGCGGCGGAGAGCACGCTGACGAGCACCGCCGGCAGCAGCGGCGCGCGCAGGACGGCGCTCACCGGACCGTCACGAGCTCTCGGATGTCGGCGAGGACGCGCGCGGAGACGAGGCCGCGCGTCTGCAGCTCGTCGACCTTGGTGAAGGGCCGCTGCTCGCGCGAGCGGATGATCTTGCCGGCGGTCGCCGGTCCGATGCCGGGCAGCGTCTCGAGCTCGCTGCTCGACGCGCGGTTGAGGTCTACCTTGGTCTCGGCGCCGGTGCCGATGCTCCCGGCCGGCGGCTCCTCCCCCACGCGCGGCACGTAGACGCGGCCGCCGTCGCGCAGCGGGGCGGCGCGGTTCACCGAGGCGAGATCGGCGTCGGGCGTGGCACCACCGGCCGCCGCGATGGCGTCGCCGACGCGCGACCCCGCCGGGACGTGGACGACGGAGGGACGGGCCACCGCTCCGCCGACGTCGACCACGATCGGCGGCGCGGGCGTCGGCGCCGGGCTCGCCTCGACGACGGCGACCGGCACCGGCGGAGCGGCGCGCGCGCGCGCGAACACGACGACGGCGCCGAGCGCGACCGCGACACCGACCGCGAGCAGGACCAGGCGTGGCACCCCCGGAGGCTGATCGGTCCGCCGCGTCGTGGGAAGGCCTCAGCGCCTCCGAAGTCGTAGCACGTTCATGCGACGAGCCGTCGCTAATTCGTGCGACGCCGGTCCGCGGGGGGCTGCATCTGGAGGATCGACACCGGCAGATCGCCGATGGGATCGCCGTCGACCGAGAGCTCGAAGCGATGCGCGCCGTACGTCGTGAAGCTCATGTTGTTGAGCTCGACGATGACGTTCACGTCCTGGCCGGCGGCGGCGTGCACCGAGATCTCCGGCGGGTTCGGCATGGCCTGCTGCCCGTCCGGCCGGAGGAGGCGGACCACGACGCTGTGCGGGCCGGCCTCAAGCCCCAGGATCGCCACCAGGAACATGCGCGGGTGCTGCGCCGGCAGCCCGCTCACGCTGATGTTGCGGAAGATCCCGAGCAGGCTGACCTTGCCGTCCTGCCCGACGAGCGCGTGGTCGCACAGCGCGGCGAGCTTGATCTCGGCGGTCACTTCGTCACGACGCTCACGAGGCGTCCCGGTACGACGATGACGCGCGCGGGTGCCGCGCCGCCGAGGGCGGCACGGACCTTCGGGCTCGCGAGCGCCAGGCGCTCAAGCTCGGCCTGCCCGGTCGCCGCCGGCGCCTCGAACCGATCGCGCACCCTGCCATCCACCTGGACGACGATCGTGACCCGCTCGGCCGCGGCGAGCGCGGCGTCGTACGCCGGCCAGGGCTGGCGGTGCACCGAATCCGACCCGCCGCGGCGATGCCAGAGCTCCTCGCTGACGTACGGGGCGAAGGGCGCGAGCAGCAGGACGAGCGTCGACACGCCATCGGCGCGGCTCGGACCGCTCGCCTTCATCAGGGTGTTCGCCAGCTCCATCATCGCGGCGATCGCGGTGTTGAAGGAGTAGTCGTCGATGTCCTCCGTCACCTTCTTGACCGTGCGGTGCACGACGCGATCGACCGCGACATCCCGCGCGCCGCTCAGCTCGCCTGGCGACAGCCCCAGCTCCCACACACGGCGCAGGAACCGATGGCAGCCGTCGATGCCGGAGGCGTCCCAGTCGGCACCCTCCGACCAGGGACCCAAGAACATCATGAAGAGCCGCAGCGTGTCGGCGCCGTACCTCTCGACGTACACGTCCGGCGACCGCACGTTGCCGCGCGACTTCGACATCTTCCGGCCGCCGAAGACGATGGTGCCCTGATTCCGCAGGCGGAGCGCCGGCTCGTCGATCCACAGCTCGCCGAGGTCGCGCAGCCCCTTGCACACGAAGCGCATGTACAGCAGGTGCAGGATCGCGTGCTCGATGCCGCCCGCGTACATGTCGACGGGGAGCCAGCGACGGCCGATCTCCTTGTTCATGAAGGCGCTCTCGATCGTCGGATCGACGTAGCGATACATGTACCAGGACGAGTCCATGAACGTGTCGAGCGTGTCGGTCTCGCGGCGTGCCGGTTTGCCGCACTTCGGGCACGTCGTGTTCACGAAGGACTCGACACGCGCCAGCGGGTTGCCGCCCTGGGGATCGAACTTCGCGTCGCGCGGCAGGACCACCGGCAGCTGGTCGTAGGGCACGGGGACGATGCCGTCGGCATCGCAGTACACGACCGGGATGGGCGTCCCCCAGTAGCGCTGACGCGAGATGAGCCAGTCACGCAGGCGGTACGTCACGGACGGTCGACCGATGCCGCGCCTCTTCGCATCGTCGGCGATCGCCTTCTTCCCGTCGGCGCTCGACAGTCCGGTGAACGGTCCGCTGCGCACCATGAGGCCGTCGCCGACGTACGCCTCGGACAGCGTGGCGTGCTCGGTGCCGTCGACCGAGATGACCTCGCGGATCTCGAGCCCGAACTTCCTCGCGAACGCGAAGTCGCGCTCGTCGTGCGCGGGGACGGCCATGATCGCCCCGGTGCCGTACGTCGCGAGCACGTAGTCCGCGATCCAGATCGGGATCCGCTCGCCCGTGAAGACGTTCCGCGCGTACGCGCCGGTGAAGACCCCCGTCTTCTCGCGCTCGGCCGTCGTGCGCTCGATCTCGCCCGTGTTGCGCGCGCGCTCGACGTAGGCCGCGACTTCCGTGCGCTTGTCGGGCGTGGTGACCTTCTCGACGAGCGCATGCTCCGGCGCGAGCACCATGAACGTCGTTCCGTAGATCGTGTCCGGCCGCGTGGTGAAGAAGCGGATCGTCGCATCGTGGCCCTCGACGGGGAATCCGAGCTCCGCGCCTTCCGAGCGCCCGATCCAGTTGGTCTGCATGACCTTCACGCGCTCGGGCCAGTCGAGACCCTCGAAGCTCAGCAGCTCATCGGCGTACTTCGTGATCCGGAAGAACCACTGCTCCAGGTCGCGCCTGATCACGGGCGTCTCGCACCGCTCACATCTCCCCTGGATGACCTGCTCGTTCGCGAGCACGGTCTGATCCTTCGGGCACCAGTTCACCGGTGCCTTCGCCCGGTAGGCCAAACCGTTCTCGAGGAGCTTCAGGAAGATCCACTGGTTCCAGCGGTAGTAGTCGGGGTAGCAGGTCACGACCTCGCGGCGCCAGTCGATGGCCGCACCCATCCTGCGGAACTGCTCCCGCATGCGCGCCATGTTCTGGTCCGTCCACGGCGCCGGATGGGCGTCGTTCTTGATCGCGGAGTTCTCCGCGGGCAGGCCGAACGCGTCGAAGCCCATCGGGAACAGCACGTTGTACCCGCGCATGCGGAGGTGACGGGCGACGGCGTCCGGCGGGGCGAACGCGTACCAGTGCCCGACGTGCAGCACGCCCGAGGGGTACGGGAACATCGTCAGGTAGTAGAAGTTCTTCTTGCCCTCGACCGTGTCGGGCGTCTCGTGGAGGCCGGAGCGCGCCCACTCCTGCTGCCACTTCGGCTCGATCGTGGCGGGGTCGTATCGCTCGGTCCGCTCTTTCGCCACCGCCATCGCGCTCGCCTCCCTTCACGAGACATGAAAACGCCCTCCGCCTCGCGCCGGACGACGCCGGCACGGGGACGGAAGGCGACTTCCGCGGTACCACCCCGCTTGAGAACGACTACCGAGTGGAGCTGGCGGGATTCGAACCCGCGACCCCCACACTGCCAGTGTGATGCGCTCCCACTGCGCCACAGCCCCGATCGCTCTCCGCTCGAGCACGCTGGTAACGGGCGTGACTCCGGCGAGGGCTACCGCACTTCACCCTCGCGGCTCCCGGGCGAGTTCGGCGCCTCCCGCAGACCGGCTCGCACCAGCCGCCGGCTCCCTTGCTGGGAAGGACGCGTACTGCTCCCGTTCGCGGCCTTTCGACGCAAAGTATAGGCGGATGTACCGGCTGATCCGCCTCGAGGAGCCGTCGCGGCATTCGCTGGATCTCCATCTCGACGCGCACGCGACCCCGGGTCGCGTCCGGCAGACCGCGGAGGCGCTCGGTCGCTAACCGATCGCGGGCGCGGGTCTTCGCATCGAGATGGACTGCAGCACCCCGAGCGCGAAGCCGATCGACACGAGCGAGCTGCCTCCGTGTGAGATGAACGGCAGCGGGATCCCGGTGACCGGCATGAGCGAGATCGCCATCCCGACGTTCACGAGTATCTGGAAGAGCAGCATCGCGACGACGCCCGAGGCGAAGAGCATCCCGAACGCGTCGCGCGAGCGGTACGCGATCCGTAGCGCGGCGACGAGGAGCACGACGTAGAGCGCGAAGAGGATCGCCGCTCCGACGAACCCGAGGTCCTCGGCGAGGCCGGAGAACACGAAATCCGACTCGGCGATCGGCAGGTAGCCGAGCGGCGACTGCGTCCCCGCGGTCAGCCCCTTCCCCGTCGCCTGCCCCGAGCCGACCGCGATGAGCGACTGGATGATGTTCCAGCCGGCGCCCTGCGGGTCGGAGTACGGATCGAGGAACGCGGTCAGGCGCGCCTGCTGGTACGGCTTCAGCAGCGACCAGAGGAGCGGGGACGCCGCGCCGCCGAGCGCCACGAGCGCGGTGAGCTGCCAGAGCCGCGCCCCTGCCATGAACGCGATCCCGAAGAAGATCGCGACGAACACGAGGCTCGTGCCGAGGTCGGGCTGCTTGTACACGAGCGCGACCGCCGGGCCGAGGATGAGGAGGCCGCCGGCGATGACGAGCGGCGAGCGGATCGAATCGGTGCGATCGGCGAACCACTTCGCGAGCACGACGATCATGAGCACCTTGGCGATCTCGCTGAACTGGAACGTGAGGCCGGCGAACGTCACGGCGCGCTGCGCGCCGAGCGTCTCCTGCCCGATCACGAGCACCGCCGCGAGGAGCCCGAGCGCACCGAGGTAGACCAGCGGCGCGAAGGTCCCGAGCCACGCGTAGTCGAACCACGCGACGGCGACCATCACCGCGATCGCGATGAGGGCCCAGATCGCGCCTCGGTAGACGAACTGCATCGGGTCGCCCGTGAACGTGCGCGACTCGGCGGTGACCGAGTAGGTCATGACGAGCCCGTACGCGACGAGCAGCAGCATCGAGATGAGCAGGAGCGGATCGACCTGGTCGAGGCGGCGCGCGTGCGGCCGGTCGTGGAACGGCGACGCGGCGCGCGGCAGCTCGAGCGCCTTGACGCTCATCGTCGCTCCGCGCTGGTCCGCGGCGCGGATCCGATCACTTCTTGTCCCCCAGGACGTACGCCTCAAAGACGCGCTGGGTGATCCCCACCGCGGGATTGAGGCAGAACTCGCACATACCCTTGCTGGAGTCGTAGGTGAAGATGGCCATGGCGATCTGCGCGGTGGGGTCGGTGTTGTCCTGCTGCGGCAGGAACGAGACGAACCAGTTGTGGAATCCGAGCTTGTTCCGACCGGCGGAGTCCTTCCCGCTCGACTCGCCGAACTCGGCCGTGCCGGTCTTCCCCGCGATCGGGAGCTTCGCGTTCGGCATGGGCGCCATGCCGATCGTCACGACGCGGCGCGCCGCCTCACGGATGAGCCGCAGGTCTTCGGGACGCATCTCGAGCTTGCGCGTGACCTTCGGCGGCTGCGTGTAGATGACGGTCCCGTTCGCATCGCGGACCTCCTTGAGCAGGCGCGGCGTGTAGAGCGTCCCGCCGTTCGCGACCGCGGCGTAGGCGTTGAGGAGCTGGAGCGGCGTGACCGCGACGAAGCCCTGCCCGATGGCCTCCTGGTACGTGTTGCCGATCGTCCACGGCTCGTCGAGCGTCGCCTGCTTCCAGGCCGGATCGGGCATGATCCCGGCGGCCTCGCCGGGCAGGTCGATGCCCGTGGGCGTGCCGAATCCGAGCATGCGCCCGTACTTCGCGATGTTGTCGGGGCCGGCGCCGACGATGCTCGGCGCCACCGGCGATCCGCCGGCGAGCGTGTAGAAGTAGATGTCGCTCGACCGCGCGAAGCCGTTCACGAAGTTCACCACTCCGTGCGCGGTCCAGTCGAAGAAGTTGGTGCCGCTCACGCTCATGACGTTCGAGGACACGTTCACGGTGGTGTCGCGCGTCGCCGTGCCGACGGTGAGCGCGGCGAGCCCGGTCACCAGCTTGAAGGTCGAGCCGGGCGGGTAGATGTCGCCGATCGCCTTGTTCACGAGCGGCCGGCGGTCGTCGCCGTTCAGGAGCTTCATCTGCTCGGGCGTGATCCCCTGCACGAACCAGTTGCTGTCGTAGCTGGGGATCGAGACCATCGCGAGGATCTCGCCGTTCTGCGGGTTCATCGCGACGCCGACCGCCTGCGTGAACCTCCCCGCCTCGACGCCCTTGCGCAGCTCCGCCTCGAGCAGCTTCTGCAGCCGGTCGTCGATCGTGAGGACGACGCTGTTCCCGGTCACCGGCGGCGTGTAGGCGAGCGTCTTGATCTCCCGCTGCGCCGCGTCGCGCTCGACCTCGCGCCATCCGTAGGTACCGCGCAGGTAGCGCTCGTACTCCCACTCGAGGCCGGTGCGGCCGACGATGTCGGTGGGCAGGTAGCCCCTGTCCTTCTTCGCCGCCAGCTCGTCGTCGGTGATCGGGCCGACGTAGCCGAGGATCGGTGCGTAGAGCACTGCGTCCGGGTAGTCGCGGATCGACTCCGCCGTGATGGTCACGCCGGGAAAGAGCTCGGCGCGCTCGGCGAGCAGGAGCGCGGTGTCGCGCGCCACCGGCTTGCCGGAGACCTTCACCGGCTCGTACGGGTTCCGCGTCCGCTGGTCGTCGATGATCTTCTGGAGGACCGCGGGGTCGCGTCCCAGGATCGCCCCAAGCTCCGAGACGAGCACGGGCTCATCGGCCCTCGGGAGGTCGACCGGCAGGACCATGACCGCGAAACCCGGGATGTTCTGCGCGAGCACGTACCCGTTGCGATCGAGGATCCGTCCGCGGTCCGCCGTCACGGGGAGGCGAAGCACGCGGTTCTGCTCCGACAGCGACCGGTAGTACGCGCCGTTCACGACCTGCAGGTCCCACAGTCGGACGGTGAGCGCCGTGAACACGACGACGATCGCGACGGCGATCGCGGCGAAGCGGCGCGGCCTGACGAAGGCGCGATCCTCGGCTCTCACCATCCGAAGGATGCCTGCTTCTCGCCCGCGCGGCACGCCCTCCGCGCGATCGGATAGGTGACAAGCGCGAGCACGCCGTTGTAGACCGCGCCGCCGACGGCGGCCGCGGCGAGCGGCGGCGCCTCGCCGAGGGGCTCGCCGATGAGCGCCAGTATCAGCAGGTAGAGCACGCCCGCGCCGAGCGTCGCCACGCCGACGAGCACCGCCCCGCCCACCGTCGAGCGCGACCTGGCACCGCCGGCACCGCGCACGCCGACGGCGGCCACCGGGACGAGCGAGGCCAGCGCGAAGCCGCCGAGCGGCCCGCCCGAAAGCAGGTCCATCACCACGCCTCCCCAGAACGCCCACCAGGCCGCCTCGCGGGGGCCCGCGGCGACCGACCACGACGCCGCCGCGAGGACGACGAGGTTCGGCCGAGCACCGCCCATCGCGACGAAGGGAGCGACCGACCCCTGGAGGAGCGCCGCGAGCAGCGGCACCACGAGGGCGAGCGCGAAGCGCACGGCTTCCTCCTCTCGTGGCGGAACGCGGCGGCCGCCACGGTGCTACGCGGGCCGCTGGGTCAGGTGCTCGCCCGCTCCCCCATCGCCCTCGCCTCGGGCCCCGCGGCCGCCGACTCCGTCGCGGCGGCGAGATCCTGGGTGAGCGGCTGGAACGGATCCTCGTCGCGGAGCTTCGCACGCACGTAGATGAGGACCAGCCGGAGCGTGGCGGCCACGGGCACCGCCACGAAGATCCCGAGCAGGCCGAACACGGCGCCGCCGGACAGCAGCGCGAAGATGACGATCGCGGGATGCAGGCGCACGGCGCGGCCGATGACGGTCGGGATCACCAGGTAGTCCTCGGCCTGGCGCAGCACCGTGTACATCGCGGCGACGACCCCGACGTAAGCGACCTGCGACCAGCCGAAGGCGTTCGGATGGCCGAGCGCGATGAGGCTCGCGATGGCACCGGCGGTGATCGGGCCGACGAAGGGGATCACCTCGAGCACGCCCGTCATGACGCCGAGCAGCAGGCTGTACGGCACGTCGAGGATGGTCAGGCCGACGGTCGTCACCGTCGCCATCAGGAAGACGAGGATGACCTGGCCGCGGATGTAGCGGCCGAGCATGACGTTCGTGTCACGGAGGACGTGGAGCATCTCGACGCGGTGGTCACGGGGAAGGCTGCGCTGGACGAACCCGAAGAGACGCGGCGCGTCCCGCAGCAGCAGGAACGTCATGATGAGGAAGACCAAGAACTCCAGCAGGAAGCGGCCGAACGCTACCGCAAAAGGCAGCGCCATCCGCCCCAGCGCGCCGCCGAGCTCCCGCTCGATGTCCGCCACGTTCGGGCCGACGAGCGCGTCGCTCAGGTCCTGGAGGCCGAGCTGGTCCAGCGTCCCGGTGATCGTCCGCTCGGCGTTGCCCAGCAGCACCGGCCAGGTCCTCTGCAGGTCGCGGCCGTTCTCCACGATGCGCGGGATGACCAGGCGGCCGCCACCGAAAATGACCGCGAGAAGGCCGGCGAACACGATGACCGCGGCGAGGGTCCGGGGGAGGCCGAGGCGCCGCTCGATCGCTCCCACTAATGGTAGCAAAATGTACGCGAGGATCATCGCCCACACGAAGGGCTCGACGATTGGGCCGGCCCGCCACACGAAGACCAGGAAGGCCGCGGTGAACGCGGCGACCACGGCTCTCTTGGCGGTCGGACTCCAGCGCGGTCTCATCGTTCCGCGATTATCCGCCAGGTCTTCCGGTCCTGCGCGCGATTGCTCACATGCGTGTGGATCTGATGACAAGATGATGCAGTTTGTGCAGCAAAAGCCTACCAACGCAGGTAATGCAGCATTAGCCTTGGGGCGCTGGCCCTGTCGTTCAACTACAATAGGGGGCACGACAGAGCCGTTCTGCGACCGCCGACACCCCTGGTTTCGGAGCATTCCGCGTCACCACTTGTTTCACGGGAAACATCACGGTGACGCGGCAGCACGGGCGGCGGTGCGATGACGTTCCTCGTCGTGGCGAACCAGAAGGGTGGGGTAGGAAAGACGACCACCGCGATCAGCCTTGGCGCCGCTATGGTCGAGCGCGGCTCGCGGATCCTGCTCATCGATCTCGATCCTCAGGCCAACGCGACCAGCGGTCTCGGCGTTTCCAAGTCGCGAGACGGCGTCTACTCCGTAATCGTCAAGGAGCAGCCGATCGCCCAGTACGCGGTGAAGACCTCGGTCGCCAACCTCGACCTCGTTCCCTCGGGCGCCGACATGGCCGGTGCGGAAGTGGAGCTCGTGCCGCTCATGGCTCGCGAGTTCCGGCTACGACGCGCACTCAAGGAGGTCGCCGGATATGACATGGTCATCATCGATTGCCCACCATCCCTCGGCCTCCTCACCGTCAATGCGCTCGCCGCGGGCGACGTCGTCCTCGTGCCCGTGCAGTGCGAGTACTACGCGCTCGAAGGCCTGGCTCAGCTCCTTGAGACGATCGGCGCGGTGCGCGAGCGGCTGAACGAGCGCCTCGATGCGCTCGCAATCGTCCTGACGATGGAGGACCGCCGCAACAGGCTCTCGATGGAGGTCGCCGAAGAGGTGCGCAAGCACTTCCCGCAACTCGTCGCTCACACACACATCCCGCGCACCGTACGGCTAGCGGAGGCGCCAAGCCACGGTAAGCCCATCACGCTCTATGACCCGGCCTCGCGCGCCGCCGAGGCGTATCGCGAGCTCGCGCGCGAGATCGAGAGCCGGCTCCGCTCACGCCAGCCCATCGCCCTTGCGGGATCGGCCTGATGGCGCGCACCGGTCTTGGAAGAGGACTCGACGTGCTCCTCGGTACGCAGCCGACCGCTGCGCAGACCGCAGCGCCGGCGACGAGCGACCTTCCGCTCGAGAGGATCGCGCCGAACCCGCAGCAGCCGCGGTCACAGTTCGACGCCGTCGGCATCGAAGAGCTCGCCGCGTCGATCCGCCGGCACGGCGTTCTGCAACCAATTGTGGTCTCGAGAAGGGGGGACGGCTACGAGCTCGTCGCCGGGCACCGGCGCGTGCTCGCGGCGCGTGCGGCGGGAAAGACGACCATCCCGGCGGTCATCCGCGAGGACGTCCGCGATCGCCTCGAGCTTGCTCTGGTGGAGAACCTCCAGCGCGCGGACCTCAACGCGATCGAGACGGCGCGCGCCTACAAGCTGCTGATGGAGACCTACGACCTCACCCAGGAGCAGCTCGCGGAGCGGGTGGGGAAGAGCCGTCCGCACGTGGCGAACATGCTCCGCGCGCTGAACGCGCCGCAGGTGCTGCAGGACGCGGTCCTCGAGGGGAAGATCAGCGAGGGTCACCTTCGCGCGCTCCTGCCGCTGCCCCTCTCCGCCGCGATCGCCGCTCTGGGCGACATCATCGCGAAGGACCTGTCGGTCCGCGACGCCGAGGCGCTGGTACGCAAGGTCGTACGCCTGCCGGGGCGGAGGCGGCGCGGCCGGCACCCCGGAGGCGACCCCGACCTCGCGGGGGTGACGGGCGAGCTGCGCTCCGCGTTGGGGACGAAGGTGGAGATCCTGCGCCGGCGCCGCGGGGGGCGCATCGTCATCGAGTACTACTCCGACGAGGACTTCGAGCGGCTGTACGAGCTGCTCGTCCGCGCCGGAAGGTCGTAAGGAGAGCACGTGGCGGTCAAGAAGGAGGACGTGAAGGGCCCGGTCGACGGCAACGGCAAGAGGCCGGCGTCGTCGTACAGCGCGAAGGACATCCAGGTCCTCGAGGGCCTCGAGGCCGTCCGCCGCCGTCCCGGCATGTACATCGGCACGACCGACGTCCGCGGGCTGCACCACCTCATCCGCGAGGTGCTCGACAACTCGATCGACGAAGCGATGAACGGGACGTGCGACCGCATCGACGTGTGGATCGGCGCCGACGACACGATCACCGTCGCCGACAACGGACGCGGCATCCCGACGGACAGGCAGGCGCAGACGGGCAAGTCCGCGCTCGAGGTCGTGCACACGATCCTCCACGCCGGCGGCAAGTTCGGCGGTGCGGGCTACAAGGTCTCCGGTGGCCTGCACGGCGTCGGTGTGTCCGTCGTGAACGCGCTCTCCGCCTGGCTCACGGTCGAGGTCCACCGCGACGGCAGGCTCTGGACGCAGTCCTACGCGCGCGGCAAGCCCGCGGGCGCAGTGAAGACGATCGCGAAGCCGACGCTCCCCGACCCGCCGTCGCTGCCGTGGGCGGAGCGGCAGAGGACGACCGGGACCGTCACGCGCTTCGCGCCGGACACCGAGATGTTCCCGGTCATCCAGTGGGACGCGACCGTCGTCGAGCAGTGGCTGCGCGAGACCGCCTACCTGAACAAGGGGCTGTTCCTCTCGCTCCACGACGACCGCGACGGGTCCGCGGCGAGCTACTACTTCGACGGCGGCATCGTCTCGTTCGTCCGACACCTGAATCGGTCGCACCAGCCGCTGCACAAGCCCGTCTACGCCGACAAGACCTACGAAAACGGCACGGTCGTCGAGGTCGCGCTCCAGTACAACGACGGCTTCGCCGAGAAGGTCTACACGTTCGCCAACAACATCAACACGATCGACGGCGGCGCCCACCTGACCGGCTTCCGCACCGCGTTGACGCGGACGATCAACGCCTACGCACGGAAGAACGGACAGCTCAAGGAGTCCGACCCGAACCTCACGTCGGACGACGTGCGCGAGGGGCTCACCGCGGTCATCAGCGTCAAGATCCGCGAGCCGCAGTTCGAGGGACAGACCAAGACCAGGCTGGGCAACGCCGAGGTCGCAGGGCAGGTCTCGACGGCGGTGAACGACGCCCTCGGGCAGTACCTCGAGGAGAACCCGCCGGACGCGCGGCGCATCGTCGAGAAGTGCCTCACCGCGTTCCGCGCCCGTGAGGCGGCGCGCAAGGCGCGCGACCTCGTCCTGCGCAAGGGCGCGCTCGACGGCTTCTCGCTCCCGGGAAAGCTCGCGGACTGCCAGGAGCGCGACCCGGAGCGGAGCGAGCTCATCATCGTCGAGGGCGTGTCCGCGGGGGGCAGCGCGAAGTCCGGGCGCGACCGCCGCTTCCAGGCGATCCTCCCGCTGCGCGGCAAGATCCTCAACGTCGAGAAGGCGCGGGCCGACAAGATGCTCGGCAACGAGGAGATCAAAGCGCTCATCACCGCGCTCGGCACCGGGATCGGCGACTACTTCGATCGCAAGAAGCTGCGCTACGGCAGGACGATCCTGCTCGCCGACGCGGACGTCGACGGATCGCACATCCGCACGCTCCTGCTCACGCTCCTCTACCGCCACTTCCGCCCGCTCGTCGAGGAGGGACGCATCTACATCGGGCAGCCGCCGCTGTTCCGTCTCCAGCTCGGGAAGGAGGTCCGCTGGGCGTACTCCGACGCCGAGCGCGACCGCTTCATCAAAGAGCTCAAGGCCGAGGCGAAGAAGAAGCGCGACGAGCGCAAGCCCAAGGCGGGCGAGGGCGAGGAGAAGCCCTCGCGCGCGCGGCGCGGCGCGGCGGAGGCCGAAGCGGAGGGGCAGGCGCCGACGGACGAGGGGACCGACGACGGCAAGGGCGGCCGCGACCCGGCGATCGCCCGCTACAAGGGTCTCGGCGAGATGAACGCGGACCAGCTCTGGGACACCACGCTCAACCCGGCGACCCGCACGCTCAAGCGCGTGACGCTCGAGGACGCCGAGCGGGCCGATCTCGCCTTCGACGAGCTCATGGGGAGCGAGGTCGAGGGCCGCAAGAAGTGGATCATGGCGAACGCCACGAAGGCGGAGCTCGACGTCTAGTGGCGCGCCTGAGCGAGCTCGGCGTCGACTTCGATCACTGGTGCTTCGCGTGCGGGCGTGCGAACCCGGTCGGGCTCCATCTCGACTACGACGTCGCGCGGCGGCGCGCGTCGACGCGCTTCGTGCCGGCGCGCGAGCACAGCGGCTACGAAGGGCTCGTACACGGCGGGATCGTCACCGCGCTCCTCGACGAGACGATGGGCTGGGCGATCTTCCACGAGGGCATCTGGGGCGTCACCGCGCGCATCGCCGTTGCCTTCCGTCGGCCCATCGCCGTGGGCGCGCAGCTCACCGTGACGGGCACGGTGACGAAGGAGACGCGGCGCGCGATCGAGACCCACGGCGAGGTGCGCGACGCGAGCGGTGCGCTGGTCGCGGAGGCGGACGCGACGTTCCTCGTCATGCCCGAGGAGCGCCGGCGCGAGCTCGAGCGCCGCTACTCGCGGGTCGAAGAGGCGTTCGCGAAGGTGAAGGCGGCGGTCCAAGAGGAGGAGATGGGCACGAGGTGATCGAAGAGCCGAGCAACGAGCGCATCCTCGGCATCGAGCTCGAGCAGGAGATGCGGCAGGCGTATCTCGATTACGCGATGAGCGTGATCGTCGCGCGCGCGCTGCCGGACGTCCGCGACGGCCTCAAGCCGGTACAGCGCCGGATCCTCTTCACGATGCACGAGATGGGTCTCCGGAGCGATCGCCCCTTCCGGAAGTCGGCCGCGATCGTCGGCGACGTGATGGGGAAGTACCACCCGCACGGCGACATCCCGATCTACGACGCGCTCGTCCGCCTCGCGCAGGACTTCGCCGCACGCTACCCGCTCGTCCAGGGGCAGGGGAACTTCGGCTGCTTGGCCGGCGACACGAAGGTCGAGATGTACCAGGGCGAGCCGAAGACCCTCGCCGAGCTCGTGGACATGGCGCACCGCGGCCTGCGCGCCGAGGTGTTCACGCTCGACGCGCACCGGAACGTGCGCATCAAGCCCATGCGCGCCCCGCGCCTCGTACGCCGGAACGACACGGTCGTGAAGGTGACCCTGGAGTCCGGCGCGGAGATGGTCTGCACGCCGGACCACCGCTTCATGCTGCGCGACGGCACGTACCGCCAGGCCGAGCAGCTCAAGCCGAAAGACCAGCTCATGCCGTTCGCACGCTCGGCGATCCCCGAGCGGCTCCACCGCACCGGGGCCTTCCCGATCCCGGCGAGCCTGTCGCAGCGGGTCGCGTCGGTCGAGCCGGCCGGCAGGGCGGACGTGTACGACCTCACGGTGGACGTGACGCAGAACTTCGCTCTCGCCTCGGGCGTCTTCGTGCACAACTCGATCGACGACGACCCCGCCGCACACATGCGCTACACCGAGGCGCGGCTCGCCGCCGTGGCGAACGAGATGCTCGCCGACATCGACAAGGACACCGTCGATTGGGTGCCGAACTACGACAGCCGGCACCAGCAGCCGGTCGTCCTCCCGGCGCGCCTGCCGAGCCTCCTCGTGAACGGCTCGGCCGGCATCGCCGTCGGCATGGCGACGAACATCCCGCCGCACAACCTGCGTGAGGTCATCGAGGCGACGAAGCGGCTCGTCGACGACCCGGAGCTCACGACCGACGACCTCTGCGAAACGATCCACGGCCCGGACTTCCCCGGCGGCGCGACCATCTACCGCTTCGAAGAGGAGAAGAACGTCGAGACCGGGAAGACCGAGCGCGTCGACGGCATCCGCCGCGCCTACGCGACGGGGCGCGGCCGCATCGTCATGCGCGCGAAGGCCCACAAGGAGGACCTCCGCGGCGGGCGCGAGGCGATCGTCGTGAGCGAGCTCCCGTACGCGGTGAACAAGGCGTCGCTCATCGAGAAGATCGCCGACCTGGTGCAGAACAAGCGCCTCGCCGGGATCAGCGACATCCGCGACGAGAGCGACCGCGAGGGCATGCGCATCGTCATCGAGGTGAAGCGCGACGACTCGGCCGACCGCGTGCTGAACAACCTCTTCAAGCACACGGCGATGCAGACCGCCTTCAACCTGAACATGCTCGCCCTCGTCGAGAGCCAGCCTCGGGTCCTGTCCCTCAAGGAGATCCTGCAGCACCACATCGACTACCGCCGCGACGTCATCACGCGGCGGACGACGTTCGACCTGGCGAAGGCCAAGGAGCGCGCGCACATCCTCGAGGGCCTCAAGATCGCGCACGCGAACATCGACGCGATCATCAAGCTCATCCGTGCGCATCGCGGCCAGGAGCCGGTGCTCATCGTCAGGATGCGCGACCAGTTCGGGCTCTCCGAGGCCCAGGCCAAGGCGATCCTCGAGATGCAGCTCCGCCGTCTCTCCGGGCTCGAGCGCGCGAAGCTCGAGGAGGAGTACGAGGTCACGATCAAGCTCATCGCCGAGCTCGAGTCGATCCTCGCCAACCCCCGCAGGGTGCTGCTCCTCATCAAGCAGGACCTCGACGCGCTCGCCGAGAAGTACGGGGACGAGCGCCGGACCGAGATCCGCGACGACCTGCCGGGCCAGTTCACCGACGAGCAGCTCGTCGCGGACGAGGACGTCGTCATCACGCTGTCGAGCCGCAACTACGCGAAGCGGATGCCGCTCTCGACCTACCGCGCTCAGCATCGCGGCGGACGCGGCGTCATCGGGATGCAGACGCGCGAGGAGGATGACGTCGAGCACCTCGTCGTCGCGCGCAACCACGACCGGCTCTACGTCTTCACCGATCGTGGCCGTGTCTTCGCGCTCAAGGTCTACGAGCTCCCCGACGCGAGCCGCACCGCGAAGGGCACGCCGATCCAGAACATCCTCGAGGCCATGCAGCAGGGCGAGCGCGTCTCCGCGCTCGTCGCGCTGCGCGACACCACGAGCGCCGAGCATCTCGTCATGGCCACGCGGAAAGGCTTCGTGAAGAAGACCTCCCTGAAGGAGTACGCGAGCGTCCGGCGCGCGGGCCTCATCGCGATCGCGCTCCGCAAGGGCGACGAGCTCGCCTGGGTGGCGCCGTGCGCGAAGGACGATCGCATCCTGCTCGCGACGAAGAAGGGGAAGGGCATCACGTTCAAGTCGAGCGACGCGCGCCCGATGGGCCGCCCGACCCAGGGCGTGACCGGCATCAAGCTCGCCAAGGGCGACGAGGTCGTCGGCATGGGCATCGCGCGGCCGCAGACCGAGGTGCTCTCGGTGACCGAGAACGGGTATGGCAAGCGCACCGCGGTCCAGGAGTTCCCGATCCAGGGTCGCGGCGGGCAGGGCGTCATCCTCGCGTCGATCAGTCCGAAGACCGGTGACGTCGCCGCGATCCAGATGGTCGACTCGACGACGCAGGAGATCCTGCTCATCAGCACGACCGGCGTCGTCATCCGCACGCCGATCGAGCAGGTCCGTGCGCTGGGGCGCGCCACGATGGGCGTCAAGGTGATGTCAACGGGCGATGCGAAGATCGCCTCCATCGCGACGTTCACGCCGACGCGACCGGCCCAGGCACAGCTCTAGGGGGCACGTCACGCCGGACGGCACACAGACGAGCGCCGGCACGAGCGCGGACCGTACGCTTTCGGCCGTGCCAGTAGCAGGTCGGCACGCTACAGCGTTGTGTTCGTCGCGACGGGTGTCGTATGTTCCGTCGCGTAGCGGCACAGCGAGGGTTCGCTCGTCCGCGAGCACGGACGCGACCGCGGATCAGGACGAATGAGGAAGGCGACGGATTGATCACTCTCGACGACGTGAGCAAGCGCTACCCCAACGGGACCTACGCCCTGCGCGACGTGGACGTGCACGTCGAGGCGGGGGACTTCGTGTTCCTCGTCGGCTCGTCCGGCGCGGGCAAGTCGACGGTCATCCGTCTGCTCATCCGCGAGGTCCTGCCGACCAGCGGCCGCGTCATCGTCGACGGGGACGACGTCGCCCGGCTGCCGCGCGGGCGCGTCCCGAGCCTGCGGCGCAAGGTGGGTGTCGTGTTCCAGGACTTCAAGCTCCTCCCGATGAGGACCGTGTACGAGAACGTCGCGTTCGCGCTCATCGTGACCGGGCACGGCGGCGCGGAGGTGCGCGAGGAGACCGAGCGCGTGCTCTCGCTCGTCGGTCTCACGCAGCGGAGCCACCACTTCCCGAACCAGCTCTCCGGCGGCGAGCAGCAGCGCGTGGCCATCGCGCGGGCGCTGGTGAATCATCCGGCCATCCTGCTGGCCGACGAGCCTACCGGCAACCTGGATACGGAGAACTCGGCCACGGTCCTGGGCCTGCTGCGCGACCTGAACCAGCGGCTAGGCCAGACTATCCTGATGATCACGCACAATCCGGAGGCCGCGGCCTACGCGCACAGGACGCTTTTGATGCGGGACGGGAAGATAGTCCAAGGTAAAATGTAGTTCTGGGATCTCTTTGGAGTGCGGCGACCCGGCGCCGTTTTCATCCGCCGCGCCCCGGCGCGGCAGGCCGCGTTTGTGAAAGCGGTGGCAGGCCACCGCACTCCATAACAG
>DAIDAP010000006.1 GCA_027310565.1 Chloroflexota bacterium | reverse complement strand
CCGCACGGCTTCGAGCGCCTGCTGGTAGATCCGCGTCGTCTCGACACCCTGGCCGTGCGCGCTCCTGCGGCGCTCGTCGACCACCGCGGCGACGAAGGCCTCGACCACGACCGGGTTGAACTGCGTGCCGGCGTTGGCGCGCAGCTCCTTGAGCGCGGCCTTGCTGCTCAGCGCCTGGCGGTACGGACGGGTCTGGGTCATGGCCTGGTAGGCGTCGGCGACGGCGATGATCTGGGCCGCGAGCGGGATCTCGTCCCCGCGCAGACCCTGCGGGTAGCCGGTGCCGTCGTAGCGCTCGTGGTGGCCGAGCACGATCGGGCGGACCCGCTCGAGCATCGGGACGTTGGCGAGCAGGTTCGCGCCGATCGTCGGGTGGGCCTTGACCTCGCTCCACTCCGTCTCGTCGAGCGCGCCCGGCTTGCGCAGCAGGTGCTCCGGGACGCCGATGGTGCCGATGTCGTGGTGCCCTGGCGCTCGCTGAGCGCGATGACCGCCGCGGCGAGCGCGGTGTTGACCGCGAAGTACGCCGCGGCCGAGGCGGCGACCGCGGTGATTACGCGCGCACGCCGAGGGCGCGGAGCAGGAGCGCGAGC
The DNA here is from genome assembly GCA_027310565.1 of Chloroflexota bacterium. GTDB lineage: Bacteria > Chloroflexota > Limnocylindria > P2-11E > P2-11E > CF-39. The sequence goes on along the minus strand of DAIDAP010000006.1, from coordinate 46,347 downwards.
ACGTACCCGAGGGCGAAGCAGCTGGGGATCGTGAGCACCCAGGCCGTGACGATGCGCCCCGCGACGCCCCAGCGCACCGCGGACAGCCGCCGGGTCGCCCCGACGCCGAGGATGGCCCCGCTGATCGCATGCGTGGTCGAGATCGGGATGCCGAAGCGCGTCGCGACCTCGATGACCGTCCCGGCCGCGGTCTCGGCGGCGAAGCCGTTCACCGGCTTGAGGGCCGTGATGCGCTGGCCCATCGTGCGGATGATCCGCCAGCCGCCGCTGGCGGTGCCCAGGCCCATCGCGAGGGCGCTGACGAGCTTCACCCAGAGGGGGATCTCGAGCGTCCCGACGCCGCCGCCGTACGCGAAGAGCGCGAGCGCGATGACCCCGATCGTCTTCTGCCCGTCGTTCCCGCCGTGGCTGAACGCCATGTACGCGCTCGAGAGGATCTGGGCGCGCCCGAAGAAGCGGTTTACCGCACCGAAGGACGCGCGCACGAGGAGCCAGTAGAGCGCGAGCATCAGCAGGTACCCGCCGAGGAACGCGATCGCGGGCGAGTAGGCGATGCCGAAGGTCGTCTTCTCGACGCCCGCGACGACGACGACGCCGAAGCCGTTCTCGGCCACCGCCGCGCCGATGAGCCCGAAGATGAGGGCGTGGCTCGAGGACGTCGGCAGGCCGAGGAGCCACGTGAACAGATCCCACGCGATCGCGGCGAGGAGCGCGGCGACGACGAGGTCCTGCGTCACGACCCTCGCGTCGACGATGCCGCTGCCCAGCGTCCTCGCGACAGCCTCGCCGGAGAGCGCGCCGACGAAGTTGAGGATGCCGGCCAGCGCGACGGCCTGGAGCGGCGACAGCACGCGGGTGGCGACGACCGTGGCGATGGCGTTGGCGGCGTCGTGGAAGCCGTTCACGAACTCGAACGCGACGCCGAGGATCACCACGAGGACGACGAGCAGCAGCGCCTGGTCCACGGGCTCTCAGGAGTGCTTGATCTTGATGGTCTCGACGATGTTCGCGACGTCCTCGCAGCGGTCGATCGCGAACTCGATGTGCTCGAAGATGTCCTTCCACTTCACGATCTCGATCGCGTCGCGCTCCGACGCGAAGAGCTCGCCGACGGCGTCGCGGAACATGTCGTCGCCCTCGTTCTCGTACGTGTGCAGCTTGATCCAGTGCTCCTCGAGGTCGGTGAGGCGCTCGAGGTTCTTCATCATCTCGACGAGCTGCCCGGTCGCCGCGACGAGCGTCTTCGCCTGGCGCACCGCGGCCGGGCGGACGCGCGTGACCTTGTAGAGGTGGATGAGCTCGGCGACGTCGTTGCAGAGGTCGGCGACGTCGTCGAGTCGGGACGCGAGGCCGATGATGTCCTCGCGGTCGAGCGGCGTGACGAACGTCGCGTTCAGCTCGCGGATGATCTCGTGTGTCAGCTTGTCGCCGTAGTGCTCGATGGCGTGCATGTCGCGGACCTTGCGCTCGACGTCGGTGAAGTCCTCCAGGAGCCGCACGAGCGCCTCGGCCGCCTCCTTTGTGTTGTCGGCGTGCCGCTGGAACTGCGTGAAGAAGACGGACTTGCGCGGTATCAGCGAGAGCCGCATGCGCGCCCTCCCGTGAGCGAGGTTCGAGGGGCCCGCCGATCAGCCTAGGCGACTTCGCGGCGGATCGTGCGGGAGGCCAGCAGGGCGAGCGCGACGGCGAGCAGCACCATCGCGCCGAGATCCCGGAACACCACCGGATCGGTGAGCGGCGCCCCCTTCACCATCACCGCGCGGGTCGCCTCGTTCGCGTAGGTGAGCGGCATGAGCCAGGCGAGCGGCCGCAGCAGGTCGGGGAGGGTCTGGATCGGGATGAGGATGCCGGAGAGGAGCAGCTGTGGCAGCAGCACCACCGGGATGAACTGCACTGCCTGGAACTCGTTGCGCGCGAACGCCGACAGGAGCAGGCCGAGGTTCACCGCGACGAGCACCATGGCGATCTGCGCCGCGAAGACGGCCGCGATCGAGCCGTTCGACCTCAGCCCGAGCACGTAGATGGCGAAGAGCACCAGGACGACGGTCTGCAGGAGCGCGAACACCAGGAACCCGAGCACGTAGCCGAGGACGAGCTCGGCTCGCTGCAGCGGGCTCGCAAGGAGCCGCTCCAGCGTGCCGCCCGCGCGCTCGCGCAGGAACGACACGTCGGTGAGCACGAAGATGAGGAAGAACGCGAGGAACGGGATGATCACCGGCGCGAGGTAGTCGAGCGTCCCCCAGTCCGGGCCGCCGTAGAGGTAGGTCACGTCGAGCTTGAGCCCGCTCCCCGAGGCGCCGCCGGGCAGGTTCGCGAGGGCGGACGCGAGCCCGCCGAGGGCGGCCCGCTGGATCGAGCCGAGGGTGTTGGCGTTGACGAACAGATCCGATCCCTCGAGCTGGATCGACAGGGCGAGCGATCGCGAGGTCAGCGCGTCCTGGGTGAAGGTCCTCGGGAGCGTGATGATCGCGTTCACGCGGCCGTCGCGGAGCAGGGCGTCGGCATCGGCCGCGGAGACGCGCCGCGCGTCGAGCTCCGGCGCGGACGCGAGCGCGTCGGCCAGCACGCCGCCTCCCGGGCCGGCGTCCTCGTTCACGATCGCGACGGCCTGCGTCGTCGCGCCGCCGGTCGGCGTGAACAGGTAGTAGATGAGCACGAGGATCACCAGCGGCACGCCGAAGAGGAACCCGAGCGAGCGGCGGTCGTGCCGGAACTGCTCGACGATCCGCCGGGCGACGGCCGCGACGCGCCGGCCGCTCACGCCACCGACTCCGAGAGGCGCAGGAAGGCCTCCTCGAGGTCCGCGGCGCCCGCGCGCTCGCGGATGCGCGCCGCGCTGCCCTCGGCGATGACGCGGCCGGCGCGGATGAGCGCGAGCCGGTCGCAGCGCTCGGCCTCGTCCATGACGTGGCTCGAGACGAGCACCGCGGTCCTTTGACCGGCGAGCTCGCGGAAGAACGCCCAGAACTCTCGGCGCAGCGCCGGATCGACGCCGACCGTGGGCTCGTCGAGGAGGAGCAGCGGTGGCCGCCCGAGGAGCGCGACGGCGAGCGACACGCGCTGGCGCATGCCGCCGGAGAGCGTCGCGACCGGTGACCGCCGGCGCTCGGCCAGGCCCACGACGCGCAGCGCCTCGTCGATCGCGGCCGCCGTCCCGGCGACGTCGCGCAGCGCGGCGAAGAACGCGAGGTTCTCCTGCACCGAGAGCTCCTGGTACAGCGCCGGCGTCTGGGTCATGTAGCCGACGAGCCCCGCCGCGACGGCCTCGCGCGGCGAGCGCCCCAGGACGCGCTCCACTCCGCCGTCGACGCGCAGCAGCCCGGCGACCGAGCGGATGAAGGTCGTCTTCCCGCTGCCGTTGGGGCCGAGCAGGCCGACGATCTCCCCCGGAGCGACCTCCAGGTCGAAGCCGCGCAGGGCCTCGACGGCGCCGAACCGCTTGCGGACGTCGCGCGCCACGATGGCGGCGGTGGGTGAATTCATCGCCCGGTGAATTCTAGTGTCGCGTGCCGTCAAGGGATCTCCGGTGCGCGACACGAGCCGGCGGCCAGGCCGGGGCCGGCCGGCGCCCCCGCCCGCCCGGCCGGCGGGGTTGGCACGCCCGTTGCTTGCCACGCGGCCCAGCGGTCCGCGGGGGTGCGCGGGGATGGAGACCACATGGAGATGCTGCTGGCGGGTCTGCTGCTCGGCGTCGCGCTCGGGATGATCGTCGTCGGCTTCCTCGCGATCGGCGCGTACGAGCGCGGCTTCGACGAGGCGCTCGAGCGGCGCAGGGCGTGGCGAGCGGAGCTCGTCGCGCGCCGGGCGGTCGTGCGCCGCGCGGTCGCCGACATGCGCAAGGCGGGGTAGCCGCCGGCGCCTCACGACGGTCGTATGGGCCGCCCCCCGGGGCGGCCCCTACGTTCGCTCGAGCTCGTGCATATCTGCCAAGATGCCCACGTGGATCGGCCGCTCCGCGTCGTCTGCGTCGGGGGCGGCCTCGGCGCGCCGACGGTCATGCGCGGCCTGCGCGCCTACACCGACGACATCACCGCGCTCATCGGCGTCACCGACTCGGGTCGCTCCACCGGAAAGGTGCGCATCGCGCTCGACGTGCCGGCGCCGGGCGACATCCGGAACGCCCTGACCGTCCTCGCCGAGGGCGACCCCGTCCTCACGCGCCTCTTCAACCACCGCTTCGACACGGACAAGAGCGAGGACCTCGACGGCATGGCGTTCGGCAACTTGTTCCTCGCGGCCCTGACGCAGCAGGAGGGCTCGTTCCTGCGCGCCGTCGAGGAGGCGTCGCGGCTGCTCAAGCTCCGCGGCCGCGTGCTGCCGGTGACCCTGTACAACACGCACCTCTCCGCGGAGCTCGAGGACGGCACGGTCGTCGAGGAGGAGGTGAGCGTCCGCGCCGTCGGGAAGGCGCCCATCCGCCGCATCTTCCTCACCGACGATCACGTCGCGGCGACGCCGGGGAGCGTCGAGGCGATCGCCGCCGCGGATCTCGTCACGCTCGGTCCCGGCAGCCTCTACACGACCGTGTGCGCGTGTCTGCTCATCCCCGAGATCGCGCGCGCCGTCGCGAACGCCGAGGGGCTCGTCGTCTACGTCGCGAACACGACCCGGCAGCCCGGGCAGACCGACGGGATGGCGCTCGCCGACCACGTCTCCGCGGTCCGCGACTACCTCGGCGGCTCGGGGCTCGACGTGGCGCTCGTCAACGACGACGCGCCGCCCGACCACCTCCGGCGCCACTACGCGCGGCAGGGCCTCGAGTACCTGGAGCCGAGCGCGCTCGAGCTCGAGCGCATCCGCGCCCTGGGCGTGCGTGCGGTGACCGCGCCGATCATCGACAAGTGGAGCGGGCCGCGCGAGCTGTGGCGCAAGCAGGACACCATCCGCCACGACGCCGAGCGGCTGGCGCGCGCGCTCACCGCGCTCGTCGACGACCGTCGCCGGCCGGCGCTGCGGGCGCTCTCGTGACCGTGGCATCGCGGGTGCGTCACTTCGTCTCCGTCGCCGATCTCGGTCCGTCCGATCTCGCGCGGCTGCTGGACGAGGCGTCGTCGCTCAAGGCCGGCCGCGGCCGCCACGCGCGGCCGCTCGCGGGGCGCACCCTCGCGCAGATCTTCGAGAAGCCGAGCCTGCGGACGCGGCTGTCGTTCGAGGTGGGGATGGTGGAGCTGGGAGGTCACTGCGTCTACCTCTCGCCGCAGGAGGTGGGTCTCGGGCGCCGCGAGAGCGTCGCGGACGTGGCGCGCGTCGTGAGCCGCATGGTCGACGCGGTCGTGCTGCGGACGAACGCGCACGAGACGATCGAGGAGTTCGCGCGCTGGTCGAGCATCCCGGTGATCAACGGCCTGAGCGATCTCACCCACCCGTGCCAGGGCCTCGCGGACATCCTCACCATCCGCGAGCGCAAGGGTCCCGATCTGCGTCGGGTGACGGTCGCCTACGTGGGCGACGGCAACAACGTGCTGCACTCGCTCATGCTCGGCACGGCGCTCGTCGGAGCCCACCTGCGCGCCGCGACGCCCGAGGGCTACGAGCCGCAGGAGCGCTACGTCGAGCTCGCGCGACGGGCCGCGTCGGCGAGCGGCGGGACCGTGACGCTGCTGCGCGATCCGGTCGCCGCCGTGAAGGACGCGGACGTCGTGTACACGGACGTCTGGACGAGCATGGGGCAGGAGCAGGAGTACGAGCGCCGGCGCCGCGCGTTCCACGGTTACCAGGTGAACGCGGACCTCCTGCGCGGCGCGAAGCCTGACGCGATCGTGATGCACGATCTTCCGGCCCACCGCGGCGAGGAGATCACCGACGACGTGATGGACGGTCCGCAGAGCGCGGTCTTCGATCAGGCCGAGAACCGGCTGCACGCGCAGAAGGCCGTGCTCCGCTGGCTGCTGGGGGAGGGCTGATGGCCGATCGCGTGATCCTCGCGGACTGCTGCGAGGACTGGATCATCGAATGGGGCGGCTTCTACAAGCCGCAGCGCGCGTTCCGCTGCCCCGAGTGCGGCACCGCGTGGACGAAGGCCGCGGCCGAGACGTACCGACGTGCCGACGGGCGCGCGTTCGAGCGGCGCACGCGTGTCGGCCCGCAGGCGTCGTTCCCCTACCTCGGCTCGGCCGACGGGCACCAGCCGAACGTCGAGCGCTGCTGCGCGAAGATCCTGCTGTCGTACGGCGAGCGCATGCCGGACGGCGCGTTCGTCTGTCCGGTGTGCGGCACCGAGTGGCAGCGCAGCACGTCGCGCCTGCACGGGCTGCGCGTCCCGATCTTCGCCAAGGCGGGCCTGGGCGAGCCGCTCACGATCCAGCCCGGGCGTACGCGTCCGTTCCTCGTCGCCGTGTCGGAGTACTCGCCGCCCCGCGAGTGACCCTGCCGCGCGGACGCTGAGACGTGCCTGAGACCGCTCCCCACCCGAACGGGCCCTGACCTGCGGCCCACGGGTCCGTTACGCCTCGTGTAGGCCGGACACGGTGGGTGGACCGTCCCGGACGGAAATGGGGAGGCCTGCATGCGCGTCCGTCGCTTCCGGATGCTCGCCGGCATCGTCGCGCTCGGCGTCGCGCTCACGCTCGCGATCGGATCCGCCGGCCCGGGCAGCGGCAGCGCGCTCGGCGCCGCGACCACGCTGACCGTGCTCTCGGGCGACGTGGCCGTGCGCCACGGCGCGGGCGGGTCGTTCGCGCCGGCGCGCGACGGCGAGGTGATCGCCCCCGGCGACGCGATCCAGACCGCGGCCGGCGCGCGTGCCGTCATCACGTACTTCGAAGGCTCCACGGTCACGATCGAGCCGCTGACGACGCTCGTCGTGGATGAGGCCGAGGCGATCGCGGGCGGCGGCACCATCGTGAGCATGACGCAGCTCGTCGGCCGCACCTGGCACGTCGTGACGAAGCTCGCGACCGGGGCGTCGCGCTACGAGGTGCGCACGCCGGCGAGCACCGCGAGCGTGCGTGGCACGGAGTTCGAGGTCTCCTCCGACGCCGACGCGACCACGGTGACGACGACGGAGGGCGAGGTGGTCGCCCAGGTCGCCGACGCCGGGCAGGGTGGGCGTGTCGTCGAGGTGCCGGTGGCCGCGGGGACGACGCAGACGCAGCGGCGCGACGCGCCGCCCGCGCCGGCGCGGGCGGCGCCGAGAGCGGAGCGGACCGTCAGCGTGACCGTGGCGGCGTCGAGCTCGCTCGTCGTGGACCCGCTCGGCCGGACGAACGGCGTGACGCGCGACGGCAAGCTCGTCGCGCAGACGCCCGGCGCGCAGGTGCGCCGCGAGGGCGACAGCGTCGTGGTCGAGCTCCCGGACATGCCCGACGGTCGGGTCGCCGCACGGACGGACGGTCCCGCCCCACGGCGCGACGGCGCGGTCACCGTCCGCGTCGAGGAGCGCGGGCGCGAGCTCGAGGTCCGCGACACGCTGCGCTCGGCGAACGGTGAGGACCGGTCCGGCTTCGAGGTGCGCCGCGGTGAGGACGGCAAGACCGGCGCTCGCGTGCTGGGCGAGGACGAGAGCGACGCGCTGCCGCGCGGCACGGCCACCCCGAGCCGGCGCGGCGTGAGCGCGACGCCGGAACCGGCCCGACGGCCGGATGACGGGCGCGGCGAGGGTAAGGGTCAAGGACAGGGACAGGGACAGGCCCCAGGCCCGGGCGGGTTCGTGCCGCCGTCGGCGCTGCCGACGCTGCCGACGCGGCCGACGCTAGGCTCCGGCGCGGCCGTCCCCGGCGGACCCGGCGGACCGCCCGCCGATCAGGGCACCGGGCCGAGCACCGGCCCGAACAAGAATGGGGACAGCGGGAAGTGATCAGCGCGGCGGCGTGACCCGCGGCGGTGCCGACACTCTGGGCGGCATCCGGAATTCGAATCCGGGCTAACAGATCCACAATCTGCTGTGCTAACCGCTACACCAATGCCGCCATGAAAGCCGGCGCGGACGCGCCGTATGAGCCGATTCTAGCCGTTCACCCCGCCCGCTTCACCGCGTCGTCGTAGAGCGGGCGCACCATCCCGGCGCGCGGATCGAACTCGCCGACGTCGAGGAACACCCGCCAGGTCGCGGCCGCGCCCTTCCAATCCTCGCGCTGGTACTGGATGAGCCCCTTGAGGAACAGCGCGTCGGGCTCCTTGGGGTTGAGCGTGAGGACGCGGTCGAGCGCGAGGAGCGCGCCGTCCGACGACCCCGCGCGGAAGAGCACGATGGCGAGGCCGTTGAGGGCCGGCGTGTTCCGCGGGTCGAGGTCGAGGACCTGCCGGTACACCACCGACGCTTCGCTCAGGCGGTCGTTCTCGATGTACGCGTCGGCGAGCGCGAGACGCGTCGGGACGTCCGTCGGTGCGGCGCTCGCGCGCGCCTGGAGCTGCTCGAGGCTCGGCGCACCGCTCGGCAGGCTTCCGGTGATCGGCGCGCCCGGCGCGCGATCGCCGACCGACCGCGGCAGCGTCACGACGACGACCACGGCGACGGCGCCCGCGAGCAGCGCGCCGGCCACGATGGTCCGCCACGGCGCGGTGACAGCCCGCTCCAAGCGCGCCGGCGCGAACGCGCCGCGCGCGAGCAGGGCGGTGAGGCGGGCGTGGTCCTCGGTCGAGATCGTCCCGGCGGCGCGCGCGAACTCGAGGTCGCGCAGGCCGCTCACCGCGCGGGCGACGTCGTCCCGCGCGTCGGGCGCCTCGCTCGGCCACGCGGGCGCGCGGCGCGACAGGAACGGCAGCGCGGCGAGCGCGAGCCCGGCGAGGAAGAGCGCCGCGAAGAGCAGGTAGCTCAGTCGAGCGCCTCCTCGCGCGCGGCGCGCTCGCGCAGCATCGCGAGGTCGGCGGGAGACGGGTCCGCCTTCGGCGGCGGCGGCCCCGCCCGGATCCAGCGCACCGCGAGCAGGAGGCCCAGCAGGAGCGCCGCCACCGGTACGAGCCAGATGAGCCCGGTCCACCCCAGGAGCGGCGGAGAGAGGATGATCCAGTCGCCGTACGCGTCGCGGAACTCGTCGAAGATCTGCCGATCGGTCCGTCCCTCCCCGACGCGCTGGCTGACGACGGCACGCATCTGGCGCGCGGTCTCCGACGGCGAGTCCCGCACCGACAGACCCTGGCACACGACGCAGCGCAGCTGCGACGCGATGCGGTCGACGCGCTCCGTCTGCGTCTCCGGCCGCGGCAGCGCGCTCCACGCGACGGCGCCGGCGACGGCGAGGACCGCCACGAGCATCGCCAGGCGTCGGCCGCTCACATCCGCGCCCCCTCCGCCTCCGCGGGGAGCGCGCCGGCCCGCTGCGCGACCGGCCGCCGCTTCGGCTGCGGGAGCGCGGCGATGAGGGCGCCGATCCCCACGATGCCGCCGCCGATCCACAGCCACGACACCAGCGGCATGACGAGCACGCGGATCGTGGCCCACGAGCTCCCGCGCGTGTCGTACGCGGAGAGGATGGTGTACACGTCCTCGCGCGGCCCGGGGGCGATCCCGGGTGAGCCGATCGCCTGCGTCGCGTTCGGATAGAACGCGAGCGCGGGCCGCACGTTCTCCTGCACGCCGTTGCCGGTCACGGTGAGATCCGCGTACACCAGGTCGCGCTGCGGCTCGGCGGCGTCGCGCAGCGCGCCGAAGGTGATGGTGTACGGCCCCGCGGTCATCGAGCCGCCCGGCGAGAGGGTCTGCTCCACCTGGATCGTCGCCGCCTGGCTCGTCGCGATCGCGAGTGCGACGACGACGATGCCGAGGTGCACGACGTAGCCACCGTAGCGGCGGCCGCTGCGCCGCAGCAGGTTCACGAACGCGACGGCCGGTGGCTCGCCGTGCAGCGTGCCGCGCGCGCGGACGCCGCGCGCGAACTCCTGGACCACCGTCGCGGCGACGAAGAACGCGAGCGCGTAGGTGAGGACCGTGAAGGCGCCGTCCAGGCCGGCCGCGAGCGCGACGGCGGCGCCCGCGGCCGCCGCGAGGATCGGCGCCGTGAACTGCCGCTCGAGCGTGGCGCGCGACGCGCCGTGCCACGGCAGCTGCGGTCCGACGCCCATGAGGAAGAGGAGCGCGAGCGCGAGCGGCACCTCGACCCGGTCGAAGTACGGCCGCCCGATGGAGAGCTGCGCGCCGGTGAGCGCTTCGGCGAAGACCGGGTAGAGCGTGCCGAGGAGCACGGTGACGGTCGCGGCGACGAAGACGACGTTCTGCACCAGGAAGATCGCCTCGCGCGAGAGCGGCGCGCCGATGCCCTCCGCCTCGGCGAGCCGCGGCATCCGCCAGAGGATGAGGCCGACGGAGAGGACGACGATGGCCGCGAGGTAGCCGAGCAGCACCGGCCCGATCGCCGACTGCGTGAACGAATGCACGGAGTTCACCACGCCGCTCCGCGTGAGGAACGTCCCGAGGATCGTCAGCGCGAACGTCGCCACGACGAGCGCGAGGTTCCAGGTGCGCAGGAGGCGCCGCTTCTCCTCGACCATCACCGAGTGCAGGTAGGCGGTCGCGACGAGCCAGGGCATGAGGGCCGCGTTCTCCACCGGGTCCCAGGCCCAGTACCCGCCCCAGCCGAGGACCGCGTACGACCACCACGACCCGACGACGATGCCGAGGCCGAGGAGCCCCCACGACACGAGCGCGAAGCGACGCGTCGCGACGAGCCACCGGTCGCCGGCCTCGCCGAGGATCAGCGACGCGATCGCGTACGCGAACGGGACCGAGAAGAGCACGTACCCGAGGTAGAGGAGCGGTGGGTGCAGCGCCATGAGCGGATGGTTCTGCAGCAGCGGGTTCGGACCGAGGCCGTTGGCGGGCACCGGGTCGGCCCGCGTGAACGGATCGGCCACCGGCGTCGTCATGATGAGCAGGAAGAACACGCTCATCCCGAGGAGGATCGCGAGCGCGGTCGTCGCGAGGCGTGGCAGGTCGCGCGTTCCGCGCCACGCGACGTACGCCGTGGCGCCGGCGAGCACGAGCGCCCAGAGCAGGATCGACCCGGCGAGCCCCGCCCACAGCGAGATGGCGGTGAAGAACAGCGGCGTCTCGCGCGCGTTGTTCTGCGCGACGTAGAGGATGGAGAAGTCGTGGCTGAGGAGCGCGCCCTCCATCGCGAACACCGCGAGGCCGATGAAGGCGAGCACGAGGACCGTGGCCCAGCGCGCCGACGCGAGCGCGCGCCCGTCGCGGCGCGCGACCGCGTAGACCGCCGCCCCGCAGCCCCAGATCGCGATGGGCAGCGCGGCGCGCAGCGCGCTCGCGCCGAGGTCGGCCCAGGTCATGGGACCGTACGGTCCCGCGGCGTGGCCCCGGGCGACGGCGGCGCGTAGCGCTCGTTGTGCTTGGCGAGGACGGTGACCGCGCGGAACGTTCCGTCGTCGGCGAACGCGCCTTCCACGACCGCGCCGGCGCCCTCCCGCAGGAGCGCCGGCGGCGCGCCCCGGCCGACCACCGCGACGCTCGTCGTGCCGTCGCCGATGGAGAAGAGCAGGAGCCGCGAGGTCGGGTCGTAGGCGAGCGTGCCCGCCAGGACGAGGCCGCCCAGACGCACCGCCTGTCCGGGCGGGATGGCCTGCTGCCTCGCCTCGGAGGGCGTGAGGTAGTAGATCGACGACGGCGTGAGGTTCTGCACCGCGACGAACCCGACGAGCACCGCCGCGGTGAGCGTCGCGATGAGGAGCACGCGGCGGCTAGAGACGGTCACGTCGCCGCCGCAGCGTGATGACGTAGATCGCGAGCGCGCCCCAGACGATGACGTACGCCGCGACGATGAAGCCGAGGTTCCCGATCATGGATCGCTCGTCGCTCGATCTACCCGCGTCACGACCGCCGCTCCAGCACGAGCCGCTGGCGGGCGCGCTCGATGTGCATGCGCTCTCCGAGGAGCGCGAGGTACACGAGCGTGAACGCGACGACGTTGACGCCGAGCGTCAGGCCCATGGTCGGGTCCAGCGTCGGCCCGCCGGTCATCCGCAGCACCGTCGGCAGCTGGTGGATCGAGTTCATCCAGATCACCGACAGGTGCACGATCGGGATGTCGACGACGGCGATGACGCCGAGCACCGCGGCGCGCGTGGCGCGCCGCTGGAAGTCGGTGGAGAGCGATCGCAGGAGGAGGTAGCCGAGGTACATGACGAACATGACCGATGTGGTCACCAGACGCGGGTCCCACGTCCACCACACGCCCCAGGTGGGCTTCGCCCAGATCGACCCCGCGACGATGAACAGGCCCGTGAACAGGACGCCCACCTCGGCCGAGGAGACCGCGAGCGCGTCGAACCACGGACGCCGGCTCCACAGCCAGCCGATCGACGCGAGGAACACGACGACGAAGGCGAGGTACGAGAGCCAGGCGAGCGGGACGTGCACGTAGATGATCCGGTACACCTCGCCCTGGACCGCGTCGGTGGGCGCCCAGAAGAGCGCCATGTACGTGCCGACGGCCGCCGCGGCGAGCGCGACGGGCGCGAGCCATGGCCGGAGTCGGAGCGTCGGGAAAGGCGCCGCTGTGGTCTCGATCATTCCTGTTCTTCGGGCTGGGCCCTCACTCGATGGCCGCAGGGACGATGGTAAGACCGAGCACGGCGTACACAAGCGCGAACGCGGCGAGCAGGCCCGACCAGCCGAGGGCCGCCGCCGCGTCGCCGGAGAGCGCCGCGGCCGCGCCCTGCGTCGCGGCGAGAAGCTGCGGGACGAGGATCGGGAACGCGAGGATCGGCACGAGCGCGACCCGCGCCCGGACGCGCAGCGTCAGGACGTTCGCGAGCACGACGACCGGCGGGAGCGCGACGACGCCGAGCGCCCCGACGAGCACGAGATGGCCGGGGAGCGCGATGCCCAGGTCGAGGAGCAGGATCGAGAGGGCCCCGGCCGCGATCGCGACGACCGCGACGACGACGGCGATCGCGAGCACCTTCCCCGCGTAGAGCGCCTCGCGCCCGCCGGGCAGCGCGATGACGGCGTCGATCGCGTCGTCCTCGAGCTCGCGGTCGAACGAGCGCATCGTGACGAGCGAGGCGGCGAACACCACCGCGATCCAGAACACCGCGCTCGCCGTCGCCGGCTCGCGCGCGCGCCCCGGGCCGAACGCGAGGCTCTCGAGCAGCACGAGCATCCCGGTGAAGGTGAGCGCGGCGGCGAGTCCGTCGGGATGGCGCCGCTCCGCGAAGAGCTCGCGCAGCGCGACGAGGACGATCTTGCCGAGCGTCACGGGCTCGCCGCTCATGCCGGCGTCACGATGCCGTCCTTGAGGTGGAAGCGCGCCGCCGCGTCGGCGTCGAGCTCGTGGTGGAGATGCGTGACCATGAGGACGGCCTGCCGGCGCGCGAGCGCGCCGTTCACCGCGGCGCGCAGCAGGATGATCGCGTCGACGTCGAGGTCGGCGAACGGCTCGTCGAGCAGCACGACCGCCGCGGGCTCCGTCTCGAGCCGCGCGAGCGCGGCGCGCCGCCGCTGACCCGCGGAGAGCCGGTCGACCGGCCGGTCCATCGCGTCCTCGAGGCCCCAGCGGCGCAGCGCGGCGACGACGTCCGCGCGCACGCCGCGGAAGGATGCCAGGAAGGTGAGGTTCTCCCGCGCCGTCAGGCCGCGCAGGAGCATCGGTCGGTGGCCGATGTACAGCGGCGTGCCGGTGACGCTCCGTCGCCCACGGGTGAGATCGACCAGGCCGACGAGCGCCCGCAGGAGCGTCGTCTTCCCGGAGCCGTTCTCGCCCCGCAGGAGCGACAGGCCGGGGCCGGCCTCCAGCGTCGCCCCGCGGAGGACGGGCCGGTCGTCGAGCACGACCGTGGCATCGTGGAGCGATGCGGAAGGGAGCGGGTCTGCCATTCGGGGTCATTCTCGCCGCGGCGGCGGTCGGGGCGTCGTGCGGCCCCGAGCCGCCGGCGAAGGACCCGATCGCCCGCGGGAAGCAGGTCTACCAGCAGGCCGCCTGCGCCTCCTGCCACGCGCCCAGCATCTGGAACGGCTTCCGGGCGGTCGGCCCCCCGCTCGACCGCATCGGCACGGTCGCGGGGACGCGGCTCCCGGACACCCCGGCGGAGGCCTACATCCGGGCCTCGATCACCGATCCGGGTGGCTACGTGGTACCGGGGTACCCTGACTCGATGCCCCGCGGCCTCGCCGACGCCATCCCCGAGCAGGACCTGGGCGCGCTGGTCGCGTACCTCGCGTCGTTACGGTGACGTGAGCATGGCCACTCCTAACGGCGCCGAGCGGGCCGCCGTTACCCCGGTAGAGCGGGACGAGGACGCCGGCCTCGCCGTCCGGGCGAGCCGTGGCGACGTGGCGGCCTTCGGCCTCCTCTATGACCGGCACGCCGAAGCGGTCTACCGGTACGTGTACTACCGGGTCCGCGACGACGCCGAAGCGGAGGATCTGACGAGCGACGTGTTCATGCGGGCCCTGAAGGCGATCCCACGATACGAGCCGCGGCAGGCGTTCCTCGCCTGGCTGTACCGGATCGCGCGCAACGCGGTCATCGACCGGGCGCGCCGCGGCGCCCGCCAGGTCTCCTTCGAGGACGCCCTCCGCCACCCCGAGGCCGACCGCGTGGTCGAGCCCGACGACGAGCTGCTCGCGCGGTCCGACAGCGACACGCTGCGGCGGGCGCTCGCCAGGCTCACCCCGCTCCAGCAGGAGGTCATCGTCCTGCGCTTCCTCGAGGGGTTCACCACGCCGGAGATCGCGCGCATCGTCGGCAAGCGCGAGGGCACCGTCCGCGGCATCCAATTCCGCGCCATCGGCGCGCTGCGCCAGCTCATCCCGTCGCGGGAGGCGCTGTAGTGGAGCCCCGGCTGCCGCAGCCGCGCATGCGTGAGGAGTTCCGTCGCGAGCTGCGTGCCCGCTTGCTCGCCGAGGCGAACGCGACGCTCCCGCGCGCGGGTCGCGGCACGGCCTGGACCTTCCTGCGCCCGGCGTTCGCGGTCGCGCTCGGCGCCATCGTGCTCGTGGCCGGCGCCGGTGCCGCGTCGGCGGGCAGCCTGCCCGGCGATCCGGCGTTCGGGCTGAAGAAGACGATCGAGGACGTGCAGGTCGCGCTGACGCTCGACGACGTCCAGCGCGTGCGGCTCCTCGCGGACATCTCCGACCGGCGCCTCGCCGAGCTGCAGCAGGTCGCCGACCGCTCGGACCGGGCGCCGACGGCATCCGAGGAGTACGCCCAGGCGGCGGCGCGGTTCCGCGCGGCGGTCGACGCCATCCAGCAGAGCGCGCCGCAGCAGAAGGCCGACGCCGCCCAGCAGGTCGCCGACACCGCGCGCGACAAGCACCAGTCGATCATCGACGCGCTCGAGCAGAAGGTCCCGGAGCAGGCGAAGCCCGCGCTCCAGCGCGCCCGGGACGACGAGCAGCGAGCCGCCGGCGGCAACAACAAGGACGACCGCGGAAGGGGACGCGGCGAGGGCACTCCGGAGCCGACGCGCAGCCCCGAGCCGACGCGCACCCCGCGCGCGTCCACGAGCCCGCGCGAGAGCGCGCCGCCCGATCGCACCGCCACACCACGGCCGACGCTGCCGCGCTCCACCGCCAGCCCCGACACGACCGACGACCACGACTAGCTCGGCGCGTCGTAGCGGATCTGTACGACTCTGCGACCGTAAGTAGGCTCGTCTCGCCGTTCACCGGCCGGTAGAGTCAGCTCCTGTGATCGGTGTGATGCTCGTCGCGGTCCTCACCTACGCGGTCGGGCTCGCACCCGTCCCCGCGCACCTCGTCCCGCGCGAGGTCCGCGGCGTGTACCTCACGGGCTGGGTCGCGGGCGACGCCGCCCGGCGCGCCGACCTGTACGCGCTGGTGCGGCGCAGCGGCATGAACGCCGTCGTGATCGACGTCAAGGATTCGTCGGGCAACGAGTTCGACCAGTCCCCCGCCGTCGAAGCCGCGCACGACGCGGGCCTCTACGCCATCGCGCGCATCGTCTCGTTCGAGAACGGCGCGCTCGCCGCGGAGCGTCCCGACCTCGCGTTCCAGCTCGACGGGCGCGTCTGGCTCGGCGAATCCGGCCTGCCGTGGGTGGACCCGCGCAAGGAGGCGACCCGCGCAGCGCTCATCGCCCTCGCGATGAAGGCGGTCCGCATGGGCTTCGACGAGGTGCAGCTCGACTACGTCCGGTTCCCGACCGGCCGTGGCGCCGAGCGGCTCGACCGCGGCGATCAAGCCTCGCGCGTCGCCGCGATCGACGTCTTCCTGCGCGAGATGCGCGCGGCGCTGCCCGACCGCATCCGTCTCTCGGCGGACCTGTTCGGCCTCACCACGACGGCGGTGGACGACATGAACATCGGCCAGGACCTCGCCGCGGTGGCGAAGGTCGTCGACGTGGTCTCGCCGATGATGTACCCCTCCCACTACGCCCCGAACTCCTACGGGTTCCCGGACCCCGACCTCGCGCCGCGCGGGGTGATCCTCGCCGGCCTCGCCGACGCGCTGGTGAAGGTGGACGGCAGGGCGACCCAGCTCCGCCCGTGGCTCCAGGCCTTCTCGCTCCGCCACCTCTACGGGCGCGCGCAGGTGCAGGCGCAGATCGACGCGGCGTCCGAGCGCGGCGTGAAGAGCTACCTGCTGTGGGACCCCGCGAACCGCTACGACATGCTGCGGTAGGTCGCTAGCCCGCGCTCTCCGCCGCGGCGCTCGCGCGCACGAGCTGCGGCCAGCGGGCGCGGACCGCGGACGCGATGCCGTCGGCGTCGAGCCCGTGGTGGCGCCGCCACAGCGACTGCGCGCCGTGGTCGACGTGCTCGTCGGGGATGCCGAGCATGAGCGTCTCCGCCCGCGCGCCGCGCTCGGCGAGCAGCTCGGCGACCGCGGAGCCGAAGCCCGTGGCGATGACGTGCTCCTCCACCGTCACGAAGCGCGTCGTGCGGGCGGCGAGGGCGAGGATGCGGTCGACGTCGAGCGGCTTCGCGAAGCGCGCGTTGACCACCGTCGCCTCGATGCCGTTCCGCGCGAGCGCGTCCGCAGCGGCGAGCGCGGCGTTCACCGGGTGGCCGTACGCCAGGATCGCGAGGTCGGCGCCCTCGCGGAGCGTCTCCGAGACGCCGAGCGGGATCTCCCGCAGCGGCTCGTCGAGCCGGGCGCCGGAGCCCGCGCCGCGCGGGAACCGCACGCCGACGGGACCGCGTCGCTCGGCCGCGTGGCGGTAGGCGGTGAAGATCATGTGCCGCAGCTCGGCCTCGTCCTTCGGCGCCATCAGCGTCATGCCCGGCATCGCGCGCAGATAGCCGATGTCGTAGAGGCCTTGGTGCGTGCGGCCGTCGTCGCCCACGATGCCGGCGCGGTCCATCGCGAGCACGATCGGGAGGTCCTGCACCGCGACGTCGTGGAGCATCTGGTCGTAGCCGCGCTGCAGGAACGTCGAGTAGATCGCGACGATCGGCACGATGCCGGCGGTCGCGAGGCCGGCGGCCATCGTCACGGCGTGCTGCTCGCAGATGCCCACGTCGATGAGCCGGCCGGGGAACTCCTTGAACAGCGGCTGGAGCCCGGTGCCGCCGGGCATGGCCGCGGTGATCGCGACCGCGCGCTCGTCGCGCGAGAGGATCTCGCGCACGGTCTCGGCGAACACGGCCGTGTACTGCGGGCCGGCCGGCTTGCTCGCGCCCGTCGCCGAGACGCCGTGCCACTTCACGTTGTCGTCCTCGGCCGGGCCGTAGCCGTGGCCCTTCTGCGTGTGGACGTGGACCAGCACCGGCCCGTCGCGGAAGTCGCGTGCCCGCTCGAGGATGCCCTCGACCGCGAACAGGTCGTGGCCGTCCACCGGCCCGAAGTACGTGAAGCCGAGCTGCTCGAAGAGCAGGTTCGGGATGAGGAGCGCTTTGAGGCTGGTGAAGATGCGGCGCCGCGCCTCCTCGGCGAGCTCGCCCGCGGGCATGCGGTCGAGCACCGAGCGCACGGCGTGCTTCGCGCCGCGGTAGGGCGTCGCCGTGCGCACCGCCTCGAGCATCCGCGAGACCGCGCCGACGTTCGGCGCGATGCTCATGCCGTTGTCGTTCAGGACGACGATGACGCGCCGGTGGTCGTGGCCGACGTTGTTCAGCCCCTCGAACGCCATCCCCGCCGTGAGCGCGCCGTCGCCGATGATCGCGACGACGTGCCGCTCCTCGCCCATGAGGTCGCGCGCGACGGCCATGCCGTGCGCCGCCGAGATGGACGTCCCCGCGTGGCCGGCGCCGAAGACGTCGTGCTCCGACTCGGCCCGCGACAGGAAGCCCGAGATGCCGCCGAACTGCCGCAGCGTGTCGAACCGCGCGCGGCGGCCGGTGAGCATCTTGTGGATGTAGGCCTGGTGGCCGGTGTCCCAGACCAGGCGGTCGCGCGGCGACTCGAAGACGCGGTGCAGCGCGACGGTGAGCTCGACGGTGCCGAGGCTCGAGGAGATGTGCCCGCCGGTCTTCTGCACGGCCTCGACCGTGAACGCGCGGAGCTCGTCGCAGAGCCGCAGGAGCTCGTGCTTCGTCAGGGCGCGCAGGTCGCTCGGCTGGTCGACGCGATCGAGGACGCTCACCTGACCAATACTACGTTCCACATCATGTCGTTCTCGGATCGTGCGGTGGTCGTCACGGGGGCCACCGGGAACCTCGGGCGCACGGTCGTGCGGATGTTCCTCGAGGCCGGCGCGCACGTCGCGATGCCCGTCCGCGACCTGGACAGGGCGGGCGAGCTGCGCGCGTCACTCGGCGATCGTGTCGGCTCTTCCGATGCGCCGCATCTCATCGCCGATACGGCCGATCCGGCGGACGCGGCCGCAATGACGGCCTTCGTCGACGGGGTGCTGCGAGCGTGGGGGAGGGTGGACGCGCTCGCGAACCTCGCCGGAGGGTACGCGGCGGGCTCGGCGCTCGACCTCGAGGGGATCGAGCGGCTCTGGGCGGCGAACGTCCGCACCGCGGTCACCGCGACCGCCGCGTGCGTGCGGCCGATGCGCGCGCGCGGCTACGGCCGCATCGTGACCGTCGGCGCGCTCGCCGGTCTGCAGGGCCGGCGCAGCGGCGCCGGGTACGCGATGGCGAAGGGCGCGCTCATCCGCTGGACCGAGTCGCTCGCGGCCGAGCTCAAGGGCGAGGGCATCACCGCGAACGTCGTGCTGCCGTCCACCATCGACCATCCCGTCAACCGCGCGAACATGCCGAAGGCCGACCCGGCCGCGTGGGTCACGCCGGCCGAGCTCGGCGCGCTCATCCGCTTCCTCTGCTCGGCGGAGGCGAGCGGCGTGACGGGCGCCGCGATCCCGGTCACCGCGCGGACGTGAGGGAGGCCGGATGGAGTACACCGTGACGAAGTTCATCCACGTGACGCTCGCGATCGTCGCGGTCGGGTTCAACGCGTCGTACGGCATCTGGATCGCCCGCTCGGCCCGGGATCCCGAGCACATCGGCTTCGTCATGCGGACGATCAAGCTCATCGACGATCGCTTCGCGAACCCCGCCTACGGCCTCCTGCTGCTCACGGGCCTCTTCATGGCCCTGCGCGCGGGCTATCCGCTCACGACGTTCTGGATCGCCGGGGCGCTCGCGCTGTACGCGCTCGTGCTCGTCCTGGCGTTCGCCTTCATCGCGCCGGGCTTCCGCGCGCAGCTGCGCGCGCTCGAGACCGACGGCCCGGCGAGCGACGCGTACCGGGCCGCCGCGGCGCGCGGCCGTGCCTGGGGGATCGTCGTGTCGCTCATGGTGCTCGCGATCGTGTTCCTCATGGTGGCCAAGCCGACGCCGTGAGCGTGGCGTGATCGTCCGCTTCGGCCTCGCGCTGGTGCGCGAGATCGGCGAGGACGACCTCGGCGGGATGGCGGCGGAGATGGCGTACCGGTTCCTGTTCGCGCTCGTCCCGCTGCTGCTGCTCCTCGTCGCGACGCTCGGCTTCATCGGCGACGCGATCGGCCTGCCCGGCCTGCTCGCCCGGCTCATCGAGGAGGGGCGCCCGCTCCTGCCGCCCGCGGTCACCCAGATCCTCGAGGAGGTCGCGGCGCGGATGGTCGCCGAGCGGTCCGGCGGCTTCCTCACGCTCGGGCTCGCCGGCACGCTCTGGGGCGTCGCGGGCGGCGTCGGCGCGCTCGTGAAGGGCCTCAACCGCGCGTACGACGTCGCCGCGCCCGGCCCGCTGTGGCGCCGGCAGGCCCTGGGCCTCGCGGTCGCGGCCGCGCTCCCGCTCGTCGCGCTCGCGGCGCTCGTCGTGGTGACCGCCGGACGTCGCATCGCGCGGGCGGCCGCGAGCGCGGTCGGCGCCGGCGACGCCGGCGCGGGCGCCATCAACGCCGTCGAGCTCGCGCTCGTCGCCGCCGCCTTCTTCGCGCTGATGTCCGTCGCGTACCACCGCCTGCCGAACGTCCGCATGCGCTACCGCGCGGCGCTCCCCGGCACGCTCGTTGCCCTGGTCGGATCCGTGATCGTCAGCGCGGGCTTCGGCCTCTACCTCGACCGCGCGATGGAGGCGGCGGCCGCGTACACGACGTTCGGGACGGCGTTCGCGTTCCTGCTCTGGCTGTACCTGGTCTCGCTCGTCGTGCTTGTCGGAGCGGAGTGCAACGCGCTCCTGGCACCCGCGGGCCGCGCGCGCTGGGAGCCGCGTCAGGCGTGAAGCGGGTCCCCCTCCGCAGGCTCGCGCTCGATGCGTACCGCGGCATCTCCGCCGACGACGAGATGGCCGAGATCGGCGCGCTCGCCGAGCGCCTGCGCGGCGCGCGCGTCGTCCACGTGAACGCGACCGCGTACGGCGGCGGCGTCGCCGAGCTGCTGCAGAGCCTGGTGCCGCTCGAGCGCGGCGTCGGCCTCGACTCCCAGTGGTGGACCATCAGCGCGCCCGCGGTGTTCTTCGACGCCACCAAGCGGCTCCACAACGCGCTCCAGGGCATGCCGCTCGACCTGAGCACGACGCAGCGCGCGCTCCTGCAATCGGTCGCCCGGCGCCAGTCGCCGAAGCTGCCCGCAGCCGACGTCGTCGTCGCGCACGATCCGCAGGTCGTCGCGCTGCGGCACTTCAACGCCGACGGACGCCCGAGGTGGATCTGGCGCTGCCACATCGACCTCACCACCTCCCACCCGTCCGCGCTCGCGCTCCTCCTCCCGTACGTCCAGGAGCACGACGCGATGGTCTTCACCATCGAGGCCTTCGTGCCCGCGTCGGTCGACCGCTCGCGCGTGCGCCTCATCGCGCCGGCGATCGACCCGCTCTCGGAGAAGAACGTCCACCTGCACGACGGCGTGGTCGCGGCGACGCTGCGACGCTTCGACGTCGACCCGCGGTCCCCGCTGCTCGTGCAGGTCGCCCGGTTCGATCCGTGGAAGGACCCGCTCGGGGTCATCGACGCGTTCCGCATCGTGCGCCGGCGCGTCCCGGACGCGCAGCTCGCGCTCGTCGGCGGGCTCGCCGACGACGATCCCGAGGGCGTGGCGTACCTCGAGCGCGCGCGCGCGCACGCCGCCGGCGAGCCGCGCGTGCGCATCCTCACCAACGTCGACGGCGTCGACGCGCGCGACGTGAACGCCTTCCAGCGCGCGGCCAGCGTGGGCATCCTCAAGTCGCTGCGCGAGGGCTTCGGCCTCGCCGTGAGCGAGTCGCTGTGGAAGGGCGTGCCGGTCGTGGGCGGCAACGCCGGCGGGATCGCGCTCCAGATCACCGACGGCGCCGACGGCTTCCTCGTCGCCGACGTCGCGGAGTGCGCGGACCGCTGCGTGCGCCTCCTGTCCGACGAGGGGCTGCGCCGGAGGCTCGGGGACGCCGGTCGCGAGACGGTGCGGCGACGGTTCCTGGTGACGCGCATGCTGCGCGATCACCTGCGCCTCTACGCGGATCTGGTCGCGCCGCGCTGAGCGTCGCGCGCCACCCCTTCACGCTCCCGGCCAGGACTCAAGGACGCACCCCGAGCGCCTCGCCGAGCCTGCGGTAGTGCGCGAGCCAGTCCGCGTCGTCCTTCTCCCCGTCCATCTCGGCCGCGGTGGAACGCAGCGCGTGGTAGACGTTCTGCGCCTTCCACAGGTCCGCGCGGAACGGCAGCGCGCGCGCGAGCTGCGCGGCCGAGTCGAGCTCCTCGAGGACCTCCATCGCGCGCGGCCGCTCGGCGAGCCGCTCGGCGAGGCCGTCGATCTTCTTCTCGAGCACGTAGCCGAGCTCCTCGCTTTTGAGCGGGATGCCCCAGCTGTCCACCTCGGCGACGAGCGCCCTGATCCGGGTGAGGTCGAGCGGCTCCGCGCCGAGCGCGGCGCGCAGCTCGGCGTCGAGCACGAAGCCCGCGGCCACCAGCAGCGCCTCCGGCTGCGGCGTGCTGATGTCGCGCAGGAAGCGCATGAGCGGCGCGTGACGCTCGTACACCTGGCGGTACGACGCCTCGGCCGCCGCGAGCGTGCCGTGCAGGATCTCGTCGATGATGCGCCGCTGGTCGTCACGGAAGAGCTGCTTCAGCGAGTACGTCCCGCCGGCGAAGTGTCGATCGATGAGGCGGATGACCTCGGGGTACTCGCCGCGGTCGAATGCCGCGCGCAGCCCCTTGCGCATCTCGGCGTAGCGCTCGTCGCCGCGCGTGGGCCGGACCGCCCCGTGGACGTTGTGGTCGCCGAGGTGCAGCACGGCGTAGGACAGGAGCTCGGCCTCCTCCGTGATCGCGCTCGAGACGCGGACGCGCCCGGTGGCGAGCTTCGCCATGCCCGTCGAGAGGAGCTCCTGCTCCATCCGCTCGACGCGGTAGCAGTAGATGCGCGAGCGTTCGCCGTACCCGTCGAAGAGCGACGTGATCGCGTAGTGCGCGCCCACCTTCGCGAGGTCGACCGTCGCGGGCCGAACGTGGCGCTCGAAGATCGCGCGCCCGTCGCCCTGCTCGGCGATGTTGCTGCGCGCGCCGGCGAGCAGGTCGAGGAAGCGAGCCTCCACGTGCTCGCCGACGCCGAGGTCGCGTGCGAGCTGCAGCGCGCGGCCGGCGTACCGCAGGACCTGGACGGTCTCGATGCCCGAGATCTCGTCGAAGAACCACCCGCAGCTCGTGTACATGAGCATCGTCTGGCGCTGCAGCTCGAGCCACTTCCACATGCGGGCCTGCTCCTCGGGCCCGAGCGGCCGCGCGGCGTGCTCGAGCAGGAACGAGCCGCGCGTCGCGGCGGAGCGGTCGAGGATGACGTCGATGTAGGCGTCGCGCGCCGCCCAGACGTCGCCGAGGAGCTCGCCTCCGCCGGCCTCGAACGCCGGCGCGAGCGCGTCGCGCAGATGGTCCAGCGCCTCGCGCAGAGGCTGGCGCCACTCCTGATTCCATCCGGGCCGGCCGGTGTTGCAGCCGCAGCCGGTCCACCAGCGGCCGACCCCGTGGACGCAGCTCCACGCGGTGTTCTCGACGATCTCCACCTCGTGCGTCGGCGGGAAGCGCCGCAGGAACTCGCCGTAGGTCGTGAGCCGCACGTCCTCGCGCGACTCGATCTGGCGCAGCGCGTACGCGAGCGCCATGTCGCCGCTGGTGTGGTGGTGGCCGTAGGTCTCGCCGTCGGTCGCGATGTGCGCGAGTTGCGGCCAGGTGCGCGCGTCGTCGAACGCCGACATGAGCCGGCCGGTGAAGCGCTCGCCGCTCTCGAGGAGCCCCTCGAAGGCCACCGCGCGCGAGATCGGGCCGTCGTAGAAGAACACCGCGATCTGGGACGAGCCGCCGCGGAGCCGCACCGTGTACGCGCGCGACGGGTCGATCCGCGAGCCGGAGACGTCGCGCCACGTCCGCGCGCCGCGTCGCCGCACGCGCGCCGCCTGCGACGGCGCGAGCACCGTGAAGCGGATGCCGTGCTCGGCGAGGATCGCGAGCGTCTCCAGGTCCACCGCGGTCTCGGGGAGCCACATCCCCTCGGGCGCGCGGCCGTAGCGGCGGCGGAAGTCGGCGATGCCCCAGATCACCTGCGTGCGCTTATCGCGCGCGTTCGCGAGGGGCATGATCATGTGGTTGTAGGCCTGCGCCATCGCCGAGCCGTGCCCGTCGAAGCGCTGCCGCGACAGCGCGTCGGCGGCGATCACGCTCGCGTAGACGTCCGGCCGGCGCTGCTCGAGCCACGCCAGGAGCGTCGGGCCGAAGTTGTGGCTGATCTGCGCGTAGTTGTTGACGATGTCCACGATGCGGCCCTCGCCGTCGAGGATCCGCGAGGCGCCGTTGGGCGCGTAGCACTGCTCGGTGATGCGCTCGTTCCAGTCGTGGAAGGGGAACGCGGAGTCCTGCAGCTCGACGGCCTCGAGCCACGGGTTCTCGCGCGGCGGCTGGTAGAAGTGCGCGTGGACGCAGACGAAGCGCTCGCTCATCGCTCGGGCCGCGCGTCGCCGTTCGCGAAGAACACCGCCGCGAGCGGGGGCAGGTCGATCGTCAGCGAGTACGGCCGGCCGTGCGAGGGGAACGGCGCCGCATCCACGCCGCCGAAGTTGCCGGTGCCGGTCCCGCCGTACTCGACGGCGTCGGTGTTCGCGATCTCGCGCCAGTGCCCGCCGAGCGGTGCGCCGAGGCGGTAGGCCAGGCGCGGCACCGGCGTGAAGTTGAACGCCGCGAGCACGCGGCGCTCGCGCGAGCGGTCGATGCGCAGGAACGCGACGACGCTCTGCTCCCAATCGTCCGAGATCACCCACTCGAAGCCGGCGGGGTCGAAGTCGAGCTCGTGCAGCGCGGGCTCGCCCGCGTACGTGCGCTGCAGGTGCGCGACGCAGCGCGCGATGCCCGCGTGCGCGGGGTCGTCGAGCAGGTGCCACGACACGCTCGACTCGTGCGACCACTCCTCCCACTGCCCGACCTCCCCGCCCATGAAGAGCAGCTTCTTCCCCGGCTGCGCGCACTGGTACGCGTAGAGGAGCCGCAGGTTCGCGCGCTTCTGCCAGTCGTCGCCGGGCATCTTCGCGAGCAGCGCGCCCTTGCCGTGCACGACCTCGTCGTGCGAGAGCGGCAGCACGTAGCGCTCGGAGAACGCGTAGACCATGCGGAACGTGAGCTCCGAGTGGTGGTACTTGCGGTGGATGGGGTCGTGCGCCATGTAGCGCAGCGTGTCGTTCATCCAGCCCATGTCCCACTTCATGTCGAAGCCGAGCCCGCCGAGGTGCGTCGGCCGCGACACCATCGGCCACGCGGTCGACTCCTCCGCGATGGTCAGCGCGTGCGGGACCTCGGCGTGGACCGCGTCGTTCATCGCCCGCAGGAAGTCGATCGCCTCGAGGTCCTCGTGGCCGCCGTAGCGGTTCGGGACCCACTCGCCGGGCCCGCGCGAGTAGTCGAGGTACAGCATCGAGGCGACCGCGTCGACGCGCAGCCCGTCGACGTGGTACCGCTCCAGCCACCAGATCGCGCTCGAGATGAGGAAGCCGCGCACCTCGTGCCGCCCGTAGTTGAAGACGTACGACCCCCAGTCGGCGTGCCGCCCGCGGCGCGGGTCGGCGTGCTCGTAGAGGTGCGTGCCGTCGAAGTACACGAGGCCGTGCTCGTCGTCGGGGAAGTGCGAGGGCACCCAGTCGAGGATGACGCCGAACCCGGCCCGGTGCAGCGTGTCGACGAACGCCATGAGGTCCTGCGGCGTGCCGTGGCGCGCCGTCGGCGCGAAGTACCCCGTGGACTGGTAGCCCCAGGAGCCGCCGAAGGGATGCTCGGTGAGCGGGAGGAGCTCGACGTGCGTGAAGCCGTGCGCCCCGAGGTGCTCGACCAGGCGCGGCGCGAGCTCGCGGTAGGTGAGGCTTCGTCCGCCCTCCTCGAGGACGCGCATCCACGAGCCGGCGTGCGCCTCGTAGATCGAGACCGGTCGCGCCGACGCGTCGAACGACGCGCGCGAGCGCATCCACGCGGCGTCGCCCCACTCGTGGCCGCCGGTGTCCCACACGACGCTGGCGGTGCCCGGCGGGAGCTCCGCGCGAGTCGCGAACGGATCGGCCTTGTGCACGCGGTACCCGCGGGCGCGCGAGCGGATCGCGTACTTGTAGCGCATGCCGTCCGCGACGCCCCCGACGAACCCGGACCAGATGCCCGACACGCCGACGGGCGCGAGCTCGTCGGCCGCCTCGTCCCAGCCGTTCCAGTCGCCGACCACGCTGACGCGCTCGGCGTTCGGCGCCCAGACCGAGAAGGTCACGCCCGCGCGCGCGCCGACGATGCGGCGATGCGCGCCGAGCCGGTCGAAGAGCCGGCGGTGCGTTCCCTCGTTGAAGAGGTGCAGGTCGTCCGCGGAGAAGAGCTGGTCGCGTGCCGTGGTCGTCATCGCAGCAGCTCCCGCAGACCCGCGAGCGGCACGCCAACCCAGTCCGGACGGTTGTTGAGCTCGTACAGCAGCTCGTAGAGTGCCTTCTCCAGGACGAGCGCGTCGAGGAGCACGCGGAGGTCGTCCTCGCGCGGCGGGACGAAGGCCGCGCCGCGCGACGCCTCGAGGTACGCGGCCAGGTAGCGCGCCGCGGTCCGCGCGCGCCAGACCGCGGCCCAGCCGCGCACGTCGCCCGTGGCGGCGCGCGCGCCGGCCTCGGCGGCGTACGCGAACGAGCGGACCACGCCGGCGACGTCGCGCAGCGCCGGCTGCTTCAGCCGGCGATCGTGCACGCTGCGCGCCGGCTCGCCCTCGAAGTCGATGAACACGAAGTCGGACGGCGTCGCCAGCACCTGGCCGAGGTGCAGGTCGCCGTGCGTGCGGATGCGCGTGAGCTCGAGCGTGCGGCCGCGCAGCGCGCGGAAGCGCTCCTCGAGCCGCGTCCCGGCCGCGAGCACCGCCCGGGCGTCGTCGCGGGCGTCGTCGGCGACGCGGGCCGCCCGCAGCGCGTCGAGCGCGCGGGCGGCGAGCGCGTGCATCGACTGCGAGAGCGACCGCTGGTAGAGCTGGCCGAAGGGCTCCGGCGCGAACGCGGGGTCGTCGACCGCCGCGAGCGCCGCGTGCAGCTCCGCGGTGCGCCGGCCCAGGAGCGCCGCGCGCTCCAGGAAGGGTCCGATGGCCGCGCCGGCGTCGGCCGGTGCGGGGACGCCGGCGAGCGCGAGCAGGGCGGCGGCGTCGCTCGCCGGCGCCGGCGGCGCGGGCTGCGCCGCGACGCGCGCCGCGAAGTCCTCGAAGGCGGCGAGCGCCAGCCGCCACGCGTCGCCCTCGCTCGGGACGTAGCCCTGCAGCACCGCGACGGTGAGGGGCTCGCCGCGGTCCGGCCGGTACTCGATGCTTCCGGCGGTGGTCGCGGCGTGCGCGAAGCGGGCGGCGGTGAGCGCGCGCCCGATCTCGAGCTCGGGGTTGGTGCCGGGCTCGAGCCGGCGGAAGAGCTTGAGCATGAGCCGCTCGCCGAACACGAGCGAGTTGTTGCTCTGCTCGATCCGCGCCAGCGTCGGTCCCGCCTCGACCCCCGAGCGCAGCGCCGCGAACGCCGCCGTCGGCTCCGCGACGAGCGCCCCGGCCTGCCCGCGGGAGCGGCGGCGCCTGGCGATCGCGTCGAGGAGGGCCGCGCCGAAGTCCGGATCCGCCGTCGCGTCGACGATCGACGCGTCCTCGCCGGCGACCGGCGCGATGAGCGCGTCCGGGGCGCGCGCCGCGATCTCCCCGGCGCGCGCCGCGCCGGCGAGTCCGAACGGCACGAGGTAGGTGTCGGGCTCGCCGTCGGTGTAGCCGAGCTCGGCGAGGCCGAGGTAGAAGCGGTGCCCCGCGCTCCCGAGCGGGAGCAGCTCCCGGAACGACGCCGTGCGGATGCGGCGCGTCTTCCCGCCGAACCAGCGCCGCTCGGCGACGTACGCCGGCAGCCGCTCCGCGAGGGCGCGGCGCAGCCGGGGCCCGGGTGGCTCCTGCCACCGCTGCCCGAGGGCGAGCGGCGACGCGGCGCGCGTGCGGCCCCCCTCGGCGGCGGGTGCCGGCGCCTCCTCGAGCGAGAACCAGTAGAAGGAGTGCGGCCCGAGCGTAAGCAGGTAGGGGAGCTCGCCGATCGGCGGGAAGGGCGTGCGCCCGAAGAGCTCCACCGGGGTGGCGCCCCGCAGCGTCGAGAGGTCGAGCGACATCGGCTGCGCGAAGCGCGACAGGTTCGCGACGACGAGGATGCGCTCCGCGTCGGTGCGGCGCAGGAACGCCAGCACCTTGCGGTTGTCGGGATGGAGGAGCTCGAACGTGCCGCGGCCGAAGGCCGGGTGCTGCTTGCGGAGCGTGATGAGCCTGCGCATCCAGCCGAGCAGCGACTGCGGGTTCGCGAGCTGCGTCTCGACGTTGACCGCCTCGTAGTGGTACTCGGGGTCGACGACGACCGGCAGGAACAGCCGCTGGCGATTCGCCTGCGAGAAGCCCGCGTTGCGGTCGCTGTTCCACTGCATCGGCGCGCGCACGCCGTCGCGATCGCCGAGGTAGATGTTGTCGCCCATGCCGATCTCGTCGCCGTAATAGATGAACGGGGTGCCGGGGAGCGAGAAGAGCAGGCCGTTCATGAGCTCGATGCGGCGGCGGTTGTTCGCGAGCAGCGGCGCGAGGCGCCGCCGGATGCCGAGGTTGATGCGCGCCTCGGGGTCCAGCGTGTAGGTGCGGTACATGTAGTCGCGCTCCTCGTCGGTGACCATCTCCAGCGTGAGCTCGTCGTGGTTGCGCAGGAAGATGCCCCACTGCGCGCCGTCGGGGATCGGCGGCGTCTGCTCGAGGATGTCGACGATCGGGAAGCGGTCCTCCATGCGCAGCGACATGAAGAGGCGCGGCATGAGCGGGAAGTGGAAGCAGACGTGGCACTCGTCGCCGCTGCCGAAGTACGCGGCGGCGTCCTCGGGCCACTGGTTCGCCTCCGCCAGGAGCATGCGGCCGTCGAACGACGCGTCGACGTGCGCGCGCAGCTCCTTCAGGAGCGCGTGCGTCTCGGGCAGGTTCTCGCAGGTGGTCCCCTCGCGCTCGAAGAGGTACGGGACCGCGTCGAGGCGCAGCCCGTCGACGCCGGCCGCGAACCAGAAGTCGAGGACGCGCATGAGCTCGCGCCGGACCGCCGGGTGCTCGTAGTTCAGGTCGGGCTGGTGCGCGTAGAAGCGGTGCCAGTAGTACGCGCGCGCGACCGGGTCCCACGTCCAGTTCGACGCCTCGAAGTCGCGGAAGATGACGCGGGCGTCGCGGTAGCGCTCGGGCGTATCGCTCCACACGTAGAAGTCGCGCGCGGCCGACCCGGGCTTGGCGCGCCGCGCGCGCTGGAACCAGGGGTGCTGGTCGGAGGTGTGGTTCGCCACCAGCTCGGTGACGACCCGCAGCCCGCGCGCGTGCGCCTCGGCGACGAACGCACGCACGTCGGCGAGCGACCCGTACATCGGGTTCACGTCGGTGTAGTCGGAGATGTCGTAGCCGTCGTCCTTCAGCGGCGAGGGGTAGAACGGCAGCAGCCACAGCGCGGTGACGCCGAGGTCCTGCAGGTAGTCGAGCTTTTCGATGAGCCCGCGGAAGTCGCCGATGCCGTCGCCGTTCGCGTCGAAGAACGAGCGCACGTGCAGCTCGTAGACGATCGCGTCCTTGTACCAGAGCGGATCGCCGTCGAGCGCCGCGGCCGCCGTGCCGCGGCGCCTGCCGCGGAGGCTACTCGTAGTAGTCGAAGTCACGCTCGGTCCGTGTCCGCCTCCTGACCGTGAAGACGTGCGCGGGCAGTCCGTCCGGCCGGAGATCGACGTGGTTGCGCGCGCCGCGCCACAGGTACCGCCCGCCGCCGAGCAGATCGTGCACCTGGAACGCGTCGTCCGTGTCGAGCCCGAGCTCGGCGAGGTCGCACTCGACGAAGCCGGCCTGCGCGTGGTGCGGGTCGAGGTTCACGACCGTCAGGATGACGTTCGCGCCGTCGGCGCTCCGTTTGCTGTACGCGATGAGCGCCTCGTTGTCGGTCGCGTGGAAGCGCAGCCCGCGGTCGGTCTGCAGCGCGGGGTTCGCGCGGCGGATGCGGTTGAGGAGCGCGATCACCTCGCGGATGCCGGACCGCTCGCCCCAGTCCCAGGCGCGCCGCTGGTACTTCTCGGAGTCGAGGTACTCCTCGCTCCCCGGCGCGACGGCGCGCTGCTCGACGAGCTCGAACGCGGGACCGTAGATGCCGTAGCTCGCCCCGAGCGTCGCGGCGAGCACGACGCGGGTGACGAACGCGGGCCTGCCGCCGAACTGGAGCTGCTCGGTGAGGACGTCGGGCG
This sequence comes from Chloroflexota bacterium, assembly GCA_027310565.1. Lineage (GTDB taxonomy): Bacteria > Chloroflexota > Limnocylindria > P2-11E > P2-11E > CF-39. The sequence continues at coordinate 16,357 of DAIDAP010000006.1, read as the reverse complement.
TGTTCGGCCACAGGTTCGGCCGGAAGAACTCGCGGACCGGCGTGCGGGTGAGCTCGGTGAAGTACCGCTCGAGCTCGCGCTTCGAGGTGCGCCACGCGAAGTACGTGTAGGACTGCGTGAAGCCGAGCTTCGCGAGCCGGTACATCACCTTCGGGCGGGTGAAGGCCTCGGAGAGGAAGATCACCTCGGGACACGCCGCCCGCACCCGATCGATGAGCCACTCCCAGAACGCGAACGGCTTCGTGTGCGGGTTGTCGGCGCGGAAGACGCGGATGCCCTGCTCGACCCAGAACAGCGTGACGCGCAGGAGCTCGTCCCACAGCGCGCGCCAGTCCTCGGTCTCGAAGTCGAACGGGTAGACGTCGCGGTACTTCTTCGGCGGATTCTCCGCGTACCGCACCGTCCCGTCGGGGCGGCGGCGGAACCACTGCGGGTGGTCGCGCACGTAGGGGTGGTCGGGGGAGCACTGGAAGGCGAGGTCGAGCGCGACGTCGATGCCGCGCCCACGCGCGTCCGCGACGAGCGCGCGCAGGTCGTCGAGCGTGCCGAGCTCGGGGTGGATCGCGTCGTGGCCGCCGGCGGGCGCGCCGATGGCCCACGGGCTGCCGGTGTCGCGCGCGTCGTGCGAGGCGGTGTTGTTCGGGCCGCGGCGCTCGGTCGTCCCGATCGGATGGATCGGCGGGAGGTAGAGCACGTCGAAGCCCATCCGCTCGACGAGCGGCAGCCGCAGGCGCACGTCCGCGAGCGTGCCGTGGCGCTCCGCCGGTCCGGCCGAGCGCGGGAAGAGCTCGTACCAGGTGCTGAAGCGCGCGCGTTCGCGCTCGACCGTCACCGGCACCTCGGACGGCGGCGTCGTCACGTGCGGACGCGGGTCGTACCGGCGCATCAGCGCGACGAGGTCCGGCTCGGATGCCGCCGTCGCGCCGTCGCGCCCGGCGGCGAGGCGCTCCGCGTGGGCGAGCAGCGCCTCGCGATCGCCGCCGCTCGCCGCGTCCGCGGCCGCGCGCACGATGCGGGCGCCGGTCCCCAGCTCCGCCGTGAGGTCCTCGCCGGCCGCCGCGCGCTTCGCGAGCTCGTCGGACCACGTCGCGAAGCGGTCGATCCACGCCGCCAGCCGGTACGCGTACCGACCGACGGCCGGGAAGGCCAGGTCCGCGCGCCAGCGGTCGTTCCCGAGCGCGCGCATCTCCGTCTCGCTCCACGTCGCGCCGCCGGCCGGGCGGTGCTGCACGACGCAGCGCAGGTGCTCGTGGCCGTCGGCGAGGACGTCGGCCTCCACCGAGAGCGTCTCGCCGACGACGCGCTTCACCGGATGACGCGCCCCGTCGGCCGGCGCAACGGCCGGCGACACCGCGTCGATGACGACGCGCCGCCGGCCGTCGACGTCGGACGCGACCGTGGGAGCCGCGGTCCGGCTCGCCGCCGCCCTAGGCGGCCGGACTCGCCGCGGTCCCACGCAGCGAGCCGATGACCGCGCCCTTCGCCGCGTCGCCGACCGAGAGGCCCATCTTCGATGCCGCCTGTACCTCAGGCATGACGCACCTCCTCCGTGATCGTGCGCGGAGCGATGCTCCGCGCTCGGGCCATGGTGATTCTCGCCCCGCACCGGCATCGGCGTCGGGTCGGCATGTCGCGCACGTGTGCCGTCATTCGACATCGCGATCACACCGCATTCGCGGTACCATCGATGTCGTTCGCGACGACGCGCGAACGCCGCAGACATGGCCGAATCCCTCGAGCGGCGAGGGAGCGGGGGAATGACCTCTTCGGGGCGAAGGAGCGGCGACGCTCCAGGGCACCTCACGACCCGAGCCCGACTGCTAACCCCGCAGGCGACCGGAGGAGCGACCGATGGCCACCGCGACGATCGACCCTTCCCCACGCCGGGACGACGGCTCGCGCCCGCGCGTGCGCCCCCCCGGCGATCTCAACAGCTGGGCGGTCGCGGACACGCTCGGGCGGCGACCGAGCGCGATCTTCACGGACATCGACGGAACGATCAGCCCGATCGTGGCCACGCCGAGCGAGGCGTGGGTGGATCCCGCGTGCCGCGAGGCGCTCCAGGCGATCGCGCCGCACGTGGACCTCCTCTGCGTCATGAGCGGCAGACCCGCCGACGAGGCGTGGCGCATGGTCCGCATCGACGAGGCGCTCTACGTCGGCAACCACGGCGCCGAGCGCTGGTTCCGCGGCGAGCTGCTCCGTCCGCCGGGGGCGGAGCGCTACCACGCGCGCCTCGCGCGCGCGCAGGCGATGCTGCGCCTCTCACTGGCGAACGTCCCCGGGCTCGTGTTCGAGGACAAGGGCATCGGCTTCGCCGTGCACTACCGCCGCGAGCCCTCGGTCGGCCCGCGCGTCCTCGAGGTCGCGCGTCGCGTCGCGTCGCGTCGCGGACTCGAGGTCATCCCGCGCACCGCGCACGTCGAGGTCCGCGCCCCGATCGAGAGCGACAAGGGGCGCAGCCTGCGCACCATCGCCGATGCCTACGGGCTCCGCGGCCTCGTCGTGCTCGGCGACGACGCGGTCGACGTGCCGGCGTTCGTCGCGGCCCGCGAGCACGCGGCCGCGATCGGCGGCGCCGCCCTCGTCGTGGCCGTGGGCGCAGGCGTGACCGAGGAGGTCGAGCCCGACGTCCGCGTGGACTCGCCCGGCGCGATATGCGCGCTGCTCAACTCGGCCGTGGAGGCGCTGGCGTCCTGAGGCGCGAGGACTCCCTGCTCCTCGTCACCAGTCGCGCGCCCGTCACTTTCGCGCGCCGGGGGGCCCGCCTGCGGTTCGATCGCGGCGCGGGTGGCGTGGTGACCGCGCTGTCACACCTGTCGCGGGCGACGCCGGTCACGTGGATCGCCGCGACCGCCGGGTCCGAGGATCGCGAGGTGGCGGCGGCGCAGCGCGAGCGCGGCGGCGTCCTGGGCAGCGGCCGGCTGACGCTGCGGCTGCTCGACATCCCCGAGGAGCTCTTCGCCGACTTCTACGGTGCGTTCAGCAACCGCATCCTCTGGTTCGTCCAGCACGGGCTGTGGCCGCTGCGCGTCGACCCGGAGCCCGTCGAGCGCGTGCGCGCGCTCGCGCGCCGGTACCTCGAGGCGGCCCGCATCTTCGCCGACGCCGTGAGCCGCGAGGCGCATCGTCCCGAGCGCAGCGTCGCGGTGATGAGCCACGACTACCAGCTCTACGCGCTCCCGCGCCTGGTGCGCGAACGGCTGCCCGGCCTGCCGCTCGCGCACTTCGTGCACATCCCCTGGCCTCGGCTCGAGGTGTGGCGGCGGGCCGTGCCCGACGACGTGCTCGCGACGCTCCTGCGCGGCGCCCTGGGGGCGGACGTGCTCGGCTTCCAGGACGAGGGCTCGCGCCGCGAGTTCGCCGCGTGCGCCGGCGCGCTGCTCCCGGAGGCCGAGACGGACGGAGAGCGCCTCACGCACGGCGGCCGGCGGACGCTCCTGCGCGTTCGCCCCGTGTCGATCGACCCGCGCGACCTGCGGCCCAGCGAGGCGCGCGCACGCGCGCTGCGCGAGGACCCGCGGGTGCTCGTGGTGCGGGTGGACCGCGTGGACCCGATCAAGAACGTGCCGCGCGGCTTCCGGGCGTTCGGGCAGCTCCTCGAGCGGCGCCCGGATCTCGCCGGAAGGGTCCGCTTCGTCGCCCGCGTCGTCCCGTCCCGCGTGCAGCTCCCCGAGTACGCGCGCGAGTGGGACGAGGCCACGGCCGCGGCCGGCGCCGTGAACGCGCGCCACGGCCCGGGCACCGTCGAGATCGTGAAGCGCCCCGACCGCGGCCGCGCGCTCGCCGAGCTGCGCGCTGCCGACGTCGTGCTCGTGAACTCCGTCGCCGACGGGATGAACCTCGTCGCGAAGGAGGCTGCCGTGCTCAATCCGCGTGCCGCGATCGTGCTGTCGCGCGCCGCGGGCGCGTACGCCGAGCTCGCCGAGGGCGCGATCGGCATCGACCCGCTCTCCGTCGAGGACACCGCGTCGGCGCTCGAACGCGCCATCGACATGCCCGACGAGGAGCGGCGCCGCCGCGCCGGGCTCATGCGTGAGGCCGTGCTGCGCTGGACGTCGCGCGACTGGATGCGCGCGCTCATGAGCGACCTCGGCGAAGCCGCGGAGCAGGCGGCGACGGAGCGAATACGCGGGAATCCTCGCGCGTTCTAGTCTGTGAGAGCGCACCTTCGCGCTCGGAGAGAGGACGCTCGTGGCCGACTTCGACCTCATCATCATCGGCGGTGGACCCGCCGGGCTCACCGCCGGCCTGTACGCGGCGCGCGCCGGCATGAGCACGGTGCTCTTCGAGGCCAAGGATGTCGGCGGCGAGATCCTCAACACCGAGCTCATCGAGGACTACCCGGGGTTCGAGAGCGTCACCGGCGCCGAGCTCGCCCAGAAGATGGCCGATCACGCGCGCAAGTTCGGGCTGCGCATCGAGACGTACGCGCCGGTGAAGCAGATCCGCCTGGACGGCGACCGGCGCGTCGTCGAGCTCGCGGACGGGACGATCCACACCGCCTACGCGGTCATCGTCACCGTCGGCGGCGAGCCGACGAAGCTCGGCGTGCCCGGCGAGGCCGAGTTCCACGGGAGGGGCGTCTCGTACTGCGCGGTCTGCGACGGCGCGTTCTTCAAGGGCGCCGACCTCGCGGTGATCGGCGGCGGCGACAGCGCGTTCCAGGAGGGCCTCTTCCTCACGCGCTTCGCGAAGAAGCTGTACGTCGTCCACCGCCGCGACGAGTTCCGCGCGCAGCAGATCCTCCAGGACCGCCTGCTCGGCATGGACAAGGTGAGCACCGTGACGCCCGCGGTGGTGCGGGAGATCGGCGGCGACGCGTCCGGCGTCAAGTGGATCGACGTGCAGAAGGACGGGTCGATCGAGCGCCTGCCGGTCGAAGGCGTCTTCGTCTTCGTCGGCTTCCGCCCGGTGGGGCGCTACCTCTTCGCCGACCACGTCGACCACGACCAGAGCGGCTACCTCATCACCGACCAGTACATGCAGACGAGCATCCCCGGCGTGTACGCCGCGGGCGACACGCGCGCGCAGCTCGCCAAGCAGGTCACCACCGCTGTCGGCGACGCGACCACCGCGGTGCTGGCGGCCGAGCGCTACATCGAGGAGCTCAAGCACGCCGGGCGCGCGTTCCCCAAGGCGCCGCGCGAGGTCATCGCCCGCACCACCGAGCGCATGCAGCTGCGCACGTTCCCGCCCGGCGCGACCGTCATCCGCGAGGGCGACGAGCCCGACTACCTGTACGTCATCGCGCACGGCGACGCGGTCGTGACGCGACGCGACGCCACGGGGGGCGAGCGCGTCGTGAACGAGCTCCACGAGGGCGACTACTTCGGCGAGATCGGTCTCCTCACCGGCGAGCCGCGCAACGCGACGGTGCGCGCGAAGACGAGCCTCGAGGTGCTCGCCATGGACCTCGAGGCGTTCCGCATGCTGGTGCGCTCGTCGCGCGCGACGGCGGAGGACATCACGAAGGTGGCCGCGGCCCGCCGCTGAGATCCCCCTGGCGTCGCGCGCCGGGGCCCGGGCTAGGGTCCGCCGACCGCCGCCGGTGCGAGCCGGTGCACCGAGTGCCGCACGTCCGCGAGGTCGAACGGCTTCTCGAGGACGTGGGTGACGCCGCGCTCGCGGAGCTCGCGCCGGCACGCGTCGGCGATGGCGGTCTCGAAGATCACCGGGACGCCGGAGACCGCGGGATCGGACCGCAGCCGGTCGTAGAGCTCGATGCCCGACATCTCCGGGAGCCCGATGTCGATGACCAGCAGGTCGGGTCGGACGGTGTTGACCGCGCGGAGCGCCTCGCTCGGCCGTCTCACGTGGACCGCCAGGTAGCCGTCCTCGTCGTTGATGACGTCCCGCAGCAGCTGGCCGATCGGAGGGTCGTCCTCGACGACGATCACGACCCGCCTGCGTCTCCGCGGTTCGCGCATGCCGCATGTCCAGCGGATGGCGTGCCATCACGGTCGGGCAGGGCCGGTCGCTCGTGTGTCGATCGCGACGCGCCGGCGGTCAGTCGGCCGCTTGCCCGCTCGTCTCCGCTTTGCGGCGTCCGCGGCCGCCGCGCCGCCCGCGTCCGCCGCGCGAGCCGCGCCGCGTCCGCCGCTTGGGAGCGGCGGGGGCCTCGGCCGGCTGCTCCTCGGCGGGCGGCGGCGGGCTCTCGGCCGCCGCGGCGCCGGCCGCGTGCGCGACCTCGCCGTCGAGGCGGTGGAACTCGCCGAGGACCGTGCGGACCTCGTCGTTGTCGCGCTCCAGCGCGAACCCGGCCTTCTTGCCGTGATCGTCGGGCCGCATGATCCCGCGCTCGACCGCGGCGCGCATGTTCGACTCGAGCGCGTCGCCCTCGACGCGCGAGAGCAGCTCCGCGAAGAGCGCGGCGTTCACCCAGTCGGCGCGCTCGCCGTGCCCGCGCGTGGTCGAGACGAAGTTGAAGAGGTGGACGATCCCGGCCGCGGGCTGACGCGCGTACTGCACGAGCGGGTGCTCCTCGGCGAGCCAGCACATCGTGATCTCCTTGCCGTCCCGCTGGACCGCCTCGCTCGCGATCGCGCCGCGCTCCTCGGCGATGTTGTAGAGCGTCTCGAGCAGGACGCGGCGCTGGGTGCGGCCGCGCGCGAGTCCGCCGGGCTGATCCGCGCGCGACAGCGGGTCGAGCACGGCCTCCACCACGGGAACGCGTTTGGTGTCCTTCGTCACGGTGTCGATGCGGCGCAGCAGCCGCACCAGGTGGAAGAGCGTCTCGGCGACGAGCGCCGACTCGAGGCTCGGCGCGATGAGCTGTTTCGCCTTCGCGCGCGTACGCCCCTCGAACCGCGCCGCGACGTGCTGCTGCGCGATGCCCGCGTCGACGCGCTGCTCGAGCACCGTCGACGCCTCCTTCTCGGAGAGCGGCACGACCGACCGGACGAAGTCGCCACGCGGCATCGCGTCCGCGCGGATCGCGACGAGCTGGTCGAGGAGCAGCACCGCGAGGCGGCGCTGCTCCTTCTCGGACTCGGGCGTGCCGGTCGGGACGACGGCCGGGACGACCGGCGGCTTCGCGCCGCGTCCGCGCCCGCCGCGGCGGCCGCGCGTGCGCGGCGCCTCCTCGCGGCGCTCTTCCTTCCCGGCCTGCGTGTCGTCCGCGCGCAGGCCGGCGCGCGTCCAGCGCGCCTCGGGGATGAGGTCTTCGAGGAGGAACACGTCGTCGCGCAGGTACGGCGAGTCGCGCAGCTCGTTCGCGAGCGACTTGTCGCCGGCGACGAGGTAGACGTGCTTGTCCTCGTCCTTCAGCGCCTTGCAGAGCGCGTTGAGGTCGCGGTCGCCGGAGACGATGAACCAGACCTCGAGCTCGGGCCGATCCTTGTACAGGAGCTTCATCGTGCGCGTGATGAGGACCGCATCGGAGCGGCCCTTGAGGAGCCGCCCGCCCATGCGCTGGGCGACGGCGACCGGCTCGATGCCGGTGAACTCGAGCGCCATGAGCAGCGTCTCGTCCTGGGCGGCGACCTCCTGACCGAAGATCGCCAGCTTGACGCGGACGGGGCCGAACTCGGCGGCCTTCTGCAGGATGGCCTGGAGGATCGCGAGCGTGGATGGGAGCGGGCCGGTGGTGTGTTGGCGGAGCGTGTAGTAGACGTTCTCCCAGTCGATCAGGAGAGCGACGTCAGGCAATGGTTTCTCCATATGGGCTCGCACGCCGCCTGACCCGTTCGCGGACCCTTTGCGGAGTCACGCGCTAGATGCTCACCCTCGTCCGCTTCGCACCGGTCGCCCGATACGTCGGCCGCGAGCGCGTCATCACGAACGCATCCGTCGTCGCGCGCGCCGTTTTCTCTTCGCACAGTGTACGTCAGATCGCGTGCCGCCGGCCGGCTGCCCCGGTCTCGATACTCTGACGAGGTGTCCGACGCGATCGCCGGCCTCGTCCACGCGGCCGTCGCGCGCGGCGCGTCGTACGCCGACGCGCGTACGGTCGAGCGCGAGCACGAGGCGGTGACGGTGCGCGACGGCGAGGTCGAGGCGGTGACGCGCACGGCGGATCGCGGCGTCGGGGTGCGCGTCATCCACCGCGGCGCGTGGGGCTTCGCCGGCACCGACCGTCCCGGCGAGGATGCGCTCCGCGGCGCGCTCGACGAGGCGTTCCGCCGCGCCGACGCCGCCGCGTCCACGCGCGGCCGCCCCGTCGAGCTCGCGGCGGTGCCCGCGCAGCGCGGCGAGTACCGCACGCCGCTCGGCCGCGACCCGTTCGCGGTCCCGGTGCCCGAGCGCGTCGCGCTGCTGCGCGCCGCCGACGCCGGGCTGCGCGGGCCGAACGCGCGCGTCCGGCGCTCGTCGGTCGCGGCGTATCGCACGACGAAGCGCCTGGTGACGAGCGAGGGCACCGACGTGACGCAGCACATCGTCGAGTCGGGCGCCGGCGTCGCGGTGACCGCGGTGAAGGCCGGCGCGAAGCCGGCGCAGCGGTACGACGGCCGGCTCACCCGCCAGGCGGGGTGGGAGTTCATCGAGGAGCTCGACCTCGTCGGGCGCGCCCGCCGCTATCGCGACGACGCCGAGGCGACGCTCGACGCGCCGCTCGCGGCGGAGCGGCCGACCACGGTCGTGCTCGCCCCCGAGTTCCTCGCGCTCCTGGTGCACGAGTCGTGCGGCCATCCCACGGAGGCCGACCGCGTCCTCGAGCACGAGGTCGCGTTCGCTGGCACGACGTTCCTGTGGCCCCGCGATCGCGGCGCGCTGCGCTACGGCAGCGAGCACGTGTCGATGACCGCGGACGCGACGCTCCCCGGCGGCATGGGGACGTTCGGGTGGGACGACGACGGCGTGCCCGCGATGCGCACGAGGCTCGTCGACCGCGGCGTCTTCACCGGCTACCTCACCTCGCGCGAGACCGCGGCCGCGCTCGGGCTGCCGCTCGCGATCGGGAGCGCGCGCGCCGAGGGCTGGCAGCACTTCCCGATCGTGCGCATGGTGAACGTCTCGCTCGATCCGGGGACCGCCTCGTACCCCGAGCTGCTGCGCGGCGTCGCCGACGGGCTGCTCCTCGAGGCGCCCGCGTCGTACTCGCTCGACGACAAACGCCAGAACTTCCACTTCTCGACGCAGGCCGCGCGCGTCATCCGGAACGGCGAGATCGAGGGCCACGTCCGCGGCGTCGCGTTCCAGTCGCTCACCCCGGACTTCTGGGGTCGGTGCGACCTCGTCGCCGACGACTGGGAGCTGCACGGGTTCCTGTCCTGCGCAAAGGGCGAGCCGCTCCAGCTCATGCGCGTCGGCCACGGCGCGGCGCACGCGCGGTTCCGCGACGTGCCGATCGAGGTGCGCGGTTGAGACACGGTCGACGTCGGGGAAGGGTGCGCCAATGAGCCTCCTCGGCCCCGAGGCGTTCCTCGGTCCCCTCGAGCGGGCCCTCCGCGACGCCGGCGGCGAGGCCGAGCTCTGGGCGCACCGCCGCCGATCGGCGATCACGCGCTACGCGAAGAACGAGGTCCACCAGAACGCCGCGGCCGACGAGACCTACGTCCAGGCGCGCGTCGTCGTGAGCGGCGCCGTCGGCATCGCGGGCGGGACCTCGCTCGACGCGGCGGACCTGCGCGCCCTGCTCTCGTCCGCGCGCGCGGCCGCCGAGCTCTCGCGGCCGAACCCGGACTGGCCCGGCTTCGCCGAGCCCGCGGCGGCCCGCGAGCCGCGCGCGCTCGACGCGACGACGGCGCGCGCGTCCGCCCAGGCGCAGGCCGATGCCATCAGGAGCGTCGCCGAGGCGGCGCGCGCCAGGGGCATGCGCGCCGCCGGCACGCACCAGCTCGAGCTCAGCGAGGACGCCGTCGCGAACACGCGCGGGGTCGCCGCGTACGCGCCGATGACCATGGCCTACCTGCGCGCGCTCGTGCTCACCGACGCCGGCGGCTCGGGCTGGGCCGAGGACCTTTCCTCGCGCATCGACGCGCTCGATCCCGCCTCGGTCGCGGCGCGCGCGATCGAGAAGGCCGCGGCCGACCACGATCGCGCGCGGCTCGAGCCGGGCGAGTACGAGGCGGTGTTCGAGGAGCTCGCCGTCGCGGAGGTGCTGCGCTTCCTGTCGCTCACCGGGCTCACCGGGCAGACGCTGCGCGACGGCCGCTCGTTCATGGCCGGCCGCCTGGGGGAGCGGGTGACCGGCCCCGCGTTCTCGCTCTGGGAGGATGCCCTCGATCCGCGCACGCTGGCGATACCTTTCGATGTCGAGGGGACGCCGAAGCGTCGCGTCGCGCTGGTGGAGCGGGGCCTCGCGCGCGGCGTGGTGCACGACCGCCAGTCCGCGAAGTGGCTCGGCGCGGAGAGCACCGGCCACGCCGCCGACCCGCGCCGCTACGCGCCGGGAGGGCACGCCGGGAACCTCACCATGGCCGGCGGCGACGCGACCCGCGAGCGGCTCCTCGCCGGGGTGGCGCGCGGCGTCCTGGTGACGCGCTTCCACTACACGAACACGCCCGACCCGAAGCGCGCGACGATGACCGGCACGACGCGCAACGGCACGTTCCTCGTCGAGCACGGCGAGATCACGCGCGCGCTCGCGAACCTGCGCTACGAGATGAGCGCGCTCGACCTCTTCGCCGGCATCGACCTGCTCGGGCCGCAGCGCCTCGCGCGGGACTGGTGGTCGTCGAACGGGATGGGCTCGATCGTCTGCCTCTGCCCGCCGGTGAAGGTCGCGCGCGCCACGTTCATCGGATCGAGCCCGCTGTAGCGTCGCGACCCGGAAGTCATGTGCGGATGCGCGGTCAGGTACGCACCATCCGGGCGAACTCAGCCTCGCTCACGAGCAGGTCCCAGGTCCCTCCGTCCAGGGGCGGCGCCGCGCGGAAGTGCGCGAAATCGAACGTGAGGATAACTCCGCGCGTCGACTCGGCGAGCGCCATCACCGATGCGTCGGCGATGCCGAGCCCGAGATCGGCGTAGCGGGCGTCGATCGCGACGGCGCGAGCGAAGACCGACGGCGACAGCGTGCCGCGCCTCCACGCGCCGCTGACGAGCGCATCCAGCAGTCCCCGCGCCGCGTGAGGGCCCACGCGCTCACGCAGGAGATAGTCGCATTCGACGACGACCGGATCGGGCACGACGAGGTCACGCGCGGCGAGGTCGATGAGCGCCACCGCGAGGCCGTATGCCTCGTCGCGTCGATGGGCTGCCGAGAGCAGCGGGCCGGTGTCAACGATGACGGCCAAGGCGCCGGATCGCCTCCTTCAGGTACTTCTCGTGATTGCGGCCGAAGTCTCGCGGGAGGGTCGGGTCGTCGATGCTGCCGATGAAGCTCGGGCGCTCCGCCTTGCCGGAGCGGCGGGCACCCTCCTCGACGAGGCGGGCGACGGCGGCCGAGTACGAGCCCTCCTCCTCCGCGATCCTGCGGATCTTCTCGTCGACCGCGGGCGGCACGCTGATCGTTCGTCGCACCATCGAGTAGCCCCCTTGCCGTGGACCGAGTATGAATGACGCTATCATACCGAAGGGTCACCGGTCGCCGGCTCTCCTGCGGCACGACGCGCAGAGCCCGTAGAAGTCGAGTCGCTCGTGCTCGACCGTGAAGCCGTGCCGATCGTCGATCCGCCGCAGCAGCGGCCGCAGGAGCGCCTCGTCGACGTCGCTCACCCGCTGGCACCGCGTGCAGACCAGGTGATGGTGGTGGGCCGGCTCGCACGCGACGTAGGCCGAGACGTGTCCGCTGCGCTCGAGGCGTCGCGCCATCCCGCTCTCGACCTGCGCCTCCAGCGCGCGGTAGACCGTCGCGAGGGCGAGGCGGGGATGGCCCCGGCGCAGCCGGCCGTGCAGCTCCTGCGCGGAGACGGCCTCGCGGCACGCCGCGAGCGCCTCGGCGACGACGAGCCGCTGGTCGGTGAGACGCCGGCCGCGCGCGGTGATGCGCTTCGCCAGCCGATCCTGCCGCTTGGGCGCCATGCGCGCAGTGTAGCCGCGCCGCCCGAGGTTATCGAGTATCATTCTCACATTGATCGTGAGAGCGATTCTCATCTACGCGGTGGCCGGCGCGGCCGCGCTCGGCTGCGGACCGGCGGCCCCGCCGCCGTCCGGGATCCCGGTCGTGGCGGCGGAGAACTTCTACGGCGACCTCCTCGCGCGGGTGGGCGGCGATCGCGTCCGCGTGACGAGCATCCTCAGGGACCCGAGCGCCGACCCGCACCAGTACGAGGCGAGCCCGACGGCCGCCGCGGCGGTGGCCGACGCCAGGCTCGTCGTCCTCAACGGCGTGGGGTACGACGACTTCATGCGCAAGCTCCTCGCCGCCTCGGCGCCGGCGGGCCGGATCGTCATCGACGTCCAGGAGCTCGTGGGGGTCGGCGACGACGTGAACTCGCACATCTGGTACCGGACGGGGACGATGCGCAGCGTGGCCGACGCGGCGGCCGCCGCGCTGGCGAGGCTCGATCCGGCGAACGCGTCGTCCTACGCGGCGCGTCGTGATGCGTACGCCGCCGGGCTCGCGGAGATCGACCGGAAGGTCGCCGCGCTGCGGACCGCCTACGCCGGAGCGCCCATCGCGTTCACCGAGGCGGTCGCCGAGTACCAGACCGACGCCATCGGCCTCGTGGTGCTGACGCCCGGCTCGTTCATGCGCGCGATCGAGCAGGGGCTGGATCCCGCGCCCGCGGACGTCGCGGCGATGGACGACCTCATCAGGGGGAAACGGGTGCGCGCCCTCCTCTACAACAGCCAGGTGACGAGCCCGCTCACGAAGAGCCTGCGCGAGCTCGCGGCGCGCAGCGGCGTCCCGGTCGTGGGCGTCGCCGAGACCATACCGTCCGGATTCGACGACTACCGCGAGTGGCAGCTCGCCCAGCTCGACGACCTCGAGAAAGCGCTCGCGCGGTGACGGGGACGAGCGAGCCCGCCGTCCGCTTCGAGCGCCTGACGCTCGCGTATGGCGCGCGACGGGTGTGGACTGACCTCACCGCCGAGGTCGGGTCCGGCACGTTCACCGCGATCATCGGCCCGAGCGGCTCGGGCAAGACCTCGCTGCTCCGCGCCGTGCTCGGCCTCGTCGTGCCGGCGTCGGGCCGGCTCGCGGTCCTCGGGCACGAGCCACGGCGCGGCGATCCCGAGATCGGCTACGTGCCGCAGACCTCGCGCTTCGACCCGGACGTCGCGCTGCGCGGCGTGGACCTCGTCCGGTTCGGGATCGACGGTCACCGCTGGGGCATCGGCGGACCGGACGCGGACGCGACGGCGCGCGTGCGCGGCGCGATCGAGCAGGTCGGCGCGTCCGCCTACGCGCTCGCTCCCGTCGGCCGCCTCTCGGGCGGGGAGCAGCAGCGTCTGCGCATCGCCCAGGCGCTCGTCGGGGCGCCGCGGCTGCTCCTCTGCGACGAGCCGCTCGCGCACCTCGACCTCGGCAGCCAGCGCGGCATCGTGGACGTGATCGCGCGCTGGCGGGCCGCGACGGGCGGCACCGTCCTCTTTGTGACCCACGACGTGAACCCGGTGCTCGAGCTCGTCGACCGCGTCCTCTTCGTCGTCGATGGGCGCTGGGCCGCCGGCGCCCCCGATGAGATCCTCACGACCGAGCGGCTCACCGCGCTGTACCGCTCGCATGTCGACGTCGTCCGCGTGCACGATCGCTTGCTCGTCGTCGGCGAGGCGACCGGCTCGGGCTTCGAGGTCGAGGAGCCGCATCACCTGCCGGCGCAGCTCGCCGACCATCACGAGGGCGGCTGATGGACCAGCTCGCGAGCCTGCTCGGGTACGAGTTCGTCCAGAACGCCGTCGCCGCCGGGTTCGTCATCGCGCTCCTGTCCGGGGCGGTGAGCCGCTTCGTCGTCGCCCGCGACATGTCGTTCGGCGTCCACGCGCTCGCCGAGCTCGGCTTCACCGGCGCGGCGGCGTCGGTGCTCGCCGGCCTCCCGCCGGTCCTCGGGCTGCTCGGCGGCTCCGGGATCACCGCGCTGTTCATCGGCGCGCTCGGCGTGCGCGCGCGCGGCCGCGACACGGTCGTCGGGGTGACGCTGGCCTTCGGCCTCGGCCTCGGCGTCCTCTTCATCACCCTCTACCCGAGGTACGCGAGCCAGGCCTTCGCGATCCTCTTCGGGACGATCACCGGCGTGAGCCGATCCGACGTCGCGCTCCTGGTCGGCATCGCGGTCGTGACGCTCGCCGCGCTCGCGGTCGTCTACCGGCCGCTCATGTTCGCGACGGTCGACCCCGAGGTGGCCGAGGCGCGCGGCGTCCCGGTCGGCGCGCTGGGCGTGGTGTTCCTGCTGGTGATGGCGGCGGCGGTGGCCGAGGCGGTGCAGGTCGTGGGCGTGCTGCTCATCCTCACGCTCATGATCACGCCGGGCGCCGCCGCGGAGCGGCTCACGCCGCGTCCCGGGCGCTCCATCCTGTACAGCACGCTCATCGCGCTGGCGTCCACGCTCGGAGGCATCGCCCTCGCGCTCGTGCTGAACGCGCCGGTGAGCGTCTTCGTGACGAGCCTGTCGTTCCTCTTCTACCTCGTCGCGCGCTTCGTCCTCGGACCGGCGCTGCGCCGCCGCGAGGCGCGCGGCGCGTGAGGGCGGAGCCGGAAGGCGAGCGAGCCGGCGTCCGGCACTCCAGGCAAGCGAGCCGCCGGCCGCGACGATGCCGCCCGGCGAGCGCGCGCACACTCGCGCACACTAAGGTCACGTGACGCGTCTCCTCGCGCTCGCCGCGCTCGTCCTGCTCTCCGGATGCGGGCCGCTCGTGACGGCGAACGCGCCCGACGTGGTGGCCGGCCACGTCGTCGACGTGCTCGAGATCGGCGAGCGCGAGGCGCCGAGCGGGGTGACGCAGCCGTTCGAGCGGCTGCGCGTCGAGCTCGACGAGAGCCTGTACCGCGGCGAGCGGGTCGAGGTCGACTGGGGCGGCGAGCGCACCATCGACGCGAACGGCCTCCTGCGGCCGGGTGACCGCGTCCTCCTCGCGGCCGCGCGATCGGGCGATCAGCGCACCTACACGATCGCCGAGGTCGTCCGCCTGCCCAGCCTCGCGCCCATCGCCGTGGTCTTCGTCGTCGGGCTCCTCGCCGTCGCGCGCTGGAAGGGCCTCACGACGCTCGCGGGCATCGCGCTGAGCCTGCTCGTCGTGTTCGTCGCGATCGTCCCCGCGGTCCAGCGCGGGCAGGACCCGCTCATCGCGACGCTCGTCGCGTCCGTCGGCGTGGTCCTGCTCGGCGTGTTCGTGATCCACGCTGTCGGGTGGAGCGGCGTCGCCGCGGCCTCGGGTGCGCTCGCCGGGGTCGGCGTCGTCGCGGCGGCCGGCGCGATCGGCCTCGCGTCGGCCCGTCTCACCGGGCTCGCCGGCGAGGGCACCGCGCTGCGCACCGCGACCGCGGGCCGCGTGGACATGGCCGACCTCGCGCTGGCGGCGGTGGTGCTCGCCTCGCTCGGCGTCATCGTGGATCTCGCCGTGAGCCAGGCGGCCGCGGTGCGGGCGCTCGCCGCGGCGCGGGACGACCTCCGCGGGGGCCGGCTCTTCGCGGCGGGGATGGCCGCCGCGCAGGATCACGTCGCGTCGCTGGTGAACACGTTCACCTTCGTGCTGCTCGGGTCGGTCCTTCCGCTCGCGCTGCTGCTGTTCGTCGGGCCGCGGCCGCTCGCGGTCACGCTCAACGGCGAGCCGCTCATGGTGGCCGCGGTCGCGCTGCTCGCGGCCGGTCTGGGGCTCCTGCTCAGCGTGCCCGTCACGACCTGGATAGCGGTGCTGTTCGCCGGCGGGTCCGGCGTGACCGCGGAGGAGGAGTAGGGGAGCCGCCGCACGAGCACCCGACATCGTTCGGGTCCGCGGGTCGGGACCTTCGACCGTCGCGCCGCGCGTGGCGAGGCCTCAGCGTGATGCACGGAGGTCCGCCCGATGATCCGCTGGGGGCTCGCCGTCTTCCTCGCGTTCCACGCGCTCATCCATTCCTCGTACTTCCTCCGCGAGGCGCCCGATCCCGCGGCGTACCCGTTCCGCCTCGACCGCGGCGCGCTGGCCGCGCTCGGCCTGCGGGGCGCCGCGTTCCCGCTCGCGGTCAGCCTCGCGACGCTCGCGATCCTCGCCTACCTCTTCTCGGCGCTCGCGCTCGTGGGGTGGCTCGTGCCGCTGGACTGGTGGCGATCCCTCGCGCTGCTCGGGTCGCTCGCGTCGCTCGCGCTGCTGCTCATCGGGTTCCACCCGTGGCTCCTGGTCGGCGTCGCGATCGACACCGCGCTCATCCTCGCGATCGTGACGGACTGGGAGCCGCTCCACCACCTCATCGCCGCGTGAGACTTCCTGTGTCAACCTCAGGCCGCGAACCGAGCCGCCGCGGCCGCGAGATGACGTACGTCGTCATAAGACGTTCGGTCCTGCCAGCAGCGCCACAGAACGCGCAGCCAGGCGCGGGCGAGGATACGGA
>DAIDAP010000029.1 GCA_027310565.1 Chloroflexota bacterium | reverse complement strand
CGCGCCAACGCCGGCACGCAGTTCAACCCGGTCGTGGTCGAGGCCTTCGTCGCCGCGGTGGTCGACGAGCGCCGCAGGAGCGCGCACGGCCAGGGTGTCGAGACGACGCGGATCTACCAGCAGGCGCTCGAAGCCGTGCGGTCAAGGCATAGCTCGACCGACTCGCGCTGGTGGGCGCGCGACAACGCTCCTCACCCGCTCCTCGTGCGCGGTGCGCATCCGCTCTCACCCGTGTTCACGGAGGGCCTCATCAACATGGCGTATCTCGTTGCAGACGCGTGTCGGCGGCCCCGCAGCTCCCCCCAACGGGGGACGATGCGGGACGCTCCATGGCGGATAAACACGCACGACAGATGCGGACCATGGTGGGTGGGATGAAGGGCTCGATCGGGGCGACGGTCTTCGTCGTCTCGATCGTCGTGTCCTCGCTGGGGACCGCGTGGTCCGCCGCACCCGCCTTCGCCGCGAACGTGGACCCCTCCCTGCGCGCCGGCGAGCTCGCCCTCGTTCAGACGTCGGCCGGGCTCGCCGGTGCGCTCTCCGCCAAGCTCGAGACGCTCGGCGCGACCGAGATCCAGACCTACACCGCCGTTGACACGGTCGTCGCGCGCATGACCACGGCGGCGCTCGCGGCGATCAAGACGGACCGGACGGTCACCGTCGCGAGCGCGAACTCGGTCGTCGTCGCGCTCGGCGGCGGCCGCGACCGCACCGGCTTCGAGAGCGACGAGGATGCGAACGGCAAGCCGAACCGCGGTCAGGCGAAGAAGACGACCGCGGCGTCGCCCGACTTCGTCAGCGTCGCCGCGATCAACGCGCCCGCGGCGTGGCGCGTCTCCACGGGCAAGGGCGTCACGGTCGCGGTCATGGACACGGGCATCGCGCCGACCCCCGACCTGCCGAAGCAGAAGATCCGCGCAAGCGTCGACTTCGTGAAGGACGGCGCCAAGGCCGCCGACCCGTCCGGCCACGGCACGCACATCGCCGGCGTGATCGCCGCCGACGGCACGATGAAGGGCGTCGCCCCCGACGCCGACCTCGTGTCGATCCGCGTGCTCGACACTTCCGGCAGCGGGTCGCTCTCCGCGGTCGTCGCCGGCTTCGACTGGCTCCTCAAGCACCGCAAGCCGCTCGACATCAAGGTCCTGAACGTGTCGTGGGGCGCGAAGCAGACGACGTCCTACAACAGCGACCTGCTCTCGGCGCTCGTCGAGGCCGCGTGGTTCTCCGGCATCACCGTGGTGGCCGCCGCCGGCAACGGCGGGCCGGCCGCCGGCACGATCACCACCCCCGGCTCCGACCCGTTCGTCGTCACCGCCGGCGCGTTCGACGACGCCGGCACCGTGAAGGGCGGCGACGACCGCATCGCTCCGTTCTCCTCGCAGGGACCGACGCTCGACGGCTTCGCCAAGCCGGACACGCTCGCCCCCGGCGTGAGCGTGTGGTCGCTGCGCGTCCCGGGCCTCGTGTACCTCAACGGCGACGGCGAGCCGATCGGCAGCACCTCGGACCGCTACATCCGCCAGACCGGCACGTCGGTCTCCACCGCGTTCGTGAGCGGCGTCGCCGCGCTGGTCGCGTCCGCGCGCCCGGCGTACGGCCCGACGCAGATCAAGGGAGCCATCGTCGCGAGCGGACGCTCCGTCGGCGCGGCGGCCACGGCCGTCGACGCGGCCGGCGCGCTCACCGCCATGACGCGCGTGAACCAGGGCCTCGAGCCGTCCGCCCTGCTCATGCAGATCCTCACGAAGTCGGGCATCAAGGTCAGCCGCAAGGGCGTGACCTGGGAAGGCGTCACCTGGGAGTCGGTCACCTGGGAGACGGTGAGCTGGGAGGGTGCCACCTGGGAAGGCGTGACGTGGGAAACGGTGGACTACCGATGAACCGCGTGAACGCGTTCGTCTTCGCCGTCGCCGCGCTCGGCGCCCTCGCGGTTGCCCAGTCGCTGCGGACGGCCCAGCTCGCCGCGGTCGACCCGGTCATGCTCGCGATCCTCGCGCTCATGGCCGCGGCGACGCAGCGCATGCCGGTGTTCCTGTTCCGCTCGAGCGCGATCTCGGTGAGCTTCGCGGCGGTCATCGCCAGCTTCGTGCTGTACGGCACCGGGATCGGCGTGCTCGTCTCGCTCCTCCAGTCGGCGGTGAACGCCTTCACCCCGACGCGCAAGCCGCTGGTGAAGGCGGCCTTCAACGCCGGCTCGTTCGCGCTGAGCGCGTTCGTCGGCGGCGAGGTGTACCGCCTGGCCGGCGGTCAGGTCCCGCCCGGCGACGTCGCCGGCACGCTGCTGGCGGTCGCGGCCTCGGCCGCCGCGTACTTCGCGGTGAACACCGCGCTCACCGCGGCGGTCATCGCGCTCAGCGAGCGCCAGGGCATCGTCGGGGTGTGGAAGACGAACTACGCCTGGATGCCGGTGAACTTCCTCGCCACC
>DAIDAP010000005.1 GCA_027310565.1 Chloroflexota bacterium | reverse complement strand
CGCGGTGCAGGCGGGACATGACCGTCCCGATGGGGATCCCGAGCGTCTCGGCGATCTCCTTGTAGGAGAGCCCCTCGACGTCCAGCAGGACCACCGTCCGGAACTTCTCCGGCAGCTCGGCGAGGGCGTCGGTCACCTCGGCGTCGACGATCCCGTCCAGGAACTCCTGCTCGGGGTTCGGCGCGGCCGAGGCGGCGCGCAGGTCGCTCATGCGCTGGCTGAGCGAGAACTCGTCCACGCCCTCGAGCTCGGTGAGCTCCGGCTGCGCCTTCCGCCGGCGGTAGGCGTTGATGAAGGTGTTGGTGAGGATGCGGAAGAGCCACGCCTTGAGGTTCGTGCCGGGCGTGAACTGCTCGCGGAAGCGCAGCGCGCGGATGTAGGTCTCCTGCACCAGGTCCTCCGCGTCCGCCTCCGACCGCGTCATGCGCAGGGCGGTGCGGTACAGCGCGTCGAGGTAGGACAGCGCGTCGGTCTCGAAGGCATCGTCGGTCACTCGCCCACTGTACCCAACGCGTCCGCGGCGGCCCGGCATTCCCGATACTCGGTCGATGCGCCGCCGCATCGCCGCCGTCCTGCGCCGCCTGCGCCGCGCGTACGGCCCGCCGCCGGCGCCGCGGCGGCTGCCGCCGCTCGACGAGCTCGTCCTCACCGTCCTCTCGCAGAACACGAGCGACACCAACCGCGACCGCGCGTACGCCGACCTGCGGTCGCGCCTCCCGACGTGGGACGAGGTCGCCGACGCGCCGCCGCCGGCGATCGCCCGCGCCATCCGCCGCGGCGGCCTCGGCCCCACGAAGTCGGTGCGCATCCGCCGGATCCTGCGCGAGCTGCGCGACCGCGGCGTGCCGCTCGACGAGCGCGCCTTCGCCGGGATGCGCTCGGCGGCGCTCTGGGACCTCCTCGTCGGGCTGGGCGGCGTCGGGCCGAAGACGGCCGCGTGCGTGCTCCTCTTCTCGCTCGGCCGCCCGTTCTTCCCGGTGGACACGCACGTGCATCGGGTGTCGATCCGGCTCGGTCTGGTGCCGCCGCGGTCCGACCCGGTGCGCGCGCAGGAGCTGCTCCAGGCCGAGGTGCCGCCGGCGGACGTGTACGACCTCCACATGGGGCTCATCCGCCACGGCCGCGAGGTCTGCGTCGCGCGGCGGCCGATCTGCTCGCGCTGCCCGCTCGCGGATCTCTGCCCGCGCGTCGGGGTGGTCGGCGCCCGCTGACCGTTCGCGGGCTTCAGGGCGCCGCTCGGCCGCCGCGACGGCCGAGCGCCTCGATCGGCATCCACACCTCGCCCGGCCACAGCGCCTCGGGGTCGCGCAGGCCGCGCCACCCCTCGGCGTGGTGGATCGCCGCGAGGCCGACGAGGTAGTAGCGAAGCGCGCGGTTCGCGAAGGTCCGCGGGAGCGGCCGGACCTCGAAGCCGAGCCGCCGCGCGGCGGGCGCGAAGACCGTGGTCCCGCGGATGCCGCGCGCGTAGCCGACGACGTCGGGTCGCGCCGCGAGCGCGGCGAGGTCGGCGCGCATCTCGGCGAGCGCGCGGTGCGGGTCGATCGAGGCGCGCGCGAGCCGCGCGTTGTCGAGGTGCACGCGCAGGACCGGCAGGCCCCAGCGGCGCCCCGGCTCGAACTCGAGGATGCCGCCGGCGCGGACCGGCGCGGCGCGGACGCGCAGCGCCCGGTAGGCGCGGTCGTAGAGGAGCCACACGACGAGCACGCCCCCGGCCCGCCCGCCCCCCGCGGGCGACGAGCGCAGCAGCCGCCAGAGGAGGCGGCCTAGTAGCGCCATCGCCTCCCGACGCCGCCGTGCGCGAGCGCCCATCGGGCGAAGGTCGTGACCATCGCGAGGCGCAGCGGGAGCGCGCGCAGCCGCCGCGGCGAGGTCGCGATGTACGACTCGCCCAGGTGCGCGACGCGGACGCCGGAGCGCCGCAGGCGGTCGAGGAGGTCCTTGTCCTCGGCGAGCTCGAGCGAGGAGTCGAAGCCGCCGGCCGCGAGGAACGCCGCGCGCTCGCAGTAGAACATCTGCGCGCGGATGCGGAACAGCCGCTTCAGGTCGACCAGGGCGAAGAACGCGCGGTCGAGCACGTCGGGCGAATCGGCGACGATCCGCACGTCGGCGGCGCGCTCGCCGCTCGCGTACCGCGCGAGGATCCGCTCGGCGAGGTCCGGCGCCATGAGCGAATCGGCGTCGAGGAAGAGCAGCACCGCGCCGCCCGCCGCGCGCGCACCGGCGTTCTTCGCGCGCGCGCGGCCGACGATCGGCTCGTGCACGAGCCGCACGCCCGGGACGGAGGACGCGATCGCGGCGGTGCGGTCGCGCGAGGCGTTGTTCACGACGACGATCTCCAGCGGCACGCTCTGCGCCGCGCACGAGGCGAGCGCGCGCGGGAGGTGGGCCTCTTCGTCCCGCGCCGGGATGACCACCGAGAGGGTGGGGCCGGGCACCGCCGCGAAATCTAGAGCAGCGCCGAGTAGGTGACGAGGCGGCGGCGGCGCAGGTAGCGCGCCAGCCGCTCGAGGAGCGCCCGCGTCGCCGGATGGGCCAGCGGGGTCGGGTGCAGGAAGACCTTGAGGACCGGCAGGCCCGGCTCGGCGAGCGCGACCGCGAGCGCGGGGATCCGCGCGAGCCGCTCCTGCGTCGCGCCCGCGCCGACGACGCCGTCCCAGGGCGTCGCGACGCGCCGACCGCTGCGCAGGTCGGTGAGCGTCGCCATGCCGACGAGCCCTGTGAAGCCCAGCTCGCGCAGCGTGGCGGGAAGGGCCGCGTCGTGCAGCCAGGCCGGCGCCGAGAAGAGGCGCGTGCGCAGCCCGAGCGCGGCGAGCTCGTCGCGGCCGCGCGCGACGCGTGCGCGCGCCTCGTCCGGAGCGAGCGCGAGGAACTCGGCGTCGCCGGGCGCGAAGAGCCGCGCACGCAGCCGCGCGAGCGGCGGCCCGCGCAGCGCCCCGTCCACGCGATGCGTGTAGCCGTGGAGCACGAGCTCCGAGCCCGCCGCGCATTCGGCCCGCAGGAACGCGACGAGGGCGGGATCGTCGCCGGCGCCCTCGGGGATCACCTTGAGCACGCGCGGCCGCGCGCCGAGCGCGTCGAGCGTCGCGCAGAGCGCGCGCACGCGTCCGAGCGTGGCCGCCCGCACGTCGTGGATCGAGATGACCAGGAAGCGCTCCATGCGCCCGCCAGCCTAGACGCGGGGTCAGAGTGAGGAGCGCTGCGTTCGGGCTCGCCGCGTGGGACAATCGTGGCGAGATCCGCGCCGACGTAGCTCAGCCGGTAGAGCAGCGGTTTCGTAAACCGCCGGTCGGCAGTTCGAGTCTGCCCGTCGGCTCAGATTCCTTCGGGAATCCGGGTGATCGGTCCACAAGGGCCGAAACCCGTAGCAACGCGTAGCAACCCAGCGCGCTTGGCCGACCTTGCATTGCCATTGCCCCCGGCGCTTATTCGGTGAAGAACGACATCGGAACGCCGTAGATCCGCGCGAAGGCCCTCAGCTCGACGATGTCGACGCGGCGATCGCCGGACTCGCACTTCGATATGAAGGACTGGCCCCGGCCCAGCCGGCGCGCCGCTTCGTTCTGGGATAACCCCGCGTGCTCGCGCGCGCGGCGCAGCCGTCGAAGGAACGACGCGTACTCCACCGACTTCCCCGCCACCATGGGGGTGAATCCAATGTGAGGGGGGCGGGAGGCAAAGGGTGACACGCGTTCCGCGCGACCAACCTCATCCCAGCAATCGCGTTCGTGCTCGCGACGTTCCTCGCTAGCCCGCCGACCCCCGCGGCCGCGCAAGAGTCAGCGAACTCGGGCGGAGTCCCCAACGCGCAGCCACCTCGGGTCGTCCGCCATGCCTTCGATGCGCCAGGCACGGCCCGCTATCTCCTCGAGGGCGGCTACGTCGTCGAGTTCACCGCCGGCCGCCCCGCTGGCGGGCGTGTCGGGCAAGCCAAGCCGCTGGCCGACTCCTCGAACAACGTCACCGTCGGCATCAACATGTACGACCCGTTCGGCGTGCTGCTGTGGCGCTTCTCGGAGAACGTCGCCTGGTCGTGGAACGGGTCCGCGGTAACGAGCGACTTCCCCGAGCTCGAGCGCGAACACCTACGTGATCGGCTGGTATGTCGCGAGCAAGCCCGATCCGAGCAGTTACTGGATCGTCGAGCCGATCCGCAAGGGCAACTATGCTCAGGCGACGATAGCCTGCTGCTTCTTCGTTCCGTACCAGACGAACAACCCGCAGGTCTGGATCAACGTTGACGCGCTGGGAGGTTGGAGTGCGAGCACGCAGTGCTGCTGACGCGCCGCGTCGCGGGCTCGGTTGGAACCTGCTGCTTATTCTTCTCGGAGCGCTGCTGGTGCTTGTCGCCGCGCTCGTAGCGAACGCGCTCTTCCCGCCCGCACCGCTCGAGATCCACAATCTCGGCGGCAACCTCACACAGCTCGGCGCCACCACCGCGGCGGCCTGACGTCGCAAGAACCGCCCCGGCGTTCGCGCCGGGGCGGTTGACGCTCCGGATCCGCGCGCGCGGTTGACTAATCTGCCGCGAGCAACGTCCGATCCATCGCCGCGAGCGCCTCGGCGACCACCTGCGGCACGAGGTGCGTATAGCGGTCGCTGGTCGTGCGGATGTTCGCGTGGCGCAGGATCTCCTGGATCACCTTGAGCGGCACGCCCTGCGCGATGAGCAGCGAGGCGCAGCTGTGGCGCAGGTCATAGAAGCGAAGTCCCCGCTCCTCGACCGGGCCGCGCAGGTTCTCCCGCGTCGCGTAGGGGATGCCCGCGCGCACGCAGATCGGCCGGAACGATTCGTCCATGACGTCGGCCGCATGGAGCGGCCCGCCGGTCGGCGTGGTGAACACGAAGTCCGTGCCGGCCCACGCGGGCCCCGCGGCGAGGCGCTCGGCGAGCTGGCGCGCGCGGTGCGCGCGGAGCGCGCGGACGCAGATCTCCGGCATCGGTAGCCTCTGCTTCGATTTGCGCGTCTTCGTCGGCTGCAGCACGAGCCCCTCGCCCTCCCCCCGCACCCGCCGGACCTTGCGCCGGACGCGCTGCAGCGTGTGGCGGACGTGGATCGTGCGCGCCGCGAAGTCGACGTCGCTCCACT
>DAIDAP010000034.1 GCA_027310565.1 Chloroflexota bacterium | reverse complement strand
TTGCCGCCGTTCACCCAGATCGCGGCGTTCTCGAACGGGAGCTCGGCGCGCTTGCCCTGCAGTCCGATCGACGCGAGCGCACCCACGACCTTCGTTTCCCGCGCGTTCAGCGGTGGCGGAGTGTACGGGCCTGACGTCGGGCTCGGAGAGACCTGCGCCGCGGGTGCCGTCGGTGTGAAGCTGGGCTGCGGCGTGGACGCGCACGCCGCGAGCACGAGGGCCGCGACCCAGGGGAGGGCGAAGAGCGCGGCGTGCGCGCGTCTTGATCGGGTGAGCACGCCGCGCCTTCTTCTCACAGCTGTTCGGGCGACCGACCGCCCCTTGAGCTTCGTGCTTCGGGGAAGGCCGCCGTCACGATGTAGCTGAAGCCGGCGCGCACCATACACGCCATGATCGTCTGCTCACGCCGGAAGGCCTCCCAGGCGGCGATCGTTTCGTCACGCCCCTGAGACCGCGACCGAGCTGACCCCTGTCAGCCTGCCGTCCTGCGAAGCGTCTGGCGCTCCCGTGCGTTATCCCTTACCGGTGTTCCACGCACGCTCGGTCGAGACGGAGGACGGGCGGGCCATGCTCCGCATCCGTCTCGCGGCCATCGCCCTCGGCACCACGCTGCTCGTGCTGGCGCCCACGGGCGACCGCGGGGCCGGCGCGCTCGTCGTCGTCCTCTTCGCCGCCCTCGCGTGCCTGCTGCGCTTCGGCGCCGGCCGCGTGCGGGCCGAGCTCTTCGCCCGCCTGGGCGTCGTCGCGGACGTGGTCTACGCCAGCGCGCTCGTCTCGACGCTTCCGATCGACTCGCCCTCGTGGGCGCTCTACGCGTTCGCCATCGGCGGCGCGTCGCTGCGCCATGGGTCGTGGGGCGCGGTCGCGGGCACGGCGGGATCGGTCGTCGCGTACGACGTGGCGCTCGCGATGCGCGCCGGCCAGGCGACCGCGGTCGAGCTCTGGCCGCTCCAGGTGCTCATCGCGGTCGGGCTGCTCCTCGCCGAGCTCGTGCACGCCGCGGCGCGCGGCGCGCGCGAGCGGCGCGAGCTGCGCTCGCTCGCGGCCGCGCAGCGCGACCTCGCCGCCGCGACGAGCCTCGCCGAGCTTCGCGACCGGCTCACCACGCACGTCGTGTCGTCGTTCGGGGCGGAGCGGGCCGCGGTGGTGCACGAGAGCCTCGTCACGGAATGGGCGAACGTCCGCCGTCCGCTCGAGGTGGACGGCCTCGTCCTCGCCGCGCGCTTCGACCCGCCCGACGACGCGGGCGTCGCCCTGGCGGCCGACCTCGTCGGGTGCGCGACGCCGCTCCTGCGCGTCCTGCTCGAGCGCGACGCACGCCGTGAGGCCGCCGAGGTCGCCGACCGGCTCGCGACGGCGCTCGATCGCGTGAACGCGCAGAGCGACGCGGTCTCGCTCCTGGCGCAGCTCGGCATGGGCGCGGGCGGTCTCGGCGGCCCGACCGCCGTCGTGCGCCTCGGCGACGGCGCGGTCGTGGCGGGCGATCCGCTCGGGGCCGACGCGGTCGCGATGCTGCGCGACTCGCGCGCGCCGTCGGTGATCGGCGGCCCCGACGCCGCGAGGGCGTTCGGCGAGGACGCCCGCGGCGTCGTCGTCGTCCCGGCCGGCGCGGGCTCCGTCCTGGTGCGCGTCTTCAGCGAGCGCGAGCCGACCGACGCCGAGCTGCGCGCGGTGCGACTCGTCGGCGCCACCGCGGGCGCCCTGCTCGCGCGCATCGCCGAGCGGGACGAGGTCGCCGCGCGCCTGGGCGAGCTGCGCGACCTCACCGACGCCCTGCGCGGCCAGCTCCGCGAGCGCGAGGACGCCATGCGCACGACCGTGCACGAGCTCCGGACGCCGATCACGTCGGTGACGGCGTACGGGCAGCTCATCGCGCGCAACCTCCAGTCGGCGCTCCAGCAGGTGGCGCAGCTCGACCGGCTCATCGGCGATCTGCGCGGCGGCGGCCCCGCGGTGTCGGAGCTCGCGCTCGGCGATGCCGATCTCCTCAGGGAGGCGAAGGACGCCGCGCAGCGGCAGCGGATCCTGCACGACGCGGCCGTCGCGGTCGACGCGGTCGGCGCGAGCGCCTTCCCGATCCGCGTCGATCGCGGCCGCCTCGCGCAGGTCCTCGACAACCTTCTCGACAACGCCGTGAAGTACTCCCCGCGCGGCGCGGCGATCCGCGTGGTCGTGCGCGGCACGGGCGACGAGGTGATGCTCGAGGTCCGCGACGAGGGTGCCGGCATCGCGGCCGCCGATCTGGAGCGCGTGTTCGAGCGCTACTACCGCTCCGACGAGGCGATGCGCGCGACGACCGGCACGGGCATCGGCCTCGCGCTCGCGCGCGACATCGTGCGGGCGCACGACGGCCGCATCTGGGCCGAGAGCGCCGGGGCGGGACGGGGCAGCACGTTCATCGTCGCGCTGCCGCTCGCGGTCGCCGCCAAGACCGAATAGCCGCGCTCCTCAGTCGACGCGGTACGCGCCCGGGTCCACGTGCGCGGCGACGACGCTCACGCGTGTCGCGCGCGCGGCGGCGGCGAAGGCGTCGCGACACTCGGCGCGCGTGCGCACGTCGTAGCCGTCCGCGCCGAAGGCGCGCGCGACGGCGAGGTAGTCGAGCCCGCGGAACGTCGTCCCCGTCGCGGCGTAGCCCCGCCGCTCCTGCCCGGCCTTGATCTGCGAGAGCGAGTCGTCCGCGAGCACGACGACGACGAGGGCGAGGTCGAGCCGCAGCGCCGTCTCGAGCTCGGCCATCGTCATCGCGAAGCCGCCGTCGCCGGCGACGCACGCGACCGCGCGCTCGCGGTGGAGGAGCTTCAGGCCGATCGCCGCCGGCAGGCCGTAGCCCATCGACGAGAGCCCGTTCGACAGGAAGAACGTCTTCGGCCGGTACGCGGTCCAGCACTGACCCGCGACGGCCTTGTTGTGGCCGACGTCGCACGTCGCGATCGCGTCCTCGGGCAGCGCCGCGCGCAGCTCGGCGAGCACCTGCTGCGCGGTGAGCGCGCCGCGCTCGGGCGCGACGTACGCGCGGAAGCCGTCGCGCCAGCGGGCGAGCGCGTCCGCGGCCCACCGCGGCGCGGCCGCGCCCGCCGCGGCCGCCAGCAGCTCGAGCGTCGCCGCGGGCGGCCCCACCAGCTCGATCGCGGCGCGGTAGTAGCCGTCGTCGTTCGGCAGCGGTCCGATGTGGATCACCTCGCCCGGCGCGGTCCAGTCGCGGTCGAGCTCGACGGGGTCGAAGCCGACCATGAGCACGAGGTCGCAGGTGTCGACGAGGTCGAACAGGCGGCGCGTCCCGAGCGCCTCGATCGTCCCGAGGAAGAGCGGGTCGTCCTCGCGGAAGAGGCCCTTGGCCTTCGGCGACGCGATGACCGGGACCCGCCACGCGTGCGCCAGCGCGGCGAGCCGCGGCGCCGTGGCCTCGTCGTTCGCGTCCATGCCGGCGAGGATCACCGGCCGCGCGCACCGCCGCAGCCGCTCCGCCGCGAGCGCGACCAGCTCGCCCGCCGGCGGCGCGGCGATCGCCAAAGGCGGCGCGGCGGGCGGCGCGCCGCTCGGTGCCTCCTGCCCGGGGACGTCGCTCGGGACCTCCAGGTGCACCGGTCCGCGGCGCGGCGCGAGCGCGACGCGGAGCGCGCGGTCGACGACGTCGCCCGCGCTCGCCGGATCGACTCGCGCCTGCCACTTGGTGATCGGCGCGTAGAGCGCTCGCAGCTCGAGCTTCTGGTGCGTGACGATCTCGTGGCGCTCCCGCGGGAGCTGGCCGGTGAGCGCGAGCACCGGCGAGCGGTCCAGGTACGCCTGCGCGACGCCGGTCACGAGGTTCGTCGCGCCGGGTCCGAGCGTCGCGACGCACACGCCGGGCGTGCCGCTCGCCGCCGCCATCGCGTCGGCCATGAACGCGGCGCTCGTCTCGTGGCGCGTGAGGACGAACTCGAGTCCGGCGGCGCGGAAGCCTTCGATGAGGTCGATGACCTCACCGCCGGGATGACCCATGACGTAGCGGACGCCCGCGGCGCGCAGACGATCGCCGATGAGCCGACCGACGGTGGTGATGCGGGCGAGGATACGCGCGACTTCAGTCGGACAGCTGTGGGGCGACGGAGACGACGGCGGTCACGCAGAGCGCGTCGCGCAGCCACCCGGCGATGCGCGTGCCGGCGAGCGCGCGCTCGATCCGCAGGTCGTAGTACGCGGCACGCAGCGCGAGCAGCAGCGAGCGCAGCGCGGACCGCGTGAGGTCGCGCGCGAGCAGGCTGCGCAGCAGCGTCGAGCCGCGGACGCCGGCCGGCGCGCCGAGGCCGTCGCCTCCCCACCACATCGTCCGGGCGAGGCGCTCGGCCTCGCGGTGCGCGCGGACGTCGTCGGCGAGCCGCGCCACGCCGGGCGTGCCCTCGACGATGGTGGTGAGCGGGAGGTGGTGCCCGAGCGCGACGTGCGCCGCGACGTGCACGTACAGATAGATGCGCTCGGCGATCGTCGCCTCGCTCGAGACCACGAGCCCCTTGCGCCCGTCGCGCTCGCTCGGGCTCAGCAGGAGCGCGCGCACGTCGGGCATCGGCGCGAACCGCGTGCGGATGCCGAAGCGCCGCTCGAGGTGCGCGCGGAGGCGCTCCTCCTCGGAGCGGAGGGTCCCGCTCTCGGACCGCGGGAGCCGGACGCTCATGCCGGCAGCCATACGCGCAGCCCCTCCTCCAGGTACTCCTTGAGCGTCAGCCGGTCGGCGAGCTTGGGCAGCGTGCGCTCGAGGTCGGCGAAGATGAGCGTCGCGAGCGGCTCGCCGATGAAGCCCGCGAGCACGGCGCGTCCCTCGGCGACGACGGTGCCGACCTCGAGCTCCTGCTCGCAGCCGACGATCATGAGCGCGAAGTAGAGGCGGATGCACTCCTCCGGCGAGTCGATCGCGCGCGCGACCTGGGTCTTCCCCCGCGCGATCCGGTGGACGGTGGCCCGGTCGAGCGCGAGCGAGCCCTCGGTCAGGTCGTAGAGGCGGTCCACCAGCCGGTCGAGCGAGGCGTCGCCGGCGAGCGTCCTGATCGCCCGCGAGACGCGCTCCGTGTCGCGGATCCGCACCCGACGAGGGTACGCCGTCGCCGTGTCGCCGGCGTCTCATTCGTGCGACATCTCGCGGGTGCGATGCGGCCCGCGCCGCCCGCCCGGACGATGCGCGGCGTGGCAGGCCCCGCCGCGCGTCTCGTGCTCGGAGCGCTCGCGCTCGGGCTCGCGGTCCAGTATCTCGTCGTCAGCCAGCGGGCCGGCATCAACGTCGTCCTCGCGGTCGCCGCGGCGCTGGCGCTCGCCCGGTCGGCACGTCCGCGCGGGGCGACGCTGCGGCCGCGCGATGCCTGGATTCCCGGTGGCGCGTTGGCGCTCGCGGCGGGCGCCGCGGCGCGCGACGATCCCGCGCTCGTGGCGTTCGACGTGCTCGCCGCTCTGGCGCTCACGCTCGCCACGGTGCCGGCGCTCCACGGCGTCCCGGTCGCCAGCCTGACGCTCCGCGCGCTCGCCGGCGAGGGGCTCGCGCTCGCCGGCCGCTGCGCCGGCCGCGCGCCGCGCGTCCTGCGCGAAGCCGGGCCGGCGCTCGCGGCGCTCGTACCGGCGCGCTCGTCGCGGGTGCTCGGGTACGGCGCCGGCGTCGCGCTGGCCGTCCCGCTGCTGGTCGTCTTCGCCGGGCTCTTCTCGTCGGCCGACGCGGTGTTCCAGCGGTCGCTCGCGGCGGTGCTCGACCTCGCGTGGCTGCGCGGCCTCTTCGCGCAGCTGCCCGCCCGCGTCGTGCTCGCGGCGGCCGTCGCCTGGGTCGCGCTCGGCGCGCTCGCGCCGCGCCAGGCGCGGCCCGCGCCGCCGCAGGTGCGCCGCCCGCTGCCGCGCGACGCGGCGGTCGGCGCGCTCGCCGCCATCGACCTCCTCTTCGCGTCGTTCGTCGCGTTCCAGCTCGCGTACCTCTTCGGCGGCCGCGACACGCTCGAGGCCGCCGGCATCTCGTACAGCGCGTACGCGCGGACGGGCTTCTTCGAGCTCGTCGCCGTGGCGGCGATGGTGGCCTCGCTCCTGTTCGCGCTCGATCTCGCGCTGCGTGCGCGCGGGCGCGCGTACGTCGCGGCGGCGCTCGCGCTCGTCGCGCTCACCGGCGTCGTGCTCGCGTCGTCGATGCGGCGGCTCTCGCTCTATCAGGAGGCGTACGGGTGGACCGAGCTGCGGCTCTACGCGATCGCCGGCATCGCGTTCCTCGCGCTCGCGCTCGCCGTCCTCGCGGCCGCGGTGGCGCGGGACGCGATGGCGCGAGCGGCGCAGCCGATCGTCCTCGCCGCGCTCTCCGTCGCGCTCGCCGTCAACGCGGTCGGGCCGTCGGCGGTCATCGCGCTGCAGAACGTCGACCGCTTCCTCGCTCCCGCGTCGCTGCCCGAGGACGCGTATCGCGGCCTCGACGTGGGCTACCTCGAGACGCTCGGCGACGGCGCCGTCCCCGTCGTCGCCGAACGGCTGCCGCTGCTGCCCGACACCGTGCGCTCGTGGGTGCGCGAGATGCTCCTGCGCGAGCGTGCCCGGCGACCGGCCGAGGACGACTGGCGCGGCTGGAACCTCGATCGCGTGCGCGCCGGCGAGGCGCTGCGCGCACTGGCGACACAATGAGCGGATGCGTGTCGGCGACCGCGAGGTCAACGTCACCAATCCGGACAAGGTCTTCTTCCCGCGGGGCGGGCTGACCAAGGGCGACCTGGTCCGCTACTACGTCGACGTCGCGGGGCCGCTCCTCAACCACGTCGCACGGCGCCCGATGCAGATGAAGCGCTACCCGAACGGGGTGGACGGCGACTTCTTCTACCAGAAGCGGGTCCCCGAGCCGCACCCGGTCTGGCTCCAGACGGTCCACATCCGGTACCCGAGCGGGAACGAGGCGGACTTCCCGGTCGTCACCGACGCCGCGGGCCTCGCGTGGATCGCGAACCTCGGCTGCATCGAGATGCACACCTGGCACTCGCGCGTCCAGGACGTCGTGCGGCCCGACTACATGCTCATCGACCTCGACCCGAGCGAGGGGAACCCCTGGGAGCACGTCCGCGAGATCGCGATGACCACCAAGGACGTCCTCGACGAGCTGAGGCTCCCGTCGTTCCCGAAGACCTCCGGCGTGAGCGGCATCCACATCCTGGTGCCGATCGTCCCCGAGCTGCCGTTCCCGGAGGTGCGCCGTTTCGCGAAGGCGGTCGCGGTCGAGGTCGCGCGTCGCGTGCCCGAGATCGCGACGACGACGTGGGTGGTGAAGGACCGCACCGGCGTGTTCGTCGACTACGGACAGAACGCCTTCGACCGCACGATCGCCTCGGCCTACTCGATCCGGCCGATGCCCGACGCGCGCGCGTCGGCCCCGCTGCGCTGGGAGGAGGTCCCCGGCGTCGATCCGGCCGCGTACACGCTCGAGACGATGCGCGAGCGCCTGGCGCGGGCCGGCGACCTCACCGCGACGATGTGGGAGCGGCGGGCGAGCCTGGTGCCCCTCTTCCCGGCGCTCGAGCTGAAGCCCGCGGTGCTCGACGACCGCGTGCTGGTGCGGCCGAGCCGGGTCCGGCAGTGGAGCGAGGAGGAGCAGCGGGCCTGGCGCGAGCGCGCGCGCGCGAGCGGCTGGAACCTCGGGAAGAGCCGCCGCCCGCCGAGGATCGAGGGCTAGCGTCGGCCGGAGGCGCGAAGCCCGGCCCTACGCGCCCAGCAGATCGGCGAGGCGCGGGTCCCCGGGCCGCGGGGCCGGCCGGACCTGCTCCCAGCCGCAGTCCCGCGGCTCCTTGTCCGGCCGGAAGCGCTCGAAGCGCGTGCCGTGCCGGAAGCGGTCGCCCTCGAGCTTGTCGTAGCGGACCTCGCAGACGAGGACCGGCTTCACCTCGTGCCAGGGGAGGTCGCGGCCCTGCGACCAGCGCGAGCCGCCTCCCGGGATCCGACCCATCTCGTGCTCGAACCGCCTCGCGAAGGTGCCCTCCTCTTCGCGCAGCGGTGGAAGCAGCTCCCGGAGCTGCTTCTCGAGCGTCGCGCCGATGCCCGAGGTGTGACCGACGAAGTCGAGCGTCCCGTCCGGCCGATACAGGCCGAGCAGGATCGAGGCGATGCGCCGGCCGCTCGTGCGATACCCGACGATGACGCAGTCGACGGTGCGGTGGTGCTTCACCTTCCGCACCGCGTCGCGCGACCCGGGCATGTACGGGAGGTCGGTGCGCTTCGCGACGATCCCGTCGAGTCCGAGGACCTCGAGGCGCTCGAGCCACCGCTTCGCCGTCGCGGCGTCGCGGGTGATCCGCGAGAGCTCGAAGCCCCGCACGCGCTCCTCGAGGAACGCCCGCCGCTCGGCGAGCGGGCGGCGGTGGACCGCCTCGCCGTCCCAGAGCAGCACGTCGAAGACGATGAAGCGCGCGGGCGTCTCGGCGGAGAGCCTGCGGATGCGCGACTCCGCGGGATGGAGGCGGAGCTGCATGAGGTCGAACTCGAGCCGCCCCTCGCGCTCGATCACGATCTCGCCGTCGAGCGCGGAGTGCGGGGGCATCCGCTCGCCGAGCGGCCGGAGCTCCGGGAAGTAGCGCAGCAGCGGGCGGCCGTTGCGGCTCCAGAGGCCGAGCGCGCCGCCGTCGTTCTCGAGGATCCCGCGGAAGCCGTCCCACTTCGGCTCGTACCAGAGGCTCGGTCCGCTCGGGATGCGCTCGACGAGCAGCGCCTCCTGCGGCGGGAACGGGACGTCCGGCCCGGCGGGAGAGACGATCTCCCCGGGGCGCAGCCGGCCCGCCGACGGCCGGCGGCCGCTCAGGCTCGGCTCCTCTTCCACGCGAGCGCGTTCGCGCGCAGCTCCTTCGCCCCCGCCGCGAGCGAGGTCGCGCCGCCCGCCCCGAGCATCGCCGCGAGCTCCCGCACGCTCGCGCCGGCGTCGAGCCGCTCCGCGACGACGTGCGTCCGCCCCTTCCGCACCTCTTTGCGCACGGCCACGTGCTGGTCGGCGTACGCGGCGACCTGCGCGAGATGGCTCACGACGAGCACCTGGTGATGGCGCGCGAGCGACCACAGCGCGCGCCCGACGGTCTCGCCCACGCGTCCGCCGATCCCGGCGTCGACCTCGTCGAAGACGAGCACCGGCGTGCGGTCGCTCCGCGCGAGCGTGACCTCGAGCGCGAGCATGATGCGCGAGAGCTCGCCGCCCGAGGCGATCTCGTCGATCGGCTTCGCGGGCTCGCCGGGGTTGGGCGCGATGAGGAAGCGCACCTCGTCGCCGCCGCCCGCGTCCGGCTCGCGCTCGGCCAGCGAGACCGCGAAGCGGCAGCGCTCGAGCGCGAGGCTCCGCAGCTGCCCCTCGACCGCGGACGCGAGGGCGGCGCCCGCCGTCTCACGCGCGGCATGGAGCGCACGCGCCGCCTTCGCCAGCGCGGCCGCGGCCGCGCGCTCCTCGCCGTCGAGCGCCGCGAGGCGCGTCTCGGCCCGCCGCAGCCTCTCGAGCTCCGCTGCGGCGCGCTCGCCGTACGCGCGCACGTCGGCGAGCGTCTCCCCGTACTTGCGGCGCAGCGCGTGAAGGAGGTCGCTCCGCGCCTCGAGGTCCGCGAGGCGACGGGGGTCGGCCGCGATACCCTCGGCGTAGCGGCGCAGCTCCGACGCGACGTCGTCGCTCTCCGCGATCTGCGCCGAGAGGCGCTCGAGCGCCGCCGCGAGGCGCGGGTCGAGCGACGCGGCGTCCCGCAGCGCGCGCTCGGCGAGCGCGAGGCGGTCGCGCGCGCCGGCGCGGTCGCCCGCGAGGAGCTCGTGCGCAGCGCGGGCCGCCTCGCGCAGGCGCTCCGCGGATCGCGCGATCGCGAGCGCGGACTCGAGGTCGCGCTCCTCGCCGTCGCGCGGCCTCGCCGCGCGGATCTCCTCGACCTCGTGCGCGAGCAGCTCCGCGCGCCGCTCGCGCTCGCGCGGATCGCCGCCGAGCGCGGCGCGCTCGTCGCGGAGCGCGCGCAGCCGCGCGTGGGCCTCCGCGGTCCCCGCGCGGAGGGACTCGTGTCCGCCGAACGCGTCGAGTACGTCGCGCTGGACGGACGGGCGCGCGAGGCGGAGCTGGTCGCCCTGGCCGTGGATCGCGACGAGGTCGGCGCCCGTCTGGGCGAGCAGGGCGACCGGGATCGCGCGGTCGTCGATGCGCGCCGGCGACCGTCCGCTCGCGATCTCGCGCGAGAGGACGAGATCGTCGTCGCGCGTGCCCGCGAACACGGCGTCGACGCGCGCTCGCTCGGTGCCCTCGCGCACCATGCCGCTCGCGACGCGGCCGCCGGTGACCGCGAGGAGCGCGTCCACGAGCATCGACTTGCCCGCGCCGGTCTCGCCGGTGAGGACGACGAGCCCGGGCTCCAGCTCGAGGCGCAGGTCCGAGACGAGCGCGAGGTCCTTCACCTGAAGCTCCACCAGCGTGGCGGGCATCAGACGAAGGACCTCGCTCGACGGCTACTTGCCGCGCTTCGCCAGGACGGCGTCCTTCGCCTGCTTGGCGATGCGGAACTTGAGCACGCGCTTCGCCGGGATCTGGATCGTCTCGCCGGTCGCGGGGTTGCGGCCGAGGCGCGCCTTGCGATCGACGACGACCAGCTTGCCCACACCCGGGAACGTGAAGCCGTTCCGCGCCTCCTTGTACGAGAGCGCCGCGAGCTCATCGAGCACCGTCGCGACCTGCTTCTTGGGCAGACCGGTCTTCTCCGACAGCCGATTCAAGGTCTCCGACTTCGAGATCCCCGCCACTTCGTCCTCCAAAAAGGCCATTTTCCTGAGCCGCGTACGTCGCGCGCATTCTCACACAACGAGCGACCTCGGGTGCAAGCGGCCTCGCCGACATGGGGGCACTATCAGTACGGCATGACCCTGACGGTCGCCGATGAACCGCCTGACCGCCCCGAGTGGGTGGCGGAGACCATCCGCCTGGTCACCGAGGGGGCGGCCCGGTGGCGCGAGCGCCTCCTCGCGCGGGTCGCCGCCGCGAGCGACGCCGAGCTCGGGTCCGGGACGGACGCCGAATGGGGGCTCGGCCAGGTCGCGGCGCACCTCCTGCTGGTGGACCGCGGGGTGTGTCAGATCGCCCTCCGGCTGGCCCGAGGAGAGCCGGCCGGGGGCACCGGGCAGCCACGGCTCGCCGCCGCCGGCGTCGCGCGGGCCGGGCTCGTCGAGCTGGCGGCGAAGGCCGGGCGGGCGGCCGAGACGCTGCGGGCGGAGCTCCCGGCGGCCCCCAACGCCGGGGCCGTCGCGCGGCACCCGTACTACGGAGACCTCAACGCGTTCGGTTGGCTGCTGACCATCCACAATCACTACCTCGCGCACTTCGACGCCCTGGACCGCGGCACGACGAGCGCGCTCTAGCCCATACTCGCGGACCGACATCGGAGCCGGAGGGACGACGATGGCCGCCGACGCCAAGACCGCGCTCGAGACGCTCGCCCAGGAGCATCGGACCTTCGCGCCGCCGAAGGCCTTCGCGGCGCGGGCGAACGCCGGCGACCCGGGGATCTACGACCGGGCCGCGAAGGACCTCGAGGGCTTCTGGGCCGAGCAGGCCGGGTCGCTCGCCTGGCGCAAGCCGTTCAGCAAGGTCCTCGAGTGGGAGGCGCCGTACGCCAGGTGGTTCGTCGGCGGCGAGCTGAACATCTCGGAGAACTGCCTCGACCGGCACGTGAAGGCGGGGAGAGGCGCCAGGGTCGCCTACCACTGGGAGGGCGAGCCGGGTGACACCCGCACGCTGACGTACCAGGACCTGCTCGACGAGACGCAGCGCTGCGCGAACGCCCTGCGCTCGCTGGGGGTGCGCAAGGGCGACCGCGTCGCGATCTACCTGCCGATGATCCCCGAGCTGCCGGTCGCCATGCTCGCGTGCGCCCGCATCGGCGCGCCGTTCACGGTGGTGTTCGGCGGCTTCTCGGCCGAAGCGCTCTCCGGGCGCATCAACGACTCCGAGGCGAAGGTGCTCGTCACCGCCGACGGCGGGTACCGCAAGGGCGGCGTCGTCCCGCTGAAGAAGAACGCGGACGACGCCCTGGCGCAGACCAGGACCGTCGAGAAGGTGCTCGTGGTGCGGCGCACGAAGCAGGAGGTGCCTTGGACCGATGGCCGCGACGTGTGGTGGGACCAGCTCGTCGGCGCGCAGAAGGCGGACTGCCCGCCGGAGCCGCTCGACAGCGAGCACATGCTCTACCTGCTCTACACGTCGGGCACGACGGCGAAGCCGAAGGGGATCGTGCACACGACCGCGGGCTACCTCGCCGGCGTCGCGGCGACGCACCGGATGATCTTCGACATCAAGGACGACGACGTGTACTGGTGCGCGGCCGATATCGGCTGGGTCACCGGCCACTCGTACATCGTGTTCGGACCGCTCGCCAACGGGACGACCGGCGTGATCTACGAGGGGACGCCCGACTTCCCCGACCGGGATCGCTGGTGGTCGATCGTCGAGAAGTACAGGGTCAGCGTGCTGTACTGCGCGCCGACCGCCATCCGCACGTTCATGAAGTGGGGGCCGGAGTACCCGCGGAAGCACGACATGCGCTCGCTGCGCCTCCTCGGGTCGGTCGGCGAGCCGATCAACCCGGAGGCGTGGCTCTGGTACCACGAGGTCATCGGCGGCGGGCGCTGCCCGATCGTGGACACCTGGTGGATGACCGAGACCGGCATGATCCTCATCACGCCGCTCCCCGGCATCACGACGACGAAGCCGGGCAGCGCGACCTTCCCGTTCCCGGGCGTCGCCGCCGACGTGGTCGACGAGGAGGGCAAGAGCGTCGCGCTGGGGGGCGCCGGCTACCTCGTCATTACCAGGCCGTGGCCGGCGATGATGCGTGGGATCTACAAGGACGACGCGCGCTACCGCGACACGTACTGGAGCCGCTTCCCCGGACGCTTCTTCGCCGGCGACGGCGCGCGCCGCGACGCCGACGGGTACTTCTGGCTCATGGGCCGCGTCGACGACGTGATGAAGATATCCGGGCACCGCATCTCGACGACCGAGGTGGAATCCGCCCTGGTGTCCCACTCGGCGGTCGCCGAGGCGGCGGTCATCGGTCGTGAGGATCCGGTCACCGGCCAGGCGATCTTCGCCTTCGTCACCCTGCGCGGCGGCAAGGACGGCGGCGAGCCGCTCTCGCGGGAGCTGCGCGAGCACGTGGTGAGGACGATCGGGTCGATCGCCCGGCCCAAGACGATCATGTTCACGCCCGAGCTGCCGAAGACGCGCTCGGGCAAGATCATGCGCCGCCTGCTCCGGGACATCGCGAACGGGCAGCCGCTCGGCGACACGACGACGCTCGCCGACACCACGGTGGTCGAGTCGATCCGCGGCGCGTCCGCGTCGGGCAGGGACGATTAGAGCGTCTTCGCCAGCTCCACGTGGTCGGGCACCGGCCGGTACCCGAGGCTGATGTTCACGCCGCGCATCGCCCGGTTCGGCTCGTCGTTCACGGTGCACATCGCGCGCAGGCCTTTCGCCTTCGCGCGAGTGAGCGCGTCGACCTTGAGCGCCGTCGCGAGGCCCTTCCCGCGGTGGTCTCGCGCGACGCCGGTCAGCCAGGTCCATCCGTCCCGGTGCTGGCGGTCGCCCGTGGTGGTGAGGCCGACGATCGCGTCGCCCTCGTACGCGACGAGCGACACGTCCTGCAGCAGCTGGCCGCTCTTCACGTTCATCTCGAGGAAGCGCTCATAGGGCCAGTGCGGCATCGGCGTGGAGAAGGGGATGTCCTCCCACATCGGGCCCTCGGCCTGCCAGAGCTCGTACCAGAAGTGATCGCGCCCGGCCTCGTCGCGCTCCCCGAGCACCTCGGTGAACGTGCGGACACGGATGCCATGACGCGCGACGCGATCCATCGCCGCGCGCCAGGCCGCGGGGTCGAACGAGTCGAGCTCGCGGTACGACATGATGCGCCGCCCGATCTCCGCGTACCCGTGCGCGTGCGCCCACGCGAGCGCGTCCGGTCGCGCGGCGCTCGTGCCGGCGAGGAGCCGCGGCACGCCGCGCCGCCGCGCCTCGGCCTCGAGCGCGTCGAGCAGCACCCCGCCGATGCCCTTCCCGCGATGCGACCCGTGGACGCTCACACCGAGCGTCTGCGATCCGTCGGCGCGCGGGAGGGGTCCGGCCTGGAGCACGGCGGTGGCGACGACCGCGGCCGCACGGTCCACGACGGTGACGCGCTCCCGCGTGCGGTCCTCGAACATCGCCTCCCACTGCCGCCACTCGTCGGCGGACTCCGCCTCCATCGGATGCGACTCGGCGTTGCCGGCCTCGACGATCGGCTCGCGGTCGGCGTCGACGAACGGACGCGCGCGGTATCCCGCGGGCATGCGCGCGCTGATGCGGTCGGGATCGAGCACCCGGCAAGGGTAACGAAGACGTCTATGCTCGCGCCCAGTGTCGTCGCCGGCCTCGATGCGCTCGTCGCCTCCCTCCGCGAGCCGGATCGTCGCGCACCACGCCGACCCGATCGGTCACCTCATCGGATGGCTGTCGCTCGCGCGGCCGCGCTTCCGCGACGGCTGCTTCCTGTACGTGAGCGACCGCGGGCTCGCGCGGCTCATCCTGAGCCGGCGCGGGTACGCCGCGATCACGTTCGGGCACGTCGTGGTCTTCACGCGGGAGCCGACCGACGCGCTCTGGCGTCACGAGCTCGTGCACGTTCGGCAGTACGAGCGCTACGGGCTCGCGTTCCTGCCGCTCTACCTGCTGGAGTACGCGACGAACGGCTACGCCGCCCACCCGTTCGAGCGCGAGGCGGCCGAACTGGCTAGGCTCCAGACGTGACGCGCTACGACATCGCGATCCTCGGCGGCGGCCCCGGCGGGTACGTCGCCGCGCTCCACGCGGGGGTGAAGGGTGCGCGTGTGGCGCTCGTCGAGCGCGACCGCGTCGGCGGGGTCTGCGTCACGGTCGGGTGCATCCCCTCGAAGGCGCTCCTCGACTCGAGCCACGCCTACTGGATGACGACGCACGGCGAGGACCACGGGATCGTCGTGCAGGGCGCGCGATTCGACCTGCCGAAGGCCGTCGCGCGCAAGGACGCCGTGGTGAAGCAGCTCGTCGGCGGGATCGAGACGCTCCTCCGGGCGCGCAAGGTGGACCTCGTCACCGGCGAGGGCACGCTCGTCGCGCCGGGCCAGATCCGCGTGAGGACGCGCGCCGACGGCGACACGGCGATCGACGCGGCGAACGTCATCGTCGCCACCGGATCGAAGGTCGGTGCGCCTCCGATAAGAGGCCTCGCCGAGGCGAAGCCGCTCGACAACGTCGGCGCGCTCTCGCTCGCGGCCGCGCCGCGCCGGCTCGTGGTCATCGGCGCGGGCGTCATCGGCATGGAGCTCGGGACGTTCTACGCCGAGCTCGGCTCGTCGGTGACGATCCTCGAGATGCTGCCGCAGGCGCTCTCGTTCGCCGAGCCCGAGCTCGTCCGCCTCCTGGTGCGCTCGCTGCAGACGAAGGGCGTGACGGTGGTGACCGGCGCGAAGGTCACCGAGGTGGCGCGCCGGGGCCGCGTCGTGACCGTCACCGCGGATGTCGAGGGCACGTCGCGCGCCTTCGAGGGCGACGAGGTGCTCCTCGGCGCCGGCCGCGTCGCGAGCTACAGCGGCGTCGAGCAGGCCGGGCTCGAGACGAACGCGCTCGGCATCACCGTCGACGACCGGATGCGCACGAGCGTGAAGGGCGTGTGGGCGATCGGCGACTGCATCGGCGATCCGCGCGCGCCCAAGCTCGCGCACGTGGCCTCGACGCAGGGCGAGGTCGCCGTGGACACGATCCTCGGCGAGGACGCGCGCATGGAGTACGACGCCGTCCCGAACGTCGTCTACACGCACCCCGAGCTCGCGTCGGTCGGCCTCACCGAGGCGCAGGCGAAGGAGCGGTACGGCGACGCGGTGAAGGTCGCGCGCTTCCCGTTCGCCGCGTCCGGCCGCGCGCTCGCGCTCGGCGAGACGCAGGGGGTGACGAAGCTCGTCACCGCGGGGAAGGACATGCGCATCGTCGGCGTGCACGTCGCGGGCCCGCAGGCGAGCGAGCTCGTCGCCGAGGCGACGCTCGCGATGCGGCTCGAGGCGACGGTCGAGGACGTCGTCGCGACGATCCACGCGCACCCGACCCTGGCCGAGACCTTCCGCGAGGCGGCCCTCGTCGCCGCGGGGCGCGCCATCCACGTCGCGCGGTAGCAGCGCCCGCCCGGGATAATTGATCCGGGCCGTTAGCTCAGTGGATAGAGCAGCTACCTTCTAAGTAGCGGGTCGCGGGTCCGATTCCCGCACGGCCCTCCGCTTCGACTCCGCCCCCGCTCGCTACTCCAGGCGCACACGCACGTTCGGCAGGTCCGGGAGCGTGAGCTGCAGCCCGCGCCCGAGCGACGGGGCGAGGTCGAAGATGACCCCGAGCGTGACCGTCTTCCCGACGGGGAAGCTCTGCGGCCAGAAGTACGGCGACGACGTGTTGTCCGAGCCCTGGTAGGCGCCGCTCGCGAGGGAGAGCGCGGCGTACTGGGTCCCGTCGGGGCCGACGAGCGCGAAGTCGTTCGGCCCGAGCTGCGCACCCTCGGCGCGGCGGTTGGTGATCCCCATCCGCACGACGTAGAAGACGCCGGTCGGCCTGGCGGTGCCCGCCGACTGCGCGCGCTGCACGCCGTTCACGACGTACTCCCAGCCGTCGCTCTGGACCCGCTGCGCGACGCCGACCGTGCGCACTCCGCCGCCGATCGGCGATGCGACACCGCCCCCGCCGCGGAAGAGCATGAAGCCGTAGAGGCCGGCGGCG
This sequence comes from Chloroflexota bacterium, assembly GCA_027310565.1. Lineage (GTDB taxonomy): Bacteria > Chloroflexota > Limnocylindria > P2-11E > P2-11E > CF-39. Next base: position 62,385 of record DAIDAP010000034.1, on the reverse strand, counting down.
AGGACCAGCACGCCGATGATGGCGAAGCGCAGTCGCCACGCGAGGTCGCGCAGGTCGAGCGCACGCTCCGGCCGGACCGTCTCGGCGGGAGTCGCGGTCTCGGCGGCCGGGGCACGGTAGCGCATCGCCCACGTGGTCGCGGCCTCGTCGGCGTCGTTCACGCCGAGCCGGACGCGCTCCTGCTCCTCCATGCGCGCGCGCAGCGTCTCCTCCTCGCGCTGACGCTCGATCCGCCCGATCACCTCGAGGTCGTCCGGGGTGAGCGCGGGCGGCTCCGGCGCGGGCGCGACGGGCGGCGGCGGCGCGATCGGCGGTGGCGTTGGCGTGGCCGGCGGCCGCGCGACGGGAGCCGGCCGGAGGGTCGCCGGCGGCGGGAGTGCCGGCTGCGCCGCGCGGCCGGGCGCCGCCGCGATCGACGGGTGATACGGCGTCGTCGGCGTGCGGAACGCGACGTCCGGCTTGGAGAGCCCGGCGTGGTCCGCACCGGCGGCGCTGGCGAGCTCCCACGGCGCGATGTCGCTCGCCTTGCGGGTCGCGAGGACCTGCCCGTCGGCCTCGATCGTGTGGCGGCCGATGTGGACGACCGCGAACGGACCCAGCTCCGGGACCGGATCGCGCTCGCTCGCGTCCCCGAACACCGCGAACCGCACGAAGACGCCGTCTCGTGCCGTGATGCGCATCTTCGACCTGCGCGGTCCGCCCGGCTCCCGGCCGGTCGCGCGCTGGAGCTCGAGCTCGGCCTCGAGCCAGCGGTCGATCGCCACGTCGAGGTCCTCGGCCTGGTGGACCGACGTGCGCTCGCAGACGAGCACGCGGTGGCGGGCGACGAGATGGTCGAGCGGACCCACGGCGGGCAGCTCGCGCTCGGACGGCTCGCCGTCGTCGAAGAAGGTGGCGTACAGTCCGGACTCCATCGCCGCCGAGACTAGCGTTGGATGACGCAGAGGAGTACCCGCGGACCGGGATCAGCTCAGCGATGGACCCAGCGCGGCGGCCGCTTCTCGAGGAATGCCCGAAGCCCTTCGTCGGCGTCGGCGATGCGCGGCAGCGAGCGGCGCTGCTCCGCGTCGGCCGCCTCGATCGCGTCGCGCAGGCTGCCCGACGCGGCGGCGACGCGCATCGTGCGCTTCGCGAGCCGCAGGCTCGCCGCGCTGCGTCCGCGGAACGTCGCCGCCACCGCCGCGAGCGTCTCGTCGAGCGCGGCCGCCGGGACGGCTCGCCACACGAGCCCCCACGCCGCCGCCTCGGCGCCACCGATCGTCTCTCCGGTCAGCACGAGCGCGGCTGCGCGCTGGCGCCCGACCAGCGCGGGGAACGCCGCGGCGCCGACGGGCGGGACGACGCCGAGGGAGATCTCGGGCGTGCCGAGCTTCGCGTCGTCCGTCACGAGCGCGAGGTCGCAGAGCGCGACGAGCTCGCACGCGCCGCCGAGCGCCGCGCCGTGGACGACGGCGAGCGTCGCCACCTCGTAGTCGAGGAGACGCCGCGCCACGCGCGCGAAGGCGTCGAGCATCCGCTCGAGGAGCTCGCCGCGGTGCTCGGCCACGTCGACGCCCGCGGAAAAGGATCGTCCGGCGCCGCGGAGCACGACGAGGCGCAGGTCGCCGGCGCCCGCCAGATCCGCGAGCGCCGCGTCCAGCTCGTCGAGCATGGCGATGGTGAGGACGTTGAGCGGCGGGCGGTCCAGCGTGATCGTCGCGACGCCGTCGTCACGCGTGACGCGCACCGTGCGCGCCGTGCCGGCGATCGTCACGACGGGACCATGATGTGACGCACGCCCTCGCCGCGCCGCAGCGCGTCGAAGCCGGCGTTGATCGAGTCGAGCGCGTGGCGATGCGTCACGAGCGGCGAGAGCGCGAGGCGCCCGCGACGCACCAGATCGAGCACGATCGGGAAGTCGATGGGCCGGCAGCCGAGCGTGCCGATGACGCTGATCTCGCGGTAGGTGACGCGGCCGCCGGGGAGCGACATGTTCTCCGCCGCGAAGCCGAGCAGCAGGAGCCGGCCGCCGGTGCGCAGCGAGGCGAGCGCCTGCTCCTGCGTCCTGGGGTTCCCGATCGCCTCGATCGCGGCGTCCGCGCCGCCGCCGGTCTCCTGGCGGACGCGCTTGGCGGCGTCGCCATCGCGCGCGTCGATGGCGAGGGCCGCGCCGAGCTCGACCGCCAGCGCGAGCTTGCGCGGATCGATGTCCACGGCGATGACCCGCGCGCCGACGAGCGCGGCGACCTGCACGACGTTCAGCCCGAGCCCGCCGCAGCCGACGACGACCACGGTCTCGCCCGCCTCGACCCGCGCCCGGCGCGTCACGCCGTGGAAGGCGGTGGTCAGCGCGTCCGCGACGACGCAGGCCTCCTCGAGCGGGACGCCGTCCGGGATCGCGAACGCGTCGCGCGCGGGCGCGACGACGAACTCGGCGAAGCCGCCGTCGATCGTGTTGCCGAGCATCCGCTGCTTCGCGCACACGTTCTCGCGCCCGGTGCGGCACATGGCGCACTCGCCGCACGAGGTCACCGGCGCGAGCAGCACGCTCGTGCCCAGACGCGTCTGGTCGACGCCGGTGCCGACGCGCACGACCGTCCCCGAGATCTCGTGGCCGAGCACCAGCGGCGGCGTCTTGAACGTCGGCACGCCGTGGTCCATGTAGTGGAGGTCGCTGTGGCAGAGGCCGCAGGCCGCCACCTTCACCAGCACCTCGCCGGCGGCCGGCTCGGGGCGGGGGATCGTGTCGACGCGCAGCGGGACGTTCGGGCCGGCGAAGACGGCCGCGCGCATCGTCGCGGCGAGCTCGTCCAGCGCCGGATCCCAGACCGGCGCGCGTCCGCTCATCCCGCGCTCCGCTCTCGGGGCCGCACGTCGTTTCGCTCCGCCGGCAGGGGCCCCCGCCCCTGCGCTCGTCGCTCGCGCATCACGCCGCCGCCGTCCGCTCGAGGTCGCGATCCAGGCGCGCGAGGCGATCGTCGCCGAGGATCTGGGCCGCGGCCGGGAAGAGGACCTGCTCCTCCTTCTCGATGTGCGCGCGCAGGAGTCCCTGGAACTCGTCGAGAAGGTCCGGGATCCGGTGCGCGGCGGGATCGGACGTCAGCTCGTCGACCTGCCCGTGGATCGTGGCGTGCTCCTCGGTGAGCATCGCGAGCGGCCCGCCCTCGCCGCCCATCGTGGGCTCGAGGTCCGGGAAGAGCGCTCGCTCCTCGTTCTCCGCGTGGGCGAGCAGCGGCGCCGCGAGCGTGCGCATCGCGGCGACGACCTGCAGGGCCGGTGCGTCCGCGCGCACGAGGCGCTCGATGACCTCGAGCTGCTCCAGGAAGACGTCGTGCTCGCTGGAGAACCGGTCGATGATCCGCATCGGGCGCACCCCCTGACGAGGGCGACCGTACGGCCGGACCATGTCCGTCCGATGTCAGCCCGCGGCCGGAGGCGACACCGGCCGCGGCGGCGCCGGGCCGAGTGCGCGTGGATTCCGGGGGCGCGACACTACCATGCCCGGCGTGGCGCCGTACCTCGCGCTGCTGATCCTCCACGTGCTCGCGGCCGCGGTCACGGTCGGCGCGACCGTCGCCTACGCGGTGTCGATCGCCCTCGCCGAGCGGCAGCCGGAGCACCTCGCGTTCACCATCCGCGCGGTCCGCGCGAGCGACCGGATCGTCGCGATCCCCGCGTACCTCCTCACGTTCGTGACGGGCGTGTGGCTCGCGGCGAGCGCCGGCATCCCCTTCGAGCGCTTCTGGATGGCCGCTTCCATCGTCATCTACGTCGTCGTGCTCACCGTCGGCTTCGGCGTGTTCGGCCCGGTCGTACGGCGCGAGCTGGACGCGCTCGAGCGCGGCGGGGTCGCCGACCGCGAGTACCTGCGGCTGCGGACGCAGGCGTTCGTCCTCGCCTGGAGCACGGTCGCCGCGCTCGCGCTGATGACCGCGCTCATGGTCGCGAAGCCGTCCTAGAGGTACTGCCCGCCGTCCACCTGGAGCACGACGCCGGTGATGTGCCGCGCGCGCGGGCCGGCGAGGAAGGTCACCGCCGCGGCGACGTCCTCGGGCGAGCCGAGCCGGCCGAGCACGATCTCGGCGAGGCTCTTCTGCCGTGCCTCCTCCGGCATCGCCGCGACCATCTCGGTCTCGATGAGCCCCGGCGCGACGACGTTGGCGGTGATGCCGAACGCGCCGAGCTCGCGGGCGATCGACTTGGTGAAGCCGATCATCCCGGCCTTCGCCGCGGCGTAGTTGGACTGGCCGAACTTGCCGCGGAGCCCGTTGATCGAGGCGATGTTCACGATCCGCCCGCCGCCCGCCTCGCGCAGCCGCGGCACGGCGGCGCGCGTGTAGCGGAACGCGGCGCCGAGGTCGGCTTCGAGCACCTCGTCCCAGGCGTCGTCGGTCATCTTCCACACCACGCCGTCGCGGTTCAGCCCCGCGTTGTTCACCAGGACGTCGAGGCGGTCGTACCGCGCCGTGACGTCGGCGACCACGCGTGCCGGCGCGTCGCGGTCGGCGCCGTCAGCGGCCAGCGCGGTCGCGCGGCCGCCGGCGGCCTCGATGCAGCCGACCGTCGCGCGGGCGCCCTCGGCGTCGGTGCGGTAGGTGAGGGCGACGTCGGCACCGTGCCGCGCGAGGTCGATCGCGATGGCGCGGCCGATGCCGCGCGAGCCGCCGGTGACGATCGCGACGCTGCCCCGCAGGCCGTCGCTACGCGCGTCCACTGGCCACGGGCTCGCGAACGAGCGCGGCGCCGCACACGCCGCAGAACCGGAACGCCTGCGGGATGCCCTTCGCCCCGCAGGCGGGGCAGGTCTGGGCGTACGGACCCCAGAGCGTCTCGCTCGGACCGCCGTCGCGCGCGCGCTGCCGGATGCCGATGCGATCGGCGCGGCGCTTCTCCGCGAACGCGGTCATCCCCTCGTACGGCTCGAGCGCGTTGAAATGGAGCGTGAGCCAGTCGCGGGCGTGCCCGATCGTCATGCTCCACCCGAAGTCCTTCCAGAAGTTCGTCTGCTGCTTCGTGTAGCGCATGCACTCCGGGAACGTGTCCAGGAGCTTCCGCGCGAGGCGGTCGACGGCCGCGTCGAGCTCGGCCGCCGGCACGACCTGGTTCACGAGGCCCCAGTCGAGCGCGGTCTTCGCGTCGATGAAGTCGCAGGTCATGAGCATCTCGCGCGCGCGGCGGTCGCCGATGACGATGGGCAGCCACTGCGTCGCGCCGCCCGCCGCGACGCTCCCGACCTGCACGCCGACCTGCTTGAAGCGCGCGTGGTCGGCGGCGACGGCGAGGTCGCAGGCCAGGTTCAGCTCGTTGCCGCCGCCCACGGCCATGCCGTTGATCCGCGCGATCGCCGGCTTGCCGAGGTTGCGGATCGCGTCCACCGCGCCGGCGAAGTGGCCCATGTACTTCCAGTAGTCCCGCGGGCGCTGCGTGTAGTCGCGCGCGTACTCCTTCACGTCGCCGCCGGTGCAGAAGGCCTCGTTCCCCGCGCCGGTGAGGACGACGACCCCCACGCCGTCGTCGCGCGACGCGTCGGCGAACGCCTCGCCGAGCTCGCGCAGCGTGTTGGTGGTGTACGAGTTGTGCGCCTGCGGCCGCTGGATGGTGACCGTCGCCACGAAGTCCTTCTTGACGTAGGTGATGTCCCGGAGCTCGTTTGTCATGCGGCGATCCCCTCCTGCTGCCGGACCAGGCGCTGACGGCCGAGGAGCGCGGCGCCCAGCGCCGCGACGAGCTCCGGCCGCTCGGGCACGTTCACGCTCTGGCCGAGCACCTGCTCCAACGCCCGGACCATGCCCGCCTGCAGCGCCATGCCGCCGACGAACGTGATCTCGGGCTCGATGCCGACGCGCTTCATGAGCTGCTGTCCGCGCTGCGCGAGCGAGTCGTGGATGCCGCGCACGATGTTCTCCACGCTCTGCCCGACGCTGACGAGGTTGATGATCTCGGACTCGGCGAACACGGCGCACACGGACGAGATGACCTGCGCGGAGTCGGCCTTGAGCGAGAGCGTGCCGAGGTCATCGAGCTTCACCTCGAGGTAGCGCGCGGCGCGCTCGGCGAAGCCGCCGGCGCCGGCGGCGCACTTGTCGTTCGTGCGGAACTCCTTCACGCGGCCGCCCTCGAGCACGTGGAGCGCGCGCGTGCTCTGCGCGCCGATGTCGAGGACGCAGTGCGTCCCCGGGAAGAGATGCGCCGCGCCGCCGGCGACGGCGGTGATGTCGGTGATCTGGAGGTCGCGGAACGGGACGTTGTACCGGCCCAGGCCGGTGGTCGCGACGTACGCGACGTCGTCGGGCGACGCGCCGGCTTCTTTGACCGCGGCCGCGAGCACGTCGCGCGCGAGCCCGGTGAAGTCGGGTCGCATCCGCGCGATGCCCGTGCCGACGGTGCGCCCCTCCGCGTCGAGCAGGACCGCCTTCGCGGTGCGCGCGCCCACGTCGAGACCGGCGACGAGGCTGCCGTCGACGTTCATGCGAGCACCTGAGCGGCCGCGGTCATCCGCTCCAGAGCGAAGACGGCCGCGCCGAGCGCGCCGGTGTAGTGCGAGTCCGGGCTCACGTTCACCTCGAGGCCGAGCTTCTCCTGGACCGCGCGGACCATCCCGACGTTCCGCGCGACGCCGCCGGTGAAGGTGATCTCGGGCTCGGCGCCGACGCGGCGCACGAGCGCGATGGTGCGCGCGCCGATGGCGCCGTGCACGCCCGCGAGGATGTCCTCGGTCTTCTTCCCGGAGGCGAGGTAGGAGAGGATGTCGGTCTCGACGAAGATCGTGCACACGGTGGAGAGGCGCACCGGCGTCTTCGCGTCGAGCGAGCGCGCGCCGATCTCGCTCACGTCCAGCCCCAGCGCCTCCGCGGAGTTCGAGAGGAAGCGGCCGCTCCCGGCGGCGCACTTGTCGTTCATCGCGAAGTCCAGGACCTCGCCGCGGTCGCTCACCTTGATCGCCTTGGTGTCCTGCCCGCCGATGTCGATCACCGTCCGTGTCTTCGGGAAGAGCGACCAGGCACCCTTGGCGTGGCAGGAGATCTCGGTCACCTGGTCGTCGCCGAACGCGACCTTGAAGCGCCCGTACCCGGTGCCGATCGCGTAGCCGACGTCGTTCCGGCTCACGCCCGCCTCCGCCAGAGCGGCCTCGAGCGAGCGCTCGGCGGCGCGGACGAGGTATGCGCCGGTGTCGATGAGCGAGCGCGCGACGATCGTGCCGCTCTCGTCCAGCAGGAGCGCCTTCGTCTGGGTGGAGCCGACGTCGACGCCCACGGCGTACCTCATGCCACACCTCCCGCCGCCGCCGCGGCGGTGATCCGCCGCTGCGTGAGCGCCTCGAAGAACGCGTCGATGCGGTTGCGCAGCTGCGCCTGCGAGAAGTAGCGCGGGTCCTCGAGGTCGGACTCGATGAGCAGGGTGGGGACCTCGCGCTCGCGCGCGAAGTACTCGCGCATGTCGCCCTGGCCCGCCGAGAACAACCGGCAGGACTTCACCGAATGGATCACGATCGCGTCGGCCTTCCACTCGTCGACGTAGCGCGCCATCTGGTCGTAGCGCTGGAGGAACGTCCGGTTGCAGAGGTTCTGCGCGAGCATGTGCCGCGCGATGCTCTCGAGCGGCCGCTGCGGGTCGTGGCGGAAGCCGAACTCCCAGATCCCGCCGACCGTCGAGTACGTCGACGCCACGGCGACGGCGCCCCAGCGCGTGAACATGTCGCGGAACACGCGCAGGAACGGCCACGGCGGCGGACCCTCGATGACGACGCGGAAGCGCTCCTCCGGGAGCGGACCCTTCCCGAGCGCGGCGCGCTCCTTCAGGTCGGCGACGGCGGTCTCGAAGAAGCGGGCCGCCTCCTCGGTGCCGCGCAGGCAGTACAGGACGGCCATCATCGTGACCGAGTCGAAGTACGCGTCGTACGGCGCGGGACGGAGCTGCGTGAGGGCCTTGATCTCGGCCCACATCTCGCCGACGTACGCCGACAGCTCCACGGTGCGCTGGAGCTTCTTCCAGTCGAGCGTCGTCCCGGTGGTCCGCTCGAGCAGCCCGATGAGCTCCTCGAGCTGCTTCACCACGTACGCGATGTCCTGCGGCGACGGCTCGCCGTCGGCCGAGCGGATGAACGGGATGTCGATGTTCACCGCCGGCGCCCCGGTGAGCTCGGCGAGGTGCTCGAACCAGTTCAGGTAGACGTTGCAGCCGACGTAGTTGCAGAGCAGCAGGTCCGCCTTCGGCACGGTGCCGTACGGCGCCTCGTATCCCGAGAGGTAGAGGCCGACGTCCGCCTTCACGTACGCGCAGTTGTCCACGGCGTAGCCGAGCTCCTCGGCCTTCTGGATGAGCGGGAGCGAGGCCTTGCGCGCCGCGATCTGCAGCACGTTCACCTCGGGGAACACCGGGACCATGTCGAACGCGCGCACCAGCTCGACCGGGTTGCCGGCGATGAGCAGGTGCGCGTTCTTCTTGGGCGAGCGGCCCTTGGCGATGTCGGTGAGCTCGGCGTAGTACGCGTTCATGAGCTCCTTCTGGAGCTCGTGGACCCTGCCCTGGTAGTGGACGGGCTCCGCCTTCGCCGTCTCGACGGGAGCGCGCCGCGCGGCGGCCGGGGGGCTCTCCCGCGGCGGGGCCTCGTGGTGGCCCGTCATGTCATGGTCCGGAGCGCCGTGGTGCTCGGTCATACGAACAGCATCGATTCCACGAAGGTCTCGACCTCCGTCCTGATCCGGTCGTACATCCACATCTTCTCCTCGAACTCGAGGAACAGGTGCGGGATGCCCTCCTGCTCGAGCGCGCGGCGGTACAGCGCGTAATCGAAGAGACCCGGCTCGCAGAACTTGGCGCCGAGGAAGATCACCGCGTCGGCGCGGTTCGCGCGCGCGCTCGCCACGAGGCCCGCGGCGCGCGGCACGCGCAGGTCGTGCTTCGTGCTCGCGTGAAGGCTGCCGTCGAGGTACGCGCGCGCGAGCGCGAGGTACGGGTCGCCGTCCACCGGGACGTCCGTCCTGAACAGCCGCCAGCCGAGCAGGAAGTCGTCGTCGAGGATGTAGCAGCCGGACTCCTCGATGCCCGCGATGAGCTCGAGCGGCGGCTGCTCGCAGAAGGAGCCGACCACGACGACGCGGATGCGGTCCTTCGGCCGCGCGTCTCGCGTCGTCGCGGAGCGCAGCGAGTCGGCGAGGAGCGGCTCGGACTCGAGGGGGTCGGTGAACGTCGCCATGCGCGCGAGCGTGTAGAGCTCGGCCGTCGAGAGGTTCGCCGGACGCTCCGCGCGCAGCGCGTAGAGGTCGCGGAGCCGGGAGCGCATCGCGTTGAACGCCACGATGCTCTCGAGGACGTCCTCGTCGCTGGGGACGCGCCCCGACACCGCGCCGAGCTCCGCGGCGACGCGTCGCAGCTCGTACGCGTAGTACTCCGCGGCGCCGCTCGAGGCCATGTTCTGCGGCAGGTGGACGTAGATCGCACGGCGCTCGGGGAAGTTGCGCGCCATGACCGAGGCGAGGTTGCGCGCGGGGTCGCAGATCGAATGGAAGAGCAGCGCGTCGAACGGCGCGAGCTTGTCGACGAACGCCAGCTCGAGCGTGCTCTTCACGATGGAGCAGATGAAGGACTGGAAGCGCGAGTCGGCGTGCGCCATCTCGATCTGGTTCCCGGCGCCGAACAGCCCGACCGGCAGCATGCCGGCGGCGTGCGTGATCTCGACCGGGGAGTACACCGGGAAGCTCCCCACGGCCGCCCGCCCGGTGCGGCGCTTCCACTCGCGGACGGTGGGGTAGCCGCGGTCCTCGACGATCTCGCGGTACTCCTCGACGACGGGGAGCGGGGCGAAGGTGGTGAGCGTCACAGCGCCCTCCCGATGCACTGGAGCGCCTCGCCGCGGAATCCGAGCTCGCGGAAGAACGGGCCCAGCTCGCGGTCGTGGACCGGGACGAGCGTCGAGACGTGCTCGGCGCCGCGCTCGCGCAGGCGGGCGAGCAGCTCGGTGGCGAGCGCGCGGCCGACGCCGTGGCCGCGCTGCGCCAGGTCCACGCCGAAGGCGTCGACCCACGCGGCGCGCGGGCTGCGCCCGAAGGCGCGGCGGATCTCCGCGGCGGCGTAGCCGACGAGCGTGCCCTCGATCTCGGCGCCGAGCACGACGGCGTCGTGGTGGCCGAGCCGCTCGGCCCAGTCGGCCGACGTCTCGGCGCCGAGGCGGGACGAGAGCTCCGCCAGACGGGGAAGGTCAGACCGTCCGAGGAGCCTGAAAGTGGTCCGCTGGACGCCGGTCCGCATGCGCCGGACGGTACGGGCGCAGCATGTCAGTCTGATGTCAGCGCGCCGTGGCGTCCCCCCGGCCGCGGGCGGATGCTGATGGTCATGAGCCCGTCCGTCTGCACGCGCGAGTAGGTGAGCTCGACCGCCGTCCGCTCGCCGCCGCAGCGGATCTGCGCCTGGGCCCCTCGCAGCGTGTTGCCGCCCGCGCCGATGGCGCGGGCGTAGCAGCGCGGTCCGTCGAGCGACGCGCCGGCCAGGTCGAGGCACCCGAGCAGGTCGGCGCAGGTCTGCCCGACGAGCTCGTCCCGCTCGCGCGCGAGGAAGCGCACCGCGGCCTCGTTGGCGAAGCGCACGCGGCGTCTGGCATCGATGACCAGCAGCGGATCGGGGAGCGAGAGGAGGACGTCCTCGGCCTCCTCCCCGAGCCCCGCCGGCGCCGCGTCGGTGAGCGCGAGGCGGTAGCCCACGCCGTAGACGGCCTCGATGTACCGCGGATGGTGCGCGGCGTCGCCGAGGCGCCGCCGCAGCCGCGTGATGTGCAGGTCGATGGCGCGCTCCGACGGCGGCTCCTCGTCGAGCGACTCGATGCTGGAGACCAGCCGGTCGCGATCGAGGGTCGCGCCGTTCGCCTCGAAGAGCGCGCGCAGGATGGCGAACTGCTGCGCGGTGAGCTCGATCGTCCGACCGTGCAGCCGGACCACGTGCGCGGCGACGTCCATGACCAGACCGCGGTGCCGGTAGACGGTGCCGTCGCCGCTCGGGTGGCGCGCGCGGCTCGCCAGCGCGAGGACGCGCGTCGCGAGCTCGGCGGGATCGTCGGCCGTCAGCACGTCGTCGGCGCCCGCGGCGAACGCCGCGCGGCGGGCCGACGGGTTCGATGCGTCGTCGAGGACGACGGTCGGGATCGCGCCCTGGGCGCGCGCCGCGTACACGACCTCCCAGCCGCGTCCGTCCTGCATCGCCGGCCGGACGACGACGGTGCTCGGCACATGGAAGGTGATGCCCTCGAGCGCGACGCGCACGCTGGGACAGGCGGCGACCTGGGCGCCCGCGAGGCGAAGCGCGTTGCGCATCTCGGCGAGCCCCGCCTGATCGTCGTCGGCCAGCAGGACGAACGGCGGCTCGGGCAGACCGCTCATTTGTGTCCGCACGATGTCCCCCGGCGCCCGGTCGGCCTAGGGCCGTTCGGCCCCTCTGACCGTGCCCTTCGATACGCTCGGGGCGGCCCCTGCGGCCGCCGCCGGTACAGTGGCCCCGTGCCCGCGAAGGACCCGGACGCCTTCGTCGCCGAGCTCTGGGAGACGGCCCGCGGCCTCTTCATGCCCGACCACCCCTGGTTCCGGGGCATCGTTGACCATAAATGGTCGCGGGAGCAGATCATCCTCGGCGAGATCCAGCACTACCTGCGCGTGCGCACCAACCCGATCTTCTTCGGCTACATCGTCACCAACGTGGCGTCCGAGCGGAGCTACGCGCTCATGGACGTCGTGATGGAGAACTTCATGGAGGAGCTCGGCGGCGAGCAGACGCACGTCGACGTCATGCTGCGGTTCCTCGCGCACGCCGGGATCACGCGCGAGGAGGCCGACCGCGCGGATCCCGCGCCGGGGACGCTTGCGGCGATCGAGATGATCCGCTCCGGCTGCCAGAACCGCGGCGCGCTCGAAGGCATCGCGCTGCTCGCGTTCGTCGAGGCGATGCACGGCGGCCCCGACGGCGCCGCGGCGCGCGTCTTCCGCGAGCTCACCGGCCACTACGGCTTCCCGCGCGAGGCGGCCGCCACGTACGAGCTGCACGCCGAGCAGGACACCGGGCACGGCGCCCGCCAGATCGCGGTGATCCGCGAGCACGCGCGCGACGAGGCGACGCAGGAGCGGGTGCGCCGCGCGGTGCGCCTGGGCTGCGAGGCGTTCAACTTCGAGTGGGACGGCCACGTCCAGGCGATGACCGGGAGGCGCGACGTCTACTGGGCCGGGAACGCGCCGCTCGCGCTCCGGCACCCCGAGGTGCGACTGCCGAGAGGCTGACGCGGGAACGACACGCGCCGCGATCGCCTCAGCGCGCCGCCCTGCTGATCAGAACGGCCACGACTTCGGCAGCGCGGCACGCAGCCGCGCGTACTCCGCGTCGTCCGCGTACTTCTTCCGGAAGGTCTTCAGCAGCGCGATGAGCTCGCGCTGATCCATCTCCAACACGTTCGAGACCATGCCCGTGGTCTCCTCGAAGCCGAGGCTTCAGTTGCCGCGTCAGCCCTTCATGCGGAGCATGACCGTCCGGTCGTGCTGCTCCATCTCACACCTCCTCGGTGAAGCCCACGCGATGGGTCGTGAGCGCCTCGACGATCGGCCAGGGGGACCCGCGGTCGTCGAGACGGATCCGCACGCGGAACATGAGCCGCCAGGTCTCGTGCTCGCGCCGCGCGATGAGGATGACGAACGCGTTCTCGATCTCCTCCCCGGGGGCGGCCTCCACGCGGACCTTCATCTCGACACGCGCGGCCGTCGCGACCATGACGTCGAGGTCCGCCGGCTCCGCGCGGAACCGCGCGTGCGGCGCGCGGATGGAGAGGAGCCGCACCTCGCCCCCGCCCTCGTTCGTCACGCGCCACCAGGTGCGCCACGTCCCGTTCGTCCGCGTGGCCTCGACCGGCTCCAGCCGCAGCTTCGGCTCGCTCACGTCCGGAATGGTGGCATGACCTCGGTCGCGAACGCCTCCAGCGCGTCCCAGTCGTACGGCCCGGCGCGCACCGCGACGTTCACCTGGGCCGCGCCGGCGTCGCGGTAGGCGCCGACGAGGTCGGCCGCGTCGGCGGCGCGCCCCCGGAGGAAGCCCGTCCAGCCGCGCTCGTCCGTGCCCCACTCGCGCCGGTAGCGCTCCTCGCTCCGGCGCACGCCGGCCTCGTCCGCGCCCATGTAGAAGCCGACGTTGACGGTGCGCACGACCTCGCGCGGATCGCGGCGCTCGGCCTCGCACCAGCGGTCGAGGACGGCGTTCTTCGCGCGCCACCCCGCGGGCGAGAGGTACGGCGCGTTCCAGGCGTCGGCGTACCGCGCCGCGGTGCGCAGGGTGCGCTTCTCGCCGGCGCCGCCGATCCAGATCGGGAGGTGCGCCTGCACCGGCTTGGGGAAGCTCGGCGCGTGCTCGAGCGTGTAGTGCTCGCCACGGAAGTCCGCGCGGTCCTCGTCGAACAGGAGGCGCAGCACCCGCGCGTACTCCGCCAGCTGGTCCTCGCGCACCGCCGCGCTCGGGAAGGGGATGCCGTACGCGCGGTACTCGGGCTCGTGCCATCCCGCCCCCAGACCGCACGCGACGCGGCCGCCGGAGAGGCGGTCGATCGTCGTGACCGCCTTGGCGAGGAGCGCGGGATGCCGGTAGGCGACGCAGAAGACCAGACAGCCCACCGTCACGCGGCGCGTGTCGGTCGCGGCGGCAGCGAGCGTCGACACCGCCTCGTAGCACTCGCCGGTCCCGCCCTGCCCCGGCGTCTCCTGGAAGTGGTCCGACACCGAGAACCATTCGAAGCCACGCTCGTCCGCGAATCGCCACAGCCGGCGCAGCTCCTCGAGGGGACCGCCGAGGTGACCGACGTGGATGCCGAGCTTCACCGCTGATACCGTGGCCGGGTGGGGCAGCTCGCCGTCCTCGCCGTCCTCATCGCGCTCATCATCCTCGCCCTCGTCGGCCTGGTGTTCGGCCTCGTCGCGCTGCGGAACGCCAGCCGCCCGCGCCCCGCGCCGCCGGCCAACTGCGGCGACTGCCAGTTCATGATCCCGCGCGCGAAGGTGTACCGGCGCGAGACGCTCGAGGACGCCGACGGCGTCGTCCACTACCTCTGCGAGAAGCGGTGGATCGAGGTGACGCCCTTCTCGCCGCGCTGCGAGCTCGGGAAGAGCAAGACCCGGCGGACGGCCGTCCCGACGTAGCGGTCTCGTCGTCGGCCGCGACGCTCGGCCGCATCAAGATGCTAGGATGTGAGCATCCGTACGACAGTCACGCTGCAGAAGGACGTGGCGGCCGCGGTGCGCCGGCTCCAGCGAGAGCGCGCGGTCGGCGTGAGCGAGGCGATCAACGCGCTCGTCCGGGCCGGCCTGTCGCGCAGGCCGCCGCGCGCCGAGTTCGAGCAGCGCTCCGCCGGCATCGGGCTTCGGATCGACGTGACGAACGTCGCCGAAGCGCTCGAGGTGCTCGACGGCCCGCGCGGCCGCTGATGCTCGTCGACGCCAACGTCCTCCTCTTCGCCGTCGACGCGCGCTCGCCGTCCCATCAGCGGGCCGCCGCGTGGATGACGCGCGCGCTGAACGGCCAGCGGCGCGTCGGCCTGCCGTGGGAGTCACTGACCGCGTTCGTCCGGATCGCGACGCACCCGCGCGCCTCGGCTCGGCCTCTGGCCCCCGCGGCGGCCTGGCGCTTCGTCGCCGACTGGCTGGGCGCGCCGGCGGCGTGGGTGCCGCTCCCCACGGACCGGCACGCCGAGGTGCTCGGCGGTCTCGTCGAGCGGTATCGCCTGGCGGGGAACCTCGTCCCCGACGGCCATCTCGCGGCGCTGGCGATCGAGCACGGCCTCGAGGTGTGCTCCACCGACACGGACTTCGCCCGGTTCCGCGAGATCCGCTGGCGTGATCCACTCGCGTCGGAGCGCTGACCCCGACGCCGTCGGCATGCGGGGGATCGCTCCTCCGCTTGCGCACGATTTCTCGCTCCGGGAACCGCGCAGGTCCCGTGCCTGTAGTGGTCGGCAGAGATGTCCAAGCGGACGGCGCTCACGCTGGCCCTCGGCCTGATCGCCTCATGCGCCCCGGCCGTCGCGCCGTCGGATGGGCCGACCTCGTCGCCCGCCGCCGATCGTCCGACGGCGAGCACGCCCGTCCGGGCGAACGACGTGGTGACGGTCCGTGTGGGCGGTACGTCCAACACACTCGTCGCGCTGTCTGTCGCGACGGGGGCGGTCGTGCGGGAGGTGCCGGACGGTGCCCTCCTCCCGGACGGACGGACGGTCATCAACGCCGCGGAGAGCCTCAGGCAGACCAAGCTCACGGCGATCGACCGGCTGACCGGCGCGGAGCTGCGCTCGAGCACCCTGACGGATCGCTGGATCCTCGGCAGAGCCTCGGGGAACGGCAGGTGGGTCGCCCTCGTGAGCTCGGCATACACCAACGGGTACACCTCCATGAACGGGATGTGGATCATGCGCGATGCCTTCGCGGTCGTCGATACGGCGTTCGCGACAGCACCGCGCATCGTCCAGCTGGAGGGCAGCTTCTTCCTCGACTCCATCAGCGACGACGGCCGTTCGCTCTACCTCATCGCCAACACGCCGGGCGACGAGCGCGTTCCCGTGTCGTCGGCGCTGCGCGTGTACGACCTGGCGAGCGCGACCGTCGCGGACCTTCGCGGCGATTCTCTGCCTCAGATGAACACCTTCCAGACCGCTCCGCTCCGGATCGGTGCCACGGAGTACCGGCTCGTCGTCTTCGGGCAGGACGCGCCCTACCTCGTGCGGATCGAGCTCGACACGCGGACGGCGCGCGTCGTTCGGCTGCCGGCGCCGCCGCGGGTGTCGCCGAGCCTGCCGGGCCTGCTGTGGTCGATCGTCGCGACCGGCGATGGGCGGACGCTGTACGCCGCGAACGCCACGGCGGGCGTCGTCCACGAGATCGACGTCCCCTCGCTCACGGTCCGCCGGACCGGTGCGGTCTCGGCGGCAGCCCCGGACGGCATCCTCGCGGCCCTCGCGCGCCGGCTCCTGCCGATCGCCGAGGCGAAGGTCATCGTGGGCCGCGGGGCGCTGCTCTCGCCGGACGAGCGGACCCTCTACCTGATCGGACAGGATCGGATCAGCGCCGTCGATACGCGCAGCCTCGCCGGGCTCCCGTTCGAGGCGCGCGGCTCGTTCTCGTACCTGGCGTCCAGCTCCGATGGGCGCTCGATCTACGCGCTCAACGCAGGGGGCCGGTGGATGTCGGTGTTCGACGCGGAGACCGGCGCGTACGTCACGCAGGTCGACGTCGGAGCCTTCCCGCGTGACATCGTCGCGGTCGAGGCGCGCTAGGCTCGGCCGGCGAGGGGCGGCGCGGGCATGATGCGCGGGCCGCGGCCCTGTCCTACGCTCGTCACCCGATGGCCACGTTCGAGCGCTTCGACGCGCACGTCCGCGAGCACGCGCGCGAGTACGTGGACGAGCTGAAGGAGCTCATCCGCCTCCCGACGGTGTCGGCGCAGGGCAGGGCGGTCGACGAGACCGGCGCGGCGGTGCTCGCGCGGGCCAAGCGAGCGGGGGTCGCGGCCGAGGCGCTCCGGGCCGACGGCGGCCCGCCCACGATCGTCGGCGAGACCGGCGCGGGGAAACGGACGCTCCTGGTGTACGACCACTACGACGTGCAGCCGCCCGATCCCGAGGGCGAGTGGACGACGCCGCCGTTCGAGCCCACCGAGCGCGGCGGCGTGCTCTACGGGCGCGGCGTCTCCGACAACAAGGGCAACCTCATGGCGCGGCTGCAGGCGATCGAGGCGTACCGCGCGACGATCGGCGAGCTGCCGCTGCGCGTGCGCGTGCTCTACGAGGGCGAGGAGGAGATCGGCTCCGAGCACCTCGCGTCATTCGTGAAGCGGCACGCCGACCGGCTCCGGGCGGACGGCTGCATCTGGGAGGCGGGGTACAAGGACGCCGCCGGACGGCCGACGGTGTCGCTCGGGCTCAAGGGCATCGCCTACTTCGAGCTGCGCGTTCGCGGGGCGAAGCAGGACGTGCACTCCTCGCAGGCGACGATCATCCCGAACCCGGCGTGGCGGCTGGTGTGGGCGCTCGCGACGCTGAAGGACGAGAGCGACCGCATCACCGTGGACGGCCTCATGGACCACGTCCGCAGGCCGACGGCCGCGGATCGCGCGCTCATCGAGAAGCTCCCGCTCGACGAGGAGGGCACCAAGCGGATCCACGGCATCGCGGGCTTCGTGCGCGGGCTCACCGGGACCGAGCTCAAGCTGAAGCACTTCTTCGAGCCGACCTGCACGGTCTGCGGGCTCACCTCGGGGTACGCCGGTCCCGGGTCGAAGACGGTGCTCCCGGCCGTCGCGAGCGCGAAGCTCGACTTCCGCCTGGTGCCCGACCTCGAGCCGGACCTCGTCGCTCGCCTGCTGCGCGCGCATCTCGACCGGCGCGGCTTCGCCGACGTCGAGATCATTCCCATGCACGGCGAGCGGCCGTCGCGCTGGCCGGCCGATTCCGACGCGGCGAAGGCCGCCGTCGCGGCGTGCCGCGCGACGTACGGGACCGAGCCGGTGGTGTACCCGCTCATGGTCGGGTCGGGGCCGATGGCCCAGGTCTGCGACGAGCTGCGCATCCCCGTCGTGGGGTTCGGGGCGGGGAACGCCGCCTCGGCCAACCACGCGCCGAACGAGAACATCCTCCTCGCCGACTACATCGACCACATCCGCGCGTTCGGCCGCTTCCTGCACACGTTCGCCGGCCTGCGGCTCGACTGACCGCCCCCTCGCGCGGATCGCCCCCATTTCGTTGCACGATCGTTACGCGCGCCGCCCGCCATGCCGGAGGCGCGGCACGCGACCTGCCCCTCCTTGGCCCGACAGGAAAGGAGCGAGGCCATGGCGCGAAGACAGGGTGGCGGCATGACCGTGGCCGAAGCCGGCCGCATGGGTGGGAAGCTCGTCAGCGAGAAGTACGGCTCCGAGTTCTACGAGAAGATCGGCAAGAAGGGCGGCTCGAGCACCGCCCAGAAGTACGGCCCCGAGTTCTTCGGCCGGATCGGGAAGAAGGGCGGAAAGGCCGTCACGGCGAAGTACGGCCCGGGTCACTTCGAGAAGATCGGCCGCAAGGGCGGCCAGAAGGTGGCCGACCTCATCGAGCGCGCGAAGTCGCTCGAGGGCGGGGCGGAGGCGGACCGTGTCCGCGAGCGCGCCGCGCGTCGTGAGGCCGACGAACGCGAGGAGGAGCCGGCCGGCATGTAGATAGACTCGGCCGGCGATGGGGAAGGACCGCCGCCTCGCCACGCGCGTCGTCCGTGCGGCGCGCTCGCTGCCGGCGGGCGAGGGCGTGCCGGTCACGCCGCCGCTCGTGCAGAGCGTCGCGTTCGACTACCGCTCCGCCGCGAGGCAGGACGCCGTCTTCGGCGGCGAGGCCACTGGCTACGTCTACGGCCGCTACGGCACGCCGACGACCGCGGCGCTCGAGGAGGCGCTCGCGGAGCTCGAGGGCGCCGGGTCGGCGGTGTGCTTCACCAGCGGGATGGCCGCGATCGCCGCGTACGTCGACGCGTGCGCGCTCGCCGGCGGCGGGCGCGTCGTCGCCCAGGAGGACGTCTACGGCGGCACGCGGTCCCTCTTCGAGCGCTGGGCGCGCGAGCGCCGTGCCGCGATCACCTTCGTCGACGCGACCGACCACGCGGCCGTCGAGCGCGCGCTCCGCGACGCGCCGACGGCCCTCCTGTACATCGAGGCGATCGCGAACCCGCTCCTGCGCGTCGCCGACGTCGCGGAGCTCGCGTCGCTCGCGCACGCGCACGGCGCGAAGCTCGGGATCGACGCGACGTTCGCCACGCCGGTCCTGCTGCGGCCGCTCGCCCTCGGCGCGGACGTCGTCATCCACTCGCTCACGAAGTACCTGAACGGCCACGGCGACGCGATGGGCGGCGCGGTCGTCGGCGGCGCCGAGGTCGCGCGGACGATGCGCGACCGCACCATCAGCGACGGCGCGCATCTCCCGCCGCACGAGGCGTGGCTCGTCATCCGCGGGCTGCGCACGCTGGACCTGCGCGTGCGGCGCCAGTGCGGGAGCGCGCTGCTGGTCGCGCGGCACCTCGAGACGCACGCGAAGGTGGCGCGCGTCCACTACCCGGGCCTCGCGTCGCACCCGCAGCACGAGCTCGCGACGCGGCAGCTCGGCGGGCTCTTCGGCGGCATCGTGACGTTCGACCTCGCCGACGCGACGAAGGCGGCCGCGTTCCGCTTCCTCGACGCGCTCGAGCTCGCCGCGTCCGCGACGACCCTCGGCGACCTCTACACCGAGGTGCTCTACCCCGCGATCTCGTCGCACCGGAGGGTGGAGGCGCCGGAGCGCCGGCGGATGGGCATCGGGGAGGGGACGCTGCGGATCTCCGTCGGCATCGAGGATCCGGAGGACATCCTCACGGACCTCGATGCCGCGCTCGAAGGGGTCTAGTGGATCGAGACCGACCCCATCGCCGCCGACAGCTCGATCGTCAGGCGGTCGGTCGCGGTGTCGTAGTCCGGCGACGAGAGCGGCCCCGAGACGCTCTGCAGCGCTCCGGTGTACCGCACGCGGTACGCGACGCCGCTCGGGATGCTCAGGTCGAGGCTCGTCGCGCCGGCCGAGATCCGGATCGGCACGTCTCCCCTCGGCCTCGGCATCACGATGGCCGTGCTCGCCGCGCCGGTGTTGATGACGGCGCGGGTGACGAGCACGTCGCCGAGGTCGATGTCGAACGAGCCCGCGCCGAGGTTCAGGGTCAGCGCCGTGCGCACGTCGGACGGGAGCGCGACGACCCAGCGGCGGTCGCGGCCGTCCACGCCGAACATCGTCCTGTCGTCCGACGACAGCACGACGGTCGCGCTGGTGTCGCTCTTGTCCACCGTGCGGCTCACGTCCTCGCGTGTCGAGCTCACCGACACGAGCGCGCCCCCGCCGCCGGCGAGGTCCAGCGAGCCGGCGCCGTAGTTCACGGTGAGCGCCAGGTCCGTCACCGCCGCGCGCGGGACCTCCGCCGTGTACGACAGCGCCGCCGGCGAGATGGCGGCGCCGCTCACGAGGTAGAGGAACGCGGCCGCGACGATGGCGATCTCGACCACCGCCGCGGCGAGGAACGAGCGCGGCCGCAGGAGGATGTCGATCCCGGCGAGGACGAGCAGCACCGGCCACAGCCGGAACACCTCCGCCCAGCTCACGCCGCGCAGGGCGCCGAGGTTCGCGAGCAGGAAGGCGAGGCCGAGCGCGATGAGCACGAGCGGGAACGCGATGCTGGGGGCGCGGCGCCGCGGCTCGGGGAGCGCGAGCACGGGAGTCGTCATCTCGAAGACCTCCGGAAGATGAGCGCCAGGCCGAGGACGATCAGGAGGGCCGGCCAGGCGAGCCGCCAGTCGACGAACTGGAACGCGCCGAAGTTCGCGAGCAGCCAGAGGGCGCCGATGGCGATGAGCGCGATGGCCGTCGTCTCCGCGCCGGGCGCGGAGATGGTGCTGACGGCGCTCCGCGCGTCCCCGAGCGGGACCGCGATCCAGAGCACGATGTAGAGCAGGACCGAGGCGCCGCCGGCGATCGCGAAGACGACGAACGCGAGCCGGACGATGACGGGGTCGATCCTGAAGTAGGCGGCGAGCCCGCCGCAGACGCCGGCGACGACCTTGTCGGTCGCGCTCCGGTACAGGCGTGGCGCGGGGGTGGTGGTCGTGTCGGTGGTGTTCTCCATCGGGTCCCTCCCTCACTACCGTTGATAGCCGTTCTTCCGACGTACCGAGAGAGCCGGGTGGACATTTCGCTGTCGGGTACGTCGCGGACAGCCGGCGCGCGCGGTGTCGGGCCGGGGCCGGTCGGGGTCGCCGCTCAGTGCTCTCGCCTGAGGTGGTCGAGGATCTCGGCCATCACCCGGCAGTCCACCTCGTTGTACCGGGCGATCTCGAGCATCGTCGCGGTCCGACCGAGCGGCAGGCCCTCGCGCCTCGCCTCGACCGCCGCGTGCCAGGCCCCGGCCATGGCGCCCGCGCCGTCGGCGAGGCCCTCGCCCCAGTCCGTGGCGATGGCCCCCTGCGCCCGCATCGACCGCGCGACGGCCTTCAGCGAGAACGAGAACGCGCCGCGCACGACGACCGGGTCGGCGCGCACGACCTCGCCCAGGAGGTCGAACCACGGGAGCGGGGGCCAGTCGCGCTCGGGATGGCGCGCGCGCGCGCTGTCGTACGCGCGCTCGAAGCTGCTCTGCTCGGCGACGGACCAGTGGACGAGCCGCGCCGCGGCGAGGTCGCACGCGGCCTGGTCGCAGAGCTCGCGTATCCGTGTGAGCCACTCGTCGATCATCCGCGCCTCGGCCTCGAGCGTGAGGTCGCTCACCGTGAACTGGTGGAACTCCCAGCGGCCGTCGCGGTACGTTCCCGAGCCGATCTGGAAGATGAGCGCCTGCCCGCCCTTGCGCGGGAACGCGCTGAAGTCGTCGGCGAGGTCCTGCATGAACTCGAAATCGACGTAGGCCTCGAGGGGCGCGGGCGCGCGCCACGCCTCGCCGCGCACCCGCGCCGGACGCACCGGCGGGCCGCCGTCGCGGTTCACCGCGAGGACCGCGTCGAGCACCGCGGCGTCCTTCGCGCCGAGCCCGAGCACCCGTGCGTCGAGCCGCGGATCGTCCCACCGCGTGATGCCGGCGGCGTGCGCGCGGGCGCGCTCGGCGACCCCGACGCGCGGGAGCAGCGTGAGGTCGGCGAGCTCCGCGGCGATGCGCCGCTTCGCCTCGTGCCACGGTCCGTCCTCGCCGGCCTTCATGTTCGGCCACAGCTCGGGGATCGAGGGCGCGGGGAGCACGCGCCACTCGGCGCCCTCGGCGCGCATGCGGCGCACCCACGCGGCGGCCTGGACCACCGCGTCGCGCAGGTCCATGCCGCGCCCGCGCAGCACCGTGTCGCGGCGGACGCGCCCGAGCCGCTGCCAGCAGCGGTCCCCGCGCTCGTCGCCGTGCCTCCACGCGCGGCCGACCACGTACGCGGACGGTGGCGTGTACCCCTGCAGGCGCCCGAGCGCCTCGTTGTAGATCCAGATCTGCGCCAGCGTCTCGGCGTCGCTCGTGCTGAGCTCGCCGCCGCGCAGCAGCTCGAGCGTGCGGAACTTCACGTCGACGACGCGGTAGTGGCGCCCGTGCGACAGACCGATGACCGGCAGCTCGAGCGGATCGCCGGCGAACGCCTCCGGCGAGAGCTCGCCGAGCACGTCGCTGCGCACGAGGAGGTCGATCACGCCGTACGTCCGCAGCTGCGGATCGCGCACGACGGCCGCGGCGATGAGCGGGACGCCGGCGCGCATGGCGTCGTACGTCGCCATCGCCGCGTCGAGCGAGCGCGCTTCGTCCGGTCGCGTCGCGACGCGCACCACCTCCCACCGCGACGCGAGGTCGGCGACGACCGCCTTCTCGAAGCCGCGTCCCTGCCGCATGAGGAAGCGGCCCAGGTCGAACCTCGCGTCGTAGCCGGGGAGCTGGTCGTCGCGCGGCAGGCCGTGGAGCCGCGGGTACTCCGAGAGCCAGTCGGGGAGCGTGTCGCTCCGGCACCAGCCCCCGACGTCGCCCGCCGCGACCCAGTCGAGCCAGTCGAGGTCCGTGCGCGGGTCGGCGGGCGTCCCGTCGTCCCGCAGGACGATCGCGTCCCGTCCGAAGGGGATGGCTAGCCCTCCAGCACCGCGAGGAGGCCGCGCAGGTCCGGCTCCTCGCGTATCGCGCGCGCGTCGGCCGGCGCGGCGACGCCGCCGCGGTTGGCCCAGTACACGTCCATCCCCACGCGCGACGCGCCGCCGACGTCGTGCGCCGAGCCCGCCACGAAGAGCACCGCGCGCGGGTCGAGCCCCTGCGCCTCGAGCGCGGCGCGGTACGGCCGCGGATCGGGCTTGTACGCGCCCGCGCGCTCGGCGGTCATGACGAGGTCGAACGCGCCCGCGCGCGCGGCGACGCGCGTGCCGACGGCGGTCGAGCAGTTCGTGACGACGAAGCGCACGACGCCCAGGCGCGCGAGGACCGCCGGCGTGTCCGGCCACGGCTCGACCGTGTCGAAGCGCGCGAGCAGCTCGTCCGCCTTCTCGCGCGGCAGGCCGACCTCCGCCGCGGCCTCACGATTGACCTCCTCGTACGGCAGGTACGGCTGGCCGCGCAGACGCGCCTGCGACGCGGCGTGCCAGCGCATCCCGAGCGCGTCGTCGCCGGCGACCGCCTTCCACGCGGACCAGGAGTCCACGAGCGCGGTGAGGAGGTCGAACCCGACGGCCCGATACTTCACCCGCGCATAGTGTCGCGCGCCGCGTCAGCGCCTCGCCGGGGCCGCGATCGCGCTCAGCCCGGCGTGTGGCGCGTCACCCAGTCGACGATGCGCCGGTTGAAGTCGACGCGGTGGCTCGGGCGCCCGGTCGCGATGAAGAGGTGCGACCCGCCCGGATAGCGGACGAATTCGGTCTTCGCCTTTCCGCACGCGAGCAGCGCGGCGAAGAGCTGCTCGCCCTGGCCGATCGGGCAGCGGTCGTCGGCCTCGCCGTGCACGACGAGCGTCGGCGTGGTGATCCGCTCGACGTACGAGAGCGGCGAGTACTTGCGCAGCTTCGCGCGGCCGCGCGGGTACTCCGCCTTCAGCTCCCACGGCGCGAACCACATCCCGATGTCGCTCGTGCCGTGGAACGACTCCTGGTCCACGACCGGCGCGCCGACCACGGCCGCCTTGAAGCGGTCGCTGTGCCCGATCGTCCACGTCGTCATGAACCCCCCGTACGAGTAGCCGGCGACCGCGAGGCGCTCGGGATCGGCGATGCCGTCGCGCACGAGGGCGTCGACCGCCGCGAGCTGCTCGGGCAGGTCGTGCTCGCCCCAGCGCCCGCGGATGCCGTGCGCGTGCGCGCGGCCGTAGGAGCCGGAGCCGGTCGGGTTGAGCGACAGCACCGCCCAGCCCCGCGACGCCAGGACGTACTTGAAGAAGTAGCCGAGCGAGAAGACGTCGCCGGCGAAGCTCGCCGGCCCGCCGTGGATGTCGACGAGGAGCGGCGCGGGCCCCTTCGGCTGCGCGATGACCCAGCCCTCGATCTTCCCGTTCGGCGTCTCGAAGGTCCGGCTCGTCGGGATCGGCGCGCGGATCTCCGCGACGAGCTCGTCGTTGAGCTCGGTGAGGCGTCGCTCGTTCCGGCCATCCCAGTCCGCGACGAAGAGCTCCGACGGATCGCGGGGATCGCCGGCGGCGTACGCGAGCAGGCGCCCCGGCGCCGCCGCGAGGTACGTCACCTGACGCTCGCCACCGGCGACGGTCTCCGTCGCGCCCTTGAGCGTGGCACGCACGACGTGCGCGTCGCCGCGGACGGCGAACACGGCGGTGAGGGTCCTGCCGTCGGGCGACCAGGCCGGCCCGGGTGTCGTCGCCGGAGGCGGCAGCAGCGTGACGCCCTGGTCGTAGCGCTTGGTCACCGGACGCTCGTCGCCGCCGGCGGCGGAGACGACCCACGGGCGCACCATCGGGTCGCCGATCCAGGGCGTGCGCTCGTCGTACGCGTAGAAGGCGATCCGCTTCCCGTCCGGCGACCACACCGGCGACGTCGCGCGGCCGGCCTTCGTCGTGAGCCGGCGCGCCTCGCTCCCGTCGGCGTTCGCGACGTACAGGTCGGTCTGGCCGTAGTCGGTGAGCCCCGAGCGCGTGCGCGCCCAGGCGATGCGCGCGCCGTCGGGCGACCAGGCCTCGGCGCGGTCCTCGCAGTCGCCGTCGGTGACCTGCGTCACCGTGCCGCTCGCGAGGTCGGCGACGAAGAGGTGCGTGCGCGCGTCGAACGTGTAGCCCTGGCCGTCGGCCTTGTACGAGGCCCTCGTGACGTGACGCGGCCTCGCCTCCCAGCGCTTGCGCCCGTCCGCGTCGGCCGGCGGCGCGACGTCGGGCACGCGGGCGCCGAAGAGGAGCCGCGTCCCGTCCGGCGACCACGACGCCGGCATCGCGCCGAGCGGGAGGTCCGTGAGGCGGCGCGCCTCGCCGCCGCCGGACGCGACGACGTGGAGCTGGGGCCTCTCGCGCTCGCGGTCCGAGAGGAAGGCGATCCACTCGCCGTCGGGCGACCAGCGCGGCGCCGAGTCCTTCTTCGCGCCCGCGGTGAGCCGCCGCGGCTCCCCGCCGCTCGCGGCGACGACCCACACGCTGGTGCGGTACTCGTCCGCGGCCGCGTCGATCTCGCTCATCGTGTACGCGACCTGCGAGCCGTCCGGCGAGCAGGCGGCGTCGGCGACGGTCCTGAAGCGCAGCAGGTCGGTGGCGTCCACGAAGCCGGAGCCTACCGCGGGTATCCTCGGCGCGCATGCCGACCGTGCGGAGCGAGTGGCTGCACAGCAAGACCGAGCCGGCCGCGAAGGACGGCATGGTCACGGCCGAGCACCACCTCGCCGCGGAGGCGGGTGTCGAGGTCCTGCGTGAGGGCGGCAACGCCGTCGACGCCGCGGTCGCGGCGGGCTTCGTGATGGGCGTGGTCGAGCCGTTCACCAGCGGCATCGGGGGCATCGCCGGCCTCGTCATCCGCCGCGCCGACGGCACCGCCGTCGCGATCGACGGCGGCACCCGCGCGCCGCGGGCGGCGCGCGCCGACATGTTCGAGCCGATCGGCGGCGACTCGCGCGCCGGGATGTACGGGTGGCCCGCGGTGAAGGGGAACGACAACATCGAGGGGCCGCTCTCGGTCGGCGTTCCCGGCCACGTCGCGGCGCTCTGCCACGCCCTCGAGCGCCACGGCACGCTGCCGCGCGGGCGCGTCATGGCGCCGGCGATCCGTCTCGCGCGCGAGGGGTTCGAGGTCGACTGGTTCGTCGCGCTTTCGGTCGCGATGTACCACGAGCGGCTCCACCGCGCGGGCGGCGGGAAGGACGTCTTCTTCCGCCCCTCGGGCGCGCCGCTGCGCCCGCCGATCGGGACGGAGCCCTCCGATCGTCTCGTGCAGCCGGATCTGGCGGGCGCGCTCGAGGCGATCGCGAAAGAGGGGCCGCGCGTCCTCTATGAGGGCGCGCTCGGCCGCGCGCTCGTCGCGGGCGTGCGCGACGCGGGAGGGATCCTGTCGCCGGAAGATCTGCGCGGGTACGCCGCCGTCGAGAGCGCGCCGCTCGAGACCGAGTACCGCGGCGTCCGGCTGCTGACGCTGCCCGGGCTCTCCGGCGGCGAGACCGTGGCGCGCGCGCTCGCGATCCTGCGCGCGTTCCCGCTCGCCGGGAAGGAGCGTGGCGGGGCGGAGCACCTGCACCTGGTGGGCGAGGCGCTGCGCGGCGCGTTCCTGCACCGCTTCTCCTCGCTCGCCGATCACACCACGCACCTCAACGTGGTCGATCGCGAGCGCACGATGGTCGCGCTCACGCAGACGCTCGGCCAGGGCTTCGGCTCGGGATTCGTCGCGCCCGGGACGGGCGTCGTGCTCCTCGACACGATGACCTGGTTCGACCCGGTGCCCGGCCATCCGAACTCGATCGCGCCGGGCAAGCGGGTGCTGTGGGCCGGCGCGCCGTCGCTGCTGGTGCGCGACGGCCGCCCGCTCCTCGCCGTCGGCGCCCCCGGCGGGCGGAAGATCATGAGCGCCGTCGCGCAGACGATCGTGAACGTCGTGGACTTCGGCGACGGGCCGCAGGACGCGGTGAACCGGCCGCGCGTGCACGACGAGGGCGAGGGGCTGCTCGTGGACTCGCGCGTGCCCGAGGCGGTGCGCGCCGAGCTCGCCGCGCTGGGGCACGACGTTCGGGTGAAGGAGGAGACGCTCATGTCGGCGTGGTTCGCGCGCCCGCAGGCGATCCTCGTCGATCCGCGGACGGGCGACCTGCGCGGCGGCGTGGACGCGCTCAAGCCCGCGGTCGCCATCGGGCTGTAGACCCGTGGTGCGCACGCCGGGCGCGCCATGGGCACGCGCCGCGTTCGTGGGCCTCGTCGCGCTCGCCATCCTGCTGCTCGGCGCGCGCGCGGCCGTCACCATCCGTGACGCCGACGTCTCCGACTTCCGCTGTCTCTACGAGGCCGGCCGCCTGGTGCGGCTGGGGGAGGATCCGTACGACCGCGCGGCCTGGACGGCCGCGATCGCCTCCGATCCGGCGCGCCTCCCGCCGTGCAACGAGGCGTTCGTCTACCCGCTCTGGACGGCCGTCCTGGCCAGCCCGGCCACGCTGGTGCCGCTCGCGACCGCCGTGTCGGGCTGGGAGGCCCTCACGCTGCTGTCGGTCGTCGCGTCCGTGGCGCTCCTCGCGCGCGCGCTGGGCCGGCCGCGGATCGGCGCCGCGCTGCTCGTCCTCACGCTGTGGTCGCAGCCCGCTTTCAGCCTCGTCGCGAACGCGCAGCTCGGCGGGGTCGTGCTGCTCGCGCTCGCGGCGCTGTCGCTCGCGCTCGCCCGCGACCGTGCCGTGCCCGCGGCCGTCGCCTGGCTCGCGCTGCTGCTCAAGCCGCACGTCACGCTCGTCCCGCTGGCCGGCGCGCTCGCGACGTCGCGCCGGCTGCTCGTGCTCGCGCTCGGGGGTCTCGCGCTGCTCCTCGCCGCGACGCTCGCGATCCTGCCGGCGTGGCCGGCGGAGCTCGCGCGGGAGCTGGTTCCGCAGGGCCGCCTCGCCGATCCCGGCGTGGACACGCTGTGGGGCCTCGCGGCCGCGCTGGGGATCGCGCCGGGCTGGGCGGTGGCGGCGTCGGTCCTCCTCGTGGCGAGCATCGCGGGGACGCTGCCGCGCCGCCGCCTCGCGCGCGCGGAGCTCGTCGCGCTGCTCGTGCCGATCGGGCTCGTCATCACGCCCTACGCGCGGGCGCACGACCAGGTCGCGCTCGCGGCGGCGTGGGCCGTCGCGCTCGCGGCCGGCGTGGAGCACCGGGATCGCCGGCTCGTCGTGGCGACCGCGGCGGTCGCGGTCGTGCTGTCGTGGGTGCTCACCGCGCTCACGCTCGCCGGTCTCCCGCTCGGCGCGCGCGTGCTCGTGCCCTACGCGAGCGGCCTGCTCGCCGCGTACGCGCTGCGACGGCGCGCACTACCCTAGCCGCCGATGGCGAAGTTCATCGTCGAGGGCGGCACGCCGCTCCGCGGCACCATCACGCCGGCGGGGAACAAGAACGAGGCGCTCCCGCTCGTCGCCGCCGCGATGCTCACCGACGAGCCCGTGACCCTGCGCAACGTGCCCCGCATCCGCGACGTGAAGGGGATGCTCGAGATCGCCGCCGCGCTCGGTGCGCGGATCGAGGAGCAGGGCCCGCACGTGGTGCGCATCACCGGCCGCATCGCGACGACCGAGGTGCCGCGGGCGCTCGCGGGCGAGATCCGCACGTCGCTGCTCTTCGCCGGACCGCTGCTCGCGCGCGCGAAGCGCGTCCAGCTCGGTCTGCCCGGCGGCGACGTCATCGGACGGCGGCGCAACGACACGCACTTCCTCGCGCTCCAGGCGCTCGGCGCCGAGCTCGACGTGTCGCGCGACGGGTACGGGCTGCGCACCGACGGCCTGCGCGCGGCGGACGTCGTCCTCGACGAGGCGTCCGTGACCGCGACGGAGAACGCGCTGCTCGCCGCCGTGCTCACCAAGGGACGCACCACGCTCCACAACGCGGCCGGCGAGCCGCACGTGCAGCAGCTCGCGCACGCGCTCGTGGCGATGGGCGCGCGCGTCGCGGGCATCGGCTCGAACACCCTCGTCGTCGACGGCGTCGACGCGCTGCATGGCATCGAGCACACGATCCTGAGCGATCACATGGAGGTCGGCTCGCTCATCGGCGCCGTCGCGATGACGCACGGCGAGGCGACCATCCGCGGCGCCGTGCCGCAGCACCTGCGCATGACGCGCATGGTGTTCAAGCGTCTCGGTGTCGATACGGAGGTGGTGGGCGACGACCTCGTCGTCCGCGCGCGGGACCGCTACGTGATCGAGGAGGACCTCGGCGGGGCGATCCCGACCATCAAGGCCCAGCCGTGGCCTGGCTTCCCCTCGGACCTCTCGAGCATCGCGATCGCGCTCGCGACGCAGGCCGAGGGCACCGTGCTCATCCACGAGTGGATGTTCCCGGGCCGCATGTACTGGGTCGGCTCGCTCGAGGGCATGGGGGCGCGCCTCGTGCTCTGCGACCCGCATCGCGTCGTCGTCGTCGGGCCGTCGCGGCTGTACGGCAGTGACCTGCGCAGCCCCGACATCCGCGCCGGCATGGCGCTCCTCGCCGCGACGCTCTGCGCGAAGGGGACGAGCACCATCGCGAACATCGAGCAGATCGACCGCGGCTACGAGTCGCTCGACGAGCGGCTGCGGGGGCTCGGGGCGAAGATCGAGCGCGCCGCGTGACGACCTTCGCGACCCACCTCGAGTGCGCGCGCTGCGCGATGTTCTACGAGCTCGACACGATCCAGCAGACCTGCGCGCGCGACGGCGGCCCGCTCCTCGTGCGCTACGACCTGCGCCGCGTGCACGACGCCCTCGCGCCGGAGGCCCTCAGGGCGCGGGCGCCCTCGCTCTGGCGCTACCGCGAGCTGCTCCCGGTCGGGCGCGACGAGCACGTGGTCTCGCTCGGCGAGAGCATGACGCCGCTCCTGGCGGCTGCGCGGCTCGGCCGCGCGCTGGCCATGCCGCGGCTCCAGGTGAAGGACGAGGGCCTCCTCCCGACCGCGACGTTCAAGGCGCGCGGCGCGGCGGTGGGTGTGTCGCGCGCGAAGGAGCTCGGCGTCACGACGCTCGCCCTCCCCACCGCGGGCAACGCCGGCGCGGCGTGGGCGGCGTACGGCGCGCGCGCGGGCATCCGCGTCGTCGTCGTCATGCCCGAGACGACCCCCCAGGTCATCCAGCGCGAGACCGCCGCGTACGGCGCGGACGTGTGGCTCGTCCCGGGCTCGATCGCCGACGCCGGCGCGGTCGTGAGGAAGGCCTGCGCCGAGCACGGCTGGTACGACGCCTCGACGCTCAAGGAGCCGTACCGCGTCGAGGGGAAGAAGACGATGGGCTTCGAGGTCGCCGAGCAGCTGGGGTGGACGCTCCCCGACGTGATCGTCTATCCGACGGGCGGGGGCGTCGGGCTCATCGGGATGTGGAAGGCGTTCGCCGAGCTGCGCGAGGTCGGCTGGCTCGCCGCCGGCGCGACGACCCGCTTCGTGGCCGCCCAGGCGGCCGGCTGCGCGCCGATCGTGCGCGCGTTCGAGGAGGGCGCGGACGAGTCGGTGCCGTGGCCGGACCCCGTGACGTTCGCCGCCGGCATCCGCGTGCCCAAGGCGCTCGGGGACTTCCTCGTGCTGCGCGCGCTGCGCGAGAGCGGCGGCGCGGCCGTCGCGGTGAGCGACGACGACATCGCCGCGCACATGCGCCTGGCCGGCGAGCGCGAGGGGATGCTGGTGTGCCCCGAGGGCGCCGCCGCGCTCGCGGCGGCCGCCCGGCTGCGCCGCGAGGGGTGGATCCGCGACGGCGAGCGCGTCGTGGTCTTCAACACCGGGAGCGGGCTGAAGTACGCGGAGTCGCTCCAGGGCGGCGCGCCCCGCCCGCTGGCGCCGGGGTCGCTCCCCTCCTGACGGCGGCGGCCGCTAGACTGCCCGACCAGCATGGGCGCCTCGTTGATGCCGGCGCGTCGCGGCGTCCTCGGCGGCGCGGTGCTCGTCGCCGTCGGCGTGCCGTTCCTGCTCCAGGCGCTCGGCGTGCAGAACGGGAGCGCGTACCTCTTCCTCGCGCTCGGCCTGGCCTTCGGCGCGGCGTGGTGGGCCGGCACGCGCCAGTACGTCTACTTCGTTCCGGCGGCCGCGCTCATCACGTTCGGGCTCGGGCTCGTGCTCCCGTCGTGGCTCGGCCTGTCGAGCGACGTCGCCGAGCCGATCTTCCTCGGCGCGCTCGCGATCGGCTTCACGATCGTGTTCCTCGTCGACCCGCGGCGGAAGGCGCCGCTCATCCCGGCCGCGCTCCTCGCCGTCGTCGCCCTGCTCACGCTCTTCGGGATGGGGAACGTCCTGCCGGACTGGTTCCAGCCGATGTTCGTCCCGCTCCTGTTCATCGCGCTCGGGGTGTACCTGCTCGTGGAGCCGCGCACGCACTAGGCCGCGCCCTCGCGCCGTAGCATCCATGGCGATGCAGGCCGCGCCCGACATCCTGTCGCTCATCGGCGGGACCCCGCTGGTCCGTCTCGCGCGCGTCGGCCGCGGGCTGCGTCCGACGCTCGTCGCGAAGATGGAGCTCCTCAACCCCGGCGGGTCGGTGAAGGACCGTATCGGGATCCGCATGATCGAGGACGCCGAGCGGCGCGGGCTGCTGCGGCCCGGCGGGACGATCGTCGAGCCCACCAGCGGCAACACCGGCGTCGGCCTCGCGCTCGCGGCGGCGGTGAAGGGCTACCGCCTCGTCTGCACGATGGCGGACAAGCAGAGCCAGGAGAAGCGCGACCTGCTGCGCGCGTTCGGCGCCGAGGTTGTCGTGTGCCCCACCGCGGTGCCGCCGGAGTCGCCCGAGTCCTACTACCGGGTCGCGGAGCGCATCGCCGGCGAGACGCCCGGCGCGTTCCTCCCGAACCAGTACTACAACCCGATGAACCCGGAGGCGCACTACCGCACGACCGGGCCGGAGCTGTGGGAGCAGACCGAGGGGAAGATCACGCACCTCGTCATCAGCATCGGCACCGGCGGCACGGTCACCGGCGCGGGGCGCTACCTGAAGGAGCGCAACCCGGCCGTGCGGATCGTGGGCGCCGATCCGGAGGGCTCGATCTACACCGGCGACGTCCACCCGTACAAGGTCGAGGGTATCGGCGAGGACTTCTGGCCCGAGACGTTCGACCCCGGTCTCGTGGACCGCTGGATCCGCGTGTCGGACCGCGACTCCTTCCTCACCTCCCGCCGCCTCGTGCGCGAGGAGGGGATCCTCGCCGGCGGCTCCTCGGGCACGGCGCTCTTCGCGGCGCTCGAGGTCGCGAAGGAGCTCGACGAGAGCGCGCTCGTCGTCGTGCTGCTGCCGGATTCCGGACGCTCCTACCTGTCGAAGATCTACAACGACGAGTGGATGCGGCAGAACGGCTACCTGCCGCGGTACCCGGTGCACGCGACGGTCCTCGACGTCGTGCGCGACCGCGTGGGCACCCCCGGGCTCATCGTCGTCTCGGAGGACGAGACCGTGCGCTCGGCCATCGACACGATGCAGCGCTATGGCATCTCCCAGCTCCCGGTCGTGCACGACGGCGAGGCGCGGCGCGTCGGCGACATCGTGGGCAGCGTGCAGGAGAAGACCATGCTCGACCGCGTCTTCCGCGAGCCCGCGCTCGTCGACGAGCGCGTCGCACGCGTCATGGAGGCGCCGTTCCCGGTCGTGCAGGCGACCGAAGACGTCGAGCGGCTCTACAGCGAGCTGTCCGGCGGCGCGCCCGCGCTGCTCGCCGCGGCCGACGATCGCCCGGTCTCGGTCATCACGAAGGCCGACCTGCTCGAGTTCGTCGCGCACCAGCGCCGCGCGCGCTGATCAGACCGCGGCGGCCTGCCGGCAGACGTCGATGAGGTCGTCGATGTCGAACGGCTTCGCGACGAACGCCGCCGCGCCCACCTCGCGCGCGCGCCGCTCGATCTCGTTCACGCCGGAGAGCAGCACGATGGGGACGCGTTCGACACGGCCGTCGCGCACCGCGCGCATCAGCCGGTCGCCCCAGCCGTCGAGGACGTAGTCCGCGAGCAGCAGCCGCGGGCGCGCGCGGGCGAGGGCCTCGAGCGAGAGACGCTCGTCGGCGACGATCGCCTCGAACCCCTCCGCCGTCAGGATCTCGGAGAGCAGCCTTGCCATGTCGGCGTCGTCCTCGAGCACGAGGACGCGCGGCGCCGCTGCGTACGTGTCCACGACGGTACTAACGGATGGCGGCCGCGGTCGACCGGGAGCGAGGGCTCGGTCGTCCGGCCGGCCGACGCCGCATACTCGGTGGCGATGGCGACGACGCGCGGGAAGAAGGCCGGTTTCGAGACGCTGGCGATCCATGCGGGCCAGGAGCCCGATGGTCAGACCGGCGCCGTGACCGTTCCCATCTACCAGACCTCCACCTTCGCGCAGGAGGCCGTCGGGAAGAACAAGGGCTACGAGTACGCGCGCACCGGCAACCCCACGCGCACCGCGCTGGAGGCCTGCCTCGCGGCGCTCGAGGACGGCGCGTGGGGGCTCGCGTTCGCCTCGGGCATGGCCGCGACCGACGCGATCGCGCACCTGCTCTCCTCCGGCGACCACCTCGTCATGGGCGACGACGTGTACGGGGGCACGTACCGCCTCTTCGCCCGGGTCTTCGATCGCATGGGCGTCGCGCTCAGCGCCGTGGACATGCGCGAGCCCGCGAACGTGCGCCGCGCGATGCGCACGCGGACGAGGCTCGTGTGGATCGAGACGCCGACGAACCCGCTCCTCAAAGTGGTGGACATCGCGGCGATCGCCGAGATCGCGCGCCGGGGCGGGGCGCTCTCGGTCGCCGACAACACCTTCGCGAGCCCGTACCTGCAGAACCCGCTCGTGCACGGCGCCGACCTCGTGCTCCACTCCACGACGAAGTACATCGGCGGGCACAGCGATGTCGTCGGCGGCGCGGTCGTCGGCCGCGACGAGGAGCTGCGCGCGCGGCTCGCGTTCGTGCAGAACGCGGCCGGCGGCGTGCCCGGGCCGCTCGACGCCTGGCTCGTGCTGCGCGGTGCGAAGACGCTCGCCGTGCGCATGGAGCGGCACTCCGCGAACGGTCAGGCCGTCGCGGAGTGGCTCGCGGAGCATCCGCGCGTCACGGCCGTGAACTACCCCGGCCTGCCGACGCACCCGCAGCACGAGCTCGCGAAGCGTCAGATGAAGTCGTTCGGCGGCATGCTCTCGTTCGAATTGCGCGGCGGCGAGGCCGCCGCGAAGCGGATGGTCGCGCGGACGCGGATCTTCGCGCTCGCGGAGTCGCTCGGCGGCGTCGAGTCGCTCGTCGAGGTGCCGCTCGGGATGACGCACGGCAGCGTCCGCGGGACGAAGCTCGCGCCGCCGGCGGGGCTGGTCAGGCTCTCGGTCGGCATCGAGACGGTCGGCGACCTCATCGCCGACCTCGCGCAGGCGATCGGTTAGGGGGCCGGCGCGAGGCGGCGCCGGCCGCGGGCGAGCGCGAGGACCGCGAGGAGCGTGCCCACGACGGCGGCGGCCGTGGCGGCGAACGTCGCGATCGCGTCGGTCGCGCCCTGCCACTCCGGATTGCCGCCGGCGAGGGTCGTGACGACGAGGATGAGCACCATGTAGGCCGCGAAGAGCGCGAGGCCGCCGGCCGCCAGCGCGACGGCGACGCCGAGGTCGCGCCACTCGCGCAGGAGCGCGCGGGCGGCGCCGACGAACCCAACGGCGACGACAGCGGGCGCGACCGCCAGCGCGACGACGAACGACACCGCCTCCTCGCCCTGGATCAGCGCGCTCAGGACGTTGTGGAGGAGGATGGCCACGGGCATGGCCGCGGCCCCGAGCGCGCCCACGACGAGCCACGGCCGCACGGCCGGGACCTCGCGCGCGGCGAGCACGAGGACGATGGCGAGCACGATCGCCGCGAGGACGAGGGCCGGGATGACGAGTGCCCACGGGGCCATGCCTCGAGCCTCGCCGGGTCCGCCGCGCGGTCCAATCCGGCGCGTACGGACAGGCGTGTCGGGCGCGCCTGGACCGCGCTACGCTCCCCCGACAAGGACCAACACCAAGGAGGGGAGCATGGCTGCGGAGTTCGTCATCACGATGCGCGACCGTCCCGGGCAGCTCGCGGCGCTGACGTCCGCGATGGGGGACGCCGGGGTGAACATCCGGAGCATCGCCGCGGGGACCAGCAGGGGACAGGGCATGGTCGGGCTGCTCGTGGCGGACAGGGACGCCGTGAAGGCCCGCCGGGCGCTGAAGAAGGCCGGGTACCGCGCGCAGGAGCGCAGGGCCGTCGAGATGCGCATGAAGGACGAGCCGGGCGCGGTCGCGAAGGCCGCGGCGCGTCTG
Organism: Chloroflexota bacterium; assembly: GCA_027310565.1. GTDB lineage: Bacteria > Chloroflexota > Limnocylindria > P2-11E > P2-11E > CF-39. The sequence goes on along the minus strand of DAIDAP010000034.1, from coordinate 27,532 downwards.
GCGAGGGCCAAGGTGAACCTGTCCTCGGCGTACGTCCTGACCCCGGGCCGCGGCAACGCGACGATCGCGTTCGGCGTGAAGAACGCGCGCGCCGCGAACAAGGCGCTCGGCCGCTAGCGGGTAGGACCGGGGTACCGGTCCTCCCGGCCATCGCGTCCGGCCGGCGGCGGCGTCAGCCTCCCGCTTCATTCGGTGAGCGGGAGGTCGGCGATGCGTGCGCTGCGGCGGTTCCACTCGGAGGGTGACGGGCTCGCGACGATCGAGTACATCATCGGGGCCGCCGTCGTGCTCGGCACGCTCGTCGCCGGCGTCTCCGCGTGGAACAACGGTCTCGTCGCGCGGCTGCAGGCGCTCGTCACGCAGCTCCAGACGGTCCGGTGATGCGGGCGCACCGCGACGAGGGCGGCACGGTCACGCTCGAGACGACGCTCATGGTGCTCGTGCTCGTCCCGCTGCTCTTCGCGGTGATCGAGTTCGGCGCGCTGTTCCAGCGCTGGCTCGCGCAGGACGCCGTCGCGGCTCAGGGTGCGCGGCTGGCCGCGGAGGTGGGCGGGGACCTCCCGTCGGTCCGCGCGTACATCTCGGGACAGCTCCGGCTCGTCGGCATCGATCCGTCGCGTGTCACGGTGACGATCGACCCGCCGCGCGCGGGCTGGCGCGAGGCGGTGCGTGTGTCGCTGCGAAGCGACGAGCCGATCGCGCTCCCCTTCATCCTGAGCACGACGATGCGCCTCGAGTCGACCGGCGTCGGCCGCGGCGAGGTCGACCGATGAGCCGAGGCGAGAACGGCAGCGCCGCGATCGCCGTCATCGCGATGCTGCCGCTCCTGCTCGTCGTCTGCGCCGGCGTGATCCAGCTCGGCGCGCTGCGGGTCGTCGCGGCGAAGGTCGCGACCGCGGCGGACCTCGCCACGCTCGCGGCCGTCGCCGACCAGGACGAGGCGCAGCTCGTGCGGAGCGGCACGCTTCGGCTCACCGCGGACGCGGCGCGGATCGCTCGCGAGTACTTCGCACGGAACCTCGATCCGATCCGCGCGCAGCTCGCGGTCACGCCCGAGGCCGCCGCGGCCGCCGCCGACGTCGCCGCGTTCGCCGGCCCGACCGCGATCGATCCGCTGACCGGCGCGCGCTACGACCGGCCGACGGTGCGCCTCGCCGCGCGCGTCCCGGTGCGCGCGCCCGCGTTCGGCGTGCTCATGCTCCCGGCGGTCACGACCATCGAAGTGCGCTCGACGAGCTCGCCGCGATGAGGATGGCCGCCGTCGTCCTCGCCTCGGCGCTCCTCGCGCTCACGTCCTCGCCGGCGCTCGCGTGGGAGCCGCTGCTCGACGGCGGCGCCGCGCCGGCGCCGGCACCCACGCCCGCGCCCGTACCGGCCGGGCTGTACCTCGTCACCGACGTCTACGCCGGCGACACCGTGAGCACCGCGGGGCGCACGACGACCTACGGCACGGTCACCGTGCGCGACACGCCGGGGACGTACGCGCGCGTGCTCGCCACCGTCGCGACGGGCGAGTCCGCCGGGCTCGACGGTGCGTCCTTCAATCGGCGCGCGACGCTGCCCGACGGACGCCTCGTGGCGGGCACCTACTACGAGGACTTCGTCCTCGCGCCGAACGGCTTCGTCTCGGTCAACGTCGTGTTCTTCCAGGACGACACCCTCACCGTCCCGGCCGGCGCGCCGACGCCGCCGCCGACGAGCGCCCCGCGCGCCGCGGGGGCCCAGAGCCTCGCCACCCCCGCTCCGGGCGCTCCCGCCTCCGCGGCGCCGGCCGCGACGGCGCCGCCCGCACCGACCCAGGCGCCGCGCGTCGGCACCGCGGGTGTCGCGCTCGATGCCGCCGGACCGGTGCTGGCGAAGATCGAGGTCCTCCGGGGACGGCCGCTGCGCCTCTGGCCGCGCGCGTTCGTGAACGGACGGCCGGTCGCGGTCCGCACGTGGCGCCTGCGCTCGACCGGCGGCGCGACGGTGGCCGCGACCAGCGGCGGCGGCGCGACGCCCTGCGAGGCGGCCTGGCTCGGCCTCCCGGGCCCCGGCGCGGTGTTCACGCTGGTGTTCGACGTCACGACCGCGGCGCTCCCCGGTCGCGTCCTCACCGCGCGGCTGGACGTCGCGGTCCGCTCGCCGGCGCTGGCCGAATGATCGGACGCCGCGTCCTGCTCGCGCTCGCGATCGTTTCCGGAGCGGCCAGCGGCGCGCTCTACCTGGCCGCCGCGCAGCGCGTCGACGTCGTGGTGGCGGCGCGCGACGTCGACCCGCCGCGACCGCTCGGCGCGGACGACCTCGCGATCCGCAGCGTGTCCGCCGACCTCTCACCGGAGGGCGCGCTCGCGGCGATCGACGGCGCGATCGGGCGCACGCCGAGCGCTCCGCTCCTGCGCGGTCAGATCGTGTTCGGCCGCGCGCTCCTCGACGACGCGCCGGCCTTCGGCTCCGGGATCTCGCTGCCGCTCGGCATGCGCGCGGTCGCGCTACCGGTGACCGCCGCCGAGGCGGTCGGCGGGACGGTGCGGCCTGGCGCGACCGTCGACGTGCTCGCGGTGCCCATCCAGGGGCGCGCACCGCCGGAGCGCACGACCGAGCTGCTCGCGAGCGGCGTCCTCGTGCTGGACGTGCGCTCGGAGTCCGGCGTGCCGCTCACCGAGAGCGCGTCCGCGGCGCTCGGCGGCGCGCGCGATCGCATCGGGAGCGTCGTGATCGCCGTCCGCGCGGCCGACGCGCTGTGGCTCGCCGACCGCATCGCGACCAGCACCTTCGTCATCGCGCTCGGAGCGCCGTGATCGCCGCCTTGGTGGTCGCGCTCGAGACCGAGGGCGCGCGACACGTCGAGCGGGAGGTCTGGAGCCTCACCGCCCTGCGTCTGGCGCGATCACCCGAGGCCGTCCTGGCGGAGCTGCCGGACGGCGATCGTGCCGCCGCGACGCTCGCCTTCGCGCGCGCCGGCATCGGCGTCGCCGACACGGCCCGCGCGATCGCACCGGGGCGCGCGCTCGTCGCGGCGATCGCGAGCACGCTCGAGCCGCTCGACCGCGGGACCGTCGCCTACGACGTCGTGTGGATCCGCCCGGTGAGCGTGGCGGAGGCGACGCGGCGGCTGCGGCGCTCCGGCGGCCCGCTGCGGCGCCGCCGCGACGCGGACCTTGCTCGCTGCCGCGCGGTGCTGCGCGAGGCCGACCGCGTGCTCGCCTGGCGGCGCGTGCTGTGGGCGGAGCCCGCCGTGCTACGCCGCGGGCTGCGCGACGCCCGGCCGGTCGTCTTCGATCGCGACGCCGTCCACGCCTCGTCGGAGCGCTGGACCTTCGCGTCGGACGAGCGCCTCACGCGGTGGCTCGCGGCATGACGGGTCCTTCGCTCAGGCGGGCGAAGCCGACATGAGACTGCGCGCGCTGCTCGACGCGAGCCCGCTCTCGAGCGTCGCGCTCGCGCTCATGCGCGAGGCCACCGGCCGGGACGACCCGATCCAGCCGCTCCGGCCGACACGTCCGGTCGCGCTCGCGCCTTCGGCGCGCGTCGCGTTCTGGTCCCTGGCCGCCGGGACGGGTACGAGCACGACCGCGGCTCTCGTCGCGCAGCGGTCCGCGGCGGCCGGCGCGCCCCCGCTGCTTCTCGACCTCGACCGATGGGCGCCCTCGCTCGCGCTCCGCGCGAAGGTCGAGGCGGCGACGATCAGCGACCTCCTCGTGCAGCCCGGCCGCGAGGCCGACCTCGTGTCGCGGTGGAGCGCCGTGCCGTTCGTGCCGGGCTCGCCGGCGCTGCACGCCGCCTTCTCCGCCGAGCGCCTCAACGCGATCATCGACCTCCTCGCGCCGCGGTGCGCGGTCGTGCTCGACCTGGGGAGCGGGCGCGACGCCCTCGACCGCGCGCTGCTCGCGCGCTGTACGCGCCTGGTCGTCGTCGCCGGCACGCGAGCCGCGCAGCTCCAGGCGCTCTTCTGCGCGCAGGCGCTCCTGCGCGACGCGCCGTGTGCGGTGTCGCTCGCCGTCGTCGGCGCGGCCGAGGACGACGCGAGGCTCGTCGCGGCGCGCGCCGGGATGCCGCTCGCCGCGGCGATCCCGAGCGATCCATACCTCGAGCAGGACGACTTCGCGGCGCGCGCGCCGACGATGCGCGCCGTCGACGCGCTGATCCGCGCGCTGTGAGGGCGCCCGAGCTCGTCGCGCGCGTGCGCGCCGACGTGGCCGCCGCGCTCGACCCGAGCGGCATGCTCGCCGTGTACGCCGACCCGCGCCAACGCGACGCGCTGCGCGCGCGCGTGCGCGCCGCAGCGGGCGGCGATCGCGGCGACGCGGAGATCGACGGGCTGTGCGCGGAGCTCTTCGGCTTCGGCGTCCTCCAGCCGCTCCTCGACGATCCCGCGATCACCGACGTGCTGGTGAACTCCCCCGACGAGATCTACGTCGAGCGCGACGGATCGCTCGAGCGTGTCGACGTCCGCTTCCCGGATGCCGGGGCGGTGACCGAGCTCGCGCATCGTATCGCGGCCGGCGTCGGACGCGAGCTCACCGTCGAGCATCCGTTCGTCGACGCCCGCATGCGCGACGGGAGCCGCGCGAACGCGGTCATCGCGCCCATCGGCGGGCCGTCGCTCTCGATACGGAAGTTCTCGCGCGTGTCCCTCGCGCTCTCCGGCCCGGCGCCGTCGTGGACGGCGTCGGGCGCGCTGGCGCCGTCGGCGGCGCGGCTGCTCGCGTCGGCGGTCGTCGCGCGCGCGAACGTGCTCATCGTCGGCGCGACCGGCGCGGGGAAGAGCACGCTGCTGCGCTCGCTCGCCGCGGAGATCCCCGCCGACGAGCGCATCGTGGTCATCGAGGACACCAACGAGCTGGTGCTCCCGCACCCGCACGTGGTCCACCTCGAGTGCGCGCCGGGCCGCGACGGAGGCGTCGGGAGCGCGGACCTGGTGGCCAACGCGCTGCGCATGCGGCCCGATCGCATCATCCTCGGCGAGGTCCGGACGCCGCGGGAGGCGTCGTCCCTCCTCGACGCGCTCACGACCGGGCACGAGGGCGCGCTCACGACGGCGCACGCCGGATCGGCCGCCGCGGCCATCGATCGCCTCGAGCTGCTGCTCGCACGGGGCGGCGAGAGCGCTCCGCACGCCGTGCGACGGCACGTGCTGCGTGCCTTCGACCTCGTCGTGCACGTCGCGCGCGCGCGCTCCTGCCGTGTCGTCGACGAGATCGCCGCGCTGGAGGACGAGGTGCTGCACCCGCTCTACGTCGCCGGCCAGGCCGCGGCGGGCGAGCTGCCGCGACGGCTCGCGGCGCGCGCGAGGTGACGGCGCTCGTCGGTGCGGTCGCCGCGGGCGTCGCGGTCGCGAGCCTCGCGCTCGTGCCGCTGGCGTCGTTCGGCGTGCCGCGGCCGCCGCATCCCGAGGGCGCGCTCCTGCGCGCGGCCGGCTGGACGCGGCCGGCCTGGGCGTGGGAGGGGCTCCGCGCGGCGATCGTCGCGGTGACGCTCGCGCTGGCGTGGCCGCTCGGCGCGCCCCAGCTCGCGCTCGCGGCCGTCGTCGCGCCCACGCTGGTGCTGCGCCGGCGCGCCTCGGCGCGCCGCTCGGCCGCGGCGCGCGGCGCGGTCACCCTGCTGCAGGCCGCGCACGCGTCGCTGCGGACCGGGACGACGCTGCCGGCCGCCCTGCGTGCCGCATCCGACGCCGCGGACGGCGTCCTGCGCGAGCCGTTCGCGCTGGCGCTGCGGTCGTTCGAGCTGAACGGCGCGCTCGACGGCGCGCTGCGCGACGCCGCCCGCTCGGCGTGGGACCGGCGCGTCGCCTTCGCGCTCGAGGCGCTCGCGCTCGTCGCGGCGGAGCAGCTGCCCGCCGGACGCGCGGCCGCCCTCGTCGGCGCCGCCGCCGACCGCCTCGCGTACGAGCAGCGCCTCGCGGAGGAGGTCGTCGCGCGCACCAGCGGCATCCGCGCGCAGATCGTCCTGCTCGCGCTGCTCGTGCCGGCGCTCGCGCTCTACCTCGCGCTCACGCTGCCCGGCCTCGGCGCGACGCTGGTGAGCCCGATCGGCCTCTTCGTGCTCCTGCCGGGCGCCGCCGTCTTCGAGGTCGCGGGCATCGTCGCCAGCCGCGCGATCGTCTCGGCGGTCGAGCGATGATCGTCGCCGGCGCGCTGCTCCTGGCGTGCGCGGTCGCGTCGCTCACGCTCGCGCTGCGGCGGCCGTCGCGCGTCGAGCGTCTGCTGTGGCGGCAGGCCCGGGCCGGGGCGCTCGCGTCGGCGACGCGGCGCGCCCTCGCGGTCCGGCTCGACACGCTCGCGGCCGCCGGGCTCGCCGGCTGGAGCGAGACGCTCGTGCTGGTGAAGCTCACGGCGGCCGGCGCGGGCCTTCTCGTCGGCGGCCTGGTGTCGCTCGCGCTCGGCGCCGGGCCGCTGCCGATCGCCCTGTCCGCGTACGCCGCGTTCGTCGCGCCCACGCTCGTCGTCGAGCGGCGCGCGTCCGCCAACCGGCGCGAGGCCGAGCGCGCGACGGTCATCGTCGTCGAGCGGCTCCACGCGCTCGTGGCGTCGGGACGGCCGCTCGAGTCCGCGCTCGTCTCGCTCGGCGATCGCGCGAGCGGCAGCGCGCTCGTCGACGCGATCCTCGGCGGCGCTCGTCGCGACTACACGCTCGGCGCCCCGCTCCACGCGTCGCTGGCGCGCCACGCGCGCGCCGCCGGCGTCCAGCGGCTCGACGACCTCGCCGAGCGGTTGGAGCGATCGCGCGCGCTCGGCCGCGGCGCCGTGACGATGCTCGCGGACCTGCGCGACGACCTCCGCGAGGCGGAGCGGCGCCGCTCGCTCGCCGCGGCGTCGCAGGTGGAGGGCAAGCTCACCCTGGTGCTGACGCTCTGCTACCTGCCCGCCCTCGCGCTCCTCGTCGTCGTCCCCCTCTTCCTCACGCTGCTGTCGGGACTCTCGGAGTAGGTCGCGGCCCTACACTGTCCGAAAGGAACGGGCGCGGTGCCCGAAGGAGTGGCGGATGCCGTTCAACCTCGGCGGTGGCGAGCTCGTCTTCGTCCTCATCATCGTGCTCATCGTCTTCGGCGCCGGGCGTCTCCCCGACGTCCTGGGGCAGCTGGGCAAGGGTGTGCGGACGTTCCGCGAGGAAGCCAACACGAGCGACAAGCCCGCGACGCCGACCGACCAGACCAAGCAGACCTAGGACCTCGCTCGCAGCGCCTCCATCCGCGCGTGACGACCGAGGTCGCAGTGCGGCCGCGCGCGCCAGTCGTCGGGATCGTCGTCGCGGCAGTCGTACGCGCGGCAGTGCTCGGGCCGTGATCCGTAGACGCCGCAGCGCAGCGCCCTCCTGTCGAACGCCTCGCACTCGAACATCGGCTGGCGTCCGTCGTCCTGCTTCTGCCAGCCGACGACCCTGATGTCGGTCCCCGCGGCGAGGTAGATCGGGCGCGCGTCGGCCAGGCGGTACCACCCGTCGTCGTCCTCCATGAACTGACGCGTGCAGCACGGCGCCTCGCAGCTCGCGCAGTCCGGAGCGCCGCGCGCGCTCCCCGGCCGTGGATCGCTCGTCGCTCGCTCCCCTTATCGTGCTGGCGTCCATGGTAGGGATGCTGTTCGGCGAGACCGTGCGCGTCTTCGTCGACGAGCGCTTCGTCCTCGAGCCGGTCGAGGCCACGCGCGCCGGCGTCCACACCCACGACCACACGCTCGGCGACCTGACGGCGGACGGGTTCGCGAAGCTGCGCGCGTTCAACGACGAGTGGATCGGTCGCTTCGAGGCGGTCGACGAGAGCACGCTGGCGCCGCACGAGGTCATCGACCGGGCTCTCGTGCTCGCCGAGCTGCGCGGCAGGCGCGTCCTCGCGGCGTTCGAGCCGTGGCGACGGCGACCGGACCTGTACGGCGAGCTCGTCGCGCGCTCCGCGTACCTCGCGCTGCTGCGCCGGCACGCCGGCGCGGAGGAGCGGCTCGCCGTGCTCGCGGAGCGTCTCGGCGAGGTCCCCGCGGCGCTCGACGCCGCGCGCGCGAACCTCGATCCCGCGCTCGTGCCGCCGGAGTGGGTCGCCATCGCGCTGCGGACCGTCCCGGCGTGCGCGGCGTTCCTGCGCGCCGAGCTCTCCGCCGCGGTCCCCGACACCGCGCTGGGCCGGCTGGTGCGCCCCGCGCTGGCGCGGGCGGCGGACGCCGCGACGGACGCGCTCGAGCGGTACGCCGCGTGGCTGCGCGCGGACCTCGCGCCCGCGGCGCGCGGGTCCTTCGCGATCGGCCGCGACGCGTTCGAGGCCCTGCTGCGCGAGCGCGAGCTCCTCGACCACGACACCTCGAGCCTGCGCGCGTTCGGCGAGGCGCTCCTCGCCGAGACCGAGGCGCGGCTCGCCGAGCAGGCGCGCGGCCTCGGCGACGACGACTGGCGCGTCAGCCTCGCGCGGCTGCGGCAGGACCACCCCGAGGCGCACGAGCTCGTCGCGACGTATCGCGCCGAGATGGAGCGCTCGCGCGCGGCGGTGGGCGTCGCGCGGCTCGCGACCATCCCGTACGGCGAGGACCTGGTCGTGGAGGAGATGCCCGCCTTCCAGCGCACGACGTACCCGTACGCGGCGTACGTCGCCGTCGCCCCGTTCGAGAGCGGGCGCACCGGCCGCTTCTGGGTCGCCGTGCCGGAGCCCGACGACGACGACCGGACCCGCCGCCAGCGGCTCGAGGGGCATCCGCGCGCGGGCATCGCGGTCATCGCCTGCCACGAGGGCTACCCCGGGCACCACCTGCAGCTCACCGTGGCGGCCGACCACTCGTCGCTCGCGCGGCGCGCCCTCCGCAGCGACCTCATGGTCGAGGGGTGGGGGCTGTACGTGGAGGAGCTGATGACCGAGCTCGGCTACCTCGACCAGCCCGACACGCGACTCCTGCGGACGAAGGACCTGCTGTGGCGCGCGGCGCGCGTCGTCGTCGACGCGGGGCTCGCGACGGGCGAGCTGAGCTTCGACGAGGCGGTGACGTTCATGGTCGAGCGCGCGGGGCTCGAGCCGCCGAGCGCGCTCGCGGAGGTGCGCCGCTACACGCTGAGCCCGACGCAGCCATCCTCCTACGCGCTCGGCCGGCACGCGCTCCTCGAGCTCCGCGACCGCGCTCGCGCGAAGGGGTGGGGGATGCGGCTGTTCCACGATCGGCTGCTCCAGGCGGGCTCGCTGCCGCCGGCGCTCGCCGCGCGCGACATGGGTCTGGAGGCGTGACGAGGGCCATCCGCTTCGCGACGCAGACGGGCGGGCAGCCCGGCGGCGCGGAGTGGATCGCGCGCGCGAAGCGGATCGAGGCGCTGGGCTACGCGACGCTGTCGATGCCCGACCACATGGTCGGCGGCGCGTGGGCCGCGATGCCCGCGCTCGCGGCGGCCGCCGCCGTCACGACGACCCTGCGGCTCGGCACGCTCGTCATCGACAACGACTTCCGCAACCCGGTCGTGCTCGCGCGCGAGGTCGCGACGCTCGACGTCATCAGCGGCGGGCGGTTCGAGCTCGGGATCGGCGCGGGCTGGCTCGACCGTGACTACCTCGGCACCGGCATCCCGTTCGACCGCGGCCGCGTGCGCGTCGCCCGCCTCGCGGAGGCGGTGCGCCTCATGAAGCTGCTGTTCACCGAGGAGCGGGTCGACTTCGCCGGCGACTTCTACCGCGTCGCGCGGGCCGAGTCGCGGCCGGCCACGGTGCAGCGGCCGCACCCGCCGCTCCTCATCGCCGCCGCGGGGCCGGAGCTGCTGCGCCTCGCCGGGCGCGAGGCCGACATCGCCGCGATCGTCCCGCCGGGCATCGGCGTGCGCGAGCTGACGCCGCACGACGTGTCGATCGAGAAGATGCGCGAGCAGATCGCGATCGTCCGCGAAGCCGCGGGCGCGCGCTTCGAGCGCATCGAGCTCTCGATGTTCCTCGACTGCGTCCTGACCGGCGACCGCGAGCAGGCGGTCGCGGAGGTGGCCGCGGCGGCGAAGGCCGACCCCGCGGTCGTCCGCGAGAGCGTCTATCGCGGCATCGGCACGCTCGCGCGGATCGCCGCGCACGTGCGCGCGCTGCGCGACGCGCTCGGGATCACCTACTTCTGCCTGCGCGGGCCGGACGTCGAGCGGCTCGGGCCGGTCGTCCGGGAGCTCGCCGGCACGTAGGGCAGGCGCGCTCCCGTTCCGTCGCGTCCTCGCTCGCGTTGGGGTCGGCGTGAGCGAGGGCGCCCAGGAGCCGGCCCAGGTGCTGACCCCACCGCCCGGCCAGCCCGGGAGCGGCGCGCTGCTGCTCGGGCGGGTGACGATCAAGCTGCTGCGCGACCGCGAGGACCCCGACGCGCGGCGGCGCTTCCTCGCCGAGGGCTTCTGGCTCGAGGCGCTCGAGCACCCGGCGTCGTGCGCGCGCTCGGGCGCCACGACGTGCTCGGCCTCACCCTCATCGCTCATCGTCTTCGAGTACGTCGAGGGTCTCACGCTCGCGGAGCTCCTCGCCCGCGAGACGATCGCGCCGCGCGAGGGCGCGCGGATGGTGCGCGAGATGCGGCGTCGCTCGGCGCGCTGCATCGCAAGGGGCTGCTGCACCTCGACCTCAAGCCCGCGAACATCATCGTCGGCGCCGACCGTCGCCCGCGGCTCATCGACCTGGGCATCGCCGACCTCATCGGCGGCAGGCGGCAGGTGGTTCTCGGCACGCCGGCCTGCGTCGCGCCCGAGGTGCGCGACGGCCGGCCGCCCACGCGCGCCGCCGACGTGTAGGGCCTCGCGCTCGTCGCGCGCGAGCTCCTGCGCGGCGCGCGCGGCTGCGGCGGCCCTCGGCGCGCGGGCTGCTCGGCGCCGGAGGCGCCGCGGCCGTGCTCGCCTGGGTCGCGCTCTCGGTCGCCGGCGTGCCCGTGGCGGCGCTCGACGAGCGGCCGCCGCGGGCGTCGATGCCCGCGTACCCGCTGCCGCCGCTCGACGCGTACGCCGCGCGCTTCGCGTGGCAGGCCCCGTATCCGACCGCGGTCGCCGGGACGACGGGACCGTCGTCGGCCGCCTACGTCGCGCCGGGAGATCTTCCTCGTGCGCCTCGCCGTCCCCGAGGCCACGGGGACGCACCGCGTGCACCTGCGCCTGGTCGTCGAGGGTGCCGGGCCCGCGGCGGACCTCGGGCTCTACGTCGACGTCAGCCTGATCCCGCGCCCGCCGACGGCCGGCGACTGACGCGCCCGGGCCGCTCGCGTCCTCGCGGGCGGGAGCGTTCGGGCTACGGCGTCTCCCAGGGCACCAGGACGATCTTCTTGGCGATCGCGAGAGACGGGTCGTTGGGGTCGTAGTACGCGCCGCTCACCGCTCTGCCGTACACGTCGTTGCTGGTGATGTTCGTGATCTCGAACGCGGCGTAACCGATGACGTCGACGTAGTCGGTCGTGCCGCCCGTGGCCTGGTCGACGTCGAGACGGACCTCCCACAGGTGCGTGACGGGGTAGCCGCCGTTGCTGTAGCCGGTCGTGCGGACCCAGCCGACGTACGTGCGCTGCGTCGCGACGCCGCTCGTGCTGACGGTGAGGCTCACGGTGTTCCCGGCGGTGACCGAGGTCGACGTGATCCCCGGCGAGCCGATGTAGCAGGTGAGGACGGTGACGCCGGTGTCGTCACGCGGGCACGAGTCCCACGACACGGTCACCGGTCCGTCGAGCGTGGAGCCGCTGGTGCGCCACTTGTTGGAGCCGGTGCCGGTCTCGACGACGGCGGTGAAGCTCACCGAGGCGGGGAGCGACGCCATCGAGACGCTCCGCTGGGTGACGGACGCGGTCGTGACGTAGTCGCGCGTCTGCCCGCCGACGAACACCTTCACCGGGAAGCTGTGGACGCGCGAGGTGTACGGCTCGCTCGCGGTCCCGCGGAGGAAGACCTGGTAGATGCCACGCTGCGCCGCGGTCGCGGTGCCCGGCGACCAGGTCTGGCCGTACGTGGACGCGCCGACCGGCGTCGGGTTGCTGGCGAACGTGTTCGCGCCGCGGCCGGTGCAGAGGCCCGTGCCCGCGGCCAGCGGGATCGCGCCGGTCACGAACGGATCCCTCCCGGTCGTGTCGCCGCCGCCGTTCGTGACGGTCCCGTTGTCGGGGATCACCTCGGTGCAGATCTGCGCGGCCGACGCGGCGAACTGTGTGGACATCGAGTACGGCACGGAGACAGGGGGCACCGATCCGCTCGCCGGCACGGTGAGCGTCGGCGGGTTCATGGTGAAGTCGGGCACCTTCTTCACCGTCCCGTCGTAGAGCTGGAGGAGGATGATGTCGCCGACGCTCGACGTCTGTGCGAAGCTGCGGAAGAACCGCTCGTACTCGTCGATGAAGATGCCGGAGCTCGATCCGTTGATCGCCGCGATCTGCGCGCAGGGCTTGAAGTCGCCGGGCGTCACCGCGCAGATATCGGGGCCCGGGTAGCCCTTGTCGATCCACTGGGCCTCGAAGTCCTTGAGCGTGTTGACGCTCGCGTCGGCGGCCACGCCGTTGTACGAGTCGTGCTGGAGCGCGCCGCCGACCTCGGTGCTGAAGTCGCGGATGTCGAGGCCGATGTAGCCGCGGAAGGAGGAGTCGTTGTTCGCCTTCTGGCTGGCGCCGAACAGGACGAACTCCTGGCCCTTGTTCGCGAGCGACGCGGGCGTGCAGCCGGCCGGGTTGGACACCGTGCAGCTGCTGTCGGCGTTCTGGGCCATGGTGTGGTCGATGAACTCGTTCGGCGAGCCGTTGTCGACGCCGTCGTTGTCGCTGGCGTTCTCGTAGCGTTTCACGACGCTCGGGAGCATGCCGCCCTTCGCCTTCGCGTACGCGCGGGTGGTCATGCCGATGACGTTGAGCGCCGGCGAGACGACCTTGATGAGGTACGTCGGGACGGCCACGGTGATGGCCACGCGGCAGCCGAGGCCGCTCGTGCTCACCGGCAGGATGCCGCCGTTCAGGTTCTGCTCCGCGACGACGTTGTCGTCGTAGGTCTCCGAGCCCTGCGGGGGGTACGTGACGGTGAGTCCGAGCGGGTTGCCCTTGAGGTTGCGGTCGTGGAGCACCTCGTCGGCGGCGGACCAGGCCGCGGCCGCGTCCTGCTGGGTCCGCGCGTACGTGCGGGCGCACGCGAGCGCCGCGGCGTCCACGGCGCCCTGGAGGAAGCGCCGCTCGGCGTAGAAGCGGCCGACGTCGATCGCCATCGCGCCTCCCGCCATGAGGATGGCGAACATGAGCGCGACGATGACGACGCTCTGGCCCGCCTCGGACGCGAAGGACCGCCGGCCTCTGCGCACCCTGCCTCCCCGGAGATGACGATGGGCTGAACGCCCCTGAACGCCCGCCGAGTCTAGCGAGCGGGCGGTCGCCGTTCGCGTCGTGGCGGGATCAGCTGGAGACGGCCGCAAGACCCATGACCACCGTACCGGTCGGGTGCTACTGGGCGAGCCGCGGCAGCACCGGCTGCGCCGACGTCCCCGCGTTGAAGGTGATGTTGATCGTGGCGTTCCCGACGTTGACCGTCTTCGCGACGATCTGACCGCCGGCGATCGTCGGCTGGCCGTTCGCCGTGAAGGCCGCGTTCGGTAAGTAGATCGTCCCGGTCGCGGTGAGCGAGAACGACGTGCCGCCGAAGCTCATCGCGGCGGTGCAGGCCGGGTCCTGGTAGAAGAGCAGGCCCGCGTACGTGCCGGTCGTCATCGCGTACAGCGTGATGTCCTTGTTGCCGCTCACCGTGACGCCGGTGCAGGTGCCGCCGGAGGACGGGTAGTTCGAGAGCGTGTTGAAGATGAACACCTTGCCGTCGCAGGCGGCGCCGGTCACCGGGTCGGTCCCGCTCGTCGCGACGTCGAGACTGCCGCCCATACCGCCGCCCTTGAGGATGTAGATGCCGTGGCAGACCTTCTTGTTCGAGAAGCTCGTCGCGCTGGTGTAGATGCCCTGCCCCAGCACGTTGCTGTTGAACGGCGCGCGGTCGGTGAGCATGCCGGTCGTGGACGGCTTGGGATAGCCGGCGAACGGGTCGCTCTGCTGGGGCTGGCCGTTGCGCTCGCCCTCGAAGTAGTCGGGACTCGCCGGTGAGGCGGCGGGCCACGATCCGGCGCCGGTGCCCGCGACGTCGATCGCGCACGGCTTCGTCGCGGGGCAGGTGATGTCCCAGTTGCCCGACCCGGTGGCGCTGTTGGCGGCGCTCGAGCTCGTCGAGTTGACGAGGACGCCGCCGCCGTTGAGCCTGATGTTCGCGGTCGGGCCGGACTGGAAGGCGTTGCCCGTCGCGTTGCGGTCGAGCGCCATGATCGCGTACTCGTTGTTCAGCGGCTCCGCGCCGGAGATCGCGCGCACGGTGACCTGCGTGATGCCGGCCTGGGCCGGGACCAGCGAGGTGCGGACCTGCTGCGAGATGATCACCTGCACGTACGCGCTGGTGTTGAACGGCGCGGCGGTCGGCTGTCGCACCGTGACCGTCGTGCCGTTCACGCCGTCGGTGTAGCCGTTCGCGGTGGCGTCGGTCGTCGCCGCGGCGAACGCGTCCGTCTGCGTCCCGCCGCGGTAGAGCACGACGCTGCCCGCGTAGGCCGCGGCGTCGGCCGCCTCCTGCATGGAGCGGCGCGCGGAGTAGAGCTGGCCCGCGTCGATCGCGATCCCCACCATCATGAGCATGCCGAGCAGCGTGAGCGCGATGAGCACGATGGCCTGGCCGTGCTCGGAGTCCGTGCCGGCGAAGAAGCGCCGCAGCCCGGTCATCGCTGGATCACCAGCATCGATCCGCCCTTGAGCGTGATCTGGAAGACATCCCCCAGCAGGTAGCGCGAGGGGATCGGCACGAACGGAGCGGTCGCGTCGACGGCGACCCGGCAGTTGCGGTCGTAGCAGTTGCCGTCCGGCCAGGTCACGACGACGGACACGTTGGGCACGCCGACGGCCGCGTTGCGCACGATGTCCACGACCGGCTGGTCGTTCCCCGGCTGCACGACGGTCCCGTCGACGGACGCGGACCCGTGCACGATCGCGTAGCGCGTTCCCTCGCGAGCGGCATAGGCGAGCGTGTTCTCCTGCCAGGTCGCGCGCGCGACGTCGAAGAGACCGGTGATGATGAGCAGCAGAAGCGGCACGACGAGCGCGAACTCGACCAGCGACTGCCCGCCGTCGTCGGACCCCAGGAAGCGTCGTGCGGTCCTCATGGCGCCGCGATCATCCGCATGCGCGTGGAGCGGTCGAAGGTGAACGTGTTCGGGATGAGCGGCCAGGCCGTGATCGTGCGCCAGGTCATCGTCACGCGCACCGTGGCGAAGCACGGGTTCGCGAGCGTCGGCGGGTTGACGCAGGCCGTCACGCCGTCCGCCTGCGCGAAGGTGGGAGAGATCGAGGCGAGGCCCGCGTCCATGCCCGGCGTGCGGCTCATCTCGTCGATGGCGCGCGCCCGCGTCTCGGCGATCGTCGGCGTGTAGTCGATGGCCGCGGCCTCGGCGCCCGCGCGCGCGCCGTTCTGGACGGCGATCTGGATCGCATAGCCGCGCGCCATGTCGCCGCCGGCCAGGATCAGGAAGATCAGGATCGGCAGCATCAGCGCTGTTTCTACGATCGACTGTCCGCGGTCGTCGCGAGCGAAACGCGTAGCGGCGAGCGTCGTGCGCATGGCTTCGCGCCTCACGATGGGTTCGGCCGCGCGACGGGCATACCTCAGGACGGAGTAGGAAGAGTTTCCTAGCCCGTCCGGGTGACCGCACGTACCGGCGTGCGTGCGCCTGCCAGCCCGTTAATCCGTGCGTCATGTTCGTGCGGGTCGCGCTCGGCGTCGCCGCCCTGGTGGCGATGGCCAGCCTCGCGCAGGCAGTCGAGCCGGGGTTCGCCCCGGGCACCACGACGCGCGTCTCCGTCGCGAGCGACGGCACGCCGGCGAACGCCCCGGGCCAGACGCCCTCGCTGTCCGCGGACGGGCGCTACGCGGTGTTCGCCTCGAGCGCGTCGAACCTGGTCGCCGGAGCGAACGGCATGCTCCAGGTCTACCGCCGCGACCTCGCGACCGGCGCGACCGAGCTCGTGAGCACCGCCGGCGGCCTCCCGGTCTCGGCAGGCGCGTTCGCGCCGAGCGTCTCGGCCGACGGGCGCTTCGTCGCCTTCATGTCCTTCGCCGCCGATCTCGTCCCCGGCGACGCGAACGGTGCGCTCGACGTCTTCGTGCGCGACATGCGGACCGGCCTCACGGTCGCGGCGACGACCACGCCGGCAGGGAAGCTCACGACGGCCGGCGGCTCGCTCGCGGCCTTCGCCGGAGCGCGCGTGCTCTCGGACGACGGCCGCTACGTCGCGTTCACCTCCGCGTCCGAAGAGCTCGTGCCGGAGCCGTCCGGCGGGCGCGCGCAAGCCTACGTGAAGGATCTGGTCACCGGCGCGCTCACGCGCGTCTCGGTGAACGCCACCGGGGCGCCGGCGAACGGTGCCGCGCTGCAGGCGACGATCTCCGGCGACGGCCGCGTCGCGGCGTTCCAGTCGGCGTCGACCAATCTCTCGCCGCTCGCGACGTCGGGCGCGGCGCAGATCTACGTGCGCGACCTGGCGGGCGGGACGACGGAGCTGGCGTCGGTGTCGTCGTCGGGCACGCCGAACACCTTCATGGTGGCGGGCTCGCCGGGCCTCTCGCGGGACGGCCGCTACGTCGTCTTCGAGACGCAGGCGCGGCTCGACCCCGCCGACCTCGACCCGGCGTGGGACGTGTACCTGCGCGACCGCGCGGGCGGCACGACGGCGCTCGCGTCGCCGAGCGCGAACACGTTCCTCGGCGCCGACAGCCGCTCGCCGTCGCTCTCGGCCGACGGCGCGTACGTCGCGTTCTCGTCGGTCGACGTCGGCATGGTCGCGGGGGACGCGAACGGCGTCGTCGACGTCTTCCTGTGGTCGCGCGCGAGCGGCGCGCTGACGATCGTGTCGCTGAACGACGCGGGCCTCCAGGCGAACGCCGCGAGCCTCACGCCGTCCGCGTCGGCGGACGGCGCCCGCGTCGTGTTCGCCTCGTCGGCGTCGAACCTGGTCCCGTCGCCGGCCGCCACCGGGATGCAGCTCTACCTCCGCGATCTAGCGACGAACGGGCCGCCGGTCGTGTCCGCCGGCGCCGACGCCACCGTCGCGGAGGGCACGACCTTCACCCGGACCGGGGCATTCACCGACGACGACGGCTCGACCTCGTGGACGGCGACCGTGGACTGGGGCGACGGCTCCGGTGCGCTGCCGCTCGCGCTCGAGGGCGGATCGTTCGCGCTCGAGCGCCTCCTCCCGGTCGGCGCGTACGAGGTGTCCGTGTCGGTCGTCGACGACCAGGGCGCCGTGGGGACCGGCTCCTTCCGGCTGACCGTCGAGAACGTCGCGCCGTCGCTCGAGCTGCCGGCCTCGGTCCGGCTGCCGTTCACCCGCGTCCTCGCGGTCGCCGGCACCCTGAGCGATCCCGGTGCCGGCGAGACCTTCACGCTGACGGCCGAGTACGGCGACGGGTCGCCGCCGGTCGCGCTCGCGCTGTCCGACGGCGTCTTCACGCTGGACCACGCGTACGCGTCCGGCGGCGCCTACGACGTGACCGTCACGGCGAGCGACTCGAACGGCGGCGTCACCGCCGCGCACGTGAGCGTGACGCTGCAGGGCTACGCGTACAAGTGGCTCTCGCCGACGCCCGACGTGGTCGGCGCGGGCCGCACGCTGCCGGTGCACTTCACGGTCACGGCGCCGGACGGCTCGTTCGTGCTCGACACGAGCGTCGCGGTCGACCTCGTCGACGCGGCCGGGCGCACCGTCCTCGGCCCGTTCACCTGGACGTCGAGCATGGGGACCGGCGTGGCCGCGAGCAGCGGGGCGTACAAGGTCTCGCTGGACCTGCGCGGCCTCGCGCCCGGGGCCTACGGCGTGCGCGTCTCGTTCGACTCGGACGCCCTCGCCGGGTCGTTCACGCGCGACCTCGTCATCGACGGGTCGTACACGGGATCGCGCGCCCGCTGATCAGCGCGCCGCGCCGGCCGCCGCCGGCGTCCCGCTCAGCACCTGGCCGGCGATCGCGATCGCCGCGTCGATGTCCTCCGCCGTCACGTCGTTGTGCGTGACCGCGCGCAGCCGCGGCGAGCTGCCGAGGTAGCGCGAGATCCGCAGGCCGCGCTCGGCGCAGGCCTTCTGGAAGGCGCCGGCGTCCATGGCCGCGGGGTCGATCTCGAACGAGACGATGTTCGTGACGACCCTCGCCGCGTCGATGCGCACCCCCGGGATGCGCCCGAGCCCCTCGGCGAGGCGCTTCGCGGTGCGGTGGTCCTCCACCAGCCGGTCGCGCATCTCCTCGAGCGCGACGAGCGCCGCGGCGGCGATCACGCCCGCCTGGCGCATGGCGCCGCCGAGCAGCTTGCGCACGCGGCGGGCCTTCGCGACGGTGTCGCCGTCGCCGCAGAGGATCGACCCGACCGGCGCGGCGAGGCCCTTCGAGAAGCAGAACTGCACGGTGTCGACGTCGCGCACGAGCTCGCGCGCCTCGACGCCGAGCGCGGCGGCCGCGTTGAAGATGCGCGCTCCGTCGAGGTGCACGCGGATCCCGCGCGCGTGCGCGAGGTCGGCGACGGCCTTCGTCTGGGCCGCGGTGATCACCGTGCCGCCGCAGTTGTTGTGCGAGTTCTCCAGGCACACCAGCGCGGTGCGGGGGAACATGCCCTGCGGCCGCACCGCCGCGGCGACGTCCTCGAGCGAGGGGAGGCCGTCGCGGTTCGGCACGACGCGAGGGACGACGCCGCCGAGCACGAACGATGCGCCCATCTCGTTCTGCACGATGTGCGCGAGGTCGCCGAGGATGACCTCGTCGCCGCGCTGCGTCTGCGAGAGCACGCCGCAGAGGTTGCCCATCATCCCGCTGGGGACGTAGACGGCCGCCTCCTTCCCGACGATCTCCGCGGCGCGCCGCTCGAGCCGGTTGACGGTGGGATCCTCGCCGTACTGGTCGTCGCCGACCTCGGCGGCGGCCATCGCCCTGCGCATCGCGGGCGTCGGCGTGGTGAACGTGTCGCTGCGCAGCTCGATGACCTTCATGGGGCGAGCGCCTCCTTCACGCGGGCGACGACGGCGACGAGCACGGGCGCGACGAGGATCGCGGGCAGGAAGTCCGCGACCCGCACGTCGCGTATGGAGAGGAGTTTCAGCCCCACGCCGATGACGAGCAAGCCGCCGGCCGCGCTCATCTCCGCGAGCTGCGGGTCGCTGAGGAGCCCCGCCAGCCCCGACGCCCCGAGAGCGAGCCCGCCCTGGTACAGGAGGAGCACCGGGAGCGTGAGGAGCACGCCCCACCCGAGCGTCGCGGCGAGGGCGATCGAGGTGAACCCGTCCAGGACGCTCTTGATGGTGAGGAGGCTCGCGTCGCCGGTGAGCCCGTTCTCGATCGAGCCGAGGAAGGTGAGCGGGCCGACGAGGAAGACGATCGTCGCCGTCACGAAGGCCTCGCCGACCGTGCTCGTCCCGCCGGGCGCCGCGAAGCGCCGCTGCAGGGACTCCCCGAGGGCCTCGAGGCGGCGGTCGATGCCCCACAGCGCGCCGAGCATTCCGCCGACGAGGATGCTGCCGAGGAGGTAGAGGAGGTTCGTCGTCTCGAGCGCGAGCTTCGCGCCCATGGCCAGCGTGAACAGCCCGACGCCGCGGACGACGTTCTCGCGGACGCGCTCGGGCAGACGGTCGCCGAGCGCCGTTCCCAGGAGGCCGCCGAGGAGCACGGTCGCGGCGTTGAGGAGCGTGCCGGAGAGCGCGGCCACCTGCGCTCCGTAGTATGCGAGGCGAACGGTGAAGATCGCCTTCTGGTCCAGCTTCCCATCGACGCCGCGTGGCGGCATCGCCGCGGCGCTGCCGGACGACGAGATCGTGACGATTACCGATGACTCGGATCTCGGCCGGGTCGCGGACGCCGAGGCGTGCTTCTGCGGCATCGCTCAGGACCGCGTGCGCAAGCTGCTCGCGGCCGCGCCGAAGCTGCGCTGGTACCACACGCCCGCCGCCGGCGTCGACCGGCTGCTCGAGATCCCGACCTTCCGCGAGCGCGGCATCGTCATCACGAACAACTCGGGCTCGTACGACATCCAGATCGCCGAGCACGTGCTGGCCTTCGTCTTCGCGTCGGGAAAGCGGCTGCACCTCTACCGCGATCAGCAGACCCGGCACGAGTGGACCGACCAGGTCCACGAGGAGCTGCGCGGCGAGACGCTGGTCGTCTTCGGCGCCGGCAGCATCGGCGGCGAGGTCGCCCGGCTCGCGTCGGCCCTCGGCATGCGCGTCGTCGCGGTGCGCCGCAGCGGAGGCGCGGTCCCGGGCGCGGAGCGCGCCGTCACGCCGGATCGGCTCGCCGATGCGGCGGCCGAGGCGGACTACCTCGTCGTCGCGGCGCCGCTCACGCCCGCGACGCGTGGCGCGATCTCGCGCGCGGTCATCGGCCGGATGAAGCCCACCGCCTGGCTGGTGAACATCGCGCGCGGAGCGATCGTCGACGAGGATGCGCTCGTGGAGGCGCTGCGCGAGGGGCGCATCGGTGGCGCCGCGCTCGACACGTTCGCGCGCGAGCCGCTGCCGCCGGACAGCCCGCTGTGGTCGCTCGAGAACGTGATCATCACGCCGCACACCTCGAACTCGTCGCCGAGGGTGCGCGAGCGCACGCTCGCGCTCTTCGTGGAGAACGTCCGCCGCTACAAGGCGCACGAGCCGCTCCTCAATCGCGTCGACTACGACGCCGGGTACTGATGAGCGCGTCGAAGCGCGTGCTCGCGTCGCGCACCGAGGGCTTCACCGAGTCGGTCATCCGCGAGATGACCCGTCTCGCCGCGCTGCACGGCGCGATCAACCTCGCGCAGGGCTTCCCGAACTTCGCCGCGCCGGGCGCGCTCAAGGAGGCCGCGAAGCGGGCCATCGACGCGGACGTCAACCAGTACGCGATCACCTGGGGCAGCAAGACGCTGCGCGACGCGCTCGCCCGCGCGTACGCCGACCTCTACGGCATGGCCGTCGACCCCGAGACGATGCTCACCGTCACCTGCGGCGCGACCGAGGCGATGGTGAGCACGCTCCTCGCGATCGTCGACCCCGGCGACGAGGTCGTCGTGCTCGAGCCGTTCTACGAGAACTACGGGCCCGACGCCGACATCTGCGGCGCGAAGCCCGTCTACGTCCCGCTCCGGCCGCCGGAGAACGCCTTCGATCGCGACGAGCTCGCGGCCGCGCTCGGCCCGCGCACCAAGGCGATCATCGTGAACACCCCGAACAACCCGACCGGGCGTGTCTTCACGCGCGACGAGCTCGCGTTCATCGCCGGGCTGTGCGTGGAGCACGACGTCGTGTGCGTCACCGACGAGATCTACGAGCACATCCGCTACGAGGGCGAGCACGTCCCGATGGCGACGCTGCCGGGCATGGCCGAGCGCACCGTGACGATCTCCGGCGCGAGCAAGACCTTCTCCGTCACCGGCTGGCGCGTCGGCTGGATCGTCGCGGCGCCGGCGCTCACCGCCGGCATCCGCAAGGTCCACGACTTCGTGACCGTCGGCGCGCCCGCGCCGCTCCAGGAGGCCGTCGCCGCCGGGCTCGCGCTCGGGCGGCCGTACTACGCGAGCCTGGCCGAGGGCTACCGCGCGCGGCGCGACCTGCTCGTCGGCGCCCTGCGCGAGGCCGGCTTCGCGCCGCGCACGCCGGAGGGCGCGTACTACGTGCTCTGCGACATCACGCCGTTCGGGTTCGACGACGACACGGCGTTCGCGCGCTGGCTGGTCGAGACGGTCGGCGTCGCCGGCGTGCCGGGCTCCTCCTTCTACTCGCGGCCGGAGCTCGGCCGGCACCTCATCCGCTTTACCTTCTGCAAGACGCACGACGTGCTGACCGCGGCGGCGGAGCGCCTGCGGCGGGCGCGGGAGCTCGCCCCGGCACGCTCGCGGCTCACTCGTCCGGGAGCGGCTCGAACGGCGTCATCCGGCTGATCGCGATGAGCCGGACCCCGCCGCCGCTCGTACCATCGGTGCCGGTGGGCCAAACGACGCTCGTCCGCGGCCGGCTCGCCGACCATCCGCTGTGGTCGACGGCGTTCGGGTCGCCCGCGGTCGCCGGGCGGCTCATCCAGCCGGTCGTCGTCTCCGCCTCCGTCGAGGAGCGCGAGCGCGTCGCCGAGGCACCCTGGCTCGAGCGCCTGTCCATCACCGAGCTCGTCCGCGACGCGCGCTCGGCCGCGTCCGCCGGCCTCGCCGGGATGCTCCTGCTCGGCGCGCCCGATCGAAAGGACGAGCGCGCGATGCTGGCGAGCGAGCGCGACCACGTCGTGACCCGCGCGATCCACGCGGTGAAGGACGCGGCGCCCGACCTCGCGGTCGCGACCGACGTGTGCGTCTGCGCGTATGTGCCGCACGGGCAGTGCGTGCTCTTCGCCGAGGGGAGCGCGGACGTCGCGGGCACGCTCGCGCGCCTCGCCGAGATCGCGCTGGTCCACGCCGACGCCGGCGCGGACCTGCTCGTCCCGAGCGGCACGGTCGAGGGCTCCGTCCGCGCGCTGCGGCAGGCCCTCGCCGACGCCGGGCGCGCCACGCCGGTCGCCTCGGTCGTCATGCTCGAGAGCTCGCTGTACGCCGCGCAGCGGGCGGCGATCGCCGCGACGCCCATCGCCGAGCGCGCGGTCCCGCTCCTGCCGCCGGACGACGCGGAGGCCGTGCGCGCGCGGGCGCTGCGCGACGTCGCGGCCGGGGCCGACGCGATCGTGCTCGCACCGGGCCTCGGCACCGGCGACCTCGTCGCGCGCATCGCGGCCGCGGCCGATCGTCCCGTCATCGCCTTCTTCACGGCGGACGAGCACGCGCTCTACGCGACGAACGAATCGCTCGCCGATCCGCGCAACGCCGAGCGCGAGTCGCTCGTCTCCGCACGCCGCGCCGGCGCCGACCTCGTGATCAGCTTCGGCGCGCGTGCCGCCGTCGAGGGGTGACGCGCGACCGGCTCGTCGAGGCGGGCGGCGGCGCGCTCATCGCGGGGCTGCTCCTGACGCTTGCCGTCGCGTCGCTCGTCGTGCCGCGCCGCGAGCCCAGATCTGCCGTGTCCGCGTCCGGCCCGCTCGCGGTCGCCCGCGCCGCGCCGCCGGCGCGCGGCCTCGCGCGCGGCGACGCGATCGTGTCGATCGAGAGGGAGACCGCCGCGCCGACCGTCGTCCCGACGCCCGCGCCGACCGTCGCCCCGACGCCCGAGCCCACCGCGACGCGCGCGCCGGCCGCGCCGGTGTCGACGCCGCGCGCCGTGGCGGTCGCCGTGACGCAGGCGACGCTCGACGCGGAGCGGCGCATGGTCGAGCTGATGAACGCCTCCCGCGTCGCCGGCGGCCTCGTGCCGCTCGCGGTGGACGCGAGGGTGGTCGAGACGGCGCGCCGGCACAGCGCCGCCGAGGCGACGGTCCGCTACGTCTACCACGACGGCCCGGACGGCACCGCGAAGGCGCGCAACACGGCGGCGTGCGGCACCGGCTGGTACGGCGAGAACACCGGCAAGGTGTGGAACGGCGACGTGGACGCGCTGCACGCCGAGTTCATGAGCGAGCCGTGGGAGCCGATCAACCACCGCACGAACATCATGGATCCGGCCTTCCGCCGGGTCGGCGTCGGCGCGGCGCGGGGGCCCGACGCCCTCTACATGACGATGGTGTTCTGCCGCTAGCGCGACCACCTGCTAGCGTTCCGCGTCGATGGACCACGCCAGGCGCGTCCTCCCCAACGGCATCCGCGTGCTCGTCGCGGAGATGCCCGAGGCGCGCTCGGCGTCGTTCGCGGTGTTCGTCGGCGCGGGCTCACGCATGGAGACGCGGCTCGACGCGGGGACCGGTCACTTCCTCGAGCACATCGTGTTCAAGGGCACGGCGCGCTGGCCGACCGCGGCCGAGATCAGCCAGGAGATCGAGAGCAAGGGCGGGATGGTGAACGCCGCGACGGACAAGGAGGTCACGGTGTTCTGGTCGCGCGTCCCGGCGCGCCACTGGCGCGTCGCGCTGGAGGTCGTCGCGGACCTCATCCGGGCGCCGCTGCTGCGGCCGGGCGACGTCGACGTCGAGAAGCGCGTCGTCATCGAGGAGCTGCGCATGTACCGGGACCAGCCGCAGGACCGCGTGCACACGCTCATCGACGAGCTGCTGTACCCGCGGCACCCGCTGGGCTGGGAGGTCGCCGGACGCGAGCGGGTCGTGGAGTCGCTCGACGCCGAGCACCTGCGCGCGTTCATGCGGCGCGGCTACGTCCCCGAGCGGATCGTCGTGGCCATCGCGGGGCGGGTGGACGCCGGCGAGGCGTGCGATGCCGTCGCGTCGCTCTTCTCGGACATCGCACCGAGCCCCGCGCCTCGGCTCGTGCCGGCGCCGGGGCCGGGAACGGCGCGCATGAAGCTCCTCGGACGGCGCACGGAGCAGGCGCACGTGTGCATCGGCTGGCGCGGCGTCGCGCAGGAGCATCCCGACAAATACCCGCTCGACATGCTGAACGCGGTGCTCGGCGAGGGGATGTCGAGCCGGCTCTTCCTCGAGCTTCGCGAGAAGCGCGCGCTCGCGTACGACGTGCAGTCGTACGCCGCGAACTACGTCGACGCCGGCCACGTCGTCATCTACGCGGGCGTCACTCCCGAGCGCATCCGCGAGGTCATCGACGCGGCGCTCGCCGAGGTCGCGCGCCTGCGCGAGGCGCTGGTCCCCGCCGACGAGCTCGAGCGCGTCCGTGACTTCAACAAGGGCCGGCTCGAGCTGCGGCTCGAGGACAGCCGCGGCGTCTCGAACTGGCTCGCCGGGCAGGAGCTCTTCCTCGGCCGCGTCCGCACGGTCGAGGAGGTCTGCGCCATCATCGATTCCATCACCGCCGAGGACGTGCAGCGCGTCGCGCGCGCCTATCTCCGGCCCGAGGCCGCGTACGTCGCGGCCGTCGGCCCGCGCGCCGCGATCGCGACCGTGAGCGCCCCCGGCATGGAAGAGGTCAGCATGGAGATCGCGTCGTGAGCCCCGAGTCGGCCGTCCAGCGCACCCTCGTGATCCTCAAGCCCGATGCCGTGCAGCGCGGCATCGCCGGCGAGATCATCGCGCGCTTCGAGCGCCGCGGTCTGCGCATCGCCGCGCTGCGGCTGCTGAAGGTGGAGCGCGCGCTCGCCGAGGAGCACTACGCGGTCCACAAGGGGAAGTTCTTCTACGAGGATCTGGTGAAGATGATCTCGGCGTCGCCGGTCGTCGCGTTCGTGCTCGAGGGGCCAAACGCGATCGGGGTGGTGCGCGCGATGGTCGGCGCGACGCGCCCGCACGAGGCCGCGCCAGGGACGATCCGGGGCGACTACGCGCTCGTCGGGCTGCGCAACCTCGTGCACGCCTCCGACGCGCCGGAGACGGCGGAGTCGGAGATCGCGCTCTGGTTCCCCGACGGCGTCGTCTCGTACACGCGCGACGTCGAGCGCTGGATGACGGAGGACAAGGCGCCGTCGTGATGGGCCGCGCGGTGCTGCGGGGCCATCAGCTGCGCAGCGTCGGTCCCGGCCAGCGCTGGCTCGTCGAGCGGGAATGGCTCGCGGACGGGCGCGTGATGCAGCGCGTGAACGCGGGCGTCCCGGACAAGGAGGACGACTGGCGCGAGATCGGGCGCTGGCGGGATCTCGACCTGGAGCGGAACGCCGCCGCCGCGCAGGGCTGGGAGATCGACTCGCGATAGCCGGGCGCGCTCGACGCGGCGCGGACGAGCTCGTCCCTCGCCGTCTGCGAGACTGGCTCGATGTCGCAGGGCACGTCGGCGCTCGCGCTGTTCTCGCGCTATCTCGCACCGCGACGGCAGCAAGCGCTCCTGCTCGCGGTCCTCCTGCTCAGCAGCATCGGCTTGCAGCTGGCCAACCCACAGCTGCTTCGCTTCTTCATCGACGCGGCCCTCGCGGGTGCGGATCTGCGGCCACTCGCTCTCGCCGCACTCCTCTTCATCGCCGTCGCGCTCGTCACTCAGCTCCTCACGGCCGCCGCGCAGTACGTTGGCGAGTCACTGGGGTGGGCCGCCACGAACGACCTTCGCGCCGATCTCGCGCTCCACTGTCTCCGCCTCGACCTCGGGTTCCACAATGGGCGCACGCCCGGGGAGCTCATCGAGCGAATCGACGGCGATCTCGTCGCGCTCGGCGGTTTCTTCTCGCGATTCGTCGTCAGCGTGCTCGGGAACGTGGCCATGGTCGTGGGCGTGCTCCTGATGGTGTGGCGCGAGGACTGGCGCGCCGGCGCCGCCCTCACGATCTTCGCGCTCGCCGCCTTCGCGGTCCTGTCACGCCTGCGTTCGGTCGCCGTCGCGCGGTGGCGTCGCCAGCGCGAGGCCGTGGCGCAGCTGTTCGGCTTCTTCGGCGAGCGTCTTTCGGGTACCGAGGACATCCGCGCGAGCGGTGCGGTCGACCACGTGATGCGCGAGCTCGGCGTGCACCACCGCGCCTGGCTCGACGCGCGCCGCGACGCCACCTTCGGCGCGTCCGTCATCTTCTCGGCGACCGTCGTCACCTTCGCGTCCGGCTCCGCGGTCGCGTTCGGCGTTGGCGGCGCGCTCTGGCTCGCCGGCGGGATCACCATCGGCACCGTCTATCTCATCTTCTACTACGCGGAGCTCCTTCGGCGCCCGATCGATCAGGTTCGCCGGGAGCTCGAGGACGCGCAGCAGGCGTTCGCCAGCATCGCTCGCGTGCAGGAGCTGCTGGGGACCTCGTCGAAGCTCATCGACGGCGGCGCCGCCCCGCTGCCGGCGGGGCCGCTCGAGATCGAGCTCGACGACGTCACCTTCGCCTACGAGGAGGAGCCTGTGCTCCGGGACGTGCGGATCCGGGTCGGGCCCCGCCGCGTGCTCGGCGTGCTCGGGCGCACCGGCAGCGGCAAGACGACGCTCGCCCGGCTCCTGCTCCGTTTCTACGACCCGACGGCGGGCAGCGTGCGGCTGTCCGGTGTCGACGCCCGGGATGCGCGGCTCGAGGACCTGCGGAGCCGCGTGACGCTTGTTACGCAGGAGGTCCAGCTCTTCCACGCGACCGTCCGCGACAACGTGACGTTCTTCGATCGGTCGATAGACGACAGCCGCACGTATCAGGCTCTGCATCACCTCGGGCTCGGCGAATGGCTCCGGAGGCGCACCGGCGGGCTCGACGAGCTCATGACCGCCGACGGCCTTTCGGCGGGAGAGGCGCAGCTCCTCGCCCTCGCCCGCGCGTTCCTGCGCGAGCCCGGAGTGGTCGTGCTCGATGAGGCGTCCTCGCGGCTGGACCCGGCGACGGAGAGGCTGCTGGAGACCGCCATCGACGGGCTCCTCGCCGACCGCACCGGTGTCGTCATCGCGCACCGTCTCGAGACGCTCGATCGCTGCGACGACATCGTGATCCTGGAGGAGGGCCGGGTCGTGGAGCAGGGCGCCCGCACCGCGCTCGCGGCCGATCCCTCGTCGCGCTTCGCCCGGCTGCGGCGGAGCGGGATGGCGGAGGCCCTCGCGTGAGACTTCCTGTGTCAACCTCAGGCCGCGAACCGAGCCGCCGCGGCCGCGAGATGACGTACGTCGTCATAAGACGTTCGGTCCTGCCAGCAGCGCCACAGAACGCGCAGCCAGGCGCGGGCGAGGATACGGATTGCG
>DAIDAP010000031.1 GCA_027310565.1 Chloroflexota bacterium | reverse complement strand
GTGCGGTGCCGGCATCGCGGCCGTGGGCTTGTCCGCGACACCGCGTCGCACCTGGACCCGCCGTCAACATGCTCACGCGCAGGCGCTTCGACGACGTCCCGTGTGACGATCAGGACTACCAGCCGATCTTCGCGCTCGAGTTTCGATGGCGTCCGTCACAGGGACCCGCGGCAGGTGGCGTGGCGACACGCGGCTCGGGACCGGCGGCGGCAACCAGCCCACCGAGCTCAACGATCTGCCATTCACCAAGGGCGCGGTCGGCATCGCCCGCGGCGGCGACATCAGGGTGAGCAGCGACTCGCAGTTCTGCGTCTGCCCCGCCACCGCGCCGAACCTCAACGGGCGGTACACGAACTTCGGTCTCGTGGCCACGGGTATGGACGTGGTCGCGGGCATCAGGACCGGCGGCGGGATCAGGACGATCCGGATCGAGTGACGCGGCCCCGAACGCGCGCGCTCGCGCTACGCGGTCCTGTCATTAGGCTGCGGTTTCATCTGCTCGCCCGCGATGCGGCGCAGGCCGGGGATGCGATCGACCTCCAAGATGATGACCATCATCGCGGTGACCACGGCCGCCGTCAGCAGCTCGCCGACGCCGGCAAGGATCCCGACGGCCGCGGTCGCCCAGATCGCGGCGGCGCTCGTCAATCCGCGCACCGCGCCGGACTCGCGCATGATCATGCCGCCGCCCAGGAAACCGAGCCCGGTGGCGATTCCGGCCATGATCTTTTCGGCGGTGGCCGGGAAGTTCTCCACGCCGACGGCGGTGAACGCGGCGGTGCCGAGCGCGATCAGCGAGAACGTCCGGCCCCCGGCGGGCGACCCGCGATACTCGCGCTCCCACCCGATCACGAAGCCGAGCGCGACGGCGACCGCGATGCGGGCCAGGGTCACCGCATCGAAGGTCACGTTCTCCATCACGCGCGCGGACTCGCCCGACGGGCCCGCGGCTGACGGATCAGCCGCGCGGATGCGCGGCTGAACGCTGCGTGCGCGCGGGCCGGCGATGCGGCGCCTCCCGATGGCACGCGGGGTCTGGCCTCAGGGCGCTCCCGCCCTGCTTGGCCCTCGCCCGAGGTCTCACGCTGGCTTCGCGGTGCCACGTTCGCGAGCATAGGGTCGCCGCGTGGAAGTTCAACCGCGCGGCCGAATCGTCCCGGCAAGGCTGCGGCGGCCGGGCGTTGCGCGTCACGATTCGCATGCGATCATGGGATGAGCGCGCGAGGCTCGGTCGAGCGGACCGCGCGCGGCGATCGTGTCGCGGAGGAGTCAACGATGAGGAGCAACGCGCGCATCGGGAATCCGGGCGGCGAGCCCGTCGCGATGAAGTGCCCCAAGGACCAATCGCCCATGCGCAGCTACGAGCGCAGCGGCATCACCGTCGAGCGATGCAGCGAATGCGGCGGGATCTTCCTCGACCGCGGAGAGCTCGAGCGGCTCATGGCGATCGAGGCTGGCGCGGGCAACATCGGGCATCGGGAATACGCGGGCGGCGGCCACGACGACGAGGGCGACGATGGCTATGGGGGGCGGCGGCGCCGCGGATGGCTCGGCGACCTGCTCGACTTCGGATGAGAGAGCCGCCGCCGCACGCACCGCGCCGAGGAATGGTCCGCCGCGACGAGGATCGATCGCGGCAGAGCGCGAGTCGCACGCGAGGATAGGTGACCATCCAGATCTTCGGTGCGCGAAGCCGAATCGTCGCGCTGTCTCTTGCGCTCGTTGCCACGGCCGGTGTGGTCGCGGTGGCCCGGTGGACGACGTGGTCAGCGCGCGGAGGTGCGGCCATCGGCGTGTACGGACTCGAAGCACCGCTGTCGCTCGCGGAACTCTCTCAGCGAGCGGACCTAGTTGTGATCGGGACCGTGGCATCGGACGTCGTCAGGCCGTTCACGGCCAACCCTGACGTTCCGATTTCGGATCGGGACCCGAAAATCTACGCCAAAGGCGCCTACCACGACGTTCGGTTGAACGTGATCGAATACCTGAAGGGACGAGGCCCTCAACAGCTCAGCATCCGCAGCTTCGCGTCTTCGGGCTCGCTCGGGCTGATCGCGTCGGAAGCGCCGACTCTGATTCCCGGCCAGCAATACGCGCTCTTCTTGCAGAGAGGGGAAAGCGTCTGGAGCGGCGGGTACCTCGTGTTAGGGTCGCGTGGCGTCGGACAGGTCACGGGCAGCACAGTGGACTTCCGCGCATCATTCGGGCGCATGGACATCGCAATGCTCCGCACGGCAGTGGCCCCTCGATAAAGACCGACGATCCTAGCGATCTGGAGGGAGGGAGTCCGGTGATAGACGGCCCATTCGGACTTCCTCCCTTGTTCTCGTAGGAGGGGTGGCGTGGCGTTTCGGGTCGTCTCACGTCGTGCATTTGTGCTTGATTTCGTGTCGCGTTGTGTCCGACGGTCGCCGGCGATACCCCGTGTCTGTGGTCAAGACTGTGGTCGGATTCCGGGGAGCTATCACCGAAGGGCGTGTAAAAGGGGCTCTTGTGTCGTTCCCGTGGGTGAACTGACGGTCTAAAGAAGCGCGCACGCCGCGCCACCACTACGTTTTCCGGCGGATCAAAGCTGGAAACAGAAGGGTGGGAACGGCGTGCGCATGAAGACGGTATGGCGACGCCTGCTCGATGTCGAGCGAGCGGTAATCGAGCGGGTCGAGTTCGATGCGGAGGCCGAGGCGATCGTAGCCGCGGTACGTCCGCGGCGCGGGCAGCGCAACCGCTGCGGGCGCTGCGGTCGGAAGGTCCCGCGATACGACGCAGGCGAGGGCCGCCGGCGCTGGCGCGCGCTCGATCTGGGCACGGTCCCGATGTACATCGAGGCCGACGCGCCGAGGGTCGTCTGCGCGGAGCACGGCGTGGTCGTGGCCGCGGTGCCGTGGGCCCGTCACGACGCGCGCCACACTCGCGCCTTCGATGACCAGGCCGCCTGGCTGGCGACGCACTGCGCCAAGTCCGCGGTCGGCGAGCTGCTGCGCGTCACCAAGCCCTCTCGCTGCTCGAGGGCTGGCTCGCCTGGGCCCGGCGCTCGCGCATCCCGCCCTTCGTCGCGCTCGCGAGATCGGTCGCCGCTCAGCGTGCGGGCATCGCCGCCGCGCTCACCAACCGACTGTCCAATGCCCTGGTCGAGTCAGTGAACACCAAGATCCGTCTGCTTACTCGCGTCGCCTTCGGCTTCCACTCCGCCGACGCGCTCATCGCCCTCGCGCTGCTCAGCCTCGGTGGTCTCTGTCCAGCACTGCCAGGGAGGTCATCGTGACCCACGGAAACGGCAGGAGACTCGTAAAAGGAAGCTTGGAGTTCACAGCGCCGCGACCGCGGTCAACGCGCACCGTGATGCGCACGTCTACTGCGGATCCCGGATCGACTTCGGACCGATCCCCGAGCGGCTTCAGCACGGGCCATTGCCTGTGCTGCCGCCCGCCAGGAGGATGCGACCAGTCTCGAGAAGCAGATAGAGCACGCGATCTTGGTGCGGAACTTTCGGCTGCCCGGAGCGTTGCTGGAGTGGAGGGCTCACGAACGGCCAAGACGGGAGGCTGAAGATGATTGTCGGGGTGGCGCTTCGTGTCACGCTCGTGGCTACGCTGATCAGCCTAGGGTCCTCCTGGGCGCTTGCCGGCGACGGGTGGACCTACAACGCCGACTGCTGGCGGTCGGGCACGCCGTACATCTGTCGCGACGGCTGGGCGGGAGCGGACACCTACTTCACCGTCCACCTCGTGGATCAACTGGGATCGGAACCAGCCCTACGGTCGGCCGCCGAGACGGCGGCCAATAGCTGGACGTCAGCCTCCGCCTCCGGTCCCCA
Organism: Chloroflexota bacterium; assembly: GCA_027310565.1. Taxonomy (GTDB): domain Bacteria; phylum Chloroflexota; class Limnocylindria; order P2-11E; family P2-11E; genus CF-39. The sequence goes on along the minus strand of DAIDAP010000031.1, from coordinate 4,316 downwards.
GTCATTCTCTTGGACCAGTGGCGGGACAAGCGCGTGGCTCAGCGTAGACAGCTCTCTGCCGTACGGCACGATGACGACGGGGAACTACCGCGCAGACGGAACCTTGATCGCGTTCAATGGCGGCACCGGCTCGATCGCGCTTTCGAAGATCAAGACGTCGCCCCTCAATCGGACCCACCCTGCCCTTGTCGGCATGTGGGCCCACGAATTGGGTCACGCGCTCGGACTTGGCCATCACTCCAACGAGAACACGGCCGTGATGTGGCCCTATAACGATCGTGCAAACCAGGCGCCTACCGACTTCGATATCGGACCCAGGCCCCCGTGCAGCGGTATCACGCCGAGTTACCTAGGCGTGCGCTGCGTGTACAACTTCAATCTGCCTTGAGGACGAACAAAATGAAGATCGTGAGTAAGAAGGTAACGGCACTGGCGGTCGCGCTCTCCGCCGCGAGCATCGCGACCGTAGGACTCTTCGCTCTAGCCGCACCGTTCGCACCGGACTCCGTCAAGCCAACGCCCCCGCCGGGACACTCATTCGATGAAGCGAAAGCGATCGTCGCCGCTTCGCGGCTGCTGCATGAACAGTACTTGAGGGACTTCGTCGCGTCGGGACGCGACCCGCGATCCCTTCCGCGGGGCATGATGGAAGCGACGGGCGATGTTCCTGCGGCCCTCGCTGACGCCGTTCGCGGTGCACAGCTGGTCGCCCGCGCCTCAGTTGTCCGTACGACCTTCACGAGCGGCCCGGACGGCTTTCCGGTCGCGACGTCGACCCTGCGCCTGACAGATGTACTGAAGGCTCCTGCCGCCCAGGCGGCAGGAGTGGAAGTCCAGATCCTTCAGGTCGGGGGCCCCATACCGCAGCCGAAGCCGATCGACGGTGTGCTCGCGCAGCTGACTACGGATGAACTCGTCCTGACCGGTGACGACGTCATCATTCTCGCGAACTACCGGACCGATCTCGGAGTCTTTCAAGGCCTACCGGGCGCAGGCATCTACTTCGTACGCAACAGTCGAGTCGTCCCAGAGGATTCGAACCGGTTTGGCGCGACGCTACTTGGGGCGAGTCCGGCGAACGTCCTCACACTGATGAGGCAGTTCATTCCGTAGGGGGGCTGGACGAGCCGGCGGACGCGCACGAACGGACAAGACGTCACCGCTCGCACCTACCCGCTCTCAGGGGCGCGCTGCCGCTGCGGCGGGAAGGTGACCTGGATGTCGAAGCAGCGGATGCGCTGTCGCAACGCGCAGCAGCACGCCGGGTGTGAGCAAGCCGTCGGTCGCGGCCCTGGTGCTCGGTGCTACCATCCATTGTTGACCGTCGAGGGAAATAGGTGTGAGCAGCCGTCGGTCGCGGCCCTGGTGCTCGAGCCGGAAGGCCGCTACCGGGCTCCCGGCCGAGCGCTATCGGGCCCCCAACTCCGCATGTGGGGAGCCCCGCGATGATCTTTGGCTCGCCGCAGCGGGCCCCCGATCACGCGTTTTCGGGGCCCCCGCTCCGGTGCGGCGCGGTCCGTCGGGGCCCCCCGGTGTGGTCGCATCGGGCGCCCGACTCCGTCTATCGGGCCCCGCACCGCCTCGGTCGGGAGCCCCGCAACAGGACAGTGCGGAGGCATCGCGCGCGGGTAAGGTCGCGTGGCCGGCGCGACTCCCGACCGCGATCTACCTCGGCAGCGGACTCGCGACGACTTCCAACGCACGTCTCCGTATCGCAACCGCCGTGCGGCGATCGCAGCAGACCCTCCACTTTGCGAACGCGCGGGCGCGTGAAACGACGGCCGCAGCTATGGGGCCCCCCAATTGACAGCGCACCGTTCGCGTCCGGTACGTTCGGGTCATGGCTACACAAGACGCGAACCGAACGAAGGCGACTCGCCGAGGCCGCGAGCCGCGCACGCGCTCACTCCGCGAGCGCGAGCGCGCGACGGTCCGCGGCGAGCGCAGAGGGCCCGTCGCATGGCAGAAACGACGACGACGCCCGCGCGGCGCGTGCGCATGCGGGTCTCGGAGTTGCGGCCGTCCGAGCGCAACCCGCGGACCATCTCGAGCGAGCGTCTCGAGAACCTCAAGCGCAGCCTCACGCAGGACCGCAACTTCCTCGAGGCGCGGCCGCTGCTCGTCAACTCCTATCCCGGCCGCGAGAACGTGGTCATCGCCGGCAACATGCGCCTGCGCGCGGCGCGGGAGCTCGGCTGGCGCGAGGTCCCCGTGCTCGTGGTCGCGGTCCCGCCCGAGGTCGAAGCGCAGTGGACGCTCAAGGACAACAACCGGTGGGGCGAGTACGTCGAGGAGGACCTCGCCCAGATCCTCGCCGAGCTTGCGGCGCGCGGCGTCGAGACGGATCTCCTCGGCTTCGCGCCGGACGCGCTCGAGCGCCTCCTCGGTCTCGCGAGCGCGTCCACGCCGGGCGACGGATGCCGACTTCGACCCGACGCCGCCGACGCTGCCGCAGAGCCGGCCGGGCGACCTGCTGCTCCTGGGGCCGCATCGCCTGGTCTGCGGCGACAGCCGCGAGGCCGAGACCTGGCGGCGGCTCATGGAGCCGGGCGCGCCGGCCGACGCGATGTGGACCGATCCGCCGTACGGCGTCGACCTGCAGGTGCGATCCGCGGCGCACCGCATGGACCCGGACAAGGCAAAGCGCACCAGCGGCGCGCCGGCCTTCGCCGGTGACCGTCCTGAAGACCTGGCAGCGCTGCTCTCCGGCGTGTTTCCCGCACGCCGACCGCTGGCTGAAGCCAGGCGCGCCCGTGTACATCGCCGGCCCCTCCGGGCCGATGGAGCGCGTGTTCCTGGAGGAGATCGAGCGGGTCGGCTGGCGCCTCGCATCTCCGGGCCTGGTCTGGGTGAAGAACGCCTTCGTCGTCGGCCGCTCCGACTACCACCCGCAGCACGAGATGGCTCTTTTACGGCTGGAAGCCGGGCAGAGCGCACGTCTGGCTCGGGGCGCCGGACCAGGCGAGCGTGTTCGACGACGAGGCGGACCTGCGAGCGATGAGCCGCCAGGAGCTGGTCGCGCTGGTCGAGGCGCTGCGCAGCGCACGCGGGACATCGGTCATCCGCGAGGACCGCACTCGCCACAACGACCTGCACCCGACGATGAAGCCCACCGCGCTCATCCGGCGGATGCTCGCCAACTCGACCCGCCGCGGCGACCTCGTCCTTGACCCCTTCGCCGGCAGCGGCAGCACGATCGTCGCCGCGCACCTGCTGGGCCGGCGGGTCGCGGCGATCGAGCTCGAGCCGCGCTTCTGCGACGTGATCGTCCGGCGCTGGCTCGCGCTCGACCGGGCGCACCGCGCCACCCGCATCCGCGCGGGCCGCCGCGAGGAAGTCGGCCCCGATGCGTGAGACCTCCGAGGAGGAGCCACGGGGCTCCCCGGGACAGCCCACCAAGCTCACCGCGGCCACCGCCGACGCCATCTGCGCTCGCCTGCGGGCGGGGGTGCCGCGCGTGCACGCCGCGGAGTCGGCGGGCGTGGCGCGGCGGACGCTCATGCTCTGGCTGGAGTACGGGCGCCAGGCCGCGGCCTGCGGGCGGCCCGACTGCGACGAAGCGCACCACGGCCCCGCACACGGCGAGCTCACATACCTGCATTTCTTGCACATGGTCGAGCAGGCCGAGGCGGACGCGGTCATGCTCGCGCAGGGCCACTGGAGCAAGGCGATGCCCCGCGACTGGCGCGCGGCGCAGGCCTGGCTCGAGCGCCGGCACCCCGCCGAGTACAAGCCGGAGCTGCGCGCCCTCCCGGCGAGCCCAGACCCCGCGCCCACGCCCCCGCCGACCCCGCAGCCGGCCGAACCCGTCGCGCCGGAGCCGTCGCGCGCCGAGCGCGCCGCCGTCGACGAGCGCCTTGCGCTCACCGTGCGGGAGGCTGCGGAGCTCCTCGGCATCGGTGTGACGCTGGCGTACGAGCTCGTCGACCGGGGCGAGATCCCGCACGTCCGACTCGGCCGCACGGTGCGCATCTCGCGGCGCGCGCTCGAGGAGTGGATCGCGGCGGGCGGACGCGCGACGCCCAAGCCCCCCGCGGGGACCCGCCGGTGAGCGCCGGTGCGCCCCTTTGGCGCGGCCCCGCGCCCTCGCGCGGCCTTGTGCGACGGCGTTGCGACCGCGACCGGCCGCGCGGCCGTGGACTCGCGCGAACGCGCCCGCCGTACTTGTGCCAAAAGGAAGGCCGTCGGCGAGCGAACGCCGACGGCCGCTGGAGGCGACCGAGATGAGCGGCGGCCCCCGCGACAGCATCGCACCCGAGCGCCGCTTCTGCCCGGAGTGCGGCGACGCGCTCGCCGACCACGAGCTGGTGAGCACC
>DAIDAP010000035.1 GCA_027310565.1 Chloroflexota bacterium | reverse complement strand
TCGTTGCCGCCCGGTCCACCGGAGGGGTCTGGTCTCACGCGGGTCCTCGAGGGACGAGCGCGCTAGGACCTCCCCCGGTGGTCACCGAAGCGCGCCGACCATACACGGTCGACGTGGGGGAAGGGTGCACCAATGAGCGCGCTGCTAGCGCTCGCGGCCGCGGTCGCGCTCGGCGTCGCGCTCCTCGACGCTCGCCGCGCGGCCGCGCTCCTCCGGCGCGTACGGCGCGGCGACGGCCGCGAGACGCGCGCGGCGCTCCCCGCGCTCGTGGACGCGCTCGCCGCGGCGCTCGCGAGCGGGCTCTCGCTGCCGCTCGCGCTCGCCGAGGTGGCCCCGACGCTCCCGCCCGCGCTGGCGGCGGCGACGCGGCGCACCGCCGCCTCGCTCGCGCTCGGGGCGCCCCTCACGGCGGCGTTCGGCGCCTACGCGGGCGTCGCCCCCGACGAGGACGTGGCGCCGCTCGCCGTCGTGCTCGCGTCGTTCGTGCGCAGCGGCGGGCGTGTCGGCCCGAGCCTCGCGCGGGTCGCCGCGCTGCTGCGCGGGCGGCTCGCGCTCGAGGAGGAGCGCCGCGCGCTCACGGCGCAGGCCCGCGTGTCGGCGACCGTGCTCGTCGCCCTCGCGCCGCTCGGCGCGGGCTTCTTCTCGATCGCGATGCCCGACTACGCGCCGACGCTCTTCGGCGAGGGCCTCGGGCTGCTCGCCGTCGCGATCGCGCTCGAGGCCGCGGGAGCGGTCTGGCTGTGGCGGATCGTGCGCGGCGTGGCGCCCTCGTCGGACCTCGCGCTGTTCCTCGACGCAGTCGTCGTGGGGCTCGAGGCCGGCCTCACCTTCCCGCACGCGCTCGCGGGCATCGTCGACCGCGCGCCGGGCCTCGCGCGCCGCGAGGAGGCGCGCCGCCTCCTCGCGGACCTCGCCCTCGGCCGCCCGCTCGCCATGGCGCTGCGCGAGTTCGCGGCCGACGCGAACGGCGCGCGCGTCGCGGCACTCGTCTCCTCGGCGACCCGCTTCGGCGCGCCGGTCGCGCAGCTCCTCGTCGTGCAGGCGGAGGCGCTGCGCACCTCCGAGCGCCACCGCGCGGAGGCGACCGCGCGCCGCCTGCCCGTGCTCATGCTCTTCCCGCTCGCGCTGTGCATCCTGCCGGCGCTGCTCGTCGTGTTCCTCGGCCCGCCGCTCCTCGCGCTCCTGCGCTGAACGGCGCGCGACCGCACACTGCGCGCGTGCCTCGCCTCCTGCCCGACCTCGAGCCGCTGCGCGCGTCGCGCGAGTACCGCCTGCTGTGGGCGGGGCAGCTCGTGTCGGCGTCGGGCTCGGCGCTGCGGCTCGTCGCCGTGCCGTACCAGGTCTACGTCCTCACCGGGTCCACCTTCGCGGTCGGCCTCCTCGGGCTCTTCCAGGCGGTGCCGCTCATCGCGCTCTCGCTCTGGGGCGGGGTCGTCGCCGACCGCGTCGACCGCGTGCGCCTGCTCCTCGTCACGCAGGTCCTGCTCGCGGCCGTGTCGGTCGGGCTCGCGACCGCGACCGCGCGGGGCGCCGCGACGCTGCCGCTGCTGTACCTGCTCACCGCGGCGGGCGCCGGACTTTCGGCGCTCGATCAGCCGGCGCGCTCGGCGCTCGCGCCCGGCCTCGTCGAGCGGCGCCTCATCCCCGCGGCGATGGCGCTCCAGCAGACGCAGTTCCAGCTCGCGACGGTCGCGGGGCCCGCGCTCGGCGGCGTCGTCATCGCCGCGCTCGGGCTGGCGTGGGCGTACTGGATCGACGCCGCGACGTACGCGGCGGCGATCGCCGCGCTCCTGCTCATGCGCGTCCCGCGCAGCGCTCCGCCGACGCCGCACGCGGCGCCGCTGCGCGCGCTCGTCGAGGGCATGCGCTTCCTCCTCGCGCGGCCGCTCCTGTTCACGACGATGGGCGTGGACTTCTTCGCGACGCTCTTCGGCGTCGCGCGCGCGGTCATGCCGTACTACGCGGACCGCGTCTTCCACGTCGGCCCCGAGGGGCTCGGCCTGCTCTACGCGGCGCCCGGGATCGGCGCGACGGCCGTCGCGCTCACCAGCGGGTGGATGGGCCCGGTCCGCCGCAAGGGCCTCGGCGTCCTGCTCGCGGTCGCCGTCTTCGGCCTCGCGGTGGCGGCGTTCGGCATCGTGCCGGGCGGGGCCTTCGTCCTCGGCCTCGCGCTGCTCGCGGTCGCGCAGGGCGCCGACACGGTGAGCTCGATCTTCCGAAACACCATCCTGCAGACCGAGACGCCCGACGAGCTCCGCGGGCGGCTCTCGGCGCTCAACCTCGTGTTCGTCGCCGGCGGGCCGCAGCTCGGTCAGGTCGAATCGGGCGTCGTCGCCGCCCTCTGGTCGCCCGAGGCCGCGGTCGTCACCGGCGGTCTCGCGACCATCGGGGTGGTGCTCGTCGCCTCGCGCGTGCCGCAGGTCGTCGGATACGCGAGCGATCCCGTCGCGCCCCCGCAAAAGGAGCGGTGAGCGCTCGGCTATGCCCTCACGACGTAGGTGCCGGCGATCTTGTCGTGCCAGCCCTGCTTCTGCGCGTCGAACGCCGCCCAGATCACCCCGATGAAGAGCGGGACGATCGAGATCACCAGTCCGACGTAACGAAGCAGCGCACCGACGAGGTCGAGCTGCGAGCCGTCCGTCTTCACGACCTTGATGTTCAGCGCCTTCATCCCGAGCGTCTGGCCCTTCCCGTAGCTCGACCAGAAGTAGCAGAAGTACGCGACACCGAGGAGCGTCTACAGACCGCTCCCCGCCGCCGGGTCGCCCCGATAGAGGATGTTCACGAGGATCCCGCTGACGATGCCCAGAGCGATCGCGTCGATGAGGATCGCGAGGAACCGAGTCCACCAGCCCGCCTTATCGGTCGTCGCGGCCATGGGAGCCGTGTTCGTCATATGCATCCCTCCCTGGGCGGGCAGTCTAGTCGCGCCCCAGGGGGACTAGTACCTCCTTCCTAGTTGTTCCGGATCGGGCAGGCGAGCAGGCTCCTACCCTGGGCGCGCAAGCGTATCGAGGGGAGAAAGGGGGAAGAGGCTGATGCTGACGCCGTTCTTCCGCGAGGACGATGGCCAGGGTCTCGTGGAGTACGCTCTCATCATCGCCGTCATCGCGATCGCGGTCATCGTGGCGATGATCTTCCTGCGCGGACAGATCCAGAACATCTTCAGCAACATCGGCAACAACCTCACCTAGCCGTCGGAGGGACAACGAGCATCGACGCTCTACGGCTCCTCGAGAACGCGGTGCTCGTTGTCCTGCTCGCCGTCGTGATCTACACGGACTGGCGCTGGCTGCGCATCCCGAACGTCGTCACCTATCCGGTCATGGTCGTCGGGCTCGCCCTCGGCGTCCTCGAGGGCTTTCCGGGCGGCCTCTTCAGCGGCGGGTTCGTCGACCACGCCGGCGCGCTCGTCTTGGCGTTCGCCCTGTCCTATCCCTTCTACGCCACGGGCGGGCTGAAGGCCGGCGACGCGAAGCTGCTCATGGCGATCGGCGCTCTCCGCGGGGTCAACTTCCTGCTCTTCGCCGCCGTCTACGGCGCGCTCATCGGCGGGGTCATCGCCGTCGGGTTCATCCTGACGCGGCGCGCGGCGCGCGCGGCCGCCGGCGACGCCGATGGCGCGTCGATGAACCGTCTGCTGAAGTCGACGATCCCGTACGGCGTCGCGCTCGGCCTGGGCGGGCTGCTCGCGCTGGCCCTCGAGGTGACGGGCTACGTCACCGTGTCGGCCCTGTAGTCGCCGTGCTCCTCCATGTTCGCTCATCCCCACGCGGTCACTCCGGTCCCCGCTGGCGGCCTCGCTCGCATGTAGACTCCGGGCGATGCGCATGAGGGGAGCGACGACGCGTGGCTGACGGCGTGAAGATCCGCATCCTCATCGTCGACGACATCGCCGACACGCGCGAGAACCTCGCGAAGCTGATCGGGTTCGAGCCCGATATGGAGGTGGCGGGCGCCGCCGGCGGCGGTCAGGAGGCCGTCGCGCTGGCGAAGAAGGAACGGCCGAACGTCATCCTCATGGACATCAACATGCCGGACATGGACGGCATCACGGCGACCGAGATCATCTCCAACACCGTCCCCGAGTCGCCGATCATCATGATGAGCGTCCAGGGCGAGCAGGACTACCTCCGTCGCTCCATGCTCGCCGGGGCCCGCGAGTTCCTGGTCAAGCCGTTCTCCGCCGACGAGCTCATCAACTCCATCCGTCACGTCCACGAGCTCGAGAAAGTGCGCCGGCAGCGTTACGCGCCGGTCGCGCCGGCCGCCGCGGGCGCCGGCGGCGCCGCGGCTTCCGCCGCGCGCGAGACCGGGAAGGTCATCACGTTCTTCTCGCCCAAGGGCGGGGTCGGACGGACGACCATCGCCACGAACCTCGCCGTCGCGCTCCACCAGTCGACGGAGAAGGCGGTCGTGCTCGTCGACGGCAGCCTCCCGTTCGGCGACATCGCGGTCATCCTCAACATGAGCCCGAAGGCGAAGACCATCGCCGACCTCGTCGGCTCGTTCGAGCAGATGGACGCGGACGTCCTCGACTCGATCCTCGTCCAGCACTCCACCGGGATCAAGGTGCTGCTCGCCCCCCCGACGCCCGAGTCGGCCGAGCTCATCAAGGGCGACGACGTCAAGAAGGTCCTCGAGCTGCTGCGCGAGCGCTACGCGTACGTGGTCGTCGACACCTGGCCCTCGTACGGCGAGCAGGTGATCGGCATGCTCGACGTGGCCGACGTCGTCCTCACGCTCATGACGCTCGAGATCACCAGCCTGAAGAACGTGCGCGTGTTCATGGAGGTGGTGGAGAAGCTCGGGTACCCGGACGACAAGGTCCAGCTCGTCGCGAACCGCAACGACAGCTCCGGCGGCATCAAGGCGTCCGACGTCGAGGCGAGCCTCGGCCGGAAGATCCCGCACACGATCGTCTCGGACGGGCGCACGCTCGTGCTCGCGGTGAACCGGGGCGTGCCGTTCGTCATCAGCCACCGCGACAGCCAGGTCTCGAAGGACATCTTCAGCCTCGCCGCCAAGCTGTCCGGTGCGGCGGCCGAGGCGACCGCGGCGCCGGCGGGGGGCAAGCAGGCGGCCAAGACGGGCGGCCTCAAGCTCTTCGGGGCCCGCTAGCGGCGCTTATCCGCTGTCCGCGACGGTCTTGATCCCCCGATCCGACTGCCGCTCGCGCGCCCTCGCGACGTACACTGCGCGGTCGAGGGAGCAAGCACCCGCATAACGGCCTCCCGGAGCGAGGGTTGTTCACGACGTGAGCCTCCTGCGACGCATCGAAGGTCAGCGGCCAGCTACGCCCGCGGCGCCCGCGGCGCCCGGCGCCCCCACGCCACCACCCGGCCAGCCGCCCAAGGCGCCGGCTGAGGGCCCGCTCACCCAGAGCGTCGCGCCGGCCCGCGACACGAACCGGGATCTGCGCGTCCGGCTCCAGACGCGGATCATCAACAACCTCGACCCGCGGCTGGACCTCTCCGACGCGAAGGCCGTGCGCTCGAACATCGAGGAGATGTTCAACAAGTTCCTCGACGAGGACGGCACCGTCATCACCCGCGTCGAGCGCCAGCGGATGCTCGAGGCGATCTACGACGAGATCCTCGGCTTCGGGCCGATCCAGCCGCTGCTGAACGACGACACCGTCACCGAGGTGATGGTGAACGGACCGTTCCGCGTCTACGCCGAGCGCAAGGGCAAGGTCAGCCTCACGGACGTCACCTTCCAGAGCGACGAGCACGTCATGCGCATCATCGAGCGGATCATCGCGCCGATCGGGCGACGGGTCGACGAGTCGAAGCCGTACGAGGACGCGCGTCTGCCGGACGGCTCGCGCGTGAACATCATCATCCCGCCCCTCGCGCTGAACGGCCCGGTCATCACCATCCGGAAGTTCCCGAAGTACCGGATCACCGTCGAGGACTACATCAAGTTCGGCACCGCGACCCCGGAGATGATGGAGTTCCTCCGCGCGTGCGTCGAAGCGCGGCTCAACATCTTCATCTCGGGCGGAACCGGCTCCGGCAAGACGACGCTCCTCAACATCATGTCGGGCTTCATCCCCGAGGACGAGCGGATCATCACGATCGAGGACGCCGCCGAGTTGAAGCTCGTCCAGGACCACGTCGTGCGCCTCGAGTCGCGCGCCGCGAACATCGAGGGCAAAGGCGCGGTCACGATCATGGATCTGGTGAAGAACTCCCTCCGCATGCGCCCGGAGCGGATCGTCGTCGGCGAGGTCCGCGGCGGCGAGGCGCTCTCCATGCTGCAGGCGATGAACACGGGCCACGACGGGTCGCTCTCCACCGGCCACGCGAACTCGCCGCGGGACATGATCAGCCGCCTCGAGACGATGTGCCTCATGGCCGGCGCCGACCTGCCCGCGCGCGCCATCCGCGAGCAGATCGCGAGCGCGCTCGACCTCATCGTTCAGATCTCGCGGCTGAAGGACGGCTCGCGCAAGATCGTGAACGTGACCGAGGTCCAGGGCATGGAAGGCGAGGCGATCGTCATGCAGGACGTCTTCGTCTTCGAGCAGACCGCCTTCGTCGACGGGAAGGTGCAGGGGCGGCTGCGCCCGACCGGCATCCGCCCGAAGTTCAGCGAGAAGTTCGAGGTCGCCGGCATCAAGCTGCCGCAGAACGTCTTCGGGGACATGTCGGCGGGTCTGCGCTAGGTGGAGTACGCCCGCTACGCGCTTCCGGCCGGCCTCTTCCTCGGCGTGCTCCTGTTCTTCTGGGGCGTCTCCTCGCTGCTCGCCGGCGGCGGCATGTCGGTCGAGGAGCGCATGGCGCGCTACGCCGGCGGCGGCTCGCCGGAGGAGCAGAAGAAGGTCGCGAAGAAGCAGAGGCGGGAACGCAAGGACATCGATCCCTTCGCGACGCTGTCGAGCGACGTGCAGGACAAGCGCTTCGCCGCGCGGGTGCAGCGCGATCTCGCGCGCGCGAACCTGAAGCTCCGCGTCGCGGAGTACTACTACATCCGCATCGGCCTCGCGCTGACGCTCGGCCTGCTGCTCGGGGTCCTGCGCGATCCGCTCTCGGGGGTGGTCGGCGCGCTCCTCGGCTACATGCTGCCGCGCTTCTACGTCGGACGGCGCATCGGCGGACGCCTCTCGGCGTTCAACAAGCAGCTGGCCGACACGATCACGCTGCTGTCGAACTCGCTGCGCGCCGGCTCGAGCTTCCTCCAGTCCATCGAGCTGGTCTCGCGTGAGACGCCGGCGCCGATGGGCGAGGAGATGGGCCGCGTCGTGCGCGAGGTGAACCTCGGCCTCGGCATGGACGAGGCGCTCGCGAACCTCGTGCGGCGCATCCGCAGCGACGACCTCGACCTCATGGTCACCGCGATCGGCGTGCAGCAGCAGGTGGGCGGAAACCTCGCCGAGATCCTCGACACGATCGCGTTCACCATCCGCGAGCGCGTGCGCATCAAGGGCGAGATCAACACGCTCACCGCGCAGGGCCGCATGTCCGGCTACCTCGTCGCGTTCCTGCCCATCGGCATCGCCGTGACGCTGAACTTCATCAACCCGTCGTTCATGGAGCCGCTGTTCACGCAGCTCATCGGCCAGATCCTGCTCGGCGTCGGCGCCGTGATGATGGTCATCGGCTTCATCGCGATCCAGAAGATCGTGGACATCAAGGTCTAGGTGGAAGCACTCGTCTTCGCCGTCCTCATGGCCGGCGGGATCCTGCTCATCGCCGTCTATCTCGTCATGGGGTCGCAGCTCGATCCCGTGCAGGCCCGGCTGCAGCAGATCGCCGTGCGGCCGCGGAGCCTCGAGGAGCTCGAGCTCCAGCGCCCGCTCTCAGAGCGTCTGCTCAAGCCGATCATCTCGGGCATTTCGCGCCTCATCGCGCGCTTCTATCCGGCCAACACGGTGCGCGGGCTCGCGCTCAAGCTGAAGCGGGCGGGGATGGAGACCACGAGCACCGAGTTCTTCCTCGGCGTGAAGGGCTTCGCCGCCCTCGTCGGCGCGATCGCCGTGTCCTCGATCGCGAACCTCATCACGGCCGACGTCACCTTGACGATCCTCGGCGCCGTCGGCGGGCTCTTCCTCGGCTTCATGGCGCCCGACTACTACCTGACGAGCAAGGCCAGCGGCCGCGGCAACGGCATCCTCGCGCAGCTCCCCGACGCGCTCGACCTGCTCACCATCTCCGTCGAGGCGGGCCTCGGCTTCGACGCCGCGCTGGTGAAGGTCCAGGAGAAGATGAAGGGGCCGCTCACCGAGGAGTTCAAGCGCGCCTCGCAGGAGCAGCGCGTCGGCAAGTCGCGCCAGGAGGCGCTGCGCGGCATCTCCGAGCGCGTCGAGGTGAAGGAGCTCCAGAGCTTCATCTCGGCGATCATCCAGGCCGACCAGCTCGGCGTGTCCATGTCGAAGGTGCTGCGCATCCAGTCGGAGCAGCTGCGCATGGAGCGCCGCCAGCGCGCCGAGGAGAAGGCCGCGCGCGCGCCGATCCTCATCATGCTGCCGACCGTCGGCTGCATCTTCCCCTCGCTGTTCATCGTCATCCTCGCGCCCGCCGCGCTGTCGGCGCTGTCGTCCTGCGGGAGCTTCTAGAGCGGCTCTGCGGGTCAGGAACCGTACGCGCGGCACGGTCCTCGCGACGCGGTGCGCGGTCGCCGACTCCTTCCTCTCCCGCGGCGTCGGCCTGATCCCGCGCTCCGGCCTGGGAGAGGGCGAGGGCCTGCGCATCACCAGGACGTCCACCATCACCATGCTGTTCATGCGCTTCGCGATCGACGCCGTCTTCGTGGACCGGGCCGGGCGCGTCGTGCGTGTCGCCGAGCGGCTGCGGCCGTGGCGGCTCGCCATCGGCGCGCGCGGAGCGCACGAGGTGGTCGAGCTCCCGGCCGGCTCGGTCGCCGTGACCGGGACGCAAGCCGGTGACGAGATCATCTATGAGCCCGCCTGAACACACCATCCCGAGCGACGAGCGACCCACTCGGCGACGCCCTGCGTGAGGTGCTCCTCGCGCCGCGCTGCGCGGGCTGCGACGCGCCCGGAGCCTGGCTGTGCGTCGACTGCCGTGACCTGTGCGACCCGGTGCGCCGCGGCAGGCTCACGGCCGCCGGCACGTACGGCGGCGCGCTGCGGCGGGCCATCCAGCGCTTCAAGTACGAGGGCGAGCGCTCGCTGGCGATCGAGCTCGGCGGGCTGGTCGCGGCGCGGGTGGCCGCCGACCTCGCCGCGGGCGTCGCGCTCGACGCCGTCGTCCCCGTCGTCCTGCACGTCGAGCGCGCGCGGCGGCGCGGCTACGACCAGGCGCGCCTCCTCGCGGCGGAGGTCGCGCGCCGCTGCGCGCTGCCGCTGCGCGACCCCATCCGCCGCGTCCGGCTCGCCCGTCCGCAGATCGAGCTCGGCCGCGCCGCGCGGGCCGCGAACGTCCGCGGCGCGTTCGTCGCCGAGGCCGGCGCGCTGCGCGGGCTGCGGGTCGCGCTGGTTGACGACGTCGTGACGACCGGCGCGACGCTCGCCGCCGCCGCCGGGGCCGTGCGCGCCGCCGGGGCGCGCTCGGTGCGCGCGTACGTCGTCGCGCTCGACGAATAGCGCATAGTGCTCCCCGCGTGAACGTCCCGGCGTCGCGTTGGGCCATGCGCGGGCTGCTCCTCTTCGTGCTCGCCTTCGCGAACCTGAACGACATCTGGTCCGCCGACGTGCTTCCGAACGCGCTCCTTCCGTTCACGCTCATCCGCGAGGGGAACGTCGACTACGACGAGTTCGTGTTCCGGCCGAGCGAGCGCGGCTCGGTCACGGACCGCCTCGACTCCGAGGCGTACTTCTTCCGCGCCTGCGGCGTGTCCACCGCGACGGCGCCTGCCGGCACATCCCGCAGCAGGGGCGGACCGCCGGCGCCGGGGCCGAGCGACCGCGTGTGCTCGGTCTTCCCGCCCGGGATGGGCTTTCTGGCGCTGCCGTTCTTCCTCCCGAGCGTCCTCTCGGGCGCGCCGGCGCTCGATCTGGCGATGCTCCTGCGCGTCGGTCACCTCGCGGCGGCCTTCTACGAGGTGCTCGCGACGCTCCTGCTGTGGGCGGTGCTGGGCCGCATCGTGTCCGAGCGCGCCGCGCTGGGGCTCGTGCTCCTGTACTTCCTCGGCTCGAGCGTCCGCACCGTCGCCGCGCAGGCGCTGTGGCAGCACAGCGGCGTCCACCTCGCGGTCGCGGCCGCGCTCTGGATCGTCATCCGCGAGCGACCGCTCAGCGCGCGGGAGAACGCGCTCGCCGGGCTCGCGCTCGGGCTCGGCGGCGTCGTGCGTCAGACGACGACGCTCGCCGCCGCCGGTCTGGCGCCGTGGCGCGACGGATGGCGCCGTCTCGCCGCCTTCGCCGCCGCGGTCGCGGCGGGGCTCGTCCCGCTGCTGGTGTTCAACGCCGTCGCGTACGGATCGCCGCTCGAGCAGGGTTACGGCGTGAAGCCCTTCGGCACGGATCCGCTGGCCGGCCTCGCCGGCCTGCTCGTCTCGCCGAGCCGCGGACTCTTCGTGTACGAGCCGTGGGCGCTGCTCGGGCTCGCCGGCCTCGTCATCGCGCGGTTCGCCAGGACGACGCGCGGTCCGCTCTCCGAGCGCATCGCGGACCTCCTCTTCGCCTGGCTCGTCGCGCTCGCCGTGTACGCGACGTACGCCGAGTGGTGGGGCGGCCGCGTCTTCGGGCCGCGCTTCCTGGACGACCTCGCGCCGATCGTCGTCGTCGGGCTGGCGTGGGGCGTCCGCGGCGGCTGGTTCGCGTACGGCTTCATGCGCGTGGCGCTCCTCGTCTCCGCCGGCTGGTCGCTCCTGCTCTTCAACGCGGCCGCGCTCGTGTACGACCAGAACACCTGGGACCTGCTGCCGGTGAACGTGAACGACGACCCGTCGCGGCTCTTCTCGTGGGCCGACCCGCAGTGGCTCTTCGTGCTGCGCCGTCTCGCCGACGGCGGCGCGCGGGCCGTCGTCGCCGTCGCGCTCAGCCTGCTCGCCCTGCTCTTCCTCGCGCGCCTGGAAGGTCTGATAGCGTCGCGACGCACGTGAGCTCAGCGTTCCTCCTGTTCTTCGGCCGTGGCGGTCCCTCCGACGTCGAGCGCCGTCTCGACGCGATAAAGATCGCCATCGGCTCGTCGGTGCTGCGCCGCGCGCGCGCCGCGGGCTTCCACGCGCTCGTCGCCGTCACCGGCGACGCCGAGGCGCGGGATGCGTTCGCGACGGCCGGGGCCGACGTGCAACCCCCGCGCACCCGTCCGTTCCACTTCGGCGAGGAGGTGGCGACGATCGCGCAGACGCGGTCGCTCGAGCGCATCGCGACGATAGGCGCCGGGGCGGGAGCGCTGTTCACGGTCGGGCAGCTCGCGGCGCTGCGCGAGGAGCTCGAGCAGAGCGAGGCGCTCGTGCTCTCGAACAACTACTACTCAGCCGACTTCGTCGCGTTCACGCCGGCGTCGGCGCTGCGGGTCATCGACCTGCCCGCGACCGACAACCCGCTGCCGCGCCGGCTGCACCAGCAGGGCGGCCTCTCCTCGCGGCAGCTCGAGCGCTCCGCGGCGACGCTCCTCGACGTGGACACACCACCCGACGCCGCCGTGCTGGTGCGGCACCCGGCCTGCCCGCCCGAGCTGCGTGACCTCGACGTGTGGGACCGGGAGCTCGGCGCGCGCATCGACGCGATCATGCGCATCGTCACGATGCCCGAGCGCGAGCTCGTCATCGCCGGACGCGTCGGCGCGCCCGTGTGGACCTACCTCGAGTCGCAGACCGCCTGCCGCGTGCGCATGCTCGCGGAGGAGCGCGGGATGCAGGCGGCCGGCCGCGACGAGAGCGGCGCCGCGCGCACCGCGCTCGGCTTCCTCTACCGGGAGATCGGGCCCGAACGCTTCTTCGCGCGCATGGGCGAGCTCGGCGACGCGATGCTCTTCGACACGCGCGTGCTCTTCGCCCACCTCGGGATCCACGCCTCGGGCGAGGACCGCTTCTCGTCGGACCTGTTCCGCGCGCACGCGATCGGCGATCCGGCGCTGCGCGCGTTCACGGCGGCGGCCGTCGCGGCGCCGTACCCCCTGCTCCTCGGCGGGCACGCCCTCGTCTCCGGCGTGCTGTGGACGCTGGTGGAAGCCGCGTGGGCGGGACAGCCGGAGCCGTGACCGCGCTCTTCGACCACCACGTCCACAGCGATCGCAGCGACGGCACGGTGAGCCTCGCGGACCGCGCGGCGACGGTGCGCGTGCGCCCGCACGGCGTCTCCGACCACTTTCCGTGGCGCGACACGCTGCGTACCGACGACGACGTCCTGCGCTACGTGGCGGACGCGTCGGCGCTCGGCCTGCGCGTGGGCATCGAGTACGACCTCGGCGTCGCTCCGCCGCTGCGGCAGACGACGCGCGAGGCGCTGGACTACGTCATCGGCGCGCTCCACCAGATCGAGCTCGCGCCGGGCGAGTGGATCCGCTACGACGACGCGGGCGCGTTCCTCAAGGGCCGCACCCGCTCGTTCGGCGAGGCCGCCCGCTTCATGGACGCGGCGCTCGCCGCTCGCATCCGCGAGCGCACGCTCGACGTCGTGCGCGCGGGGATCGAGCGCGACGGCATCGGGATCCTGGGCCACGCGACGATGGGTCCGCTCGCCGCGCTCGGCGATCCGGAGGCCGCGTATCCCGCCGAGTGGCAGGAGCGGCTCATCGACCTCTGCGTCGCGGCGAGCGTCGCCATCGAGGTGAACGAGGCGTACGGCGTGCCTCATCGCGAGTTCCTCGAGCGCGCGGCGCGGCGCGGCGCGGTGTTCTCGGTGGGCTCGGACACGCACTTCGAGCTCCGGCCGCTCGATCGCACGATGGCGATGATCGCGGCGGCGGGTCTGGCGACCGTCCGGTTCGTCAGCCCCGAGCGGGCTCGTCCTCGATGAGCAGCTCGTAGACGAGGAGCGCGATCGCGCCGAGCAGGAGGAGATGCACCGCGCCTCCGCCCCAGTTCGCCGCGAGGGCGACGAACCAGGCGAGGACGAGGAGCCAGACGGCGATCCAGCGCACGCGGTGCCCGGCGGCCGCACTCACCGCGAAGGAGCATAGGCCCGGCGGCGGCGGGTTCACGCCCATATACTTTGGCTCCGCGACCGCGCCAGTTCGCCCAAGGCAGGAGGGGAGCCGTGCACGGGGGACTCGCCGTCTACTCCGGCAACGCCCACCCGAGCTTCGCGCGCGACATCTGCCGCACCCTGGAGATCCCCGAGGGTGCGATCGAGGTCACGAAGTTCGCGAACGACAACATCTTCGTGAAGATCCTCGACAACGTTCGCGAGCACGACGTGTTCGTGGTGCAGTCGCTCACCGGCGGGATGATGGGCGTGAGCGACGCGATCATGGAGCTGCTCATCATGATCGACGCGCTGAAGCGCGCGTCCGCGGCGCGCATCACGGCCGTCATGCCCTACTACGCCTACGGGCGCTCCGACAAGAAGGACCAGCCGCGCGTGCCGATCACCGCCCGCCTGCTCGCCGACCTCATCGCCGTCGCCGGTGCCGACCGCTTCCTCACCATGGACATGCACCAGATGCAGATCCAGGGGTTCTTCAGCATCCCCGGTGACGAGCTGTCCGCGCGGAACCTCCTCGTCGAGCACTTCCGCTCGATCGTGGAGCACGACCGCGACAGCATCGCCGTCGTCGTGCCCGACCTCGGCTACGCGAACCCCGCGCGGCGCATCGCCGAGCTGCTCGACGTCCCGCTCGTGTTCATGCAGAAGACCCATCGCGACAACAGCGGCAGGAGCGAGATCGCCGGCATCATCGGCGACATCGACCGGCGCAACTGCATCGTCGTCGACGACGAGATCGACCGCGGGACGACGATGCTCAACACGATCCGGGTGCTGCAGGAGCACGGTGTGAGCCGGATCTGGGCGGCCTGCACGCACGCGGTCCTCTCGGAGGACGCGGCGGAGCGGCTCCTCGCGAGCGGTATCGTCGAGCTGGTGACCACCGATACCTGCCCGATCCGGCCGTCAGTCCGCAACGACCCGCGGATCCGCGTGCTCACCGTCGCGCCTCTGTTCGCCGAGGCCATCCGGCGCATCCACGAGGGCGAGTCCGTCGGCGCGCTCTTCAATCCACCGGGGTTGCAGCTGCCGCTCCAGGTCACCTGATCCCGGCGGTGCGAGCGGCGAAGCCGACATGAGCCTCATCGGCCGGCTCTTCGACTCCAACGAGGGAGAGCTCCGTCGCCTGCGCAAGGTCGTCGAGCGCATCAACGCGCTCGAGGGCGGCACGAAGGCCGTCTCCGACGACGAGCTGCGCCGCCAGACCGAGCGCTTCCGCGAGCGCCTCGCGAAGGAGGAGACGCTCGACGAGATCGCGCCGGAGGCGTTCACCGCGGTCCGCGAGGCCGCGCGGCGGACGCTCGGCCAGCGCCACTTCGACGTGCAGCTCATGGGTGCGCTCGCCCTGCACCGGGGCCACGTCGCCGAGATGAAGACCGGTGAAGGAAAGACGCTCGTCGCCTCAGCCGCGCTCTACCTGAACGCGCTCACCGGGAAGGGCGCCCACCTCGTCACGACGAACGACTACCTCGCCAAGACCGGCGCCGGCTGGATGGCGCCGATCTACCAGGCGCTCGGGATGAGCGTCGCGTACATCGCGCACGAGAAGTCCGCGGTGTACGACCCGGCGGTCGAGCTCGAGGCCGTCGACTGGCGCCACAAGCACTGGCGCGACGTCACGCGCCGCGAGGCGTACCTCGCCGACGTCACCTACGGCCAGAACAGCGAGTTCGGGTTCGACTACCTGCGCGACAACATGGTCGACGACCTGGCGAACACCGTTCAGCGCGGGCTCCACTACGCGATCGTCGACGAGGCCGACTCGATCCTCATCGACGAGGCGCGGACCCCGCTCATCATCTCCTCGCCCGCCGAGGACTCCTCCGAGCTCTACTACCGCTTCGCCACCGTGGCGGACAAGCTGCGGCCGGAGGAGGACTACGTCCTCGAGGAGAAGCACCGGGCGGTGACGCTCACCGAGGGCGGCATCGCGAAGGCCGAGCGGCTCCTCGGCGTGCGCAACCTCTACGAGGGCGACGTCACCGCGGTCCACTACCTCGACAACGCCGTGAAGGCCAAGGCGATGTACCTGCGGGACCGCGAGTACGTCGTGAAGGACGGCGAGGTCGTTATCGTCGACGAGTTCACCGGCCGGCTCATGCCCGGGCGCCGCTGGAGCGACGGCCTGCATCAGGCGGTCGAGGCGAAGGAGGGCGTGAAGATCCAGCGCGAGACACGCACCTACGCCACGATCACGATCCAGAACTACTTCCGCATGTACGAGAAGCTCGCGGGGATGACCGGCACCGCCGCCACCGAGGCCGAGGAGCTCTTCAAGGTCTACAAGCTCGACGTGACGGTCATCCCGACGAACCGGCCGATGGTCCGCGATGACCTCCCCGACCTCGTGTACCGCACCGAGCAGGGGAAGTGGGATGCCGTCGTGCGCGAGGTGAAGGAGCGCAACGCCAAGGGGCAGCCGATCCTCATCGGCACCACCTCGGTCGACAAGAGCCAGATGCTCTCCGATCAGCTCCGCCGCCACGGCCTCAAGCACGACGTGCTGAACGCGAAGAACCACGAGCGCGAGGCCCTGGTCATCGCGGGCGCCGGTCAGCCCGGCGCCGTGACGGTCTCGACGAACATGGCCGGCCGCGGCGTCGACATCCTGCTCGGCGAGGGCGTGAAGGAGGTGGGCGGCCTCTACGTCATCGGCACCGAGCGCCACGAGGCGCGGCGCATCGACAACCAGCTCCGCGGCCGCGCCGGACGCCAGGGCGACCCGGGGACGACGCGGTTCTACAACTCCCTGGAGGACGACCTCATCCGCGTCTTCGCCTCCGAGCGCGTGGCCGGCATGATGTCGCGGCTCGGCTTCGATGACACCGCGCCGATCGAGTCCGGTCTCGTCACCGGCGCGATCACGCAGGCCCAGATCAAGGTCGAGACGCGCAACTTCGACATCCGCAAGCGGGCGCTCGAGTTCGACGACGTGCTCAACAACCAGCGCGCGGTCATCTACGGTGAGCGACGCAAGATCCTCGAGAAGGGCGACGTGCGCGAGACCGTCCTCGACTACCTGCACGAGGAGGTCGACGCGCTCGTGGACGCCGAGGCGGCGCCCCCGGATCCCGAGGACTGGGACCGCGAGAAGCTCGCGGCGGCGCTCGGCGCGCTCCTCGGGCGCGAGGTCGCGCCCGCCTCGTTCGCGGACGCGCGCAACGGCGACGACCTGCACGAGCGGGTCGGCGCGCTCGTCGACGAGGTCTACGCGGCGCGCGAGGCGGAGCTCGGCGCGGAGCTCTCACGCGCGGTCGAGCGCTGGGTGCTCCTGCGGATCATCGACACGCACTGGATCGAGCACCTCACCGCGATGGAGGAGCTGCGCGAGGGGATCTACCTGCGCGGCTACGGCCAGCAGGACCCGCTCGTCGCGTACAAGCGCGAGGCCCACGACTTCTTCGAGCAGATGCGCGGGCGCATCGGCGCCGGCGTGGCGCAGACGATCCTGCGGGTGACGGTGAAGACCGCCGAGCAGGCCGAGCAGAGCGAGCAGGCGTCGGGGCAGACGACGGCGACGAGCGGCGGCGGCAGCACCGCGACCGGGCGCGCCGACCTGCGGACCGACCGCGAGCAGCGTCCCCCGACGCGGCCCCCGCACGACAAGCGCGGACGCAACGACCCCTGCTGGTGCGGATCGGGGAAGAAGTTCAAGAAGTGCCATGGACGCTGACTCGCGTTGATCACGATCGGCCTCGACCCCGACATCCACCTCGGGCCGCTCACGCTCGCGTGGCACGGCATCTTCACCGCGGTCGGCATCTTCGCCGGGCTGTGGCTCGCGCTGCGGCTCATCCAGCCCCGGGTGAGCGAGGAGGACGCGAGCGCGGTCGCGTTCTGGGGTGTCGTCGCCGGCATCGTCGGCGCGCGCCTGGTGCACGTGTTCGACTGCTGGACCGGCTGCGGGCCCCTGCCCGACGGGTACGTCGCGCACCCCGAGCTCATCCCCCAGATCTGGACCGGCGGCATCGCGGTCTGGGGCGCCGCCATCTTCGGCGTCCTCGCGGGGCTCGTCGTCGCGCTGCGGCGCGGCGTGCCCGTCGGCTACGCGGCCGACGCCGCCGCGCCGAGCATCGGCCTCGGCTTCGCCGTCGGCCGCATCGGTGACGTCATCAACGGCGAGCACCAGGCCATCGCCTGCGAGGCCCCGTGGGGGCTGTGCGTCGGCTACACGAGCCCCGAGACGCTGGGCCAGGCCGGTCCGGTGCACCTGGTCGCCGGGTACGACATGGCCCTGAGCCTCGTCACCGTGGCCGGCGTGCTGCTGCTGCGCGGGCGCGGTCTCCCCGACGGGTTCGTGTTCTGGCTCTGGATGGCCGCCTACGCCGCGCAGCGCTTCCTCCTGGGGTACCTGCGTCTGGGCGACCCGCGCTACGCGTTCGCCCTGCGCGAGGACCAGGTCATCGGCGTGCTCGTCCTCGCGGCGGCGCTCCCGATGCTCTGGCGGCTGCGGCCGCGCGGCGGGCGGACGGCGGTCGCCGCCTGATCACGATCGACCTCGACCCCATCGTCGTCATCGGGTCGCTCCGCGTGTCCTGGCACTCGCTCTTCTCGCTCGCCGGCGCGCTCGTCGGCTCGCTCGTCGCGATCCGCTGCGCGCGGTACCTGGTGAAGGACGAGCGGGTGTACCCGTTCGCGATCGCCGTCGTCCTCGGCGGCATCCTGTCGGCGCGCCTCGCGCACGTCGCCGACAACTGGTCCGTCCACTACCTGTCCGACCCGATGCTGATCCTGGCGTTCTGGAACGGGGGCATGGCGACGATGGGTGCCCCGATCGGCGCGAGCGTCGCCGGGCTCCTCGCGGCGCGGGCGCTGCGTCTGCCCGTCGGGTTCATGTTCGACATCTCGGTCGTCGGGATCGCGCTCGGCGAGGCCATCGGGCGGATCGGCGACCTCATCAGCGGCGAGCACCATGCCGTCGCCTGCGGCGGGCTCCCCTGGTGCGTGAGCTACGTCAATCCGGCGACCCTCGGCCAGCTCGGCCCGGTCCACCCCATCGGCCTGTACGACGGCCTCCTCATGGCCGGCATCTTCGTCGTCCTGTACGCGTACTGGCGCCGGGTCCGCGGGCAGCCGCCCGAGAGCCGTGTCTACTGGGCCTACCTGCTCCTGTTCGGCACCGGGCGCTATCTGCAGTCCTTCGTGCGGGACGAGCCGCTGATCCTCTGGGGCATCCAGGAGGGCCAGCTGCTCGGGCTCGTCTACGCCCTCGCCGGCGCGGCCATGCTGATCGCGCTGAGACGTCGGTCGGCTGTCCGCAGAGCGTCCGTTCATCCCTGACCGCCCCCGGGACCCCTTCCCAAGCGCCTCGTGCGACGGTAGACTCGCGTACGGAAAGCGGCACAGGTCCGCGTGGGGAGCGATGACGGCGCAGCGGACCGGGTGTCGCCGAGGTCACGGCCCATGGGGTCTAGAGAGGGAATCCCCGCATGAAGGAATGGATCGTCTGCGAGGACAACTGCCTCAAGTGTTCCTACGGCGCGACGCTCGACTGCGACGGTGACTGCCCGCGCTGCCCCCGCAACACCTACTGCCCCTGCGTGACGTTCGTCAGCTTCGCGGCCGGCAAGCTGGCGCCCGTGGCCCAGCCCGTCGCGACCACGTTCGACCGGCCCCGCAAGCGCTGAATGACGTTCGACCCGGCCCCGCTCGCGGCGCTCCGCGAGCGCATCGACCGCATGGCGGTGTTCCTTTGACCTCCCGGGACTCCGCGCCGAGTTAGCGCGCCTCGAGGCCGAGGCCGCGCGCCCCGACCTCTGGGAGGACCGTCAGCGCGCGCAGCGGACCCTGAAGCGGGCCGGCGCGCTGCGCGACCGCCTCGAGCGCTGGGACGGCTTCCGCAGGCGCGCGTCCGATCTCGCGGAGCTCGCCGCGCTCGACGACGCGTCCCTCGAGGCCGACATCGCGCGCGAGCTCGCGGCGCTCACCGACGAGGTCGCCAAGGCGACGCTCGAGGCGCAGCTCTCCGGACCGTACGACGAGCGAGATGCCGTGCTCGCGATCTCGGCGGGCGCGGGCGGCGTCGACGCCGCGGACTGGGCGCAGATGCTCGTGCGGATGTACCTGCGCTGGGCGGAGCGGCACGGCTACCGAGCCGAGATCGTGGAGACGACGCCCGGTGAGGAGGCGGGCATCCGCAGCGCGACGATCACCGTCGAGGGCCCGTACGCGTACGGCTACCTGCGCACCGAGCGCGGGACGCATCGTCTCGTCCGCATATCGCCGTTCGACGCGCAGAAGCGCAGGCAGACGTCGTTCGCGCTCGTCGATCCGACGCCGCAGATCGAGAGCGAGTCCGAGGTCGAGGTCCGTCCCGACGAGCTCCGGATCGACACGTTCCGCTCGACCGGCGCCGGCGGCCAGAACGTGAACAAGCTCGAGACCGCGGTCCGCATCACGCACCTGCCGACGGGCCTCGTCGTCTCGTGCCAGAACGAGCGTTCGCAGCTCCAGAACCGCGAGACCGCGCTGAAGCTCCTGAAGGCGCGGCTCCTGGAGCGCCGTGTGCGCGAGCAGGAGGAGGAGCAGGCGCGCGAGCGCGGGCAGATGCGCGCGGCGGACTGGGGCAGCCAGATCCGCTCGTACGTCCTGCACCCGTACACGATGGTGAAGGACCACCGGACAGGGATCGAGGTGGGCGACCCGACGCGCGTGCTCGACGGCGACATCGATAGTTTCATCGAGGCGGCGCTCAGTCGGCCGCAGGGTGGCACCGCTCCTGCTGCCTAGCCGTCATCCGCGCTGGAGGTACGGCAGATGGTGAGTGCGAAGGAGCTCAGGGAGGTCTTCGACGACATCCGCGACGACGCCGGCAAGCGCGCGTCGGACGCGATCCGTGACGCGATGCGCGACACCAGGCTGCCCCGGGTCACGCTGCGGCGGGAGGAGCCGCCGGCCGTGCTGTGGCTGGCGATCGGGCTCGCGCTCGGCGCCCTCGCGGGCGTGGCCCTCGCGGCGCTGCTGACGCCGATCCGCGGCTCGGAGGCGCGCCAGCGCATCGGCGAGCAGGTCCAGCAGCAGGTCCACCGGGTCCGGCGCGCCGCGGAGACCGACGGCAGCCCGCAGTACGAGCCGACGTCGCCGACCCAGGCCTAGCGCAGCTCCCGCGCGAGCGCGAGGAGCGTCTCGCGCTCGTTGAGGCCGGGATCGTCGAGCACGCGCTCGAAGAGCGCGTTCAGGATGCGGCCGACCTCGGGACCCTGCGGGATCGCGAGCTCGCGCATGAGGTCGTTCCCGTCGATCGCGAGGTCGCGCAGCGAGAACGCGTTGGCGGCGTCGATCTCCTCCCGCACGCGCCGCCAGAGCGCGTCGAGCGCGTACATCCGCGGTGACCGCGCCCCGCTCCCGACGTTGTCGGCGCGGCGCAGGGCGAACAGCGCCGGGATGGTCTCGAGCCCGACCTTGCGGATGAACCGGCGCACCGCCGAGCCGGTCCAGTCGGTCTGGTACCAGAACATGTGGTGCCGGATGAGGTGCGCCACCTCCTGGACCGTCTCCCGGTCGAGCTTCCAGCGCCGCAGGATCCGGCGCGCCTTCTGCTCGCCGACGAACTCGTGCTGGTGGAAGTGGCCGTCGGCGAAGGTGTCGGGCTTCCCGATGTCGTGGAACAGCCCGGCGAGGCGGAGCACGAGATCGCCGCGCGGCGTCGCGTCGACGGTCGCGAGCGAGTGCTCGAAGACGTCCTGGGCGGCGGCCTTGTCCTGCGGCGTCTGCCTGCACTCCTCGAGCTCGGGGCAGATGACCGCGAGGATGCCGAGCTCCGACAGCATGCGCAGCGCGGCGGACGGCCGCTCGGCGCCGAGCATCTTCACCATCTCCTGCTGGATCCGCTCGCCCGAGAGCGTCTCGGTGAGCGCGGCGTTGCGGCGGATCGCCGCCGCCGTCGGCGGGTCGATCCGCAGGTCCAGGAGCGCGGCGAAGCGGACGGCGCGCAGCATCCGGAGCGCGTCCTCGCGGAAGCGCTCGTCGGGGTCGCCGACGGCGCGGAGCAGGCGCGCGTCGAGGTCGGATCGTCCGCCGAACGGGTCGATGAGCTCGGCGGGCTTCCCGCCGCGCGCCGGGCGGAAGGCCATCGCGTTCATCGTGAAGTCGCGGCGCGCGAGGTCCTCCTCGAGCGAAGCGCCGAAGGCGACCGCGTCCGGGCGGCGGTGATCGGTGTACTCGGTCTCGACGCGGTACGTGGTGACCTCGACCTCGTGGTCGCCGGAGCGCACCGCGACGGTCCCGAAGCGGTTGTTGTACAGGGACCGCTTGAACACCGACTGGATCTCGTCCGGCTTCGCGTTCGTGGTGACGTCCCAGTCGTGCGGGTCCACGCCGCGCAGCGCGTCGCGCACCGAGCCGCCGACGACGTACGCGTCGTACCCGGCGTCGATGAGGCGGTCGACGACGCGCTCGACGTCGGCGGGAACGCGCAGCTCCAGGCCGGTGGCCACGCAGCGAGTCTATTGAGACCACGTCGTCGCGGCCCGTGCCGCCTCGTCAGCGCGTGAACGTGAGCCGGCTCCGCGGCGCCCAGTCGCCGCTTCGGAGCTCGTACACCGCGACGATCGACGACGTGGGGTCGCCGTACCGGTCGAAGGAGTACGTGCCGGTCGAGAGATTCAGGGCCTTCGTCGCCTGGACGGCGTCCAGGACCTGCCTGCGGGTCGGCATGCGGCCGCCGGCGGCGTCGATCGCGCGGCCGATCGCGTCGAGGAGGATCCGCGCCGAGTCGTAGGCCGCGAAGGTGTAGGCCCCGTAGTCGTCCGCGCCGGTCATCGTCTTCCGGAGGTCGTCGAGCAGCGGCTTGTTCGCAGGGTCCAGCGCCGGGTCGGGGACCTTGGTGACGTACATGTTCCGCGCCTGGCCGCCCGCGTCGGCGATGCACTGCCCGTCGCCGATGCCGTCGGGGCCGAGGTAGGCGACCGCCGCCGGGTCGAGGATGCCCTTGCTCTGGCCGCGCGGGACGCACGCCTTGGTGCCGCTCGTCGCCCCCGCGTAGATCGCCTGGGCGCCGCCGTCCGCCGCGCGCTGGAGGAAGGCCCTGAAGTCGGTGGTGCTCTTCCAGTCGAAATCCTGGCGGATGACGACGCTCCCGCCTTTCCGCTCGAACTCGGCGCGGAACGCGTCGGCCATGCCCTTTCCGAGCGTCTCACCGTCGGACCAGATGGCGACCCTGGTGGCGCGCAGGGTGTCGTACGCGAAGTCCGCCATGGCGCTCCCCTGCAGCGTGTCCGGCGCGGCGATGCGGAAGAACGTGTTCGCGTCCGTGCCGCGCAGCGCCGAGGGCTTGGGGTCGCAGGAGTCGAGCGGCCGGGTGAGGCACTCGTCGCTCGTCGCGGGACTGATGGTGACGAGCCCGCAGCCCGACGCCACCGGGATGATCGCGCGCGCGACGTCCGAGGTGAGCGGCCCCACGGCGCCGAGGACGCTCTCGTCGCCGCATATGCCGCGGTAGTTCCGCGCACCCTGCTGCGCGTCGTGGAGGCCGCTCACGGTGTCGTCGTACGGCTTCAGGCGGATGGTGAAGCCCTTGATCGTCGGCGTCTTCTGGATCGCGTACGCGACGGCGGCCTCCGCCGGCCGTCCGCTGGCACGATCGGCGCCCGTCACCGGGAAGCTCGTCGCGACCGTGATCACGCCCTTGTCGCCCCCGCCGCCGCACGCCGCGGACACGAGCGCGGCGCCGAGGAGGAGCGCGAGCCGCCGGGTCGTGCCGCGCTCGGCCGCCGACGCGCTGCTCACAGCCCCAGGTAGGCGCGCTGCACGTCGGGCGACTCGAGGAGCTCGCGGCCCGTGCCGTGCTTCACGATCCGGCCCGTCTCGATCACGTAGCCGCGGTGGGCGACCCCGAGGGCCTTGTGCGCGTTCTGCTCGACGAGCAGGATCGGCACGCCCGCCGCGTTGATCTCGGCGATGATCCCGTAGATCGTCTCCACCAGCAGCGGCGACAGCCCGAGCGAGGGCTCGTCGAGCATGAGCAGGCGCGGCTTCATCATGAGCGCCCGGCCGATGGCCAGCATCTGCTGCTCGCCGCCCGAGAGCGTGCCCGCGGTCTGTCCGATGCGCTCCTCGAGGCGCGGGAAGAGCGTGAACACGTGCTTGTACTCCTCGTGGAGATCGGCCCTGCCGCGAGCGAACGCGCCGAGCTCGAGGTTCTCGCGCACGGTCATGCGCGGGAAGATGCGCCGGCCCTCGGGCGAGTGCGCGATGCCGAGCCGCGCGATGCGGTGCGCCGGCACGTGCGCGAGGTCCGCGCCGTCGAAGCGGACCGTCCCGGTGCGCGGCCGCAGCACGCCCGCGATCGTGCGCAGCGTCGTCGTCTTCCCCGCGCCGTTGCTGCCGATGAGCGTGACGATCTCGCCCCGCTCCACGGTGATGCTGATGCCGCGCAGCGCCTGGATGTTCCCGTAGAAGGCCGCGACCTTGTCGAGCTCGAGGAGCGCCATCTACGCGATCTTCGCCTTGCCGAGGTACGCCTCGATCACCCGCGGGTCCCGCTGCACGACCGCCGGCGTGCCCTCGGCGATCTTCAACCCGTGGTCGAGCACCGTGACGCGCTCGGAGATCCCCATGACGACCTTCATGTCGTGCTCGATGAGCAGGATCGTCACGCCGAGGTCGTCACGCAGCTGGCGGATGAACGCCGTCATCCGGGACGTCTCCTGCGGGTTCATGCCCGCGGTCGGCTCGTCGAGCAGCAGGAGCCTCGGCTCGGTCGCGAGCGCGCGCGCCACCTCGAGCCGGCGCTGGTCGCCGTACGCCAGGTTCTTCGCCAGCTCCCGCTCCCGTCCGGCCAGACCCACGAACGCGAGCAGCTCGGTCCCGCGCTGCCGCGCGGCCCGCTCCTCGCGCCGCTCGCGCGGCATGCGCAGGATCGCGTCGAACGGCGTCGCGGAGAGCCGGCAGTGCCGGCCGACGAGCACGTTCTCGAGCGCGGTCATGTTCTGGAAGAGACGGATGTTCTGGAACGTCCTGGCGATGCCGAAGCGCGTGATGCGGTGCGGCGGAAGGTGGGAGACGGGCTGGCCGTCGAACACGATCTCGCCGGACGTCGGCCGGTACAGGCCCGCGATGACGTTGAAGAACGTCGTCTTCCCCGCGCCGTTCGGCCCGATGAGGCTGACGATCCCGCGGCGCGGGATGTCGAAGTCGATCGCGTCGACGGCGACGAGGCCGCCGAAGCGCTTGGTGACCGCGCGCGCGACGAGGATGGCGTCAGCCTCACTCATCGCTGCGTCTCGTAGAGCGTGGAGCGCTGCTGGTCGGCCTCCTCGGCGCTCTCCTCCGCGGCGTGGAGCTCGGCGCGCCGCCGCGCGCTGGGGAAGAGGCCCTCGGGCCGCACCAGCATGAGGATGACGAGGGCCAGGCCGAGGATGAGCGAGCGTGCGCGGCTCACGTCGGCCTGCTGGAGCGCCTCGAGCCCGACGAGGTTCCCCACGCCGCGCAGGACGTCGGTGACCGATCCGGAGAGGATGCGGTCGAAGCCGCCGAGGATGATCCCGCCCGCGATGACCCCGTAGATGTTCCCCATCCCGCCCAGGATGATCATCACGATCACGAACACCGAGATCGAGAAGTCGAACTGGCCGGGGTCGATGAACTGGAGGTAGCCCGCCCAGATCGACCCGGCGAATCCGGAGAAGCTCGCGCCCATGGCGAAGGCGAAGAGCTTCGTCGACACGGGGTTCACGCCCATCGAGGCGGCCGCGACCTCGTCCTCGCGGATCGCCGCCCACGCCCGCCCGATGCGCGAGTCGCGCAGCCGCGCCGTGAGCACGACCGACACGATGATCACCGCGATGATGAGGTAGTACCAGGCCTGGAAGTCGAAGCCGAACTTGTACACGCCGAGGGACGGCGTGCCGATGGGGTTCATCCCCTGGACCCCGCGCGTCCACTGCGGCGTGTTGCGGATGACGAGCGGCACGATCTCGCCGAACCCGAGCGTGACGATCGCGAGGTAGTCGCCGCGCAGGCGGAGGGTCGGCGCGCCGAGGACGACGCCGAAGAGCGCCGCGACGAGCGTGCTGAGGAGCATCGCCGGCCAGAAGTCGATCGGCTTCGCGCCGAGCGCCTGCAGCAGCACGCTCGACGGCGACGTCAGGAAGGCCGCGGTGTACGCGCCGATCGCGAAGAAGGCCGCGTAGCCGAGGTCGAGCAGGCCCGCGAAGCCGACGACGACGTTCAGGCCGAGCGCGAGGATGATGAAGATCCCGATCGGGATGAGCTTCAGCCCGAGGTTGAGGCCGAAGAGCATGTCGAGGTAGGGCAGCACGAGCGCGACCGCGAGCGAGACCGCGGCGATCATCCAGCGGCGCTCCCGCCCGTCGCTCGCCGGCGCGTGGTCGCCGATCTCCTGGATCTTCACTTGCCCTCCGGCGTCTCTTCGCCGAGGAGCCCGGTCGGGCGGAACACGAGCACGAGCACCAGGATGCCGAAGACGCCGACGTTCTCCCAGCCGGCTCCGACGTAGGTGACCGTGAGCGAGCCGAGGACGCCCAAGAGGAAGCCGCCGAGCGCCGCCCCGGTGACGTTCCCGACCCCGCCGAGGACGGCCGCGGTGAACGCCTTGAGACCCGCGGTGAAGCCGAGCACGAAGTTCGTGTTGTTGTTGTAGAGGCCGTACATGAGCGCCGCCGCGCCCGCGAGCATCCCCCCGAGCAGGAACGTGAACGAGATGATGCGGTCGACGTCGATCCCGAGCTGGACGGCCATCTCGCGATCCTGGGCGACCGCGCGCATCGCCTTGCCCATCGTCGTGTTCTTGATGACCCACGCGAGCCCGAGCATCAGCGGGACCGCGAGACCGACGACGAACAGGTCGCGGACGCCGAAGCGGATGAGCGACTGCGGGCCGACGATCCCCGCGAGGAAGTCGAAGCGGGGGAGGATGTCCGGGTACAGGACGGGCGCCGGGCCGCGCCAGAAGAGGCCGATGTTGATGTAGATGAAGGAGACCCCGATCGCCGAGATGAGCGGCGCGAGGCGCGGAGCGTTGCGCAGGCGCCGGTAGGCCAGCCGCTCCGCCAGCACGTTGAGCACGCCGCAGAACACCATCCCGACGATGAGGGCGACGACGAGCCCGAGCCACGGCGTCGGGGCGCCCTCCCGCGCGCCGAAGAGCGTCAGGACGGTGAGCGTCGCGAACGTCCCGAGCATGAACAGGTCGCCGTGGGAGAAGTTGATGAGCTCGATGATCCCGTAGACGAGCGTGTACCCGAGCGCGATCAGTGCGACGAGCGCGCCGTTGCTGACGCCGATGATGAGGGCCGCGACGAACAGCTCGATGTGTCCGTTCCTCCGTCTACAGCGGGACGGGTCCCCGCGAACCCGGCCGGGGACCCGTCCCTGCGCTGTCCGCTACGCCGCGGCTAGTCCGCCGAGAGCAGCTTCACGAACTTGAACTGGCCGCCTGCGGCCTGCATGCCGGCCATCGTCGTGAGGCTGGTGTCGCCCTCGGGGCTGAACGACCACTTCTGGCCGAGCACCCCTTCGAAGTCCTTGGTGCCCATGATGGCGTCCCGGACCGCCGCGCGGTCGGTCGCCTTGGCGCCCGCCTTCTGGATCGCCGCGATGACGACCTTCGCCGCCTCGTAGCCGTAGATGGCGTACACCTCGGGCTGGCCGTTGTACTTCTTCTGGTACGCGTCGCTCCACTGCTTCGCCTTGCCGGTGTACTCACTCGGCGGGATGCCGCCGAAGGTGAAGTAGGCGCCCTCGACCGCCGCTCCGGCCGACTTCAGGAAGTTCGTCGTCGCCGTGCCGTCGGGGCCCATGAACTTGATGTTCGGCGCGACGTCCTTGAGGTCGCGGACCAGCAGGTGCGAGTTGTTGTCCTCGATGCCGCCGTAGTACACGAAGTCCGCGCCCGACTCCTTGATCTTGTTCGCGAGCGCACGGTAGTTGTCGGCCTTGGGGGCGGCCTCGTAGCCGACCTCGGTGAGGCCCTGCTTCTTCGCCGCCTCGCGGAACACGTCGGCGAGACCCTTGCCGTAGAGCTCGTTGTCGTGGGTGATGAAGACCTTCTTCGCGCCGAGCTCCTTCATCCACTTCGCGCCGGCCGCGCCCTGCAGGTCATCGGCCGGGACGACGCGCGAGTAGTTGCGCTTGCAGCCGTTCGGGTAGTACTTGCCGGGCTCGTCCGGCGTGCCCTTGCCGGCCTTGGTGAGGCCGGGGTAGGTGTTCGCGGGCGAGACCATGCCGAGGTTCGCGGCGCACAGGATCGGGATCGAGACCTGTGCCGCGCCCGAGTTGAAGGTCCCGATGTAGGCGACGATGCTGGAGTCGCCCACGGCCTTGCGGGCGTTCTCGGCCTCCTGCGCGCCGTCCCACTTCTGGGTCGCCGGCGTCGCGTCGTCGAGCGCCTCGTACTGGATCGTGACGTTGCCGACCTTGTTGTTGACCTCCTCGAGCGCCATCTTGATGGCGTTCACGATGGTCTGGGTCTGGGCGAGCGACGGGCCGGTCATCGGCAGGCTGGAGACGATCTTCACCGTCGTCCCCGGTGCCGCGCCGCCGCCGGTCGCGCAGCCCGAGGCGGACAGCACGAGCACCATGAGGATCGCGAAGAACGGGGTGCGGGATCGCATAGCTCCTCCCTCTCTCGATCGACGATCTCCCCCTGGCCGGTCGTTACCGGCGCGTCGCCCCCGTACGCCGTCGCGACCGTCCCGCGGGTCTCGCCGAGTGTAGTCCGCACCGTCGAACGGGCGGTTCGCGGGTTCACCCCTCTCATATCCTCCGAGGTGCGATGGGGTTCAGGCGCGCGCGGACGGACACGGGCGCCCGGAGGCCGACGCCCCGGCCCGAGCCGCGCGGCCGCGCCCGGCGGGTCCTCACCCGGCTCGCGAAGGCGTATCCCGACTGGGGCCCGACGCTCGAGTTCGGCAGCCCGTTCGAGCTGCTGGTGGCGACGATCCTGGCGGCGCAGGCGCGGGACGAGCGCGTCAACCAGGTCACCCGGCGGCTGTTCCGCAAGTACCGCGCGCCGGACGACTACCTGAAGGTCGCCGCGGAAGAGCTCGAGCGCGACGTCCACGAGACCGGGTTCTACCGCCAGAAAGCCAGGACCATCCGGGCCTGCTCGGAGCAGCTCCTGCGGGAGTTCGGCGGGGAGGTCCCCGGCGACATGCAGAGCCTCGTCCGGCTGCACGGGGTCGGGCGCAAGACGGCGTCCATCGTCCTGGGGAACGCCTTCGAGGTGCCGGCGATCGCGGTCGACCGGCACGTCGCCCGGGTCGCCGGGCGGCTCGGCTTCAGCCGGCGCGCGGAGCCGGACGGCATCGAGGAGGACCTGCGCGCGCTCTACCCGCCGAAGGACTGGGTGAAGGCGACGTGGTGCCTGGTGCTCCACGGGCGGCGCGTCTGCCAGCCGACGCCCCGGTGCTTCGAGTGCCCGGTCAGCGCCCTGTGCCCCTACCCGAAGAAGACGAAGGCTCCCGGCGCGCGAGCCACCCCGCGGCCGACCCGACGAGCAGCGTCAGCACGTCCAGCGCGATGACGACGACCGTGTCGGTGAGCGCGTCGGGCCCCTCGAACGCGGTCGGCACGAGGCCCACCGCCTCGAGGACGATCCACCCCGCGCCGACGACGGCCCCGTGGTACGGGCCGCCCGAACGTGCCCATTTTCCGGCCAGATACGCGCCCAGCCCGACACCGAGGATGGATGCGGCGATACCAGGGATGGGGGCGAGCAGCGTCCGCACGACGAGAGCGGTGACGTACGCGAGCGCGACGCCGGCGACGACGGCGCGCCACTCGAGCGATGGGAGCGGACGACCTTCGATGGGAGGGAGAGTAGCGCCGAAAAAGAAAACCGATCCGCGAGGCCTACGCGGATCGGTGGGTTCGCGAAAGGTGCCAGAGTCGGTCTCGAGAGATGCGACGCGATGGCGTCGCGACGAGCTACTTCTTCTTCTTCGCGGACTTCTTCGCAGCCTTCTTCTTCGCCGGCATCAGGATCACCTCCTTCTGGCCACGCGTTGTCCGCTTATATAGACACACCGGCGTCGCGAATGTCAACACTCGTCGCGCTCAGACCCCCGGCGGCGAGGCGCCCTTCAGCTTCGCGATGACGCGACGCCGCAGCTCCGCCGGCGCGACGTCGGAGGTCAGGCAGTCGCGAAGCTGCCGGAGGA
>DAIDAP010000014.1 GCA_027310565.1 Chloroflexota bacterium | reverse complement strand
GAACGGCCGGAACTCGGCCTCGCCCTTGAGCGCGAGGGTCTTGGTGATCGCCGCGGTGAGCGTGGTCTTGCCGTGGTCGATGTGACCGATGGTCCCCACGTTCACGTGCGGCTTGGTGCGCTCGAACTTCTTCTTCGCCATGTCCTGTTCCTCGCCCCTCCTATTCGGGAGCCCACCTCGGGGATCGAACCCGAGACCTCGTCCTTACCAAGGACGTGCTCTACCAACTGAGCTAGGTGGGCACGTTTCTCCGGACACGAAAAGAGAGTTGCTGGCGCAACTCCCTCGAGCCGCTTGGGTCACTGTGGATTATCCGCTTCCCCCCGGAAAACGGCAAGGAATGGCCCGAAAACGGGCCCCCTCAGCCGTTCGCCGTCGCCACGAGCTCGACGACCAGACGGATCTCGTCGACGACGCTCAGGACCCGCCCGGGGATGGTCGGCGGTCGCATTCCGAACTGCTCGAACGTGAGCACCGGGTCGGCGGTGGCGGTCGCGCTCAGCCGGCCGCCGCTGCGCGAGGCCTTCACGTTGAAGGCGACGTCCTGCGTGACGCCGCGGATCGTCATCCTCCCGCCGATCGTGAACGCGAATTCGCCGCTCGCGGCGAGCGGGAGCGTGAGACCGGTCGCCTTCACCGGCACGAATCCGGCGGTCGGGAACTGCCGCGTCTGCAGCACGCTCTGCTTCACGAAGCCGTCCCGCTGGCCGTTGTCGCTGGTGAGCGTCGTGAGGTCGAACGTGATCGTCGATCCGCTGGTGAACGTGCCGTCGTCGGCGATGGCGAAGCTGCCCTTCGCCCCCTTCGCGACGAGCACCGCGTCCGAGGGGAGGCTGAAGCCGACGAGCTGCTCGCGCACGCTGACGGTGGCCTTCGACGCGTCGGTGACCGTCCAGATGTCGCCGGCGGTCGTCGAGGTCGCCACCGCCTGGGCCACGCTCGTCGCCGCCGCGGTGGCCGGCGCGGCGGTGGCCGTCGCGGCGGGGCTCGCGGCAGCGCCGCAGGCCGAGGCGAGGATCATCGCGACGGCGAGCGCCGGTGCGCGCGGGGCCATGCGTACCTCCAGCGTCGGGGCATTCCCCCGTTCGATGAGTCTGGGACGCGCACACGGCCGCCGCATGAGAGACGACCAAGGTCGGCCGGCGCTCCTAGACGACGTTCAGCTCCTCGTCGCGCTTGGGCCCCCGCTTCCGCGGCGAGACCGCGGGCTGCGAGAATGGCGTGGCGGCCGGCATCGTGGTGACCACGTGCGTGTAGCCGTGCGCCTCGAGCTCGTGGGCGTTGCGCCGCTCGGCGGCCTGCCGAAGGGCGTCCATCGAGTCCTGGTGCGCGAGGTTGAAGACCGCGTCGCAATCAGGGTCGGCGCGGCAGGGCAGTCCGGATCTGTTCATACCTATAGCAACCCCTGAACGGTCGGAAATGTTCCGATTTCTCGCGTGCGCTCGGTGGGCAGAGAGGGAATCGAACCCCCACAGCCAAGGGCGGCTGATCTACAGTCAGCGGAGCTCACCACACTGCTCAATCTGCCCGGGCGGACAAGGAGATTTTAGGGCTTTCGCCACGGGCAGGCCAGACCCGGACAATCGACGGCGTGGACGACCGCTCGCTGCGCATCGCCGTGCTGCTCTCGGCGCACCTCGTCTTCCTCTCCGCCGCGGCGCTGCGGATCATCCGCGGCCGCCGCGACCATCGCCTGGTCGCGAACGCGCCGTGGCCGATCCAGTACTACCCGCCGCTCGTCTGGCTGCCCTTCGTCGTCGCCTACGTGCGGCCGTTCGCGGTGGATCTCTCGCCCGCGCTCCAGTACGCCGGACTCGCGATCGCGGCCACGGGCGCGGCGTTCGCGGCGTGGGCGATGTGGTCGCTCGGCCGCAGCTACGGGATCCGCATGGACATCTTCGCGGGTCACGCGCTCGTGACGCGCGGGCCGTACGCCCTCGTCCGCCACCCGATGTACCTCGGGATCGTGCTCTTCCATCTTGGCGCGACGCTCGCGCTCGAGAGCCCGCTGCTCCTCGCCGCGACCGGGCTCATCGTCGTGCCGTACACCGCGCTGCGTATCGCGGCGGAGGAGCGGGTCCTGCGCGAGGCCTTCGGCGACGAGTACGCGCGCTACCAGCGCCGCGTGCGGCCGCTGCTGCCGTTCGCGTGACCTTCGCGCAGGGACCTGCACAGCTGGCCGCCGTGGCGCCACGGCATCGCCCTACGCAGGCACTACGTGTCGGCTGGGGAACAGCGCCGCCGCGAGAGAAAGGATCGCCGCGACGCTGATCACGGGCAGGCTGGCGAACGAGTGCAGGATCACCAACGTGATCGCGGCCACCGTCGCGAGGAGGCCCATGGAGGCGAGCGCCCGTTGGCGGCGCAGCCCAGCGCCTGCGAGCGCGATGTTGACAAGGCCGAGCAGGGCCCACAGCGCGGACGAGCTCACGGACTCGCCGGCAAGCAGCGCTACCGCCACGAGAACGAGGACCACCGGCTGGATCGCGATGACAGGACGGAACGCATCGCGTCGAGTTTGAAGGACCAGCACGAGGTCAAGGACGAGCCAGATCCCGATCGCGCTCATGGTCAGCGGACTTGCCACTAGCGGGTACCGGCGAGAATACCCCGCTCCCCGCGACCGCCGACGAGCTCATCGCTCTCGGCCCGCGCCCGCGCGAGGCCGCCTTCGACGCCGGCTTCGGCAGCGGTAGCTAGTGTCGTGACCCGGAATCCATGCGCAGCTGCATCGGTCCGGATCCGCCGATGCCGGTGTCGCCTTTTCCGGGCGCTCCTCACGCCGCTGCGGCTGCGCTCCGGTGCGTCCTCCCTCGGCTCCTTGGCCTCGGCGTCCCGGTACCGCGCATCTGCACATGACTTCCGGCTCACGACACTAGGCGCCGCGGAACGAGCCGCTGCGACGCAGCGCGGCGAGACGTGGCGCGGCGAGCCGGACGAGCTCGTTCACGCGCGCGAGGATCGGGTCCGCCACCGCGGCCTCCTCGGTTTGGAGCGTGAGGACGCCCACGACCGCATCGCCGTCACGGACCGCGGTCTGCGCGGTGTGCACCGTCACGACGCGACCCGCGGCCCGCGACGCGCGGTGGCCACGGACCCACCCGTCCAAGCACGCCGCGGGGCTCTCGGGCCCGTCGTCGAGCGTCTCGGTCCGCAGGAGCCTCCCGACCTCGTCGTCAGCCGCGACGCGATAGCGGTACGCGACCTCGGGACGGTCGCTGTGGTGGATGCTGAGCGCGAACGCGGACGTGCGCGCGAGCTCACCGAGCGCGTCACGCAGCACGCGCCCGACGTCGCGGGCGGTGGGCGCGGCGTCGATGGCGTCGCGCGCGGCCGATCGCAGCTCGCCGTTGCGGTCGGGCAGCGGGGCGCGCTCGGCCGACGAGGCGGGAGCGAAGCGCGCGCTGAGCGCGCTCTCCAGCTCCTCGCGCCACGCCCGCAGCCGCTCCTCGTCGCCGACGCGGCGCCGCTCGGCGTCGTGCTCGTCGGCGACGCGGCGCTGCTCGAGCCGCTGCTCGAACCGCGCCTCCCACTCGACGAGCATCTCCTGCAGGCGGCCCGCGAGCTGCTCCTCCGTCGACCGGCGCTGGTCGAGCGTGCGCTCGATGGCGGATCGACGCTCCTCGGTCCACGACTGCAGACGCCGCTCTTCTTCCTCGCGGCGCCGGCGCACCCACTCGGCGAGCCGCTGCTCCTCATCGAGGCGCATGCGCTCGACGGTCTGCTTCACCAGCTCCTCGGCCTCGCGGAGGCGACGCTCGAGCTGCCGCTCGAAGAGCGCCTCGCCCGTGTCGGTCTCGGCGGGGGTCGCGCGTGCGGCGGGCACGACGGTGAGGCGCGGCGGCTCCGGCTCCGCGACGGGAGCGGCGACCGGCTCGGGGAAGGTCTCCTCGAACTCGATCCCGTCGCCGAAGCCCGATGTCATGTTCGCCGACTCCTGTGAGAGCGCCATCGCCGGACAGTCTGCCTATACGCGCCGCTCGCGGCATCCCCAGAACGGGCGACTCTCGGCTGACAGGCGTTCACCGGCGCCGTTCGGTCGCAATACCCCGGCAGGATGCGCCGCTCGGCCGTCGCGCCGCCGCGGCGGACCGCCGAGACTCGGGCCAGCGCACAGGGAGGACGGCGATGCAGATCATGACCACGCGCGTCGACATCGCATACCCCGACACCACGCAGCTCTCGCTCTGGCTGCGGCTCGGTCCCTGCCGCGTCCGGCTGGCGACGACCGACGACGACGTCTGGGTGCGCGGGACCTACGACGACCCGACCGGGATGCTGCCGCTCGAGATCCGCAGCGAGGGCGGCTCCGCGCTCATCGCGCAGCGTCTCGACCTGGGCGCGGGCTTCGGCGCGGTCAGCGCACCGGTGCTCGACCTCGCCATCGGCCGCGGGCGTCCGTTCGCGCTGACGATGGAGGTCGGCGCCGGCGATCACGCTCTCGACCTGGGCGGGCTGCCGCTCACCGCGCTGACCGTGAAGGCGGGAGCGGGCCGGTACGAGCTCGATTTCTCGACGCCGAACACGGCGGCGATGAGCGTGCTCGAGATCGCCGCGGGCGCGGGTGCGGTCGGCGCACGGCACCTCGCGAACTCCAACGCCGCGGCGATCCGCGTGTCCGGCGGCGTGGGGCGCTGCGTCCTCGACTTCGGCGGCGAGCTGCGCCGCGACATGCAGGCGCGGATCGACGCGGGTCTCGCAGGCATCGAGGTGAGCGTGCCCGCGACGACGCCCGCCCGGATCACCACCAAGGCGGTGGCCGCCGGGACCAGCGTCGTGGGGCCGCTCACGCGTCGGGGCGACGGCATCTACACGGCGCCCGGTCTCGAGGGCAGGAGCCCGCGGCTGGTCGCCGACGTGACGATCGCCTTTGGAGCGCTGGACATCCGCGCGACGTAGCGGCACGGAGCGCCATCCGAGCCGGCGCCGCCCCGCTTCGGCGAGAATCGCACGCGTGGAAGGGTTCAGTCCCGCGGAGCTGCGCAAGCTCCGGTCGCTGCGGACGCCGAACGGGATCCAGCGCTTCCTCGACGACCTGCCGTACCACCTGGGCACGACGGCGTGGTCGCCGCGGCGCGTCCTCGCCGAGCGGACCGCGCACTGCCTGGAGGGCGCGATCTTCGCCGCCGCGGCGCTGCGCGCGATCGGCCGCCCGCCGCTCGTCCTCGATCTCGAGGCGGAGAGCGACACCGACCACGTCGTCGCCGTGTTCAAGGAGCGCGGGCACTGGGGCGCCGTCGCGAAGTCGAACTACACCGGGTGCCGCTACCGCGAGCCGATCCACCGCACCCTCCGCGAGCTCGCGATCAGCTACTTCGACGTGTATTTCAACCTGCGCGGCGAGCGGACGCTGCGGACCTACTCACGGCCGGTCGACCTGCGCCGCTTCGACGCGCGCGACTGGATGACGTCCGCGCGCGACGTGTGGTTCATCCCCGAGTACCTGCTCGACATCTCGCACACGCCGCTGCTGCGCCCGGGGATGGCGCGTCGTCTGGTGCGGCTCGACCGGCGCTCGTTCGACGCGGGGCTCGTCGGCCACCGCTGGGAGTAGCGGAGCCGTCCCCGGGGCTCGAACCCGGAACCGGTGGTTTACAAAACCACTGCTCTGCCATTGAGCTAGGACGGCGCGCACGAAAATGCTAGTCGGCGGGCTTCTTCCGCGTCGTCGTCCTGCGCGGCGTCGCGGCCGTCCGCTTCGCGCGGGTCGTCCGCCGCCGGGGCGCCTCGACCGCGTCCACGGCCTCCTGCGACGGCTCGTCGGCGGCGACCGTCTCCGCCTCGGGCTCGGCCTCGACGACGTCCTCGTCGGCCATCGTCTCGACCGCGTCCTCGGTCATCTCCTCTTCCTGCGGCGTCAGCGGCTCCGGACGTGGCGGCGGCGGGGTGCGCGTCGCCGACGGCGCCGCGTTGCGCTTGCGCTGCCGCAGCGCCTCGTAGAGCACGACGGTGCCGGCGGTCGCGGCGTTGAGCGACGCGACCTGCCCTTCCATCGGGATGCGCACGACCTGGTCACAGCCTTCGAGCACGAGCCGGCGGATGCCCTCGGCCTCGCCACCGACGACGATCGCGGTTGGGCCGCGGTAGTCGACCTCGTCGTAGAGGAGGTCGCCGGTCTCGTCGGTCGCGACGACCCAGATGCCCTTCTCCTTCAGCGCGTCGATGGCCTGCCGCAGGTTCGGCACGTCGGCGATCATGAGGTGCTCGCTCGCGCCTGCGCTCGTCTTGGCGACGGCCGGCGTGAGGCCGACCGCGCGGTGCCGGGGGATCACGACGCCGTCGGCGCCCGCCCCCTCGGCCGATCGCAGGAGCACGCCGAAGTTCTGCGGATCCTGGAGCGAATCGATGACGAGCACGAGCGCGGGCTCGCCGAGCGCGTCGATGTGCAGCAGGAGCTCCTCGAGCTCCACGCCGGCCTTGCCCTCGACGATCGCGACGACCCCCTGGTGGCTCTCGATCGGCGAGAGACGCTCGATCTCGCGCGTGTCGACGAACCGCACGAAGATGCGCCGCTGCTGCGCCTCCGTGATGAGCTCGTTCACCGCGCCCGTCCGGGTCCCGCGCTCGCTCGACACGAAGAGCCGTTTGATGGGACGGCCGGCGCGCATCGCCTCGAGCACCGCGTGCGGTCCCGCGATGGGCTCCCCCGCCTCGTGCGATGGCGCCGCCTGCGCTCGCGGGCCGGCGGTGGCGCGGCGGATCTGCTCGCTGTACTGCGCACCCGCACCGCGGCGCGGCCCGCGCGGACCCATCGGCCGCCCCTGCGGCCGGAAACCACCCTGCGCACCGCCGGGACGGGCTCCGGGGACCCAGCCGGGCCCGCGGAACACGCCGGTGCGTCGCTGCTGCTGGCGCCGCTCGTAGGCGGCGAGCTCGCGCGCCTGCGACGACTCCTCGTCGTCACGCGGCGGTGGCGCGCCACGAGGCGCTCCACCGAAGCGCTGGCCGCCCCGGCCGCGACGCCCGCGACGGCGACGCCGGTCCGCGAGGTCGCCGCCGGCGGTGCCGGCGGCCGGCTGCGCCGGTCCGCCCTGGGGAGGCTCCTCGCGAGGGCGCTCGTTCTCGTCGCGCCGCTCCTCGAACTCGTCCATGTCGGTCACGCTCCCTTGCGGTCGTCGCGCTCCCAGCGCTGACCGTCCTTGGTGTCCTTGACGCGGATGCCGAATCGGCGCAGGAGCTCGTCGCGGAGCGCATCGGATCGCTCGAAGTCCTTGCGCTCTCTCGCGCGGGCCCGCTCCTCGAGGAGCACCCGCGCCTCCGCGGGGAGGCTCGTCGACGCGATCGCCGTGCTGCGCAGCGACAGCCCGAGCACGCGGTCCATGTCGAACAGCAGGCCGAGCGCGCGCCGCTTCGTCTCGACGTCCCCCGTGGTGGCGTGGCCGACGGCGGCCTCGGCCGGCGCGAGCGCGGCCGCCAGGTTGAAGTCGTCGGCGACGGCCTCGGCGAACGCCGTGCGGTTCGGATCCGTCTCGCTCACCGCGGCCGCGACGCCGCCGGCGGCCTGCCAGGCCTCGGCGATGACGCCGCGCCACTTGTCGAGCCGGGTCTGCGCGCTCCCGAGGGCCTCCCAGGTGAAGTCGAGACCCTTGCGGTAGCTCGTGCCGAGCGCGAGGAGGCGGAACGCGAGCGGGTCGTAGCCGCGCTCCTCGATGTCGGAGAGCCGGAGGAACGCACCGGCCGACTTCGCCATCTTCGCGCTGTCCATGCGCAGGAACCGCGTGTGCACCCAGTAGCGCACGAACGGCCTTCCCGTGGCCGCCTCCGACTGGGCGATCTCGCACTCGTGGTGCGGGAAGAGGTGGTCCTCGCCTCCCGAGTGCATGTCGAACGTCTCGCCGAGGTACTTCATCGACATCGCCGAGCACTCGATGTGCCACCCCGGATTGCCCTCGCCCCACGGCGACGGCCACTTCTGCAAGTCGCCGGGCTTCGCGGCGCGCCACAGCGCGAAGTCCGCGGCGTTGCGCTTGTTGGGATTCACCTCGACGCGCGCTCCGGCCTCGCGCTCGTGCGGCGGCTCGGCGTTGAGGCGCGTGCCGTAGCCGGGGAACGTCGTGATGTCGAAGTACACGCCGTCCGGTGCGACGTACGCGTTGCCGTTCGCGAGGAGGCGCTCGATGAGCGCGATCATCTCGGGGATGTGCTCGGTCGCCTTGGACACGACGCCGGGGTCGAGGATGTTGAGCTTGTGACGGTCGACGAAGAACTGCTTCGTGTACCGCTCGGCAAGCACCAGCGGATCGACGCTCTCGCGCCGCGCGGTGACGGCCATCTTGTCCTCGGCGGCGACGTCGGCGTCCCCGACGAGATGGCCCACGTCGGTGATGTTCATCACCTGCGTCACCCGGTAGCCGAAGTACTCGAAGGTGCGGCGCACGACGTCCGCGGTGATGTAGCTGTAGAGGTTGCCGATGTGCTGGTAGTCGTAGACCGTCGGTCCGCAGTTGTACACACGGAGCTCGCCGGGCACGAGCGGGTCGAACTCGCGGACGGAGCGAGATGCGCTGTCGTACAGGCGGATGGTGGCCGGCGCGCTGACGGTGATGGTCCTCTCCTTATTCGAGGTGCGCGATCGCGAGCGCGGCGATGGCCTCCTCCGCGCCGACGACCCCCAGGCCGTCGCTCGTCGTCGCCTTCACGCTCACGCGGTCGGCGCCGATGCCGAGCGCGCCGGCGATCGCCCCGCGCATCGCACCGACGTGCGGAGCGAGACGCGGCGCCTGCGCGATGACCGTCGCGTCGAGCGACGACACGGTGAGGCCACGCTCGCGGACGAGGTCCCCGACACGGCGGAGGAGCCCCAGGCTGCTCGCGCCCGCGTACGAGGCGTCGCTCGACGGGAAGTGCGTACCGAGGTCACCGAGGTTCGCTGCTCCGAGGAGCGCGTCCATGAGCGCGTGGAGAAGGACGTCGCCGTCGGAGTGACCAACGAGGCCCATCGGATGCTCGATCGCGACACCGCCGAGCACGAGGCGGCGATCCGCCGCGAGACGGTGAATATCGTAACCGATACCCGCTCTGCTCACCTGACGAGCGCGGGGAAGCCCGCCAGCCCCTTCATGACGAGCTCGCGCGCGTAGGCGAGGTCCTCGGGCGTCGTGATCTTCAGG
This sequence comes from Chloroflexota bacterium, assembly GCA_027310565.1. Lineage (GTDB taxonomy): Bacteria > Chloroflexota > Limnocylindria > P2-11E > P2-11E > CF-39. Next base: position 121,224 of record DAIDAP010000014.1, on the reverse strand, counting down.
TTGCGGCGCTCGCCCGGGACCATCTTCACCGCGATCCCAGCCGCGACGAGCGCGGCCGCGTCGTCGCCGAACGAGCGATCGCCCGCGGCGGCGCGGGCGCGCTCGAGCAGCTCGCGCCGAAACGCCTGCGGCGTCTGCGCCGACCACAGTCCCTCGCGCGCGACCTCCTCGATCGCGGCACCCGCCTCGTCCGCGCGGCGCACCGTGTCGGCGAACGGAAGCCCGGCGACGGCCGTCCCGTCGGCGGCCGCGATCTCGACGCACCGCGCGAAGAGCGACGGCGGCGCGAAGGGACGCGCCGCGTCGTGGATGGCGATGACGTCGGCGGTCCGCGCGGCCTCGAGCGCGGCCCAGGCCGACGCCGTCCGCGTCGCGCCGCCGGCGACGACGCGCGCGCCGGGCTCGCGCTCGCGGACCAGCCGCTCCACGGCGGCGAGCGCTCCGGCCGGCGCGACGACGACGATCTCGTCGAAGCAGCGCGCCGCGGCACCGGCCGCGAGCGACCAGGCGAGCACCGGCTGCCCGCCGAGATCCGCGAGCACCTTGTCGACGCCCGCGCGCGACGCGCTGCCGGCCGCGAGGATCACGAGCGCGCGCCGCATCAGTGGCCGGGAGCGCGCGGCCTTCGGAGCTCCACCACCTCGCCCTTCGGCTGGGCGAAGATCATCCGGCCGGCGACCGTCTGCAGGACGCGCATGACGGTCACGGTGACCTCGCCGCCGAGGTGCCGCAGACCGTTCTCCACGACGACCATCGTGCCGTCCTCGAGGTACGCGACGCCCTGACCCGGCTCCTTCCCCTCGTGCCCGACGCGCACCGTGATCTCCTCCCCGGGAAGGACGACGGGCCGCACCGCCTTGGCGAGGTCGTTCATGTTGAGCACGCTGATGCCCTGCAGCTCCGCGACGCGGTTGAGCCCGTAGTCGTTGGTCATGATCGGCACGCCGAGCGTCCGCGCGAGCGTGACGAGCTTCGTGTCGACGTTCGGCCCCGCGGGGTCGGCGTCGAGGAGCTCGATGTGCACGTGCGTCTCCCTCTGCATCCGCTGCAGCATCTCGAGGCCGCGACGACCGCGCTCGCGCCGGCTGCCGTCCGACGAGTCCGCGAAGTGCTGGAGCTCGCCGAGGATGAACCGCGGCACCAGCAGCGTCCCGCGGATGAAGCCGCTCTTCACCACGTCGGCGACGCGGCCGTCGATGATCACGGAGGTGTCGAGGAGGGCACGCTCCTCGCCGACGCGCTCACGGCGTCCGTGACGGAGGTCGCGCACGAGCGCGCCGAGCTCGGCGCGCTTGATCGCGCCCGCCGCGCCGCCGGCCACGCCGAGGACGACCGCGCCCACGAGCGGCGCGTACCTCCCTAGGTCGCCGGGAAGGAACGAGAGCGGGAGCGCGAGGAAGAGCGCGAGGAGCAGCCCGACGCCCGTGCCGAACGCGCCGCCCACGATGTCGCCCGCCTGCGCCTCGCGGATGCGCGCCGCGATGAAGCGCGCCGGACGGACGGTGACGTACGGAGCGCCGAGCCAGCCGAGGATCGCGCACGCGGTCGCGAGGAGGAAGACGACGAGGACCTGGTTGCTGACGGGCGTGACGCGAGTGACCTCGAGCAGCGAGGCGCCGAGGAAGAACCCGAAGAACCAGCCGATGAGTGCCGCGGTGAGACGGATGAAGGCCACGCTGTCCACTCCTTTCTCGGATGTCGCGGCGTGCGTGCCCGCCCGGCCGATGACGATGTGGCCGCCGGCGTGGTCGCCTGCGCCGGGATGGATGGATCCGCGAAGACGAACATGGCGTGAGTCTAGAGAACGCCGGCCGGTGTCGCGAGGCTAGTCCGCGATCCCCGACCGGGTGAGCGCTTCGCGCAGCGTCGCCGCTCCGACCACCTCCAGCGCGGCCCCGTCGAGGTCGCCGAGGCTCGCCTGGGGGACGACCGCGCGGGCGAAGCCGAGGCGCTGCGCCTCCCGCAGTCGCGCCGGGACGCGCTGCACGCGGCGGAGCTCGCCGCCCAGGCCGAGCTCCCCGACGAACACGGTGCGCGGGTCGGCCGGGCGATCGCGCAGCGCCGACGCGAGCGACACCGCGAGCGCGAGGTCGGCCGCGGGCTCGCGGACGCGCAGGCCGCCGACGAGGTTCACGTACACGTCGTGCGCGCCGAGCGAGATGCCGGCGCGCCTGCCGAGGACCGCGAGGAGCACCGCGACGCGCTGCGGGTCGGCGCCGTTCACCGTGCGGCGCGGCAGGCCGAACGAGGTCGGGGTGACGAGCGCCTGCACCTCCACCAGGAGCGGGCGGGTGCCCTCGACCGTCGGCACGATGACGCTCCCGGGCACGTTGCGGGTGCGCTCCTCGAGGAACACCTCGGACGGATTCGTCACCTCGCGCAGCCCGCTCTCCCCCATCTCGAACACGCCGACCTCGTCGGTCGAGCCGAAGCGGTTCTTCGTCGCGCGCAGGATGCGGAACGCGTGGAAGCGCTCGCCCTCGAGGTAGAGGACCGCGTCGACGATGTGCTCGAGCACGCGCGGCCCGGCGACCGCGCCCTCCTTCGTGACGTGGCCGACGAGGAAGATCGGGACATCGTCGCCCTTGGCCAGCTCGAGCAGGCGCGCCGTGCACTCCCGCAGCTGCGCGACGCCGCCGGCGGCGGAGCCGATGACCTCGCTCGACATGGTCTGGATCGAGTCCACCACGGTGAAGATCGGCCTGGTGCGGCGGATGGCCTCGATGACGGTGCCGAGGTCCGTCTCCGGCAGCAGGAGGATGTTCCCGCCCGCGATCCCGAAGCGCCGGGCGCGCAGCTTCACCTGGGCCGCCGACTCCTCGCCCGAGACGTAGAGGACCGGCCCGCGCTCCGCGAGCGACGCCGAGGCCTGCATGAGGAGGGACGATTTCCCGATGCCCGGATCGCCGCCCAGGAGCACCAGCGAGCCGCGCACGATGCCACCGCCGAGCACCCGGTCGAACTCGCCGATACCGGTCGGGATGCGCTGCTCCGCGTCGGAGGGCACCGCATCGAGCCGGACCGGCTCGCGGGGCGCCCGCGCGGCGCCCCGCCCCTTCGGCGGCGCGACGACGCGCTCCTCGACGAGGGTGTTCCAGCCCTGGCACGACGGGCAGCGCCCGATCCACTTCGGGAACTGGTTGCCGCAGGACTGGCAGACGAAGGCGACCTTCGGCCGGGATGGCATCAGCAGAAGTATCGGCGCCCCGATGCCGCGGCCGCCTCAGGCGGTGGGGCGGGGCTCCTCCGCGCTCAGGGCGCGACCGGCTCCGGCTTGGCGACCTCGGCCTCGGCCTTCTCGATGGCGAGCTTGCCGTCGACCGGGTGGACGCGGACCGTGTCGCCCGCGTGGAACCTGCCCTGGAGGAGCATCTCCGCGAGCGGGTCCGCGATCTCGTTCTGGATCGACCGCGCGAGCGGCCGCGCGCCGAAGTTGCTGTCGTATCCGACGGACGCGATGTGGTCCTTCGCTTCGTCGGTGACGATGAGCGAGATCTCCTGCGAGGCGAGCTGCTTGCGCACGCCGCCCAGCTCGAGCTCGACGATCTGGCGGATCTCGCTCTTGTTGAGCGGCTGGAACACGACGGTCGCGTCGATGCGGTTCAGGAACTCCGGCCGGAAGAAGCGCTTCATCTCGTCCTGGACGCGCTCCTTCATGCGCTCGTACGCGGCCTGGATGTCGGCATCGTCGCCCTCGCCCTTCGCCCGGAAGCCGAGCGCGGCCTCGCTCTTGAGCATCTTCTGCGCGAGGTTGCTGGTCATGATGATGATCGTGTTGCGGAAGTCGACGGTGCGGCCCTTCGCGTCCGCGAGACGGCCCTCGTCGAAGATCTGCAGCAGGATGTTGAAGACCTCCGGGTGCGCCTTCTCGATCTCGTCGAGCAGGATCACGCAGTACGACTTGCGGCGCACGGTCTCGGTGAGCTGTCCGCCCTCTTCGTAGCCGACGTAGCCGGGCGGCGATCCGACCAGGCGCGACACGTTGTGCCGCTCCATGTAGTCGGACATGTCGATCTTCACCACGTTCTCTTCGCTGCCGAACATGAACTCGGCGAGCTGCCGCGCGAGGTGTGTCTTACCGGTCCCCGTCGGGCCGACGAAGAAGAACGCGCCGATCGGCCGGCGCGGATCCTTCAGCCCGGCGCGGGCGCGGCGCACGGCGCGCGCGACCGTCGTGACCGCGGCGGCCTGCCCGATGACCTTCTTGTGGAGGACCTCCTCCATCCGCAGGAGCTTCTGCGTCTCCTCTTCGGCGAGACGGCGCACGGGGATGCCGGTCCACATCGACACGACCTCGGCGATGTCCTCGTCGCTCACCTCGGGCCGCTTCTGGGACTGCGCGAGGAGCCAATCGGCCTTGGCCTGCTGCAGCTTGTCCTGCTGCTGCCGCTCCTTCTGGCGGAGCGTCGAGGCGAGCTCGTACTGCTGCGCCTCCATGGCCGCCTCCTTTTCGGTGACGACCTTGTCGAGCTCCTTCTGCGCGTCCTTCACGTCGCTCGGGACGGTCGAGTAGCGCAGGCGGACGCGGCTCGCGGCCTCGTCCATGAGATCGATCGCCTTGTCCGGCAGGAACCGATCGGTGATGTAGCGCGCCGAGAGCTCCGCCGCGGCCTTCACCGCCTCGTCGGTGATGGACACCTTGTGGTGGTCCTCGTACCGCGAGCGGATGCCCATGAGGATGTCCACGGTCTCCTCGATGGAGGGCTCCTCCACCATGACCGGCTGGAACCGGCGCTCGAGCGCGGCGTCGCGCTCGATGTACTTGCGGAACTCGTCGAGCGTCGTCGCACCGATGCACTGAAGCTCGCCGCGCGCGAGCGACGGCTTGAGGATGTTCGCCGCGTCGACGGCGCCCTCGGCCGCCCCGGCGCCGACGAGCGTGTGCAGCTCGTCGATGAACAGGATGACGTCGTGGGCGTGGCGCAGCTCCTCGATGATCTTCTTGAGGCGCTCCTCGAACTCGCCGCGGTACTTCGTGCCGGCGACGAGCGAGCCGATGTCGAGGGTGAGCACGCGCTTACCCTGCAGCGTCTCGGGGACGTCGCCCTTCACGATGCGGTGCGCGAGGCCCTCGGCGATCGCCGTCTTGCCGACGCCCGGCTCGCCGATGAGCGCGGGGTTGTTCTTGGTCCGCCGCGAGAGGATCTGGATGACCCGCTCGATCTCCTTCTCGCGACCGATGACCGGGTCGAGCTGCTGGGCCTTGGCCATGGCGGTGAGGTTCACGCCGAGCTGGTCGAGGGTGGGCGTCTTGGACTGCGACGCTTTCCCGCCGGCGCCGGCGCCAGCGGCCTCGGCCTGCGCCGGGTGCTGCTGGCCGAGCGTCGCGATGACCTGGTGGCGGACCTTCTCGAGCGACACGCCGAGCGACTCGAGGACGCCCGAGGCGATCCCCTCGCCCTCGCGCACCAGCCCGAGGAGCAGGTGCTCCGTGCCGACGTGGCTGTGGCCGAGCTTGCGGGCCTCGTCGATGGCGAGCTCGATCACCTTCTTGGTGCGCGGGGAGAGCGTGATCTCGCTCGGAGAGGTCGCGGAGTCGCCGCGGCCGATGATGAACTCGACCGCGGTGCGGACCTTGGAGAGCTCGACGCCGAGCGAGTCGAGCACGCGGGCCGCGACGCCCTCGCCCTCCCGGACGAGACCGAGCAGCAGGTGCTCGGTGCCGATGTAGTTGTGGTTGAAGCGGATGGCCTCGTCCTGGGCGAGCGCGAGCACCCTCTTCGCGCGGTCGTTGAAGCGGTCGAAGGGACCCATCAGCGCGCTCCGGGGTCCGGCGCGGTCGTCATCATCAGGTCCCGATTATAGGTTCGGTGAGCCGTGCGGAGAGCGACAGGCGACGCCCTTCCGTGTCGATCGCCACGATCCGCACCGGCAGGGCGTCTCCGACACGCACGACCTCGCCCGCGTCGGCGACACGGCGCGGCGCGAGCTCGCTCACGTGGATGAGCCCCTCCACCCGCTCGGCCACCTTCGCGAACGCTCCGTACGGCATCACGCGCGTCACCGTCGCCTCCACCGTCCGCCCCGGCACCGCGTCGCGGGCGAAGGCCGCCCACGGGTCCTCGGCGAGCCGCCGGATCGAGAGCGAGATGCGCTGACGCTCGCGGTCGACACTCATCACCACAACCCGGATCCGCTGCCCGGCGCGGTAGAGGGACGTCGGCTCGAGCCCCTTCGCCCATGTGATCTCTGAACGATGCACCAGGCCGTCCGCCACGCCCACGTCGACGAAGAGCCCGTAGGACGTCACGCTCACGACCGTCCCGTCGAGCACGTCGCCCACGCGCAGCCGCGCGGCGCCCTCCGCCTTGCGCACACGCACACGCAGCCGCCTGCCCACGAGGGCGCGCACCGTCTCGGGGACGCTCGGGCCCTGCGTGTCGATCGCGCCGACGCTCCCGAGCTGCGACAGCGGCACGAACCCACGCAGGCCGACGTCGACGATCACGCCACCGCGATTGGCGTCGATCACCTCGGCCTCGATGAGCTCGCCGCTCGTGCGCAGCTCCTCGAGCCGCTGCCACGGCCTGCGGTCGCGGCCGGGGCGGAGCGAGCCCTCGCGCGTCGGACGCGAGGAGCTTTTCCATCGTCTGGGGGTCGATCGACACGCATCTGCTGGCGGGCAGAGACCGTGCCACGCATACAATCCGGCAAACCGGCTCAAGAGGAGGGCACCGTCAACCCGACGGCGCGCTGGCCTGAGCGACTGGAGCATCTCGCCACGCTGTTGCGGGCGGATGCGCTCGCGGTCGTCTCGGCGAGGCCGGACCGCCCCGTGACGGTGTTCTCCCATCGTGTGAGCGGCGAGCCCGACTGGCAGGCCGTCCTCGGCGCCGACCTCTTCGCTCGCGCCGCGAAGGGCGCTTACGCCACGGCGGTCCCGGCCGGCCGCTGGTCCCAAGCCGCCGCGTACGCGCTCGTCGCGCCGCTCGACTCCTGGAACGGGGCGACCGTGCTCGTCGGGCTCCGGGAGGACGTGCCCTTCGATCCGATCGAGACGATCGGCGCAGCCGCGGCGGGCCGGCTGCTCGAGATGAGCGCGCTCGAAGGCCGCGCGCTGGCCGAGACCCTGCGCCAGAGCGCCTCGCTCGGGGAGCGCCTGCAGGTCCTCTCCGGCTTCGGCGACGAGCTCGCGCGCGCCCGGGACGTGGGCGCGCTGCTCGCCCGCGCCGCCACCGAGGTCGCGCGCCGCATGGGCGCGGGTGGCGCCTCGATCATGCTCGTCGAGGGCGACGAGCTGCGCGTCCGCGCGGCCGTCGGCCTGCCGGCGGACGCGGCGACGACCCGGCAGCGCGTCGGCGAGGGGATCGCCGGGTGGGTCGCGGCGAGCGGCAAGAAGCTCGTCCTGCGGGGGCGCGTCGACGAGGAGCGGTTCCGCGGCACCGACCCCGACGCGCGCGAGGCCGTCGTGGTGCCGCTCATGGAGGGCGGCGAGGTGGTCGGCGTCCTCAACGTGAAGCGGCCCGACGCGCCGGATGGCTTCACCGACCGCGCGGATCTCCTCGACGGGCTCGCGGGCGACCTGGCGCGAACCCTCCGCGCCGTGAAGGCGATCGCGGTGCTCGAGACCGAGGTCGCGTCCGCGCGAGCCTCCGTGGAGGTCGCGCGGGCGGTGGCCGCCGGCGACGCGCAGGCCGCGGCGCGCGCCGCGGTATCGCTGGGTCATCACGCCGTCGCCCTCCGTGACCGTCGTGGCGCCCTGCTCGCGGTCCACGCGGCCGCCGGCGACGGCGAGTGCCGCGACGCGGCGATCGCCGCCAGCACGAGCGCCGGGGGCGAGAGCGGCGTCGGGGTCGGCTTCGCCCGGCATGGCGGCGCCGCGTACGACGAGGGCGCGGCGGAGGCGGCCCAGCGCACCGCCGACACGCTCGCGCTCCTCGGACGGGCCTTGGAGCGCGAGGACGACGCGGGCACGCTGCGCGTGCTCGCCGTCGAGGACCACCCGGTGATGCGCCTCGGCGTGAGGGCCATGCTCGAGCGCGAGGGCTTCACCGTGGCCGGGACGAGCGCAAGCTGCGCCGAGGCGGTCGCCTCGCTGGCCGAAGCCGTCCCCGACGTCGTGCTCCTGGATCTCGGCCTCCCCGACGCGCACGGCGCGGAGGCCGTCGCTCGCGTCCGGGCCGCGTCACCGCTGGTGCCGATCGTCGTGTTCAGCATCGACCGCACGCCGACGACCGTCCGGGGGGCGCTGCGCGCCGGCGCGACCGGCTACGTCTCCAAGGACGCCCCGATCGCCCGCGTGAGCGCCGCGATCCGTGCCGCCGCCGCCGGCGTCGTGGCCCTCGGCCCGGAGGAGGCCCGCGTGGCCGCCGGGCCGGCGCCGAGCGACCCTGCTGAGGACGTGCCGGCGCCCGAGCCGAACGGGGGCGCCGGCGCCGCGGCGATCGAGCCGGCGACCGACGCGCTGACGCCGCGCGAGCTCGAGCTCCTGCGCTACATGGCCGAGGGCTACACGAACAAGGAGGCGGCGCGGGCCATGGTGCTCGCGGAGGACACGGTGAAGAAGGCGGTGCAGACGCTGATCGCCAAGCTCGGGGCGGTCGACCGGACCCACGCGGTGGTGCTGGCGCTCAGGCAGCGGCTCATCGAATAGGCCGCCCAGTCGGGTATCGACCCCCTCCCTCAGCCGCCCTGTACTCCGTCCTGGCGGCTAAACCTCGCGAAGCCCGAATGGGTATCGCAAGAATGCCCGATCGGGGATTAACCAGGGCCGTGTCTCGTCGCACAGTCACGTGGCCGGCACGCGAGAGGGGCGGGCCTCGTTCGGGGGCCTGGGGAAGCGGGTCGGACGGCGGAGGGGGACATGGAGACTGCTCAGCTCTGGGAGAGCTGCCGGGCGGGCGACGCCGAGGCGCGCGCCGTCCTCATCGAGCGTTACGTGCCGCTCGCCAGGGCGATCGCTCGCGGTATGCGCGTGGCGGCCGACACGCTGATGGACGCCGACGACGTGAGGTCTGCCGCGTCCTTCGGCCTCATCGACGCGGTCGACCGTTTCGACCCGAGCCGGGGCGTGCCGTTCGAGGCGTACGCGGCCCGGCGTATCCGCGGGTCCGTCATCGACGAGGTGCGCCGGGTGGGCGACCGCTCCCGTACCGAGGACGCCGCGTCCGCCGTCCGGACCGTGTCCCTTGACGCGCTCATCGACGAGGATTGGCACGGCGTCGGCGCCGGGGAGGGCGACGACCTCGACGCTCCGTTCGAGCGTGAGGACCTCCGGGGCCGGGTCGAGCGCGCGCTCCGCGACCTGCCGCCGCGCCAGCGTGAGGTCCTGGTCCGCTATTACGCCGAGGCGCTCACGCTGCGCGAGGCCGGCCGGCGCATGGGCGTCAGCGAGGCGCGCGCGTGCCAGCTGCACGGCCGCGCGATCCAGAACCTCCGCCGGGCGCTCTCGGTCAGCCCGCCCCGGCTCTCTACCGCCGCCAGCGCCGCGTAGGCCCGGCGTCACGCGACGAGCGCGAGCTCGCGCTGCCGCGGGAGGAAGAGGTCCGAGCGCAGCTCGAGACGCCCGACGTCGGCCATCCACACGGCGAGCCCGAGCGGCGTGAGCAGGTCGCGCACGACCCGCCCCCGCCGGACGCGGCCGCCGGTGAAGAGCGGCGCGAGATCGTCGAACAGCGGGTGCGCGATCGTGTGGAAGCCGAGGCGGTCGCCGCGGCGCGCCGGCGCGCAGGCGGCGAACGGGCGCAGCCGCTCGTACTTCCACCAGACGTAGTCGCCGCGGTCGACGCGGTGCGCGATCCGCAGGCAGCGCTCTCCGCACCGACCCTCGATGCGCGCGTCGCCGAGGAGCGATCCGAGGATGACCTGCACCTGCGCGGGCTCTGGGACGAGACGGCGCAGCACGCGCTCGGGACGATCTCCCACGCCCTCTCTCACGGACGCGGCTTGACGTCTCCCATGGCGACGAGCGCGAGATGCGGGGCGGCGGCGTCCAGCCAGGCGGCGAACGGCACGAGGCGTCGCGGCCGCTCGCGCGCGGTCTCGAGGTCGACGATCCCCTGCCGCCAGCGCCCGATCCAGTGCACGGCGCCGATCGCGGCGCGGCGCAGCAGCAGCGACGGCAGCGCCGCCAGCTCCGCCGGGTCGAGCGGCAGCACGCGCCGGTACGCGGCGGCGAGCCCGCCGAGCAGCTCCCAGCGCGCGCGTTCGCCTCCGCGGACGGCCGTGACGTACATGGCGCACGCGAGGTCCGCGGCGCGCACGTCGGGACCCGCGAACTCGAAGTCGAGCAGGCCGGTCACCGTGCCACGCTGGACCAGCAGGTTCGGGAAGGCGAAGTCGCCGTGCACGAGCTGGCGCGGGAGCGCCGCGAGCGGCTCGTGCTCCACGAGCACACGCTCGAACGCGGCGCGCGCGGTGTCGCGAGCGGCGCGGTCCAGGCCGAGGTCCTCGATGGCGCCGAGCGGATCCGGGACCAGCGGATGGACGTCTGCGAGCGTCGCCGGGGCGGCGAGGGGCAGCTCCAGACGCGTGAGTGCGCTGTCGAGCCGCGCGAGCGCGCCGCCGGCGAGGCGCGCTGTGGCGCGCGTGATGGCCGCGGGCTCGCCCGGGATGCGCGCGAAGAGGGTCGCGAGGCGCGGTCCCTGGGCCGTCTCGAGGACCGCGACGGCGTCGCCGTCGCGCGAGCGCACCGGTGACGGCACGGCGAATGGCAGCTCCTGCGCCGCCAGCCGGCCCAGGATCTCGTGCTCGTAGCGGACGCGCTCGTGGTCCGCGGTGTTGCGGTAGACACGCAGCACGAAGTCGCCCTCCCGGGCGGAGACGAAGAAAGAGTCGTTGTTCACACCGAGCGGGGCGCGGCTGAGCTCGAGCGGAGCGATCGGCCAGGCCGAGAGGTCGGGCCGCTCGTTCATCCCGCGATCCGCCGTGCCGGGACGACGATCGCGTCGGCCTCCGCGTCGATCGTCCGCTCGAGCAGCGTGTCGTACACGCCGAGAGCATGGGGCAAAACAAAAACGACCTCGTGCGCTCGCGCGCTCGAAGTCGTTTTGATCCCGGCCCTGACCTATTTTCCCAGGGACCGACGTCCCGAGTATCTTCGGCGCTGGTGGGCTTAACTACCGTGTTCGGGATGGGAACGGGTGTGACCCCACCGCTCCAAGGACCGAGGACTTGATTCTAGCGGAGCACCCCCCGCGCGGCAACGCCCGTCGGACACACAAAAGCCCTCCGACGGAGGGAGGGCTTTCGGGTCGCGAGCAAGTGGTGAACGAGGAAGACTCGTGCGAGATCGCCTGGGCGGTCGCACCGATGTCGCCGAGCCTCGAAGGCCCGGCTGGGTGCTGGAAGTTAGGTCAAGCCGCTCGACCGTTAGTACGGATCAGCTCCACGCCTCACGGCGCTTCCACCTTCCGCCTATCGAACACGTACTCTCCGTGCGGTCTTACCTGGTTGACCCAGAGGGTGAGCTCATCTCGAGGTCGGCTTCCCACTTAGATGCTTTCAGCGGTTATCCGGAACGGACATAGCTACCGAGCGATGCCCCTGGCGGGACAACTCGTACACCATCGGTCCGCTCACCCCGGTCCTCTCGTACTGGGGGCAACTCCTCTCAACTCACCTGCGCGCACACTGGATAGAGACCGAACTGTTTCACAACGTTCTGAACCCAGCTCGCGTACCGCTTTAATAGGCGAACAGCCTAACCCTTGGGAGGTACTGCCCCCCCAGGATGCGACGAGCCGACATCGCGCAATCTCCGCCGTTTCCGACGGTGCAGACTATCTCTCCGCCCTTCTCACTTCTGAGTGAGGGCGCCGGCGTCTGATGGCGACCACAGAATCGCTTCCGCAGAAGCAGGATCGCCATCTCACCACTCGTGTGGATCAGTCGTTACGGGGTCATGCCGGAAGCTTGTATCGAAGCGTCGGTAGCACGTACGGCTCCACGATCGACCTGAATCGCTCGACGCTCCCCACCGCGATGCGAATGCGGTAGTAGCTCTTGTCGCGATTCAGAGTCGAACGTATCGACCATTGCTCCTTGAGCATCGACATGAGTCGCTCCTGATCTTCTTGGATCAGAGCGCGCTGTTCATTCCGACAGACTTCCCACGGTGTTGTCCTCGGCAACGACTTGCGTTGCCGGTGGGAGTCCACCGTTATAAGCCGGATCAGTTGACGGTGTTTCCACCGCCTCACCCCATTTCTTGTTGAGGTGCCAAACGACGCCGTCGCTGTGAACGCTTGGGCGTCATAAGCCTGTTATCCCCGGGGTAGCTTTTATCCGATGATTCCTGGCCCTTCCACTCGGGACCAGAAGGTCACTAAGCCCGACTTTCGTCCCTGCTCGGCGAGTAAGCCTCACAGTCAAGCACCCTTATGCCTTTGCACTCTGCGGCTGATTTCCACCCAGCCTGAGGGTACCTTTGGGCGCCTCCGTTACCTTTTGGGAGGCGACCGCCCCAGTCAAACTGCCCACCTGGCAATGTCCGGCTGCCGGATCACGGACAGCCGTTAGAGCCGAAGTTCCGCAAGGGTGGTATTTCACTGGTGACTCCACCGAGGCTAGCGCCCCGGCTTCAAAGTCTCCCACCTATGCTACACATGCGAAACCCCAGTCCAATGCCAAGATGCAGTAAAGCTCCACGGGGTCTTTTTGTCCAAGTGTGCGTAACCCGCGTCTTCACGGGTATCTCAGTTTCGCCGGGTCCCTCCTAGAGACAGCGGCTAAGTCGTTACGCCTTTCGTGCGGGTCGGAACTTCACGCTTCTCGCTCTTTCGAGCGGCGCAGACTATACGTTCATCTGCTTTCGCAGAGCCGGCGTCTTGCGCTGGTCATTCATTGATCTTTCGATCGCGACCAGCGCCGTCGAGATCTCTCTCGATCAGTCGTTACGGGGTCACGAGGACTTCCCTCGGTATTACCCGCGGACCTTCCGCAAGGTCCGTGTGGGCTTCACCGATATGAGCCGGTTCGGGTTGAACGGATCACTCCGTTCCTGGGCAAGTTTGTGACTTACCCGACAAGGAATTTCGCTAAGACCTGTTATCGACTTGCGTCGACGGACTTGCGTCCCTGCATGTCGCCATGCAGCTCGGACCATCTCTTCATCCGAAACATATGCGGATGTCCGACGTATGGCCTCTGAGGATTCCGAACACGTTTCCGTGATCGGCCTTTCCTGCTGATCGTCCGCACCGGATGCGTTGTCACTCTTTCGAGTAGCACCGGATGCTCGGAGTTTTCGGCAAATAGTCGGATTTCTCTAAGGCAGCGATTCCACCTTAGGACCGTTATAGTTACGGCCGCCGTTCACCGGGGCTTCAGTTCAAGCCTTGCAGCTCTCCCATTAACCTTCCGGCACTGGGCAGGCGTCAGCCCCTATACGTAGGGTTTCCCCTTCGCAGAGACCTGTGTTTTTGTTAAACAGTCGCTTAGCCCGTTTATCTGAGGCCTCGATCACTTGCTCCACATCACTGCGAAGCGTGCGAGGCACCCCTTCTCCCGAAGTTACGGGGTCATTTTGCAGAGTTCCTTTAGGAGGGTTCTCCCGATCGCCTTGGTGTACTCCACCCGCCTACCTGAGTCGGATTGCGGTACGGGCGCTCTCGATCTCGCTAGAGGCTTTTCTCGTCAGCTTGGCTCGCCCCACTCGCTGCATCGCTGCAGCTCGCGTTCGCATCTCACCTTGACCTCCCGACGGGTTTGCCTATCGGGAGACGGCTACCTGCTTAGACGCACATAGCCAAAGTGCGCTGGGACTACCAGGCTGAGTCACCCCTTCGCTGATAACGACCTCGAGCGGTGCCGGAATATAAACCGGCTGTCCATCGACTACGCCTTTCGGCCTCGTCTTAGGCCCGACTGACCCTGAGCGGATTAACCTTCCTCAGGAAACCTTAGGCTTACGGCGTGTGCGTTTCTCACGCACATCTCGCTACTCGTTCCGGCATTCGCACTTCTCAGCGCTCCAGCGGTCCTCACGGTCCACCTTCACTGCGGCTGAGAACGCTCCTCTACCACGCACGATCTCCGAGGAGACCGCGCATCCGAAGCTTCGGTACCAGGCTTGAGCCCCGTTGGATTTTCGGCGCTGGGTCACTCGACCAGTGAGCTGTTACGCACTCTTTCAATGGTGGCTGCTTCTAAGCCAACATCCTGGTTGTCTGAGCGATCCAACATCCTTTCCCACTTAGCCTGGATTCCGGGACCTTAGCTGTCGGTCTGGGCTGTTTCCCTTTTGTCTCCGGAGCTTAGCCCCCGAAGACTGACTGCCGCGATTGGCCTCATCGCATTCGGAGTTTGGTTGGGTTTGGTAAGCGGTAAGCCCCCTAGCCCATCCAGTGCTCTACCTCAATGAGGGAAGTCGCGACGCTAGCCCTAAAGCTATTTCGAGGAGAACCAGCTATCTCCGCGTTCGGTTGGCATTTCACCTCTACCCACAGCTCATCTCTCAACTTTTCAACGTTGAAGAGTTCGGCCCTCCACGGAGTATTACCTCCGCTTCAGCCTGGCCATGGGTAGCTCACGCGGTTTCGGGTCTAGTGCGTGCGACTACGGGCCTTGCGGCCCACGCCCTGTTCAGACTCGCTTTCGCTTCGGCTCCGGTCGTCAGACCTTAACCTCGCCGCACACAGCTAACTCGCCGGATCATTCTTCAATAGGCACGCCGTCACGCTACTGCTTGCGCAGCAACACGCTTCGACTGCTTGTAGGCGCACGGTTTCAGTTTCTCTTTCACTCCCCTCCCGGGGTGCTTTTCACCTTTCCCTCACGGTACTCGTTCACTATCGGTCGCTTGAGGTATTTAGCCTTGGACAATGGTCTGCCCGGTTTCCCACCCCGGAGACCTTCCGGGTGGTACTCGAGGACATCGACCGGAGCATGACCGTTTTCGCATACGGGACTCTCACCCTCTGTGGTGGGCCGTTCCAGGCGGCCTTCTGCTAACGATCACGTTTCTGCACTCCGTCGCGGATCGGCAGATCCGCAGTCGAGCCTCACGACCCCCGCTCCACAACGGCTGCCGCCTATCACGTGGATCGGGTTTGGGCTCTTCCCGTTTCGCTCGCCACTACTCAGGGAATGTTTTCTGTTCCTCGAGGTACTGAGATGTTTCAGTTCCCTCGGTGCCCTCCGCGCACCCTATGGATTCAGGTGCGGGTCGCCAGGGTTGATCCTGGCGGGGTTCCCCCATTCGGAGACATCCGGATCACCGTTTGCTACCAACTCCCCGGATCTTTTCGCAGGTAACCGCGTCCTTCATCGGCCTCAAGCGCCAAGGCATCCGCCATGCGCCCTTCGTAGCTTGACCTAACTACAACTCCAGCATCCAGCCCGGCCCTCGAGGGGCGGGCGATGCTGCTGATTCACCAATACGACGATCGGTACGATTTCGCTTTTGGCGAAACTCGCATTTCGTCTTCCTCTTCACTTGTTAAGGTGCACCACTCGCTCGTTCGAGTCCGCGCGCGAACGCGCAGGCTCGTGCATGGGCTCGATCGAACAGTGGAAGCTCGTCGTGATCGCCTTCGCCCTCCAGCCGGGTTCCGCCGGCGCGACCTCTAATGATAGGTCTTCGCGGCCGATCTCGCTCGCGCGGAGCGCGCGAGCGGCCCACCCCCGGTGGAGCCGAGGAGACTCGAACTCCTGACTTCCTCCTTGCAAAGGAGGCGCTCTACCAACTGAGCTACGGCCCCGACAAGCGGCCAGGCCGCTTCTCGGGAGGCGCCGCGTCGTGCGAGCGCGAGCACGGTCGGTGCGAGCGCGAGCACGTGATGCGGGCCGGGCCCCACGCGGCGAAGCCGCGTCAAGCGTAGCGCCTGACCCATCAGATCCGTCCTCGTCCGAATCGCTCCCGACCGCGGCGTTGTCCGCGGTGGGCGTTTCTGGACTCGAACCAGAGACCTCTGCCTTATCAGGGCAGTGCTCTAACCAGCTGAGCTAAACGCCCGGTCTGGCAGGGGCAGATCGTTAACCGAAGAAGAGTGACAGGAACGGAACGCGATCGTCGACCGCTTCGGAGACACCGGGGTTACGGGCTCCTCCGCGGATTTGAACGAACCACTTCCGTTGGAAGTGTCACCTCGAGTTTTCAGGCTCGAGGATCGACCTGGGATTGGATCGACGGTCCGAAGACCCCGATCGACGTATCCCTAGAAAGGAGGTGATCCAGCCGCACCTTCCGGTACGGCTACCTTGTTACGACTTCGTCCCAGTCGCCGGTCCCACCTTCGACGGCTGCCTCCTTGCGGTTGGCCCACCGGCTTCGGGTGTTACCGACTCCCATGACGTGACGGGCGGTGTGTACAAGGCCCGGGAACATATTCACCGCAGTGTGCTGACCTGCGGTTACTAGCAACTCCGACTTCACGGAGGCGAGTTGCAGCCTCCGATCTGAACTGACGCCGGTTTTAAGGGATTAGCTTCAGCTTGCGCTGTCGCGACCCGCTGTGACCGGCGATTGTAGCGTGCGTGTAGCCCCAGACATAAAGGCCACGCTGACCTGACATCATCCCCACCTTCCTCCGAGTTTCTCTCGGCAGTCGGATCTGAGAGGTACAACAGATCCCGAGGGTTGCGCTCGTTGCGGGACTTAACCCAACATCTCACGACACGAGCTGACGACGGCCGTGCAACGCCTGTGCAAGCTCCCTTGCGGGTCGGTCCCCTTTCAGGTCCCTACCACCTGCATGTCAAGTCTGGGTAAGGTTCTTCGCGTACCATCGAATTGAACCGCACGCTCCGCTGCTTGTGCGGGCCCCCGTCAATTCCTTTGAGTTTTAACCTTGCGGTCGTACTCCCCAGGCGGGGCACTTAATGCGTTAGCTTCGGCACTGCCGGGGTCGATACCGACAACACCTAGTGCCCATTGTTTACGGCTAGGACTAACGGGGTATCTAATCCCGGTCGCTCCCCTAGCTTTCGCGCCTGAGCGTCAAGAGCGGGCCAGCAGATCGCTTTCGCCACTGGTGTTCCTTCCGGTATCTACGCATTTTACCGCTACACCGGAAATTCCATCTGCCTCTCCCGCCTTCGAGTTCCGAAGTTTCGAACGGCCTCTCCCAGTTGGGCCAGGAGCTTTCACATTCGACTTTCGGAACCGCCTGCGCGCGCTTTACGCCCAGTAAATCCGGACAACGCTCGCAACCTACGTATTACCGCGGCTGCTGGCACGTAGTTAGCCGTTGCTTATTCCTCGAGTACCGTCGGGTGTCTTCCTCGAGAAAAGCGGTTTACGACCCGAAGGCCTTCATCCCGCACGCGGCGTGGCTGCGTCAGGGTTTCCCCCATTGCGCAAAATTCCTAACTGCTGCCTCCCGTAGGAGTCTGGGCCGTGTCTCAGTCCCAGTCTGGCTGGCCATCCTCTCAGACCAGCTACGGATCGATGCCTTGGTGTGCCGTTACCACACCAACTAGCTAATCCGCCGCAGGCCCCTCCCAAAGCGTCTTGCGACTTTGAGCACCGAAATGGATCGGTGGTCACATGCGGTATTAGCGACTCTTTCGAGTCGTTATCCCCCACTTCGGGGCAGGTCACCTACGTGTTACTCAGCCGTTCGCCACTAGCCTCGGCCCTTGCGGGCTTTGGCCCGTTCGACTTGCATGTTTTATGCACGCCGCCAGCGTTTGTCCTGAGCCAGGATCAAACTCTCCGACAAAAAAGCAGACCAGCCCTTCGGCCGGTCCGTTCATCTTCGAGTTCGATCAAGAATCGACGAGTTCGCGCTGAACGTTCCTGTCACTCTTCAGCTGTTAAAGATCGTGCCCCGACCTCCCAAATGGAAATGGCCTACGGGCGTGGTTGCGGACACTCATCATACCCAAGCCGCGGCACCGGCGTCAACGCGGTGTGCGGGGTCACCTTCGTGACCCTGGAGACGCGGCACCTGCCTGGAAGGACCTAGGAGACCGCCCGGCGGCCCTCCAGCGCCCGGCTCACGGTCACCTCGTCGGCGTATTCGAGGTCGCCACCCATCGGCAGGCCGCGCGCCAGGCGTGTCAGGCGAGCGCCCGACCCCCCGAGGAGCTGCGCGAGGTACATCGCGGTCGCCTCGCCCTCCAAATTCGGGTTCGTCGCGAAGATGAGCTCCTCGATCCCACCCCTCTTCACACGCTCGGCGAGCTGCGGGATCTTCAGATCGTCGGGCCGGACGCCGTTGACGGGCGAGATGGCGCCGTGGAGGACGTGGTAGCGGCCGCGGTACTGGCCGGTGCGCTCGATCGCGAGCACGTCGAGCGGCTCCTCGACCACACAGACGACGAACGCGTCGCGCTCGTCGGACGAGCAGATCGCGCACGGGTCGGTCTCGGCGATGTTGAAGCAGACCGAGCAGTAGCGCAGGTCGGTCTTCACCGAGCGGATCGCGGCGGCGAGCGCTTCCGCGTCGGGACCCGGCGCCCGCAGGATGTAGTACGCGAGGCGCTGCGCGGTCTTCGGTCCCACGCCCGGGAGCTTGCCGAGCTCGTCGATGAGACGCGCGAGCGGTCGCGCGAGCGCGCTCGGCATCACATACCGGGGATGCGCAGCCCCCCGGTCACGCTGCCCAGGCGCTGCGCCGCGAGGTCGCGCGACTTGGTGAGCGCGTCGGCGAACGCCGCGCGGACGAGGTCCTGGAGGGTCTCGACGTCGTCGGGATCGACCGCGTCCTTCTGGATGCGGACGTCCCTGATGTCCTGCGTCCCGGTGAGCACGACGACGACCGCACCGCCGCCGGCGCTGCCCTCGACGGTCGCCTCCGCGAGCTCGGCTTGCGCCTTCGCCATGTCGGCCTGCATCCGCTGCGCCATCTTCTGCAGGTCGCCGAGGTTCTTCATCACTCGATCTCCATGATGCGGTCCGGCCGGCGGAAGGTCTCCAGCGCCGCGCGGAGCATCGGATCGTCCGTCGGCGACGGCGCGTCGGCGGGCACCGCCTGCACGACGCAGCGTACGCGCACCGCGACCGAGAGCCGCTCGGTGAGGCCCGCCTCGAGCTCGCCGCGGTAGCGGTCCTGCCACAGCGCGCGTCCGAAGTCGTTCGCGAATCCGATCACGACCGTTCCCCCGTCGACGCTCACCGGCTCGGCGGTGAGCAGGTGCGCGGCCTTTCCGATGCTCTTCGCCTTGGCCTCGGCCACCAGATCCACCCACGCCCGCTGGACGTCGGCGATGGCGACGGCGCTCTGCGCGCGCCGCGCGGCGAGGTCGATCACGGCGGTCGTCGCCGCGCGCGGCGCCGTCCGCGTCGGGGTGCGCGACGGTGCGCTCGCGCCGCGTACGGGCGCCGGCGCGGGCCGCGACGTGGGCGGTAGCGCGGACGGGGCCGGCGCCGGCGCGGCCGTCGTCGTGAGGTCGAGGATGGCGAGCTCGAGCGGGAGCGGCGTGCCCTCGCTGGTGCGGAGCGATTGCTCGGTCTCGATGAGGCGCTTCGCGATGGCGGCGAGCCGCGGCAGCGGGAGCGTCGGCGCCTGCTCGAGCAGCTTCGCCGCGACGCCCTCGCTCGCGGTCTCGGGCGCCTTGCCCGTCGCCGTCACCAGCACCAGGGCGCGCGCGTGATCGATGGCGCGGCGGACGAAGAGCCGCAGGTCGCGCCCGTCGTCGACGAGCTTTCCGACGACGCGCACGCCCGCGGCGGCGTCGTTCGCCGCGAGGGCGTCGAAGAGCGCGGCGGTCTCCTCCCACTCCGAGACGCCGAGGAGCTCGTCGACGTCACGCAGCGCGACGGTGCCGCCGGAGAACGCGGCGACCATGTCGAGGATGCTCTCGGCGTCACGCAGCGAGCCCTGGGCGTGGCGCGCGATGGCCTCGAGCGCGGACGGCTCGCACGTCATGCGCTCCTGCGCGCAGATCGCGCCGAGCTGCGCGACCATCCCCCGGTACGGGATGCGCCGCAGGTCGAAGCGCTGCGTGCGCGAGACGATCGTCCCCGGGATCTTGGCCGCCTCGGTCGTCGCGAGGACGAAGATCGCGTGCGGCGGGGGCTCCTCGAGCGTCTTGAGGAGCGCGTTGAAGGCCTCGCTCGTGAGCTGGTGGGCCTCGTCGATGACGTACACCTTGTACTGGCCCTGCGACGGCGCGAAGCGGACCTTCTCGCGCAGATCGCGCATCTCGTCGATGCCGCGGTTGGAGGCGGCGTCGATCTCGATGAGGTCGAGGAACCGGCCCTCGCGGATGGCCACGCAGCTCTCGCAGCGGTCGCACGGCTCGCCGTCCTTGCTCGTCGTGCAGTTGACGGCCTTCGCGATGAGCCGGGCGATCGTCGTCTTGCCGATGCCGCGCGACCCCGTCAGCAGGTACGCGTGCGCGACCTGCCCCGAGGCGATCGCGTTCTTCAGGGTCCGCGTGACGTGCTCCTGGCCGACGATCGCCGCGAACGTCTGTGGGCGGTAGCGGCGATAGAGGGCGGAGCGCTCGGGCACACCGCGAGGATAGTCGAGGGGCCGAGCCAGTGGCCCGCTCCGGTCGGCGCCGCGTGGTCGTGCTCGTGCGCGCCGCGCCCGGCGTTCTCGCGACGGGGCACGCTCGCGCGCGGAGAGGTCGCCGTGCACCCTCCGTCGATCGCGGCGGCTCGGGCACGCATCCGCGCGCGGCTCGGATCAGGCGCGCCTGCGGCACACGACGGCTGCCGCTTACCGCTGCTTCCTTCCGGATCTGACGGGGTTCACGGGCCGGCGCTGCACAGGACCCGATCGTCAACGCCCGCCACGGATGCTGCGACCGCGACGCCGGACCTCGGGAGGGGATTCAGCCCCGCTGGAGCGGATTGCGGGTACAGGGCACCGCTGGCTCCCCGCCTAGCACGGCACTGCCCATGGTACGGAATGCGGGCGCCGCGCGCGATGACCGGTGACGCGGTCGAGCGCTCTGGCGGAGAGGGCGGGATTCGAACCCGCGAGCCTTTCGGCTACCCGCTTTCCAAGCGGGCGCACTAGACCAACTATGCGACCTCTCCTGGCGTCCTCATTATCCCGCCGCGCTCGGCCGACAGCGCGAACACGACGATCCACAGCGCCGCGAGCCCGTCCCACAGACGGTTCACCATCCCGCCGACCGCGTCCGGCGCGCCCAGCAGTGCGACGAAGCCCGCGGCCTGTGCGACGGCGAGCACCCCGAGCGCCCGCGGGCCGGAGCCGAGCGACACGACGAGCGGGCCGAGCGCCAGCCCGACGATCCCGATCTCGACGGGGCTGCGCCTCGTCCCGAGAGTGGGGTCCAGCGCGTTCGCGACGCTCACGACGCCGGCGAGCCCGAAGAGGCCGGCCGCGATCCATGCGCGTGCGCCGCGGCGGCCGGCCAGGATGCTCGCGACGCCGGCGAGCGCGCCGGCGAGCGCGACGTAGCCGGCGTTCACGAGCGGTCCGAGGGTGGCCGCGGCGAAGTCCTCCGGATGGAGCCGCAGCGCGTCGAGAAGCGGGTTCGCCAGGGGGACGACCACGAGCGTGACGACGTACACGGTCGCGGCGAGCGCGCTGAGCCGCGGCACGCTCAGCGCGCCACCGCTCACGCGATATCCCACGCCGGGTTCCACGCGACCTCCCAGAGGTGGCCATCCGGATCCTGGAAGTAGCCGGAATACCCTCCCCAGTCGCGCTTCGCCGGCGGGTTGGTGACGCGCGCGCCCGCACCTTCGGCCGCGCGCATCACCATGTCGACCTCCTCCGCGGAGCGGACGTTGTGCGCGAGGCAGAACTCGTTCGGCGCGCGGCCCTGCCCGTCTACGCGCGCTTCGGCCGCGAGCGACCCGCGGTGCCACAGCGCGAGACGGAGTCCGTTCGCGAGCTCGAAGAAAGCCACGGCGCCGTTCGGGATCTCCTCGCCGACGATGCCCTCCGTCGGCCACCCGAGACCGTCGCGGTAGAAGGCGACGGCGCGCGGGAGATCGTCGACGCCGAGCGTGACGAGGGTGATGCGAGGCTCCATCCGCGGAGAGGGCGGGATTCGAACCCGCGAGGCTTTCGCCTACCGCTTTTCGAGAGCGGCACCATCAACCACTCGGACACCTCTCCGTGGTCAAGTCTATCGGGCAGCGCGCCGGTAGACTGCGCGGCACGTGATGTTCCGCCGCGTCCACTACGCCTGGGTCGTCGCGGCGGTCACGTTCGTGGCCCTCCTCGTCGCGGCCGCGATCCGCGCGGCGCCCGGCGTCATCATCAAGCCGCTCGAAGCGGAGTTCGGCTGGGACCGCGGCTCGATCTCGCTCGCCGTCGCGGTGAGCATCCTCGCGTTCGGGCTCGGCGGACCGCTCGGCGGGACGGTCGTCGACCGATTCGGCCCGCGCCGCGCGCTCTTCGCCGGCCTCGCGCTCATCGCCGGCGGCACGTTCGCGCTCCTCGGACTGCGCGATCTCTGGCAGCTGTACCTCCTGTACGGGATCGTCGTCGGCGTCGGCACGGGTGTCGCGAGCCAGGTCACTGGCGCGGCGATCGCGCACCGCTGGTTCCGCACGCAGCGCGGGCTCGTCGTGGGCCTCTTCGGCGCGGCCACCTCGGCGGGGCAGCTCATCTTCATCCCGTCGATGATGGCGCTCACCGTCGCGGATGGGTGGCGCGCCGGGATCGCGCTCGTCGCGCTGGCGACGGCGGCCGTCTTCGTGCCGGTCGTGCTCTTCGTGCGCGACCGGCCGCGGGACGCCGGGGTGCGCGCGTTCGGCGAGGCCGAGGTGCTCTCCGCGGAGGAGCGCGCCGCGGACGCCCGCGGCACGCCCCTGCGCGCCGCCCTGCGCAGCGGCGACTTCTGGCTCCTCGCCGTGTCGTTCTTCGTGTGCGGCTTCACGTCGAACGGTCTCGTGGGCACGCACCTCATCCCCTACGCGATCGAGAACGGCTTCCCGCCGGAGACCGCGGCCGCGGCGGTGGGCGTCATGGGCGCGCTCAACATCGTCGGGACGACGGCGTCAGGCTGGTTCAGCGATCGCTTCGACAACCGCAAGCTGCTCGCGGCGTACTACGGCTTCCGCGCGCTCTCGCTCGTCGGGCTTCCGTTCGTGGTCCAGGTGCCGCAGCTCATGCTCTTCGCCGTCGTGTACGGTCTCGACTGGATCGCGACCGTTCCACCGACGGTGAACCTCACCGCGACGATCTTCGGCCGCGCGTCGCTCGGCACGCTCTACGGCTGGATCTTCTTCTCGCACATGGTCGGCGCTGCGATCGCGGCGTACGCCGGCGGGCTCTTCCGCGACCTGCTCGGCGACTACGACCTCATGTTCATAGCGGCCGCCGTGCTCGGATTCATCGCGGCGGCTCTCGTGATGCGCATCAGCCCGCCGCGCCGCACCGTCGCTGCGCCCGCCGTCGCGTACTAGGCCGGGACGGCTTCCTTCTCCATGTCGGGCGTGTAGCGACCCTGGCGCGCCGCCGACGTCAGCTTCGAGCGGTGCAGGTACGCGCGCTGCGCGGCCGCGACGTTCTCGCGCTTCCCCGCCCAGGCCTTCTGCGGCGCCGCCTGCAGGCCGCGGCCGTACGAGTACGAGAGCTGCCAGGGCACGCCGACCTCGGCGGCCCGCCGGTTGATCGCGTCGAGGTTCACGGTCGCCTCGTCGTCGGCCTGGCCGCCGGAGAGGAACACGATCCCCGGGACGGCCGCCGGCACGGTCTCGAGCATGCAGTGGAGCGTGTACCGCGCGACGTCCGCCGCCGGCGCGCGCACCTCGGCGTCCTTGCCGGACAGGACCATGTTGGGCTTCAGCAGCATCCCGTACGGGTCGACGCCCTGCTTGCTGAGCTCGTCGAAGACCACGAGCTGCGTCTTGCGGGTGATCTCGAAGCACCGGTCGATCGAGTGCGCGCCGTCCATCAGCACCTCGGGCTCGACGATCGGCACGACGCCGGCCTCCTGGGACAGGGCCGCGTAGCGCGCGAGCGCGTGCGCGTTCGTCTCGATGCACGCGCGCGTGGGGATGCCGTCGCCGATGGTGATGACCGCGCGCCACTTGCTGAACGCGGCGCCCAACTCGCGGTACTCCGCCAGGCGATCGCGCAGGCCGTCGAGGCCCTCGGTCACCGTCTCGCCCGGATGGAACGGCAGCGGCTTCGCCCCGAGGTCGACCTTGATGCCCGGGATGATCCCCTGGTCCTTCAGGAGCTTCACCAGCGGCGTGCCGTCGGCGGCCTTCTGGCGGATGGTCTCGTCGTAGAGGATGACGCCGCTGATGTACCGCGCCGCGCCGGGCGCGCGGAAGAGCAGCTCGCGGTACGCGCGCCGGTTGTCCTCGGTGTTCTCGACGCCGATCGCCTCGAAGCGCCGCTTGATGGTGCCGGTGCTCTCGTCAGCGGCGAGGATCCCTTTGCCCGGCGCGACGAGCGAGCGCGCGACCTCGGAGAGACCCATCGCCGACGAGGATAGCCATGCCGCGGGCCGGGCGGGGAGACGGGGCCGGGTCGTATCCTCGCCGAAGTGCCCGCCGACGTCGTCCTCCGCACGCAGGGCTTGGTGAAGCGCTTCGGCGGCCTGCTCGCCGTCGATCACCTCGACCTCGAGGTGCGGCGCGGCGAGGTCGTCGGGCTGCTCGGGCCCAACGGCGCCGGCAAGAGCACGACCATCGGCATGATCCTCGGCCTGGTCGCGCCGACCGCCGGCCGGGCCGAGGTCGTCGGCCTCGACGTCACGACGCGCCGCGAGCAGGCGCTCGCGCGCGTCGGCGCGATGCTCGAGGTCACGAGCTTCTACCCGTACCTCGCCGGACGCGAGAACCTCATGGCGGTCGCGATCCTCCGGGGCGGCGCGGCGCCGACGCGCGTCGATCCGCTCCTCGCGCGCCTCGGCCTGGCGCAGCGCGCGGGATCGCGGTTCCGCGAGTACTCACTCGGCATGCGGCAGCGTCTCGGGATCGCCTCGACGCTCCTGGGCGATCCGGCGGTGGTCATCCTCGACGAGCCGGCCAACGGCCTCGACCCCGCGGGCCAGCGCGAGATCCGCGACCTCATCAGGGAGCTCGCGACGGAGGGGCGCGGCGTGCTGCTCGCCTCCCACCTGCTCCACGAAGTCGAGCAGGTCTGCGACCGCGTCATCGTGATCCAGAAGGGCCGCAAGATCGTCGAGGGAAGCCTCGCCGAGATCACCCACGGCGGCGGCGGGTACGCGATCACGATCGCGGACGCGCAGCGCGCCGCCGAGGTCCTCCGGCGCGTGAGCGGCGTCACCGAGGTCCGCCTGACGGAGCGCGGCGTCGAGGTGGCGGCGCCGCCCGAACGGGGCGCCGAGCTGAACCGCGCGCTGGCCGAGGAGCGGCTCTTCGCGAGCGCGATCGTGCCGCGGCGGAGCACCCTCGAGGACGTCTTCATCGAGCTCACCGAGAAGGGGGCGAACGATGCTCCGCCCGCTGCGTAGCGAGCTGTACCGCATGACGCGGCGGCTCATGCCGCGTGTGATCCTCGGCGCGATGTTCGGCTTCGGCCTGGTGTTCTACGAGCTCATCTACACGACCGTCTCGCAGCAGCTCGGCCTGCTGCGCAGCGGCAACGCGCCGTCGAGCGTCACCGGTCCCGGCGGCACCGAGGCGATGATCCGCCAGCTCGAGCAAACGCTCCAGCAGCTGGCGCCGGCCTCCATCCCCGAGCTCGGCGTCGGGCTCGTCGCCGGACTGGGGACCGTCCTGCTCATCGTCTACGGCCCGAGCCACCTGGGCACCGAGTACGGCTGGGGGACGCTCCGGACCCTCCTGGCGAGCGGCCTCTCCCGCCGCGCGTTCCTCGCGACCAAGCTCGTCTCGCTGCTGCTCTTCACCGTCGCCCTCACGGCTCTCGGCGTCGTCTCGGTGACGGCGGCGAGCTACCTCGTCTCGCTGCAGGCCGGCTTCGACACGGGCGGCCTCGACCCCGCGCGGATCCTCTCGGCGTCGTGGCGCACCGGCTACGCGTTCCTTCCCTACACCGCGCTCACCGCGCTCATCGCGCTGTGGGCGCGCTCGTCCGGCGCGGGGATCGCGGCCGGCCTGGTCATCTTCTTCGTCGAGGGCCTCGCCACCCAGCTCCTCATCTCGCTCAACCGCGACCTCGTGACGGTCGCGAACCTCGGGATCTCGCGCAACGTCGCGTCGCTCTCGCGTCTGTCCGTGAGCGTCTCCGGCTCGACCCCGGAGAGCGCCGGCGCCCCGCTCCCCGATCAGACGCAGGCGGCGCTCGTCCTGGCGGCCTGGATCGTCGCCTTCATCGCCCTCGCGTACTGGCGCCTTCGCTCGCGCGACGTCACGCTCGCGTAGCACCGGGCCTCGTGATCCCCCGCGGTGGAGCGGCCGCACGGCCGGTCGGCGTCGGGGATGATGGTGGCCTGCATGGCCCGCCTCGTGGTCGCAGCGCTCGTCCTCGCGTCGTGCGCGAATCCGGACGCCGGCGCGCCGACGCCGACCGGCGCCGTGGGGCGCTCGTCGGCCGCGCCGAGCGGCGCGGCGGCGAGCGGCGCGGCGCCGAGCCCGCGCGCCGGGCCGGCCGTGGTGCGCGGCGTGAAGGTGCTCCTCACCGGGCTCGAGATCCCCTGGGCCGTGGACCTCGCGCCGGACGGCCGCCTGTTCATCACCGAGCGCACCGGGCGCGTGCGCATCGCGCGGTTCGACGGGGCCACGGCGACGCTCGAGCCCGAGCCGTGGGCGACGATCGCCGTCGGGACGAGCAGCGGCGAGGGCGGGCTCCTCGGGCTCGCGCTCGACCCCGGCTTCGCGACGAACGGGTACGTGTACCTCTACCACTCCTACGTCGGGAGCGGAGGCCGGATCGTGAACCGCCTCGTCCGGATGCGCGACGCGGGCGGAAGGGGGGTCGACCAGACGATCCTCCTCGACGGCATCCCGGGATCGACGATCCACGACGGCGGCCGGATCAAGGTCGGCCCCGATGGGAAGCTGTACGTCACGACCGGGGATGGCGCGGTGCCCGACCGCGCGCAGGACACGGCGTCCCTCAACGGAAAGATCCTGCGACTCGACACGGACGGGACGGTGCCCCCGGACAGCGCGTTCCCGAACGGCGCGGTGTCGTACGGTCATCGGAACCCGCAGGGCCTGGCGTTCCAGCCCGACACGGCGGCCCTGTACGCGACCGAGCACGGACCGAGCGCGAACGACGAGGTGAACCGCATCGAGCGCGGCGGGAACTACGGGTGGCCGACCGTCGTGGGCCAGGCGCGCGACCCGCGCTTCATCGACCCCCTCGTGACGAGCGGCGCGAGCGATACCTGGGCCCCGTCGGGCGCGACGTTCCTGGCGAGGCCGGGTCCGCTGCGCGGCTCGCTCGTCTTCGCGGCGCTGCGCGGCCAGCACCTCCACCGCGTCGTCTTCGCCGCGGACGGCCGCGCCGTGCTGTTCGAGGAGCGGCTCCTTCAGGACGCGTACGGACGCCTGCGTGACGTGTTCGAGCTGCCGAGCGGGCAGCTCCTCGTCCTCACGAGCAACCGCGACGGCCGCGGCAGGCCGACCGCGGAGGACGACCGCCTGCTCCTGGTGACGCTGGGCTAGGCCTCGCCCCGGCGGTCGCGATGCGCGGCGCGCATGAAGGCCGCGGCCCTGGTGCGCTACGATATCTATATGATATCGACCCGGCCGAAGCCGGGAAGGGGAGGGACCCGATGATCCGCGAACGCAGCGCCGTCCTCGTGAACGGCATGGCGATGCTCCTCGTCCTGATCGCGCTCGAGCTCGGTGGCATCGCCGCGCTCATCCTGCAGGTGACGCAGGGGCGTCCCTCGGCGGTCCTCGTCGCCGCGAACGTCCTCGCGATCCTCGTCGTCGGCGTCGCGTACGCCGGCCTCCTGCTCGTGAACCCGAACGAGGGCCGGGTGCTCCAGCTCTTCGGCGGCTACGCCGGCACGGCGCGCGACGCCGGATTCTGGTGGACGAACCCGTTCGCGTGGCCGCGCCGGCGCGTGAGCCTGCGCATCCGCAACTTCGAGAGCTCGCGACTGAAGGTGAACGACCACGACGGCAACCCCATCGAGATCGCCGCGATCGTCGTGTGGAAGGTGACCGACACCGCCGAAGCGGTCTTCCAGGTCGACGACTACGAGAACTTCGTGAAGGTCCAGAGCGAGGCCGCCGTCCGCAACCTCGCGACGACGTACCCGTACGACGCGCACGGCGAGGGCCAGGTCTCGCTGCGCACGAGCTCGGCGGAGATCCAGGAGCGGCTGCGCGCCGAGATCCAGGACCGCCTCGCGAAGGCCGGCATCGAGGTCGTCGAGGCGCGCATCAGCCACCTCGCGTACGCGCCGGAGATCGCGCAGGCGATGCTGCGCCGCCAGCAGGCGAGCGCCGTCATCGCGGCGCGCCAGCGCATCGTCGAGGGCGCGGTCGGGATGGTCCAGATGGCGCTCGAAGAGCTCAGCAAGCGCGGGGTGATCGAGCTGGACGAGGAGCGCAAGGCGGCGATGGTGAGCAACCTCCTCGTCGTGCTGACCAGCGAGCAGAGCACGATGCCGGTCGTGAACACGGGCACGCTCTACACATAGTGGAGAAGCGGGCCTACCTGCTTCGCCTCGATCGAGAGGTGCATGACGCCCTGCAGCGCTGGGCGGCCGACGAGCTGCGCAGCGTCAACGCGCAGATCGAGTGGCTCCTGCGGCGGGCGCTGCAGGACGCGGGGCGCCTGCCCGCGGGCCCGCCCCCGCCGCGGCCGACGCGGGCGCGGCGCGCGTAGCCTCGCGGCTCACACACCGAGGTAGCGCGCCTCGACATCGGTGGACGCCGCGAGCTCATCGGGAGTCCCGGAGAACACGATGACGCCCTTGTTCATGACGTAGACGCGCTCGCCGACGCGCGTCGCGAGGGCGAGGTTCTGCTCCACCAGGAGGATCGCCAGACCCTCTCCGCGGAGGCGAAGCAGCGCCTCACCCACCTCGTCCACGAGCTTCGGAGCGAGCCCCTCCGAGGGCTCGTCGAGGAGCAGGATGCTCGGATCGCGCATCAGCGCGCGGCCGATCGCGACCATCTGCTGCTCCCCGCCGGAGAGCTGGTCGCCGCGGTGCTCCAGCCGGCGGCCCAGCGACGGGAACAGCGCGAGCACCCGCTCGAGGTCCCACCCGCCGGCTCGGGGACGGGCGGTGAGCGTGAGGTTCTCCCGCACGGTGAGGTCCGCGAACACGCGGCGTCCCTGCGGCACGAGGCCCACGCCCGCCGCCGCGACGACGTTCGGCGCGCGGCCGGTCACGTCGCGGCCGGCCACGCTCACCGTTCCGGCGCGCGGCGGCACGAAACCGACGATGGCGGAGATCGTCGTGGTCTTGCCCGCGCCGTTCCGACCGACGAGCGAGACGGCGCCGCCCCGCGGGACGTCGAGCGAGACCCCCTGGAGGACGTGGCTCTCGCCGTAGTACGCGTGGAGGTCGCGGACCTCGAGCGCCGCGGTCACGCGACGACCTTCCCGAGGTACACCTCGTTCACCTGGCTGTCGGCGCGCACCGCCGCGGGAGTCCCGTCCGCGATGACGCGCCCCTCGTGCAACACGGTGACGCGCTCGGCCAGGCGGAAGACGACGTCCATGTCGTGCTCGACGACGACGATGGTGAGCGTCCGCTCCAGCGAGGCGATGAGCGACGTGATGCGGGCCGTCTCGGCCGGCGACATGCCCGCGGTCGGCTCGTCCAGCAGCAGGACGCGCGGCCGCCGCGCGAGCGCGAGCGCGAGCTCGAGCTGGCGGCGCTCGCCGTGCGAGAGCTCGCGGGCGGGCACTCGGACGCGGTCGCCGAGCCCGACCTGCTCCAGGAGCGCGTCGGCGGCCGCGACGTCCGCGGCCGGCGGCCGGGTGAACGGCCGGTACGGACCCCGCGCCGCGCCGACGCCGAGCGCGACGTTGTCTCGCGCCGGGAGCGGATCGAAGAGCTCGTTGCGCTGGTACATGCGCGCCAGACCGCGCCGCGCGAGCTCGTGCGGCCGCCGCCCCGTCACGTCCTCGCCCGCGAGGCGCACCCTGCCGCTCGTCGGACGGAGCTCGCCGGTGAGGATGTTGAACAGCGTCGTCTTCCCGGCGCCGTTGGGTCCGATGATGGCGCGCCGCTCGCCCTCCGCGACGCGGACCGTCACGCCGTCGAGCGCGACGAGGCCGCCGAACGCGCGCCGCAGGTCGACCGTCTCGATCACCGGCGCACCCTTCCGTAGGCGGCGCGGCCGATGCCGACGATGCCCTGCCGCGCCGCGAGGACGAACACGATGAAGACGAGACCGAGCACCGTCTCGGAGAACGGCACGGCCGACGAGAGCACCCGCTCGATATACAGGACGACCGCCGCGCCGATGGCCGGGCCGACGAGCGAGCCGCTCCCGCCGACGAGCACCGCCACGAATCCCTCGATCGAGCGCCCCAGGCTCACGTCGTTCGTCGAGACGAACCGGAGCGCGAAGCCCGAGAGCGCGCCGCCCAGGCCGGCGAGCGCGCCGGCGAGGACGAAGGCCGAGAGCTTGAGCCGGGTCGTGTCGTAGCCCAGGGCGCGCATGCGCCGCTCGTTCTCGCGCAGGCCGACGAGCGCGCGGCCGTACGCGGACGAGCGGATGCGCCACAGGATGACGATCACGAGGATGAAGATCGTCGCGACGAGCTGGTACAGCGCCTCGGGGCCGTTGAAGTCCAGCCCCAGGAACGTCGGCCGGAGGACGCCGGCGAAGCCGTTGGAGCCGCCGGTGAGATCGGTCGCCTGGAAGGCCGCGGCGAACACGATCTGCGCGAACGCGAGCGTGAGCATGAGGAAGAAGATGCCCGAGGTGCGGACGGAGAAGGATCCGATGACGAGCGCGAGGAGCGCCGCGACGGCCACCGCCGCGCCGAGCGCGAGGAGGAGGTCGTCGCTGCCGGCCCGCTCCATCGCGATGGCCGCGGCGTACGCGCCCGCGCCGAAGAACGCCGCGTGCCCCAGCGACGGAAGCCCGGCCGTTCCCACGAGCAGGTCGAGCGACAGAGCGAAGATCGCGAGGATGAGCATGTCGCGCAGGATCGTCGTCGCGTAACGCGACGACTCCCAGCCCGCGGACCAGACCGGGAACGTGACGAGGGCCGCGCTCGCGAGGAGCGCGCACGCCGCGAGCGCGACGCCCCTCATCGCGCGGGCCGGACCCGTCCGAGGAGGCCGGTCGGCCGCAGGAGGAGCACGAACGCCATGATCGCGAAGATGAGCGCGAGCGCGAACTGCGGGAAGAGGACCTTGCCGAACGTGTCCGCGGGGCCGACCAGGCCCGCGCCGACCATCGCGCCGGTGAGCGTCCCGAGGCCGCCGACGACGACCACGATGAGCGAGTAGATGAGCGCGTCGACGTCCATCCCCGGGAAGATACCGAACACGGGCGCGGCGAAGACGCCGGCGAGGCCGGCGAGCGCCGCGCCGACCGCGAAGGTCCTGGCGAAGAGCCGGTCGATGTCCACGCCGAGCGCCGCGAGCATGGGCGCGTCGTCGACCCCGGCGCGGATGAGCGCGCCCAGCTGCGTCCGCCGGTGCACGGCCGCGAGGACCGCGGCCATCGCGACGCCGGACGCGATGACGAACAGGCGGTACACCGGGTAGTCGCTGCCGCCGATCTCGATCGAGCGGTCGAGGCCGGCGGGCAGCGGGATCGAGCGGATCTCCCGGCCGAAGGTGAGCCCGATGACGTCGGCGATGACGAGCGAGACGCCGATCGTGAGCAGCACCTGATCGAGATGGCGGCCGCGCAGCCGCCGCAGGAGGAGCGGCTCGACGACGAGGCCCAGGAGCCCGACCACGAGCGGCGCGAGCACGAGGGCGGGCCAGAACTGTCCGGTGCGCTGCACGAGCGTGAGCGTCACGTAGGCGCCGAGCATGTAGAAGGCCCCGTGCGCGAGGTTGACGACGTCCATCATCCCGAAGATGAGCGACAGGCCGGCGGCGAGTATGAACAGCAAGGCGCCGAACGAGATGCCGTTCAGCGCCTGCTGGATGGCGACGTCAGGGCTCATGCCCGCGATCCGTCTCGGACGCTACTTCCCCGGGTCGGTCACCGACGGGATCTTGTCGACGACCGTGTTCACGGTGCTGCCGCCCTGCGTCCTCACCTCGCGGATGTAGATGTCCTGGATCACGTTGTGGGTGTCCTTGTCGAACGAGAAGGGGCCGCGCGGGCTGTTGAACTTCGCGGCCACGAGCGCCGCGATGAAGGCCTCCTTGTTCGACGTGTCGCCCTTCGTCGCCTGGAGCGCGAGGTCGAGCGCCTTCATGCCGTCCCACTGCTGCACGGCGAACACGTCGGGCAGCAGGTTGTACTCCTTCTGATACGCGTCCACGAACGCCTTGTTCTCCGGGTTGTCCAGCGTGACCGCCCAGAAGAGCGACGTGACCGCGCCGTTCGCGAGATCCTTCACTTCCTTGAGGACGTCCTGCTCGGTCAGGAACCCGGCACCGTTCATCCGGTACCCCGCCGCCGACATGCCCAGCTGGTTCCACGCCTTGATGTAGTTGATCGCGTCGGTGCCGGAGAAGAACGAGTAGATGTCCTTCGTCGGCTGCGCCTTGAGCTGCGTGACGAAGGGCGCGAAGTCCGCCGATCCGAGCGGGGCCTTGAGCGCGCCCGTCACCTTGCCGCCGGCGGCCTGGAAGGCGTTGGTGAAGTCGGCCGCGGACTCCGTGCCGAAGCCGTAGTCCGCGACGAACGTGAAGGCCTCCTTCACGCCCTTCTTCGTGGCGAAGTAGGTGCCGATCGGGTTCGAGATCTGCCACGCGGAGAACGACGAGCGGAAGATGTACTGGCTCTTGCACGACGGCTTGCAGTCCGTCGTCGCGCGCGTCAGCGCGTTCCCTCCGGCGTTCGTCTCGATGAAGATGAGCTTCGCGGCGTCGATCGCGTTGCGGACGGCGTAGGCGATCGGCGTCGCGACGATGCCCATCATGACGTCGACCTGGTCCTGCTCGATGAACTTCTGGGTCTTCTGGGCGCCGACCGCCGGATCGTTCGCCTCGTCCTCGTAGATCGGCGCCGCGACCGGGCGCCCGCCGAGCTTGTTCCCGTTCTGCTTCAGGTAGAGGTCCGCGGACCGCTTCATCGAGTTGCCGAGCTCGGCGTAGACCTTGGTGAACGGCAGCAGGATCCCGATCTTCAGCGGCTTCACCGCGACGGTGGCGGTCGCCTTGGCCGTCGCCGTCGCGGCCCCGGTCGCCGACGGACCGGGTGTCGCCGCGGGCGCGCAGGCCGCCGCGAGCGCGCTCGCACCGCCAGCCAGGATGAGCCGTCGTCGCGTGATGGGGAGAGAGGTCACCTTCCGTTGATCGTCGAACATCGCGCATTCCTCCTACGCGCCGCCCGCATGACCGACGGCACGGCAGCATAGGCAGGCACCTCGCGGAAAACAAGCCGACATGCGCGTGCGGCGGACCGAACGGAGGCCTCAGGCCTCCCGCTCGAACAGCGTGGCGAGACCCTGCCCCACGCCGATGCAGAGCGTCGCGAGGCCGTAACGACCGCGGCGGCGCTCGAGCTCACGCAGGACGGTCCCCGCGAGCCGCGCGCCGCTCGCGCCGATGGGGTGGCCGATCGCGATCGCGCCGCCGTTGGGGTTGGTGCGGTCCTCGGGGAGCCCGAGCTGCCGGATGCACGGGATGGCCTGCGCCGCGAACGCCTCGTTCAGCTCGATCGCGTCGCACTGGTCCGGCGAGACGCCGGTCCGTGCCGCGAGCGCCCGCACCGCGGGGATGGGGCCGAGCCCCATGTAGTCCGGGTGCACACCCGCGGACGCGCTCGCGACGACGCGCCCGAGCGGACGCAGCCCGAGCTCCCTCGCCTTCACGCGCGACGCGATCACCAGGGCGACGGCGCCGTCGTTGATACCCGACGAGTTGCCGGCCGTCACGGTCCCGCCCTCGCGGAACGCCGCCCGCAGCTTCGCGAGGCGCTCCGCCGTCGCGTCGGGACGCGGATGCTCGTCCTCGGACACGAGCTCCTTCCCGTTGTGCACCGGCGCGATCTCACCCGCGAAGAACCCCTCGGCCTTCGCCTTCGCGTAGCGCTGCTGGCTGCGGAGCGCGAATGCGTCCTGGTCCTCGCGGCTCACACTCTCCCGCACACGCACGTTCTCCGCGGTCTCGCCCAGCGAGATCGGGTGGTAGCCGAGGTCGATCATCCGCGGGTTGGTCATGCGCCAGCCGATCGTCGTGTCGTAGAGGGTGCGCTCGCCGCGCGGGAACGCGTCCGACGGCTTGAGCATGACGAGCGGCGAGCGGGTCATGCTCTCGACGCCGCCCGCGACGACGACGTCCGCCTCGCCGGCGGCGATGCGCCGCGCCGCGTCGTTCACCGCCTCGAGGCCGCTCCCGCACAGGCGGTTCAGCGTCACGCCGGGCACGCTGTCGGGGAGCCCGGCGAGCAGCGCCGCCATCCGGCCGATGTTGCGGTTGTCCTCACCGGCCTGGTTCGTCGCGCCGAACACGACCTCGTCGACCCGGTCGTCCGCGACGCCGGTGCGGTCGAGCACCGCGCGAACGACGTGCGACGCGAGGTCGTCGGGGCGGATCGGCGCGAGCCCGCCGCCGTACCGGCCGATCGGCGTGCGCACGTAGCCGAGGACGACGGCGTCGCGCGCGTCGCGGCTCACCTACCGACCCTCGAACCGGGGGGCGCGCTTCGCCAGGAAGGCCCGCACCCCCTCAGCGTAGTCCCGCGTGCGGCCGGCGCGGTCCTGCAGCGCCGATTCGAGCTCGAGGAACGACGCGAGGTCGCGCTCCCAGGCCGCGTTCAGTCCCTCCTTGGTGAGCGCGTAGGCTTCGGTGGCGCCGTCGGCGACGCACTCGGCGTAGGCGCGCCACTCGCGAGCGAAGTCGGCATCGGGCCACACGCGTGTGACGAGCCCGATGCGCAGCGCCTCGTCCGCGGCGACGGCATCGCCGGTGAGCATGAGGTCGATCGCGCGCCCCCACCCCACCAGGCGCGGGAGGAAGTACGCCGACCCCGCGTCGGGCACGAGACCGACGCGGCTCCAGGCGGCGCGGAACGACGCCGAGGCCGAGGCGACGCGGACGTCGCAGGCGACCGCGATGCCGAGGCCGGCGCCGGCGGCGACGCCGTTCACCGCGGCGATGACCGGCTTGCGCATCTCGCGGATGCGCGCGATGACCGGGTGGTAACGGCGGCGCAGCTCGTCGCCGAGGTGCGGGTCCTTCCCGGCCTCGATCATGAGCGCGCGGTCGCGCAGGTCCTGTCCGGCGGAGAACGCGCGGCCGGCGCCGGTGATGACGACCGCGCGGACCGCGGCGTCGCGCGCGCAGCCGTCCACGGCGGCGGCCAGGGCCGCGGTCATCGCCTCGTCGAAGGCG
Source organism: Chloroflexota bacterium (assembly GCA_027310565.1). Taxonomy (GTDB): domain Bacteria; phylum Chloroflexota; class Limnocylindria; order P2-11E; family P2-11E; genus CF-39. The sequence continues at coordinate 86,076 of DAIDAP010000014.1, read as the reverse complement.
TTCAGCACGTCCGTCCGGTCGAGCGTGATGACGGCGAGCGCGCCGTCACGCTCGGAACGCAGCGGCGCGGTCACCGGCCCTTGAACCGCGCCTTGCGCTTGCTCACGAACGCGTCGACGCCCTCGTCCTTGTCCTCGGTGGCGAAGAGCAGGTAGAAAGCCTTGCGCTCGAACTCGAGGCCCGCGTCGAGCGTCGAGCTCCACGCCATGTCGACCGCCTCGGTCGCCAGGCGCGCCGCGACGGGCGGCTTCTCGGCGATGACCCGCGCGAGCGCCTTCGCGTCCTCGAGCCACGACGCCGCGGGGTACACGTGCACGACGAGCCCGATGTCCTTCGCCTCCTGGGCGGTGATGTGGCGCCCGGTGAGGATCAGCTCGTTCGCCACCCACTTGCCCGCCGCCCGGGTGAGCCGCTGCGTGCCGCCGGCGCCGGGGATGATCCCGAGGTTGATCTCCGGCTGCCCGAACTTCGCCGTCTCGGAGGCGACGATCACGTCGCAGATCATCGCGAGCTCGCATCCGCCCCCGAGCGCGTAGCCGGAGACCGCCGCGACCGTCGGCGTCTTGACGCGCCGGATGACCTCCCACTTCGCGGTGAGGTCCTGCGCGAGCATCGAGACCGGCGTCGCGCCCACGAAGGCGGCCTCCTTGATGTCGGCGCCCGCGGCGAACGCCTTCTCGTCGCCGGTGAGGACGATGCAGCGGATGGCCGGATCGGCGTCCAGGCCACGCATCGCCTCGCCGATCTCGGTGATGACCTGTTCGTTCAGCGCGTTGCGGACCTGCGGCCTGTTGATCTGGACGACGGCGATGGGCTCCTCGCGGGTCACGACGACGGTGTCCGGCACGTCACCCTCCTGTCGCGGAGTATCCGCGCACGCTCCTGTCTACCGTCTATTGAGATTCTCCGCGACTTCCTAGCGGAGCTGCCCCTTCGGCGGCGGTTGGCAGCGCGGGCAGAGGTACGTCTCGTCCAGGCCGTGCCGCGTGCGCACGATCCTCGCGCCGCAGCGCGGGCACGGCTCGCCCGCGCGCCCGCGCACGCTCAGGTGCGTGCGCACCTTCACGCCGAGCTCCGGCGGCAGCTCCGCCTCCACGCTCTCGGCCGCGCGCTCCAGCGTGGCGTGCAGGGCGCCGCGCAGCCGGTCCAGCTCACCCTCGTCGAGCGAGGCAACCCTGCGCTTGGGGTGCAGCCTCGCGGCCCAGAGGATCTCGTCGGCGTACGCGTTGCCGATCCCGGCGACGAAGCGGTCGTCCATGAGCAGGTTCCGCAGCTCGCGCCGGGTGCGCTTCGCGCGCGCGGCGAACTCGTCGGCGGACCACGCCAAGGCCCCGGCCTCGGCGCCCTGCTCGGCGTAGTGGGGGACGGCGGAGTCGTCCGCGCCGGCCGGCAGGAGGTAGACCTTCCCCATCCGCGTGTCGTCGCGGTAGCGCAGGTCGAGGTCTCCCTCGAAGGTGAGCGCGAAGGCCGTCGTCGCGCGCATCTTCGTCGCGGGCGGCACGAGGTCGAACAGACCGGAGAGCATCGGGTTCACGACGAGCCGCGTGCCGTCGTCGAACGCGAAGACGAGGAAGCGACCGCGGTGGACGACGTCCGCGAGGCTGCGTCCGGTGAGCGCCTCGTCGAGCGGGCGCGTCGCGCGGAGCACGAGCGGATCGTGGACGCGGACGCGCGCGACGCGCCGTCCGGCGGCCGCCCGCGCGATGCGCGACCGCAGGACGTACAGGTCCGGCCACTCAGGCACTCCGTTGACCGCCGGTCGCTCGACTGGAGTCCGCCACCGCTCGCAGCCACGCCGGCTCGGGGAGCGCCAGACGGCGCGCGGCCCACGCGAGCGTCGCCTTGAGCTGCCGGCGCTGGACGCTCCGCAGCCGCGGCAGCCCGGGCGGCGGCGGCTGCCACGACCGGTGCGCGAAGTAACCGGCGATGCCCACGACCGCGGCGTCGAGCTCGCGCGCGCGGAGCGGCAGCAGCTCCTCGTACCACGCGACGGCGCGCTCCGGCGCGGGCCCGCCCTCGGCGGCGATCGTCTGCGCGAACGCCGCGACGTCGAACTCCGGCGGCCCGACGCTCGCGAACGGCCAGTCGAACATGACCATGCGGTCGCCGGCGATGCGGACGTTGTCGGAGCGCGTGTCGAAGTGCAGGAGCACGAACGGACGCCGCGACGCCGCGAGCCGGCGCTCGTGCTCGACGAGCAGCGGCAGCGCGGCGTCGATCCACTCGCGGGCCTCGTCCGCCCGGCGCCCTGCGAGCGACGCCGTGCCGTCGAGCTGCCCGAGCCGCTCGAGCTGCCGCCAGTAGCCGCCGAACTCGGCGTGCTGCGTGCGCGAGAGCCAGCGCGGGAGCGCCGACCCGAGCGTCGCGCGATGGAACCGCGCGTACGAGCGGCACGCGAGGCGTGCGGTGCGCGCCGACCACGGCGGGATGCGCGCGGGCCCGAGGTCCTCCATGAGCAGGACGTGCCAGCGCTCCAGACGGAAGTCGCCCCGGTAGCGCGGCATCCAGCGGCCGACGATCGGCGCGAGCGCCGCGTACCGCTTCGCCTCGCGGTCGACGGGGAAGATCGCCGCGCTCCCCGGCGGCGGCGGATAGCCGGCCTTGAAGAACGCGCGCTTCCCGTTCGCGAGGCGGAGGCGGAAGGTCGCGGAGGCGGCGTAGCCGCCGTACGCGCGGGTCGCGCGGACGACGCGTGCGCGCAGGCGCCGCTCGGCCTCGCGGCGGACGGCGAGCGGGACCTCCGACCATGCGGGTTTCGGCTCGCGCTCCGGCATCCGGGTACGGTACTAGTGTCGCGCGCCGGAAATGCCTCGACGATGCGCGGCCCGGACGGCCGAGACCACGGAGCCGAGGAGGACGCGCCGGAGCGTATCCGCGGACACGTGAGGAGCGCCCGGACGAAGGCGACACCGGCATCGGCCGTCTGGTACCGATGCAGCGGCAAGGGATTCCCGGCGCGCGACACTAGGGCTCGAAGACGTCGTCGCCGATCCGCGCGACCTGGTACGGCACCGCTCCGCTCGGCGCCGCGCCGTCGACCTCCCGGAAGCGCTCGGTGCCGTCCGCCGCGAACACGTGCTCGAAGTGCTTGCCCGCGACGGGACCGTCGACGTAGCTCCAACGGACCGTTCGCCCGGTGATCGGATCAGCGCTCATACACCTTCAAGGGGGAGCTGCCCCTGCTCGCGCAGCTTGTAGCGCTGGATCTTCCCGGTCGCCGTCTTGGGCAGCTCGTCGACGAACACGATCCAGCGCGGGTACTTGTAGGGCGTGATCTTCATCTTCACGAACTGCTTCAGCTCCTCGCCAAGCGCGTCGCTCGCCTTGCTCCTGTCCTTCAGCAGGACGAACGCGCGCGGCTTGGTGAGCTCGTCCCGGTCCTTCGCGCCGACCACCGCGCACTCGAGCACCGCCGGGTGCTCCATGACCGCGGCCTCGACCTCGGCCGGAGAGACCCACTGTCCGGAGACCTTGAGCATGTCGTCGGAACGTCCCTCGTACGAGTAGGTGCCGTCCTCGGCGAGGCGGTAGCGGTCGCCGGTGACCGTCCATTCGCCCCTGAACGTCGCCTTCGACTTCTCGTGCTTGTTCCAGTAGAAGGCGCAGCACGAGTCGCCGGCGACCCAGAGGTGCCCGGTGTTGCCGGGGCCGAGCTGGACGTCGTTGTCGTCGACGATCTTCGCGTGGTAGCCGGGGACCGGCGTGCCGCTCGTCCCGCCGCGCGCGCTCCCCCGGCGGTTGGAGATGAAGATGTGCAGCATCTCGGTCGAGCCGATGCCGTCGATGATCTCGGTCCCGAAGCGCTCCTTCCACCGATCGAACAGCGGCTTCGGGAGCGCCTCGCCGGCGGAGACGCAGAACCGGAGGGACGAGAGGTCGTACGCGAAGGCCTCCTCCGGGTACGCGAGGAGCGCCGCGTAGAAGGTCGGCGCCGTGAACAGCACGGTCGGGCGCTCCTTGGTGATGAGGTCGTACACCAGATCCGGCGTCGCGCGCTCCGGCTTGTACACCGCGCTCGCACCGTGGCGCAGCGGCAGGAACACGCCGTTCCCCAGGCCGTAGGCGTGGAACAGCGGCGAGACCGTGAAGTAACGGTCCTCCTCGGTGCAGCCGAGGACGTAGCGGCCGAACGTGTCGGCGGAGTAGATCATGTCGTGCTGGAGGTGCACCGCGCCCTTCGGGAAGCCGGTCGTGCCGGACGAGTAGAGCCAGAAGCACATGTCGTCCGGGGTCGTGTCGGCGGGTGGCAGCTCGTCCTTCGCGGCGGCGAGCGCGTCCTCGAACGACAACACGTCGGCCGGCGTCCCGCCCGCCAGCGGACCGGTGCCCGACGTCGTCACCAGGACGTGGCGCAGGCGCGGGCAGTCCCTGCGCACGTCGAGCACCTTCTGGAGGAGCGGTGCGGACACGACGATCGCCGTCGCACGGCTGTCGCGCAGGATATAGGTGAGGTCGCGCGCGACGAGGAGCGTGTTCGCCGGCACCGGCACCGCGCCGATCTTGATCGCGCCGAAGAACGCGTACACGAAGGCCGGCGAGTCGAGGCACAGGATGACGAGCCGGTCCTCGAGCTCGAGGCCGAGCGCGCGCAGTGCGCTCCCCGCGCGGTCCACGTTCGCGGCGAGCTCGCCGTACGTCACGCTCTTCCCCTGACAGCGCATCGCGACCGCGTCCGGGCGCGCGGAGCGATGGGCGTCCACGAAGGTCGTGGCCGCGTTGTAGCGGGCCGGCAGCTCGGGCAGGCGGACGTCCTCGAGTGGCTCGGTGATCTTCGTCATGGCTGCTCCTCCGGCGCGATGATGGCACCAAGCGCGAGGCGGACGGCGTCGGCGCCCTCGTGCAGGCGCGTGCCGTCCCAGAGCGCCGGGACCCGCCGCCCGCCGTGCGCGGCGAACGCCGCGCCGCCCTCGGTGTCGACGTTTTGGAAGTCCACGCGGCGCTTGAGCCCACGCTCGACGATCCACCGCCGGATGCCCGCCGACTCGGGATCCGGGACGCGGTGATAGAGGACGAGCGGCCCGCTCACGTCTCGCGCCGGGTCCAGAAGCCCTTCGGGTCGTAGCCGCGGATGATGTCGAGCACCTCGCCGGAGGGGAGCTCGGTCGCCCGGACGTCGCGCGCGAGCTTGGGCTCCCACCCGGTGCTCGCGCGCACCTCGTCGAGCGACGCCGTCGGGTGATAGGTCTCGAGGACCGCCTCGCCGTCGACGAAACGGAACACGCCGAGCGTCGTGATGAGGACGCTCGGCCCGCCGCGCGGCAGGCCGACGCGCTCGCGCCATCCCGGTCCGTCGCCGTACCCGGGCGAGGTGATGAAGGAGACGCGCTCGACGAGCCGGCGCCGGTCGTGGGGCATGATCACGATGAGGCGCTTGGCGAGGCTCGCGATGTCGGCCCCGCCGCCGGAGCCGGGGAGCGCCACGGCCGGCCGCTGCCGCTCGCCGCCGATCGCCGTGGTGTTGAGGTTGCCGTGGCGGTCGACCTCGGCGCCGCCGATGAAGCCCGCCTCGACGTCGCCGCGCTGGAGCATGCCCATCACGTCGAGCATCGGGCCGCACCACATCGCGCCGTCCACGTTCGCCGTGTCGCCCATGGTGTAGAGGAGCTCGGCCGCGGGCTCGTCGCGCACGAGCCCGAGCTCGAAGAGGCCCACGGCGTTCGGCGCGTGGGTCCGCTTCGCGACGACGAACGCGATGAGCGGCAGCCGCATGCCGACGAAGACCTTCTCGCCGTCGCGGATCTCCCGCGCGGCCTGCGCGACCATGAGCTCACCGGCGGAGACGTCGATCACGGCGGCCAGCGGGGCGCGAGCTTCGCCAGGTACGCGGCGCGGTCCGGCACCGCCGTGACCCAGTCGGCGAGCCACGCGTCGAAGCCCTCCCGTGTCCGCGTCGCGCGGTGGTACTCGTGGAAGAACTCGTGGTCGCGCGGGTACGCGCCCTGGAGCGGCGAGGGGTGGCACGCGAACGGCTCCTCGACCACCGCCACGACCTTGGTGCCCGGGACGAGAGTCAGGTTCGGCGCGCTCGAGATCTCCCGTCGCGGCACCACGCGCTCGGCCAGGACGACGACCTCCCTCGCCGCGAGCGCACCCTCGCGCGAGATCCCCCACGGCCCGACGAGCTGCGCGTTCCCCTCCTCGTCGGCCCGCTGGCACGCGATGACCGCGAGGTCGGGCAGGACGGCCGGGACGAGCAGCACCGTGGTCCCGTCGAACGGCGAGACGCTCTCCCGGAACGTGCCGTTCGCGCGCGGGATGTCGCTCCCCAGGAGCGTGCGCGTCGGGATGAACGGCGCGCCGATCGCGCCGGCGAGCAGCGCCTGCGCGATGGTGAAGTTCGAATGGTCGCGCACCTCGATGCGCCGCGGGACACCCTGCTCGAGCGCCCGGCGGTAGCAGTGGCCGAGTCCGGCGGAGACGTTCCCCACCCACGCGGCGGTGACGCGCCGGACGCAGCCGGCGCCGATGAGCTGGTCGAAGAGGACGTCCGAGATCGGGCCGATGAGCTCGAGGTCGCGGCGGCGCTGCCGGATGAGCTCGTGCGCGAACGCGAACGGGATGGCCGGCTCGAGCGCGAGGCCGATCGCGATGGACATCCCGTCGCGCGTGAAGCGCGCCACCGCATCGGCGAGGGTGGTGCGCTTCGCGGTCCCCATGCTAGAAGACGACGAGGCGCAGGAAGAGGAGGACGACGACCGCCTGCGCGAGCCAGGACACCAGGCCGACGGCGATCGCGCGGCCGGTGGAGCAGTCGAGCGCCGTGCGCAGCGCGACGATGGTCGCCGCGAGCACCCAGATCCCGGCGACGAGCGCGACGGCCGCCCGCAGCCCCGGGACCACGCCGAGGATGAGCAGGAAGCGCGGCGTGCTCGCGAAGCCGAGCGTGCGCGCGAGCTCGCCCCAGTCCGCCTTCGTGTTCGGTCCGGGCAGGAGCCGCGTGCCCACGACGTACGCGAAGAACGCGGAGACCGCCCACCCGACGAGCGCGCCGACGCCGGCGAACAGGGCGGCGCCGGCCGACCCCGCGCCGGCCGCGACGGCCGCGACGAGGCTCGTGGCGACGACGACGAGCGCGGCCTGCGCGGTGGCGGCGGGGTCGGCCTCGACCTCCTCGAACGTCGCGTCGTCGAGCCGCAGCGCGCCGAGCAGCCGGTCGGTGAGCGAGCGCTGAGCGACCATGTCCTACCTCCCGCGGTACTCGGGCTTGCGCTTCTCGGCGAACGCCCGGACGCCCTCCTTGAAGTCGTCCGACGCGAACAGCCGTCCGACGGCCTCGTGCTCCAGCAGCATCGCGTCGGCGAACGGCATCCCGCCGCCGAGCGCCGCGGCGAGCTTGATCCGACCGCGCGCGAGCGTCGGCCCCGAGCCGTACCGCGTCGCCCATTCCTGCGCCGTGGCGACCAGCGTGTCGGCGGGAACGACGTCGTCGACGATCCCCATCTCCTCCGCCCGCGCCGGCTGTACCGGGGCGCCGAGCATCATCAGGTCGAAGGCCTTCTGGCGCCCGATGAGCCGAGGGAGCCGCTGCGTGCCGCCGGTCCCGGGGAGCACACCGAGCGTGACCTCGGGAAGCCCGATGTTGTAGGTCCCCTCCGCCGCGATGCGCGCGTCGCAGCAGAGCGCGATCTCGAGACCGCCGCCGAGGCAATGGCCGTTGATCGCGGCGACGACGGCCTTCGGCGTCCGCTCGAACTTCGACATCACCTCGTTCGCGTGGATGACGAACGCGAACTGGTACTCGGCGTCGGTCGAGGCGAACATCTTCACGTCCGCGCCGGCGGAGAAGAACTTCTCCGATGCGCTGCGGACCACGATCGCCTTCACCTCGCCGTCGAAACGGGCCTCGTCGATGGCCGCGGAGAGGTCGTCCAGGAAGGCCTTGTCGTACGAATTGGCCGGCGGACGGTCGAGGACGATGTGCCCCACGCGGTCCTGCTTCTCCAGACGCACCATGGCCATGGCGGCGGACCTCCCCAGCGCGAAGTGCCCATACGGTACCGCCGGCACGGATGTTCGTCCGGGCGAACGGGACGGCGAGTACCTATCCTGTGGACGATCCCCCCGGGAGGTCCCCACATGGCGAAGATGCTCATCGGCGGTGCGCTGGTCGACGCGCAGGGCGGGAAGACCATCACCGTCAGGAACCCCGCGAACGGCGAGGTCGTCGGGGAGGTCCCGCGCGGCACGACGGCCGACGTGGACGCCGCCGTCGCCGCGGCCGCGAAGGCCTTCCCGGCCTGGGCCGCCACGCCCGGGACCAAGCGCGCGCAGCTCATGCACCAGGCCGCCGCGAGGATGCACGAGGTCGTCGACGAGGTCGCGACGCTCCTCGCGAAGGAGCAGGGCAAGCCCCTCGCGCACGCGAAGATCGAGGCGCAGCGCGTCGCCGAGAACCTCGAGTACTTCGCCGGCCTGGCCGACAAGATCCGCGGCGACTACATCCCGCTCGACGACCCCGCGAAATTCGGGATCACCATGCGCCGGCCGGTCGGCGTCGTCGCGGCGATCACGCCGTGGAACTTCCCGCTCACGCTGTTCGCGAACAAGCTCTGCCCGGCGCTCGCGACCGGGTGCACGATCGTGCTCAAGCCCGCGTCGACGACGCCGCTCGCGACGCAGCGCGCGATCGAGGCGATCGCCTCGGCCGGATTCCCGGCCGGGGTCATCAACACGCTGCACGGATCGGGCGCCGAGGTGGGCGACGCGCTCGTCTCTCATCCGCGCGTGAACAAGATCGCGTTCACCGGGCAGACCGAGACGGGCAAGCGGATCATGCAGCTCGCGGCGCGCAACGTGACGCGCGTGACGCTCGAGCTCGGCGGAAGCGACGCCATGATCGTCGCCGACGACGCCGACGTGCGCCGCGCGAGCGCCGCCGCCGCCATCGGCCGCTTCTTCAACGCCGGCCAGGCCTGCCTCGCGGTGAAGCGCATCTTCCTCTTCGAGAAGATCGCCGAGGAGTTCATGACGAAGCTCGCCGACCGTGCGCAGAAGGAGTGGAAGCTCGGCGACCAGTTCGCCGCGGACACCAAGATGGGGCCGCTGCACACCGAGCACCAGCGCGAGGAGGTCGAGGCACAGGTCGCCGACGCGGTGAAGCGCGGCGCGAAGGTGCTCGCGGGCGGGAAGCGGCCCGACGACCCCGCCCTCGCGAAGGGCTGGTATTACCCCGCCACCGTCCTCACCGACGTCCCGGAGGATTCGCGCATGGCGACCGAGGAGGTCTTCGGTCCGGCGGTGCCGCTCTTCATCGTGAAGGACCTGGACGAGGCGATCGCCAGGGCGAACGCGTCGGTCTACGGGCTGGGCTCGAGCATCTTCACCCGCGACATGGCGAAGGCGCGCCGCGCCGCGGAGCAGCTCGACGCCGGCTACACCTGGGTGAACGACATCCAGGTCGCGTACGACCAGCTGCCTTTCGGCGGTTCCAAGCAGTCCGGCTTCGGCAAGGAGCACGGCATAGAGGCGATCGAGAGCTACACCGAGAAGAAGTCGGTGGTGCTCGGGTCAGCATAAGAGGAGGAGCGAGATGGCGACGGCAACGGACATCGGGCCGCTTCTGCGGGAGGCGACGGCGCTCGGGCTCATCCGGCCACAGGCCGCGCACGACGTCCACTGCGCCAACTGCGCGGGGCGTCTCGACGGAACGGGCGACTGCCCGACCTGCGGTGTGATCCCGCGCTCCGCGAAGGACCTCACCGAGCGCGCCGAGGCCGATCCGGCCGGGGTCGCGAAGGAGCTCGGCACGGCGATCGCGCGCCGCAAGGCCTACCGGCCGAGCGCGCGAGAGGCGAAGTCGCAGGAGCGCTAGCGTCGCGTCCAGGGATCCCCGCGCATCCGCATCGGTACCGGCACCGCGGATGCCGGCCTGCCTCGTCGTAATACACTGTATTCCACATGAGCGAGCGGACGGTCTTCTCTCTGCGGGCTGACAGGAATACGCTCCGCGGGCTCGAGGAGGAGGCCCGACGATGCGGCGTCGCGCCCCGGACCCTGGCCGAGCGCATGATCGACGAGGGCGTCAAGATGCGCCGGCACCCGGGGATCGTCTTCATCGAGCGCGGCGGCGGCCGCGACGCCGTGCTCGCGGGCCGACCGCGGCTGAGCATCTGGCAGATCGTCCAGACCGTGCGCGCGACCAAGACCCGCGCGGCCGCGGCGAAGTGGCTCTCCCTCGACGAAGCCTCGATCGATCGCGCCATGGCCTACGCGGCGGACTATCCGAGCGAGATCGATCGGGCGATCAATGAGAACGACGAGGCGTTCGAGCGGGTCAAACGCCTCCACCCGTCGTCGGCGCAGCTGATCTCGGAGCGGCGACGTGCGGCTCGTTCTCGATGAGCACATCGACAAGGCGATCGCGGCGGACCTGCGGACCCGTGGTCACGACGTCCTGGCCGTCACGGAGGATGACGACCTGAGGGGCCTGACCGACCGGGATCTGCTGTCGTGGGCAGCCGAGGCGGGCCGCGCGATCGTCACGTACAACGTCCGTCATTTCGGCCCCTTGTCCGAAGAGCGGCAGGCCGTCGGCGAACCGTACGCCGGGCTCATCTTCCTCTCCGCGAAGCGCTACCCGCAGGGCCGGTCTTCGGGTGCCGTCGCCCGGGACCTCTCCGATCTCATGAAGGCCTTGCCCGCGAGGGACGCCCTCGCCGACAGGTCGATCTGGCTCACAAGCGTGAGCTGAGGCCCCGATGAGCCTCGTCAGTCCTCGAAGCGATAGCCGACGCCGCGCACCGTCGCGATAACGGCCTCGCGGGATCGTCCTCCGAGCACTAGGCGGGGAGCGCGCCCTCGACCGCACGAGCGAGCTCGGCGTCGTCGTATCGGAGGGTCTCGCCGTTGCGCGCGGCCGTCGGAAGCGCGAGGTAGGCGACGACGCGCGCGGCGTCCTTCGGCGGCCGCAGCCGCCCCTCGCGCTGCATCGCGCGGTACTCCTCGGCGCGCGGGAAGTCCTCGGTCGCGGCGCGGCGGAGCCGCTCCTGCATCGCGGTGTCCATCGGCCCGGGGTCGTACGAGCAGACCGTCACGCCGGTCGAGGCGATCTCGAGCGCGAGCGCGCGGGTGAGCTGCTCGACGGCCGCCTTGGCGGCGTCGTACGCGGTCCGGCCCGCGGTCGCCCGCCGCGCGCCGCCCGACGAGATGTTCACGATCCGCCCGGCGTCGCGCTCGAGCATCCCCGGGAGCACCGCCCGGATCGGCAGGTAGGTGCCGCCGACGTTGACCGAGATGTTCCGGAGCCACAGCGCGGGGTCGGAGCGGGCGAGGGGCACGATCGGGTCGACGATGCCGGCGCAGCTCACGAGGATCGTCGCCGGACCGACCCAGCGGGTCGTCGCCAGGACGAGGTCCTGCACCTGCCGCTCGTCGGACACGTCGGCGGTCTGCGCGAGCGCGCGGCCGCCGGCGCGCTTGATCGCGAGCACGACCTCGTCGAGCTGCGGCGCGTTGCGCGACGCCACCACCACCGACGCGCCCAGCCCGGCGAGCGTCTCCGCGACCGCGCGGCCGAGGCCCCGACCGCCGCCGGTCACGATGGCCACCTGGTCGCGCAGGAGCGTCATGGGCGAACGAGGATACGTGGCCTAGACGCGGCTGGCCACCGTCGCGGCGAAGGCGTCGGCGACGCGGTCGATCTCCGCGTCGGCGTGCAGCGCCCAGAACGAGATCCGGATCGCCTCGAGGCCGGGCTCCGCGAGGTGCTTCACCACGACGCGCTGCTCGCGCCACATGCGGTCGACCACGTCCGCGGCCGGCGCGCCGCGGGGCGCCGCGACGACGATCCCGGTCGGATCGGACGGCCGCGAGACGAGGTCGAACGGCAGCTCCGCCAAGCGAGCGAGCAGACGGCGGCGCAGGGCCACGATGCGGGCGGGGACCGCGTCGCCGAGCGCGCGGTGCACCGCGAGCGTCTGCCGCAGACCGACGTACGCGCCCGCGTCGACCGTCCCGATCTCGAAGCGGGCGGCGTCCGGGCGGAGCGTGACGCCGCCCTCGAGGTCCATCTGCGTCTGCGAGCGCCAGCCCAGACGGAGCACCTCGAAGCGCTCGAGGTCGCGCACCCACAGCGCGCCCACGCCGAGCGGGCCGTGCAGCCACTTGTATCCGAGGAAGGCGCAGGCGTCGGCCCCGAGGGCGCGCACGTCGACCGGGATCTGACCGGCGGCCTGCGCGCAGTCGACGATCACCACCGCGTCCGACTCGTGCGCGATCCGCGCCGCGTCACGCACCGGCAGCACCTTCCCGCTCTTGCACGAGACCAGCGAGATGACGAGCGCGTCGGCGCCGGCCGCGAAGCGCGCGCGGAGCTCGTCGAGGAACGAAGCGTCGTCGCGGTGGGCGACCACCGTCACGCGATCGCCGCGCCGGCGCCGCAGGAACACGGGCATGAGCGCGCTGCCGTGCTCCTCGGCGGTCGTCACCACGTGGGCATTCGGCCGCAGGCGCATCCCGCCGACGAGCGTGTTGAGCGCGTCGGTCGCCGACTGGGCCAGACCGACGCGCACGGCGCCGCCCTCGTCCCCGACGAACGACGCGAGGTCCGCCCGCGTCTCGTCGAGCGCGACGTTGTACGCGTCGTACCCGACGTGCGAGAACATGCCGACCTCGGCGAGCCACGCGCGGAAGCGCTCGGCGGCGCGCGCCGCGACCGGGAAGGTGGGGCCGGAGCCGGCGACGTTGCAGTAGACGAAGTCGCCGCGCAGCGCGCGGAGCGCGTCGCCCGCGACGTCGGGACGCGGATCGATCGAGGGCGGTCCGCTCACGAGGTCGTGATGCCGCGGATGGCGAGACCGGCCGCGAAGAGCGCGACGAGGCCCAGCCACACCGACTGCGCGCGGGGTGAGCGGTCGCGCACCGTCGTCCACGCGAGCGGGATCGCGAGCGCGAGCGCGAAGCCGTAGAGCACGTGAAGGGTGTCGGAGGGCTGTCGATAGAACAGGAACACGAGCACGCCGAACAGGCCCTGCGCGAGCACGGCGATCTCGGCGATGACCAGCGCGCCGCGGAAGCCGGACGTCGGCCCGCTGCCGCGAAGCCCCAGCGCGATGCCCCACAGGCCGACCGCGCCGTAATACAGGAGGAGCACCGTCGCGAGCCGGCCGTGCAGCGAGAGCACCGTGTCCATCCGCGGCAAGGGTACACGCGCGCGAGGACGAGGGCGCGCACCGCGGTGCGTGGACGAGGACGGGGGACGCATATGCTGGGACGGGTGATCGAGGTCCGCGACGTCACGCGCCGATTCGGCGGCCTCGTCGCGCTCGACCACGTCTCGTTCGCCGTCGAGTCCGGCGAGATCGTCGCGCTCCTCGGCCCGAACGGCGCCGGGAAGACGACCGCGAGCCGCATCATCGCCGGGATCCTCGCGCCCTCGTCGGGCGACGCGGTCGTGGACGGCATCGCGGTGCGCCACGACCCGAACGCGGTGCGCCGGCGCTGCGGCTTCGTGACCGACCAGCCCTCGCTCTACGAGCGCATGCCGCTGCGCGCGTACCTCGAGTTCTTCGGTCGCCTCTACCACGTGGACGACCCCGCCCGCCGCGCCGCGGAGCTCGCCGAGCTCCTCGGCCTCACCGACCGGCTCGACATGCGGCTCGGCGCATTCTCACGCGGCATGAAGCAGAAGGTCGCCATCGCGCGCAGCCTGGTGCATGACCCGACGGTGCTGCTGCTCGACGAGCCCGCGACGGCGCTCGACCCGGAGACGGCGCGCTCGCTGCGATCGTTCATCGTCTCGCTGCGGGCGCGCCACCGGGCCATCCTGCTCTGCACGCACGACCTCGACGAGGCGCAGCGCATCGCGGACCGCGTCGTCGTCCTCTACCGCGGCCGCGTCGCGCGCGAGGGCACCACCGCGGGGCTCCGGGCAGCCGACCGCCCGACGTACCTCGTCACGTTCTTCGGCGACGGCGAGACGGCGCGCGCCGCGCTGGCGCGCGCGGGCATCGCGGCGCAGAGCGTCGCGGCCGACGGCGCGGGCGCGCTGCGCTTCGCGCCGGAGGATCCCGCCACGGGCAACAGCGCCGCGCTGCGCGCGCTGCTCGATGACGGCATCCGCGTCCTCACGCTGACGCGCGAGGAGCGCACGCTCGAGGAGGCCTACTTCGCGATCGTGTCGGAGGCCGGGCGGAGGTGAGGAGCGCGCTGCTCGTCGCGTGGCGCGAGATCCGCTGGGAGATCTTCGGCGACCGGGGCGCCGTCGGCCGCATGGCGGTGTTCGCGCTCCTCCCGATCGTCTTCGTCCTCAGCAACCGCTCGACGCGCGTGGGCGAGCTCACGATCCTCGCGCTCGCGCTGCAAAGCGCGCTCTTCCCCGCCCTGTCCGGCGTCGCGCTCATCGCGTCGACGTTCACGCAGGAGAAGGAGAACGGGACGCTCATCCCGCTGCTCGCGGCGCCGGTGCGGGACATCGACATCGTCGTCGGCAAGCTCCTCGGGATGATCGGACCGGTGCTCACGATCTGCGTCGGCAGCGTCGCGCTCTTCTACGTGCTCGCGTCGGCGCAGTTCGGCGCCACGCGGGTCGCGCTCGCGCTCCCCCTCCCGATGCTCTACGCGCTCGTCGTCGTCGCGCTGCTCTACCTCCTCACGGCGGGCAGCTGGGTGCTCATCGTCGCCGCGCTCGTGCGCACGAGCCGCGCAGGTCAGCAGATCGCGGGCCTGCTCATCGGGCTCTCGCTCGCGGCCTTCGGCGGCCTCGCCCTCGTCGCGGCGCGGGTCGCGGACGGATGGGCGCTCGTCGGCCTCGGGCTCGCGCTCGTGGGATCGGACGTCGTCGCCCTGGAGATCGCGCGCCGCGTGTGGCGGCGCGAGGAGGTGCTGGCCCGGCTGTGAGCGTCGCCTACCAGGGGCTCGCGGGCGCGTTCTCGGAAGCCGCGGCCGCGGCGCTCTTCCCCGACCAGAGCCTGCTCGCGCGGCGGACGTTCGCCGACGTGTTCTCGGCGCTCGAGACCGCCGAGGTCGACGCCGCAGTCGTGCCGGTGGAGAACACGCACGCCGGCTCGGTCGCCGACGTGTACGACCTGCTGCGCACGCACCGGAGCGCGCGTGTCGTCGCGGAGGCGGTCGTGCGCGTGCGCCACTGCCTCCTCGGCGTCCCCGGGGCGACGCTCGACGGGATCGGCGTCGCCCGCTCGCACCCACAGGCGCTCGCCCAGGTCGAGGAGTTCCTGCGCGCGAAGGGCATCCAGCCCGAGGTCGCCTACGACACCGCGGGGGCGGCGATGGAGGTCGCCGCCGCCGGCGACCGCACCGTCGCCGCGGTCGCCGCTCGCCGCGCGGCGGCCCGCTACGGGCTCGTGGTGCTCGCCGAGGGGATCGAGACCGCGCAGGAGAATTTCACCCGGTTCTTCGGGCTCGCGCGCGACGGCGACGAGGCGGCGGTGCGCCGCATCGCGCCCGGGCTGCTGCGGGGACCCGCCAAGACGAGCCTCGTGTACACGACGAAGAACGTCCCCGGCGCCCTGAACCGCTCGATCCAGCCGTTCGCCACGGCCGGCCTCCAGCTCGCCAAGATCGAGTCGCGGCCCAGCCGGGCGGCGCCCTGGGACTACGTCTTCTACCTGGACTTCGAGGGCGACCCGGCGGCCACCCCCGGCCGCGAGGCCCTCGCGCTCATGGCGACCTGCTGCGAGTGGATCCAGGTCCTGGGGACCTATCCGGCCGCAACGGCCGTGCTCGAGCCCGATTAATACCTCGGCGGGCACCGCCCGCCGTAGTCTTTCGTTCAAGGGGTCGTCATGAGGGAAGCGTTGGGAACGGCCGAGCGCACGCTCGTCGGGCGCGACAGCACCGCCGAGCGCATCGACGCGCTCGCCGAGGAGGTCGGCCGTCGCGACCCGTCGCTGGAGGCGCTGCTCGAGCGGCTCGCCGACGGCGTCCGCGACGGTCGTGAGCGCGAGGTCGCCGGCTACGTCGGCGCGATCGACCCGCGGGCCCTGGCCGAGAGCGTCGTCGGAACGCACTCGATCCTCTGGGACGTCCTCGAGGTCGTCCGCAACGTGCTCGTGTTCGCACCGATCGCGGTGACCTGGCTCGGGCTCTCGCTCGCGGCCGCGGCGTACGCGCGCCTGCTCGGCGAGCAGCCCGACCTGGTGACGCGGCCCTTCCTGCTGCTGTGGCAGGAGGGCTTCGGCGGCACGCTGCCGCTCAACTTCTCGACGCTCGCGCTCACCGACGCGTCGCTCATCGGCGTGCTCATCGCGCTCTCGCTCGCGCTGCACCTGCGCAGCGAGCTCCGCGGGCGCACCATCCGCGCGCGCGTGCTCGCCAAGGAGTCGGAGATCCGCGCGCTGCTGGGCGAGGCGTCGTCGGCCGGCGCGCTCGAGGTGCCCGACGCCGAGGCCGAGAGCGCGCTCATCGCGATGGCCGCCGAGGAGCGGCGCATCTACGAGCGCGCGATGGAGCGCGAGGGCCAGCTCTTCGACATGGAGAACGCCATCCGCGAGCTGCGCGAGGCGGCGCAGCGCCTCGAGCGCGTCGCCGAAGCGCTCACCCGCCGCTGATGCTCGGCTTCGGCCGCCAGGTCAGCTTCGGGCTGGCCGGCTGGCTCTGGGCGGACCTGCTGCTCGGCCTCTTCGCGATCTTCCTCGCCGCGAACGCCGTCGCGCCGCAGGTCGTCGCGAAGCAGGGCATCGATCCCAAGCCGGTGGAGCTCCGGATCGCGGTCACCGGGTCGCTGCTGCTCTCGGACGATCCCGCGGTCGCCGCGGCCGAGCAGCAGCGCGTCGCCGACGCGGTGCGCTCGCAGCTCGCCTCGGTGGCCCCCGGACGCAGGGTCGCGATCGTCTTCGCGTACGGCTCGCACGCCGAGGCGGCGCAGGGCGACCGGATGGCGGCGCTCGCGATCGCGCCGCTCGTCGACGGGCAGTTCGCCGGCGCGGTGCTGCGCGCGTACCACGAGCTGAACCCCGACGACCCCGGGTCGTCGGTCGCCTTCGAGATCTACCTGAATGAATGACGCGGGCGCGTTCGCCGCGCGGCGCGCCGCGCTGCGGCGCGCCTTCCTCACGGGCGACGCGTTCGCGACCGCGCGCGCCGCGGCGCGGCTGCGCCTCCCGGGCGCGCCGCCCGACCCGAACGACCTGCTCGTCGCGGGGCGGGCGCGCCACGCGGTCGGGGTCGCGCTGCTCCGCGCGCGGCACCCGCGGACGCCGCCCCCGCCGCGCCTCGCGCTCGCGCCCGCGCCCCCCGCGGCGCGCCGGCGCGGCCTGCGCGGGCCCATCGTCATCGCCGCGGCCGCGCTCCTCCTCATCTGGTACCTGCTGCCGGCGGGGCTCCCGTGGGAGGACGGCGGCGGCGGCGAGCCGGCGCAGCCGCCGAACAGCGCGGCGAGCGTGATCACCGGCCCCCTGCGCGGCCGCACCGTGGCGCTCGCCCCGGTGGTCGTCGCCGCGTCGCCGACGCCCGAGCCCACGCCCGAGCCGACCGCCGCGGCGACCGAGGCGCCCAGCGCGGCGCCGACCGCGACCGCGCGGCCGGGCTCACCGCGTCCGGGCGGCAGCGGCCGGCCCGGCCCGACGGGGAGCGGCGGCTCGGGGAGCGGCGGCCTCGGCGGCGGTGGCGGACTCCCGACCCCGACGCCGACGCTCCGGCCGGCGCCGACGTCGCGCATCCCCATGGAGGGGTTCGCGCGCATCGAGGTGACGGTGCTCGACGCGCGCACGCTGCGGCCGGTGCAGGGCGCCTGCGTGCTGCTGCGCGACACGGTGTGCCTGCCGTGGAAGCCGCAGACCGACGGTCGCGGCGTGTGGTCGGATCAGATCCCGGTGATCACGTCGATCGTCTTCTGGGAGGTCTACGTGATCAAGGACGGCTACCAGCAGGCCGAGCGCGACGTCGTGCTGCGCTCGCGGAGCATCGTGCGGCTGTTCGTGCTGCTGCGGCCGAGCGGGTAGCGCCGCACGCTATCGCGGAGCGGGGGCCGAGCGGCGCGCCGGGATGGAGCGACGATCGTCACGGGGGCGCGGCCATTCGGATGCCGATGCCGCTCACGCCGGCGTCGCTCACGACGATCGTGCCGGCCCCCGCGAAGTCGGCGCCCGCCGGATACGAGCGCTCCGCGTACAGATACGCCGAGGCGAGGATCTCGTCAGACCCCGAGGAGCGCCTGCGCCCCCAGCCGGACGCCGACGAAGACGAGCGCGACGGCGAGCGCGCGGACGATCACCACGCCGTGCACGCGCGTCGAGATGTGCGCGCCGAGCTGCGCTCCGGCGACCGCCCCGACGCCCAGCACGACGGTCTGCAGCGCCAGCCCGTCGAGATCGCCGGAGACGATGTGCGTGCCCGTCCCCACGGTGGCCATGATCGCGAGGACGAAGTGCGAGGTCGCGGTCGCGATGTGCGTGGGAAAGCGCAGCAGCCCGACGAGCGCCGGGACCGCGATGACGCCGCCGCCGATCCCGAGGAAGCTCGAGACCAGGCCGACGAGCGCGTTGATGGCGAGGCCGAGCGGCATGTTGACGTGGTAGCGGTAGTCGGCGCCGCCGCGGTCGGTGAGCTGCCGCAGCACGTGACCCCAGCCGCCGCCCTCCGGCGCGGGCTCGGGCTCGTCCTCGTGCGACACGACGACGAACACCGCGAGGGCGACGAGCAGCACCGCGAAGACGAGGTCGAACAGGCCGCGGGACACAAAGCGCACGAGGAGCGCGCCGGCGACGCTTCCCGGCAGCGTGGCGAGCGCGAACGGCACGCCGGAGCGGTAGTCCACGCGGCCCTGACGCGCGTACGCCAGCGCACCGGAGCTCGCGTTGAGCGCGACGACCGCGAGCGAGACGGACGTGATCGCCTCCGGCGGCAGCGACGGCTCGAGCAGCGCGAGCAGCGGCACCAGCAGGAACCCGCCACCGGCGCCGACGAGCGTGCCGAAGGAGCCGACGCCGAAGCCGATAGCGAAGAGGGCCAGCGGGTCGAGCACCTGCGATCTATTAGACGCGACACAGAGTCGGCCGCGCTCGACGCGACGCCGCGGCGGCCGCTCCATCATGGTCGGGGAGGTGGGCCATGGACATCCGTCGGCTTCCGCTGCGCGCCGTTGCCGCGTTCGGCGCGGGGATCGCCCTGTGGGAGGCGATCCTCCACGCCTCGCTCCTGGCGAACCGGCTCACGCCGCGTCTCTTCGGCATCCGGCTCTCGCCCCGGCTCAACGCGATCCAGGTCGTCGTGCCCGGCCTGATCAGCGTGCTCCTCGCCCGCTACGCCTTCTCGCCGCGGCGCCGCGTGGCCTCGAGCCGGTAGACGGACGCCGACCGGACCCGAGCCCCGACCAAACGTTCGTTTGGTACCGTTAGGGGATGCGGCGTGCGGTGATCGCGGGCGGCTGGCGCACCCCCTTCGTGAAAGCGGGCACGGACTTCGCCGACGCCGACGTGCTCGAGCTCGCGTCCGCCGCCACCGCCGAGACGCTCGCCCGCAGCGAGACGCCGTCGTCGTCGATCGACGAGATCGTGTACGGCAACGTCTCGCGTCCGGTCGCGTACCACAACCTCGCGCGCGAGATCGTCCTCGCGCTCGGCCTGCCCACCTCGATCTACGCGTCGAGCGTCGGCATGGCCTGCGCGTCGGCGTGCGTCGCGATCACCGACGCCGCCGATCACATCGCGGTCGGCACCGCGAACGCGGTGCTCGCGGGCGGCGCCGAGAGCCTCTCCAACGTCCCGATCACCTACTCGCCGAAGCTCGCGCGCGCGCTCGTCGCGGCGTCGCAGGCGAGGACGCTTCCGCGCAAAGCGTCGAGCTTCGCGCACATCCGCCTCGGCGACCTCGCGCCGGTCGCGCCCGGCATCCGCGAGACCTCCACCGGGCTCACCATGGGCGAGTCCGCGGAGCGGATGGCGGGGATCAACGCCATCGGCCGCGAGGCGCAGGACCGCTGGTCGCTGCGCAGCCACCAGCGCGCGGCGGCGGGCTGGGACGACGGGCGGCTCGCGGCGGAGGTCGTGCCGGTGTTCCGCCACGGCGCGGTCGTCCGCACCGATACGCACATCCGCCGCGATACCACGCTCGAGCGCCTCGCGTCGCTGCGGCCGGTCTTCGACCGCGCGCACGGCACCATCACCGCGGGGAACGCGAGCCCGCTCACCGACGGCGCGGCGACGGTCCTGCTCCTCTCCGAGGAGCGCGCCCGCGCGGAGGGGCGGACCGGCCTGGTGGCGATCCGCTCGTACGCGTACGCCGCCGTCGATCCGGCCGACCAGCTGCTCATCGCGCCGGCGTACGCGATCCCCATCGCGCTCTCGCGCGCGGGCCTCGCGCTCGGAGAGATCGGGCTCGTCGAGATGCACGAGGCATTCGCGGCGCAGGTGCTGTCGACGTTCCAGGTGCTCGAGCGGAACGGCGTCGGCGCGATCGACCAGGAGCGGGTGAACGTCATGGGCGGCTCGATCGCGCTCGGGCACCCCTTCGGCGCGACCGGCGCGCGCGTCGTCACGACGCTCGCGAACGAGATGCGCCGCCGCGGGACCCAGTTCGGCATGGCGACGGTCTGCGCCGCCGGCGGCAACGGCGCGGCCATCGTCCTGGAGCTGCTCGCGTGACGGTCGACATCGCCTCGATCGCGCCGGCCGGGGCGTCGTACGAGCCGGGCGACGGCGTCGTCGGGCGCATCGTGATCGACCGGCCGAACGACAGCGTGAACTCCATCGACCCGCCGCTCATCGCCGCGCTGTTCGGCGCCGTCGCCGCGGCGCGCGCCGCGCGGCCCCGCGGGCTCGTGCTGGCGAGCGCGAAGCCGGACACGTTCAGCGGCGGCGCCGACCTCAAGCTCCTCTCGATCTGGCCGTCCGCCGCCGAGCTCACCGAGGCGAGCCGCGCCATGCAGCGGCTCTGCGACGAGATCGCCGCGCTCCCCTGCACGAGCGTCGCCGCGCTGAACGGCAGCGCGCTGGCCGGCGGGTACGAGCTCGCGCTCGCCTGCGACTGGCGCGTCGCCGCCGACACGCCCGAGCTGCGCGTCGGGCTTCCGGAGGTGCAGCTCGGGCTCATCCCGGCCGCCGGCGGGACGCAGCGCCTCGCGCGGCTCGTCGGCCTCCCCCGCGCCCTCGACCTCATCCTCGGCGCGCGCCGGCTCTCGGCGCGCCGCGCGCTGCGCGCGGGGCTCGTCGACGAGCTCGCGCAGCCCGCCGTGCTCGAGCGCGCCGCGTACGACCGCGCGCTCAAGGGCGCGAAGCGCGAGCCGGCGGGCGGCCGGAGCGCCCTCGAGCGCGCCGCGACGTTCGTCGCGCCGGCCCGGGCGCTCGCGCTGCGGCAGGCCCGCGCGCGCTTGATGAAGGAGACGCGCGGGCACTACCCCGCGCCGCCGCGCGTGCTCGACGCGCTCGCGATCGGCCTGGCCCGGGGCATGCCGGCCGGGCTCGACGCGGAGGCGCGCGCGTTCGGCGAGCTCGCGACGAGCGACGTCGCGCGGAACCTCATCGCGCTCTTCTTCCTCACCACCCGCCAGCGCCGCGCGTCGTCCGAGGGGCTGCCGCGCGCCGACGCGCCGCGCGACGTCGCGGTGGTCGGCGCCGGCCTCATGGGCTCGGGCATCGCGCAGGCGGCCGCGGTCGCCGGCATGACCGTGCGCATGCGCGACGTCGACGACGCGGCGCTCGCGCGCGGCCTCGGCGCGGTCCGCGCGCTGACGACCGAAGCGTCACGCAAAGGCGCGATCGAGCGCCGCGAGAGCGCGCGGGTGATCGCGCGGGTGTCGGGTACGACCGACTACTCCGGGTTCGCGCGGGCCGAGCTGGTGATCGAGGCGGTGTTCGAGGAGCTCGGGCTCAAGCGCCGCGTGCTCGGCGAGCTCGAGGCCGCGACGCGCGACGACGCGGTCATCGCGTCGAACACCTCGGCGCTCCCCATCGCCGAGATCGCCACCGGCGCGCGCCGGCCCGAGCGGGTGGTCGGCATGCACTTCTTCTCGCCGGTCCACCGCATGCCGCTCGTCGAGGTCGTGCGCACCGAGCGCGCCGAGCCGTGGGCCGTCGCGCGGGTCGTCGCGGCCGCCAACGCGCTCGGAACGACCGTCATCGTGGTGCGCGACGGGCCCGGGTTCTACACGACGCGCATCCTCGGGCTCATGCTCGGCGAGGCGACCCACCTGCTCGAACAGGGCGCGCGCATCGAGGACGTGGACCGCGCGATGACCGCGTTCGGCTGGCCGGTCGGTCCGCTCGCGCTCATCGACGAGGTCGGCCTCGCGGTGGCGCGGCACGCCGGCGACACCGTGGCCGCCGCTGCCGGCATCGACGCGCCGCGCAACGCCGTCGCGCTGCTGGCCGAGGCGGGCCTGGAGGGCAAGCGGGGCGGCGCGGGCTTCTACCTGTACGGCGGACGAAGGCGCGTGCCGAACCCGCGCGTGTACGAGCTGCTCGGCGCCGCCCCCGCCGCGACGCCGCCGGACGTCGCGGAGCGGCTCACCGCGCTCTTCGTGAACGCGGCGGTGCGCTGCCTCGACGAGGGCGTCCTGCGCTCGGCGGGCGACGGCGACCTCGGCGCGGTCCTCGGCCTGGGCTTCCCGCCGTTCCTGGGCGGTCCGTTCCGCTACGCGGACGCGCGGGGCGCGGCGCTCGTCGAGCGCCTGCGGGCGCTCGCCGCGTCGGCCGGAGCGCGCTACGAGCCCGCCGCGAGTCTCGCCAGCGGGAGGCGCTTCTTCTCATGAACTACTTCACCGAGAACCCCGACCTCGTCCTCACCTTCGACCGCGTCGTCCCCTGGGACCGTCTCGTCCCGCTGACGCAGGGTCCGGACGCCGACGTCCGCGAGACCGTCGCGGCGTGGCGCGAGGTGCTCGGGGCCGCCGGCGAGTACGTCGGCACCGAGATCGCCGGACGCGCGCGCGAGGTCGACGCGATCGGGGTCGTCCGCGACGGCGGCAGGGTCGAGACGAGCGCCCCGATGCGTGCGAACCTCCGCGGCCTCATCGAGCTCGGATTCGTCGGGCTCTCGCTGCCGGAGGCGTACGGCGGCAGCGGCGTCCCCTACACGGTGTCGTCGTTCGGCGTCGGGATGATCGCTCGTGCGGACCCCGCGACGATGGTCGAGCTGGGCATCGGCTACAGCGAGCCCGCCGCGATGATCCTGCGCTTCGGCACGGACGAGCAGCGGCGCCGGTACGTGCCGCGGCTCGTGCGCGGCGAGCTCAAGGGCGCGGTCGCGATGACCGAGCCGCAGGCCGGGTCCGACGTGGGCAGCGTGCAGACGACCGCACGCGAGGAGCAGGGCTCCTGGAGGCTCGCCGGCCGCAAGCAGTTCATCAGCGCCGGCAACGGGGACCTCGTCATCGTGCTCGCCCGGTGCGTGCCGGGATCGAGCGGGCTCGACGGCCTGGGTCTGTTCATCGCCGAGCGCGAGGGCGACAACTACCTGGTCGAGCGCGCCGAGCACAAGTTCACCATCCGCGGCTCGACCACCTGCTCCCTGGTCTTCGAGGGATCGAAGGCGGAGCTGCTCGGCGAGGTGGGCGGGGGCTGGCGGGAGATCCTCACCTTCATGAACGAGTCGCGCGTCGCGATCGGCATCCAGGGGCTGGGCATCGCCGAGGCCGCGTACGAGAAGGCGTCGCGCTACGCCGCCGAGCGCGTGCAGATGGGCCGGCCGATCCGCGAGCACCCGATGATCGCCGAGCTGCTCATGGAGATGGAGACCACGATCGCCGGACTGCGCGCGATCGCCACCGAGGCATCGGTGCTCCAGGACGAGGTCGCCGCGGCGAAGGACGAGGGCGCCGCGCGCCGGCTGCGCGAGCTCACGCCGCTCGTGAAGTGGTACGGGGCGGAGGAGGTCATCCGCGTCTGCCGGAGCGCGCTCCAGATCCACGGCGGCTACGGCGTGGTGACCGAGTACGACGTCGAGCGGCACATGCGCGACGCGCTCATCCTCCCGATCTACGAGGGCACCTCGCAGATCCAGTCGCTCATGGCGGTGCGCGACCTGATGCGGCTGCTGCTGCGCCATCCCGCGTCGCTCGTGCGCGGCGGGCCCACGCCGATGCTCGCGGGCAGGCCGGTGGGAGGCGACTACGCGGTGGCGCGCGCGACGCTCACCGGGGCGCTCCGGGCGATGACCGCCTCGCTCGCGCGGCGCGGCGGCCTCGACCTGGTGCGCGGCAGGCGGCAGCCGACCGACGCGGAGGTCGCGCCGTTCCTGCTCCACGCCGAGCGCATCACCGAGACGCTCGCGCACCTGCACGTCGCGCGCGCGCTCGGCGAGCAGGCCCGGCGCATCCCCGAGCGCGCCGGGCTCGCGGCGCGAGCGGCGCGGCGCGCGAAGCTCGTCGCGGCGCGCAACGCGGCGGCGATGGGCGCGGGCGACGGCGGCGTGCTCGCTCGGATCGACGAATGGCAGCGCGCCCGGGCGCGGTGAGGCCGCCGACCGATCGCGAGGCGGAGATCCTCGCGACGGCCGCGCGGATGTTCCGGGAGCGGGGTTACCACGGCACGAGCGTGCGCAACATCGCCGAGTCCGTCGGCCTGCTCAAGGGCAGCCTGTACCACTACATCCGCTCCAAGGAGGAGCTCCTCGCGCGGCTCTTCGAGGGCGCGCTCGAGGACACCGTCCTCGAGCTCGAGACGATCGCCCGCGGCGAGGACGGCGCTCCGGCGCGGCTGCGCCGCATGGTGAAGGCATACGTCGCCTCGATCACGGACAACCGGGACGCCGTCGCGCTCTACCTGCGCGAGTGGCGCTCGCTGCCGCCGCCGGACCTCGCGCGAGTGCGCGCCCAGCGCCGCGCGATGCGCGCGCTGTTCGAGCGCGTGATCGCCGAGGGCACGGACCGCGGCGAGCTCGCGCGCGGCGACGCGAAGGTCGCGACGCTCGCGATCCTCGGGATGTGCAACTGGCTGTACGAGTGGTACCGGCCGCGAGGCCGGCTGCGCGCGGAGCAGCTCGCGGAGGAGCTCGCCGAGCGCGCGGTGCGCAGCGTCAGCCGCTGATCGGCGGACGCCGCAGGGCGTCCCGAACGACCCCGCCGAAGACCGGTCGAGCGGGCCGCCGCCACGGTATGGTCGGGGACCGCCCGACAGGATGACGGGCGCGTGCCCGCTGTGCGCCCACCGGGGCGCCAGGGCAGCGTTGGCCCCGGGAGGTTCCGGCCATGGATCCCGTGATCCTCGCGCGTGTGCAGTTCGCGATGACCGTCATGTTCCACTTCCTCTTCCCCACGCTCACCATCGGTCTCGGCCTGCTCATCGCGGTCTTCGAGACGCTGCGCTGGCGCACGGGCGACCCGCTCTGGGACCGGACGGCGCTCTTCTGGACGCGCATCTTCGGCCTCACCTTCGTGATGGGCGTCGCCACGGGCGTGGTCTTGGAGTTCGAGTTCGGCACGAACTGGGCCCGCTACGCCGCCTTCGTCGGCGACCTGTTCGGCGCGCCGCTCGCGGCGGAGGGCCTCTTCGCCTTCTTCCTCGAGTCCACCTTCCTGGGTGTGCTGCTGTTCGGACGCGACCGCGTCTCCTCGCGGCTGCGCTGGCTCGCGGCCGTGCTCGTGGCGCTCGGCTCCACGCTCTCGGCGTTCTGGATCATCGTGGCCGACTCCTGGATGCAGACGCCGGCCGGCTTCGAGATCGCGGGCGGCCGCGCGTGGCTCACCGACTTCTGGGCGGCGGTCTTCAACCCGTCGACGCTCCAGCGCTTCGCGCACACTGTCGTCGCGACGTGGGTCGCGGGGGCGTTCCTCGTCATCGGCATCTCCGCCTTCTACCTCCTGCGACGCCGCAGCCGCGACGTCGCGCTCGCGTCGATCCGCGTCGCGCTCGCGCTGGCGCTCGCCGGCATCGTGCTCGTCTTCGTGACCGGCGACCAGAGCGCCCGCCAGGTCGCGTACACCCAGGCGGCGAAGTTCGCCGCGATGCAGGGTCTGTACAGCACGACCGCCGGCGCGCCGCTCGTCCTCTGGTCGCTTCCGCCCGCGCAGGATCCGTCCGCCGCGGCGCGGGCGCCGGAGATCGTCGTGACGCGGCTGCTCAGCCTGCTCGCGTTCGGGAACGTCACCGCGACGGTCCGAGGCCTGTCGGAGTTCCCCGCGGCGGACTGGCCGCCCGTCGCGCTCACGTTCCTCGCGTACCACAACATGGTCATCCTCGGCACGCTGATGCTGCTCGAGGTCCTCGTGCTCGCCGTCCTCGTCTGGCGCGGCACCCTCGAGTCGCACCGGGGCTGGCTCACCGCGTTCCTGTGGTCGATCCCGATCCCCGTCGTCGCCATCCAGCTCGGCTGGTTCACCGCGGAGGTCGGCCGGCAGCCGTGGATCGTCTACGGCGTGCTGCGCACCGAGAGCGGCGTCTCGCCCAACGTCACCGCGCTGGATCTGGGGATCTCGCTCGCGCTGTTCGCGGCCGCGTACCTCGTGATCGCGTGGCTCTGGCTCGCGCTCGTCCGCCGCGAGGTGCTGCGCGGCCCCGGGGAGGCTTGACGATGGATCTCCCGACGATCTGGTTCGTCCTGGTGGCCCTGCTCCTCATCGGCTACGCCGTGCTCGACGGCTTCGATCTCGGCGCCGGCATCCTGCATCTCCTCGTCGCGCGCGACGACGCCGAGCGCCGCGCGGTCATCGCGAGCATCGCACCGGTGTGGGACGGCAACGAGGTTTGGCTCATCACCGCCGGCGGCGCCCTCTTCGCGGCGTTCCCGCTCGTGTACGCGACGGTGTTCTCGGGCTTCTACCTCGCCCTCATCCTCGTGCTTCTCGGGCTCATCTTCCGCGCGATCTCGCTCGAGGTCCGCGACAAGGACGACTCGGCCGGGTGGCGCCGCACCTGGGACGTCCTGTTCTCGGTGTCCTCGCTGGTGCCGTCGCTCCTCTTCGGCGTCGCCGTCGGCAACGTGCTGCAGGGGCTTCCGCTCGAGGCGGACGGCACGTACCGTGGCGGGCTCCTCGGGCTGCTCGGACCGCTGCCGCTCCTCACCGGGGTCCTCGCGCTCGCGATGTTCGTGATGCAGGGCGGCGCGTGGCTCGCGCTCAAGACCGAGGGCGAGGTCCGGCGCCGGGCGCGCGTGGCCGCCGCGGCCGGCGCCGCGGCGTTCGCCGGCGTGTGGCTGCTCGTCACGATCGCGGCGCTCGCGGTGCCGGACCCGCGCGATCTCGCGCTCGGCCCGGTGGGGCTCGCGGCGCCGCTGGTCGTCGCGGCCGCCCTCGCCGCGTTCTTCTGGGCGGTCTCCCGGGGCCGGGACGGCACGGCGTTCGCCGCGTCGTCGCTCGCGATCGCTGGGCTGCTCGCCATCGCCGCGCTCGCGCTGTACCCCGACGTGCTCCCCGCGACCGACGCGGCGCGCAGCCTCACGGTGGAGAACGCGGCGTCGTCCGAGCTGACGCTGCGGACGATGCTCGTCGTCGCGCTCGTGGGGATGCCGCTCGTGCTCTTCTACACGCTCTTCGTGTACGCGCGCTTCCGCGGCCGCGTCTCGGCGGGCGGCGCGGCGTACTGACGCTCTCGACTACTCTTCGCTCTTCCCGTGCATGACGTACCACTCTGCCCCGGGCGATCAGCTTCTCGCCATCGGCCGGGGCGACCAGGCTCATCTTGTACTCCACGGTCAGCACCGACGCCGAGGCGGAGACCAGCGTCAGCGCCGCATGGCCGGCAGCCGAATCGGCGATCATGCCGACCACGCCGCCGCGCACGAAACCATGCTGCTGCTCGACGCCTTCCCAGCGCGGTACGTGGATCTCGGTGCGGCCGGGTTCGACGACCGGCAGCGTGGCGTGGAGCTGGGAGGTCATCGGAGCGGTCCGGCTGATCGGCGACCCCGGCGCGATTCGAACGCGCGACCAACACCTTCGAAGGGTGCTGCTCTGATCCACTGAGCTACGGGGTCGTCGACACCGATGGTGACCGCGACCCCGAGAGGACTCGAACCTCCGACCTACAGGTCCGCAACCTGTCGCTCTGATCCACTGAGCTACGGGGTCTGACGCGAACGATTCTACCGGAACGTCGGCCGCCTGACCGCCGCCGTCTGGGCGATCGCCCCAACGTGCGAGGGCGCTCGCCACGCGCTCAGCGCGGGCACGCGCACGCGCGCGTACAGCCCCGCCGCGAACGCGACGGCGCCGCCGAGCGCGAGGGCGGCACGGATGCCCAGCAGCGAGCCGAGCGCGCCGAGCGCGAGCTGGCCGACCGGCATCAGACCGATGAAGAGGAAAGCCCAGACGCTCATCACGCGTCCGCGGTACGCGTCGTCGGTCGTCGCCTGCAGCATGTTGTTCCCCATCCCGGCCAGGAGCGTGCCCCCGAATCCGGTCAGGAGCGCGAACAGGAGCCCCAGCTCCGGCGCGTTCGAGAGCGCGAACAGCACGAGCGCGCCGCCGTTGAGCATCGCGGCGAGCGTGAACACGCTCCCGAGCGACCGGACGCGGCGGACGTTCATGACCACGAGCGCCGCGGCGAACGCGCCCGCGCCCATCGCGGTGAGGAGCAGCGACAGCAGGCTCATGCCGTTCCAGAAGGTGTCGCCGGCGACGGCTGGCAGGAGCGCGCTGGTCGGGCCGGCGGCGACGAACAGGGTGCCCGACAGGACGAGGATCCACACCAGCACGGCATTCGCGCGCACGTAGCGCGCGCCTTCGCCCACGCTCGCGAGGAGCGAGCGCGTCGGCGTCCCGCTCGTCGGGATCGCCGGGAGCACGGCGAGCGCGCCGAGGATGGCGGCGAACGAGAGCGCGTTGGCGGCGAGCAGGCCGGGGATGCCGATCGGGACGTAGAGCGCGCCGGCGACGACCGGACCGACGATCGACGCGCCGTTGAACGCCGCGGACTGCAGGCCGATCGCGCTCGGCAGGAACGGCATGGGGACGATACGCGGCACCATCGACTGGCGCGAGGGATTGTCGAAGGCGAAAGCGGCCGACTGGATCGTCGCGGCGAGGAGCACGCTCCAGAGCGCCGCCGCGCCGAGGAACGCGAGCACGGCGAGCACGCCGGCGTTGAGCGCCATGATCGACTGCGTGGCGAGCAGCAGCCCGCGGCGATCGACCCGGTCGGCGACCGCGCCGGCGACGAGCGTGAACAGGAGACCGGGGACGGCGCGCGCGAGGCCCATGAGCCCGAGGTACAGCGGCGCCAGCTCCGGCACGCCGTCGCGCTCGGCGATCTGCACGACGAGGATGCCCAGGGCGAAGACCTGCATCCACGCGCCGATGCTGGAGACGGTCAAGCCGGCCCAGAAGTAGCGGAAGTCGCGGAAGCGCAGCGCGTCGAGCAACGGTCCTCCTGGCGCGTCCAGTGTCGCCGGTGGTGGTGGCCCGGTCAGTGACCTCCGTCACGCGGCCAGGCGCGGGCCGCGAGCGAAGCGGGATCGGTCACGACGATGCCCTGCCGGCCGACGCGCACGACGCCGTCGTCGCGCAGCTCGCGCAGCGCCCGCGCGACCACCTCGCGGACGGTCCCGGCGAGATCGGCGAGCTCCTGCTGCGACACGTGCGCGACGAGCGCGTCGCCCTCGCTCTGCTGCTCGCGCGCGGCGATCTCCAGCAGGTGCCGGGCGACGCGCTGCGGGACGGTCGCGAAGGCCGCCGCCGCGATCTCGTGCCACAGCGCGTACACGGTCTGCGTGAGCTCCTCGACGAGCGCGAACGCGACCTCGACATCCTGGCGCGCGAGGTCGCGCAGCACCTCCGCGTCGAGCCGTAGCAGCTTCGTGTCCGTGAGCGCCTGCGAGTTGAGCGGGGCCGGCCCGCCGGCGGCGGCCACGACACCCAGGACGTCGCCCTCGCGCGCGTAGCGGACGGTGGCCTGGCGGCCGTCGTGGCCGGCGAAGTACGTCCGCATGAGCCCGCGCACGATGAGCGCGGGCCGCGGCTCGCGCCCGCCCCGGTAGGTCAGCGTGCCCGCGGCGACGTCCTCGGCCGTGGCCCCGGCGAGCAGGCGATCGAGCGCGGCCGCCGGCAGGGCCGCGAGGAAGCTCCGCTCGACCGCGGCGCGAACGTCCACGTCCACGGGAGGCGATGGTAGGTCGCCCTAGTCGCCGGCCTCCGTGCTGCCCAGCGGGAGCTCGGAGATCCACTGCTCCAGCGCCCGGCCGAGGCGATCGAGCGGGCGGCGCGAGTCCGGCGATGCCTGCCGCGCGCGCGGCGGAGGCGGCAGCGGCCGCGCGACGCTGTGCGCGCCCTGGGGACGCGGCGTCGCGTGGATGACGGGTGTTGTCATGTTCGACCTCCCGCGGCGTCTCTCTCGACGATGCGCGCGCGGTCGCGGCCGTGGAGCCCCGAGCGGCACCTGGAGGGAGGCCGAAGGTCCCGTCGCGGTGAGGGGCGGGCGCCGTACATCGGGCGCGGCGGCACCCGCGCGCGCATCCGCATAGCATCGCGGTCGTGCCGGTCCTGACGAGCACGCTCGACACGACGAGCGCGCCCGCGCGGGAGAGCCGCGAGGCGATGCGCGACCTCGTCGCCGACCTCCGCGAGCGCCTCGCGCGGGCGCGGCTGGGCGGTCCCGAGCGCGCGCGCCAGCGCCACGTCGCGGCCGGGAAGCTGCTGCCGCGCGACCGCGTCGAGCGGCTCCTCGATCCGGGGAGCGCGTTCCTCGAGCTCTCGCCGCTCGCCGCCACCGGCCTGTACGACGACGAGGCCCCCGGTGCGGGGCTCATCACCGGCGTCGGGCGCGTGAGCGGCGTGACCTGCGTGATCGTCGCGAACGACGCGACGGTGAAGGGCGGGTCGTACTACCCCCTCACGGTGAAGAAGCACCTGCGCGCGCAGGAGATCGCGCTCGAGAACCGGCTCCCGTGCGTCTACCTCGTCGACTCCGGCGGCGCGTTCCTGCCGCGGCAGGACGAGGTGTTCCCGGACCGCGACCACTTCGGGCGCATCTTCTACAACCAGGCGCGCCTCTCGGCCGCCGGCGTGCCGCAGCTCGCCCTCGTGATGGGCTCGTGCACCGCGGGCGGCGCCTACGTCCCGGCGATGAGCGACGAGACGGTCATCGTGAAGGGTCAGGGGACGATCTTCATCGGCGGGCCACCGCTGGTGAAGGCCGCGACGGGCGTCGACGTCACCGCGGAGGAGCTCGGCGGCGCGGACGTGCACACGCGCGTGTCCGGCGTGGCGGACCACCTGGCGCTGAACGACCAGCACGCGATCGAGATCGCGCGCGACATGGTCGCGCAGCTCGACCGGCCGATCCTCTGGGAGGGCGACCGCGCCGCACCCGAGCCTCCCGCGCTCGACCCGGGCGACCTCTACGCCGCGATCCCGCGCGACATCCGCACGCAGGTGGACGCCCACGAGATCGTCGCGCGCCTGGTCGACCGCTCGGAGCTCCACGAGTTCAAGGCGCTCTACGGCACGACCATCCTGTGCGGCTTCGCGCGGATCGAGGGCTTCCGCGTCGGCATCGTCGCCAACAACGGCGTCCTCTTCAGCGAGTCGGCGCTCAAGGCGGCGCACTTCATCGAGCTCTGCGACCAGCGCGGCATCCCGCTGGTGTTCCTCCAGAACGTCTCCGGGTTCATGGTCGGCCGGGAGTACGAGAGCGGCGGCATCGCGAAGGACGGCGCGAAGATGGTCACCGCGGTCGCCTGCAGCGTGGTCCCGAAGTTCACGGTCATCGTCGGCGGGAGCTTCGGCGCGGGGAACTACGGCATGGCCGGCCGCGCGTATCAGCCCCGCCAGCTCTGGATGTGGCCGAACGCCCGCATCAGCGTGATGGGCGGCGAGCAGGCCGCGACGGTCCTGTCCATGGTCGGGACGTTCCAGAGCGAGGAGGAGCGCGGGCGCTTCCAGGCGAAGATCCGCGAGCAGTACGAGACGCAGGGCTCGCCGTACTACTCCACCGCGCGGCTCTGGGACGACGGGGTCATCGACCCGCTCGACACGCGCACGGTCCTCGCCCTGGGGATCGCCGCGGCGCGCCACGCGCCGATCGGCCAGCCGCGCTACGGCGTGTTCAGGATGTGATCGAGGCGGCGCACGTCGGTGCGCCGCGGGCCGGACCGCTCCTTCCCCGGCACCTCGAGGATCCACGGCACGCGGCGCAGCTCGGCGACGCGGCCGACGAGACGCAGCCCGCGCCGTCCGATGGTCCCCTCGCCGGGGTTGGCGTGCAGGTCACGGTGCGAGCCCGCCGCGGCCCGTGAGTCGTTGGCGTGCACCAGCGCGACCCGATCGATGAGCCCGGCGTCGCGCCACTCGCGCTCGAGCGCCGCGACGCCGCTCGCGCGGCCGAGGTCCCAGCCCTCGGCGTGGGCGTGGGCGAGATCCAGGCACAGCCCGCAGCGCACGCCGGCGCGATCCAGCGCGTCGAGGAGCCAGCGCAGCTCGGCGACGCCGCCGCCGATGTGCCCGCCGGCGCCGGCGGTGTTCTCGAGGAGCAGCGGGACGTCGACGGCGGCATCACGCGCCGCCTCGGCCAGCGCGAGCACGAGCCCCTCGCGCACCGCCTCGAAGCCCCGTCCGCGGTGCGAGCCGGGGTGCACGACGACCGCCGACAGGCCCGCGTGGCCGGCCGCCCGCAGCGCGCGCCCGACCATCTCGATCGATCGCGAGCGCAGCAGGGCGTCGGCCGTCGCGACGTTCGCGAGGTACGGAACGTGGACGATCCCGCCCATGCCCGCTTGGCGCAGCGAGGCGCCGAGCAGGTCGAGCTCGGAGAGCGGCAGCTCGGCGCGCGGATAGCGGCGGTTCGGATC
Organism: Chloroflexota bacterium; assembly: GCA_027310565.1. Classification (GTDB taxonomy): domain Bacteria; phylum Chloroflexota; class Limnocylindria; order P2-11E; family P2-11E; genus CF-39. The sequence goes on along the minus strand of DAIDAP010000014.1, from coordinate 53,466 downwards.
GACGAACACCTGCACCGCGCGCGCGCCGATGTCGATCGCGCGCCCGACGGCGCGCGAGACGCCGCCCGCGCCCGAGACCTGCGCGCCGACGACGACACGCGTCAGCGCGCGGGCAGCTGCCGGATCGCGTCGAGGAGCTGCTCGATCTCGAACGGCTTCATGATGACGCGCCATGCCGAGAGCGCCTCGCGGTCCCGGGCCGCGCCGGCGTGTGCGGTGACGACGACGACCGGCGTGCCCGGGTACCGCTCCGCCAGCTTCCCGAGCCATCGGGCGGCCGCGGCGCGGGAGTACGGCGCCGTCTCGAGCAGATCGGTGATGACGACGTCGAAGGGACCGCTCGGGAGGTCGCGGGCGGCATGACACGTCGCGCACGCGTACCCCGCGTCCTCGACGACGGCACAGATCAGCTCCGCGATCGTGGTGTCGTCGTCGATGACGAGGATGCCCATGCGGGCCGCAGCGTGCTTGCGCGGTGCGGAACGGGCAACTTGCGCCGGCGCTCAATCGGTACGGCGTTTGCATGGACGGCGGCAGCGCGCGACAGGCGCCGATGGAGTGTTCGATGGAGAAGGAACGGTCGGACCAGCCCCTCGACCCGGCCGCGGTCGAGTCGGCCGAGAGGCAGATGCTCACCCCGCGCGAGGAGCGCAGGATGCGCGAGCTCCTCGACGCGCTGTGCGACCCGACGCGCGTGAAGATCGTGCGCGCGCTGCGGTCGGACAACACCCTGGCCGCGGGCGACCTGGCGCGGGTCGTCGGCCGCAGCCGGTCCGCGACGAGCCAGCATCTCAGGGTGCTGCGCGAGATCGGGGCGGTCGTCGGCCGGCGGAGCGGCAACGTCGTCCGCTACTCGCTCGCCGACGACGTCGCGAGCACCGTCATCGAGGAGGCCTGCGCGGCGTTCGACGCGCTCAAGCACGACGCGGCATGACCCGTTCTACGCTCTGGCGGTGCGCATTCCCGCCGTCGGCGAGCGCGCGACGCGCTCGATGACCGTCACGGACGAGAGCATCGCGCTCTTCGCCCGGCTCTCCGGCGACCGCAACCCGCTGCACTTCGACGACGGCTTCGCGCGCGGCATCGGCTTCGCCGGCCGCATCGCGCACGGCGCGCTGACCACCTCGCTCCTGTCCGCCATCCTCGGGATGGACCTGCCCGGGCCGGGGAGCATCCTCCTCGAGCAGCGGGTCCGGTTCCTCGCGCCGGTCCGCCCCGGCGACACGATCGACGCCGCGCTCGAGGTGACGACGGTGCGGGCCGAGAAGCCGATCGTCACGCTCGCGGCGAGGATCGCCTGTCGCGAGACGCTCGTCGCCGAGGGCGAGCTGGTCGTGCTCCTGCGCGATCCCGGCGCGCGGTGAGCGCCGGACGACCACAGGGCTGATGCGCGGCGGGCCGCGGAAGCGGTCAACGCCGGGCCGAGGCACACTGCCAGCATGACCGAGCCGCTCGTCCGCCTCGAGGCCGATGACCGGGGCGTCTCGCGCATCACGATCGCGCGCCCCGACCGTCGGAACGCGTTCGACGCACGGGTCATCGCGGAGCTGCGCGGCGCGCTCGGCCGGGTGGACCTGTCCTCGCGTCTGGTCGTGCTCGCGAGCGAGGGCACCGCGTTCTGCGCCGGGGCCGATCTCGAGTGGATGAAGAGCGTGGTCGACTACGGGCTCGCCGAGAACGTCGCCGACTCACGCGCCCTCGCCGAGCTGTTCCGGGCGCTCGACGAGCTGCCCATGCCCGTCGTCGCGCGCGTCCAGGGAGCGGCGGTCGGAGGGGGCGCCGGGCTCGTCGCCGTCGCCGACATCGCGGTCGCCTCGACCGAGGCGGTCTTCTCGTTCAGCGAGGTGCGCCTCGGCATCGTGCCGGCGGTCGTGTCGCCGTACGTGGTCCGCCGGATCGGACCGGCGCACGCGACGGCGCTGTTCGTGAGCGGCATCCGGTGCGACGCGGCGCGCGCGCTGCAGATCGGCCTCGTCGACGCGGTCGCCGCGCCGCCGGAGCTGGACGCCGAGGTGGAGCGTCACGTCGAGGCGATCCTCGCGGGCGGCCCGCACGCGGTGAACGCGGCGAAGCGGCTGGTGCGCGAGGTCGCGGGCCTGCCGATCGCACGGGTCCGCGAGCTCACGGTCGAGCGCATCGCGGCGCTGCGGGTCTCGGCGGAAGGGCAGGAGGGCATGCGCGCGTTCCTCGAGCGCCGCAGAGCCCGGTGGGGACGGTGACGACGCTGCTCGTCGCGAACCGCGGCGAGATCGCGCGGCGTATCGTGCGGACGGCGCGGCGGCTCGGGATCAAGACCATCGCGGTCTACTCCGACGCCGACGCGGAGCTGCCCTACACGCGTGAGGCCGACGCGGCGCTCCACCTCGGGCCCGCGGCCGCCGCGAGCTCGTACCTCGACGGCCCACGCCTCATCGCCGCGGCCCGGGCGGCGGGGGCGGACCTCGTCCACCCGGGCTACGGCTTCCTCGCCGAGTCGGCGGCGTTCGCGACCGCCGTCGCGGAGGCGGGGATGGGCTTCGTGGGCCCGCCGCCGCGCGTGCTCGCGGCGCTCGGAGACAAGGCGCGGGCGAAGGAGATCGCGACTCGGGCGGGCGTGCCGGTCCTCGCGGGCTACCAGGGCGACGACCAGAGCGACGAGGCGTTCCGCGAGGCGGCGAAGCGCATCGGCTACCCGGTGATGGTGAAGCCCCTCGGCGGCGGCGGCGGCATCGGCATGCAGCGCGTGCGCGAGCCGGCCGCGCTGCCCGAGGCGCTCGCGAAGGCGCGGCGCATCGCCACGGCGTCGTTCGCCGACGAGCGGCTGATGCTCGAGCGCCTCGTGGAACGGCCCAGGCACGTCGAGGTGCAGGTCCTCGCGGACACGCTGGGCGCGATCGTCGCGCTCGGCGAGCGCGACTGCTCGGCGCAGCGGCGGCACCAGAAGGTCATCGAGGAGACCCCGGCGCCGTCGATCGGCGATGCCACGCGCAGGGCCATGGCCGACGCCGCGATCGCCGTCGCGCGCGAGGCCGCCTACGCGAGCGCGGGGACGGTCGAGTTCGCGGTCGACGAGCACGACGACTTCTGGTTCCTCGAGGTGAACGCGCGCCTGCAGGTCGAGCATCCCGTCACCGAGGTCGTCTGGGACGTCGACCTGGTGGAGCAGCAGCTGCGCGTCGCGCTCGGCGAGCGGCTCGCGCTGGGCGAGCCGGCGCCGCGCGGGCACGCCATCGAGGTGCGGCTCTACGCGGAGGACGTCGAGGCGGGGTTCCTCCCATCGACCGGCAGGCTGCTCCACGTCGGCTGGCCCGAGGGCGTCCGCGTCGACGCGGGGTACGAGGAGGGCAACGAGGTCACGCGACACTACGACCCGCTCATCGCGAAGCTCGTCGCGTACGGTCCGCACCGCAAGCTGGCGCTCGCGAAGCTCGAGGAGGCGCTCGCGCACACCGAGGTGCTCGGCGTGCGCACCAACCTGCGCTTCCTGCGCGCGCTCGCCGCGCACGACCAGTTCGCCAAAGGCCGCGTGGACACCGAGCTGGTCTCGCGCGAGTTCGAGCACCTCGTGCCGGACGGCCGCCAGGCGACGCCGCAGGCCCTCGCGCTCGCGGCGGCCGCGGTCGTCGACGCGGCGCGCGACGCGGGCGACCCGTGGACGGCGCGGGGTGCCTGGCGGACCGGCGAGGGCCGCGCGACGACCGTCGTGCTCCACGACGGCGCGGCGGAGCACGCCGTGCGCGTGCGCGGCCGCGGTCCGTACGACGTGGGCGGGCACACGATCGCGCGAGGGGACGGCGAGCCGCACCGCTGGACGGTGGACGGCGCGCCGGCCGCCGCCGCTCGCGAGCGCTCGCGGATCTGGGTGGCCTGCGAGGGACGCACGTTCGAGGTCGAGAGCGGCGCGCCGCCGCGCATGGTCGACCTGGCGCGCGGCGCGGAGGTCGCGGCGCCGATGCCGGGCGTGGTCATCGCATCGTGCACCGAAGCCGATCGGCGCGTGCGGCGGGGCGACCTGCTGTTCGTCGTCGAGGCGATGAAGATGGAGCTGCGGGTGGAGGCGCCCGCGGACGGTGTGGTGAAGCGCGTGCTCGCGTCGGTCGGCGAGCAGGTGCGCCGCGGCCAGCGGCTCGCGGAGTTCGAGGCGGAGTCGGGCTAGCTCGCCGCCTCCCGCGGCGCACGAGCGGCCACGGTCACCCCCGCTGCTCCCACCGGCCACGATGGATGACCTCGGTGCGCGGACGCCGGCCGACGATCTTCAGCGACGGCGACGGCCGGTCCGTCGCCCTGGGCCACCCGACGGCGATCGCGCCGATCGGGGTCACGCGCTCGGGCACGCCGAACGCCTGCTTGAACTCCGTCGTGCGGAAGATCCCGAAGAACAGCGCCCCCAGCCCGAGATCGACCGCGGTGAGCAGGACGACCATGGCCGCCATCGCGGTGTCGATGTCCCAGTACGGCACGGGCCAGTGGGTCTCGCTGCGGTCGGTCCAGCCCTTGTCCGGGCGGGCGTAGCGATCGATGTACGCGTCCTTCTCCGAGCACGGCACGACCACGAGCGGCGCGTTGTAGAGGTCGCTCCAGCCGCTCCGCCGCTCCGGATCGGTGACCTCCCAGAAGCGCGCGACCTCGGGCTTCCCGTCGAAGACGATGAACGAGAAGCCCTGGCTGTAGCCGGCCGACGGCGCCCTCGGCGCGTTCGCCAGGATCCGCCGGACCAGGTCGGCGGGGATGGGACGGTCCTCGAAGCTGCGCACCATCCTCCGCCGGCGCACGACCTCCTGGAACTCCACGCTGCGGACTCTAGGTCCTCGCGCGTGACTCCGTGCTCCGGACCTCGCCGTCGTGGGCGTGACGAGCGGCGCCGCGCGAACGATGCCGACCGCATACGATGCGCGCGTGACCCTCCCGGCTCGCGTCCGGATCGTCGAGGTCGCGCCGCGCGACGGGCTCCAGGCCGAGGATCGCACGCTCTCCACGGACGCCAAGCTCGAGCTGCTCGAGCGGCTGGCCGACGCGGGGCTCACCGTCATCGAGGCGACCTCGCTCGTGAGCGCGCGCGCGGTGCCGCAGCTCGCCGACGCCGAGGACCTGCTCACGCGCATGCGCCGGCGCCGCGGCGTGCGCTACCCGGTGCTCGTGCCGAACGAGAGGGGGCTCGAGCGCGCGATCGGCGCGGGCGCGAGCGAGATCGCGATCTTCGCCTCCGCGTCGGAGAGCTACTCACGCAAGAACCTCGGCCGCGCGCGCGACGAGGCCATCGAGGGCTACCGCGCGGTGGTGCGCGGCGCGAAGGGCGCCGGCCTCCCGGTGCGGGGCTACCTCTCCATGGTCGTCGCCGATCCCTGGGACGGGCCCACCGCGCCGGCCACCGTCGTCGAGTGCTGTCGGCGCCTGCTGGACATGGGGTGCGACGAGCTGGCCCTCGGCGACACCAGCGGCGTGGGCACCCCGCGCGACGTCGAGCTGCTGCTCGGCGCCGTCGCGGACGCCGACATCGCCCTCGCGCACGTCGCGCTGCACTTCCACGACACGTACGGCCAGGCGCTCGCGAACGCGCTCACCGCGCTCCGCCTCGGCATCGCCACGTTCGACGCGTCGACCGGCGGCATCGGCGGCTCCCCGTTCGCGAAGATGGCGGGCGGCAACCTCGCGACCGAGGACCTCGTCTACCTGTGCCGCGGTATGGGTGTCGAGACGGGCATCGACCTCGACGCGATCGTCGCGACCGCGCGCTGGCTCGGCGAGCAGCTCGGCCACGAGCTGCCGGCGCACGTCTCGCGCGCACGCGGGCCGGACTAGCGGGGGTCCCCTTCTACCTCGTCCGCACCGGCCTCCGCGCCGCCTTGCGCGCGTTCCGGCGCGGCGCGGTCGGCCTGCGCGCGGCGCGCGCCGCGCCGACGACCGGGACGCCCGACGAGCGCACCAGACGGTCGAACGCCGGGACGTCCGTCGCGAGGATCGCGTCCCACCTCGCGAGCTGCGCGTCCACCCGGCGCGCCAGGTCCTCGTGGACGTCGCGCATGCCCTTCGTCGGCGCGAAGTCGGCGCCGCCGACCGATCCCAGAAGCGCGGCGAGCTTCATGTTGAGCTTCGCCGGGAAGTTCAGCGTGTCCTGGCGGCTCTTCGCCTTCACCTGGACGAGCGCCTCCTCCACCGCGCCGGCCTTGCGCCTCAGGCTCGTCGCCGCGGTCGCGAGACGCGAGCGGCCGCCCTGGTCCTTCGCGCGCGCGATCCACAGGTCGAGCTGGCCCTTCAGCTCGCGGACCGCGTTGATCGTCTCGTGGGTCCGCGAGAGCTTCTGGTGCACCTTCATCGCGAGCGCGAGCTGCGCCTCGAGGTCGCTCTGCGTCGCGCTGACGCGCGGGTCCTTGCGGATCTCGAAGCGCGTCTCGAGCGCCTGACCCCCGAGGGTGAGGCGGGCGGTGTACGTCCCCGGCGGGACCGCCGGGCCGACGAGCTGGTTCTCGAACGCCTCCCAGGTGCCGCCCTCGCCTTCGATCTTCGTCGCGTCCGGGTAGCGCATGTTCCACACGAAGCGGTTGAGGCCGGCCTCGAGCGCGACCTTGGGCTCCTTGTCCTGCGGCGGCTGCGCGGTCCCCTTCTCCGGCGTCTCGACCGCGTCCGCGCCGCTCGGCTCCCGGTCCGGCGGCGCGCTCTTGAACTCACGGATCACGCGCCCGCCGCCGTCGAGGAACGCGAGCCGTCCCTCGGTGCCCTTCTCGCGAAGCCAGTACTGCAGCGCGACGCCGGGTGCCGGGTTCGCGCCGGCGTCGATGTTCAGGCGCACCTTCTCCCCGGTCGGCTTGGTGAGCTGCCGGTAGGTGACCATCGTCGCGCCGGTCATCTGGTAGTTCTTCCCGACCTTCGGCGGCTGCGGGAAGCCCATGTCGACGCGGTACCGGACCGTCGGATTCGGGGTGAAGACGTGCGCCCTGCCCCTCACCGCGCCGAGCTGTCGGATCGGCGCGAGGTCGTCGAGGACCCAGAACGAGCGTCCGTGCGTCGCGAGCACGAGCTCGCCGTCCTTGATGACGAGGTCGTGGATCGGCACGACCGGCAGGTTCCCGCCGAGGCGGTGCCAGCGCGCGCCGCCGTCGGGCGAGACGTACACGCCGGTCTCGGTGCCGGCGTAGAGGAGGTCACGCGTGCCGGGATCCTCGCGGATCGCGCGCGTGAAGTCGCCGTCGGGGATGCCGGCCGTGATCTTCTTCCAGGTGCGGCCGTAGTCGGTCGTCCGGTAGAGGTACGGCGCGAAATCGTCGAGCTTGTAGCGCGTCGCGGCGACGTACGCGGTGCCGGCGTCGTGCGGCGAGGCCTCGACGAGCGAGATGAGCGTCCACGGACGCACGCCCGGCGGCGTGACGTTCTTCCACGTCCTGCCGTCGTCGCGCGACACGTGCACGAGCCCGTCGTCGCTGCCCGCCCAGAGGACGCCGCGCTGCACGGGCGACTCGGCGAACGCGAAGATCGTGCAGTAGTACTCGGCGCCGGTGTTGTCCTTGGTGACCGGGCCGCCCGAGGGCCCGAGCTTGCTCGCATCGTTGCGCGTGAGGTCGGGGCTGATCGCCTCCCACGAGGCGCCCTCGTCGCGCGAGCGGAACAGGACGTTGCCGGCGTGGTACAGGACGTTCGGGTCGTGCGGCGAGAGGACGATGGGACAGGTCCACTGGAAGCGGTACTTCGCGCCGACGGCGCCTTCGCCCATGGTCGCCTCCGGCCAGACCATGACGTTGCGCGACTGGCCGGTGCGCCGGTCGTGGCGCGTGATGAGGCCCTGGTAGTTGCCCGCGAACACGACGTTCGGGTCGTCCGGGCGCACGGCGATGTACCCGGACTCGCCGCCGCCGATCGCGAACGTGTCGGCGCCGGTGATGCCCGCGATGGCCGAGCGGCTCGGGACGGTGATCGTCGTGTTGTCCTGCTGCGCGCCGTAGATGCGGTACGGCGTCTGGGTGTCGGTGGTGACGTGGTAGAGCTCCGCGGTCGGCTGGTTGTAGACGCCCGTCCACGATTCGCCGCCGTTGAAGGTCACGACCGCGCCGCCGTCGTTCCCCTCGATCATCCGCTTCGGGTCGGCCGGATCGATCCACAGGTCGTGGTGGTCGCCGTGCGGGACGGACATCTGGACGAACGTCTTGCCGGCGTCGCTCGAGCGCCACGCGTCGACGTTCAGCACCCACACCGTCTCGGGATCCCGCGGGTCCGCGTAGATGTGATCGTAGTACCAGGCACGCTGGCGCAGGTTGCGATCCTCGCTGCCGCGCTCCCAGGTCTCGCCGAAGTCGTCGCTGCGATAGACGCCGCCGTCGTCGGCCTCGACGATCGCGTACACCCGCCCGCCGCGCGCGGCCGACGCGCTGATGCCGATCTTCCCGAGGACGCCCTTCGGCAGGCCCTTCGCGCGCGTGAGCTCCTTCCACGTCTCGCCGCCGTCGTCGCTGCGGAAGATCCCGCTGCCCGGCCCGCCGGAGACGAGCTCCCACGGCCGGCGGATCGCCTCCCAGAACGAGGCGTAGACGATCCGGGGATTGTTCGCGTCGATGGAGAGGTCCACCGCGCCCGCCTTCTCCCCGCGGGAGAGGACGCGCTTCCAGCTCTTGCCGCCGTCGGTGGTGCGGTAGACGCCGCGCTCGGGATTCGGCCCGTGCGCGTGGCCCAGCGCCGCGACGTACGCGACGTCGGGATCCTGCGGATGCACGCGCACCTTGCCGATGTGCCGCGTGCGCTCGAGCCCGCGGTGGCTCCAGGTCTTGCCGCCGTCGGTCGAGCGGTACACCCCGTCGCCGTGGGCGACGTTGCCGCGGATGCAGGACTCGCCCATGCCGACCCAGACCACGTTCGGGTCGGACGACGCCACCGCGATCGCGCCCACGGACGCCCGCTTGAAGAAGCCGTCCGACACGTTCTGCCAGTAGATGCCGCCGTCGTCGGTCTTCCACACGCCGCCGCCGGTCGAGCCGAAGTAGAAGACGTTGCGATCGCGGGGATCGCCGGCCACCGCCCCGACGCGTCCTCCGCGGAAGGGGCCGGCCTGGCGCCACTCGAGCTTGTCGAGGAGCAGCGGCGGGACGGCGCCTGCGGAACGGCTGGAGCGGGCGGGACGGCGCGTCGGGCGGGCGCGGCGGCGAGCGGGCATCGGACGTGACCTCCCCGAGTGCGAGCTGTCGCCTGAGCGTAGTCCGTCGCCGTGTACGCTGCGCTCGTGCCTCCGTGCGGCGCCGGCTGCGAGTGCGGGTTCGAGCGCGTGTTCAGCGAGAAGTCCGCGCGCGCCGCGGCGCGCGCCTATCGCGAGAACGGTCTCGCGGACGACGCGCGCTGGATGGTGCGCGCCGTCGCCGAGCGCGTCCCCGCCGGATACGGCGTGCTCGAGGTCGGCGGCGGGATCGGCGCGCTCCAGATCGAGCTGCTGCGCGCGGGCGCGGCGACGGCGACGAACGTCGAGCTGACGCGCACGTACGAGACCGTGGCGTCCGAGCTGCTGAGCGAGTCCGGTCTCGCGGGCCGCGTGGACCGGCGGCTCGGCGACTTCGTCGTGCTCGCCGCCGAGACGCCGGCGGCCGACGTCGTCGTGATGCAGCGGGTGGTGTGCTGCTACCCGGACGCCGACGCGCTCGTCGGGGCCGCCGGCCGCCACGCGCGGCGGCTGCTCCTCATGAGCTTCCCGGTCGAGCGCTGGTGGCTGCGCGTGGGCGTCGCCGCGATCAACGCGCTGCTCGCGCTGCGGCGGGACGCGCTCCGCGTCTACCTGCACCCGTTCGCGCGCATCCGCGCCGCCGCCGAGCGCGAGGGTCTGCGGCTCGCGTCACGCGAGCGCGGGCTCTTCTGGCAGATCGTCGCCTTCGAGCGCTGAGCCGGCGCGGCCTACCAGCGGTGGTAGGCGGGGTGGCCGGGCTTCACCGCGACGAACGTGCCGCGCGCCGTCGCGCACACCCTGCCGCCCGCGCTGAGCTCCGCCTCGACCGTCGCGCGGTCCTCGGAGACCTCGACCGGCCGCGCCACGATCTCGATCGGGCCCGCCGTCGGCGTCGGCCGCCGCATCTTCACGGCGTACTCGGCGGTCACCGTGCAGGGCGGCGTGTCCGCGCCGCTCTTCCGCATCAGGTGGTAGGTCGCGGTCCAGTTCGAGTGGCAGTCCATGAGCGTGCCGATGATGCCGCCGGACAGCGCACCGTCGTACGCCTCGTGCTCCTTCCGCGCGTGGAACGTCGTCACCACGCTGCCGTCCTCGCGCGGATGGCTCTTGATGCGCAGGCCGCGCTCGTTCGCGGGGCCGCAGCCGAAGCACGCGCCGTTCGGCGCGTAGCGGTCCTGGAGCGCGGCGTCCTTCACGCGACGAGGCTAGCGCTCCGAGCGCACCTCGCGCTCCCGCGGCGTCTCGCCCTTCAACGCGGCCTCGCGGTCCGACGTCATCCCTTGTCGTGCCTGCCCCTCACGATCCTGTCGTCGGGGTCGATCTCGATGCCGTGCCGCTTCGCCGCCGCGAGGATCTTGGTGCGCGCCTCCTTCTTCTTCGCCTCGGATTCGAACTCGGTCTGGCTCCAGCGCGCCACCGCGTTGCGGATGTGCGCGGCGTCGTTGATCGGCAGGTGCTCGCCACCCTCGCTATCGATGTACGCGAACTCGTCCCGGTCGAGCCGGTCCGCCGCCTTCGCGTCCAGCTTGGCCATGCCGGCCACCTCCTGTCCGCGTGCTCGTGCACGTGGTGTGCCCGGCTTCGGTACCGTGTGGGTACGGTGAGCGGGAGCTGGTGGCGGGACGGCGTCTTCTACCAGATCTACCCGCGGTCCTTCCAGGACTCGAATGGCGACGGGGTGGGCGACCTGCCGGGCATCACCGCCCGGCTCGACCACCTGAACGGTCGCGACGATTCCCTGGGCATCGACGCGATCTGGCTCAGCCCCTTCTACCGCTCGCCGATGAAGGACTTCGGCTACGACGTCTCGGACTACCGCGACGTCGACCCGGCGTTCGGGACGCTCGCGGACTTCGACCGGCTGCTCGCGGAGGCGCACCGCCGAGGGATCCGCGTGATCGTCGACCTGGTCCCCAACCACACCTCCGACGAGCACCCCTGGTTCGTCGAGTCGCGATCGAGCACTGACAACCCCAGGCGCGACTGGTACGTGTGGCGAGCGGGGCGGAACGGCGCGCCGCCGAACAACTGGCGGAGCTGGTTCGAGGGCGTCGGCCCGGCGTGGACCCGCGACGAGCGCACCGGCGAGTGGTACCTGCACCACTTCCTGCCGGGGCAGCCCGACCTCAACTGGTGGAACGAGGGCGTGCGCGCGGCGATGGACGGCGTCATGCGCTTCTGGCTGGACCGCGGCGTGGACGGCTTCCGCGTCGACGTCGCGCACGGTCTGGTGAAGGACCCGCGGCTGCGCGGCAATCCGCGCGTGCGCGTCTTCGGGCGGCCCGCGCCGCGCGACCGCGACCTCGACGAGGTCCACGAGGTGCACCGCCGCTGGCGCCGCGTGATCGACGAGTATCCCGACCGCATGGCCGTCGGCGAGGTGCACGTGCGCGACCTGAGGCGGCTCGTCCGCTACTACGGCCGGGACGACGAGCTGCAGATGCCGTTCAACTTCCACCTGCTGCGCCAGCCCTGGTCGGCCGCGGGCTTCCGCGGCGTCGTCGACGAGTGGGAGCGGCTCCTTCCCGCGCACGCCTGGCCGAACGCCACGCTCTCGAACCACGACGTCGTCCGGCACGCGACGCGGTACGGCGTCGAGCGCGCGCGCGTCGCGGCGATGCTGCTGCTGACGCTGCGGGGCACGCCGTTCCTGTACTACGGCGAGGAGATCGGGATGACCAACGTCCCCATCCCGGCGGACCGCGTCGTCGACGTCGTCGGACGCGACGGCGAGCGGACACCGATGCAGTGGGACGCCTCGCCGAACGCGGGCTTCACGAGCGCCGACCCGTGGCTGCCGGTCGCCGCCGATCTGGGCCGCGTGAGCGTCGCGGCCCAGCGCGGCGATCCGACGTCGCTCCTCTCGCTCTACCGGCGGCTCGTCCGCGTGCGCCGCGGCTCCGACGCGCTGCGGCGCGGCGCGTATCGCGTGCTCCCATCGGGCCCGGGCGTGTACGCGTACGAGCGGACCGCGGAGCGCGAGCGGCTCGTCGTCGTCCTGAACTTCACCGACCGCGCCCAGCGCCTGCACCTCGCCGTGGCGGACACGCGGCTCGTGCTGTCCACCGATCCGGGCCGCGACGCGATCTCGGAGCGGCTCACGCTCGGCGCGAACGAGGGGATCCTCGCCCGCGCCGGCTGACGCCCGACCGGCGGCGCGAGCGGCACGGCCTCAGCGCGACGGCGTGTTGACGTCCGAACGTCCGTTCCATATCGTTCGTCCGCCTGTGAGAACATCGGTTCGATTCCCCGCGCGCACCAGCCTCGAGCAGATCCTCGAGGGATTCCAGCGCGACGAGGAGCTCCAGCGCCTCGTGACGCGCTGGGAGCGCCTTCCGCCACGGCCGGCCCGCTACGTGGCGTTCCCCGAGTGGCTCGACGGGCGCATCCAGGCCGCCCTCCGGCGCCGCGGCATCGGCGAGCTGTACTCGCACCAGGCCGCGGCGCTCGAGTCGACCCGCGCCGGTCGCCACACCGTCGTCGTCACGCCGACGGCGTCGGGCAAGACGCTCTGCTACAACCTCCCGGTCCTCGACGCGATCGCGAAGGACCCGACCGCGCGCGCGCTCTACATCTTCCCGACCAAGGCGCTCTCGCAGGACCAGCTCGCGGAGCTCGAGCGCGAGTCCGCGGATATGGACATCGAGCTCAAGACCCACACCTACGACGGCGACACGCCGCCCGCGGTGCGCGCGGCCATCCGCAGCGCCGGGCACGTCGTCATCACCAACCCGGACATGCTCCACACCGGCATCCTCCCCCACCACACCAAGTGGGTGAAGCTCTTCGAGAACCTGCGCTACGTCGTGCTCGACGAGCTGCACACCTACCGCGGCGTCTTCGGCAGCCACGTCGCGAACGTGCTGCGCCGGCTGCGCCGCATCTGCGCGTTCTACGGGTCGCATCCGGTGTTCATCTGCACCTCGGCGACCATCGCCAACCCCGAGGAGCTCGCGCGCCGCCACATCGAGGAGGACGTCGTCCTCATCGACGAGTCGGGCGCGCCGCGCGGCGAGAAGGTGCTCGTGTTCGTCGACCCGCCCGTCGTCAACCGCGGCCTCGGCGTGCGCAGGAGCGCGCTCCTCACCGGCCGCGACATCGCGGCGACGCTGCTCGCGTCGGGCGTGCAGACGATCGCGTTCGCCCGCTCGCGCGTGGAGACCGAGCTGCTGCTCACCTACCTGCGCTCGCGCTTCCCGCAGCCACAGTGGCCGCCGGATCTCATCCGCGGCTACCGCGGCGGCTACCTGCCGTCGGAGCGCCGCGCGATCGAGCGGGGTCTGCGCGATGGCTCGGTGCGCGGCGTCGTCTCGACGAACGCGCTCGAGCTGGGCATCGACATCGGCGCGCTCCAGGCGGCGGTGCTCCTCGGCTACCCCGGCACCGTCGCCTCGACGTGGCAGCAGATGGGCCGCGCCGGCCGGCGCGACGGCCTCTCGGCCGCGTTCCTCGTCGCCACCTCCTCGCCGATCGACCAGTACGTCGTCCAGCACCCCGAGTACGTGCTCGACCGCTCGCCCGAGGCGGGCCTGGTGAACCCCGACAACCTCCACGTGCTGGTGCACCACCTCAAGTGCGCCGCCTTCGAGATCCCCTTCGAGGCGCGCGAGCGCTTCGGCACCGAGGACACGCCGGGCGTGCTCGCGTACCTGGACGAGCAGGGCATCCTCCACGAGGCGGGCGGGAAGTACCACTGGTCCGATCAGGCGTTCCCGGCCGAGACGACGTCGCTGCGGACCGCGACGAACGACAACGTCGTCATCGTGGACACGACCGGGCCGGCGCCGCGCACGATCGGCTCGGAGTACCACGACGGCAGGGCGCGGGTGATCGGCGAGATCGACCGCTTCGCCGCGCAGGTGCTGCTGCACGAGCAGGCCATCTACCTGCACGAGTCCAAGCAGTTCCAGGTCGAGCGCCTCGACTGGGAGAACGCGAAGGCGTACGTGCGCGAGGTGAAGGTCGACTACTACACGCAGGCGGAGCTCGCGGTGCGCATCCGTGTCATCGACGAGCTCGACCGGCGGGCCGCGAAGCGCGGCTTCGACCTCGCGCACGGCGAGGTGCTCGTCAGCACGCTCGCCACGATCTTCAAGAAGCTCACGATGTACACGCACGAGAACGTCGGCTGGGGAAAGATCCACCTGCCCGAGCAGGAGCTGCAGACGACGTCCTTCTGGTGCGCGCTCCCCGAGCGCGCCGTCGCCGGATGGCCGCGCGAGCGCGTCGAGGTGGCGCTGGCGGGGCTGGGCAACCTGCTGCACGGCCTCGCGCCGCTGCTGCTCATGTGCGACCCGCACGACCTCGGCCTCGCCGTCGAGGTGCGCTCGCCGCACACCGAGCGCCCGACGATCTACCTGTTCGACATGACGCCCGGCGGCATCGGGTTCGCCGAGCGGCTCTTCAACGGCGCGTCGCCGCTCTTCGACCGCGCCCGAGAGCACCTGGCGGCGTGCGGCTGCGGCACGGGGTGCCCGTCCTGCGTCGGCCCGGCGTACGCGCTCGGCCCCGACGTGCGCGAGGCCGTCGCGCATCTGCTCTCCCTCGCATGAACGACCTGCGCGCCCGGATCGCGGCGATCGTCGAGCGCGACCGCGCGCTCCGCGGGACCGAGCATCCGCGCGAGCGCGAGACGCCGCCGGCACCGCCCCGGCGCGGCGCGCCGAGCGGCCCCGCGTTCGAGCGCCGCGAGCGGCGGATCGCGCTCGACGATCTCGGTCTGGAGGTCGTCGGAAGGGGAGCGTGCGATCCGCTGCTGGCGGCCCACCTCGGCCTGAAAGGCGATCCACCGCGGGAGTGGCGCGACATCCTCTTCCTCGACACCGAGACGACCGGCCTTTCGGGCGGCACGGGGACGTACGTGTTCCTCATCGGGCTCGCCCACTTCGAGCCGGGTGACCTCGTGCTCCGGCAGCACCTCCTCCGTGACCTCGGCGCCGAGGCCGCGTTCGTCGAGACGCTCAAGGGGGAGCTCGCGCCGTTCCGCGCATGCGCCTCGTACAACGGGAAGACGTTCGACCTGCCGATCCTCCGGACGCGCTTCGTGATGACGCTGCGGAGCGAGCTGACGGTGGACGAGTCGCACCTCGATCTCCTCCACCCGGCGCGGCGGCTCTGGAAGGACCGCTACGGGTCGACGACGCTCCGGCAGCTCGAGGAGAGCGTGCTCGACGACGGGCGCGTCAGCGACATCCCGGGATCGCTCATCCCCGACGCGTACTTCCACTACCTCCGCCGGGGCGACGAGGCGATCATCGCGCCGGTGCTCGAGCACAACGCGCGGGACGTCGTATCGCTCGTACGGATCGCCGACCGCGTCGCACGGGCGGTCCTCGCGGCGCGCGCCGGCCGCGCGCCGGACCACGCGCCGGCGGCCTACGCGCTGGCGCGCGTCTTCGAGCGGACGGGCGAGCTCGCGGCGGCGTTCGCCTGCTACGAGAGCGCGTACTGCGACGGCGACAACGCGCTGCGCGTCCGGCTCGCGCTCCCGTACGCGCGACACCTCGAGCGGCGCGGCCAGGCGGAGCGGGTCGTGCGGATGCTCGAGACGCTCCTCGCGCTCGGGCTCGGGTCGGCGCGCTGGCGCGCGCAGGCCGAGGCGAGGGTGCGCCGCCTCTGCGCGTCCGGTACGCGCACTACAGCCGCCGCGGCGAACGCCTCTTGGCAGGTCCGGCGCGGCGGCGCAGCCTGAGCGTGGAGGAGGTGCGTCATGAGCGAGACACGTCCCGCCACCGCGTCGTGGGCCGGTGGCGCCATCCTCATCGCCATCGGTCTGGCCCTGCTCGCCGGCCAGGTCTTCACGCTCTCGGCTTGGATCATCCTCGCGTCGGTGTCCGCGGTCCTCTTCGTCCTGTGGGCCGCGACGCGCGGGTACGCGTTCATGATCCCGGCGATGATCGTCGCGGGCCTCGCCGTGGGGACCGGCTGGCAGGACGCGGTGGTCTCGTCGAGCGGCGGCGAGCCGGTGGTCGGCCTCGCGCTGGGCTTCATCGGCATCTACGTCGCGAACGTGCTCACGCGGCGCGAGACGCAGTGGTGGCCGCTCATCCCGGGCGGCATCCTCGCGGTCGTCGGCGGGCAGCTCGTGCTCGCGGGCACCGCGTACCAGTCGTGGATCGCGGCGCTGTGGCCGGTCGCGCTCATCGCGCTCGGTCTGGTGCTCCTGTACGTCAGCTACCGCCGCGGCGGTGGTGCGCGGCTGCCGAAGGTCTAGTGTCACGACACTAGTGCCGCGCGCCGCCCGCGACGAGCTCGAGATCCGGCCGCTCTCGCCGGCGCGCGCGGAGGACGTGAAGACCATCACCCGCGGGTCATGGGGGTCACGGTGCTGGGACCTGTTCCCGCGCTTCACGCCGGCGCAGCAGCGCGAGCTCGGCATCACCGGGGCGCCGACGGCGGCCGTCGACGCGCGCCGCCGCGAGATCGTCGCGAGGCTCGCGCGGCGCCGGTCGCACGCGCCGCTGCTCGTCGCCTACGTCGCCGGGGAGCCCGCCGCCTTCGTCTCGCTCGGACCACGCGTCGACTACGCGCGGATCAGGAGCTCGAGGGCGACGCCGCCGGTGGACGACGTGCCGGCGTGGGTCATCCCGTGCCTCACCGTCCGGCGCGGCTACCGCGGGCGCGGTCTTGCGATCGCGCTCCTGCGCGCCGCGGTCGCCTATGCCGGCGCGCACGGCGCGCCGGCGATCGAGGGCTACCCGCGCGTCGCGGCGAAGCGTCTCCAGGACGACTACGCGTTCTTCGGCACCGAAGCGATGTTCCGCCGGGCCGGGTACCGCAGGATCCGCGGCCTCCTCCCGGGCCTGCCACGCGGATGGGCGCCACGCGTCACTATGCGTGCGGAATGCCGGCGGCCGACCTCGTCACGACCACGGACGCGCTCGCGCGCGGCGAGCTGACCAGCGCCGCGCTCGTCGAGCGCGCGCTCGCGCGGTACGACGAGACCGAGCCCCGTCTCCACGCGTTCGCCTGGCTCGACCCCGAGCGCGCCCGGCGTCTCGCCGCGGCATCCGACGCGCGGCGCGCCGCGGGCCAGCCGGTCGGGCGGCTCGAGGGCATCCCGGTCGCGGTGAAGGACATCTTCGACACCGCGGGCATCCCCACCGAGCACGGGTGCGCGGCGTTCGCGGGACGCGTCCCCGACCGCGACGCCGACGCCGTGCGCGCGCTCGAGTCCGCCGGGGCGGTCATGATCGGGAAGACCGTCACCGCCGAGCTCGCGTACCTGCAGCCGGGGCCGACGCGCAATCCGTGGGACACCGCGCGCACGCCGGGCGGCTCGTCGATGGGCTCGGCGGCCGCCGTCGCGGCGGGCGTCGTCGGCGCGGCGGTCGGCTCGCAGACGAACGGATCGGTCATCCGGCCCGCCGCGTTCTGCGGCGTCGTCGGCTTCAAGCCGACCGTCGGGCGGATCTCCACGCGCGGCGCCTTCGAGTTCTCGCGCACGCTCGACCACGTCGGCGTGCTCGCGTCGAGCGTCGCCGGCGCCGGGCTCGTCGCGGCGATCCTCGCCGGCGACCCTGAGCGCACGCCGCGGGCGAGCGGCCGCGCGCCGTCGTTCGCGGCGCTGCGCACCGGCGAGTGGACGCACGCGTCGGAGGACATGCGCGAGCGCTTCCAGGCGGACGTCGACGCGCTCGCCGCCGCGGGGGGGCCGGTCGCCTGGCCCGATCCGCCGTCGGGGCTCGACGAGGCGGTCGAGATCGTGCGCGTGATCATGCTCCACGAGGCCGCGCGTGCGGTCCTCCCCGCGATCGGCGCCCACGCCGACGCCGTGAGCCCGCTCGCGCGCGAGCGCCTCGCCGAGGGCGCGGCCATCGGCGACGCGGAGTACGCCGGCGCGGTCCGCGCGCGCGACCGGCTCATCGCCGCGTTCGCCGCATGGGCGGCGCCGTACGACGCGATCCTCACGCCGCCGGCCACGGGCGAGGCGCCGGGGCCGGAGACGACCGGCGATCCGCGCTTCTGCAGCCGCTGGTCGCTCACCGGCGCGCCGGCGATCACGATCCCGACGGGCCTCGGCGCGCACGGTCTGCCGCTCGGGCTCCAGCTCGTCGCCGCCCCCGGCGACGACGAGCGGCTCCTCGCCGCCGCGGTATGGGCGGAGGCGCGCCTGCCCGGGATCGGGCGGCCGCCGATCTAGCGTCGCGCTCGGTCCCAGAGCCGCAGCGTCCTCCTCGCGCGCTCGACGACCGGCCGGTCGACCATGCGGCCCTCGAACGAGATCGCCCCGACGCCGCCGCGCACGCCCTCGTCGAACGCGGCGACGAGACGCCGCGCCCGCTCGGCCTCGGCCGACGCGGGGGTGAACGCCGCGTCGATGACCGCGACGTGCGACGGGTGGATGCAGGTCTTGCCCGCGAACCCGAGGCGCCTGGCCTGCGCGCTGTGCGCGGCGAGGCCGTCCAGGTCGGCGATGTCGGTCCACACGCTGTCGAAAGCGTCGAGACCCGACGCCGCGGCCGCGACGACGACCGCGGATCGGGCGTGGAGGAGCGCCTCGTCGGCACGCTCGTCCGGCAGACCGAGGCCGCTCGCGTAGTCCTCGCCGCCGAACATCAGCCCCGCGACGCGCGGCGACGCGGCGGCGATCTCCGCCGCGCGCAGCAGGCCGCGCGCGTTCTCGATCGAGGGGACGAGCGCGACCTCGGCGAGGCCGCGCTCGGCGAGCAGGTCCGCGGCGAGGATCACCTCCTCGGCCCGCTCGACCTTGGGCAGGACGAGCGCGGCGGCGCCCGGCCGGACGGCCTCGACGTCGGCCACGAACGCGTCGCTCAGCGCGCGATGCGTCCGCACGAACCGCCCGGGCGCGGACGGCCGGCCGAGCGCCTCCGCGACGAGACGGCGCGCGGCGTCCTTCTCGCCCGGCGGCACGCCGTCCTCCAGGTCGAGGATCGCCACGTCGAGCTCGCGCATGGCGAGCGCCTTCTCGATCATGCGCGCGCGGTGGCCCGGCACGAAGAGCAGCGAACGCGCGAGCAGCTCCACTCAGTAGCTCCGCGGCATGCCGAGGACGTGCTGGCCGACGTACGCGAGCACGAGGTTGTTCGAGATCGGGGCGACGAGCAGGAGCCGCGTCTCGCGGAACTTGCGCTCGACGTCGTACTCCGTGGCGAAGCCGTAGCCGCCGTGCGTGTCGAGACAGGCGTTCGCGGCGGCCCAGGCCGCCTGCGACGCCAGGAGCTTGGCCATGTTCGCCTCGGCGCCGCACCGCTCGCGGCGGTCGAAGAGCCATGCCGCCCGGTCGCGCAGCAGCCGCGCGGCCTGGAGCTGCGCGTGCGCCTGCGCGATCGGGAACTGCACGCCCTGGTTCGCGCCGATGGGCCTCCCGAACACCACCCGCTCCGTCGCGTAGCGTGCCGCGCGCTCGGTGAACCACCGCCCGTCCCCGAGCGACTCGGACGCGATGAGGATGCGCTCGGCGTTCCACGAGTCGAGGATGTAGCGGAAGCCTCTTCCCTCGTCGCCGATCCGGTCGGCCGCCGGCACCTCGAGGTCGCGCATGAAGATCGTCGTCGAGTGGTGGTTCATCATCGTCGGCAGCGGGCGGATCTCGATCTGCCCGGCGGCGAGGGCGGCGCGCAGGTCCACGACGAAGACCGAGAGCCCCTCGGTCTTGTCGGCGAGCTCGTCGTACGGCGTCGTCCGCGCGAGCAGGAGCATCAGGTCGGAGTGCTGCGCTCGCGAGATGAACACCTTCTGCCCGTTCACGACGTAGCGGTCGCCGCGGCGCACGGCGGCGGTGCGCAGCCGCGTCGTCTCGGAGCCCGCGTCGGGCTCGGTCACCCCGAACGCCTGGAGCCGCAGCTCGCCCCGCGCGAGGGCCGGGAGGTAGCGCTCCTTCTGCGCGTCTGAGCCGTGCCGCAGCAGCGTGCCCATCGTGTACATCTGCGCGTGCGCGACGGCCGCGTTGCCGCCCGACGCGTTGATCTCC
Organism: Chloroflexota bacterium; assembly: GCA_027310565.1. Lineage (GTDB taxonomy): Bacteria > Chloroflexota > Limnocylindria > P2-11E > P2-11E > CF-39. Next base: position 33,421 of record DAIDAP010000014.1, on the reverse strand, counting down.
TCGAGGATCGCCGCCGCGTCGCCGACGCCGAGCTCGGCGCCGCCGTACCGCCGCGGGATGAGCGCGGCGAGCCAGCCCGCGTCGGTGAGCGCGCGCACGAGCTCGTCCGGGTACGCCCCCTTCGCGTCGAGGTCGCGCCAGTACGCGGCGGAGAAGCGCTCGCAGAGCCGGCGCACGGCCATACGGATGTCGCGGCGCTCCGCGCTCTCGCCGAAGTCCACGCTCACTCCGCGCGCGGCTCGGGGAACGGCGCCCGGCGCGCGCCGGTCTCGCGCGTCGGCACCATGAAGCTGCGCGTCATCACGATCACGACCGTCCCGTCCTGGGTGATGCCGCGCTGGCGGACCTTCACGATGCCCCACCCCGGCCGCGACCGCGAGGCGCGCGCCTCGAGCACCTCGCTCTCCGCGTAGAGGGTGTCGCCCGCGAAGAGCGGATGCGGGAGCCGGATCTCCTCCCACCCCAGCGCGAAGCCGTTCGCGCTGGTGTCCTCCACCGCGAGACCGACGACGATCGCGATCGTGATCGTGCTGTCCACGAGCGGCCGCTTGAACTCGGTGTGCGCGGCGTAGTGCGCGTTGAAGTGGATCTGGTTCGTGTTGTTGGTCACCAGCGAGAGCCAGGTGTTGTCCGCCTCGCTGATGGTGCGCCCGTTGCGCGAGCGGTAGACGTCGCCGACGCGGAAATCCTCGAAGAAGCAACCCTCGCCCATCAGCGCAGCTCCTCCTCCCCGCCGGCGGCGCCGGCGCTCCGCGCGAGCCGCAGCGCGAGATCGACCGCCCCGGCGGGCGTGGACGCGAAGTGCAGCGTCGCCCGGCGCGCCTCGTCCAGGTGCCGGCCGTCGTACGCGAGCGCGCGGATGCGGTCGCTCCAGCCGCCGGTCCCCTCGAGGATCACGGTCGGCTTGTCCTCGTACGCCACGGTGAGCTCGTTCAACGTGCCGATCCCTCCCGAGATCATGATCACCGCGTCGGCGGCGCGCACGGTGAGGGTATTGCGCATCCAGCCCATCCCGGTCGTGATCGCGATGTCGACGTGCTCGTTCGCGTCGCGCTTGTCGAAGCCGGGGAGGATGCCGATGACCAGGCCGCCCGCGGACTTCGCGCCGCGGCTCACCGCCTCCATCACGCCGGAGAGGCCACCGCTGACCACGACGGCGCCGCGCTCGGCCAGCAGCCGGCCCACCTCCTCGGCGGCGGCGAGCGCGCGCGGCGGCACGGGATCGTCCGGATCCCGCGCGCTCTTGCCGATGATCGTGACGAGCGGCGGACGCGTCATGCGCGCCTCGTGTACTTCACGAGGTCGAGGTCGTAGTGGCGCGCCGTGCCGGCGTAGCGCATGCCGGCCTTCTCCATGACGCGGCGCGACGCGCCGTGCTCGGGGAAGCAGAGCGCGACGATCTCGCCGAGCCCGGCCTCGCGGAACCCGAAGTCGAGCGCCGCCCGCGCCGCCTCCGTCGCGTAGCCATGGCCCCACCACGGCCGGCCGAGGTGGTAGGCGACCTCGACTTCGGGCCCGGTGCCCTCGACCAGATACAGCCCGCAGTCGCCGATGAGCTTGCCGCTTTCGCGCAGCTCGACGGCCCACAGCGAGTACCCGTGCGCGCGCTCGTGCGCGATGTAGCCCTCGATCGCGGCGCGGGTGCGCTCGACGGTGGGCGCGGCGCCGCGCGGGATGAAGCGCATGACCTCCGAGTCGCCCAGCACGCGCTCGTGCAGCGCCGGCGCGTCCGCGAGCCGGAACGATCGGAGCAGCAGTCGCTCGGTCTCGATCGGCAGCGGCATGGCGCGACGGTAGCGCAGAATCGCGGCGATGGCAGGCGTCCTCCCGTTCCGCGGACTGCGCTACGACGAGCGCGTCGCCGGGCCGCTCGCGTCGCTCATCGCGCCGCCGTACGACGTCATCGGGCCGGAGCGGCATGCGGCGCTCCTCGAGCGGAGCGCGCGCAACTTCGTCCGGGTCGAGCTGCCGGAGCCGACGCCGGCCGGGCACGCCGCGGCGTCCGGCCTGCTGGACGCGTGGCGGCGCGAGGGCGCGCTCCGCCCCGAGGCCGAGCCGGCGGTGTACCTGGACGAGCACCGCTTCCGGCTGGGCGCGGAGAGCGCGGCGCGGACGGAGCTGCTCGTCGCGCTGCGCCTGCACGAGCCGTCGGACGGCGTCGTGCTCCCGCACGAGCGCACCTTCCCGAAGGCCAAGGCCGAGCGGCTCGAGCTCCTGCGCGCGACGCGCGCGAACACCAGCCCGGTGTTCGGCATGTTCGCCGACGAGGGCGGCGCGCTCGCGCGGCTGCGCGCGGCGCCGGCCGCCGCGAGCGCGTCGGCCGACGCGGACGGCGAGGGGCACCGGCTGCGGGTCGTCACCGACCGCGGCGCGATCGACGCGCTGCGCCGCGCGCTCGCCGGCGCGCGCGTGTACATCGCCGACGGCCACCACCGCTACGAGACCGCGCTCGCCTACGCGCGCGAGCGCGGCGCGCACGACACGCAGCCGGAGCGCTACGTCCTCGCGGCGCTCTGCGCGCTCGACGACCCCGGGCTGCGCATCCTCGCCACGCACCGGGTCGTCCGCGGCGGCGACGCCGCGCTCGACGCGGCCGTCGCGTCGTCCTTCACCGCCGCGCCCGCCGAGCGGCTCGACCTCGCGTCGGGGTCGGGGATCGTGCTGGCGCGCGCGGGCCGGCTCACGCGTCTCGACCCGCGGCCGGACGCCGACCTGGCGGCGCTCCCGGCGGCGTGGCGCGCGCTGCCGGTCGCGATCGCCGAGGAGCTGCTGCTCCGCGGCGCGCACGATGCCGGCGCGAACGTGTCGTACGAGCACGACACCGACGCCGCGATCGCGGCCTCACGCGAGGGGGCGAGCGCCGTGCTCCTGCGCGCGGTCGACCCGGCGACGCTGCGCGCCGTGGCCGACGCCGGCGAGCGGCTCCCGCAGAAGACGACCTACTTCCACCCGAAGGTGCCCGCGGGTCTCGTGATCCGCTCGCTCGATCTGGGTTAGCGAGGGAACGACGGGCTCGCACAGCCCGGATACCGGCCGGAGAAGCGGGTTGCGCTCACACGGCGGGGAGGGAGGGATTCGAACCCTCGAAGGCGCCTTACGGCATCCTTACGGGTTTAGCAAACCCGCGCACTAGGCCTCTATGCGACCTCCCCGAGGTCACGGCCACGACTCAGTCTACCCGCTCGGCATCGTCGCTAGCATCGCGTCATGCCCGACGAGCGCATCCTCGCGATCGACATCGGGGCGGGCACGATGGACGTGGTCCTCCACGATCCGGCGCAGCCGATGGAGAACGCGGTCCAGCTCGTCCTCCCCTCGGCGACCGCGCTCGTCGGACGCCGCATCGAGCGCGCCCGCCGCGCCGGCAGGGCGATCTTCCTCCACGGCAACCTCATGGGCGGCTACCACACGACGAACGCGGTCTGGCGCCACCTCGAGGTGGGCCTGGCCGTCTACGCGACGGAGCGCGCCGCGCTCACGGTCCACGACAGCATCGAGCTGCTCCGCGCGCGCGGCGTGCGCATCGTCGACGCCGCGCCGCCCGACGCCGTCGCGATCGAGACGCGCGACCTCGACCTCGGCCTGCTCGCGCGGGCGCTCGGCGCGTACGAGGTGGCGCTCCCGCCGACCGTCGCCGTGGCGGCGCAGGACCACGGCTTCTCGCCGACGTCGTCGAACCGCCTCTTCCGCTTCGAGCACTGGCGCCGCTTCCTGCGACCCGGCTCGACGCTCCTCGACCACATCTGGCGCACCCCGCCGGGCTACATGACGCGCCTGCTCGCGATCCAGCAGGACGCGCCCGGCGCGATCGTCGCCGACACCGGCCCCGTCGCGGTGCTCGGCGCGCTCGAGGACGAGCGGGTCGCGGCGGCCGCCGAGCGCGGGGCCTGCGTCGTGAACGCCGGCAACCAGCACACGCTCGCGCTGCTGGTGCGAGGCGAGGAGCTGTTCGGCGTCATGGAGCACCACACCGAGGCGATGACCACGGAGAAGCTCGAGCGCCTCGTCGGCCGCCTCGTCGCCGGCGAGATCACCCACGACGAGGTCTTCGGCGACGACGGCCACGGCGCGTTCGTGCTGCGGGGCTACCGCGAGCTGGAGCCGTTCTCCTTCGTCGCCGTCACCGGGCCGAACCGTGCGCTGGCGAGGCCGCTCGGCTGGTACTTCGCCGCGCCGCACGGCGCGATGATGCTGAGCGGCTGCTTCGGCCTCATCCGCGGCGTCCGCGAGCGACAGCGAGAGGCCCCGCCGGAGCGGGGCCTCTCGAAGGTGCCGGACGACGACGACTGACTACTGGATGAACTGCCGCAGCCAGGGGTCCGCGAAGTAGACCGCGAAGGCGATCGACGCGATCCACATCCAGCGGCTCACCTCGCTCGTCTTGCCGCCCGCGGCCTTCAGCGCGGTGTACGCGATGAAGCCGGCGCCGACGCCGTTGGTGATCGAGTACGACAGCGGCATGACGAAGACGGTGAGCAGCACGGCGAAGCCCATCGCGAAGTCGATGCCGCCGATCTTGTTGAGGTCGAGGAGCGGCCGGAACATGAACCAGCCGACGAGCATGAGCGCCGGCGCGGTCGCCTGCGGCGGCACGATGCCGGCGATGGGCGCGAGCAGGATCGAGACCAGGAAGAGCGCGGCGGTGACCAGGCTCGCGAGCCCGGTCTTCGCCCCATCCGCGACGCCCGCGCCCGATTCGATGTACGTGGTGTTGCTGGAGGTGCCGAAGATCCCGCCGAAGAGCGCCCCGAGCGAGTCGACCCAGAAGACCCGGTCCGCGCGCTCGATGGTGCCGTCCTTCTTGAGCCAGCCGCCCTCGGAGGCCACCGAGACCACCGTCCCGGCGGTGTCGAAGAAGTCCGAGAGCATGAGCGAGAAGACGGTGAGGATCGCGACGAAGAAGCCGAGCCGGAAGACCTCGAAGAGCGCGAGGCCGCCGTTGACGGTCGTGAAGATCGCGCCGATGGTCGAGAAGTCCGGCGTGTCCACCCACGTCTGCGGCGCGACCGCGACGCCGGGGAGGTCCTTGTACGCCGCGCCGCCGGTGGCGGCGTTCACCACGACGGCGACGACCGTCGCGCCGATGATGCCGAGGATGAGCGCGCCCTTGACGTTCCGCGCGTAGAGGACCGCGGTGAGCAGGAGGCCGCCCAGCGTGACGATCGCGGTCGCCGAGTTGAGGTTGCCGATCGCGACCGGGTCGGACGGGTTGCCGGTGGCCGCGACGATGCCGCCGTTGAACGCGCCGATGGTGAAGATGAACGCGCCGATGCCCGCGCCGATGCCGAGCTTGAGCGGCATCGGGACCGCGTCGAGGAGCGCGCGGCGCACGCCGAGCGCCATCGCGACGCAGATCGCGAGCCCTTCGAGCGCGACGACGCCCATCGCGCCCTGCCAGGAGAGGCCCGCGCCGGCGACCAGGCCGAACGCGACGACCGCGTTGATGCCGAGGCCGGCCGCGCCGGCGTACGGGTAGTTCGCCCAGAGCGCCATGCCGGCGGTGAACAGCGCGGCCATGAGCGCGGTCGCCGCGACCACGGCCGGGAACGGGATGCCCGCGTTGCCCAGGACGACGGCGTTGACGACCAGGATGTAGGACATGACGAGGTAGTTCGTCAGACCGCCGCGGATCTCCGTGCCCACCGTGGACCCGGCCGCGCGGATCTTGAACCGGCGCTCGAGCCAGCTCGTGTCAGCGCTCATCGCGCCGCTGCTTGCTGCCATACCTTCCTCCCGCGTTCTTGTGACGCCGCACCAGTGCTCGCCACCACACCCCCGTGCCACGAGCTCACACCGGCCGTGCGCGAGAGGCCCCGAGAGGAAGCGCCCGCATTCTACAGAGCGGCCGGCGGACGGCGGTGCGAGCATGGGTCAAGGAGGTGCCGCGATGCTTACCAAGCCACTGCGCGACGAGCACGCCGAGCTCCTTCCCCACGTCGAGTCACTGCGCATCGCCGCGGACGCCGTCGGCGCGAGCTCCGCGCCGGAGCTGGCCGCCAAGGTCCGCGAGGCGGAGGGGTTCCTGACCGGTCACCTCATCCCTCACGCGAGGGCGGAAGATGAGGCGCTCTACCCGGTCGTCGACGCGCTGCTCGGGGCGCCTGGAGCGACCCGGACGATGAGCCTCGACCACGTCGAGGTGGGACGCCAGACCCGGCTCCTCGGCGAGCTGAGGGCGAAGATGGCCTCCGCGACGCTGACCCGCTCGCAGGAGAACGAGCTGCGGATGGCGCTCTACGGGCTCTACGTCCTGGTGGCGCTGCACTTCCGCAAGGAGGAGGAGGCGTACCTGCCGCTCCTCGACCAGCGGCTCACGCCGGACGGGGCGAAGCGGATGTTCGAAGCGATGGAGGCGGCCGCGAGAAGGGCGAAGGAGGTCTGACGAGATGCCAGAGCCGGGACACACGTACTTGCGAACGCATCGAGTGAAGGGGGAGGTGCTGCGCTTCGTGCCTCGAGGCGAGGCAGCCGCGCTCGAGCAGTCGGCGGCGTACCGGCGGTCCGGGCGCACCGCGAAAACGCTGGTGAACGCCAAGCCGCTCGGGGTCGAGGTGGTCGCGCTCCGCGCGGGCAAGTCGATGGCCGAACACCGCGTGAAGGGCTATGTCTCGATCCAGGTGCTCCGCGGCGTCCTGCGGGTCACGACGCCGAAGGGGCCCGCCGACGTGGGATCAGGCGGACTGTTGATCCTCGCTCCGGATACCGCCCACTCGGTCACTGCGCGGCGTGACGCCCGGTTCCTGCTCATGCTTGCGCTGGAACCATAGGTCGGCCGTGGCGTTGCCGATCCGATGAGAGAAGTCGGATGCGTCTATCGGCGAATGGGCCGAAGCGGTAGCGCGCCGAGGCCGTTGCCCGGATAGACGGTGCGACGCGGGGGATCCGCCACCGCCAGCGAGAGGGTCCGGCTGCGCGCCAGCAGCTCCTCAAGCGCCACCCGCATCTCGAGGCGCACGAGTGGCGCGCCCGGGCACCGGTGGATGCCGGCGCCGAAGGCGAGGTGAGGCGTCGGGCCCCGGTCGAGGCGGATCGCGTCGGGCTGCGGGAAGACATGCTCATCACGATCCGCAGCCATCCACATGAGCGAGACGTGCTCGCCGACGGGGATCGTGCGTCCACCGATCTCGACCTCGGCCGACGTGGTCCGTCCGTTCGCGACGAGCGGTCCGTCGCAGCGGAGCGTCTCCTCGACGAATGCGGGAACGAGTGAGGTGTCCGCGCGAAGTTGCCGCTGCAACGCAAGGTCCTCGGCCAGATGGAGCGCCGCGATCCCCAGCGCGGCGACGGTCGTGCCCGCGCCGGCCACGTAGTTCCGCAGCAGGCTGATCATCTCATCGTCAGAGAGCCGCTTCCCGGCCACGTCAAGGGCGAGCAGGCCGGCTGTGATGTCTTCGCTTGGGTCGGCTGCTCGGGCACGGCGGGCGTCGAGCTGGCGTAAGACGTAGGCGGAGAAGGTCTTCGCCACGGCTGCCAGGTCGGCGGTCTCCGCGGTGAAGGACGCGTGCTGATTGGCGCGGGTCCAGTCACGCAGCTGCGACCAATCCTCCGCTGGCCACCCGAGGAGCTCGCAGATCATCTCGAGCGCGTACGGTTCGGCGAGGTCGGCGACGAAGTCCGCTTCTGCTCGTTTCAGCAGCGGCTCCAGAAGCGATGTGACGGCCCGCCGGCATCCCGGTTCGAGCGTCCACATCCGCTCGGGACTGAAGTGCGGTTCGAGGGCCTGGCGATAGAGGGTGTGCTCGGGCGGGTCCCATCCATTGGGCACGGCGTGCCGCCTGGTCGCGTTGCTGAAGGTGCGCGGGTCGGCGGTCGCCCGAAGGACGTCGTCGTATCGGAAAAGGGACCACCCCAACAGGTCGCTGTACGCGACGGGGCAGGTCTCCCGCATCCGGTCGTACGCGCGGCGCTGATCGCGCAGCACCGAGGGATCCCGTGGATCCCAGTCGGTAACTCGTCCAGTGCTCACGGACACCGCACCAGATCATCCTCCTCTGGTGCGGCCGGCGGCGCGTTGACCTTCTCCCGCGCCTGCCGCCGCTCCTCGACGAGCGGCTCACGCCGGACGGCCGAAGGGTCGCAGCCTACCGGTCGGAGCGAACGAGGTCCGTGCGGTCCTTGCCGCCGAGCTTGCGCAGGAGCGCCGAGACGTGGCTCTCGACGGTGCGGACGGAGACGAAGAGGCGTGCCGCGATGTCGGCGTTCGAGAGGCGCTCGCGGACGAGCCGCAGCACCTCCCACTCGCGCTCGCTCACGCCCCGCGCGGCCAGGTCGGCGGGCACGGCGTTCCGGCGCCGGGGCGCCGGCACGTGACCGCCGAGCGCGCGGAGCAGCCGCCGCCCGCGCTCCGAGTCGGTCTTCATGCCCGCGTCATCGAACGTGACGAGCGCCTCGCGTACCCATTCGCGCGCCCGCGGAGCACGGATAAGGGTCGCGGCGATCGTGAGCGCGAGCGCCGCGTCCATCGTCGCGCTCTCGCGGATCCGCGCGATCGCCGACTCGAAGGCGTCAGCGTCGCGGATCGCGAGCGCTTCCGCGATCGCCACCCATGCCGCGTTCACGTACTGACGATGCACCGCGGGCGAACGGCGCGCGTCCTCGAGCGCCGCGCGTGACTCTCGATCGCGGCCCGCGAGGAGCAACGCGCATGGCAGCATGAATGGCCCGGGTGGCGGCGCGGACGAGGGCGCGCCGCGCATCAGCTCCGCCGACGTGATGTAGTGCCCAGCGGCCTCGGCGGCGCGGCCGGCGTGCATCGCCGCGTCGCCACGGACCCATGCGGTGAGGATCCGCACGTCGGTGTCGTCGGGGGCGCTGCGTTCCGCCTCGGAGAGCGACGCCGCCTCCGTCCCCGGCTCGCGCAGCGCCTGGACCCAGGCGCGCGCGACGAGCGCGTGCGGGAGCAGGTCCAGCATGAGACGGCCACAGAGGTCCACCGCTTCGTCGGCCGCGGCGAGCGCCGCATCCAGTCGAGCGCGGCGGCCGTACCACCACGTGAGCGAGAGGTCGGCGAGCACGAGCGTGGTGAACGCGCCCATCTCCCGCGCGAGGTCGCGCGCCTGCACGAGCCCGTCGCTCGGACCGCCGGCGAGGAAGTCGACGTTCCCGCGCTCCATGAGCGCCTGCAGCCGCGAGTGCGCGAGTCCGCTGCGCTCCGCGACCTCGACCCAGCGCGCGAACGCGCGACGCGCATCGTCGCGCCGTCCGAGCGCGTCCGCCGCGCGGCCGTTCACGTCGAGCGCGGCGCAGATCGTCTCGGGCGGCGAGCTCGGGTCGGCGAGCGCGGCCTCGCTCTCGCTCACCGCGCGCTCGAGGTCGCCGCGCCACAGCGCGGCGAGCGCCGCGAGCGCACGCAGCGGCCCGGGCGCCGCACCCGCGGTGGCAGCCCCGGCGAGGAGCTCGTCGGCCTCGCTCGATCGGCCGGCGAGGACGGCGTGGCGGGCCATGCGAGCGAGCCGCTCGGCCCCGGCGCTCGCGAGCGACTCGCGGTCGACCGCGAGGGCTTCCTCCCAGCGCCCGAGCGCGCCGAGCACCTCGGCGAGCGCGTCGTGCGCTTGCGAGCGCAGCACGGCATCGGCGGTGAGCGCAAGCGCGGCACGCAGCTGCCGTTCGGCCGACAGGAGCGCATGGCGCGTCCGCGAGTCTCTCGCCGCCGCGAGGAGGAGCCCGGCCGCCGTCTCCTGGTCAGCGGCCTCCGCGAGGTGCATCGCGCGCCGCTCGAGGAGTGCCGCGTCGCCGGCGGGCCGCTCGAGCGCCGCCGCAGCACGTCGGTGCAGGTCGCGGCGCTCGACCGGTACGAGCGCTTCCAGGACAGCCTCGCGGATGAGGGCATGGCGGAACGACGGCGTCGTCGCGGTATCGAGGAGCCCGCTCCCTTCGGTCTCGCGCAGCGCCGCCGCGAGCGCGTTCAGGGCGAGGCCGGTCGTCGCGGCGAGGGCCTGGCCATCGAACGAACCGAGCACCGCCGCCGCGCTCACCACCAGACGCGCGTCCGCGGACAGGGCGCTCATACGCTCGCGCGCGAGCTCGAGCTCCGTGCGCGGGACGACGCGACGGTCGCGGCCAGACCACTCGAAGCGTCCGCGTTCCGCGCGCAGCGTCCCCGCGGCGAGGTGGGCCTGGACCATCTCCTCGACCAGCAGCGGGACGCCGTCGGTGCGGCCCATCAGGTCGGCGGCGAAGCCCGCCGGAGGCTCCGCACCGAGGATCGCCGCGATCATCGCGGACACGCTCTCGAGCCCGAGCGGCGGGACGTCGATGATCCGCGCGGCGTCGCGGCGCGCGAGCGCGCGCGCGGCCTGCCGGCGCGCGCGGCCCTCCGGCGCGTCACGCAGCGCGCCGACGACCAGCACGCGCTCGCGTGCCAGCGCCGGCGCCGCGCTCACGAGGAATTCCCACGTCTCGGCGTCCGCGGCGTGGAGATCGTCGAGCGTGAGCAGGACGCCAGCCCCGCGTCCGATCACGCGGAGGAGCCGAAGCGCGCCCTCGAGCACGAGCAGCCGGAGCTGATCGGGCGTGAGCGCGGGCGGCTCCGAGCGCACCGGCCACTCCGGGAGCACCAGACGCAGTCCCACCGCGAACGGCGCGAGCTCGGCCTCCGGCAGCTGATGACTCCGGGTCCACGTGCGCAGCGCCTGCGCGAGCACGCCGAACGCCGGAGCGACGTACCCGAGCGGCGCGCCGCCGGCGAGCACCGGGATCCCCTTGCGCTGGGCCTCGCCCTCCACCTCGCGCAGCAGACGCGTCTTCCCCGACCCGGCCTCGCCGACGAGCAGGACGAGCGGCCTGCGCGCGTCCGCGGCCGCCTGCACGAGCTCTCGGAGCTCGGCGACCTCGGCCTCTCGGCCCACGACGACCGGCGACCGGACCAGGGTTCGCGCCATGACCACGGATTCTGCCGTGTCGGGCGCGGCGGAAGCCGCTCGCGCGGGTTTCCGTACCGCCGTACGCGGGGCTCCGTACGGCACACGGATGGAGTGAGGCGCCGACGTGCGGAGAATCGCCGCATCTTCACATGGAGGTGACGCGATGGCGAAGGTCATGACGAAACAGCGCGCGACGACGGCGGGATACGCGCTCCAGGGCACGCTCCTCGAAGCCTGCTCGTGCGGGATCCTGTGCCCCTGCTGGGTCGGGGAGGATCCGGACGGTGGCAAGTGCTACAGCGCGAACGCGTACCACTTCACGCGGGGCACGATCGGCGACGTCGACGTGTCGGGGCTCAGCTTCATCACCGTGAACCTGATCCCGGGGAACGTCCTCGCCCCGGGGTCGTGGAAGGTCGTGCACCTCATCGACGACCGCGCCACCGAGGCCCAGCAGGCGGCCATCTCGGGCGTCTACCGCGGCGAGTACGGCGGGCCGCTCGCGGACCTCGCAGCGCTCGTCGGGGAGGTGCTCGGGACCGAGCGCGCCCGCATCGAGCACGAGGTCGCGGAGGGAAACGGGACGCTGCGCGTTCCCGGCGTCATCGAGGCGACCATGTCGCCGTACCGCGCCCCTGACAAGAAGACCGTGACCACCCTGCGCGACAGCCTCTTCAGCACCGTCCCGGGCTCACCGGCATGGGTCGGCAAGGCGTCGCTGTACCGCGTGCGCCTCCCGAAGTACGGGATCGACTGGCAGTACGAGGGCCGCAACGCGATCCAGTCCGAGTACCGCATCGAGCACAAGGCATGACGAGCGTCGTGGCCCGCGCGCTGCCGGCGCGCGTCGAGGTGCTCGCGGCGATCGCGATCGCCTGGGTCCTCGTGCTCGCCTCCCAGCTCACCGACGCGCCCGCGGCGCTCCGCCACGACGCGCTCGCCGAGGGCGGCCTGCCGCCGCTCGCCGCCCTCGGCCTTTTCCTCGTCGCGTGGCAGGCGATGGTCGCGGCGATGATGCTCCCTTCGGCGCTGCCGCTCATCGGGCTCTTCGATCGCGTCTCGGCGCGGCAGCCGGGAGCGACGCCGCTGCGCTGGACGTTCCTGTTCGGGTACGGCGTCGTGTGGGCGGTCTTCGGCGCGCTCGGGCTGGGGCTCGACGGCGTCGTGCACAAGGCCGTGGAAGCGTTCGCGCCGCTCGCCGAGCGGCCGTGGCTCGTCGCGAGCGCGGTGCTCGCCGGCGCGGGGCTCTTCCAGTTCACCGATCTGAAGCGGCAGTGCCTGCGCGAGTGCCGCAACCCCGCCCAGTACATGGTGAGCCACTACCGCCGCGGGATCGCGGGCGCGTTCCGGCTCGGCGCGGGCCACGGCCTCTTCTGCCTCGGCTGCTGCTGGGCGCTCATGCTCGTCATGTTCGCCGCGGGGGTCGCGAACCTCGTGTGGATGGCTACGCTCACGCTGGTGACGCTGTTCGAGCGCACCGGCCGCGACGGCGAACGCGGCGTCGTGCCCATCGGGATCGGCCTCCTCGCGCTTTCGCTGCTCGTCGCCGCGAACCCGCCGTGGCTGCCGGCGCTCTGGTGACGGTCGCGCTGTTCTCGCTGGCTGCACACCCCGCTGTACGCAATCGCGGAGTGCTGAGGCTCAGACGACGCGAACCCGCCGGCCGTAGCGGCTCCAACGGCGGTCGGTCGTCAAGACGGCCCTGGCCTCGCGCACGTCGCCGGTCGCAAGCACGAGCGCATCGGGGAGCCGGAGCGATGGGTGCGCGGCGCGAAGCTGGGCCGCTCTGCGTGCGACCTCTCGCGAGATCGGCGCTACCTCAGCGGCGAGGTCGCTCAGAAGGTCATCGACCGCCTTGACGGCGGCCGGACCGCGCCGGCTCGGCCCGACAAGGGTCTCCGCGTACGCGCTGGCCGGCACGACGATCTCCCCGAGGCCAGGGTCGGCGAGCGTGGCGGTCGCGCGCTGGTGGTGTGTGTCGGCGGCATCCAGCAGCGCGATGAGCAGGCTCGCGTCGACGATCGTTACCGCCACTCGTTCCGCAGCTTCTCAAGGTAGCCCTTCGAATACACCCCGGTGAGCGCGCCGGCGTGGCGACGGATCGCGTCGGTCCTGCGCGCGAGGACCACCCGGCCTCGCCCCGCCTCTACGATGCGCAGCTCGTCACCGGGGCGGAGCCCGGCGCGGCGCATCGCGACCGCGGGGATCGTCACCTGATGCTTCGAGCTGATCCGCGTGGTACCCCGCGTTCGCTTCTTTACTTCCGTTGCCATGCTGTAAAGAATGGCGGCTCTTCCGGTTCGCGTCAAGCCCGCAACCGGAGCCCGTGATCTGCGGCGAAACGAGTCCGCCAGAGACGCGGCGGGACGACCTGCGCCATTCGGCGGCGACGATCGTCGTACCGTACGGTACGGTACTATGGGACGATGTCGATCACAGCAAAGGAACAGCAGATCCTTTCCGCGGCGGAGCGGCTGTTTCTCCGCCACGGATACGAGGGGGCGACCACGAACGCGCTGGCGGAGGCCGCCGGCGTCTCGAAGGAGACCCTGTATCGCTACTACCCGACGAAGGACGATCTGCTGAGCGCGGTGATCGAGGCCATGGCCGAGCGTCGTCGGGCGCTCGCCGCCGACATCGTGCTGCCACCTCGCGCGAGCCGTCGCACGCTCGAGGTCCTGCTCAGACGCTTCGCCGAGGAAGGCCTCGCGCAGACGATGCGCACCGAGTCGCTCGACCTCCTCCGTCTCGTCGTGGGCGAGAGCACGCGCAGACCGCATCTCGCCAAGCCGCTTCGCGAGGCACTCACGGGCGGAGGCGCTGTGCGACGACTGCTCGAGCATGCCCGTGAACAGGGACTGGTGCACAAGGACGTGGACGCCGAGGTCGCGGCGCAGATGCTCGGCGGCACGCTTCTGGGGTGGGTCTTCCAGCACGGACTGCTCGCGGGCACCCGCGCACGGACTCGAGCCGCGATCGACATCGACGAGATCGTGCGTCTCTTCCTCCGCGCGGTCGGCACGTGAAGTGGCGCGTCGGATGAGCACCGACGACAGACCTGTCGTCGTCAGCCTCACGGATCCGGCGGCGAGCGAGCGCGCTCGCAGCGGCACGAAGGCCGCCACGCTCGCGCGGCTCGCCCGCGCCGGCCTCCCCGTCCCCGAGGGACTGATCGTCTTACCCGAGGCCGGGCGGGACTGGGAAGCCGCGCGCGCGGCGCTCGCGGCGGGAATCGCGGGTATGCGCCGCGGGCTCTTCGCGGTGCGCTCATCGGCGCTCGCGGAAGATCTGGAAGGCGCGTCCTTCGCGGGGCAGTACGAGACCGAGCTCAATGTGCCTGCGGACGAGGTGCCCGCCGCGGTCCGCCGCGTCGTCGCCTCGGAGGCGAACGAGCGCGTACGCGCGTATCGGCGCGCCCGCGCCGAGTCCGTAGACGAGACGTCGGGGCTGGCGGTCATCGTGCAGCGGATGGTCGACGCCGAGCGCGCGGGCGTGGCGTTCACCGCGGATCCTCTGACCGGCGACCGTGCCGAGGTGGTCGTGAGCGCGGTGCGCGGTCTCGGCGATCGTCTGGTCTCGGGGGAAGCCGTCCCCGACGAGTGGCGTGTCCGCGGGGACCATGCCAAACGCGGACCTGGTAGCGAGAACGTGATCGACGCCGCGCAGGCGCGCGCGATAGCGGCGCTCGCTCGGCGCGTCGAGCACGAGTTCGGCGTTCCTCAGGACATCGAGTGGGCCGAGGCCCAGGGCGCGCTGTACCTGCTCCAGGCACGGCCAATGACGGCGTTATCTGACGTTGACTGGAACCCGCCCTTCAAGGGGTGGTGGCTCCGCAACCTTCGTTTGGGAGAGCTCCTGCCCGAGCCGGTCACTCCGCTGTTCGCGGACTGGCTGCTTCCGCTCCTCGACTCCGGACACGCGCGCGCCACCCGGGAGGACATGGGGATCGCCGTCGAGCCCGCCAGCGCCGTGATCAACGGCTGGTACTACACGACGGCGCAGGGTCGCGGATCGCCGGCGGGCATGCTGCTGCGGCTGATCCGCCGCCCGCGCGCGCTGATGCGCCTCTTCACGCTCCTGGTCCAGACCCAGCGCGATCCGCGCAAGGCCGACGCGCTGCTGACCCGCCTCGCCGAGCGCTGGCGCGATGATCGGCAGCCGCGTTACGACCGGAAGGTCGCGGAGGCGGAGCCTCGGGTCGACGCGATGTCCCGCGAGGAGCTCGCCGCGACCGTCGACGAGGTCGGCGTGCTCGCAGGCGAGCTGGGCTGGTCGGTCGAGAGCGTGGCCGGATCCGCCTGGAAGATCGAGGGCGCGTTCAACCGCTTCGTACGGCGATACATCGCTGGCGCGCTCGCCGGCTCGTACCAGCGGATGATCATCGGACTACCGGGAACGGAGCCCGACCTCGCCGCACACGCCGTCTACAGCCTCGATCCGTATTGGCCGACGGCCGGCGAGCACGTGGCGGCGTCGCTCGATCCGGCGGTCCTCGCACGCCACCGCCGGCTGCGCGAAGAAGGCGAGCTCGTCGTGGCCGCTTGCCGGGCGGCGCTCGCCGGCGATCCCGTGAAGCTCCGGCGCTTCGATGAGCTGCTCGCCCTCGCCCGGCGCTACGCGGTCCTGCGCGAACAACAGACGCGCGCGTTCACCCGGGGGTGGCCGCTGTTGCGGCGCGCCGTGCTGCGCCTCGGCGCGATGTCCGCTCGCGGCGGCGCGATCGAGAAGGCAGACGACGTCTTCTTCTTGACGCACGCCGAGCTCACGGTCGCGGACGGGGCACGCGACCTGCGGACGGCGGTCGCGGAGCGGCGGAGCCGGTGGGACGCGCAACGCCGTCTCGTCCCGCCGCTCGAGATCGGTGCACCGCCCGCCATCGCGCGCGGCGCGATCTCGGGCATGGTGGAGAGCGCGCGGGCGGCCTCGCGGCAGCCGGACGGCGCCATCGTCGGCCACCCGGCCAGCCCCGGTCGCGCGTCCGGACCGGTGCGCATCGTCAGCGGACCGGAGCAGTTCGATGCCTTCGAGCGAGGCGACGTGCTGGTCGCACGAACGACCGCCCCCGCTTGGACACCACTCTTCTCACGCGCCGCGGCCGTGGTGACCGACGGCGGCTCGCTCGCCGCACATGCGTCGCTCGTAGCGCGAGAGTTCGGCATCCCCGCGGTCGTGGCGACCGGCGATGCGACACGCCGGCTGCGCGATGGACAGATCGTCACCGTCGACGGCAGCGCGGGATGGGTCGAGGTCGGTGGAGACCGATGGGGCGCTGACCGGCCGTAGCCGGTAGCTTCGTAGGCGAACGATGAAGCGCCGCGTGCCGTTCCTGTGCATCCACAACTCCGCGCGCAGCCAGATGGCCGAGGGCCTCCTGCGGCGCTGCGACCGGAGGCGGTCGAGGTGATGCGCGAGATCGGCATCGACATCTCGCAGCAGCGCGGCGAGAGCGCCGAGACCTTCGGCGCCACTGGTCCTTCCCTACCCGCGGCGGCGAGGGGCTCGCGCGAGGAGCGCCTTCGGCGCTTCCGCGATGTTCGCGACGGACCGCGCGAACGGATCCGCACGCTCACGAAGGCCTGACCGACGCTCGTGGCCTCGCCCGCGCTCGACCTCGACGCGTTCCGCACGGCTCGCGAGACTGTGTCGCGGTGAGTGAAGCGCCGACCGGGCTCTCCCTGCCGCGCCGCGTCGCTTCGGTGGTCGCCGACTACAGCGCGGTCGCGCGCAGCCGCCGCTACTTCCCGCTGTGGCTCGGTCAGCTCATCTCCAACTTCGGCGACACCCTCCACTACATCGCGCTCGTCGTGCTCGTGTTCGAGCTCTCGGGCCAGGGCCTCGCCGTCGCCGGCCTCGTCGCCACCGAGACGATCCCGGTGCTCGCCTTGGGCCCGGTCGCGGGCGTGGTCATCGACCGCTTCAGCCGAAAGGGCGTCCTCATCGGCGCCGACCTCGTCCGTGGCGCGCTCGCGCTCTCGCTGGTGTGGCCGCAGGGCGTCTGGCACGCCTACCTCGTCGCCGCGGGGCTCTCCGCCGCCGGGGTCTTCTTCAACCCCACGGTGAACGCGGTCCTTCCTGCGCTCACGACGGAGCGGCAGCGTCTCGCGGCGAACTCGGTCAGCTGGTCGACCGCACAGCTCGTTCAGATCGTCGGCGCCTCCGTCGCCGCGGGGATCCTCGCCCTCGTCGGGACGAGCGCGGCGTTCGCCCTGAACGCCGCGAGCTTCGTCGCCTCGGCGGCGCTCATCGCGCTGCTGCGGATCCCCCGCCAGGCGCCGGTGGCGGGCGGCGACGCCGGCGGCGCGCTCCGGCGTTTCTGGGTGGACCTGCGCCGCGGCCTCTCCTACGCGGCGCGGGATGCCTTCGTCTCGCGGCTATTGCTGGTGCAGTCGCTCGCGGCTTTCGCGGTCGGGGCGACCGGCGCGATGCTCGTGGTCCTCTCGGAGCGCCACCTGCGGCTGCCGCCCGAAGGCTTCGCCACCCTCATCGGCGCGATCGGCGTCGGCGCGCTCCTGGGTCCCTTGATCCCCAACGCCCTCGCGCGCGACCACCGCAGCGCTCGCTGGCTCTTCGTGCCGTACCTCATCCGCGGCATCGGCGACGTGCTCATCGCCGTGTTCACGCCGCTGCCGATCGCCCTCGCCATCCTCTTCATCTACGGTTTGAACACCTCGACCGGGATGGTCGTCTTCAACTCCACGATCCAGGGGGCCATCCCGGACGCGGTGCGCGGCCGCGTCTTCACGCTCCTGGACATGGACTGGAGCATCTTCACCCTGCTGTCGCTCGCAATCGGAGGGGTCTTCGTCGACCGCTTCGGGATCGAGCCCCTCTTCTGGAGCGGCGGCACGCTGCTCGCGCTCGCCGGCCTGCTCGGGCTCGCGCTCTTCCGCCGGACCCGCTTCGGTGAGTGAGGAGCGACTCGTCCCGCTTCATCCCGACCCGTTGGCTGTACGTTGCCTGTACAAGACCGCGCCATTCAGCTAACGCGGCCGCGAAACGCGCGCACTGACGGGCAAAATGCGGAGGGGGTGGGATTCGAACCCACGGAAGCCTTGCGGCTTCAGCGGTTTCCAAGATGGCGTGTGGCCTTCGCGAACCTTAGCGATTTCGAGTGTTCTCGAACGTTGTCCGAGTTCGTCGTCCCGGCCCGTCCCGCCTCGTACCGGCTCATACCGACCCGTTGGCTGGACACGTGGCTGTACAGACCGAGCCTATGACGTCGGCGGCTTAGCCCGTTCGACCCCGTCCAGGTGATACGGCACGTCCACGACGACGGTGTTGCGCCTGAAGAAGAGCCGTAGCTTCAGTCGCAGCGACGACTGGTTGTGGAGGACGTACTCCCAGACGTGTCGCGGCACGAACTCCGCCAGCACCACGGTTGTCGGGCGCCCCGGCTGCTGCTTGTCGAGGGCATCCAGGTAGGCAACGAGTGGCGCGATCAAGACCCGATACGGCGACTCGACGATGGCCAGCGGCACCGGTCCGTTCCAGCGCTCCCAGCGGCCTCGCATCTCCGCGGCTTCTTCCGGACTCTCGCTGACGTGGACCGCGATCGCCTCGGGCGAGATTGCGCGGGCGAACGCCAACGCGTACAGCGTCGCGTAATCGAGGCGGCTCACCGGCACGACGACGCGCGGAGCCAGCGTCGGCAGTGGCGTGTCGGGACGCTCAAGGACCAGCGCATCGCGGACGCTGCGGTAGTGGTGATGGATGCCCCACATCACCGCGATCAGCGCCGGTATGAGCACGATGATCATCCACGCGCCGAGCGCGAACTTGGCCTCGCTGACGATGATCGCGACCACACCGGTCGCCACGGCCCCGACCCCGTTGAACGCCGCCCGTGTGCGCCAGCCTCGCTCGGTCCGCCGCAGCTTCCACCAGTGGCGCACCATGCCGGCCTGGCTCAGGGTGAAGGCGACGAAGACGCCGACCGTGTACAGCGGAATGAGGTTGGTGACGCTGCCGCCGAAGGCCACTATCAGCACGATCGCGAGCAGCGCCAGAGCGATGATCCCGATGCTGAAGGCCAAGCGATCGCCGCGGTAGGAGAACTGGCGCGGCATGAAGCCGTCGCGCGCGAGGATGCTCGATAGTCGCGGGAAGTCGGCGAAGGCGGTGTTCGCGGCGAGCACAAGGAGCAGCGCGGTCGAGATCTGCACGAGGTAGTGGTAGGGCGAGCCCGCGCCAACGAGCAGCGCGGTGAGCTGGCTCACCACGGTCTCCTGCTCGCTCGGGTCGGGCAGGATCCCGATCTGCCCGGCGAGGAAGCTCATGCCCAGGAAGATCGCGCCGAAGAAGGTGCCCATCAGGATCAGCACGACCTGCGCATGTCTCCACTCCGGTGGCTTGAACGCGGGCACTCCGTTCGAGACGGCCTCCGTCCCGGTGAGCGCGACCGAACCCGAGGCGAACGCGCGCAGGATGAGCACCAGGCCGAGCGCCTGGGCGCCCTCGGTCTGACTCCAAGATGGCGGCGCTTGGTACGCCGGAAGGTCGCCTGTGACAAGACGAAAGAGGCCGTAGCCGAGCAGACCGAAGATGGCGACCAGGTACACGTACGTCGGGATCGAGAAGAGCGTCGCGCTCTCCCGAATCCCGCGGAGGTTCCCCAGGCCCAGGAGCGCAACGAACGCGACGCCAAGCAAGACGCGATAGTCGAAGAGCTCGGGGGCGATCGAGGTCAGCGCCGCGACACCGGCAGCGATCGAGACCGCGACGGTCAGGACATAGTCGGTGAGCAGCGCCGCGCCGGCCGTCAGCCCCGCGGCCGGGCCGAGGTTGTCGCTGGCGACGATGTACGAGCCGCCGCCGTTGGGGTAAGCGCGGATGGTCTGCTGGTAGCTCGCGACCACGATCCCGAGGACCGCCACGATCGCGATCGTGATCGGCATGGTGAGCGTGAGCGCGCCAGCGCCCGCGAGCACCAGTACGCGCATGATCTCTTCGGTCGCGTACGCCGAGGACGAGATGTTGTCCGAGGCGAAGACCGCAAGGCCCTTGAACACGCCGATGCGCTCATGGATCTCGCGAGCGGTCGCGATCCGCGAGCCGAACAGGAACTGGCGGATCCGGTCGCCGACGCGCCCGAGCGGCGTACGCGGCGCCAGCACTGCTTCGCTCGCCACGACGTGGCCTGGGCCGACGCGGGTGAACTCACGCTGGGACGGCCGAACAATGCGCACGTAGCGGTTGCCGGGGCGGCTGCCCTGTTGCTCACGGCGCTCAACGAAATCAGGGAGATCGGGCACCTCGCGCCGTTCGGCCATCGCTCCCAGTTTGTCGCTCGGTTCTCATGTCCCGCTCACAAATGCGAGGCGCCGGCTCAACAAATCCTCTACAAGCGAGCACGCTCGGGATCACTGCGCCCGGTGAGAGACTTCGGATCAATGGCCGAGTTGCGCTCGCTGTTCACACACCTGCCGCGCTACCTCATAGCGCTCGTCGCGGTCGGCCTGATCAGCGTGGCGATCGGCTTGGTGCTCGAGAGCCGCGCCATCGCGAACATCTCGATGCTCTACCTGATCGTCATCCTGGCCACCGCGACACGTCTGGGCCCGGGTCCGGCGATCTTCGCGTCGCTCGCAGCGTTCCTCATCTTCGATTGGTTCTTCGTCGTCCCGTATCACACGCTCACGGTCGCAGATCCAGAGGAGTGGCTATCGCTCGTGCTGTTCCTCGTCACCGCAATCATCACCGGTCAACTCGCCGCGCGCGAACGACTGCGAGCCCAGCAGGCGGAACGTCGTGAGCGCGAGGCGGTTTTGCTCTTCGACACGCTGCGGCTCATGAGTGCACCCGAGACGGAGGTCGCGCTTCAGACGCTGGCCGAGCGGATCCGAAGCGAGCTCCACGTCAACGCGGTAGGCATCGCCCTGTCGATCGGCGCACGCGCCCAGACCACAGTCGCGGGCGATACGGACGCGGCCGCCGTCCTGAGCCCGCACTCCGCTCGAGCCACCGAGGTCATGAACCTCGGCCAGCGGCCAACGAACGGCGCGTCGGGCTCGACCGGGCGCTGGATCAAGATCATGCCGCCCAATCGGGCGCCCGCGTTTGAAGCGATGGGCTCCTGGCGCCGCTACGAGGTCCCGATCCAGGTCGACCAGCGCCTTGTCGGACGGCTGACCCTGGTACGCGACTCGTCTGGCTCGCGCTTCGGGCAGCTGGAGAACCGCTTCCT
This sequence comes from Chloroflexota bacterium, assembly GCA_027310565.1. Classification (GTDB taxonomy): domain Bacteria; phylum Chloroflexota; class Limnocylindria; order P2-11E; family P2-11E; genus CF-39. The sequence goes on along the minus strand of DAIDAP010000014.1, from coordinate 12,376 downwards.
CGGGGTCATCGCGACGCAGCTGGGAATCCTGGTGCAGCGCGCAGAGGGCCAGCAGGCCGCGACTGATGCGGCGCTGCTGCGTCAGGCCAACGAACTGAAGTCGGCGCTGCTCAATGCGGTCTCCCACGACCTGCGCACCCCCCTCGCCTCGATCCTCGCCTCCGCCGGAAGCCTGCGCCAGCACGACGTCCCGTGGACCGATGAGGACCGTGAGGAGTTCGCGATGGCCATCGAGCAGCAGACCGAGCGGCTCAACCGCATCGTCGGCAACCTGCTCGACCTCTCGCGAATCGAAGGCGGCGCGCTGCGGCCGGACCGCGAGCTGCGCGACCTCGGCGGGCTCATCGCCGACGTCGTCGAGCGCCTCGGCAACGCGATCACCCTACGAATCGAAGACGACCTGCCACCCGTCTTGCTCGATTTCAGCGAGATCGACCAGGTCCTCACCAACCTGATCGAGAACGCCGTGAAGTATGCCCCCGCCGGCAAGTCGGTCGAGGTCAGCTGCTGGCGCGAGGGGTCGGAGGTTGTGGTGGAGGTCGCCGACCGGGGACCGGGCGTGCCGCCCGAGGAAATCCCGCGCGTGTTCGAGCCCTTCTACCGTGTCGCGGGCCTCGGACCGCGGGGCAGCGGCCTCGGCCTGGGCCTCGCCGTGGCAAAGGGCCTGGTCGAGGCGCACCGCGGAAGGATCTGGGTCGAGAACCGCCAGGGCGGTGGTGCGCGGTTTCTCTTCTCGCTCCCGGCGCCGACGGCGGCGCCTGCGCGCGACGAGCCGCTGATCGAGCGCGCGGGATGAGCGAGCGCGGCGCGCGCATCCTCGTGATCGACGACGATCCCGCCATCCTGCGCTCGCTCGAGCGCAACCTCCGAGGCCACGATTTCCAGGTCGACGCGGCGCAAAGCTCGGCAGCAGCGCTCAGCTCCTACCGCTCGAATCACCCGGACGTCGTGATCCTGGACCTCGGCCTCCCGGACGCCGACGGGTTCACGGTGGTCCGCGCGCTGCGCCAGGAGTCGCAGACGCCGGTCATCGTGCTGTCGGCGCGCGGGGCTGACCAAGACAAGGTCAAGGCGCTCGACCTCGGGGCGGACGATTACCTGACCAAGCCGTTCAGCGTCGAAGAGCTTCTCGCGCGCGTCCGGGTCGTGCTGCGGCACGCGGCCCGACCCGCGACGGGCGCCGCTCCCATCTTCCGTACGGGCGAGCTCGCGGTGGACCTCGAGAGCCGGATCGTCACCGTCGGTGGGCGCGAGGTGCGACTGACGCGGACAGAGTTCGAGCTGCTGCGGGTCTTCATCCGCAATCCGAACCGGGTGCTGACCGCGCGCATGCTGCTCGAGGCGGTCTGGGGACCGGAGGCGGGGTCCGAAGCGCACTACCTCCACGTCTACGTCGCGCGCCTGCGGCGCAAGCTCGAGCCGGACGCACGCCACGGCCGCTATCTCCAGACCGAGTCCGGCGTCGGCTATCGGCTGCTGGCTCGTGATGCTGGGAGCACGGCCGTTCTGTAAGGACGCATTGAGGAGTCACGCGTTCGTGTTGAGGGGCAGTTGAGATTCATCGCCTAGACCGGATGCATGGACGAGCTCGACGTAGGGTTCCAGGCGCTCGTCGATGAGGACGGCCTGGACGATGACGCTGCGGATCAGCTCGAGCACGCCGCTGGGACCCTCGCAAAGATGCCGCCGTTCATGGCTCGATCGATCACCTCCCAGTGCCACGTCCATCCGGACCAGGTGCTGCCATTCTTCGCGCTCGCAAGGCGTCTGGCCCGCTACTACGGCTTCTGCCTCGACGTCGATCACGGCGAAGCGTGCGTTGTGCGCTTCTCGTGGCCGGACGCTAGAAGGGATCAGGACGATCTCAGGTAGGTGAGCTACGGCCGAACCTCCTTCGTTCGGCCCAAATGGATTGGCCTCGATGGATCTACTGACGGGCTACGGGATCGTCGCGGTGACGTCGATGCTCGTGACGTACGCGTTCGAGTCACGCTCTCCTGCCTTCGTCATCGGCTTCGCGGCGGCGTGCGTCGCCGCGGCAGCTTACGGATTTCTCCAAGGCGCTTGGCCGTTCGGTGTGGTCGAGCTGATTTGGTCGGGTGTCGCTTTGCGGCGATGGCAGACCCGTGTGCGCGCTGGCCCATAGCGACTCGATCCAGACACCCTCTCCCAGCGATGCAAGCGACATTGCCAGGCTTCGCGCCAGAATCTTCTGAGCGTGGTTGTGGGAGATGAAGACCAACAAGACACCAGAAGTCTAGAAACGGACCCCCCCCCGCAAGCGAGCGGGTTCACGTCAACCTGCATTACGGAGCTGGGCACGACAAGGAGGCTGGGGTGACGATGGCGAGTCAATCGCTGCGAGGCTTCGTCGTTTCGCGCTGCGTGGCCGCCGGCCGGCCAGCTTGGGATCTCGCTCGAACGGCTCAAGAGGCGGAACACGCGGATGCCGAACTCGAAAGGCAGGGCGCCAATCCAGCTCCGACGTTCCGTGCACGACGGCTGGCGGGCGACCGCGCCGCCCTGAAGACCTGGACCAACGGATGTCGTTTCGAATGGCTCGGAGGGGACGATCGCCGACCTGGAACCGTGCGTGGAACAGACGGCAGGATTGGAGCATTCAATGGGGAACCTCTCCGTCGCGCTACGAGCAAGAGCACGATCAAGACACACGGTCCAAAGGTTCCAGGCCGAATGACCCCTTCGTTTGCGTTCGGCTATCTCGAGCGTGCGATCCAAGAGGGCCTCGGACGTCGCGCCTTCAGGATGCCCGAAGTCGATCGCGCTTTGGCTTTCTTCGGCGAACCCCTGACGTGCGTCTTCTGTGGTAGCGAGAAGGTCACGTTGTGGGAACACCTCGTGCCGGTCGCACGGGGCGGCGAGACGGTCCTCGGCAATATGGTCCCCGCCTGCCAACCCTGCAACGATTCCAAGCACAGCAAGCCCTACGAGGAATGGCTGACTCAGCGCGCAGCGAAGAGTCCGGACGCAGCCGGTGCTCAGGACGTTGCCGCGCGCATCGCCCGGCTTCGTGAGTACGCGGAGAAATTCCAGCACGTCGTGACCACGCCCGAGAGCCGACTCGACGCCGAACGGCTACTCCGAGTCGAAGAGCTTCGCCTTCGCGCGAAGCAACTGCGCGCGGACGTGGAGGCCTTCTTGCGCGAGCCCGACGCGTAGCCATTTAGGCCAGAAGTGCCAAGCTACCCGCGTTGCCGTGGCAGCGGGCTGCAGATGATCTCGACAACTTACGTGGTCTGTACGATCACGGCTGAGGATCAGGCGCGCCATGAACTCGCGCTCGCGCGCGCCGAGGCCCGCGGAGACCCTGACGAGCTCGCGGCCGAGAAGAAAGTCTTCGAGGAGTGGGCCGCGGAACAAGGTCAGACGAAGGAACGCCTTCTCTGCTCGGTTTGCCTGACGCCCTGGCTCGTTCCGACGGCGTCAGGCACTGCTCGCCCCCATCGCGCGTCCACGAATGGGCCGTCCTGGGAGAAGGTCAGACTGCTTCGGCGGACGATCGCGGAGATGCAGGCCGAGCTCAACCGCATGCTCGATGCACTCGAGCCCTGACCCCGACTCGTCACGAGAAGTCCCGCCTTGTCACGACCCGTTGGCTGTACGTTGGCTGTACGAGACTGCGCTGCTCGATTCACGCGACCGCGGAACGCGCGAAAACCCCAACAAAATGCGGAGGGGGTGGGATTCGAACCCACGGAGGCCCGGAGGCCTCAGCGGTTTTCAAGACCGCCGCATTCGACCGCTCTGCCACCCCTCCGAGGAAATCCTGGCACCTGGTTACACGCGCCGACCCGCCCGGACCCGCTGCGACCCGGGAGATTGGCACCAGGAATGGCACCACGGTTTCAATCTTCGATTCTCCCCCACTCGGAGCGTCATTTACAGCCCACCACGCTCCCATGGACCAGTTCACCAGCGAGCAGCGGCGGCAGCTGCGGGCAATCGCATACGAGGTCGTGCGGGAGCTCGAAGCCAGCAAGGCCTCACATCGCGGCGGGCGTCAGGCGACCACGGTGTCGGCGACACAGACGGCGTCCTGGCTCCCCATGGGTCAGCTTCTCGCGACCGAAGACGACGTGATGCGGGCGCTGCAGATCGGCGAGACCAAGCTCGACGAGATGGTCGCCGCCGGGTTGCTCAAGCCCGTGTTCATCGATAGCTGCCGGCGGTTTGACCCCGGTGAGATCGAACAACTCCGCGAGCGACTTCGAAGAGAACGAGTGGTGAGGACGGTGAAGCGATGATGACTCGACGACGCAAGGCCGGACGGGCGCGCAATCACACGGGATCGATCAACCAGGTCGGCGATCGTTATCGGGCGCAACTGCGCTGGGGCAGCGGCCCCCGCATTCACGTCGGCTACTTCGCGACCGAAGACCACGCGCAGGCCGCGGTCGAAGCAAGAGCAGCTGAGCTACGCGAGGCCGGGGGTGAAATCGCTCATGGCCGCTGGAATCCTACGATCGCCGAATACGGGGCCGCCTGGCGCCCGAAGAAGGTCGGGCGCGCGAACACCCAGCAGGTCCGCGCGGACAAGCTGGCACCCGTGATCCGGCATCTCGGCCATGTTCGCCTGCGCGAGCTCACGCTCGACCAGGCCAACGAGCTCATCAACGAAACGCTTTTGACCGAGGTTCAAGAGAGCATCGATGCGCCGTACGCAGCTGGAACCCGCAAGCTCATCCGGGATAACGCTCGAGCGATGTTCAACGTGGCGATGAAGGACAAGCGAGTCCGGCTGAAGGAGAACGTCTTCGCTGAAGTCGAGGTGATCGGATGGGAAGACGACTTCGACGCCCGGATCCTCACCAAGACGGAAGAAGCGGCCTTCCTTCAGGCAGCGCGCGACCTGGATGCGCACAAGCGTGCGCAGCGCGCTGCCGGACTTGGGATCGCCGTTGACATGGAGTACTTCTGGGAATTTGGGCTGCGACGTGGTCCGCGTGCGGGCGAAATGCTGGGTCTGACCTGGGACAACGTCGACCTCGCGGGCGGGCGCGTCTACATCCGTCAACAACTTCAGCGCCGGCGTGGCACCAATGTGCAGCGTGGCTGCAGCGGCTCCGGCCAGGGACTCGAACTGGTCGCACTAAAGACTCGAGCCAGTCGCCGTGTTCTAGATCTCACGAGCGCCGAAGTGGCCCATCTGACCGAGAAACACAAGGTGCAGATGGCCTACGCCACGCACGACTGGAATCCGCTCAACCTCGTATGGCCGACCGTGAACGGGAATCCCATGCAGCACTCGGCCCTTATGCATGAATTCTTCCGCGAGACCTGCCGCCGCGCTGGGATCACCTACCGGTCGCGCGCGCACCCAGAGGGGTTCACGACTCATGGCACCCGGCATACGGCTGCGACGAACATGCTTCGCGAGCAAGGGACGAACTTGCTCGAGGTCCAATATGCCCTCGGGCACTCCAACGTCGACATGACCCGCCGGTATCTGCGGTTCCTAACGCCGGCCGAGAGGCGACGCGTCGCGGCGTAGCACCTGACTTCTCCGCGATCTTCGGGTTAGCGTGTGCGGAGCTGAGGCAGCGGCAGCACGGCCCGGACGCGTCGTACCGGTTCCGTTCAACGCGTGGAGCGGCGCTGGCCTACGCCTGTGTCGCGGGCGCGCACTTGTCTATTGGTCGAGCTTGCGCGGGAGTCCAAGAATGAGGCAATCATCGAGGCGATCGGCCCGAGCAGTGAGCTAGGGCTAACGGGCTCCGCGATGCGCGCATCGAAGTACGATGCAGGTCACGCGGCTTCACCGCCGGCCCAGTCAGTTTGCAGCCAGCGGCTCCCTGGAAGAACCGCTGTCTGGGCGCCGAATGCTGTATGCGGTTGCCGTTGAGACGATCGGCCGGACCAGATCCGAGAGCTATCGACGTACATTCTCAAACCAGATGCTCGCGCGCCGGAATCTCCCTTGGCACCCAACTCCGCACACGTCGCCGCGACCGTTAGTTGCGCGAGGCGTCGTACGCAAACGCGGAGGACCTATCGCTTCACGGCTCGATACAGCGAACGGCCCGAGGTACCGGCGGGATCCCAGGGACAACACGGACCCGCCTGAAGTTCGAAGGCGCGCGGCTCGAAGTTCCACTTGCGCAATCGGTCGACGACGTCTGCCGGCAAGAAGCTCCGACCGCGCAGCGTCTGGTCGAAGCGCACCGACGCGTCGTCGCGGGTGAACCACCCGGAGATACGTAGAAGCCCGAGCTTCGCCTCCTCATCCCAAACCCCATGCCTGACTACGAGCCGGTCGGGTTCGTCGATGACGGCCAGTTGATGCCAGTGCCTGAAGTGCTCCGGCTCGAGCAGATCGAAGATGAATTCACCTCCTGCGGCCAGGCAAGAACTGACTCCCGCGATCGCGCGCTCGAGTGACGCGACCGAATCAGGTGATTCAGACTTCCATCTAAACAGACGCACAACGTATACGTCTCCGGGGTTCGCAACTCCTCGATGTCCCCCTGGCTCAACGAAACGTGCCCGGCATCGACCAGGTCGCCCAAACGGCAACGCGCGATCTCGAGCATGGCCGGCGAGTGATCGACACCAAGGATGCGCCAGCCACTCCGACCCAGGATCTCGGTAGCGACACCCGTGCCGCAGCAGAGATCGAGTGCGCGGCCGGGGGGATCTGGGGCCATGTAGCTCACCAGCCGAGAGGCGAACGCACGCGTCCAACCCGTATAGAACCGGTCGTAGAACGACGCGTACGGCGCCTTGTACGTCGTCAAGGCTCGGCGTCCACGACACCGTAGCGGCAAGGATGCGAAGCAGCGGAGATCAACGGTCCCGTTACCTCCTCATCCTGGCCGCCTACGGACTAGTTCGGACTACCAAGAGTATTCCTTACTGAACGTGAGGAACCGGGCGTCCGGCTCCGGCGCGAGTCAGTAAACTCTCGTGACCTCGGTCACACGGCAGCCATTGGGTCAGCTGTAGTCAAGCGGCCGTCAAACAAGCGCTTAGACAAGATGACCACCAACGCACTCCTTATATATGTGTCGTCTCGTCGCCGCGCTATCGCCAACTTCGACCGCACACCCCGCGTACGTCCCAGCGTCCTGGCCGCTGTAGTTCATCGAAGCCCGCAGGCGGGGGCACCCCAGTACTGCAGATGAGCAGCGTCGGTAGATGTCGATCAGCAGTCAGCGATCCCGTGGGTAAGTCGATGTTGAACCCGAGCTCGAGCAGTAGATCTTGGCGTCGCTGCGCGAGGTCCCGCGTCCAAACGTGCACGTCCGCCGCCGGCAGCCGACGTAACGTCACCTCGAGCAGATCGCGGAAGACAACGTCGCTGGTCGCCTCGACGTCGACAATTGACGTCGGCGTCGGACGACCGCGCGCGTCCGGGTCGATCCGCGATCGGTGGACCACGAGGAACCCCTCGACGGGGCCTCCTGCCGTCGGCGCTGCGTCGCGGCGAGCCGTGACGTACAGATAGGTGGCCAGCGGATTGCGTGCACGCCACGAAAGGTACTCAACGTCACGCGCGTGACTGACGCGATCGGACCGCCCCTGCTCGACTGTCAGGCGCTCGATCGACGGCCAGAGGTCTGCGGTCAGACTTCTCGTGCCCTCGATCAGGGTTTGCGAGTGCTCGCCCGAGGTGCGAAAACCTTCGGGCAGTGTTCCGCCCACTTCCGCAGCGCCCGGCGGTCGGTGCGATGCGATGCCCCACGGACCTACCGCACGCCATCCGCGCATGAGCATCGCCGGACTTGCGGGCTGGTCGCCGAAGTCGAGGAGCCAGGCTATGCGGTCGCGAGCGAGCCGGGCGCGAAGTTCTTCCAGCAGCAATCCGAAGACGGGACCGCCCTCATGGTCTGGACGAGTCACGGTATCGGCCAGACAAGGTAGGAGGCAGCGTGTTCGCCCCACGGTCCAACTTGCCCCGAAGGCCGCGACCATGGCCACCAGCTCACGTCGCACGCGTGCCAGCAGGACGTACCGCGCGTCGAGGTAGGGATTGTCTTCGTACTTCCAAGCGAAATAAGCCTCGTTGAGGGATCCGCCGTGCCACAGGAGTTCTTGGAGCGCTGCAACCTCATCGAGATCCTCGGGTCGGTATGCGGCGATCTCGTAGATCGAGCGCGATCGAGAGGTCTTTCGGGTTGCGGTCACGACGATCGGCCGAAGCTAGGTTCCGGAGCGCTTTCGATGCACGTACCGCGCGATGTGTGTCACGCAGCGGAAGTTGTCGAGCACGAGATCGGCCTCGTCGACCTGAATCAAGAAGGCGTTCTCGAGCGCGAGGAAAAGGTCCATGAACCCAGCCGAGTCCAGGAGCCCGGCCTCGACGATGTCGAGGTCATCGGCGGGGGCATCGATCATCAGCGTGTCGGCGATCAATCGCCGAACGGCTCCCACGAGAGCCCGGTCAGTGCTCTGCATGGTCCGGAAGGGATCCGCCGGCGAACTCCTGTTCGAGGGCACGATGGTCGACTTTTCCCGATGCCGTGCGGGGCAACGCGCCGAGCTCGCGCCACGCGCGCGGCACCATGTAGGAGGGCAACTCTTTCAAGAGCTCGGCACGGACGCGGTTGGCCGACACGGGTCGGGTCGGGTCGGCGACGTAGGCGGCGCAGATGCGCAGGTCGCCGCTCCGGGACGGCACCGCGACGACAGCGCTTTCGTCTATGAAATCGAGACGCTCGAGGGCAAGTGCGACCTCGTCGAGTTCGACGCGGTAGCCGGACGTCTTGACTTGCCGGTCGGATCGGCCATGGAACCAGAACAATCCATCGGGAGCTCGGTGGACCAGATCGCCCGTCCGGTACCAGCGAGTCCCGTCCGGCGATTGGCAGAACGACTGTGCGGTGCGTTCAGGATCGCGCCAGTAGCCCTCGGCCACGCCCCGACCGCCGATCCAGAGTTCGCCGATCTCCCCGGATCCACTTAACTCGCCATCGACACCGCAAACCCGAAGTTCTTTGCCTGGCACGGGAGTGCCGATCGGCACATCCTCATGCGCATGCACGCTCGCAGAGTCCACAGTGTGGGAGCTGCTAACCATCGCGGTCTCGGTCGGACCATAGACGTTCGTGAGTTGAACGTGCGGGAGTCGCTGCGTCACGGTCAGCGCGAGCGCACCCGACAGTCGCTCGCCGCCGCAGATGATTCGTGACAGCCGCGGGAAGTCACCGGAGCGGACGCCCCCACGCTGCAGCACCCGCGCCACGGCGGACGGCACCGCATGCCACTGCGTGAGCTCCAGCCGTCGAATGAGCACGGCAACATCGTTGGGTAGCAGACTCCGAGATGCCGGAATGAGATGGAGCTCGGCGCCAGCAAGCAAGGCACTGAAGATGTCCCATGCCGACGCGTCGAAACAGAGCGGTGCATAGCACGAGATCCGATCTGCGTCCGAGATTCCAAAGCGCGTCACCGCCCAATCGGCCAGGTGCATCACGCTGTCGTGCGTCGTGGGCACGCCTTTGGGTTGCCCCGTCGACCCTGACGTAAAGATGACGTAAGCAAGATCACTCCTCGCCCTGGTAGCCGACGCCACTGGCGTGGCCTCCAAAGCCGAGACATATGCCAAGACGCTCGGTTCGGCGGTAGCGAGGGAAGCAACGCGCGTCGTGAGCCCGGGAACGCTGGCGCGATCCTCCGCGCATGTTACGAGCCAACACGGTGCGCATGCCCTCAAGATCGTCGCGATCCGGTTCAACGGCGCCGCGCGATCCAAAGGAACGTATGCCGCGCCGATCGTCAAGACAGCGAGCAGCATCGTCACCGCGTCGGCGGATTTGGCTAGATCGAGACAGACGAGGTCGCCCTCTCGCACGCCTCCGCGAGCAAGCGCGATTGTCTGACGCTGGATCGTCGCGACCAATTGCTCATAGGTCGTCGCTCCGTGCTCATCTACGAGAGCGACCCGGCGGCCCGCGTCGCGCGCTCGGGCTAAGACCACTTCTTCCAGACGCGGGGCGTTCACGCAGTCGCTCCGCCGATGGTGAGCCGCCGCGACGGCTCTCGCCTCACGACTAAGTCGTAGTCGATGAGACTGATCTGCCCTTCACTACAGATCACGACGACCGCCTGGCTGAGCCCGATCGGCCACTCAGGAGGTAGCTCAGCGTGCAGCGTCAGAACCCGGCCATCACCCCCATAGCGGACGGACGCAGTGCAGAGTCGCGATCTGCGAAAGGCATCGAAGACTGTCGCGCACGCCGTCCCTGGTCGCGCTTGATCGTTGAAGTGCAAACGCCACTCAAGCGTGGAACCGACCTCCACGAGTCGAGACGGGACGCAGTGGACGACAGGCACCGGAGCTCCCGAGGTGTCCGGCACCGCGGCGACATCGCCGATGGGCCCGCATCCTGGACAACGCACGTTGAACCGTGCCAGTTGCAGCCCGGGATGGCGCCTGAGCTCCATGACCGTCAGAGCGCCGCAAGAACACGTCGGTCCCTCGGTTAGGTGGCCGCTCGGCCAGGGCGGACTCCAGAAGCGATACAACCTCGCTCCCGTCGTCGCGGCGGCCTGTGCGATAGCCATCGCCGAAACCCGATCGAGGGTCTCCACATGCTGAGACAGCTCCATCGGCCCCGCAATGGAGTCGGCAATTACGTCCACCTGCGCATCGATGACGGACAGCACCAGTGGCTCTGCCGACTCTTCCACCGCAAGCCAGAGATCGGCCAACGTCCGCATGACACTCGCGTCTGCGCCGGCGCGCGCGACGGCGCCAGCGAGGCCACGAAGGAACGTGGCCGCGCCGCGCGCCTGGCGCTGACGCCGAAGCCACGTGGCGGGATCGATGGAGCGTGGCTTTATCCGGGCGTGGACGACCGAGGAGGACTCGGTGTGCCCCAACCACAGATAGCCAAAACCCTCGAATCGCGCGCCCGCGACCCAGCAGGGCGGATCGGTCACAACCTCGGCGGGGCCGTCGGATCGCTCGGGTACGCGCACCAGCGCGCCGGTCGGCCCGGGAGGCGTCTCGCACACGAAGTCTTGGGGCGCCCCAGCCACGGGCTCAAGGACATTCACATGCAGACCGCGAACTCGTGCGATCGGATTGCCCACGAGGATCCATGGCGCGACGCCATCACCGACGATGGATGCGGTGCCAGCAGAAACCCTCCGATGACGATTGGCTGCACGTACGGCTACCCCAAGCGGCGCGCTCTCCGCCAACAGCGCGAGCAAGAGCACGTAGGCCGAAAGGGGCGATGCGCTCACGCCATGACTCAGAACGAGCGCTCGAGCCCGACTCTCAAGAAGCCCACGGGCGAGGCTCGTCGCAAAGGGAAACAGGGAGCCTGGTACCGGCAAGGTCCCGCAGCCATCGAGGATCACCAAACTCGCCTTCACATCGCGCGGATCGATCAGGCCTGCAGTGTCCGCGTCAGCTCGCGCATAGAGCGCCTGGCGGAAACAGCGTGTTGTCCCGTAGCAGGGAAAGGTCGGCTGATCGCTCGCGTCGTACAGACCACGCGAACACAGATTCATGAAAGGGCCGAACCCGGCATCCGCGGGCCCTCCATGGCCCTGTAACGCGAGGATCGAGCCGCGTCGGAGGTCCTCGCCGGCGCCATCGGCGGTCGCGACTTGGCCGCGCCGGAGGATCGCAGGCACGGCAGCGTCTACGGTTTCCGGACATTCGAGTAGGCGGAACGCGCTGTCGCGAAGATCTAACACGAGCTCGTCAGAGGCAAGAATCTCCGCGAAGCGCGGCCGAGCTGCCGTCGGAATGACCGCGACCGGACAGTCCGCCTGGTCCGCGGCACGGAGCAGCGCGAGGTATTCGCTTGGGCTCGCACTGCCGTAGTCCACGAGCATGAGAACAGCGTCGCCCGGGCGCACGTCGCCGTTCCATGCTTCGGCGCGCCACGAGCGAGATGCCTCATCTTGCACGTCGGCAAGAACGTCACCCAGGCTGACGAGGTGCCGGCGGAAAGACCGCGCGCTTGTCGGCCGCGTTACGCGCTTACCACGACATCAGGGCGCGCTCGACCAGACGAGCGAAGTCCGCCCCGCTGGCCTTGCCCTCGGCGTGGGCGAGCTTTACCGCGAGGGTCGCGACTTCTGCCTTGAGGGCTTTCACCTCGTCTTCTGCCTTGCGCTGCGCTGGCACGGCCTTGTTCAGACGGTCGAGCCGATCGACGATCGACCCGCGGACATCAGCCTGCTCACTCACGTTCGTCCTCCCCCTACTCCGTTTGCCGGGCGGATGATGCTTGCGGCCTCGCAACGTGTCAAGAGCGCGCTAGTGCGCCGTCTGCGAAGTCTTGTTAACACCGCGCCGGACCGCCTTGCGGATGATCTGGGAGGGATCCTTGGTCCAGACGAACGGAGTGGGGTGCTCGTTCCAGCGCGCGATGTACGCCTTGATGTGCCTCATGAG
>DAIDAP010000007.1 GCA_027310565.1 Chloroflexota bacterium | reverse complement strand
GGGGGACCCGTTCGAGATCCGCGCGTACCGCGCGGTGTTCGGCGAGCGGCTCCCGCCGCTCTCCTCCACGAAGTCGATGACCGGGCACATGCTCGGCGCGGCCGGCGCGGCCGAGGCCATCTTCACGATCCAGGCGCTGCGCACCGGCGTGCTCCCGCCGACGATCAACCAGACGACGCCGGATCCCGCGTGCGCCGCGGACGTCGTCCCCAACGCCGCGCGCGCGCGTCAGGTGGACGTCGCGCTCTCGTCCGCGTTCGGGTTCGGCGGGCACAACTCGGTCCTGGTGTTCCGCCGCATGCCGTAAGCCCGCGGTCATTCGCGCAGCCGATTCTCGCTGCGCAGCTTCGGTGGTCTCGGTCGATCCGCGGCGTCAAGCCCGCTGGAAGAAGAGGAAGGTGTGCGTGCCCTCGAGCGGCGAGGGCACGACGTGGCGGTGCGCGTCGAACGGTGGTGGCGCGATCGGCCGGAAACCGGAGAGCGCGCGCACCCGGTCGAGCGGCGGGAGCGTCGTGCGCTCCTCGTTCACGCCGAGCACGAGGGTCCCCCCGCGACGCAGCGCCGCGTGCAGCGCGGCGAGGGCGCGCTCGGCGGCGTCGAGCGTGTCGATGCCGGCGCCGAAGACGCCGTTCACGACCGCCACGTCGAACGCGGCCTCACCCGCGGTCCCCAGGTCCTCGAGCGCGACGACATGGTGGCGGCGTGCGCCGAAGAAGCGCATCGCGGGGTCGCGGTCGATCGTCACCACCCGCGTGCGGCGGCGCGAGCGGACGAGGCGCCAGGTGTACGGGCGAACACCGACGAAGAGGACCCGGAACGCCGCGTCGTCGCGCACCAGGGCGTCCCAGATCCGCGCGAGGGCGACCCGATCGGGTGGCCGCCAGAGGCCGAGCCACCACGCGGCGAGGAGGAGCGGCTTAGGGGTTGGCAGTGCCCTTGATGACGAGCTTGCCATCGACGATCTGGAGCTGACTCACGTCGAACGGCAGGCCGAGCTTCTTGGGATCGATGGCGCTGCCGATCTGCGCGTTGATCTGCTGCTTGATCGCGTCGGGGAGGGGGAGCGCCCCGGTCTGGATCTCCTTCACGACGATCTGCGTCTGCCCGTTCACGACCGTCGGCTGGGCGACGACGCCGACGTTCACGTTGATGCCGCTCACGGTCACCGTGGACGTCGCGACGATGTTGCCGTTCGTGAGGTGGATCTGCGTGTTGGTGGCCGTCACGCCGCCGGCGCCCTTCGCCGTCTCGGCCGCGGCCTTCGTCGTGAGCTCCTGCTCGGTGATCGTCAGCTCGATCGGCTGCGCCTTGCCGGTCTTCTTCGCCTCTTCAGCCGCCGCTTTCACTGCGTCGAGCTTGGCGTCGAACGACTGCGCCGCCGCGGACGACGTCGCGACGGGCTTGAGGTCCTTCGCCACGCCGGGCTCTTGCTGCGACGCGACGTAGACGCCGCCGCCGAGCAGGACGACGAGGACGAGGACACCGAGGATGAGCCGTCCGATGATCTTCACTCCTCCCTTCCCACCAACGCGCCGCCGGCCGGCGTGCTACGCCGTCGTCTCGACCAGCCCGTTGCGGACCGCGTAGATCGCCGCCTGCGTGCGGTCCGAGACGTTGAGCTTCTCGAGGATCGCCGCCACGTGGCTCTTCACCGTCTCCGGCGAGAGGACGAGCTTCTCCGCGATCTCGCGGTTGCTCATGCCCTCCGCCACGAGCGCGAGGATCTCGCGCTCGCGCTTGGTCAGGTTCTTCCCTGCGGGGCTCATCGCGGGACTGCTCGGCTTCATCTCGCTCAGCATTCCCTTGAGCATCTGTGACTCGATGAACGCCCCACCGGTGGCGACCTGCTTCACCGCGTCGATGAGCTCGTCCTTGGAGACGTCCTTCAGGAGGTACCCCGCCGCGCCGGCCTTCACCGCGTCCCGCAAGTAGGCCGGGTTGTCGTGCATCGTGAGCATGATCACCGCCGTGCGCGGTCGCTCCTCCTTGATGCGCTTGGTCGCCTCGAGGCCGTCCATGTCCGGCATGCGGACGTCCATTAGGACGACGTCCGGCAACTCCCGGCGGGCCGCCTCCAGCGCCTCGCGCCCCGTCTTCGCCTCGCCGACGACCTGCAGGTCCGGCGCGCCGTGGAGCATCGCGGAGATGCCCTGGCGGACGAGCTCGTGGTCGTCGACGAGAAGGACACGGGTAGCCATCGCGGAGTCATTCTAGATACCTTCGCCGCACACGCGCGTGCTCATCACCGGCATCACGGGGTTCGGGGCAGCCATCTCGCCGAGTACGTGCTCGCGAACCACCCCGGTGTCGCCGTGTACGGCACGTACCGCTGGCGCTCGCGCATGGGAACCTCGCCGACCTCGCAGCGCGTGGCCTGCTCGACGTCGTCGAGGCCCGCTCCCCCGAGAGTCCGGAACGGCGCGATGAGGCGAAGGTCGGGCGCGTCACCCTCGTCCACTGCGATCTCGCCGATCCGGGAGCGGTCGACCGGCTCGTGGATGCTGTGCGCCCGCAGCGGATCTTCCACCTCGCCGCGCAGTCGTTCGTGCAGTCGTCGTTCCACGAGCCCGTGATGACGCTGCGGAACAACATCGAGGGCCAGCTCAACCTCCTCGAAGCGATCCGTCGTCGCGACACCTCGATCCGGATGCACGTCGCGGGATCGTCCGAGGAGTACGGCCTCGCCCATCCCGATGAGATCCCGATCAAGGAGACGAACGCGCTCCGACCCCTCTCGCCGTACGCGGTGAGCACGATCGCCCAGGAGAACCTCGCCTAACAGTACGTGCGCTCGTACGGGCTCCACGTCGCCGTCACTTGCGGCTTCAACCACACCGGGCCGCGCAGAGGAATGATCTTCGTCACCAGCAGCATGGCGCGACAGATGACGCTCATCGAGGCGGGGCAGCGCGACTTCCAGGTCGCGGGGATGAGGATGCGCGTGGCTCCTCTTCTGTGCAGGGAGGCTGGAGTGTCTACCTTCAACGTGGGCTCTACGCACTGGCTGGTCCTGGGCGTGCGGGTGGCTATGGCGGTCGCCGTGGCGTTCGTACGTCGCTGAGGCACAATCGGCCTGTGCCGCTCGACGCGCGCCTACTCGAAATCCTGGTCTGCCTGGATGACCTAGAGCCGTTGCGCGAGGAAGGCGATTCACTGATCTGCGCCCGCTGCCTGCGCCGCTATCCGGTGCGCGATGGCATCCCAGTGATGCTAGTTGAGGAAGAGCGCTGATCTTCACGAGTGCTCAGCGCCTCAAGCCGAGCGGCGCGGCGAGGATTGTCAAGGGGAAGGGCGAGACCACGGTGCGCACGGCCTCGCCGTGACGGAATCCCGTGCTCAGGACGCTCTCGAACACGCCCACCACCGCGAGGGCCACAACGCAGCCGAGAATGCCCGTCGCGAGGTGCCGATCGGCCAGAGTGGTCGGGCTCTTCTCATCGGCTGCTCCCAGCAGACGGATTGCTTCCCGGACCGAGATCGCGCTAAGCACGCCGAGCGCGATGACGCCGTCCCATCCGAAATCCTCGAGCGTCTGCACGTACAAGCTGTGCGCGTTCAAAGGAGTGTCGCCGTCGAGAAGGACGAAGATCGGGCTGCCTGCTTGTGTCAGGGCGAAACCTCCGTAGCCCGCGCCATTCATCCCGCCTTTCTGAAGAGCCGCAGCCCATAGCTCGAGGCGCGACCTCATTGCGTCATCTCCGGTCCCCAAGATGGCACCCGCCACTGCCAGGGCAAGCGTTAGGCATAAGGTCGCAGCGACGACCCGTCTTGCCGCTCGAGCTCGGATTACCGCGACTGTCGTCGACCCAGCAACCAGACCGACGAGGCTCGCTCGCGAACCGGAGACGAGCACCTCGCCGAGCACCAGCAGGGTCACGAGTGTCCAAAAGGCGCGGACGGGAAGGGGCAGCGCTGGCCTCGACAACAGAGCGAACGCAGATACGCCGGCCGGAAGGACTAGGTACGCGACCGCGTTCGGATTGACCACGAGACCGAACGGCGGCAGCAAGGCGTTCCAGTAGGCCATGAGCGCGAGAGCCGCCTGCCCTTTGAAGCCAGACGCAGAGAGAAGCGCCAGCAGCCCGACGAGAGAACCCAGCGCCGCGAACGTGGCCATCATGAGCAGCCGACGGTGCGCGACTAGGGTGACGCCTCCCGCGACGAGGACCGCGACGCCCAGGGTCGCGACACCTTCGACCCTCGCCCCGGGTGTCGGGGCCGACAGCACGACGTGAATAACGAGGACGAGCACGGTCGAACCGAGGAGTGCCAGCGCCTTCTCTGGGTCAGCGAACGGGGAAGTCCGAGCACCGGTCAACCTATCGAACATCCGTTGCGTCGAGAGACTACCTAAGTTCGGTGGTCACGTCCCAGGGCTGCTGGAGAAGTTGATGGCGTAGCCTCCCGCGGTGACAGCAACGAACACCAAGGGAGGACTACGCCGTTACCAGCACGATAGCCCCCAGCGCGCGCATCGAAGCTCAGAGCCAGGACCTCCTCGCCGCGTACCTCGCCGACCCTGAGAAGCTTGCCGAGCTCGGCCGCCTCGGCGTCCGTTTCGTGCTCCAGCGCGCCATCGAGGACGAGGTGACCGGCATCCTCGCGCGCGCCCGCTACGAGAGCACCCCGGACGCGCGGGGCCCGCGCAGCGGGTGCGGCCACGCCGCGTCCAGACTGCCGAGGGCGGCGAGCTCGAGATCGCCATGCCCCAGCTGCGCGGCACCGCCCGGGCGCTTCGTCAGCGAGGTCATCCCCGACACGCGCACGATCATCCGCACCCGGCCCCTAGTTCTTGACGGCCTCGCCCGCGCTTCGCGACGGGGTGTGTCGATACCATTCAACGGATTCGCGAAGGCCTTCCCTGCACGTAACGCCCGTGGACGTGCCAGTGCGGTAGACTCCTCGACTAAGCCACCGTATTAGGGATTGCCCAGGAGGGCTTCCTCCCAAAGACGTCTCTTGACTGCTAAGGAGTGGCTGCGGTCGGTTGATGTGGCGTTGAGGTCGCGCGACCCGGAAGGGCCCAGCAGCAGTGGAGCGCCGAGGCTGATTCGCTCCCTCGGGTTCGGGCAGGTAATCCTTGCTATGTGAGGGCGGGTCAGGCCCGGCCGACAGAGCTGGAACTTCGACCGAACGCACAAGAGGTGATCGTGGATGACCGCAATCCATAAGACGGGGCTTGTCGTTGTCGCGGGTGCCGGTGGCTTCATTGGTGGCCACCTGGTGGCGAACCTCCTCGCCAGTGGCTTCTGGCGGGTCCGTGCCGTTGACCTCAAGCCAGTAGAAGAGTGGTACCAACGCTTCAATGATGTGGACAACCGCCAGCTGGACCTGCGCGTACGAAGCGCGTGTTGCGATGCCACTCGCGGCGCCGATTACGTCTTTAACCTCGCGGCCGACATGGGCGGCATGGGGTTCATCGAGAACAACAAGGCGCTCTGCATGTTGTCGGTCCTTATCAACACTCACATGCTGGAGGCGTCGCGCGACAATGGCGCAAGCAGGTTCTTCTTCTCATCCTCGGCCTGCGTATACCGCGCCGATCGGCAGCTTTCACCCGACATCGAAGCTCTTCGTGAGGAGGATGCGTATCCGGCGATGCCGGAGGATGGCTACGGCTGGGAGAAGCTGTTTAGTGAGCGGATGTGCCGACACTTCACCGAGGACTTCGGCCTACAGACCCGCGTAGCTCGCTATCACAATGTCTACGGTCCGCACGGTACGTACGATGGCGGGCGCGAGAAGGCGCCCGCAGCGGTGTGTCGAAAGGTGATCGCCGCGAAGCTTTCCGGAAAGCATGAGATTGAGATCTGGGGCGACGGGCAGCAGACCCGGTCCTTTACCTATATCGACGACTGCGTCAAGGGGACGCGGCTCCTGATGGACAGCGGTGTGCCGGAGCCGTTGAACGTTGGCAGCAGTCAGATGGTGACGATCAACCAGCTCGTCGACATTGCCGAGCAGGTCGCGGGCATCACCTTGATGCGAAAGTACAAGCTCGATGCGCCGAAGGGAGTCCGAGGGCGAAACAGCGACAACACGCGCATCAGGGCGCTGGTCAATTGGGAGCCATCGTGGCGTCTTGAGGATGGCTTGGAGCGAACTTACCGCTGGATCTACGACCAGATGCTGAGTGGCGGTCGGTCGATCGTCAACGCAAGCTAGGTTCGAGAGAGCGCGAATTGCGGATCCTCTTTCTCGGGATCAACTACGCCCCGGAACAAACCGCGGTCGGGCCGTTCAATGCGGGGCTCTGTGAGGCGCTTGCGGCGTCCGGTCACGATGTCCAGGTGGTTACTGCCTTCCCGTACTATCCGCAGTGGCGGCGGCAGCCTGGCTACGGACGACGGCTCATTGCGCGCGAGACCCGGCGCGGGGTACGCGTGTTGAGAGTCTGGCATTTCATTCCACACAGTCCGCGGAAGCTGCTTCAGCGCCTCGCCCACGACATTACGTACTCCGGGCTCGCCCTCGCAGGTGCCTTTCTTACGGCTCGGCATGTCGACATCGTTATCTGCTCCAGCCCACCGCCCTTCACTCCACTCGCCGCGTGGCTCGTGGCGCTGCTGCATCGCGCTCCGCTCCTTGTGAAAGTCACGGATGTAGCCTCGGGAACCGCCTCGGAACTCGCCATCTTGCCGCGAGGCCCGCTGCGGCGCGTCGCTCGACTCGTGGAGGGGCTCGGGTTGAGGCGTGCCGATCGCGTCATTGTGTTGGCGGAGTCGTTCGTGCCGCAGGTCGTCGCGCTGGGCGTGCGGCCGGAGCGGGTGCGTGTGATCCCGGACTGGGCTGATCCGGCCGAGGTCGCGCCGGGCGATGTGCAGAGCACCGTGCGCGGCGATGTGCTCGGCGAGGATGAGACTCAACTTGTCCTCCATGTGGGGAACATGGGGCTGAAACAGCACCTCGCAACGATGGTGGACGCCGCAGGGCTGTCCGACGCGAGGACGCGATGGCTTTTGGTCGGGGACGGCGAGGAGCGCCAGGCTCTGGAAGAGCGAGCACGCGCGCGAGGTGCGAAGCAGCTGTCGTTCCTGCCGCTCCAGCAACGGCAGCGCTACCGCGAACTGTTGGCGGCCGCGGACCTCCTATTGCTAGTCCAAAGCGCCTCGATCACGAGCCAGGTGATCCCGTCGAAGCTGCTGAGCTATCTCGCGGCGGGTCGCCCGGTCGTCGCTTCTGTGCACGCCGATAGCGAGGTGGCGCGCATCGTCCGCGTGGCGGGCTGCGGACTGCTGGTTCCGCCACAAGATCCCGCAGCGCTCGCGCAGGCCGTCCGCGCGCTCCGTGAGCGACCAGATGAGACTCGGCGAATGGGTGCGAACGCGCGACGATTCGCGGAAGAACACTTTGGGTCGCAGGCCGTGCTGGCTTCGTACCGCGAGGAAGTCGACGCGTGCGCCAGGGCGAGAAAGCGAGCATGACTCCGCAACGAAACGGTGGCGGTGTTGCATGGAACGCCAAAGAAGGGCGTTTGAACGTCGTCGGTGCCTGGTCGGGCTCGAACGGTTTGTGCGCACCGGGATGGTGTGCTCTGAGTCTTGCCGGGTTCACGGGGCTCTGGGAGGTGAGGGCCGCCACAGCGTTTCGCTCGAGCGGCGGGTGGAGCTGGATCTGGATCTGGATCTGGAGTGCATCGCTTTGCTGGAGCCTCTGGCTAGGTCTCCGAAGCCTGCTGAAGACGTTCCCAGCCGTGCTCAGCCGGCGCGGCGCCTCATGAGTCGGACGGACTGGACCGCGGGATGAAGATCCTCGTGACGGGAGGCGCCGGGTTCATCGGCTCGCACATCGTCGACGCATACATCGACATGGGAAACGAGGTCGTGGTCCTCGACAATCTCGAGACAGGCCGTAGGCGGAACCTCAATCGGCGCGCAACCTTTGTGAACGGCAGTGTGACCGACGCGGCCCTTGTCGAGCGACTCTTTGCCGATCATCGCTTCGAAGTCATCAACCATCAGGCGGCGCGGGGCAACCCGCGACGCTCCGTTGTGGACCCCGTCGGATTCTTCGAGGTGAACGTCGCCGGCGGTCTGTGCATTCTGGACGCAGCGCGTCGTCACGGGACGCGGAAGATCATCTATTCGTCGAGTGGCGGCTGCGTATATGGCGAGTTGCTTTCCTGGCCGGCGACGGAGGAGCATCGGCTGCTACCCGTCGACCCGTACGGCGCCTCGAAGGCATGCTTTGAGACGTACGTGCGGGCCTACGGCATCCAATACGGGATCGATTACACGATCCTGCGTTACGCGAACATCTACGGGCCACGGCAGGACCCGAACGGAGAGGCCGGGGTGATCTCGATCTTCGCGGGCCGGATGCTGGCAGGGGGCCCGGTGACCATCAACGGCGATGGCGAACAGTTGCGTGACTACGTCTACGTCGCGGATTGCGTGCGCGCGAGCGCCCTCGCGCTCTCCCGCGGCGAGCAAGTGACGGTGAACATCGGTACGGGTGTCGGCACGTCGGTGCTGCAAATCTTCGCAGCGCTGAGCGATATCACTGGCTACGACTCCCCTCCGGTTCATGGCCCATCGAAAGCCGGCGAGGTTCCGCGCAACGAGTTGGACGCGCGACGGGCGGCTGCACTGCTAGGCTGGGAGCCGGCCGTGGACCTTCAGGAAGGGCTGCAACGGACGGTGGACTACATCCGCGCCACCGAAGACGGCGGATAGGACCGAGTTGACGACGATCTGCGTCGTCGTTCTGGCAGTAGAGCGCGGTGTTCTGTGCCAGGTTGCCCAGACTGCACCCCCGCAGCGCGCTGCGATACCCCAGTTGACGAGCGCGCCCACCAGGGTTTAGTCGCGCATGTAGCGGAAGTTCCCCACGGCGCCAGTGACGATGCTCGATCCGAGGTGCCGAACGCCGTTGTAGGAGAGCAGATCACGCAGTGGGAAGCGCCGGAACCCCTTCGGCTGCAGTCGCTCGAACTCGAGACGGAAACCGCCCATCCGAGCGAGCGACAGCGCCTGGCGGCGCGTGAAGTGGTACGGGTGCGGCGGATCGAGTTTCGAAAGGAGCGGTGCAAGCGGGCCGAACGCTGCCCGGATCAGGTGAAGCTGTAGCACCATCGTCCCGCCCGGCCGCAAAACGCGGTGCATCTCGCGCATCACGGCCAGGGGGTCGCGGCAGTGGTCCAGTACGTTGTAGCAGATGACGATGTCCATGCTGCGGTCCGCGAAGGGTAGGTGCTCGCCGACGCCCTGCACGCGCACTGCCCCGAAGGAATCGTCATACCCCGCCGACACCAGCTGAAGCATCAACGGCTCGAGCGCGATGCGCATCGCTGGGGTGTTGATGAAATG
This sequence comes from Chloroflexota bacterium, assembly GCA_027310565.1. Taxonomy (GTDB): domain Bacteria; phylum Chloroflexota; class Limnocylindria; order P2-11E; family P2-11E; genus CF-39. Next base: position 158,174 of record DAIDAP010000007.1, on the reverse strand, counting down.
TATGATGCCGATCGGCCCGGAGCCCACCTCGATCACGCGCCGGGCGGCTGCGAGCCGCCGCGTCAACTCGCCATCGTCCTCGAAGAGGGCGACCTCCTCGTCGACTTGCGCGCGTCGTGACCGGCCGGAGGCGTCTAGGTGCGTGCTGCTCGCCGCCTCATCTGCCCAAAAGCCGTGCTCCGCCCGCTGAGCAGCGAGCCAACGTCGCTCACCCGTCGGCACGGCAGGCTCTTCTTGCGTGCTACCCGTCAAAGTCCCTCAGCCGTCATGAGCGCGATGTCCTAGGCTCCCGGCGATCTGATCCCTGCCGCCGAAGCGCCATCTCGAAGGCCCTGACGTGCACATCGGCGCATCGCTCGACAGCGAACCGCTCCACAGCGGCCTCACGTGCGCTCGCCGCCATCGCCCGGCGCATGTTCGCATCGCTCAGGAGGCGCAGCACAGCTTCGGCGATCGCGTGCGCGTCGAGGGGCGGCACGAGATACCCGGTCTCGCCATCGGAAACTACATCGGCGACCGCGCCGACGTCGGTCGCGACCACCGGCACGCCGCACGCCATCGCCTCCATGATCGTGGTGGTCGTGCCCTCCGATTGGGGGATCGACGTGACAAGCATGACGTCCATCGCCGGATAGTAGCGTTCGGGCTCATCGCTAGGTCCGGCGAACACGAGCCGTTCCGCTGCCCACGCATACCCAGCGACTAATGCTCGGATCTGCCGGGCATAGTGGCGGTGGGTCTCGTACGTGGCGCCGACCATCAGAAACCAGGCATCGTCGCGCGAACGGGCGATGCGGTCCGCGCTCTTGACGAAGTACTCGATGCCCTTCTGGGGCGTCCAGTTAGCGACGGTGCCGACGACCAGTGCGTCTGTCGGGATGCCCCACATCCGCCGCACGTCCACGCTGTGGGCGGTGGACGGGCCGAACCGCCCGACATCAACAGGCGGGTAGTACGTCAACCAGTGATCGCGCCTGGGCCGCGCACCTTCGTACAGGGGGATCAGTCGGTCGCCATTGAACATCTCGACGGCGGCGGCCTTCCGCACGAGCGGCATCAGCGATACACGGAGCCATCGCGGCGCGGAGGAGTCCAGCAACTGCCAGACCACCGCGCAGTCCGCGAGGCGCGCGGCGAGCGCAGCCTGCGGGTTAGTCAGACCCGTCACGATCACCACGTCGATCTTCCGATCCCGAATCAGCCGCCAGATGCGAACGAGGTCGGTCCAACTCCCTGCGAACAGCCGAGCGTGTACAAGGGGGTTTCTCGTCCGGCGCAGCCGGTGTAGCGGTGTACGGAGGACGACGTTACCTAGCGGCGCTAGCCGTCCGGCGGCGTTGCCCGCGGCGTCTGAGATGAGGATGAGTTGCTCCCATCCCCGCGCTCGGAGCGCCTCGTGCAGCCGGAGCGCTTGGTTGTGGGGCCCACCGAACATTGGGTAGGGCGTCACGAACAGGACGCGCCGGCTCACGCGGTCCTCGTCGTGGGCACGCGCGAGCGCAGAGGGATCGAGCCGCGACGCCGCGGCCGCGTCACAGCTAGCAGGCCGAGCAGCAGCGGCACACCCCACACCAGGGAGTAGCTGAAGACCTGCAGCGAGCCGCGCGTGATGAGCATGAATAGGGAGAACGCAAACAGGCCCTGGAACGAGGCGGCTAGCGCTGAGCCACTACTGACCAGGCGGCGGTGGAGGAGTGCCGCCAACGCACCGGACACGAACGTTCCGCCAAGCACGGCCGGGAACCCGCCGTTGAGGTAGAGCTCGCCGATCCACGGCACGCCGAGAAACGTGACGCCTGCCAGCCAGACGTCCGGAAAGAAATCGCGCGTGTAGACCTCGCCGGCGCTCAGTGGCTTCTCTGGCCAGATTCCCCGCGGCACGACGTTGACTGCCGTCGCCACCAGCGTCGAGCCATTGAGATAGCCGGTCGTGCGCACCTGCCGTTCCACGATGTCGGCGACAACGAACATCTCACCCGCCTGCACCACCAGAAAGTCGGCCGCGCCCGCGATTGGTCCCTCTGCCGTCCGGCTCACAAACGCGGTGGGGCTGCGTATGACCACCGTGAAGACGACCGCGAGCGCAAACATCACGGCGACGCCGAACGCCGCCTCTGCGGTGCGGATGGGGCGGCGGCCGTAGTGCAAGATCACAACCGGTAGGGCTACGTTCCAGAGGAGGAAGACGCGATTTCTGGCGAGGGCCGTCGCGGCGAGCGATGCCAGAGCGGCCAGCACCAGCAGCGTCCAATCGCTGAGCCGCACGCGCTCACGCAGGAGCACATGCGTCGACGCGAGGAAGAACCCGACCGAAGCGATCAGGATCGCGGCGCGTTGCACGCCGGCACCCTGAAAGTCGCTGACATTACCCGCGAAGCCGGTCCCCAGTTCGAGGTACTCGGAGGCGCCACCAGCGCGCGGGAACCAGAAGAAGACGTAGGTTCCGATCGACAGAGCGCAATATCCGAGGACGGTCACCCAGAGAAAGCGACGGTCTGCCCAGCGCGTCGGGCGAACCTTGCGGCGTTGAGGCTGCCACACCAGCGGTTTCGGCAGCACGAAGAAGTAGCCAACTGCGAAACTGAGCACACCGGCCACCACCGCCTGCGCTCCGCGAGTCAGGTCGACCGAAGGGAGTAGCGGGTAGGTGTAGCCGAAGAACACGGCGATTCCGTACGGAATTATGAAGAGCACGCCATACACCATCGACGCGAGCACGATCGGCTCGAACAGGTCGAGCGGAGCGATATGCCGCTGGGCGAGCCGCACGACGACCGGTGCTGCCACCACGCTGGCGACGAAGAGCCAAGTCGCCTCGCCCGGCTGAAGATCGAGGATTGCGATGAACCACGCGGCGAGCGAGCTGAGCGCTAGCACCGCCGCGAGCACGAGCACGCGGAACGGCGGGCCCGCCGCCCTCAGCGGTGTCACCTTGTTCGACCTCGAGGGCGGCGGCGGGTTTCCACGGCGTACTCGATGGCATCGGCGAAGGCGGCCGCCGCGTCGCGGACCGTCCAGGATCGGATCAACTCGAGCGAGCGCTCGCCCATGCGGCGGCACTCGCCTGGGCTCGAAGTCACACGCAGCAACGCCTGTGCCAACGCGGAGGGCGCGTTGACGGGGACCACCAGCCCGTTCTCGCCGTCCCGGACGATTTCGGGGACCATGCCGACGGCGTCCGTTGTGACGATCGGAAGGCCAACGCTCATCGCCTCGAGGACCGCGGCTGGCCACGCGTCGTAACGCGAGGGCAGGACGAACGCGGCGGCGAGGGCTCCCAGGAGAGGCAGCTCCTGGTGCGACAGGAAGCCGACGAAGCGGACGCAGTCGCCAAGCCCCGCCTCCACGACGCGCCGGCGGAGACATGCCTCCTCAGGACCGCTACCCGCGAGGAGCAGCAGCGTCTTGGGGCTCGCGCGCACGACCTCCTCGAATGCTGTGAGCAGCTCGTGGACGCCCTTGCGCTGGGTGAGATTGCCCACGAAGAGAATCGGAACGCGGCCGTCCAGCCCGTACCGCTCGCGGAGGAGCGCGTATGCCCTCCCGTCCATCGATGCGAGCGGTGCGCGGTAGTCATCGACATCGATGGGCGTTCGGGATTCGAAGACGGTCCCAGGACGCGCGCCCAACTCCAGCAGGTACGCCTTGCAGCGCGCGCTCGCGGCGATGGAGGCGTCGAACTGACGGAACATGAGGCGGATGCCGGGCGCGAGCCGGAGCTTCCATGGAGTGGGCGCGTGCTGGATGGACTCTTCCCACAGCACCACCGGTCGTCGTGATAGCCGCCCCTGCACGATCGTCGGCATCGTGTAGAGCGCGTTCCACTGCAGCGTCACAAACGCTTCGAAGCCGCCGCGAGCGAGATCCCAGTGGAGTGAGGGACGCACGTGCACCGGCCAAACGTCGCCTGCGTCGGTGCGGTGAGCGAAGGACCAGCCGTGAGGGTGGCGGACTTCGAAGCTGGCGTCATCCCAGGACACATGCGCCTCGGCGCGTCCGACCTGGCGCGGGTCCATTGAGAACAGCACGGGTTCGACCCGAGCCGCACCCGCGAGGGCGTTGAGGAAGGGGATACGAGTTGTGACCACACCCGGCATGACTATGGCCGTGCGAATGACGCTCACGCGGAGGCGATTCGTGGCCGCAGTGCCGGGACCTTCCGCCACATCAGGATCATGGCGATGAGAAGCACGATCACCTCGGACGCCAGCGTACTGGCGGCGGCGCCGTTGTAGCCATACCGCGGCACCACCGCGGCATTGAACAGGAGATTGAGAAGACCTCCGGGGACCAACGCATAAAGCACCGCGCGCTGATGGCCGCGGCTGATCAGCGTGGTGAGCAGCAGGCGCTCCGTGACGAACACCAAGGTCACAGGCCCAAGGATTCGCAGGGGTTCCGCGGCGGCGGCCAATGCGCCGCCGTAGAAGATGCGGACGAGCGGTCCACCGCCGAACAGGAATACTGCGCCCGCGAGTGTGCCAAGGACAAGAACGGCGCTTGCGGAGCGCAACCACAACGGCCGCAGCGCCGCCTCAGAGGCGCGGCTGAATGCAGGCAGCAGCGCCGCTTGCATTGCGGCCACGAGGACGGCAGCGCCTATGTACAGATTGTAGGCCGCCCCGTAGATACCGACTTCGCCCACCGAGCGCAGCAGCCCGAGGATGAGCACGTCTGCTCGGTTTGAAATCGTGTCGGCAAAGCTCGATAGCGCTAGCGGAGTGGACTCCCGACCCAACCTCCACCACGCCGACGGACGCGGACGCCAGTCCAGTGGCGTCACGATCGCTCGAACCAGCAGCAACGCGAGTAGCGCCTGCACGGCCTGAAGGCCCACAACGGCGATGGCGAGGGGAACGATCGCGCCGCCGGAACTGACCAGCGCCACTGCGACGGCGATCGTCGCGACCTTGTATACAGCGGTGATGCCAAGCGGCGCCTCGAAGCGACCAGTGGACTGGAAAAGCCCGAAGGCGAGGTCGGTAACGAATCCGAATCCTACCGCCACGCCGAGCAGAGCCGTGACGGCGCGGGTCTCGTCCGTCATCGGCAACGCCAGCGCCAGCAGGCCGATCAGCGCCGCGTTTGCAGGGAGCACGAGAAACGCGCGCAACTGAAACCCGATGGAGGCCAGGCTGCGCACGTTCTCCGGCCGGCGCGCGACCTCACGTACAACGATTGCCGTGACCGATAACGACCCGAGCGCGTAGACCAGCGCGCCCACGGTTGCGGCGTAGACGTAAGCACCGAGCGCCTCCGCGCCGAGCCCGCGCGCGATCACCGCCACCAGCGCGAAGCTGCCGAGTGCGTCGATGCCGGTGCGCGCGACGGCGAGACCCGCGTGGCTGGCCAGCCGCGCCTCGCTGATCGTTTGAGTGACTACGGGCGGCACGCTTCCATGTGCAGGCTGACGTCTCCGCGGACATCAAGCGTCGCTAGGTCGGGGACCTCGCCCACGCCGGCCTCACGCCGCACGATATCGACAAAGCCGGCAGCGCGGAGGGCAGCGGCGAGCGACCGCCGGTCGTACATCCAGCGATGCGGGTTGCGCGGCGAGATGGATGATCGCGCGCGCGCGCCGCAGATGTCCAGCAGTCCGAGCGCGGCCGCTTGAACGGTACAGTCGTCTGTGGGATCGGCGCTAGCGGCGGCGACGTACCTTCGCGTGAACAGTTCGAGGTCGGGCACAACGACGCGGATCAACCCGCCCGGCTGGAGCACGCGGAAGCACTCGCCGAGCAGCCGCGCGCCTTCATCGGGGTAGAGATGCTCGAGGAGATGAGAGGTGTAGACATAACGGAGTGCACAGTCCGCCCACGGGAGTGGACGGCGGGCATCGTGGAGGATCAGGTCGGCCGGCCAGCCGCTCGCGAGTCCTGGCGGGATCACCCGGAGGGCGCATAGCAGCGTCCGGATGCGGGCATGGCGCGCGAGCCAGGCGCTAGGGGAGTTATCGAGGTTCGCCCAGCCCGGCGCGACAACGTTTGCGCAGCCGATGTTGGCCCTGTCCACCGGCGGGAGGGCATCCCGGCTGGCGCGGGCCGTGTAGTAGAGCCAGCGGTCGACGATCGGTCCGAGACGCTGAATGAGCGACACGTCAAGCCCCTCGCGTTCTGGCCCGGTGAGTGCGCCGGTGAGTGCGATGGGTAAGCGAACCCAGCGACTTCCTCATGTGACTCGATGCGCCTAAAACGATCGCGGTAGCGGCACTCATCGAGCGTGCGCTTCTCGCCGCAAGCGATCGAACCTTAAGTTCCCGCCTTTGAGCGCGCCGACCAAGCGATCCGCTACTGGTGTGAAACGGGGGTAGCGTAACGTGGCCGTTGACTCATTCGCATTACAGACACCCTCGCGGCTCTCTCTAGCGCTCGAACAGCAGGTCCGCCTGTAGGCATGCACCGGAAGCATCGTAGGTCGGATGGGAGAAGCCCGCGAGGCGGAAGCCACGCTCTCGCAAGTACGCGATTACGTCACTCGCCAGCGCCTGTCCCGCGTAGAACTCGACGAACGAGCACTCGACGTACAGCTGGTCGACGGCCTGCAGCGTGCCCTCGGCGCCGCGCAAGACATCGAGCTCGCTACCCTGCACGTCGATCTTGAGCAGACAGGGGCGCGTGATTCGCGCGGCGGGCAGCAGCGCATCGAGTCGCGCGACGGGAACGCGGATGCGAGCGACCTCGTCGGTTCCCGGGAAGGCGCGCGTCTGCTGCTCTGTGGGGGGGAGCAGCGACGAGGAATCGTCCGCGCGTGTCACGTGCAGCTCGCGCTCGCCGGTGGATGCCCCAAGCGCCACTGTGTACACGTGGACCGCTGCATCGTCCGCGAACAGCGCAGTTAACGTTCGCGCGACCGCAGGCTGCGGCTCGCACGCGTGGATCGTCGCACGCGGGAAACGGCGCCGCGCGACGAGCGCAAACTGGCCCCGGTTAGCGCCAACATCGACGACGGTCGCGGCTTCGATGAACGGCACGTGCTCGTGCTCGACCCCGGCTGCGATCCCGTGCAGCAGGGCGCGGCGATAGGCGGCGCAACGTGCGATTCCCGCGAGCTTCCGGACGCGCGCCGACTGGACCGCAACAAACTGTCGAGTCCTTATCGGCCGATGGTCCGCGCTCCGGCGGGAAGTGGCAACCGGGAAGGTGGCAACACGCCGTCACCGACGGCCGGGCGCCGGCCGATGCCCCAAGGTCGCGCGATCGCGGCAGGGTTGGAGTGTCTTACGGTGGAATCGAATCGGAACGTGGACCCGGGCACGTGTAGACTCGTGCGCCATGCCAAGGAAAACACTGCGACGTGGCGACCGAAGGCCATGAGCTACACGGTCGCGCGCTCCGCGCAGCGGTCCGGAACGCCCAGGAACCACGCGAAGCGCGTACTCGACATGTTCGTCGCCGCGCTTGCGTTAACCCTCGGTTCACCCCTGCTGCTCGCGGTCGCCGCTGCGGTGAAGATCACGTCTCCCGGGCCGGTGATCTTCAAGCGCGTCGTGGTCGGTCAGTACGGACGTCCTTTTACGGCCTACAAGTTCCGCACGATGTCCGATGGGGCGCATGACCTCCTCCTGGTCAGCGAAGCGCTGCGAAGCGAGTACGAGGCGACCCTGAAGGTGCGCGATGACCCCCGGGTCACTCCGCTGGGGAGGTGGCTGCGCGCTACCTTCTTGGACGAGCTACCCCAACTGCTCAACGTGATCCGCGGCGAGATGAGCATTGTCGGACCCCGGATGCTGGGCGACATCGAGCTCGCGAAGTACGGCGCCGCTGCCGACACCGTCTTGGCCGCGAAGCCCGGGATCACCGGCCTCTGGCAAGTCAGCGGGCGGCACCTTCTGTCCTTCGAGGAGCGCGTACGTCTCGACTTGGAATACGTCGCTCGCCGGAGCATGTGGCTCGACGTCGTGATCATCCTCAAGACAGTAACGACGGTTCTCGGGCGGAGGGGCGTCTGAATGAAAGGCGGCGCAGATAGACGGTGAGGTGGCGCGGACACGGGATTCCAGCGCCGGTCATGCTCTCCGAAGTCTGAGCTGTGTGCCGGCCAGCGAGCACGTCGCCGTCGCCGGATTGTGGCACCTTGGTTCGACCATCGCGGCGGCGTGGCTCGACTTAGGGCGAAGCGTTCGTGCGGTCGGTCGCGACCCTGCCGCGGTCGCGGCGCTGCGGCGCGGAGTGCCGCCTGTGCGCGAACCTGGCGTCGGCGAGGCGCTACGCCGCGGTCTCGACGAGGGACGGCTCGAGATCACGACCGAGTTCGCGAGCGTCCGCGGATGCACGTTCTGCTTCATCGCCCATGACTCTGCTCTCGACCGGACGGGCGGGCCAGTCATCGATCGGATAATGACCGACACGGTCGAATGCGCTACGCACCTTACCCCCGGATCGGTGATCGTCCTGTCCGCGCAGGTACCCGTCGGTACGTCGCGACAGCTGCGCGATCAGATCCGCGCGCTCGACCCGAGCCTCGAGCTCGTGTATTCCCCGGAGAACCTCAGGCTAGGCGAGGCACTTGCGTGTTACCTCAAGCCAGGCCATATCGTGATCGGTGCGGTCGATGCTCGCGCTGCCGGAGCGGTCGCGGAATTGTTCGCGCCGATGGACGCGAAGGTGTACCCGATGTCCCTCGAGAGCTCCGAGATGGTCAAACACGCGCTGAATGCGTTCCTCGGAACCTCGGTGGCACTCGCGAACCACTGGGCTGACCTGTGCGCAATGATGGGCGCAGACTACGCGGATGTCGCTCTGGCGCTGCGCGCGGACCTCCGTGTAGGCCCCAAGGCCTACCTCGCGCCCGGCCTGGGTTTCGCGGGAGGGACACTTGGGCGTGACCTGAAGGTCCTCGATCAGCTGAACCGTGAGCGGCTGGGCGGGTCCGCCCCGCTCTTCGGCGAGGTGCTTCGTTACAACGAGGAGAGGATGGCGAGGCTCGCCGACAATGTGTCGGGGGCGCTGCCGAGCAACGGCGCCGTGTGTCTCCTCGGTGCGACGTATAAACCGGGGACATCTACGTTGCGGCGCAGCCCCACGTTCGATCTCGCGCGTCGACTGCTCGCCCTCGGGCACGCCGTTTCGGCTCACGACCCACAGGCCGACTGGACCGAGGAGCCGACGCCCGCCGGCCTTGTCGTTTCTGCGACGCCGTACGACGCAGCCCGCGGCGCTGACCTCGTGATCCTCATGACCGAATGGCCGGATTACCAGACCCTCGACCCGGTACGGCTTGCGGCGTCCACTCGCCGCGCGCAACTGCTCGATCCCAAGGGCTTCCTGCGGCCGCGCGAGGCTGACTTCCGTGCCAGCGGATGGGATGTGTCCTTCTCCATCTGGCCACCCACCGGATCGCCGACGTGACGTCCGTATCGCTCGAGGGACATGTGATTGTGATTACGGGCGGCAGCATGGGCATCGGCTACGCGTGCGCGCTCGAGGCGAAGCGATGCGGAGCGGACGTGGCGATCGCAGCACGCGGCACGGACGAGCTCGAGGCCGCAGCGATCCGGCTTCGCGATGGTGGCGCTGGCCGGGTGGTGGCTGTCGCGACGGACGTCACCGATCCGACCGCCGTGCGCGCCCTGTTCGACGCCGCAGAAGAGATCGGCTCACTCACCGGCGTCGTGCATGCCGCGGGAGTCTACGGTCCCATTGGCTCGGTCCCGCAGACAGACCCCGTTGCCTGGCTCGACGCGGTCCGCGTGAACCTGTTCGGGACGTATGTCGTCGCTCGGGAGGCCTGCGCACGACTCATCCGCGCCGGTACAGGCGGGTCGATCGTGCTTCTTGCGGGTGGCGGTGCTGCTGGGCCGTTCCCTAATTACACGGCCTACGCTGTCTCGAAAGCGGGTGTGGTGCGGCTCGCAGAGACACTGGCGATGGAGATGGCGGACCACCGCGTCCGTGTGAACGCGATCGCGCCAGGCTTTGTCGCGACACGGCTCCATCAGGAGACCATCGCCGCCGGACCGGAGTTCGCGGGCAACTTCTACGCGGAGACGCGCGAGCGGCTAGAGAAGAGCGTCCCCGTCGAGGTGGCAGCCCGTGCCGCGGCGTTCCTTCTGTCGGCGACCTCCGCCTCGATCACCGGGCGCTTCGTGGCGGCGCCATACGACGACTGGGAGCGGTGGCCCGAACACTCCGAGGAGATCGCCCCGTCTGATCTCTTCACTCTGCGCCGAATCGTGCCCCGCGATCGGGGGAAGTCGTGGCAGTAGGGGAACGCCTGCCCCTGCGGGTCGCCATCGTCGGCTGCGGGGTCATCGGCAACCGGAGGGCCGATGTCGCTGCGGCCGCGGGCGATGAGGTGGTCGTCGTGGCGGACACTGAGGCGCAGCGAGCTGAGGCGCTCGGTGCGCGGCTGGGGGCTGCGCACACGACGCGCGTCGCGGAAGCGCTCGCGCGTCCAGATGTGGACGCTGTGGTCGTGGCGACCGTCAACAATGCGCTGGCGGAGATCTCGATGGCTGCCCTCTCGAGCGGAAAGCATGTGCTGTGCGAGAAGCCATTCGCGATCAGTGCGCAGCAGGCGCGCGCGGTCGCCGAACTGGCGCGTCAGACGCGTCGTGTGGCGAAGGTCGGATTCAACCACCGTTATCATCCTGGTCTGGCCAAGGCTCACGACATGGCGAGGAGTGGGACGGTGGGTCGTGTGCTCGCCGTGCGCGCCGCATACGGCCACGGCGGCAGACCCGGCTATGAGAAGGAGTGGCGCGGCGACCCGGCGCTCGCCGGCGGCGGCGAGCTGCTTGATCAGGGGGTCCACGTCATCGATCTCTCGCGATGGTTCCTTGGTGACCTCGAGGTGGTCTGCGGCGCCATGGCGACGTGGGTGTGGCCGATCGAGCCGCTCGAGGACAATGCTTTCGCGCTGCTCCGCACCGCGGATGGCCGCATCGCCAGCATGCACGTCAGCTGGACGCAGTGGCGCAATGTCTTCCGTTTCGAGCTGCTTGGCGAGACCGGCTACCTCACCGTTGATGGTCTGGGCGCTAATTACGGTGTGGAAACGCTGACCCACGGGGAGCGCCGCGCCCCAGGTGAGCCGCCGCATGAAACGCATTGGCGCTTCGACGGACCGGATCTCTCGTGGCGCGCCGAATGGGCCGACTTTACCGCGGCGATCCGCGACGGTACGCGACCGTTGGGTGACGCGGAGGATGGCGTCGCCGCGGTCGAGGTGGTCGAGGCTATCTACGCGCGCGCTGGTCGCAGGACCACGCCGATTCCGGACTGATCGTGATCGCTCGGATCGTCGCGTTCGTCGGGAAGCCGAGAGGTCAATCGTGCGACGCCGCGCGCCGCGCCGAAGTCGCGCCCCGATGATCTTCTCGCGCGCGCCGCTGCGGATTCCGTTGGGTGGCGGAGGGACGGATCTGCCTTCGTACTACGCGAAGTACGGCGGCTTCGTGGTGTCCGCGGCGATCGACAAGTACGTGTACATCTACGTGAACCGACCTGCGGCGGACGACCTTCTTCGCGTCAAGTACTCGAGGTATGAGGAGGCGCAGAGCCCGGATGGCATCGTGCACGATCTGGTGAGGCCGTCGCTCGAGCTGCTCAAGATCGAGAAGAACGTGGAGATCGCCTCCATGGCAGACGTGCCGGCGGGGACAGGCCTGGGCTCATCGGGAAGCTATCTGGTCGCGTTGCTCCTCGCGCTGCACGAACTGAAGCGTGAACGCGTGCCCACGAAGGCGCTCGCCGAGTTCGCGTGCCACGTCGAGATGGATCTGGCGAACCATCCCGTCGGCAAGCAAGACCAGTACCTGGCCGCATTCGGCGGTATGACCTGCCTCGAGATCGATCGGGACGGCCACGTTCACGTCAGTCCACTCGACATCAGCCAAGACTCGGCAGAGGAGCTGCGCAGTCGCGTTGTGCTCTTCTTCACCGGCGTCACACGGGGGGCGGACCCGATCCTCGAGGCGCAGCGCACGCAGACGGAGCGAGGTGATCAGGAGATTGTCGATAACCTGCACCGGACCAAGGAGCTCGGGTACCGGATCAAGGAGGCTCTCGAGCGTGGCGAGCTGGACACGTTCGGACGGCTGCTCGACGAGCACTGGCAGACGAAGAAGCGCCGCTCGACGCTGATCACGGATCGGCGCTTCGACGCTTGGTACGACGCCGCACGTGCCGCGGGCGCGCTCGGAGGCAAGCTGATCGGCGCAGGCGGAGGCGGATTCCTCATGATGTACTGCCCCAGCGGTGTCAAGGCCTCTGTCCGTCATGCCCTGACCGATCTGGGCCTCCGCGAGATGAGCTACGACTTCGACTTCGAGGGCGCGAAGGTGCTGGTTAACTTTTGAACAGAGTTCTCGTGACCGGCGGCGTTGGGTTCATCGGCTCGCACACGGTCGAGGCGTTGCTCGAGCATGGTTACGCGGTCCGGATCCTCGATTCACTTCAACTCCGTGTGCACCCAAAAGGCGTTCCGCCTTGGGTGTCGAGGGAGGCCGAGCTGATCCTCGGTGACGTCTCCGATCGATCGGCGCTCGAGCGCGCGCTTTCGGACTGTCGGTACGTGATGCACCTCGCCGCGTATCAGGACTACCTACCCGACTTCAGCCGGTTCGTTCACACGAACACCGAGTCAACAGCGCTCCTATTCGAGCTGATCGTGTCGGATTCGGCGCGCTACCCGGTCGAGAAGATCGTCGTCGCTTCCTCGCAGGCGGTCGCCGGAGAGGGGGAGTACCGGTGCGGGCGCGATGAGACCGTCTTCCATCCGGATCCACGTCCCATCGAGCAGCTTCGACGGGGCGACTGGGACGTCCGGTGCCCGGAATGCGGCGAGCCGTTGGAGCCGCTGCTCATCAACGAGGCCACCTGCAACAACCCGCACACCGCGTATGGAGTCTCGAAGTACGCGACGGAGCTCCTCGCTTTTCGCCTCGGCGCGCGCTACGGGATCCGCACCGCCGCGATGCGCTACACGTACGTTCAGGGACCCCGAAACTCTTTCTACAACGCGTACTCGGGGATCGCGCGGCGCTTCGCAATGCGAATCCGAGCCGGCCTGCCGCCAGTCTGTTACGAAGACGGGCAGCAGCGCCGCGACTATGTGAACGTTGCGGACGTCGCGCGCGCGAACGTGCTCGCGCTCGAGAATTCGGCGGCCGACGGCATGGCCTATAACGTCGGCGGCGGGCGAGCGGTCACGGTCCTGGAGTTCGCACGCCTGATGTTGAAGGCGGCCGGGAGCGACATGGAGCCGCTCGTGCCCGGCGAGTTCCGGCTCGGCGACACGCGGCACACGGTCAGCGATATCTCGCGGATGCGCACGCTCGGCTGGGAGCCGACCATCCCGGTGGAGCAGAACGTGCGCGATTACCTCGAATGGCTCGACACGCAATCCCCGACGGCCGAGTATCTCGCCGAAGCCGAACGAGTAATGGTGGAATCGGGGGTCGTGCAGCGGGTGACGTCGCGGTGAACTACGCGCGGCAGTACCTGATGGAGGCGGAGCGTGTACTGGCGCAGGTCGACGCTTCGGCGATCGAGCGGATGGCCGACGCGCTGGTCGCCCTGCGCGAGCGAGGCGGCCGGCTCTTCATCGTGGGCAGCGGCGGCGGTGCGGGACACGCGTCGCATGCCGTGAACGACTTCCGTAAGCTCACCGCGATCGAGGCGTACACGCCGACCGACAACGTCTCAGAGCTCACCGCGCGGATCAACGACGAAGGCTGGGAGACGAGCTACGTGAACTGGCTGAAGGTGAGCCGCCTCTCCGGCCGCGACCTGCTGCTCGTCTTCTCCGTCGGCGGAGGTGACCTCGAGCGCAACGTCAGCCCGAACCTCGTCCGATGCATCGAGCACGCGAAGGAGGTTGGCGCGACGGTGTGCGGCGTGGTCGGTCGGGACGGCGGATACACGGCGAAGGTGGGCGACGCGGTGGTCATCGTCCCGACCGTCAATCCCGCGAACGTCACGCCCCATACCGAGAGCCTCCAGGCACTCGTCTGGCACCTGCTCGTCTCACACCCGAAGCTGCAGGTGCACGCGATGAAATGGGAGTCCACGCGCTGAGGCGCGCGGCCGTCTTCCTCGATCGGGACGGCGTGCTCAACGCGATGCGCTTGGGACCCGATGGGGTCCCAAGGCCCCCTGCGACCGCGGCAGACCTCGTCGTCTTGCCGCGCGTGCCTCAGGCGATCGTGCGGCTCCGCGCCCTCGGCTTCGACCTCATCGTCGTGACGAACCAGCCGGACATCGCGCGCGGGACGCAGACGCGCGAGCAGGCCGTGGCCATCAACGAGCGGCTGCGGACCGAGTTAGGACTTGACGATGTGCGCATGTGCGCGCACGACGACGCCGACGCATGCGGCTGCCGTAAGCCCGCACCGGGCCTGCTCGTCTTGGCGGCGGCAGAGCGTGGCGTCGACCTGACACGCTCGTACATGGTCGGCGACCGCTGGCGGGACGTAGAGGCGGGCAGGCGGGCTGGCTGCAGAACAGTCCTGCTGGACAGCGGGTATGCGGAAGGCGTACCGTCCAGCCCCGACCATCGCGCGGCCGACCTCTGGGAGGCGGTGCGCTGGATCGAGCAGCGGGAGGGATAAGACGTGGACGCAAGCCGCAACGGCAACCGGCCCTCGCGGCCACTCCGTTCCGGGATCGCGCTGCGCACGCAGCCTCCCAAGCTCACCGACCTGCGTGTGGAGATCTTCGCCGACGGAGCGGACGAGGCGGGCATCGCCACGATGGCGGCGAACCCGCTCATCAAGGGGTTCACGACGAACCCGACGGTCATGCGGAAAGCGGGCATCACTGACTACGAGGCGTTCGCACGCTCGGTCATCCCGCTCGTCGCGCCGCGGCCCATCTCATTCGAGGTGTTCGCCGACGACTTCCCGGGGATGGAGGAGCAGGCACGGGAGATCGCCACGTGGGGACCGAACGTCATCGTCAAGGTGCCCATCACCGACACGCACGGTGCGTCTTCGCTACCGCTGGTGCGACGGCTCGCGCGCGAGCGGCTCCAGCTCAACGTCACCGCGCTGCTCACGCCTGAGCAGGTCCGGGACGCGGCGGATGCACTCGCCGACGGCGGACCAAGCTTCGTTTCCGTCTTCGCGGGGCGTATCGCGGACACCGGGCGCGACCCGCTGCCGGTCATGACCGAGGCCGTCCGCAGCCTCCGCGCGTACCCGCACCTGCGACTGATCTGGGCGAGCCCCCGCGAGCTGCTGAACATCTTTCATGCGGATGCGGTGGGGTGCCATGTCATCACCGTGACGAACGACGTCCTCGCCAAGCTGCCGCTGGTGGGCAAGGACCTCGCCGAGTACTCGCTTGAGACGGTGCGGATGTTCTTCGAGGACGGGCGCAGGGCCGGCTATGCCATGCGCACGAGATCGGGCGCGCGATAGCAGCAGTGGTCCGACATCGCGCCCGGTGGGCGACCATATACTCGGCTTCTCTTGGACGCATCTCCCACTGATCTCGGCTTCGACCGCGACCGGCTGCTCCACGCGCTGCGGCGCTGGGCGGGCCTGGTCGTGGCGGCGACGCTCCTCGCCGGCGCCACAGCGCTCGTCGTCAGTCTGATCGTCCCGCGCGAGTATGAGGCAACAGCACAGCTGTACCTCGCACCCGCGTCGAACCCGACCGTCTCGCTTCAGGACATCGGGCTCGGACAGACGCTCGCCACGAGCTACGTGGAGCTCGCGAAATCCGAGGTTGTCCTCACGCCGGCAATGCAGCAGGTGGGTTGGCCCGGCGACCTCAAGAGCTTTCGCGACAAGCTGAACGTCTCGCAGCTTCGCAACACGTCGATCATCACGGTGAGCTTCAAGGGTCCCGACCCCGAGCTCGCAGCGCGAACGGCGAACGCTGTCGCGGACACCTTCATCACGCAGACGAAGGACCTCCAGGCGTCGCTTCAGGGCTCGACCGCCAGCGAGCTCGACCAGCAGATCCGCTCGGTGCAGAGTGACATCACATCGCTCGACCAGCAGATCGCATCGCTGCGCGCGGAAATGTCGGCATCCCCGCGTCCAGGAGCGACGGCCTCCCCGCGTGCCGATCTTCAGGGCCAGATCAACGCGCTCGACGCCTCGCGGCAGACCAAGCAGCAAACCCTCGCCCAGCTCCTCAAGACACGCGACGACATGCGCCTTGCTCAGGCGCGTGCGGAGACGACGGTGAGCCTCTGGCAGCCGGCGACGGCTCCTGAGGAGCCGGTGTCGCCGCGCCCGCTCCTCAACACGGTCCTCGGCGCGCTCGCGGGGGGCCTCGTCGCGCTCCTCGGCGTCGCGCTCATCATCTATCTCGACGATCGCATCACCGACATCGAGGACGTCCCGCGTCGGCTCGAAGCGGCGCCTCTGGGTCAGGTCCGACTGCACGAGCATCCCGAGACGATCGCGGGGAAGCTGTTCGTCCGCGAGGAGCCGCACTCTCCCGAGGCGGAGGCGATCCGCGGCATCCGTACCAACGTCCTCTTCACCGGCGTCGATCGCCGCCCGCGCTCGCTCGTCGTCACCTCCGCGCTGCCCGGCGAGGGGAAGAGTGTGCTCAGCGCGAACCTCGCGCTCGCCTTCGCCGAGGCCGGCACGCCGGTCGTCCTGTTGGACGCCGACCTGCGACGGCCGAGCCAGCACCGGCTCTTCCGTGTGAGCGGGGCGACCGGGCTCACCACCCTGCTCACCGAGCCGACCGCGCCGGCCGAGCTCGCGCGCTACCGCGTGTCGCCGCAGCTCACCGTCATCCCCTCCGGCCCGCTGCCGCCGAACCCGGCGGAGCTGCTCGCCTCCGGGCGCATGAGCGCGCTCCTCCAGCAGCTCGCCGGTCTCGCGGAGAACGGCCTCGTCATCGTGGACACGAGCCCGGTGCTCGCCGTCGCTGACCCGGTCGCGCTCTCCACCAAGGTGGAGGGGACGATCGTCGTGATGGACTCCTCGCGCACCCGCGTCGCCTCGGCGCGACGCGCGCTCGCCTCGCTCGAGCGCGTGCACGCGCACCTCGTCGGCGTCGTGCTGAACAAGCTCACCGAGCGCGAAGCGTCGTACTACCGCTACGACGGCTACTACGGCGCGCAGACACCTGCCCGCCCGGAGGCGGCGAAGCCCCGCCAGACGTAGTCGCTCCGCTTTCAGGCCCGCGGCGGCCGAAGCACTCGCGTCGCTGCCGTGTCCGGCCACCCTCACCGGTTGCGTCGCTGACCTTGTTCGCAGCGGCGCCTCGTGACCGAGAGGGCCCTGCGGATCGAGTAGGTGGGCGTGGCCCTTCACAGCGGGGCGAGTCTGTGGTAAATAACTTACCACGTGATGGGAAAGACGAAGCTGTTCCCGCGACACATCGCGCCGGCCGTGCGTGCCAGCCTCAAGGACACGCCGATCCTCGTCCTCGTCGGGGCCCGTCAGACAGGGAAGTCGACGCTCGCGAAAGGGCTGATCGGGCCATCGTTCGGCGCCGAATACGTGACCTTCGACGACGTGACCGCGCGCGCCGCGGCCCAGGCAGACCCTGCCGGCTTCCTGGCCGGCTACGTCGGGCCGCTCATCCTCGATGAGGTCCAGCACGTCCCCGACCTCTTCTCCCAGCTGAAGGCGCGGGTCGACGAGGATCGCCGTCCGGGCCGGTACGTGCTGACCGGATCCGCCAACGTGCTGCTCCTGCCGAAGATCGCGGAGTCGCTTGCGGGGCGCAGCGAGCTCTTCACGCTGTGGCCGCTCTCGCAGGGTGAGCTCAGTGGCAGGAAGGAGACGTTCCTCGACATGCTGTTCGAGGACCGCATCCCGGCGGTGAGCGAGCGTACTGACATCCGCCGCGATGTGCTGCGACGCGCACTGCGCGGCGGATACCCGGAGGTGATCTCACGGGCACGCGCCGACCGGCGTCACGCGTGGTTCCGCGCCTACACCACGACGATCCTGCAGCGCGACGTTCGGGAGCTCACTGAGATCGACAAGCCGCAGGACCTCACCCGGATCCTGCGCGTGGTCGCGGCACGCGCGGGATCGGCGCTCAACGTCCTCGAGCTGTCGCGCGCCCTGGGGATCCCGCACATGACCGTGCGGCGCTACCTGACCATCCTCGAGCGGCTGTACTTCGTACTCATGGTCCCCGGCTGGTCGGGTGGGCTGGGCACGCGCCTCAGACAGCACCCGAAGGCATACGTGTCCGACTCGGGGCTGCTGGCGAACCTGATGGGTATCGACATCGGACGGTTCGACCACGACCCGATCCTCACCGGCGCGCTTCTCGAGACCTTCGTCGTCGGTGAGGTGGAGCGACAGCGGGGCTGGAGTCAGGTCACCGTCTCGCTCCATTACTTCCGGTCCGGTCCAAGCGAGGTCGACATCGTGCTCGAGCGCCCGGACGGCAAGCTCGTGGGCCTCGAGGTGAAGGCAGCGTCTTCGGTCGGCGCCGGTGACTTCAGCGGCCTCCGGGTGCTCGCCGAGCGGGCGAAGACGAAGCTCCATCGGGGAGTCGTCCTGTACACGGGCGCGCGCACCGTCGGGTTCGGGAAGAACCTGCACGCGCTGCCGCTCAGCGCGCTCTGGCGCGCCTGAGCCACGACCGCCAGCACACACGATCGGCGACGGACCCGCTGCCCACCGACGGCGCGTCGCGCCGTGCATCGCATCGCGACCGCGAGCGCCGGCTTACGGGTCGAAGTGTTGCTGCCGGCTCGAGAGCCACTCTTCACGATGTGCGCCTTTGCCTTCGACGCACCTCGTCACATCGGTGTCGATCACCCCACCGTCACCCACACCAGATACACGATGAGGCCGAGCACGACCAGCGCGAGCGCGACGACGGTGATGATCCCGAGCGTGCCGAGCCCGCCGCCGTCCGTCTCGGGCCGCAGAAGCGACGCGATCGCGCTGGCGAGCTCGGGCCCGGTCGCGTCCTTGCGCATCCAGCCGCGCCCATCGTCGAGCTTGCGTGCGAGCTGCTTGCCGTCGCGCTCGTTGCCGCTGAGCACGTACGCGGGAGCGCCGATGCGCACGCTGTCCCAGCCCGCGAGCAGCGTCCCGTCCACGAGCGCCACGTCCGCGCGCCACTCGCCGAGCTTCGCGACGTCGCCGGGCGAGGGGATCCGCCGCAGGTCGTAGTCGCCCTCGAGGCGCAGCAGCGTCTCGATACCAGAAGCGATCGCGGGGTGGGCGATCACCAGGAGCACGCGCGCGGCGGCCGGCACGCGCCCATTAGAAGGTAAGGCCGGTCAGGCAAGCGACCTGTCGCCGTTCCAGACAGTCTGTCGCGGAGCGCGACATGCTTCTCCACCCAAAGTCCGCCGCCGGTCCGATGTGCCGAAAACCGCCGAAAACGAGCATTTCCCCCGGACAGGAAGGGAAATGGCGGCAACGCGCGTCCTCATCGTCGACGACCATCAGGCGGTCCGCGAGGGCATCCGCTCTCTGCTGGCGCCCGAGGGCGACTTCGTCGTTGTCGGCGAGGCGGTCGACGGCGCCGACGCGGTCCGCAAAGCGCTCGAGCTGCGCCCCGACCTCATCGTCCTCGACAACTCGATGCCGCAGAAGACCGGCCTCGAGGTCGCGCGCGAGCTGCGGCCGCAGCTCCCCGACACGGCGATCGTCTTCCTCACCCTCGACCCGGGCATCCGCGACCTCGCGCTCGCGGTCGGCGCGGTCGCGCACATCAGCAAGGACACGCCGCCGCAGCAGATGCTCAAGGTGCTGCGCGGCGCCGCCGCGACCATGCGCCCCGCGGTCGCGCCGCTCGGCGAGAGCGAGCGCGCGCTCGCGGCGGCGATCCTCGAGACGCACCTGCTCACGCAGCCGCAGCTCGACGCGCTCGTCGCGTCACGCGGGCCCAAGGAGCTCCTGTCCGCCGCGCTGCTGCGCTCGCCGCTCGTGCAGGACGTCCAGGCGGCCTCCCTCCTGTCCCGCGTGAGCGGGCGTCCGCTGATGACGCTCGCGCCGCGACCCGAGGACGCGTCCCCCGGCGCGCCCCGGCTGCCGCGGGGCGCCGCGCGACGGCTGATCGACCCCATCGATCCGACCGTCGCGCGGCAGCTCCCGCGCCGCTTCTGCGAGGAGCGCCACGTCGTGCTCGTGGCCTTCGGCCGCAGCGACGCGACGCTCGCGATGGCCGACCCGCTCGACGAGCAGGCCCATCGCGAGGTGCGGGATCTGCTCGCCGGCATCGGCGTGAGCGTCGTCGTCGCGACGCAGGCCGACGTCGACGACGCGATCGCGCGCGCGTTCGGCGCGCCGACCACCAAGCTCATCGCGCTGCCGACGGCCGCCCCCAAGCGCCGGCCGCGCCGCCGCCCGCTCATGCTCGTCGCCGCGGTCGCCGCCGTGTTCCTGCTCTTCGCGACCGGCCTCGGCATCCTCCTCGGCCCGGCCTCGAGCGGTCTGCAGGCGCGCGGGCAGCTCACGATCTTCAACGGCGCGGTCGAGGTCGGTCGCGGCGGCACGTTCACCCCGGCGACGACCGGCAGGATCGTACGCGCGGGCGACGTCATCCGCACCGGCGCGAACGCGTACGCCGCGCTCACCTTCTTCGACCGGTCGGTCGTCGTGTTCGAGCCCGCGACCGAGGTGTCCATCGTCGCGCTGCGCGCGCTCGACCGCGGCGACATCGACGTCACGCTCGCGCAGACCGCGGGCACGACCTGGCACGTCGTCACGGCCCAGCAGACGGTGCAGGGCCGCTACGTCGTGACCACGCCGTCCGCGGCGACCGAGGTCACCGGCACCGCGTTCCAGGTGGCGGTCGGCGCCGACGGCCGGACGACCGTGACGACGACGGACGGCTCGGTTCGCACGAGCGGCGTCGGCGAGGGCGCCGGCGCGCGGGTCGCGGTGACCGCGGGCATGGGCACGACGATCGAGCGGGCGGGCAGCGCGCCCGCGTCGCCGGTCGCGATGCCGAGCCAGACCGTGACGTTCACGCTCGACGCGGCGCGCGACGCGGTCGTCGTCGACCCGAGCGGGCGCTCCGCCGGCGTGACGGGGGGCGCCATCGCGCGGCTCATCCCCGGCTCGACCGTGCGACGCGACGCGACGCGCGTCATCGTCACCGTACCGGGCACGGCCGAGCGCTACGCCGCCATCGCCTCCCCGAGCGATCCGACCGCGAGCACCGTGAGCGTGACGAGCGAGCTGCGCACGACGGCGGGGCAGGTCGCGGCGCAGATCGCCGAGCGGCCCACCGTCGCGGGCGGGAGCGCGAGGAGCGGCGTCGAGGTGAGCGAGCGCGGGCTCGTGTCGCTCACGCGCGAGCAGATCGCGCTTCTTCCCGCGCCGATCGTCGCGCCCGCGCCGCCGGCGGCGACGTTCGACCCGCTCGCGGTGTTCCGTCAGACGCCGGCGCCGGCGGGCAACCCCGGCCCCGCGGGTGCGCCCGGTTCGCCGGGTCCGGCCGGCCCGCCCGGGCCGCAGGGTCCGACGGGTGTGAGCGGCGCGGCCGGCGCGACGGGTGCGAGCGGTGTGACGGGTGCGCCGGGTGCTGCGGGGGCGAGCGGCGCTCCTGGTGTGCAGGGTCCCGCGGGCGAGACCGGCCCGGCGGGATCTCCTGGTATCCCGGGCGCGACGGGCGCGACGGGTGCGACGGGGCCGCAGGGCCTGCCCGGCACCGCGGCGGCGGCGGGTGCGACCGGTGCGAACGGAGCGACCGGTGCGAACGGAGCGACTGGTGCGACCGGTGACACTGGCCCCGCTGGCCCCACAGGTCCCGCGGGTCCGACGGGACCGACAGGTCCTACGGGTGCGACCGGTGCGACGGGTCCGACTGGGACGACGGGGCTAACAGGCGCGACCGGTGACACAGGACCGACCGGTGCGAACGGCGCCACTGGCGCAACCGGATCGGCAGGTCCTACGGGTGCGACCGGTGCGGCGGGTCTAACGGGCGCGACCGGTGACACAGGACCGACCGATGCGAACGGAGCTACCGGATCGACTGGTGCGACCGGTGACACTGGCGCAACCGGATCGACGGGCGCGACCGGTGACACTGGTCCCGCTGGCCCCACAGGTCCCGCGGGTCCGACGGGACCGACAGGTCCTGCGGGTGCGACCGGAGCGACCGGCGCGACGGGTCCCGCAGGCGCGACCGGTGACACAGGACCGACCGGTGCGAACGGAGCTACCGGATCGACTGGTGCGACCGGTGACACTGGCGCAACCGGATCGACGGGTCCGACCGGTGCGACCGGTGACACTGGTCCTGCTGGCCCCACAGGTCCCGCGGGTCCGACGGGGCCGACAGGTCCTACGGGTGCGACCGGTGCGACGGGTCCCGCAGGCGCGACCGGTGACACAGGACCGACCGGTGCGAACGGAGCTACAGGATCGACTGGTGCGACCGGTGCGAACGGCGCCACTGGCGCGACGGGTGCGACCGGTGACACTGGCCTTGCTGGCCCCACAGGTCCCGCGGGTCCGACGGGACCGACAGGTCCAACGGGTCCGACTGGCGCGACGGGTCCAACCGGCGCGACGGGTCCCGCCGGCGCAACCGGAGACACAGGACCGGCCGGATCGACCGGTGACACTGGCGCAAGCGGATCGACAGGTCCTACGGGTGCGACCGGTGCGAACGGCGCCACTGGCGCGACGGGCGCGACCGGTGACACTGGTCCCGCTGGCCCCACAGGTCCCGCGGGCCCGACTGGTCCCGCTGGTCCAACAGGTCCAACCGGTCCGACGGGCGCGACCGGCGCGACAGGTGACACAGGTCCCGCCGGCGCAACCGGAGACACAGGACCGGCCGGATCGACCGGTGACACTGGCGCAAGCGGATCGACAGGTCCTACGGGTGCGACCGGTGCGACGGGTCTAACGGGCGCGACCGGTGACACAGGACCGACCGGTGCGAACGGAGCTACTGGATCGACGGGTGCGACCGGAGACACAGGACCGACCGGTGCGACCGGCGCCACTGGCCCTGCCGGCCCCACTGGTCCCGCGGGTCCGACTGGTCCCGCTGGTCCAACAGGGCCAACCGGTCCGACGGGCGCGACCGGCGCGACAGGTGACACAGGTCCCGCCGGGGCAACGGGTGCGACCGGTGCGACGGGGCTAACGGGCGCGACCGGTGACACAGGACCGACGGGTGCGACGGGTGCGACCGGTGCGACGGGTCTAACGGGCGCGACCGGCGACACAGGACCGACCGGTGCGAACGGAGCTACCGGATCGACGGGTGCGACCGGTGACACTGGCGCAACCGGATCCACGGGTCCAACAGGTCCAACGGGCGCGGCCGGCGCGACCGGTGACACTGGCCCTGCTGGCCCCACAGGTCCCGCGGGTCCGACTGGTCCCGCCGGGGCAACGGGTGCGACAGGTGCGACGGGGCTAACAGGCGCGACCGGTGACACAGGACCGACTGGTGCGAACGGATCCACCGGTCCTACGGGTGCGACCGGCGCGACAGGTACGACTGGAGACACAGGACCGACTGGTGCGACCGGTGCGAACGGCGCCACTGGCGCGACGGGCGCGACCGGTGACACTGGCCCTGTTGGCCCCACAGGTCCCGCGGGTCCGACGGGACCCACAGGTCCAACGGGCGCGACAGGTGCGACGGGGCTAACAGGCGCGACCGGTGACACAGGACCGACCGGTGCGAACGGATCCACCGGTCCTACGGGTGCGACCGGCGCGACAGGTACGACTGGAGACACAGGACCGACTGGTGCGACCGGTGCGAACGGCGCCACTGGCGCGACCGGCGCGACCGGCGCGACCGGTGACACTGGTCCCGCTGGCCCCACAGGTCCCGCGGGTCCGACGGGACCGACAGGTCCAACGGGTCCGACTGGCGCGACGGGTCCCACAGGCGCGACCGGAGACACAGGACCGACGGGTGCCACCGGCGCGACCGGGCTAACAGGCGCGACCGGTGACACAGGACCGACGGGCGCGACCGGCCCCACCGGCGCAACCGGATCGACGGGCTCGACCGGTGCGACCGGCCCCACCGGCGCCACGGGTCCGACGGGACCGACCGGATCGGTCGGCGACTTCCAGCAGGACGGCGTTAGCCAGTCCACGAACCCGACGACGGTGAACTTCACGAACGGGTTCGCGGTGAGCGGCGCGGGTTCGACAGTCACCGTGGACGGGTCCGGCTTCCTCCACACGACGGGCAACGAGACCGCGTCGGGGAACAAGACGTTCACGGGCAGCGTGACGAACAGCAACACGACGACGACCGGGACCAACACGAGCATCACCACCGGGAACGGGCTCACGAGCGGCCAGGCGCTGAGCGTGAACACCGGCAGCTCGACGTTCAGCACGGGCTCGGGGACCGGCTTCTTCTACGGCGGCGCGAGCGACTCGTACGCCGGCGCGGTGACGATCTCGAACACCGGCAACTTCACCGGCACGCTGCTGGCGCTCACCGCGGACGAGACCACCGCGGGCACGGTGCTCGGCATCAGTGCGCGGAGCCTCACCACCGGCAAGGCGATCGACGTCATGCTCGGCACGCTGTACTCGGGCACGAGCGACGCGCAGGGCACCGTCGGCGCGGTGAACGTCCGCGCGCAGTCGTTCACCGGCAACGTGTTCAACGTGTCGGCGTCGGGCGCGGGCGGGGCGTCCGCGAACCTCGCCAACTTCGAGTCGTCGCAGCTCGCGGGCAACGTCGTGAAGGTGAGCGGCACCTCGCTCACCACCGGCACCGCCGTGTCGGTGCTGCTCGGCACGAGCGGCACCGGCCAGCTCGTCAACACCGCCGCGGGATACACCGGCACGCTGCTCGACCTGCGCGTGAACAACACGCCGGTCTTCACCGTGAACCAGGCGGGCGACACCACGGTCGGCGGCGCGCTCGCGGTGACCGGCAACGTCACCGTGAACACGAACAAGCTCACCATCGCCGCGGCGACCGGCAACATCACGGGCCCCGCGAGCGGAGCGTGGACGATCGACAACGGCAACGCGTCGGCGATCAACATCGGCACCGCGACGGCGACGACGATCAACATCGGCCGCACCGGCCAGTCGACCGTCGTCGGCGGATCGCTCACCTCCACCCAGAGCTTCATCGTCGGCCCGGGCGCGCCAAACCTGTTCACGGTGTCCTCCGCCACCGGGAACGTGACCACGCAGGGCTGGGCGGAGCTCGGCCCCTCGACCGGCAACACGGCGAGACTCGCCGGCGCGGCGAGCGGCAACCCGGTCGTGCTGAGCGCGCTCGGCGCGTCGGACGCGAACGTCGGCATCCAGCTCACGCCGAAGGGCGCCGGCCGCGTGACGGTGTCCAACTCCAGCGGCGGCCTGGACGTCTCCGGCAACGCCGTCGTCGGCTCGGCGAACAAGATCGAGCTGGCCGGCGCGGCCTCGGGCTCGGCGCCCGCGGTGCGGATCAACTCGGGCTCCACCGACGCGAACGTGGACCTCGCGCTCACCGCGCGCGGGACCGGCCGCGTGCTCATCACGACCGGCGGGCTCACCGTGCAGTCGGGCACGATCCTCGGCCCCACCGCGGGCGCGTTCTCGATCGACAACGGCAACGCGTCCGCGATCAACATCGGCGGCACGACGGCGACGACGCTCAACCTCGGCCGCGCAGGGCAGACGCAGGCGCTCCTGGGGAACGTCACCGTCGCCGGCACGCTCGGCGTGACCGGCGCGACGACGCTCTCGAGCACCCTCGCGGTGACCGGCAACGTGACGGTGAACACGAACAAGCTCACGATCAACGCGGCGACGGGGAACATCACCGGTCCCAACACCGGCGCGTGGACCATCGACAACGGCAACGCGTCGGCGATCAACATCGGCACCGCGACCGCGACGGGCATCACCCTCGGCCGCACCGGCCAGACGCTCACGGTCAACAGCGACACGCAGCTCAACGGCACGCTCAGGGTCGGCTCGTCCGGTTCGACCGCGATCGCGCAGATCGAGATCGGCACCTGCGCCGGCGCTAACGCGACGGCGACGACGTGCAACTCCGGGAACCTCACCGGCATCACCGCGGCGAATCTGACGACGACCGACGTCATCACGATCACGTCGGCGAGCAACTTCACCAACACCCGCGGCTGCGTGGTGGAGAACATCGTCGCCGGGACGAGCTTCCAGATCACCTGCAACGGCACGCCCGGTGTCGCGCCGACGTGGAACATCATGGTCGTGAGGCGGTAGGGTGAGCAGCGCAGTGCGCCCGCCCCGTCGCGACACGGTCGCCGTCCCGCTCGGAGCCATCCGGGCGGCGCTGGTGCTCCTCGTCCTCGCGGTCGTCGTGCTCGCCGGCGTGCTGCTGGTGCGGCAGAACCTCATCCGCCTTCCGAGCCTCTTCGGCGGAGGACTGACCAGCCAGATCGACCGGAACGCCTATCAGGCGGTCTTCCTCACCGGGGGCCAGGTGTTCTTCGGCCGCGTCGGCGAGGCGACCGACGGCTACCTCACGCTCTCCGACGTCTTCTACCTGTCGCCCGGAAGCGAGACGCAGCCCAGCCAGCTCGTGAAGCGCGGCAGGGAGCTGCACGGCCCCAGCGAGCCGATGATCATCCCGACCGATCAGGTGCTCTTCATCGAGAACCTGCGCAACGACTCCGACGTCGTCACGGCGATCGGGAAGTTCCACGCCGGCACGCTCCCCGTGGCGACGCCGCCGCAGGGCTCGCTCGCCCCAGCGACCACGCCGACGGCGCCACCGCGGGCCACCGCGACGCCGTCGCCGAGCGCGTCACGCTGAACCGCCGCCTGGCGCGCGCCCTCTTCGCCGTCCGCGACGCGCTCGTCGCGGTCGTCGTGTTCGGCGCGGTGTTCGGCGCGGTGCAGTGGTGGGACCTCACCGTCCCGGCGCCGCGGGCGGCGTACCAGGCGGTGTTCCTCGCCAACGGGCAGACGTTCTTCGGCCGCTATTACGACCGGCTCGGTCCGTACGTGAAGATCGAGGACGCGTACTACATCCAGCAGATCGCCGACCCTGACCCGAGCAAGCCGCCGCAGACGCGCATCGTGCGCCGCGGCGGCGAGCTGCACGGCCCGCAGAGCAGGATGCTCATCCCGCGCTCGACGGTGCTCTTCGTCGAGGACCTCTCCGAGGCGTCGCCGATCGCGCGGTTCATCGCGCAGGACCAGGGGCGATGAGGCCCACCCGCCGCTGGCTCGCGACGCGCGTGCTCGTGCCGGCCCTGCTCGCCGTCGCCGTCGGCGCGAACGTGGACTTCACGGCGCTCCCGTACCTCTCGCCGGAGCGGTTCACCGCGGTGCTCCTCGTGGACGGACAGGCGTACTTCGGGCATCTCGACGACAACGGGGCGGGCGGGACCGTACGGCTCTCCGACGTGTACTACTTCCAGGACGCGCAGAAGGGCAGCACGGGGATGCCGCTCGGGCTCATCAAGCGCGGGGCCGAGGCGCACCAGCCCACCGACACGATGCGCATCAACCGCGACAAGGTGCTCGCGATCGAGCGGCTCGCGGCGTCCTCGCAGGTCGTCGCCGCGATCGCCGCGCAGCGCGGGCTCGGGAAGGACGCCCAGGCCGGCTTCCTCGAGCGGCGCATCGTCGCCGACGGCGGGCTCATGGCGGCGCAGCGCGCGGCGACCGAGAACGCGCTCGCGCGTGGCTTCAAGAAGGCCGCGGATCAGGTCCGCACCGCGCAGACCGAGCTCGTCCTCCCGGTGAGCGCCGAGACCGCGGCGCGGATCGTCGCGAAGGCGGGCGACGACCTCCGGTCCGTGCGCGCGGCGGCGCTCGGCGCGCTCGCGGCCGCGTACGGGATGGACCAGACCGCGGCGGACGCGTACGTGCGGACCGCGGCGGCGCGCCTCGACGCGCCGGACGCGGCCGTCCCGGCGATCCTCCTCGCCCCCGACCTGTACGCGATCGTGACGCGCGCCGACACGCTCTACGCGCAGGTGAGCGACGGCGCCATCACGCAGATGACGAGGAAGTAGGGCACGCGGGTCTCCTCGTCTCGCTCGCGCTCGCTCTGTCGGCGCTCCCGCTCTCGTCCCCGGCCTTCGCCGCGGTCGAGCTCGCCGGCGGCGTGTCGGCGGACCTCGCGCTGCGCGTGGTGGCCGACACGATCAAGGTGAGCGGCCACGCGGCCCTCCTGCTCGACTTCAGCCCCTAACGGCGCTCCCCCGAAAGTCCGAGGCCGTCTCGTACCTCGCCCGGCTACCATCCGGCCCAAGAGATGGGAAGGGCACTCCGCGCGCTCGCGCTCGCCGTCCTCGCGCTCGCGCTCGCCGCGTGCGGAGTCGGCGCCGCGCCGGCCTCGCAGCCCCCGGGCGGCACGGCCGCGCAGCCCGACGCGCTCCAGCGCGGCCTCGCGGCGCACACCGCGGGCCGCCTCGACGAGGCGATCCGCCTCTACTACGAGGCGCTCGCGCAGGATCCGGGGAACGAGTTCGCGTTCTTCAACCTCGGCCAGATCGAGCAGACGCGGAAGAACCTCGTCGGGGCCGAGGCCTGGTACCGCCTCGCGCTCCAGAACGACCCCAAGCTGCCGCAGGCGCTCTACAACCTCGGCATCGTCCGGTACCTGCGCGGCGACCCCAAGGAGGGCGCCGACCTCCAGCGCCAGCTCATCGCGCTGCAGCCGAACAACGGCGCGGCGCACTTCAACCTCGGCCTCGACCTGCGCGCGCTCGGTCAGACGAGCGAGGCGAACGCGGAGTTCGCCACGGCGCAGCGGCTCGACGCGCGGTTCGTCCCGCCGAGCGGGTCGGCGGTCCCGCAGCCTTCGCCGACGCGGTAGGCGTGGCCGCGCGACGCCCGCGCGTCGGACCGCACGCCGTCCTCGCCGCCGTCCTCGTCGCCGCGGTCGTCCTCTTCAACGCCGTCGTCCTCCTTCCCGAGGTCACCGTCCCGGTCCCGAGCAACAACGACGACGCCTTCCAGCTCCTCTACGTGCGGCGCGCGGCGGAGGCGCTGGCGAGCGGCGAGAACCCGCTCGACTTCTGGACGCCGCAGCTCGAGCTCGGCTTCGCGACGTTCGTGCACTACCAGAACCTGCCGCACCTGGCGGTCGTCCTGCTCGACCGCGCGCTGTTCGGCGCGGTCGACCTCCTCACGCTGTTCAACGTCGTCCGCTATCTCCTCATGGTCTCGTTCCCGCTGGCGGTGCTCTGGTCGCTGCGCCGCGTCGGCCTCGGCTGGCCGGCGGCGGTCTTCGCCGCGGCCGCGGCGCCGCTCCTGGCGACGCCGTTCCTCTACGGCTTCGACTACGGCTCGTACACCTGGCGCGGCTTCGGGACGTACACGCAGCTGTGGGCGATGCCGCTCTCGTTCATCGGCATCGCCGCGACGCACACGGTGATCACGCGCGGCCGCGGCCACCTGCTCGCGATCGTCGCGCTCTCGGCGCTGGTGCTCTCGCACCTGCTCTACGCCTACATCGTCGCGGCCAGCATCGGCGTGCTGTTCCTCGTCCTCCTGCGGCGCGCGACCTGGCGCACGCAGGTGCGCGACCTCGCGATCGTCGGCGTCGCGACGCTCGCGGTCACGTCGTACATGTGGGTCCCGTTCATCCGGTACGGGGCATTCCTCAACGTGAGCCCGTACCTGCAGCGCGAGAAGTACGACGGCTTTGGCGCGCAGCGCGTGCTGGAGCTGCTCGTCACCGGGCAGCTCTTCGACGCGGGCCGCCTGCCGGCGCTCACCGTGCTCCTCGCCGTGGGTGCGGTGAGCGCGCTCGTCGTCCGCACCCGCGCGCGGCTCGCCTGGCTCGTGCTCTTCGTCCTGTGGGTGGTGCTCTACTTCGGCCGGCCCACGTTCGGCGGGCTCTACGACCTGCTCCCGCTCTCCCAGACGCTCCTCATCCACCGCTTCAGCGGCGCGGTGCAGCTCTTCGGCATCGTCCTCATCGGCATGGGCGCGGGGTGGCTGTGGGACCTCGCGGCCGCCGGGGCGCCGCGTCTGCAGCGGCCGCTGCGGTCCGCGGTGCCCTACGCGCTCGCCGGCGCCGCGGCGCTGGCGCTCGTGCCGGCGATGGCCGAGCGCGCCGCGTTCGACGGCCAGGGCGCCGCGTGGATGCGCGCGACCGCGGCCGCGCTCGCGGCGGACGCCGACGCGCGCACCATCGTGGCGACGCTGCGCACGCTCCCGCCCGGCCGTGTCTTCGCCGGTCTGCGCACCGACTACGGCCCGCGGATGGACTTCGGCATCCCGTTCAACTCGGTGCGCTTCAGCGACCTGCTGGTGTTCGAGAGCTTCGACGTCGTCGCGCCGCCGTACAACTCGTCGTCGCTCTCGTCGGACATGCTCTGGGACTTCGACTACCGCCGGCTCGAGGACTACGACCTCTTCAACGTGCGCTACGCGGTCGCGCCCGCATCGCTGCCGATGGAGGCCTCGCTGCGGCCGATCCTGCGCACCGGCCGCTACACGCTCTACGAGGCGCCGACCTCGGGCTACTCCGAGTACGTGCGCGTCGGCGAGCGGCGCGCGGCGGCGTCGCCGGCGGTGCTCATCGCGGCGAACCGGCCCTGGCTCCTCGCGCCCGACCGTGCCGACCGCGGCTTCATCCAGTGGGACTACCCGGCGCCGGTCCCGCGCGGCGGCGCCGACACCGCGCCGTCCTGCGCGAACGGCGCGACGCGGGACCTGCGGGTCGAGCCGGCGCGCATCGACGTGACCGCGTCGTGCGACGGCGCGGGCACACTACTGCTCAAGGTGACGTACGACCCGGGCTGGCGCGTGACGATCGACGGCGCCGCCGCCGAGACGCTCATGCTCTCCCCGGCGTACCTGGCGGTGCGGATCCCGCCGGGGACGCACACCGTGAGCGCGCGCTACGAGCCGGTGGCCGAGAAGACGCCGCTCTTCGTGCTCGGCGCGCTCGTCCTCGCCGCCGCGGTCCCGCTCTCGCGCCGGTACGCGCCGCGATGACGGATCTCGAGCTCTCCATCGTCATCCCGTGCCTCGACGAGGAGACGACCGTCGGCGACTGCGTCGCCAAGGGCGTGCGCGCGTTGGCGCGCCTGGGGATCGCGGGCGAGGTCGTCGTCGCCGACAACGGCTCGTCGGACCGCTCGCGCGAGGTCGCCGCCGCGGCGGGCGCGCGCGTCGTCGCGGTCGCCGCGAAGGGGTACGGCGCCGCGCTCATGGGCGGCATCGCGGCGTCGCGCGGCACGTACGTGCTCATGGCCGACGCCGACGACAGCTACGACCTCTCGGCGATCGATCCGTTCGTGGACGCGCTCCGCGCCGGGAACGACCTCGTCATGGGCAACCGCTTCAAGGGCGGCATCGAGCGCGGCGCGATGCCGGCGCTGCACCGCTATCTCGGCAACCCGGTGCTCTCGTTCGTCGCGCGGCTCTTCTTCGGCGGCGACAGCGGGGACTTCCACTGCGGCATGCGCGCGTTCCGCCGCGACCGGATCCTCTCGCTCGACCTGCGCACGACGGGCATGGAGTTCGCGAGCGAGATGGTGGTGAAGGCGCACCTCCATCGCCTGCGCATCACCGAGGTGCCGACGGTCCTGCGCCGCGACCGCCGGCCGCGCCGCCCGCACCTGCGCACCTGGCGCGACGGCTGGCGGCACCTGCGGTTCCTGCTGCTGTACAGCCCGCGCTGGCTGTTCCTCTACCCCGGCGCGGCGCTCATCGTGGCCGGCGGGCTCCTCGGCGCGCGGCTCTTCCTCGGCCCGCTGCGGATCGGCGCCATCGGCCTCGACGTGCACACGCTCGTGTACGCCGCCGCGGCGGTGATCATCGGCTACCAGGGCGTCGCATTCGCGCTGTTCACGAAGATCTTCGCGGTGAGCGAGGGGCTCCTCCCCGAGGACCCGCGGCTTCCCGTGCTCTTCCGCTACCTCACCCTCGAGACGGGGCTCGTCGTCGGCTTCGGGCTGCTCGTCCTCGGCGTCGGGCTCGGCGCGCTCGCGCTCCGCGAGTGGACGGCGGTGGACTTCGGCCCGCTCGGGAGCACCGAGGTGACCCTGCGCCTCGCGATCGCGTCGGCGACCGCGCTCGCGCTCGGCTCGGAGACGGTGCTCGCGTCGTTCTTCCTCTCCGTGCTCGGCCTGCGCCGGCGGTGACCGTCGCCGTCGTCACCGTCACGCGGAACACGAGGGCGCAGCTCCGCGCCCTGCTCGACGGCCTCGCCGGCGATCCCGAGGGTGTCGTGGGCGAGGTCGTCGTCGTGGACAACGACTCGACCGACAGGACGGCCGAGATGGTCGCGGCGCATCCGCTGCGCCCGCGCTACCTGCGCAACAGCCCGGGGCGCGGGTTCGCCGCCGCGGCGAACCAGGGGATCCGCGAGACGAGCGCGCCGGACATCGCGATCGCCACGGCGAGCACGCGGCTCGATCCGCGGACGCTCGCCGCGCTCGCGCGCGTCCTGCGCGAGGGCGGGCGCGTCGGCGCGGTCGGGCCGCTCATCCGCAGCCCGGACGGGACCGTGCAGCGCCACGGCCTCTTCGCGCCGCGTCCGCTCACCGCGCTCTCCGTGCTCCTCGGGCTGGACTGGGGCCCCTTCCGCCGCGAGCGCGAGCGCTACTACGGGCCGCACCGGCCCGGGCCGGCCATCGACGTCGACAACCTCTCCGGCGCGATGCTCGTGGTCCGCCGCGAGGCCTGGGAGGACGTCGGCGGCTTCGACGAGCGCTTCTTCCTCTACTGCGAGGACGTGGACTGGTCGCTGCGCGCGCGCGAGCGGGGCTGGCGGCTGCGCTTCGTCCCCGAGGTCGAGGTGCGCCGCGAGAAATCGCTCACCTCGCGCGGCGCGTCCACGGAGTCGATCCGCCTGTACTACCGCAGCCTGCGCGCCTTCTATCGCAAGCACCACGGCGGCGCGCCGCTCCCGGCCCGCGCGCTCTGGCTCGCCGGCGCGACCGCGCGTGAGTGGGTCGACCTCGCGCTCGACCGCGCCGGTCTGCGAGAGGGGCTGCGGTACTAGGTGCGTCGCCGGATACGGGAGGGCAAGCTGCGCTCTCGCAAGGTCGGGACGCGGCGAAGGAGCTGCGCCGGATGGCCGACGGTCGCCCGATGCCGAACCTCGTGGAGTGGCTGAGGCGATCACGCGAGGGCCGGTGATGCTCGCGTTCGACGGGAGCGCGGCACGCGCTACAACGCGCCGAGGAACTCGTCGAAGACCGAGAGGACGTACTCGCGGCGCCGGTCGTCGATGCCCGGGTACACGCCGACGAAGAACGTGGAGGTCGCTACGACGTCGGAGTTGGCCAGCGGCGTCGCGACGCGGTGCGCGATGCCGTCGTACGCGGGGTGGCGGAGGATGTTCCCGGCGAAGAGCCCGCGTGTCTGCACCTTGCGCGACTCCAGATGCGCGGTGATGTCGTTCTTCGTGAACGGCGCGCCCTCGCGCACGGTGAGGACGAGCCCGAACGGCGACGGCTCGCCGATCGCGCACGGCTGGGGGAGGATGAAGAAGCGCTCGTAGCGCTCGAGGTGCGCGCGCATCGCCGTCCAGTTGCGGCGGCGCGCCGCGATGAACGACGGGAGCTTGCGCAGCTGCTCGCGCCCGATGGCGGCCTGGAGGTCGAGCGCCTTGAGGTTGTAGCCGATGTGCGAGTAGGTGAACTTGTGGTCGAAGCCGTCGGGGAGCGTCCCCAGGTGGAAGCCGAAGCGCTTGCGGCACACGTCGTCCTCGCCCGGGTCGCACCAGCAGTCGCGGCCCCAGTCGCGGTACGCGCGCGCGATCCAGCTCATCTTGCCGCTGCGCGTGAGCACCGCGCCG
Source organism: Chloroflexota bacterium (assembly GCA_027310565.1). Classification (GTDB taxonomy): domain Bacteria; phylum Chloroflexota; class Limnocylindria; order P2-11E; family P2-11E; genus CF-39. The sequence continues at coordinate 124,584 of DAIDAP010000007.1, read as the reverse complement.
CCCTCGCCGGTCGTGATCTGGTGCGCCGGGAAGAACGAGAGCGTCGCGAGGTCGCCGAACGTCCCGACCTGCTTCCCGCGCACCGTCGCGCCGAGCGCGTCGCAGCAGTCCTCGACCAGGAAGAGGCCGTGGGCGCGGCAGAACGCGGCGACGGACTCGGCGTCGAAGGGGAAGCCCATGGTGTGCGCGAGCACGACGGCGCGCGTGCGCGGCGAGAGCGCCGCCTCCAGGTGCGCGAGCGGCACGTTGTAGCCGCCGAGCTCGATGTCGACGAACACCGGCACCCAGCCGTTCTGGATGATCGGGTTCACCGTCGTGGGGAACGCCGCCGCGGCGGTGATGACCTCGTCGCCGGGCCGCAGCGCGCCCTTGAGCTTCGGCGAGCCGAGCGCCGAGATCGCGCACAGGTTCGCCGACGAGCCGGAGTTCACCAGGAGCGCGTAGCGCGTCCCCACCGCGGCCGCGAGCTCGCGCTCGAAGTCGCCGGCGACCGGGCCGGCGGTGAGCCAGAAGTCGAGCGACGCGCGGACGAGCGCCTGGACCTCACGCTCGTCGAACACGCGCCCGGCGTACGAGACCGGCGTCGTGCCCGGGGTGAAGGACGCGCGCGCGAGACGCTCCTTCCAGAGCTTCGCCACCAGGGCGTCGATCTGTGCCAGCAGCTCGTCGTCCTCGCTCATCGCGCTCGGCGTCCTTCGCCTTCGGCTGCGGGCGCCTCGCCGTCTCGACTCCGCTCGTCGAGCTCGCTCCTCGGGAGCGAATCCCTCGTCGCTCGCCTCATCTGCTCCAGCGCGGCGCGTACGGGCCGCACCGGGTCCGCACCGAACGTGTCGCGGTAGCGGGTGTTGCGCAGCCCGCCGCGCAGCGGCCGCGCCGCGGCCTGGCCGAGCGCCGCGGTCGACGTACCGCGGACGAGCGAGGGGTCGAGCCCGAACACCTCCGCGACGAGACGGCCGAGCTCGAGGCGGGAGAGCAGGTCCGGTCCGCCGACGTGCCACAGCCCGCCGCCGCCGCGCTCGGCGACGCGGTGCGTCGCGCGCGCGAGGTCGTCGGCGTACGTCGGCGTCGCGATCTGGTCCGCGGGCACGACGAGCGGCCCGCCCGCCGTGAGGGTGCGCACCGCGCGCAGGACGAAGTTCTTCCCGGGCGGCGCCTCGCCGCCGAAGACGCCGGTCGTGCGGACGACGGTGCCGCCGGCGGCGAGCGTCTCGTCCTCGAGCGCGACCTTGATGGCGCCGTAGACCGAGAGGGGCGAACGCCGCGCGTCCTCGGCATAGGGGCCCGCGCGCCCGTCGAACACGTAGTCGCTGGAGAACGCGACGACCGGCACGCCGGTGCGCAGGACGGAGCGCAGCGGCGCGAGGTTCGCGTCGCGGGCCTCGTCGGGGTGCCGCTCGCACCACTCCACGTCGGGCTGCGCCGCCGGGCAGAGGATCACGTCGGGCGCGACCTCCTCCACCAGGCGCGCGGTCGCGGCGGCGTCCGCGGCGTCGAGACGGCGGAGCCCGGGGAGCGCGCGCGTGCGATACGTGCCGGTCGCGGCGGGCGCCGCGCGCATGAGCGCCTGGCCGACGAGGCCCGACGCGCCGATGACGAGGACTCTCACGACGGCTCGAGCCACCCCGGCCTGCCGCTGCTCCATTCGTCGTTGAGCGCCTGCGCCTCGCGGTACGTGTCCATGGCCTGCCAGTAGCCGCGGTGCTCGTACACCGCGAGCTGCCCGTCGGCGGTGAGGCGCTCGAGCGGCTCGCGCTCGAGCACGCTCGCCTCGTCGAGGTAGTCGAAGACCCGCGGCTCCATGACGAAGAAGCCGCCGTTCACCCAGCCCTCGGCGAGCTGCGGCTTCTCCTCGAAGCGCGTCGCGAGGCCGTCCTTCGCGTGCAGCTGCCCGAACCGCGTGAGCGGGCGCACGCCGGTGACGGTCGCGATCTTCCCGTGCGTTCGGTGGAACGCGAGGAGCGCCTTCAGGTCCACGTTCGAAAGGCCGTCGCCGTACGTGCACATGAACGTCTCGTTCCCGAGGTGGCGCCTGGCGCGCACCAGACGGCCGCCGGTCGGCGTCGTCGCGCCGGTCTCCGCGAGCGTGACCGTCCAGTCGGTCTCGTCGCGCGGCGGGTCGAGGACCTCGACGCCCTGCGTGCCGAGCCTCACGCGGACGTCGGCGTTCATGACGGGGAAGTTGAGGATCCAGCTCCGGATGACGTCACCCTTGTACCCCAGACACAGGACGAAGTCGCGGATCTCGTACCGCGCGTAGTGGCGCATGATGTGCCAGAGGATCGGGTGGCCGCCGATCTCGACCATCGGCTTCGGCCTGAACTCCGTCTCCTCGCGCAGCCGCGTGCCGAGGCCGCCCGCGAGGATCGCGACCTTCATCCGCCCTTCACCTGGGCGACCGGCCAGCGATACGGGATCGACGAGTCGGTCGGTGGGAGCCGACGGATCTCGTCGGGATCGTGGGGGAGGGTGGCGCAGTTGGCGACGACCGCGTCGGCGGCGCCCGTGTTCAGGAAGCCGTTCCAGACGCCGGGGGGGATCCGGACCCGCTTGTAGTCGGTCGGTCCGGTGCGTATCTCCTGCAACCGTCCCCTCGTCGTCGATTCGTCGCGAGCGTCGTACAGCACGATCAGGACTGACCCCACGGGCACCGCATAGTTGAGCGTCATCTTCGTGTGGAGATGCCAACCCTTCACCCATCCGGGATGCACGAGCGAGAAGTAGATCTCACCGAAGCGCTCGAAGAGCGGATCATCGCTGCGGAACATGTGGAGAATGGCGCCACGCTCGTCCTCGATGCGCCGCAGCGGATCGATACGCACGCCCTCGATCACTCGCGAGCTCCCGTCGGCACGCGCAGCAGCTCCCGATACCACTCGACGATCGATGGCAGCGACTCCGCCAGACCCCGTGTCGCACTCCACCCCAGCATGCGCCGGGCCTTGCCGGAGTCGAGGTACTGGACGCTGATCTCACCCTTCGCGGTGCCAAGGACGACGGGTTCGCGTGACACGCCCGCCGCCTCGCCGACCAGATCCAGCACCTCGCGGACCGATCGCCGCTCCCCGGAAGAGAAGTTGAACGCCTCACCGGGTGCGACGTCCACGGTCGCGAGCGAGACGTATGCGCTGACCACGTCGTCGACGTGGATGTAGTCGCGGATCGGCGTGCCGTCGCTGCGCACGACCGGCGACTCACCCCGCAGGAGCGAACGTATCGTTCCCGGGACGATGCGGCTCCAGTTCCAGTCGCCGGGACCGTAGATGTTCCCACAGCGCGCGACACGCGTCGGCAGATCGTAGGCGCGCGCGTACGTGCGGGCGAGGATGTCGGTGATCGTCTTCGATGCCTCGTATGGCTCGCTCCCGTCGAGTGGATCACTCTCCACGTACGGGAGTCTGTCGCGCGCGCCGTAGGCCTTGTCGCTCGAGGCTACCGCGATCGCACGGGGGCGCTCGGCGTGCAGGCGACAGGCATCGAGCAACGCCCACGTGCCCCGGACGTTCACCTCGAACGTCCGTGTCGGATCGTCGCGAGCGACCTCGACAAGCGGTTGTGCCGCGAGGTGGAACACGAGGTGCGGGCGCGTCGCGCGCACCGCGGCGGCGACCGTTGCCGGCTCCTCCATCCGGCCCTCGTGCACCTGAACGCGCGCGATATCTCCCGAGCGGATCAGCCTCGACTCCGGCTCGCGCTCCGGCAGCGCGAAGATGTGGACTTCCGCTTCGAGCTGGAGCAACCGGTGGACGAGCGCCGAGCCCGTCATGCCCGTCGCGCCGGTCACGAGGACGCGTGCCCCGCGCAGTCGCTGATCGTTCCCAGTCACCGCGCATAGCGTAGCGACCATCCACGGTTGAGACGGCGCCACCTGCATCCGCAGTGGTACCCGCATCCGCAGGGGTACGGGCGGCGCCGGCGGAGGGGAGGCTCTCGCCCCTCGTCCGCGGCGGCGCGCCCGCGCATGCTCGCCCGCGGTGGGTGGATCGCGGAGGCTCCTCTGGCTGGGCGCGGCGGCGGCCGTCGTCGTCGTCGCGCTCGCGCTCGCCACGCGCGCGCAGGCCGCGTCCGCGGCCGCGCAGTGCGCGAGCACCGAGGGCTTCGTGCCCGCCTTCTGCGTCGCGGTGCCCACGGCGGGCCGGCGGCGCGACACGACCGTGCCGCTCACATCCCTCCCCGCATCCCGCGCGGACGTGCGCGTGGAGCCGGCCGTCCCCGGAGTCGCGGCGCTCGAGATCGCCGCGGTCACCGACCGCGCGGTCACCGACGTCGAGAGGCTGTTCGGCCGCGGCTTCAGCGCACGTCCGCGCCTCCTCGTCTTCGCGTCGGCGGCGTCGTTCGCGCGCGGCGTGCGCGAGGTCTTCGGCTACGCGCCCGAGACGGCCGAGGAGGTCGCCGCGCGGTACGGCGGCATCTTCGACCGCGGCACGCTCACCATCGCCGTGAGCTGGAGCGCCGCAGGCGGCGAGCGCATGGCGTCGGCGATCGCGCACGAGCTCGCGCACCTCATGGTCCACGACATCGCCGGTCCCGACGCGGCCGTCCCGGCGTGGCTCGACGAGGGCCTCGCGACGGTCGTCGAGCAGGCGCAGGCGGACGCGCCGGGGCGCGCCGAGGAGCGCCTCGTCGGGCGCGCGCTCGCGGCGGCGGGCGGCATGTCGCTCGATCGGCTCGAGGCGCTGGCCGATTTTCACGCGGCGTATCCGCGCTTCGGCCGCGCCCTCTACGCGTACTCCGCCGAGGCCGTGCGCGAGGTCGTCGGCCGCGTCGGCTGGGACGGCGTCGTCGGGCTCCTCGAGGCGGTGCGGGCGGGGGAGCGCCTCGGCGACGCGTACGCGCGCCGGTCCGAGGACACGCTTGCGGCGCTCGACGCCCGCCTGGGGTCCGCCGGTCCCGAGATCGCGCTCACGCCGCGCGACGGCGGCGTCGTGTGGACCCTCTCGAGCGGGCGTCCCGCGGCGACGGTGCAGGTGGCGATCGACGGGGCCGACGGGTACCGCGTGACCTTCACCGTGACGACCGACGCGCTGGGGACGTTCCGCGGCTCGTTCGGCGCGACGGCCGCGCCGGGGACCTACACGCTGCGCGCGGCGGGTGCCGAGGCGACGTTCGTCACGACGCGCTGATCATTCGAGCTGCAGCGCGAAGCGAAGCGCCTCATGCAGGGCCTCGATCTTGTCCGGTGAGAGGCGCCCGATCCTACGCACCAGCTCCCCTTTCTCGATGGTCACGAGCTCGTCACAGTTCACGACGCTCGCACGTGCCACGCCATCGCGGTGGTCGAGCGGCACTTCGGTCGGGATCGACCTGACCGTGCTGGTGACCCACGCGACCGTGGCCTTCGACCTGTGGCCCCGGCTGTCATCGCGTGAGACGATGACGACAGGTCGCCGCTTGTCGACGTCCGCCTCCCAGAGCTCACCGTGCTCCGTCCCTCGAGCCACTTCTATCGCTCCGCCCTGCGCAGCCGCTTGATGCCGTATTCCGCGATCGCGCGGAAGTCCTCGTCATCGTCGGGGATCTTGGAGTAGCCGTCGAAGTACGCGCGGACCTTCGCCGCCGTGTCATGGCGCACCAGGTATTCGCCGAGCGCCTCCTGGATGAAGCCGCTGCGGTCCTTGTTCGCGCGCTTGCGTGCGCGCTCGATCTCGCGGTAGAGATCGTCGGGGAGGCTTATCGCGGTCTTCTTCGTCACGCGAGGAGTATAACCGTGGTCATACCGGCGTCGAGGCAGCGGCTCGCGGCGAGGATCAGGCCTTCTCGAGCAGGCCGCGGTTGTGCACGTAAAGCGCGGCCTGCGTGCGGTCGGTGAGCTGCAGCTTGCTGAAGATGTTCGAGATGTGCGTCTTCACGGTGCGCTCGCTGATGCCGAGCTCGCCGCCGATCTCCTTGTTGGCCCGGCCGCTCGCGACGAGCTTGAGCACCTCGCGCTCGCGCGGCGTGAGGTCGCTGTAGCCCTCGTCGTCGTCCGGACGTCCGACCGTGGTGCGGAGCCGGCCGAACTCGTCGAGGACCCGTTTGGCGACCGACGGGTAGATGAGCGAGAAGCCGTCGGCGACGGTGCGGATCGCGTTGGTGAGCTGCGTCCCGCTGATCTCCTTCAGCAGGTAGCCCGACGCGCCGGCGCGGATGGACGAGAACACCAGCTCGTCCTCGTCGTGGTTGGTGAGCACGATGACGCGCGACGACGGCACCGAGTTGCGCACGCGCCGCGTCGCGGTCACGCCGTCCCAGTCGCCCATCTTGATGTCCATGAGGATCACGTCGGGCAGGAGCTCCTGGGCCTCCTCGAGGGCCTCGTGGCCGTCGGCGGCCTCGCCGACCACCTCGATGTCGCCCTCGGTCTCGAGGATCGAGCGCAGGCCGCTGCGCACCACGGCGTGGTCGTCGGCGATGAGCACGCGGATGCGACGCTCGCTCATCGCCCGAAGATTCTCGTGAAGAATCCGCCGCGCACCTCGGCCTCATGATCCTCGATGGGCTGCTGCTCGACATCCTCGATCGGGCCCGGGGCCGGCGGCATCGCGCCGGCGCTCCGGTACGGGATGTTCGCGCGCACGATCGTGCCGCGGCCGGCCTCGCTGCGCATGACGAGCTGCCCGCCGGCGGACTCGGCGCGCTCGCGCATGCCGACGACGCCGAAGTGCCCGCGCTCCTCGGCGCCGCGCATGGCGGCGTCGACGTCGAACCCTTTGCCGTCGTCCTCGATGGTCACGACCACGCCCTCCGGCCCGTACAGCAGGGCGACCTTCGCCTTCGACGCGCCCGCGTGCTGCGCGACGTTGCGGAGCGCCTCGCCCACGATGCGGATGACGGCGCGCTCGACGATGGGCTCGAGCTCGCGCTGGCCGCCGGACTCCTCCATCTCGACGGAGAGCCCGGTCTGCCGGCGCAGGTCGTCCACCAGCCGCCCCAGCGTCACCGGGAGGTTGAGCGCGCCGGTCTCGCTCTGCCGCAGCGCCGACATGTACTGGCGCACGTCGGCGAGCGTGGCGCGGGCATCGCGCGCGGCCTTCGCGAGCTGCGGCCCGAGGAGCGCCGGGTCCTTCTCGAACGCGCGCTGGCAGCCCTCGAGCGCGAGGACGACGCCGGTGAGCTCCTGCGCGAGCCCGTCGTGGATCTCCTGCGCGATGCGGCGGCGCTCCGTGGTGACGCCGCGGTCGACGACGTCCTCGGTGGACGAGCGCTGGAGCATCGCGACGAGGTAGTCGGCGATCGTCGTCGCGAGCTCGGCCTCGGCCTCGGCGTACGGCGTCGCGGCGCGGCCGAGCACGAGCACGCCGTGGCCGCCGATGGGCGCGAGCACGAGCTGCGTGCAGCCCGCCGCGGCCCAGTCCGGACGCTCCTCGGAGGCGCCGACCTGCGTGCGCGCGGTGCGCTTCTCGCGCAGCACCGTCGCGAGCGTCGTGTCGGCGTCGTTCAGCGCCACCTCCGCGCCGGCCTCGTAGCCGACGCCGGCGCGAAGCCGCAGCCTGTCGTCCTCCACCTGCCACAGGCCGACCGCGTCGTTCCGGAGCGTGCCGGCGAGCATCGCCGCGGCGCTGGAGAGGTCGTGCTGGGGATCCGCGCCGAGCGTGGCGTAGCGGGAGAGCTCGTAGAGCACGATGGCCTGCTGGCGGTCCTCCTCGGCGCGCTGCAGCTCGAAGGCCGTGAGGTAGCTCGTCGCGATGTCCTGCGCGATGAACGTGAGCGCGTCGAGCTGGGTCTGCCCGTAGCGGCTCTGTGGCGAGCGATGCTTCACGCTCACCACGCCGATGGTGCGGTCGCCGGCGCGCAGCGGGACGACCATCGACTCGCTGGCGGTCGGGTCGCTGCCGTCGCTCACCGGGCCCGAGAGGAGCGCGGCCCGCCCGGTCTGCGCGACGCGCCCGCTGATGCCCTCGCCGAGCGCCCGGCGCTCGCGCTTCGCGTCGTCCGGCAGTCCGCGTGCGCTGCGCACCGCGAGCCGGCTCTGGTCGTCGAGCAGCATGATCGACACGCCGTCCGCGCCGAAGAGCTCCGCGAGCTGCGCGACCGCGCGGTCGAGGAGCGACGAGGCGTCGTGCAGGCGGAGCGATCGCTGCAGGTCGCGCCCCGCGCGTAGCCGTGCGTCGAGGTCCTGCGCCTGCCGCTGCGCGCGCCAGAGGACATTCGCGTCGGCGAGCTCGATCGCCACGATGCCCGCGGCCCGTTCGAGGGCCGCGCGCTCCGGGTCGGCGACGTCGCCCGCGGCGAGGCCGACGAGGGCGCCGACGGCCTGCTCCCTCCACACGATCGGCGCCGCGGCGAGCGTCCGCGCGCTCCGGCCGTCGGCGAGCGGCAGCCCCGCGGCGTCGAGACGGCCCGGCGTCCGCTGCGTGATCGTGTTCGCGATCACCGCGCCCGCCGGGGTCCCGGCCCACGCGACCGCGGGGAGGTTGTGGGCGGCGTACGTCGTCTGGCCCTCCCCGGATGAGAGCACGATGGCGAGCGCGTCGAACCGCGCGAGCGCCGCGAGGTGGTCGAGACGCGCGCTCCACCCGTCGGCGTCGAGCCGCTGGGTCATGCGTGCGCCCTCCCTCGCTCCATCCTCACCCCGTCACGCGATCGACGCTTCGCCCTCGATCCTCAGCTCGATGACGTTGCGCGCGCTCGCCATGACGCGCATGCGCAGCTGCTCGAGCGACGAGAGCATCGCGCCGAATTCGTCGGGCGTGAGCGGAGAGCGCAGCGCGACCGCGAGCGTCGCCGTGCCCGCGCGGAAGTCGCGGACGTACAGCGTGCGGACTGCCGGGAGCGACTGGATGTGCCGCTCGATCTCGACGAGCCGGGGGAACGAGCCGACGGGCGTGATCACGATGCCAAGCTCGCTCGTCGGCGGGGTCTGCGCCACCCTCGGCGGAGCCATTTCTTCGATCTCCGACCCGAACGGGGGAGGCGCGGGCACGGCCTCGAGCCGCGGCGGCGCGGGCGGGGGCTCAGGCGGCGTGACCGCCTGCGGCGTGACCGCCTGCGGCGGCGCGATCGTCGGCGCCGGCGGCGCGGGCATCTCCTCGAGGTCCTCGGCGACCGCCTCGGCGCGTGCCTCGGCGGCCGGCGCGACCGGCGGCCGCTCCGGCGCCGGCGGCGGCGCGGCGGGGGCCGGGCGCGGCGCGGCGCGGATGTCGTCGACGATCTCCTGGAAGAGGCCGCGCAGCGCCTCGCTCGCGAGCTGGCGGATCTCCGACGCGGCGGCGTCGGTCGTGATCGGGCGCGGCGCGACGGCGGCGATGCCGCCGCGGCGGCGCTCGGCGATCTCGTTCTCGAGCTGATCGCGCTCGTCGCGCAGGCGCTCGATCTCCGTCAGCAGCAGACGGCGCTGCTCGCGGGCCTGCTCGAGGATCTGCGCGGCGGTGGTCTCGGCCCGCTCGCGGATCTGATACGCGGCCCGGAGGGCGCCCGACAGCGCGTCCTGGATGGTGCTGTCGTGCTCCTCGTACACGGCGATGCGCCGCTGCGCGGATTCCAGCTCAGCCTGAAGCACGGCGACGCGCTTGCCGAGATCGGAGACGCGGGCGGAGAGGGTGGCGATGATGTCGTCGGCGCTGCTCACGCGGCCATCAGCCAAGGCGTACCGCCTTTCTTCCTCCGCACCTCCCGCGTGCAGCGCAAAGCGTACACAATGTTGGCAACCCGGCGTACGATCGAGCGATCGTCCGCGCGAAGGTGCTCCTCGTCGTCGCCCATCCGGTCGTCGGCGCTGGACTGGAAACGCTGCTGCGGATCGAGCGTCGGTACGACGTCCGTCGCGTTCCCAGCCTCGCCGACGCGGCCGTGCTGACCTCCCACTGGCGGCCCGACGTCGCGCTCGTCGACGGCGTGCTCCTCCAGAACGGCGAGCGCGGCGAGCTGGGCGTGCCGGCCTACGTGCTGTCGGGCAGCGAGGCGGACGGACGGGCCCTGGAGCGCACGCTCGACGCCGCGCGGGGCTGGCTGCGGAAGGACGCGACGGCCGCGGAGCTCGCGGCGGCCGTGGATCGCGCCGCGCCGCCGCCGCATCAGCGGGGCCGGCTCCTCCTTGCCGGGGCGCTCACCGCGGTGCTCGCCGTGGCGCTGGGCCTCCTCCTCTGGTGGGGGTGGCTCGCCCTGTCGACGGCGGGATAGGCTCGGGCGAGATGGCGAAGAAGGATCGGAAGAAGAAGGACGAGCACGTCGAGGAGCCGCTCGACCTCGCGGCCCGCATCGGCGCGCGCCCGCCCTCGCCTCCGGCGCCCGCGCCGCCCGCCGATCCCGCGCCGCCGCCGCGGATCGACGCGCCGCGACCGCCGCGCCGACCGGAGGGCGCGCTCATCATCGGTCTCGCCGAGCCGCCGCCGCCGGTCGCGGAGGAAGGCGACGAGCCGCGCGGCGCCGCGATCCCCTCGCCGCGCCTGCCGCCGGGCATCGGCGAGACCGACCTCGTCGTGACGCCGCTGCCGACGCCCGACGACTGGCATCGCTTCGAGCTCGCGCTGCGCAGGGTCCGCGGCGTCGGAGTGCTCCGGCCGGAGTACTACCGGCACGGCGTGCTGAAGGTGCGGGTGGGCTACGCGGGGCCCGGGCGCCTGGCCAGCGCGCTGCGCGCCGGCGTCCCCGGATACCGCGTGCGCGTCATCGGCGAGGACCGCAGCACGCTGCAGATCCTCGTGACGCCCGAGGACGAGGAGCGCCGGCCGGGCTAGCCCCGTACACTCGGTCCATGTCCCTGGAGAGCCGCGCGAAGCGCGTCCTGTCGCCCGTCTCCGGGCACTACACGTGGCTCGAGGTCGACCGCGCCGAGGGCTCGTGGCTCACGGCCAAGGACGGCCGCCGCGTTCTCGACCTCACCTCCGGCATCGCGGTCCTGAGCGCCGGCCACTCGCACCCGCGCGTCGTGAAGGCGGTGCAGGAGCAGGCCGCGAAGCTCATGCACATCTCCACCGGCGTCGCCTCGTACGAGTCGAACATCGAGCTCGCCGAGGAGCTCGTGACGGTCACGCCGGACGGGCTGGACACGGTCTTCTTCGGGAACTCGGGGGCGGAGGCGGTCGAGGCCGCGATCAAGCTGGCGCGCCAGGCGACCCGGCGCGGCTCGCTCATCACCTTCCGCGGCGGCTTCCACGGGCGGACGACCGGCGCGGCCACGCTGACCTCGTCGAAGAACACCTACCGCAGCGGCTACGGCGCGCTCCTTCCCGACGTGTTCGTCGCGCCGTACCCGTACGCGGTCACCTGCCCCATCCCGCCCGCGCACGACGCGGACGCGTGCGCGGAGCACGCCCTCGCGATCCTCGAGACGATGCTCGACCACGAAATCCCCGCCGATTCGGTCGCCGGCATCCTCATCGAGCCGGTGCTCGGCGAGGGCGGCTACGTCGCGCCGCCGGCGTCCTTCATCCGCTCGCTGCGCGACATCGCGACGCGCATCGGCGCGCTGCTCATCTTCGACGAGGTGCAGTCCGGCATGGGGCGCACCGGCGCATGGTTCGCGGCGCAGCGCTTCGGCGTGACGCCGGACGTCCTGCTCGCGGCGAAGGCGCTCGGCGGCGGGCTGCCGCTCGGCGCGATCGTGTCGTCGCGCGAGCTGCAGAGGAAGTGGATGACGGGGACGCACGGCTCGACGTTCGGCGGCAACCCGGTGTCGTGCGCCGCGGGCCTCGCGACGCTGCGGGTCATCCGCGACGAGGGGCTCGTGCAGCGCGCGGAGCAGGTCGGGCAGTGGACCGTCGAAGAGCTGGCGCCGCTGCGCGCCCACCCGCACGTCCGCGAGATCCGCCGGTTCGGCGCGATGGTGGCGCTCGAGCTCGACACGAAGGCGGCCGCGAAGGCCGCGGTCGCGGGGGCGCTGGAGCGCGACGTCCTCGTCATCACCGCCGGCTCGCACGAGCAGGTGGTGCGCTTCATCCCCGCGCTGAACATCGCCGAGGCCGACCTCCGGCACGGCGTCCGCGCGCTCGTCGACGCGGTCAAGGGCGCCGAGGTGGCGACGCCGGCGTAGCGTCGGCCGCGGCCCGTTCCCGGCGCTTTGCGACGGCTCCGCGACCGCCCGAGCGCTCGCGCGCGAACATACTCAGGCCGTGTTCAGCCACCGTTCAGCGAGAGGCGGGACAGTGCGACGCGGAGTGGGAAGGGCAGAGCGCAGCCAGGTCGCGCTGATCGTCGAGGACGACGCCGGCGTGACCGCGATGCTGCGACGGAACCTGACGCGGGCGGGGTTCGTCGTGTACGACGCGGCGACCGAGGACGACGCGCTGCGCCGCGTGATGGAGACCTCGCCCGACATCGTGCTGCTCGATCTCGGGCTCGGCACGGGGGAGGGCTCGGCCGTGTGCACGCGCATCCGCGAGCTCCCCGCGAACGGCGACGTCCCGATCCTCGTGCTCACGGCGCGGGACGACGTGAACGCGAAGGTGCTCCTCTTCGCGCTCGGCGCCGACGACTACGTCGTGAAGCCGTGCGAGCCGGTCGAGCTCGTCGCGCGGATGCAGGCGCTGCTGCGCCGCGGCGGCGGCGAGCAGCGGGTCACGCGCCGGATCGGCCCGCTGCGCGTCGCGCTCGCGACGGGGGACGCGTGGGTGGGGCAGCAGCAGCTCGAGCTCACGACCGGCGAGCGCTCGGTCCTGGTGCAGCTCGCGCGCGCGTACCCCGCGCTGACGCCGCGGGCGGCGCTCGATCGGCTGCCCTGGCGCGACCGCGAGGCGTCCTCGAACGTCACGGAGGTGCTGGTGGCCCGGCTGCGGCACAAGATCAGCGCGGCGGGAGGCGGCGTGGAGATCCACGCCGTCCGCCGCGCGGGGTACGTCCTGCGAGCGAATTCTGTGGGAACGAATTCTGTGGGAACAGGGGTGGCCGTATGAGGCGCGCATTCTTCGTCCCGGCGACGCTGGCGCTGCTGCTGCTGATGGGGGGTCAGGCGCTCGCCGGACCCGAGTGGTGCGACGCGGGGAGTCCACCGCCGAACGACTTCCGTCTGCGGCCGACCGGCGAGCCCAGCTTCAGCTCGTCGCTCTCCTGGCTGAAAAGCACGACGTCGGGGACGCTCGACCTCCCCGCCGGCATCAACACGCTGCAGGGCGGCGTCGCGATCGGCATGCAGCACGCGCTCGCGAACGCCCGCCCGTGGTCGTCGCTGCCGGGGCGGCCCTGACGAGCACGCGCGCCGCGGCGACTAGCGCGTGAGCGCGCCGGCGCTCGCGGCGCGGCGCGCACCGGTCTGGGTCGCCGCGGCGCTGGTGGCCGTCCCCGGCGCGGCGCTCGCCGCGGTCGCCGCGACGACGGAGGTCGGCGGCGCCGCGACGCTGCCGCTCGCGCTCGCCGTCGCGATCCTCTCGCTCGCCGCCCTGCAGCGGCCGATCGAGCCCGCTCCCGGCGAGAAGCTCAGCCTCGCCGCCGCGGTGGCCTTCTTCGGCGTGCTGGTGCTGCCCGCCGCGCAGGCGATCGCCGCGCTCGTCACGGCCGAGATCGTCGCGCGCGGCCTCCGCCGCACGAGCCTGGTGAGCGCCACGGTGAACGTGTCGAAGTCCGCGGGCGCGGCCGGCGCCGCGGCGGCGGCCGTGGCGGCGCTGCGGCTCAGCGCCGCGGTCGCGCCCGACCTCCAGGAGGTCCTCGTCGCCGGCGCGCTCTACGTCGTCGCCGCGCTCGCGCCGGTCGCTGCGATGATCGGCTGGACGCGGGGCGCGTGGGCGGTCTACGGCTTCGTCGGGCGCGAGTGGCTCCCCACCGCGGCGCTCGTGGCGATCGGCGCCATCGGAGCGGTGGTCTGGGCGGCGATGCCGCTGCTCATGGTCGTGCTGCTCCTGCCGCTCGCGATGGTCGAGATCGCGGCGCGCGCGTCGGCGCGGGAGCGGGCCGCGCACGCCGCCGCGGCGCGCGCGCTGGAGACCCAGCGCTCGTTCGTCGCAGACGCGGCGCACGAGCTGCGCAATCCGCTCGCCGCGATCCGCGGCAACCTCGCGTTCGTCCGCGACGAGGGCCTCGCCGGCGAGGAGGCGGCCGCGCTCGGGGACGCGCGCCGCGACCTCACCGGCCTCGCGGCCCTCGTCGACCGGCTCCTGCTGCTCTCGCGCGCCGACGCGAGCAGGGTCCCCGGGCGCGCGGACCTCGCGTCCGTGGTGCGCGCGGTCGCGTCGGCGACGACGCTGCGGCCCGGCGTCGCGCTGGACCTCGACCTCGCCGAGGACGTCGAGGTCGCGGTGCCGCGCGAGCTGGTGGAGTCCGTGGTGCGCGACCTCGTGGGGAACGCCGCCGCGTACACCGAGCGCGGCTTCATCCGCGTCACGGTGCGCGAGCGCGGCGGCGAGGCGCTGCTCGAGGTGCGCGACACCGGCATCGGCATCCCGCCGTCCGAGCTGCCGCGGGTGTTCGACCGCTTCTACCGCGGGGCGTCCGCGCGGCGCTTCGCGCCGGGGAGCGGCCTCGGCCTCGCCATCGCGCGGCGCATCGCGGAGGCCTACGGTGGGACGGTGACGATCGGCGTCGCGCTCGGCGGCGGCACGGTGGCCTCGGCGGTCCTCCGGCGCCCGTTACGCACCGACGTCTGAGACCTTCGTACCGGTCGAGGTTCAGGCGCCGTTCAGCCGCGCCTCCTAGGGTCGGTCCATCCCGTCACGCCAGGAGCGCCGTCGTTTCGCGGACGCCGACCGGGGTCAGGCGATCGTCGAGTTCGCGCTCGTCCTGCCGGTGCTCCTCCTCCTCATCGTCGGCCTGATCGAGTTCTCTTTCGTCCTCAACTCGCGCAACACCGTCGGCTTCGCGAGCCGGGACGCCGCGATGCTCGCCGCGGAGGGAGGCAGCAAGGCCGGCACCGACTGCGTGGTGCTCTCGGCCATCGAGCGCGACATCGTCTCGCCGGCGAGCGCTCTCCGCGTCACCGAGGTCCACATCTTCTGGTCGGACGCGAACGGCGCGCAGATCGGCGGCAACGTGAACGTCTACGACCGGACCGGCTCGACGACGTGCACCTACGGCGACGGCTCGACCGTCACCGTGCCGTACACGCTCACGTCCGGTGGGTACCTCGAGGAAGATCGCTGCGACGTGCTGGGCGGGTGCGGCGGCGGACACACCGCGCTCGACATCGTCGGCGTGCAGGTCACCTACCAGCACAACTGGCTCACGTCGTTCGCGCGGATCAGCGGCTCGACGGGGATCACGTTCACCGAGACGACCGCGATGCGCATCGAGCCGCAGCTGTGATCCGGGCGCTGCTCGGCGAGCGCGGGCAGGCGACGGTCGAGCTCGCGCTCGCGCTCCCGCCGGTGCTGCTCTTCCTGGTGTTCGGGATCATCGAGATGGGCACGCTGTTCAGCGCCGGCATGACCGTCGGGCAGGCGACCCGTGAGGGCGCGCGGATGGCCGGGAACCTGGCCAACGGCGGCGGCCCGCTGGGCTGCGGCGCGGGGCAGTCCCCGAACGCGTCGACCGTGGACCCGCAGGTCATCGCGGCCGTCGAGCGCGCGCTGACGGCGACCGGCGCGCTCGTGGACCTCGCCGACGTGAGCGAGATCCGCATCTTCAAGGCGACCGTCACCGGGGCCGAAGCGAGCGGTCTGGTGAACGTGTGGACGTACGCGGCCGGCGCCGGGCCGCTCGTGGACGGGCAGAATCTGGACTTCGTCGAGGCGAGCGCGCCCTGGCAGGCGTGCGCGCGGAACAACGTGATCCCGGCCGACAGCGTCGGCGTCGCCGTCCGCTACACGTACCGCGCGCGGACGCCGCTGCGCTTCCTCGTCCCCTCGCTCGCGACGATCACGCTGCGAGACCGCACGGTGATGACGCTCAATGCGACGCGCTAGGGGCTTCCACCGGGGGGAGCGCGGGCAGAGCTTCGTCGTGCTCGCGCTCATGCTCATGGTGCTGCTCGGCTTCACCGGGATCGTCATCGACGTGGGGTGGTACGAGCTGAACCTGGTGAAGATCCAGCGCGCCGCCGACGCGGCCGCGCTCGCGGGCGTCGTGTACCTCCCGGCGAACGTGTCCGGCGGCGTCGGCGCCGCGCGCGCCGAGGCGACGAAGAACGGCTACACCGACGGGGTCGGCGGTGTCGCCGTCGCCGCGGCCCAGGACGCCGGCAACGACAAGGTGATGCTGACGAGCGTCAGCGCGCCCGTGCGCACGTTCTTCGCGCGGCTCTTCGGCGTGAACACGATCACCGGCACACGGCGCGCGCGGGCGGAGTTCGTCCTGCCGGTGCCGATGGGCAGCCCGCTCTCCTACTGGGGCGTGCACGTGCTCTGCCGCAACAGCGACGACGGCAATGCGTCGCCGCCGGCCTGTCCGGCCGTCCCGTCCGCCGACGGCTCGGGCCCCCTCGCGACGCTCGGGTACTGGGGCGCGATCGAGATGAAGGGCACCGAGCGCGCCAACGGCGACGCCTACTCGACCTACTACAACGGGAAGCCGTCGCTGAACGCCGGCTTCGACCCGCTCGGCTACTCGTACATCGTCGAGATCCCGGCGGGCTCCACCGGCGGAGCGGTCTGGGTGTACGACCCGCTGTTCTGCGCGACCGGCGCGGGCGGCTCGACCTCGCCGGCGCGCCGGCTCGGCGTCGGCGACTTCTACCTCGGGCCCAAGACCGCGGTGACGACCGCGTTCAAGCTCTGGGACATGAACGGGACCCCGTACTCGACGACCGACGACGTCGTCGTCGCGACCGATGGCGGGCTGTTCGCGAACATGGACTACGTCGACAAGAGCGCGAGCTACAAGGGCGGCGGCGACTACGGCAACGGCTACAACGGATCGAGCTCCGCCGACTGCACCGGCAGCCCCTACCACAACGCGTGGTGGCGGCTGGCGAACAACCTCGCCCCGGGGACCTACCGGCTCCAGGTGGTCACCTCCGGCGGCACCACGAGCCAGAACGCGGTGAACAACTTCGGACTCCAGGTCACCCTCGCCAGCGGCTCCGGGGCCCGCGTCTACGGGCAGACGCGCATGGCCGTGTACAACGCGATCTCGGGCACGTCGATCTTCTACCTGGCCCAGGTGGACGCCGTGCACGCCGGCAAGACGCTCGAGATCAGGCTGTTCGACCCAGGCGACATCCTGAACACGACCCTCAAGGTGCAGATGCCGACCGCGACCGGCTACACCGACGCGACCTTCTCCTACGTCGCGACAGGCGTGGTGTCACCGGGGTCGCTCTCGGGCGGGCCGGTGACGAGCCTGCAGACGTCGAACACCAGCAAGAACTTCTACAACAACCAGTGGGTGACGCTCACGGTGAACATCCCCACCGGCTACACCGCGCCGACGCCCCCCGGCGAGCCGGGCGCGGGCTGGTGGAAGATCAAATACATCACCACCGGCAAGGGCCAGGACGTCACCACCTGGGAAGTGAACATCCGCGGCAACCCCGTGCACCTCGTCATCCCCTAGACCACATCTGGGCGCGCGACCGGGTCCGGTAGCAGCCTGCCTGTCTGCCGTTGCCCGTCAGAGAAGAGTCACGACCGGGCCTTGACATCCTCGGCACAAGGCGTAGTGTTCGCGGCCTGCGCCATCGCTAGATGTTGTGGCCGTCGGGCGGCGGCAGGCGGCACTGGGGGTGGCGGGCGAGGATTGAGAAGGAGGGGACCGGTGCCCGTTCGGCCGAGCGCTTCCATCGCGCCGCACGACCAAGAGAGGTGCCTCCTCCTTCGACGGACCACCGCACACCGCCAGCCGGCTCGCTAGGGGAGTCTCGAGATGACCATCGCAGAGCTGCCGCGTCAGTCCGTCCCGACCGAGGGCCCGCGCAAGGGCCT
The DNA here is from genome assembly GCA_027310565.1 of Chloroflexota bacterium. Lineage (GTDB taxonomy): Bacteria > Chloroflexota > Limnocylindria > P2-11E > P2-11E > CF-39. Next base: position 106,885 of record DAIDAP010000007.1, on the reverse strand, counting down.
GCGGATCGAGCGCTTCTTCACGCGCGAGGGCGTCCACCCGTACGACGAGATCGAATGGGAGCGCCGTGATGCCAAGATCGGTGGCGACGGCGGGGTCGTGTTCGAGCAGAAGGGCGTCGAGGTCCCGAAGTTCTGGTCGATCACCGCGACGAACGTCGTCGCGTCGAAGTACTTCCGCGGCAAGCCCACCTCGCCCGACCGCGAGTGGAGCGTGAAGCAGATGGTCGACCGCGTCGTCGACCGCATCACGACGTGGGGGATCGAGGGCGGCTACTTCGCGACCGAGCACGACGCCGAGATCTTCAACCACGAGCTGAAGTACCTCATGGTCCACCAGCACGCCTCGTTCAACTCGCCGGTGTGGTTCAACATCGGCGTCGAGGGCGTGCCCCAGCAGGGCGCAGCGTGCTTCATCCTCTCGGTCGACGACGAGATGAGCTCGATCCTCGACTGGTTCAAGGACGAGGGGATCATCTTCAAGGGCGGTTCGGGCTCGGGCATCAACATCTCCAAGATCCGCTCGAGCAAGGAGCAGCTCTCCGGCGGCGGCTACGCCTCCGGTCCCGTGTCGTTCATGCGGGGCGCCGACAGCGTCGCGGGCTCGATCAAGTCGGGCGGCACGACCCGCCGCGCGGCGAAGATGGTCGTGCTCGACGCCGACCACCCGGACGTGCGCGAGTTCGTCTGGTGCAAGGCCAAGGAAGAGAAGAAGGCTTGGGCGCTCGGCGAGGCCGGCTACGACATGAGCCTCAACGGCGACGCCTGGCAGTCGATCCAGTTCCAGAACGCGAACAACTCCGTGCGCGCGACCGACGAGTTCATGCGCGCGGCCGAGGCGGGCGAAGATTGGGCGCTCACCGCGCGCGTCGACGGCGCCGTCGTCGAGACGGTGAAGGCGCGCGAGCTCCTGCGCGAGGTCGCGCAGGCGGCGTGGGAGTGCGGCGATCCCGGCATGCAGTTCGACACGACGATCAACGACTGGCACACGTCGCCGGCATCGGGGCGGATCAACGGATCGAACCCGTGCAGTGAATATATGCACATCGACGACAGTGCGTGCAACCTCGCGTCGCTCAACCTCATGCGCTTCGTCCACACCGACGGCGAGTTCGACGCGGACCGATTCGCGCACGCGGTCGACGTCGTCTTCACCGCGCAGGAGATCCTCGTCGGCTTCGCGGACTACCCGACGCCGGCGATCACGAAGAACGCGAAGGCCCACCGGCAGCTCGGCATCGGATACTGCAATCTCGGCGCGCTGCTCATGCACCGCGGGCTCCCGTACGACAGCAACGACGGTCGCGCGTACGCGGCCGCGATCACCGCGCTGATGACCGGCGAGTCGTACGCGCAGTCCGCGCGCATGGCCGCCGCCGTCGGCCCTTATGAGGCGTACCCGAAGAACAAGGCCGGCCACGATCGCGTGATGGAGAAGCACCGCGCAGCGGCGTACCAGATCATCGACGACCTCGTCCCCCCGTCGCTGCTCTCGGCAGCGCGGCAGGCATGGGATGACGCGGTCGCGCTCGGTAAAACCTGTGGATACCGCAACGCGCAGGCAAGTGTCCTCGCCCCTACAGGCACCATCAGCTTCATGATGGACGCCGACACCACCGGCGTGGAGCCGGACATCGCCCTCGTGAAATACAAGCGGCTCGTCGGCGGTGGAACGCTCAAGCTCGTGAACAACACCGTCCCCGCGGCGCTGCGCCGCCTCGGCTACGCCGAAACGCAGACCTCGGCGATCACGACGTACATCGAGCAATCCGGCACGATCGAAGGTGCGCCGGAGTTCAAGGCCGAGCACCTTGCCGTGTTCGACTGCGCCTTCGTGCCGCAGAACGGCACGCGCTCGATCCACCACATGGGCCACATCAAGATGATGGGCGCCGTCCAGCCGTTCATCAGCGGTGCGATAAGCAAGACGTGCAATATCCCGGAGAGCGCCACGGTCGAGGACGTCATGGAGGCGTACGTCGAGTCGTGGAAGCACGGCGTGAAGGCGATCGCCATCTACCGCGACGGCAGCAAGAAGGTGCAGCCGCTCTCCACGAACGCGAACGCATCGAACAGCAAGAAGACGGAGATCGTGGAGAAGATCGTCGAGGTGAACCGGCCGCGGCGCCGGCGCCTCCCCGACACACGCGCGTCCCTCACGCACAAGTTCTCGATCGAGGGGCACGAGGGCTACATCACCGTCGGCCTCTTCGAGGACGGTCAGCCCGGCGAGCTCTTCGTCACGATGGCCAAGGAGGGCTCGACGCTCTCCGGGATGATGGACGCCTTCGCCACGAGCGTCTCGCTGCTGTTCCAGTACGGCGTCCCGCTCGCGCACATGGTCGACAAGTTCGGCCACATGCGCTTCGAGCCCTCCGGCTGGACGGGGAACCCGGAGATCGGGATGGCGAAGTCGATCGTCGACTACGTCTTCCGCTGGCTCGGGTACCGCTTCCTCTCGGCGAGCGAACGCGAGGCGCTCGGCCTCGTGCGCCACACCGAGATCGCCGATCCGACGCCGCAGCTCGAGCTCATCAAGCCCCACGTCACGCAGCCCCTCGAGTCCGCACCCGTGCCGGCGAGCGCCGCGGGCCCACGCGCCCCGCGGCTCAACTCGACACCGGACGCGCCGCCCTGTCCGCGCTGCGGCTGGCTGACCGTGCGCAACGGCTCCTGCCACAAGTGCGAGAACTGCGGCGAGACGACCGGGTGCTCGTGATCCCCATGTAAGGCCCTGGCCGGCCCGCCCGTCGGCCAGTCTGCCCTCCGGCCCCGGCACTCCCTGCTCCCCTGGGGTGCCGGGGCCTTTTCCTGCCCGGAGGCGGCGGCCCGGCGGGCGGCTCGCCGTCTGCTAGGGCCCGGCTAGTACTTATCGCAACCGAAGTCAGACGCGCGCGCGCGGAACACCGCGCAGGCTGACGTACGTCTAGAGGAGCAGGGAGGCGAGAGAGTTGGCGGTCATCACGCGCACCGGGCCCCGCGGGCTTCGCGCGCGGCTGCGCGCGCTCTCGTGGTCCGTCGTCGCCGCGCCGCTCGCGGCCCTCTGCGTCGGGCTCGCGCTCGTGTTCGCCGCGCAGTGGCTCTACGCCGACCGGGCCCTTCCCGGCGTCACCGTCGCGGGAGTCGACGTCGGATCGCTCGACCGCGCGGCCCTGCGCGCGCGCCTCGGCGAGCGGCTCGTGCGCGACTGGGCCGGCCGGGCGGTCGTGGCGTCGTACGGCGGCCGCACCTGGCGCACGACGAACGCCGCGCTGGGCGTCACGCCGGACGCGGCGGCGGCGGCCGACGCCGCGCTCGGCTACGGGAAGGGCGGCTCGCTCCTGGACCAGCTCTCGGCGTGGGCCGACGCGCTCCGCGGGCAGGCGGACATCCCGTTCGCGGTCCGCGTGAGCGACGGGGCGCTCGAGCGGTGGATCGCGGGCCTCGCGGCCGAGATCGACACGCCAGCGCGTTCCGGCTCGCTCAGCGTGGGTGAGGACGGCCTCGTGGGGATCGACCCGATCGTCGGCCGCGAGGTCGACCGCTCGGGCGTCGCCGCCGCGGCGCTCGGTGTGCGCGCGCTCGGCGATCGCGAGATCGCGCTCCCGGTCCGCGCCGTGTATCCGGAGGTCGACGACAGCGGCTACCGCGAGGCCCTCGCGCGTGCGCGCGCGATCGTGACCCCGCTCGACGTCGTGGCCGAGGACCGTCGGGTGAGCGAGAGCAGCGCGGCGCTCGCCGGCCTGCTGGTCATCGACCGGATCACGGCGGCGCCGGGCGAGCTCGCCCCGCCGCCGGCCGGCGCGGTGGCCCCCGCGGTCCGCTACCGCTACACCGTCTCGATCGACGAGGCCGCGCTCGGCGCGTGGGTGGCGCGGGTCGCCGAGCGGATCGATCGCCCGTCGGTCGACGCGCGCTTCGGCGTGAGCCGCGAGGGCGCGCTCTCGGTCGAGCCGGGCGTCGCCGGCATCCGCGTGGATCAGCGGGCGTTCGCGGCCCAGCTCCGCGGCGAGCTGGTCACCCCGGCGGGCGGCGTGCGCGTGGTCGCCGCCCCGTCCACGGCCGACGCGACGGCGTTCACCACCGCCGACGCGGAGCGCTGGCTGCCCGCGATGACGCGCACCTCGAGCTTCACGACGTACTTCCCGCGGAGCGCCTCGCGGCAGGCGAACATCGCGACCGGGTCGTCGCAGTTCGACGGTGTGGTGATCCGGCCGGGCCAGACGTTCTCGTTCTGGCAGCTGCTCGGCCCGGTGACGGTCGAGCGCGGGTACGCCTACGCCGGCGCGATCATCAACAACCGCTCCGACGAGAACGTCATCGGCGGCGGGCTCTGCCAGGTCTCGACGACGATGTTCAACGCGGTCGCGCAGGTCGGCTACGAGATCGTCGAGCGGCACGCCCACGCCTATCTCATCGAGCGCTACCCGCTCGGCCTCGACGCGGCCGTCTTCCTGCCCGGCCTCGACTTCCGCTGGCGGAACGACACGGAGACCCCGGTCTTCCTGTGGTCGTGGGTCTCCGACACCAGCGTCACCTTCGAGGTGTGGGGCCTGCCCACCGCCCGCACGGTGACGTACGGCGAGCCCGTGCAGCGGAGCTTCCGCGACGTCCCCGCGGACCAGGCCGCGGACCCGGCCTTCCCGGCGGGCTACGCGGTCCGCGGTCGGGACGTCTGGCGGACGCGGACGGTGACCGCGGCCGACGGGACGGTGATCTACCGCGACACGTTCTTCTCGCGCTACGCCCCGGTCTGGGGCGGGCCGGCGGCGACGATGACCGTCCGGTAGGCCGCCCCGCGGGCGGGTCCAGCTCCCCTGAACGGGTGGGATAACGGCCACCCAGGCGAGCCGTTAGACGACCGTGGTGGGGAGACACAGGCAGGAGCGGCTCGACCGGCTCATCGACGAGGTGGCCCGCGGCCGGCGGACGCTCGCCTCCATCGGGGACGAGGAGTCGCGCGAGGCGGTCCGCCTGGCGCTGCGGCTGCACCGGAGCGCGCCGGAGGCCCCCGACGCGTACGCGCGGATGCGGATGCGGGCGCGCGTGCTGGCCGGACTGGAGCCCCGCCGCGCGGGCCTGCGGGACATCGCCTGGACGGCGCTCGAGCAGCTCGGGCGACCGGCGCCGTACATCGTGCGCGGCGTGGCCGTCGCCGCGCTGCTCCTCGCCGCGGGCATGGGGATGGTCGTCGCGAGCGCCGACACGCTCCCCACCGACGCCCTGTACCCGGTGAAGCTCGCGTCCGAGCAGGCGCGCCTGCTCCTCGCGGTGACGCCGGACGACCGCGCGATGGTGGAGCTCTCCATCGCCGACCACCGCCTCGCCGAGGCCGAGCGGCTCGCGGTGAGCGGGCGGACCGCCGACGCGCTCATCGCGTCCGCGGCGTACTCGGAGCAGATCGCGACGGCCGCCGCGGACCTCACGCCGGGCGCGACCGCGTCGCTGGCGCGCCAGCTCGAGGAGAGCTTCACGGCCCAGCGCGAGCGCGCGCAGACGCTCGCGACCGAGCTCAGCGCGAAGGAGACGAGCGCCCGCGCCGCGACGGTGCTCGCGCTCATCGCCGCGCCCGCCGTCGCGCCCGCCGACGACCCCGTCGAGCGCGTGGCGGTGACCGCCGCCACCGTCGCGTCGCAGCTCGCGACCGAGGCCGAGCGCAGCGAGCCGGCCACCCCGGCGCCCGCCGCCGCGCCGGCGCCGGCGACCGCACCCGCGCGCCGCGCCGTCCCGACGCCCGACGCTCCGACGCCCGGCGCTCCGACGGCGGCCGCGACGCAGGGCGCCGCCGCGCCGGCGCCGGATCCGTCGTCGCGGGAGACGCCGCGCGCCGCCCCGGCCGCGAAGGACCGCGGGGCGGCCGCGACGACGCCCACAGCGACGGCGAGCGCGTCGCCCACCGCCGACAGCCGCGCGGCGGAGGCCGCGAAGAGCGCGCGCCGCGCCGCGCAGGCCGCGCAGGCCGCCGTCGAGCGGGTGCGGCAGTGGCTGAGCGAGAACCGGCCCGACGGGCGCACGACGAACGAGCGCGGCGGCGAGCGCGGTCGCGAGGGCAAGTAGCCGCACTACCCTTCGCGTGGTGACCGACGAGCGACGCGCGGACATCGCCTACGCCGCGGCCATCGCCGTCGGGATCCTCTTCATAGTGCTCTCCGGTCCGCTCGATCGCCGCCTGGAGATGGTCCACGAGAACGACTTCTCGGGGTTCTGGTCCGGCGGCAGCGCGCTCCTGCGCGACGTGGACCCGTACGACAGCGCGTCCTACCTCGCGTTCACGCAGCAGGCGCAGGTGAAGATCCCCGACGCGGACGTCTACGACTACTTCCCCTGGGTCGCCCTCGCGATGGTGCCGCTCGCGCTCGTCCCGCTCGAGGCCGCCGGCTGGGTCTGGATGGTCCTGTCGATGGCGGCGGCGGCGCTCGCGCTGCGCGCGCTGCTGCGCCACTACCTCCCCGGGGACGCGCGCGCGCACGGTGCGCTCGGGCTCGCGCTGTTCGTCGGGCAGCCCGGCGTCCAGGGGATCGTGCTCGGCCAGTGGGGGCTCCTCCTCACGGCCGGCGCCGGCGCGACGGTGCTGGCGCTGCGCGCCGGCCGCGCCTCGCGCGCGGCCGCGTCGTCGCTGCTCTTCCTCGCGAAGCCGCAGCTCTTCGTCCTCACCTCGCTCGGGCTCGCCTACGGCGCGCTGCGCGACCGCGCGTTCCGCCGCTGGGTCGTCTACGCGGTCGTCCTCGCCGTGCTCGTCGCCGCGGTCGCGACGCTCGTGATGCCGAGCTGGCTCGCGGCGTGGACCGGCGACATCCCCGGACGGCGCTTCGGGCGCTCGGCGGTGCTCACATCGGCCCTCGGGCAGCTCCTCGGACCGGCCGGACGCGTCGTCGCGCTCGCGCTCATCGGAGCGGCGGCGGCCGCGGTGGCCGTCCGGTTCCGCCCCGCGACGGACGCGTCGCTCGCCGCGTGGCTCGCCCTCTCGAGCGCGGGCGCGCTGTACTCGTGGTCCGCCGACTACGAGCTGCTCTTCGTGCCCGTGGTGATCGCCGCGGGCGTGCTCGCGCGCCGCTCGCGCGCGACCGCGACGCGGTTCGCGCTCGCGGCCGCGCTCGCGCTCCTCGTCCTCGCGCCGGTCCTCTACGCGATCGCGGTGCTGCGGCGCGACGAGACCTTCAGCGTCGTGCTGCCGGTCGGGATCTTCCTCGCGATCGTCGTCGTCCTCTGGCGGGACGCCCGCGGGCCGGACTAACCGACGACACGGCGCAGCAGGTCGAGCGCGGCGAGGAGCGCACGCCGGCGCCCCTCGGGCGGCGAGGCGAAGCGGATGACGCTCGTCTCGCGCCCGCGCGGGGTCACCGCGACGAGCTCCGCGCCCGCCGCACCCACCGGGACGACGAGCGTCACGTCGGCGCCCGTGTCGGCCAGCAGCGCCTCGAGCGCAGCGGCGTCCGCGGAGGGGCGCACGACGCCGCGCGCGTACCAGGCGGACGCCTCGGGCGCGTCGGAGAGCGTGCGCGCGACGTCGCCGCCGGAGAGCGCCTCGGCGGTCGCGAGACGCCAGCCGCGGGACACGAGCCCCCGGCCGATCACCCCGCCGAGCGTCTCGTCGTCCACGCCCCAGACGAAGCGGCCGAGCCGGTCGCGGACGGTGCGCTCCATCGCGGAGATGCGCGCGTCGGCGCTCGCGGCGTCGCCGCCCTTGTCGCTGATGCGGACGTGGACGCCGTCGTTCTTCGCGTACGTCGCGACCGTCGGCGCCGTCGAGCGCACCAGCACGTCGAGCGCCTCCTCCACCGCGGACTCGCCGATGCCGAGGAGCTTCAGCGTCCGCGAGCGGAGCACGCCGCCGCCGCCGAGCGTCGGCTCGACGTGCCGCTCCCACATGTACGTCATCTCGCGCGGCACGCCGGGCATCGCGACGACGCGCCCGCGCGGCGTCCGCACGTCCCATCCCGGCGCGGTCCCGTTCGGATTGGGGATCGGCCGGGCCGAGGGGATGAGCCAGGCCTGCTTGCGATTGCGCTCGGGCATCGCGCCGACGCGCCGCGCGAACCACGCGCGGAGCTCCGCCTCGAGCGCGGGGTCGACCGCCGGCTCCTCGCCGAGCGCGGCCGCGATGGCCTCGCGCGTGAGGTCGTCCTCGGTCGGGCCGAGGCCTCCGGTGGATACGACGAGCTCGGACCGGGCGATCGCCCGCTCGAACGTCTGTCGGCAGCGCTCGAGGTTGTCCCCGACCGTCGACACGAACAAAAGGTCGATGCCGAGGAGCGCGAGCCGCTGGGCCAGGTACTGCGCGTTGGTATCGACGATCTGGCCGAGCAGGAGCTCGGTGCCGACGGACAGGATCTCGGCGCGCACGCCCCCTCCTGGCACGGTACTTGCTCTGCAACGGGGCAACAACCGGAAATCCCAACCCTTCCCTTCCTCACCACGAGACCCCGCCGCAAGGCGGGGTTTCGTGGGTTCACGGGGGATCGGGGACCCTAGGGTACGATGCCCGCCACGCGACGAGATCCGGAGGTGCCGAGACGATGGCGAGCGGCTATTGCGTCAAGTGCAAGGCCCCCCGCGAGATCAAAGACGCCAAGCAGATCACGATGAAGAACGGGCGACCGGCCACGCAGGGCTCCTGCCCCGTGTGCGGGACCAAGATCTTCAAGATCGGCGCGGCCACCTGAGGGACTCTCTCGCTTCCCCCGTCCGCGGCCGAGATTTAGAATCGGGTGGGCCAGTAGCTCAGCGGTAGAGCAGGGGACTCTTAATCCCTTGGTCGTGGGTTCGAATCCCTCCTGGCTCACCCGGGGAGACGCAAGGCGTGGCCGATAGCGCGTTCGTGGGTCTCACGAGCATCGACGGGACCGTCACCGGACCGCGAGGACAGCGCCGCGTCACGTTCCTCATCGACACGGGCGCTCAGTACTCGCTCCTGCCCCACGATGTGTGGACGTCGCTCGGGCTTCGTCCCGTGCGGAGCATGGCATTCCATCTGGCCGACATGTCGCGGATCGAGCGTGCGATATCGGAATGCGAGATCGAGCTGCCCGCGATCGGGGGCGAGACACCGCGTGGCCATACGACCGTGATCCTCGGTGAGGCGAACGACGTCGCCCTCCTCGGCGTCGTCACGCTCGAAGCGCTCGGCCTCGTGTTCAACCCGTTCGATCGCTCGCTCCGGCCCATGCGCATCGCCCCGCTGATGTCCGTCTCGTAGTCGACGCCGGCCGGGGCGAGGGCTGCCGCCGGGTCGCGCGCAGGCCGTGGCCGGAGGCGGCATCCTCAGCGTGTGCGCGGCTCACGCGCGGTCTGGATGCTCTTCGGCGCGCTCGCGCTCGCGCTCGCGCTGCTCTCCCTCGCGCGCTGGTGGGCGACGCTCTCGGCGGACATCCCCGCGCTCTACGGCGAGGGGGCGGTCGTCCACGCCGGCCAGCTCATCGCGCGCGGCGCCGACCCGTACGCGCCGCCGGCGCCGGGAACGTTCGTCGCCGCGAACTACCCGCCGCTCGCGTATTCGATCGTCGCGGCCCTCTCGCCGCTCGGGATCTTCACGCCGTACCGCGTCGTGAGCGCGCTCGCGGCGCTCGCGATCGCGGCGCTCGTCGCGTGGCGCGCGCGCCGCTCGCCGCTCGTCGCGGCCGCGCTCGCCGCGTCGTTCCTCGCGCTCTTCCCGCTCGAGATCTGGGGCACCGCGGTGAAGCCCGACCTCGTCGCGGTCGCGCTCACCGCGCTCGCGGTCGTGCGGGCGGGGCCGTCGTGGCGCGACGCGTCGCTGGCCGGCGTGCTCGGCGCGCTCGCCGTCGCGGCGAAGCCCACCGCCGCGGCGCCGCTCGCCGTCGTCCTCGCGTACCTGGTGTGGCGCGAGCGCCCGACCGGCGTGCGCTTCGGCGCCGCGCTCGCGCTCGCGCTCGTCGCGCTCGCCGCGGTGGCCGCGCTGCGGTTCTCCCCGGCCGGCATGTACACGCACCTCGTCGACTGGAACGCGCTCCCGTACTCGCTCGCGCAGGCCGGCCTGCTCGTCGTCGCGGGGGCGCTCACGCTCGGCGCCTTCGCGGCGCTCGGCGCGCTGCGGGGCGACGCGCGCATGCGGGCGTACGTCGTCGGCGCGGCGCTCGTGGTGCTCCTCGGCGGCCGCGAGGGCGCGACGATCAACTACCTCCTCGACCTCGCCGCGGCCTCGCTCCTCGCGCTCGCGCCGGCTCTCGCCGCCGGCGCGGGCACCGTCGCGCCGCTCGCCCTGACGGCGCAGCTCGCCGTGTCGATCGCGGCATCCTCGCTCGGCGTTTTCGCGCCGGACGACCTCGCGCCGTGGCGAGCGCGCGTCGCGCTGGCGCGCGAGCTCCCGCGGGGCGCGGCGCTCCTCGCCGAGGAGAGCGGCGTCCTCGTGGCCGCGGGCAACGAGCCGGTCGTCGACGATCTGTTCCTGTGGTCCCGCGTCGTCGCGCGTGGCGCGCTCGCGGACACGGTCACGCCGCGCGTGCGGCGCGGCGAGATCGCGGCGGTGCTCTCGGACGTCCCGCTCGACCGGCTCGCGGAGGCGCGCGCGTACGAGCGGCTGCGCTGGCCGGCGGAGCTCGTGCGCGCGGTGCTCGACCGCTACGCGCTCGAGACGTCGGCACCGGGCTCTTACCGCTACGTGCCACGCTGAGCCTCACCCGTAGGGTGTAGTGCGGCTCCGACCGGGGTAGGACGCCTTCGCCCCTGCCGCAGGCCCGGCCCCCTCGCTAGCCTTCTCGCCGATGTACCCCGGGCGACTCCTCGCGCGTCGCTCCGACCAGGAGCTCGCGGCCGGCGTCGCGGCGCTCGCGTTCGTGTACGTCTCCGAGCTGGTCCTGCCGGCCGGCCTTCCGCGCGCCGCGATGGCGTCGCTCGGCTGGCTGGGCTTCGCGCTCGGGGCGCTCGGCGGCTGCGCCCGCGCGGCGCTCGTCGCGCACCGCCGCGAGCGCCTGCCCTGGGCGCTCCTCGGCGCCGGGGTCGTGGCGTGGGCGTTCGGGCAGATGGTCCGCGCGGCGTTCCTCATCGCCGCGCTGCGGCCGCCGACCCCGAGCGTCGCCGACGGGGCGGCGCTCGCCGCGGCCGTGCTCTTCGGATGCGGGTTCGTGGCCTTCCTGCGCGGACAGCGCCTCGCCGTCTACGCGCTCGTGCTCGACGCCGGCGCGGTGACGCTCGCCATGGTCGGCCTGCTCGCCTTCGTCATCCAGGATCTGTTCACCGCGGGCATGCGGATGGATCCGCTCGCCACGAGCGTCGCGCTCCTGTACACGCTGCTCTACGCCGCGGCGACCGGTGCCGCGCTCTCCGCGCTGTTCGCGGTCCCGCTCGACCAGCCGAGGCGCGCGTTCGTCGCGCTCTTCGCCGGCGTCGGCCTCACCGCGGTCGCCTACGGCCTCTCGCTCTCAGGCTGGGCGCAGGGCTCGTTCGCGGCGGGGTCGCCGGTCGACCTCTTCTGGATGGCCGGGATGTTCGGCATCAGCCTCGCCCCGACGTTCTGGATCGAGGACCGGGCGAGCCGTGTGTCCCCGCGCTACTCGCGGCCGCTCATGCAGATCGCGCGGATGGCGCTGCCGGCGGTCGTCGCCGTCGTGGCCGCCGTCCTCCTCGTCGCGTCCGAGAACCGGCCGACGCAGGATCTCGTCAACGCGTCGGTCGCGCTCCTCACCATCGTGCTCGCGGCGCGCGCGGCGGTCGCGCTCTACGCGAACTGGCGCCTCGGCGAGCTCGAGGGCCGCCGCGCGCGGCAGTTCGAGGCGCTGTACGAGGTCGGTCTCGCGGCCGCGGGCGAGCGGTCCCTCGACGAGCTGCTGAAGCTGGTCGTCGAGCAGGCCACCGGCCTGTCTCGCTGCGACGGCGCGATGCTCGCGCTCGCCGAGCCGGGGCGGGGGTTCGTCATCCGCGCGCTGTTCAAGGGCTCGATGCCGCGGCTGCGCGATTCGGTGGGCGAGCCGTTGCGCGGCATCTCGCTCGAGGCGCTCGAGACCCGCGACCTCGTCGTCGCCGACCGCTACGCCGACCATCCGCACAGCACGGCGGCGCTGCACGACGTCATCCGCTCGGCCCTGGCGATCCCGCTCGTCGCGCACGGCGAGGTCATCGGCACGCTCGCGATGTACTCGGCCGGGCCGCGGCGCTTCTCGGCCGACACGCGCCGCCTGGTGCGCCTGTACGCCGCGCAGGCCGCGATCGCGATCGCGAACACGCGCCTCCTCGAGGAGACGCACCGTCTGGCGACGAACGACGACCTCACCGGCGCGCTCAACCGCCGCGTCCTGGTGGACCGTCTCGAGACCGAGGTGCACGAGGCGACGCGCCATGGCGACATCTTCGCCGTGGTGCTCTGCGACGTGGACGGCCTGAAAACGGTGAACGACAGCGCCGGCCACCTGGCGGGGAACGAGGTGCTGGTCAAGGTCGCGACGGACCTGCGCGTGTCGGTGCGCGCCGAGGACGTGGTCGCGCGGTTCGGCGGCGACGAGTTCGTGCTGCTCCTGCCGCGGACCGGGCTGCTGCCGGCGCAGGCGCTCGTCGCGCGCGTCGCGCAGCGGCTGCGCGGCGAGCGCTACCACTGGGCCGGCCGGGAGCACGCCGTGCCGCGCGTGTCGTTCGGGATCGCCTGGTTCCCGGAGGACGGCCGTACCGCGGACGCGCTCCTCGCGGCCGCCGATGCGCGTATGTACGAGGACAAGGCGCGCGCTCGCGAGGGGCGCGCGGGCGCCACCGGGGCGGACTAGCGGACCAGAAGGCGCGCTCACGGGCGACGTCCACCGATTACGCTTCTCTCCTCACACACGTGGGGAGGGAACCAGTGCCGAAGTGTCCTGAGTGCGACGCGGACGTCACCGTCGGGTCCGACGCGGTGAAGGGCGAGATCGTCTCGTGCCCGGACTGCGGCGCGGAGCTCGAGGTCACCGCGACGACGCCGGTCGCGCTCGCGCTCGCGCCCGAGGCCGAAGAAGACTGGGGTGAATAGCGCAAGGCGGGGGGCGAGCCCCCCGCCGGCCCCCCGCGTAGGCGTCCTTCTCTCGCGCGTGCGGGTCGAGGAGAAGCTGCTGCTGCAGGAGCTCGAGTCGCGCGGCGTCCCGACGAAGGTCATCGACGACCGCACGCTCGTGCTCCCGACCGAGCGCAGGCCCGACCTCGGCGTGGACGTCGTCCTCGAGCGCTGCATCCAGCACGGCACCGCGCTCTACGCCCTGAGCGTGCTCGACGGCTGGTGCATCCCGACGGTGAACTCATACGAGACGGCCGAGGTGTGCGGCAACAAGCTGCTCACGACGATGCGCCTGGTGAAGGCGGGCGTCCCGACGCCGGCGACGCGCATCGCGTTCACGCCGGAGTCCGCGCTCGAGGCGATCGAGCAGATCGGCTACCCGGCCGTGCTGAAGCCGCTCATCGGCTCGTGGGGTCGCCTGGTGTCCAAGGTGAACGACCGCGAGGCGGCGGAGGCGATCGTCGAGCACAAGGACGTACTGGGGAGCTACCTGCACTCCATCTATTACGTGCAGGAGTACGTCCGCAAGCCCGGCCGCGACATCCGCGCGTTCGTCGTCGGCGACGAGACGATCTGCGCGATCTACCGCTACAGCGAGCACTGGATCACGAACACCGCGCGCGGCGGGAGAGCCGAGAACTGCCCGGTCACGCCCGAGCTGAACGACCTCTGCGTCAGGGCGGCGCACGCGGTCGGCGGCGGCGTCGTCGCGATCGACGTGCTCGAGCGCGACGGCGAGCTGCTGGTGAACGAGGTGAACTACACGATGGAGTTCCGCAACTCCATCGACACGACCGGCGTGAACATCCCGGCGAAGATCGTCGACTTCACGCTGGCGGTCGCGCGGAACGCGGCTCGGTGAAGGTCGGCGTCGTCGGCGCCGGGGGCTACGCCGGGGGCGAGCTGCTGCGGCTGCTGCTCGGGCATCCCGAGGTGCGCGAGATCGTCGCCGGGAGCGAGTCGCTCGCGGGCAAGCCGGTGAGCGCCGCGCACCCCAACCTGCGCAGGCGCGGCGAGCTGGCGTTCGTGCCGTACGCGGCGGTCGAGGGCTGCGACGTGCTGTTCCTCAGCCTCCCCAACGGCGCGCACCGCGCGAAGGAGCTCGAGGGCCGGGGGAAGGTCGTCATCGACCTCTCGTCGGACCACCGGCTGCGCGACCCGAACGACTACGCGCGCTGGTACGGCGCGCCGCACCCCGACCCGGCGTCGCTCGGGCGGTGGGTCTACGGCATCCCCGAGCTGCACCGCGCCGAGATCGCGGGGGCGGCGCGCATCGCCGGCGCCGGCTGCAATGCGACGGCGACGATCCTCGCGCTCCTGCCGCTCTTCGCCGCCGACGTCGTGGACCGTACGCGGCCCGTCGTGGTCGAGTGCAAGGTCGGGTCGAGCGAGGGCGGGCGCGAGCCCTCCGAGGACTCGCACCACCCGGAGCGGGTCGGCGCGGTGCGCTCGTTCAAGCCGGTCGGCCACCGCCACACCGCCGAGGCCGAGCAGGAGCTCGCGCTCGGCGGCGCGCGGCCGCGTGTGGACCTCTCGGTGACCGCAGTCGAGCTCGTGCGCGGCGTCCTCGCGACGGCGCACGTGTACGTGAAGGCGCCGCTCGAGGACCGCGACCTCTGGAAGATCTACCGCGCGCGCTACGGCGCCGAGCCGTTCGTGCGTATCGTGAAGGAGCGCACCGGGATCTTCCGCTACCCCGAGCCCAAGCTCCTCGCCGGGACGAACTTCGCCGACGTCGGCTTCGCCGCCGATCCGCGCGGCGAGCGCGTCGTCGCGCTCTGCGCGATCGACAACCTGGTGAAGGGCGCGGCGGGGAACGGCGTGCAGGCGATGAACGTGGCGCTCGGCCTCGACGAGACGGCCGGCCTCGGGTTCGCGGGGCTCCATCCGTGACCCTCCGCGCGGTCATCAAGGCCGGTGGCTCGACGGGCGTCGACCGCGACGCCGTCGCGACGCTCGTCGCGGACGTCGCGCGCTCCGACGAGATCGTCCTCGTCCACGGCGCGTCGGCGGAGACCGACCGCCTCGCCGCCGCGCTGGGCGTGCCGCAGGAGCAGATCACCTCGCCGTCGGGCCACGTGAGCCGGCGCACCGACCGCCGCACGCTCGAGGTCTTCGCCATGGCGGCGCTCGGCGTGGAGAACTTCCTGTATGTCGAGAAGCTCCAGCAGCGCGGCATCGACGCGGTGGGGCTCTCGGGCCTCTCCGGCCGGCTGCTGGTGGGGAAGCGCAAGGACGTGCGCGCGGTGCGCGACGGGAAGACGATCATCCTGCGCGACGACTACACCGGGACGGTCGAGGCGGTGAACCTGCCCCTCCTCACGCAGCTCATCGGTCCGGGCCGCGTCCCGGTGGTCGCGCCGCTCGCGCTCTCCATGGAGAACGAGGCGCTCAACGTCGACGGCGACCGCGTCGCGGCGCGCATCGCGGTCGCGATCGACGCCGACGCGCTCCTCATCCTCACGAACGTCCCGGGCCTGCTGCGCGACGTGAGCGACCCGTCCTCGCTCGTCGCCGAGACCACCGTGGACGAGGCCGAGGCCCTCGCGCAGGGGCGCATGAAGAAGAAGATCCTCGCCGCGCGCGAGGCGCTCGCCGGTGGCGTGGACGAGGTCGTCATCCGCTCCGCCGCGGGCGACCCGCAGGTCCGCACGGTGATCCGCGCGTGACCATGGCGCGCGAGGACGCGCATACCTCCGGTCTGTACGCGAAGCGGCCGCTCGTCGTCGTGCGCGGTGAGGGCGCCGTGCTGTGGGACGAGGACGGGCGCGAGTACGTCGACTGCGTGGGCGGTCAGGGCTCGGCGAACCTCGGGCACGGCAACGCGGCCGTCGCCGACGCCCTCGCGGCGCAGGCCCGCACCCTCGCCTCGTGCACCGAGCTCTTCTACAACGATCGCCGCGCCGAGCTGTACGACACGCTCACGGCGATCCTGCCGCGCGAGCTCGACCGGCTCTTCCTCTGCAACAGCGGCACGGAGGCGGTGGAGGCCGCGCTGAAGTTCGCGCGCATGGCGACGAAGCGCACGGGCGTCGTCGCGACGATGCGCGGCTTCCACGGCAAGACCATGGGCGCGCTCGCCGCCACCTGGGGTCCCGAGTACCGCGAGGCGCTCGGCGGGCCCGCGCTCTTCCCGGGGACGACGCACGTCCCGTTCAACAGGACCGATGCGCTCGAAGGCGCGATCGGCGCGGACACCGCGGCGTTCATCGTCGAGCTGGTGCAGGGCGAGGGCGGGGTGCGCCCGGCGTCGCGCGAGTTCGTCGCCGAGGCCGCGCGCCTCTGCCGCGACCGCGGCGCGCTCCTGGTGATCGACGAGGTGCAGACGGGGTTCTGCCGGACCGGGACGATGTTCGCGATCGAGCAGTACGGCGTCGTGCCCGACCTCCTGTGCCTCGCGAAGTCCATCGCCGGCGGCGTGCCGATGGGTCTGGTCGCGTTCTCGCGCGCGCTCGGCGACCTGCCGAAGCGCTCGCACTCGACGACCTTCGGCGGCGGCCCGCTCGCGTGCGCCGCGGCGATCGCGGCGATCGGCGAGATGCGCCGCCTCGACCTCGCGCGGAGCGCGCGCGAGCGCGGGGCGCAGCTCATGGACGGCCTGCGCGCGGTCCGCTCGGACCGGGTGCGCGAGGTGCGCGGGCTCGGGCTGCTCTGCGGGATCGAGCTCAAGGAGAACGCCGCGCCGACGATCAGGGCGCTGCAGGACCGGGGCGTGCTCACGCTCGGCGCGGGCCCGACGGTGGTCCGCTACCTCCCGCCGTTGGTCATCACCGCCGCGCAGATCGACCGCGTCGTGGCCGCCACCGCGAAGGTGCTCGCGGCCTAGACTCGGTCCGTATGGCGACCGCACCGGCGCTCCCCGGCGGATTCGAGCTCCCGCTCGAGCCGCGCCTGCCGCGGCTCGGGTCCGTGGACGCCGTCGGCCTCGAGGAGCGCGCGCTCGCGCTCTCGCGGCGCTCCATCAAGAAGGGCGCGAAGGTCTTCGCGCTCGACCTCGCGATCCGCGCGATGGACCTCACCACGCTCGAGGGCGCCGACACGCCCGGGAAGGTCGGCGCGCTCGCGACGAAGGGCGTGCGCCCCGACCCGTCGGACCCGGGCGTGCCCTCGGTGGCGGCGATCTGCGTGTACCCGAATCTCGTCCCCGCCGCCCTCGCGCGCACCCGCGGCACCGGCGTGAAGGTCGCGTCGGTCGCGACCGCGTTCCCGTCGGGTCAGGCGCCGCTCGAGGTGAAGCTCGAGGAGGTGCGCGCCGTCGTCGCGATGGGGGCGCACGAGGTCGACATGGTGATCGACCGCGGCGCGTTCCTCTCCGGCCGCTACGCGCAGGTGTACGACGAGGTCGTCCGCGCCAGGGAGGTCTGCGCGGGCAAGGCGCACCTCAAGGTGATCCTCGAGACGGGCGAGCTGGGGACGTACGACAACGTGCGGCGCGCCGCGCTCCTCGCCATCGCCGGCGGCGCGGACTTCATCAAGACGTCCACCGGGAAGGCCGCGACGAACGCGACGCTCCCGGTCGCGCTGTGCATGCTCGAGACGATCCGCGACGTGTACGAGGACACCGGGCGTGTGGTCGGCATGAAGGTCGCGGGCGGCATCCGCCAGGCGAAGCAGGCGGTGCAGTACCTCGTGCAGGTCCACGAGACGCTCGGCGTCGCCTGGCTCACGCCGGACCGCTACCGCATCGGCGCGTCGAGCCTCCTCAACGACATCCTCATGCAGCTGCGCAAGGAGCGGACGGGCCGCTACCAGAACCCGGACTACTTCACCGTTGACTGAGACGAAGACCCCCGCGCGCGGGGCCGACCGCGCGCCGATCCCGGCGTCGTGGGACTACGCGCCGGCGCCCGAGGCGCGCGACATCGTGAAGATCGCCGACCGCTACGGGCTCTTCATCGGCGGAAAGCTCGTCGAGCCGCTCTCGAGGCAGCGCTACACGACGCTCGACCCCTCGCGCGAGGAGCCGCTCGCCGAGATCGCCCAGGCGGGCAAGGCCGACGTCGCGAAGGCCGTGCGCGCGGCGCGCGACGCGTACACGAAGACGTGGTCGAAGCTGCGTCCGTCGGAGCGCGCCAAGTACCTCTTCCGCATCGCGCGGATCCTTCAGGAGCGCTCGCGTGAGCTCGCTGTCCTCGAGTCGCTGAACGGCGGCAAGCCGATCCGCGAGTCGCGCGACGTCGACCTGCCGCTCGCGGCGGCGCACTTCTTCTACTACGCGGGTTGGGCGGACAAGCTCGAGTACGCGTTCCCCGGCCGCACGCCGCGGCCGATCGGCGTCGCCGGGCAGATCATCCCGTGGAACTTCCCGCTCCTCATGCTCGCGTGGAAGATCGCCCCCGCCCTCGCGGCCGGGAACACCGTCGTCCTCAAGCCCGCCGAGACGACGCCGCTCACCGCGCTCGTCTTCTGCGACGTGGTCCGGCAGGCGGAGCTGCCGCCGGGCGTGGTGAACGTCGTCACCGGCGACGGCCGAACCGGCGCCGAGCTCGTCGCGAGCGACGGCGTGGACAAGATCGCCTTCACCGGCTCGACCGAGGTGGGGAAGGCCATCCAGCGCGCGGTGGCCGGGAGCGGCAAGCGCCTCACGCTCGAGCTCGGCGGCAAGGCCGCGAACATCGTCTTCGACGACGCGCCGCTCGACCAGGCGGTCGAGGGCATCGTGAACGGCATCTACTTCAACCAGGGCCACGTGTGCTGCGCCGGGTCGCGCCTCTTCGTGCAGGAGTCGATCGCCGACGCCGTCATCACGAAGCTGAAGCGCCGCATGAGCACGCTGCGCGTCGGCGATCCGCTCGACAAGAACACCGACGTCGGCGCGATCAACTCCAAGACGCAGCTCGACAAGATCCGCGCGCTCGTCGAGTCGGGCGTCGCCGAGGGGGCGGAGATCTACCAGCCGCCGTGCCGCCTCCCGGAGCGCGGCTACTGGTTCGCGCCGACGGTGTTCACCAATGTCGCGCAGTCGTACCGCATCGCGCAGGAGGAGATCTTCGGCCCGGTGCTCTCGGTGCTCACGTTCCGCACCCCCGAGGAGGCGGTCGAGAAGGCGAACAACACTCCCTACGGGCTCTCCGCCGGGGTGTGGACCGAGAAGGGATCGCGCATCCTCGCGATGGCGGCGAGGCTGCGCGCAGGCGTCGTGTGGGCGAACACGTACAACCGCTTCGACCCGGCGTCGCCGTTCGGCGGCTACAAGGAGTCGGGGTTCGGCCGCGAGGGCGGGCTGCACGGCCTGGAGCCGTACCTGCGCCTGGAGCCGCGGTGAGGAGAGTCCAGGTCCGCAAGACCCACAAGCTCTTCATCGGCGGCGCGTTCCCGCGCTCCGAGTCCGGGCGCACGCTCGTCGTCGAGGGGGCGAACGTCGCGCGGGCGTCGCGCAAGGACCTGCGCGACGCGGTGCGCATCGCCCGGCAGGCGGGCGCCGGGTGGTCCGGCGCGACCGCGTACAACCGCGGCCAGGTGCTCTACCGCCTCGCCGAGATGATGGAGGCCCGCCGTGGCGCGCTCGCCGCCGCGTGCCGCGGGAAGGACGAGGTCGACCGCGCGATCGACCGCGTGGTCTGGTACGCCGGCTGGGCCGACAAGCTCGCGCAGGTCATCGGATCGGCGAACGCGGTCGCGGGGCCGTACTTCAACTTCACCGTCCCCGAGCCCACCGGCGTCGTCGGGATCGTCGCGCCGGCCGAGCCCGCGCTCCTCGGCCTCGTGTCGCGGCTCGCGCCGCCGCTCGTCGGCGGCAACACCGTCGTCGTCATCGCGTCGGACGCGCACCCGATCGCCGCGGTCGAGCTCGCCGAGTGCGTCGCGACCGCGGACGTGCCCCCCGGCGTGGTGAACATCCTCACCGGGCTGCGCGGCGAGCTCGCGCCGTGGCTCGCCGGACACATGGACGTCGCGGGCCTCGACCTCGCCGGCGCGGACGGCGACGCAGCCGAGCTCGAGCGTCTGGGCGCGGAGAACGTGAAGCGCATCGTGCGCGGGAAGGCCGACGAGCAGAGCCCGTACGAGATCGCCGCGTTCCTCGAGCTGAAGACGGTCTGGCACCCCGTCGGTTTCTAGTGGCGGCCGACGACCTGGAGCTGGTCCGCGGGCTCGTCGCCATCCCGAGCCTCTCACGCCACGAGGGCGAGGCGGTGGAGTGGCTCGTCGCGCGCATGGCCGAGCGCGGGTTCCGCGCGTCGGTCGACGACGCCGGGAACGCGGTGGGGGAGATCGGCGACGGCGCGACGCACGTCGTGCTCCTCGGCCACGTCGACACGGTCCCCGGCGGGATCCCCCTTCGCGTCGAGGAGGGCGCGCTCGTCGGCCGCGGGGCGGTCGACGCGAAGGGCCCGCTCGCCGCGTTCGTCGCGGCCGCGACGCATGTCGTGCCGGGCCTGCGCGTCACCGTCGTCGGCGCGGTCGAGGAGGAGTCGCCGACGAGCAAGGGCGCGCGTCACCGCGCGACGCTGCCCGCGCCGGCGTGGTGCGTCGTCGGCGAGCCGTCGGGGTGGGACGCGGTGACGGTCGCGTACAAGGGCCGGCTCGCGCTCCGGCTCGCGCTCACGCGGGACGCGCGCCACGGCGCCGCACCCGGGCCGACCTGCAGCGAGGAGGCGCTCGCGCTCTGGTCGCGCATCCGCGACGCCGCGGAGCGGCGGACCGCGGACGCGACGGGCTTCGCGAAGCTCGACTGCCGCCTCGAGGGCATGAGCGGGGGCGCGGCGGACGGGCTCGTCGAGCGCGCGGAGCTGCGGATCGGCTACCGCATACCGCCGGGCATCGCGGTGGACGAGATCTCGCGCGAGGTGGCCGCCCTCGCGCGCGAGCACCCCGGCGAGGCGCGCGTGTCACTCGAGCCGATCGGGCACGAGGAGCCGGTGCGGACACCGCGGAGCACCCCGCTCGCGCGCGCGTTCGTCGCGGCGATCGCCGACGCCGGCGGCGAGGCGACGTTCAAGGTGAAGAGCGGGACATCCGATATGAACATCCTCGCGCCGGCCTGGGGCTGCCCGATGGTCGCGTACGGCCCGGGCGACTCGAGGTACGACCACACGCCCGTCGAGCGGCTCGTGCTCGCCGACTACATCCGCGCCATCACCGTCCTGCGCGGGGTGCTCGCGCGGGCCCCGCGCGCCCCATAATCTGACGACCCGCAGGTCGCGGGCGGAGGGGCCGGGAAGGGTGTTCGGGACGGTGTTCGCGAAGCGCCAGACGCGGCAGCGCGCGGTCCTCGCGCTCATCGCGGGCATCGCGGTGCTCTTCGGCGCGCTCGCGTACTTGACCGAGCTCCTCGACACGACGCTGCAGGCCGCGGTGTACGACCGGGGCATCGCGATCTCCCCGGCGAAGGTGAAGAACCAGATCACGATCGTCGCCGTCGACGACCTCACCATCCGCGCGCAGAACGTCTACCCGCTGCCGCGCCGCGCCTACGCCCAGCTCATCGACCGGCTCGCCGCCGACAGGCCGACGACGATCGCCTTCGACGTGAGCTTCTACGACCGCTCGCCGAGCGCGGTGGACGACGCGGTCCTCGCGGGGGCGGTGAGCCGCGCGGGGAACGTCATCCTCGCGATGCAGGGCGCCGGCACGGGCACGGTCGGCGATCACACCACGGTCTACCGGACGGTGAACCTGCCGCCGCCCGACCTCCGCGCGGCCGCGGCCGGCGTCGGATCGGTGAACGTCGCGGCGGACCCCGACGGCCGCGTGCGCGACAGCCAGATGCTCATCGAAGGCCCCGACGGCACCCGGTACTACTCGCTCGCGCTGCTCGCGGCCGCTCGGCAGGTGCGCGCGGACCTCACGAAGGCCACGCTGGCGAACGACCGTCTGCGCATCCCGGCGCCGCTCGGCGACCGCGTGCTGCCGGTCAACCAGCGCGGCGGCATGCCGGTCTACTACGCGTCCGCACCGGCCACGCCCACCGTCGACCAGCGCTCGGGCCCGCCCTGCTCCATCGCCGGAGAGTTCTGCGTCGTCTCGATGCAGGACGTCATCGACGGGAAGATCCCGTCGAGCCTGATCACCGGCCGCACCGTCTTCGTCGGCTTCCACTCCGTGTCGGCGGTCCCCGACGACTACCCGGTGCCGAACAGCGGCGGCGCGAAGATGTTCGGCGTCGAGATCTGGGCGAACACCGCGCAGTCGATCTTCACCAACCGCTACCCCGTCCTCAGGCAGGGGTTCCTCACCACGCTCCTCGCCGTCCTCGTCGTCACCGCCCTCGGGCTCTTCCTCGTCGTCCGCTGGCACCTGCGCGGCTTCCTCTCGGCGCTCGGCGTGCTCGCGCTCTACGTCGTCGGCGGCTACGTGCTGTTCGCGCTGCAGACGCAGGGCGACGTCGGGACGGGGCCGGTCGAGGTGCCGTCGATCGGCTACGTCGCGCCGTCCGCGTTCTGGTGGGTCGTCTCGCTCGGCTACCTGCTGGTCGAGGAGCGGCGCGCCGTGACGCGCACGCAGAGCACCTTCGGCCGCTTCGTGACGCCGTCGGTCGCGCGCACCATCCTCGAGAAGGAGGAGGCGGGCCAGCTCGGCCTCGGCGGCGAGGGTCGCGAGGTCACCGTGCTCTTCGGCGACATCCGCGGGTTCACGACGATGTCCGAGGGGATGACCCCGGCGGACCTCCTCGGCCACCTGAACCGCTACTTCGACGGCATGGTCGACGTCGTGAACCGCTTCGACGGCACGGTGAACAAGTACAACGGCGACAACATCATGGTCATCTGGAACGCCCCGATCGAGGTGCCGCGGCACGCGCGGCGCGCCGTGGAGTGCGCGCTCGAGATGCAGCGCTGGATCCAGTCCGAGCGCGCCGGGGGCGGGCCGGACGTGTCGTTCGGCTTCGGCATCAACAGCGGCCAGGTGGTCGCGGGGTTCCTCGGCGCGAAGGGCCGTATGGAGTACACGGTCATCGGCGACACCGCGAACGTCGCCTCGCGCCTCACCTCGTCGGACATCGCGCGCCGCGACCAGGTCGCCTGCAGCGCGGAGACGCTCGCGCTGCTCGGAGACGACGTCGAGAGCGTCGACCTCGGCGCCATCGCGGTGAAGGGCCGCGCCGAGCCGGTGCGCTGCTACCAGGTCAACCGTGCCGGGGAGATCGTCAACCCGAACCCGGCGCCGCCCCCGCAGCTCCAGGTCACGAAGGCGGCCGTGGCGGGGTACCACTGACACGATGGTGCTCGACGAGAAGGTCGCCCTGATCATGGTGAAGCTCGGTCACCTCTCGGTGCAGAAGGACCGCGAGGCGTACCTGCGCGGGCTGGTGGACCTCTGCTCGCAGGCGGTCGACGCCGAGCGCTGCACGGTCTACGTGGTGGATCACCACAGGAACCAGCTCTGGGCGCGCGTGGCGCAGCGCACCGCGACCGAGATACGGCTCCCCATCGGCCAGGGGCTCGCGGGGCAGGCCGCGCTCACCGGCGAGACGATCAACGTGCCCGACGCGTACGCCGATTCGCGCTTCGACCGCAACGTCGACCTGCGGACGGGCTTCCGCACCCTGAACATGCTCTGCGTCCCGGTGTGGGGCAAGGGCGGTCAGACCGTCGGCGTCATCCAGGCGCTGAACAAGCGCGACGGGACGTTCGAGCGCCGCGATCAGATGCTCCTCGAGCAGGTCGCGGAGACGGTGGCGCCGGTCCTCGAGAAGCTCGCGTCGGAATGAGCTCCAGGCCCGACCGGCGTGTCGCCCAGCGCCGGACGAGCGGCGGGCCGCCGCCGGGCGGCCGCGAGCGGCGCGTCGCCGAGCGGCGGGCGGGCGAACGCCGCGGCGCCGGCGCGCGGCTCGACACGATCCTCGACATCACGCGGCAGCTCATGTCGATCACCGACCTCGACGCGCTGCTCCGCCGGATGGCCGAGGCGACCGCCACGCTCCTCGCCGCCGACCGCGCGACCATCTTCATCGTCGACCGCGACCGGGGCGAGCTCTGGTCGCGCGTGGCGCTCGGCAGCGGGGAGATCCGCTTCCCGATCGGGCGTGGCATCGCCGGGGCGGTCGCGCAGACCGGCGAGACGATCAACATCCCCGACGCCTACCAGGACGCTCGCTTCAACCCCGAGCCGGACCGCGCGAGCGGCTACCGCACGAAGAGCCTGCTCACGTTCCCGATGACCGGCGAGGGCGGCCGGGTGATCGGCGTCTTCCAGGTCGTGAACAAGCGCGGCGGCGGGCCCTTCGTGCGGACCGACGAGGAGACGCTCGCGTCGCTCGCCGCGTCGGCGGCCGTGGCCGTGGAGAACGCGCAGCTCGTCGCCGAGCAACGGCGGCTCTGGCAGTCGCTCATCGAGACGCTCGCGGTGACCATCGACGCGCGCGACCAGCAGACCGCCGGCCACAGCCAGCGGGTCACCCGCTACGCGGCGGTGATCGGCCGGGCGATGGGCCTGGGCGAGCGGGACCTCGAGCGGCTCGAGGCCGCCGCGCTGCTGCACGACTACGGGAAGATCGCGGTGCGGGACCGCTTCCTGCAGAAGCCGGGGAAGCTCGACGACGCCGAGTTCGCGTACATGAAGGCACACGCCGAGAAGACCGGCGAGTTCCTCGCGCACCTGGAGTTCCCGCACGACATGCGCGAGGTGCCGCTCATCGCGGCGCAGCACCACGAGCGGATGGACGGCACCGGCTATCCGAACGGGTTGGCCGCGGACCAGATCCTCCTCGGGGCGCGCATCGTGGCGGCGGCGGACGTCTTCGACGCCCTCACCGCTCCGCGCTACTACAAGCCGGCCTACCCGCTGGGGAAGACGCTCGAGATCATGGCCGGGATGGCCGGGAGCCACCTCGACCCCGAGGTGCTGGCCGCCGTCCACCGTGCGCTGCCCGAGCTGCAGCGGACCATCGACCAGCTCCGCCACACCTGGCCGAAGCCGGGCGACGAGGGCATGGGCAGCATCCAGGAGGCCGCCGGGGGTCTGTCGGAGAGAGATCGAGCGGCGAGCGGCTCACCCTCGAGCGAGGCGAAGCCCTGATGCGCATCCGCTTCTGGGGCACGCGCGGCTCCATCCCGACGCCCGGTCCGACGACGGTCCGGTACGGCGGCAACACCGCGTGCGTCGAGGTGCGCGACGCGAGCGGGTCGCTCCTGGTCCTCGACGCGGGCACCGGGCTGCGCGAGCTCGGCATCAACCTCATGAGCACGAACGGCGCGCGTCCGTTCGACGTCACGCTGCTGCTCTCGCACCTCCACTGGGACCACATCCAGGGCATCCCGTTCTTCCGCCCCGCCTACGACAAGCGCAGCACGTTCCGCATCATCGGGCCGAAGCAGTCGCGCTCGATGAGGGAGCTCCTCGGCCTGGGCATGGACGACCCGTTCTTCCCGGTCGACCTGGACGACCTCCCGGCCCGGCTCGAGATCGGCGAGATGGCCGAGGGGTCCGAGCAGCGGCTCGGGCCGTACCGCGTCCGCTCGACGCACATCTTCCACCCCGCCCCCGCGCTCGCGTACCGTGTCGAGGCCGACGGCCGCGCGCTCGTCTACGCGACCGACACCGAGGACGCCTTCAGCGGCAAACCGAACCCGGTCGTCCCGCTCGCGCGGGGCGCGCACACGCTCATCCACGACGCGCAGTTCCTGCCGAGCGACTTCAAGCCCACCTGGGGACATGCGACGGTGGACGCGGCGATCGAGGTCGCCGCGACGGCCGGCGTGCGGCGGCTCGTGCTGTACCACCACGACCCCGACCGCAGCGACGACGCGCTCGACCGGATCGGCGCCGACGCGCAGCGCGCGGCAGGCGAGCGGACGAGCGGTCTCGAGGTCGTCGTGGCGCGCGAGGGGCTCGAGCTCGAGGTGTAGTCCGGGCCGGCGGTCCGTGACGAAGATCACGGTGCGGGCCGCCGAACTGCTACGGCGGCCGTACGAGTTGTGGGGAAAGACACTGACGCGGCCGGCGTCCCGATGAGCGATGCTCGTACGCATGAGAACGCTCCTCGCACTCCTCACGGCGTCCTCCCTCGCGCTCCTCGCCGGCTGCGGCGGTGCCGCGGTGCCCTCGCCGACGCCCACGACCGCGCCGACCGCGAGCGTGACGACCGCGAGCCCCGGGCCGACCCAGGCGCCGAGCGCATCGGTCGCCCCCACCGCCTCGGCGAGCGCGACGCCGATCCCGCTCCCGACCTCTGGTCAGGTCGCGGCGGCGGGGAACGGCGTCGTCTGGATGCTCGTCGCGGAGACGCGCCTCTTCCGCTCCACCGACCGCGGCGAGACGTGGACCGAGCGGACGCTGCCGCCGAACGCCGTGAACCTGCAGATCGCGTTCGTCGACGATCGCATCGGATGGGCCATGGCGGCCGGGTCGCCCGCGACGCAGTGCCAGAGCCAGGGCGTCGTGATCTGGCGGACCGCGGACGGCGCCGGGACATGGGAGAAGCTCGTCGACGTCCCGTCCGACAGCGCGGGGAGCGTGGCCGGCATCGGCGCCGCGCAGTGCAAGACCACTCTCGCGTTCGTCGACGCGCAGCGCGGCTACGCCACCGCGGAGGACCCGAACTCGCCGCCGACGATCTACCGCACGAGCGACGGCGGGAAGACGTGGGCCGGCGCGCGGCTGCCCGATCCCCCGGGCTTCATCTCGGGGCAGGCCGGCTTCGAGCTCCGACCGGACCCGGTCGCCGACTTCGGCGGCGTGCTCTTCGTCAGCGCCTTCGGCATGACGAACGCCGCCGAGAAGCGCTTCGTGTTCCGCTCGACGGACGCCGGCGCCACGTGGACGTACGCCACGACCGCGCCCGCGGTGCTGGAGCAGCTCGTCTTCCTCACGCCGACGCGCTGGCTGCAGATCGCGCCGCCGGACCGGTCGAAGGAGACGACCGACGCCGGCGCGTCGTGGCACGCGTTCGCCACGGACTACCAGCAGGCCGCGCCGATCACGCCGCAGATCGCGTTCGGCGACGCGAACACCGGGTACGCGACCGTCCGCGGCTCGCTCCAGCGCACCATCGACGGCGGCGCGCGGTGGACCGCGCTGCGGACGCCGGGTACGTAGCGGGGCACCTCAGCGGAGGGAGCCGGCCGCCTCGTTCGCGCGTGCCTGCCGTCGGTCGAGCGCCCAGCTCGATCCGTCGCGGCGCTTCGCGATCTCTTTCACCTCGGCGGCGGTGCGCGACAGCGCCACGGCGTCCGCCGCGTGCCGCGTCGAGATCGGCACGACGCCGATCGAGACGGTGACGAACGGGATGCGCCGCTCGCGGCCCCGGCGGTCGAGCGTGACCACGCAGCCGCGGGCCCGGTCGGCGTCGTCGTACATCGACGGCGCGAGCGCGTCGAAGCGACGCACGATCGCCCGCGCCACCTCCTCCGCCGCGTGACCCGGCACGACGAGCACGAAGTCGTCCCCGCCGACGTGGCCGGCGAAGGCCTCCGGCGACGGGCCCGCGACCTCGACGAGCAGGTCGGCGAGCGCCTTGATGAGCGCGTCGCCGCGCGCGAACCCCTGCGTGTCGTTGAACTCCTTGAAGTGGTCGAGGTCGCAGTACAGGCACGCGAACTCGTCGTCGGCCTCGAGGTGGCGCTCGAGCTCGGCGGCGATCGCGACGTTCCCGGGGAGCCCCGAGAGCGGGTTGAGCGCGCGGAGCTCGGCGCCGCGCCGCAGCACCGCGGCCGCGCGCGCGACGAGCTCGTCCATGTCGAACGGCTTCGTGACGTAGTCGTCGGCGCCGCGCATGAGCCGCAGCGCGATGTCGCGCGACGAGCGCTGCCCGGTGAGGAACACGACCGGCACGAACCGCGTGCGCGGATCGCGGCGGAGCTCGCGCTGCACGTCGTCGCCGGAGACGAGCGGCATCTTGATGTCCAGGACGACGAGGTCGATGCGTCCGCCCCGCGCGATCACCAGCGCCTGGTGTCCGTCCGCGGCGGCGAGGCACTCGTAGCCGGCGTCGGACAGGGCCATGACGACGGCCTCGCGGACGGCGTCGTCGTCGTCGACGACGAGCACGCGCGCCCCCATCGCTCGTGGATAACCCGGCTGCTCGGTCCGGGCAATGGGAAAACCGTCCCGGTCCCATGACGAGCCGGATGCCCGGTCAGTGGATGGTCAACGGCCGGCTCGGTCGGAGGGTCGGTGGGCAAGGGGGTGTGCGGTTTCACCAGATGAGCTCCGCGCCGCTCTGCGCTCGGAGCACGACGCGCAGGACCATCCACTCTCGAGCTGCGCCACGCCGTGGCGTCCGGTTTCGAGACGGGCTCACCTCGCCTTTCGTCCGCCGTTCGACCACTCCCAGAACTCGTCGCGGGAGATCTCGAGGTCCCGGATGAGCCGGCTGAGCGCCTGCGGCCAGAGACCCTGCGACGGATGGACAGTGCACCGCCACCGCCTTCCCGGCCCGATCGATGACCTTGAGCTGCGGCGATCCCTCGGCCTGCAGGTCGCTACCGAAGAACTTCAGCAGGTTGACGAGCTCGCGGTACTTGAGCTCGGGGAGCGACGGCAGTCGCGGCGGCTAGACCCGAATGAGCTCGACGCGGCGGCCCGATGCGTTGCGCGGCTCCTCCAGGAGGTCGGGGTAGCGCTTGAGGAGCGCGCGGAGGTTCTCCTTTGCCTCTTCCTCGCTCGCGCCCTGTGCCGTGGCCCGCACCTCCGGCGCGAAGGCGATCCAGCCCTTGTCATCGGCGCGTTCGGTCGTGATCGCGATCTCCACAGTCCCACCGAGCGGCAACGCACCCAGGGATACGCGAGGGGAGCGAGCGTGACCCCGTTCAAGCTCGGGCAGGCGAAACGTGCGCCGAGCTCGAAGTCGAGGAGCAGGTCACGGCGTCGTGAGCCCGAGGGCCTTCTCGAAGAGCTGTGCCACCTCGCGCACGGAGCACCCCTGCGCAGCGGCAGCGCCTGGCTCCCCGGCTACCCTGCGCGAGTCAGCGTACCCACCTCGAACAGCGAGGAGCCTCCTGAGACATCACATCGGTGGGCGAGGAGGGATTCGAACCCTCACGCTCTTTCGAGCACGAGACCCTAAATCTCGAACGTCTGCCGTTTCGTCACTCGCCCGCCACAAGCGTAGCGGGATGCGACGCCCGAGCGGCGCTCGTCGCCTCGGCGATCGCGCCGTCGAGACGCGCGAGCACGTGGGGGCCGGAGCGGCGTTCGTGCCGCGCCCGCAGGACCGAGATCCGGCGTACGTAGGCCTGCGGGTCGGTCTCGCGCTGCCCGAGCGCGCGGACCGTCTTGTCGACCTGCCGCGCGTGCTCGGCGAGGTGGACCGCGAACCGGTGCAGGCGGAAGCGCACGTCGACCTGGAAGACGTCGTCGGCCGGACCGTACTGTGTGGGCCGCGCGAGCTCGGCGGCGTCGAGGTGCGCGAGCGCCGCGTCCGTCTCCGCGCGGCGGCGTGCGAGCGAGCGGACGAGCGCGAGGGCGTCTCCCGCAGTGTCGGCGGGGTCGGCGGCGGGCCGCCGCGCCGCGGGCATCCCGATCGGCTCGGCGTCGCGGCGCGCGAGCGCGTACTCGCCGTTCGCGCGGTACGAGCGCTCCACGCGGATCGCATGCTCCATCACCTGCCGGATGCTCCACTCGCCCGGTGCGGGCTCGCGATCCAGGAGCGCGTCGGGCACCGCGAGCAGGAGGCCGCGCAGGTCGCCGAACACGGCCTGGGCGATCGTGAGGATGCGCTCCGCGTCGGTCGCGGCCGACGGCGTCGTCACGAGCGCGTCCTGCTCGAGCCACATGAGGTAGAAGAAGGCGTTGCGCAGGTCCGCGGTGCCTTTCCCGGGCCACGACCACCCGCGGTCGAGGTCCGCTTCGGGGACCGCGGCGAGCGTCCGGAGGTCGCTCTCGAAGGCTATGGCTTCACCCTCGCCTCGAGGTGCGAGAGACGCTCGATGACCCTCATGAGCGCGTGGTTGCCGTCGCGTCCCTCGCCCGCGGCCTGGAGCGCGTTGTAGAGGTGGTGCGCGAGCGCGGTGCCGGGGAGGGCCAGGTGCGCCGCGTCGGCGTCGCCGAGCACGAGCCGCAGGTCTTTCTGCTGGAGGTCGACCATGAACCCCGGGCGGAAGTCGCCGGCGAGCATCTTCGGGGCGTAGTTCTGCATCGCCCATGACGAACCCGCGCCGCCGGCGATGACCTGACGCACCTTCTCGAGGTCGATGCCCTGCGAGGCCGCGAACACGAGCGCCTCGGACACGCCGAGGTTGTTCAGCGCGACGGCGATCTGGTTCGCGAGCTTGCACGCCTGGCCGGCGCCGTGGCCGCCGATGTGGACGATCGTCTTGCCCAGCGCCTCGAAGATGGGCCGCGCGCGCTCCACGTCCGCCGCCTCGCCGCCGATCATGATCGAAAGGCGCGCCTCGATCGCGCCGACCTCGCCGCCGGACACCGGCGCATCCACCGTCCGGAACGGTGGCCGGTTCGCGGCGGCCCGCTCCGCGAGTTCACGCGTGCGTGCCGGCGAGATCGTGCTCATGTCGATCGCGAGGAGGCCCTCGTGCGCGCCGGACGCGACGCCGTCGGCGCCGAAGAGCGCCGTCTCGACGTCCGGCGAGTCCACGACCATGGTCACGACGACGTCCGACCGCTCGGCCACCTCGCGCGGCGTGGGCACGACGGTCGCCCCGTCCTTCGCCAGCGCCCGCGCGCGCTCGAGCGTGCGGTTCGTGACGGTGACGGGAAAGCCGGCTTTGAGAAGGTTCCGCGCCATCGGCGCGCCCATGATCCCCGTGCCGATCAGCCCCACGCGCTCCTTCGCCATCAGCTCGGCCGCTCCTCGTCGTCCTCGCGATGGCCGTTCTCGTCGCGCTGCAGGAAGATCGTCCGCTCCTCGTCGCCCTGCGTCACCAGGTAGGTGTCCTCGTCGCGCTCGTCGACGTTCACGGCGGCGACGAGGAGGTCGTCGGTGACGTGGATGAAACCGTGGCGGCGCTGCAGCTCGTTCGCGATCGCCTCGGAGAGCGTGTCCTCCTCGTAGGACTCGAGCACGAGCGCGCGAGCCTCCTTCACCAGCCGGAAGAACTCCCCGGGGTCGAAGCGCCGCTCGTGGCCGAGCAGGACGGCCGTGCCCGTCTGCTCGTCGCCCTCGTGGATCTCGTAGAAGAACATCGCAGCCCTTACTGCACAGCCGCGGGCGACGCAGCAGGACGGTCAGGCACCGCCATGCGGGGCATGACCACCTACACTAAGCCTTGTCCCATGGCCGACACCCCCACGACCATCACGCCTGCGGCGCGCTCGTTCCGCCACACCGTCCGGCGGGAGCCGGGCGCGCGCGCGGTGCTCGAGGTCGAGGTCGACGCCGACCGTTTCGCCCGCCAGGCGGACCGCGTCTTCGAGCGCCACAACCAGAAGGCGCACATCCCCGGCTTCCGCCCGGGAAAGGCGTCGCGGGCGATGTACGAGCGACAGTACGGCAGCGGGCATCTCTGGGCCGAGGCGGCCGAGGACCTCATCGACGAGACGTACCGCGAGATCGTGAGGTCCGAGGACCTCGTGCCGATCGATGAGCCGTCGGTCGACCTCGTCGGAGACCTCGAGCCCGGCAAACCGCTCCGCTACACCGCGACCGTCATCGTGCGGCCCGACGTCGTGCTCGGCGACTACGGCGCGCACGGCGCGAGCGTGACGCCGAAGCCGCCGACCGAGGCGGAGATCGACGCGACGATCGAGCGGATGCGCGAGTCGCACGCGGAGCTGCGGACGGTCGAGCGCGGCGCCGTGGCCGGCGACATCGTGACCGTCGACATCGACGTCACGATCGACGGCCGCCAGCTGCCGCCCTTCGCGCGCAACGCGCACGTCGAGGCCGGACGCGAGTCGTCGATCGAGGGGCTCGGCGAGGCGTTCGTAGGCGTGAAGGCGGGGGACGCCAAGGCGGTCGATCTCGTCTTCCCCGAGGAGAGCACCGACGAGACGCTGCGCGGCAAGACCGGGACATTCAGCATCCGTCCGAGCCAGGTCTCGGAGAAGGTGATCCCGCCGCTCGACGACGACTTCGCGAAGACCGTCGGCGTGGCCTCCCTCGACCAGCTGCGGACCGCGGTGAAGAACGAGCTGGTCCATGCCGCGTTCCACGAGGCGCGCGACGCCGCGGCGGACGCGGCGATGGAGCACGCGGCGGCGACGGCGAACGTCGAGGTCCCGCCGATCCTCGTGGACGACGAGGTCGAGCACATGCTCGCCGACCTGCGCTCGCGCGTCCGCGAGCAGGGGCTCACCTTCGAGCAGTTCCTGCTCCAGGCACGCAAGACCGAGGACGAGGTCAAGCGTGAGTGGCGTCCTGCGGCGGAACGGCGCGCGAAGGCGATGCTCGTCCTCGACGCCATCGCCAAGAAGGAGGGCATCGCGGTCTCCTCGAACGAGCTCGCCGCGCAGGTCGCGATGACGCCGCTCGCCCAGCAGGACCCGCGCGCCATGCGCGACCCGGCGCTCCTCGCGTCGCTCGCGCGCTCCATCCGCAACCGCAAGACCATCGACAGGCTCATCGGCCTGGAGTCGCCGGAAGCCGAGGCCGCGGCGATCCGGGCGGCCGGCGGCGAGCCGCCCGCCCACCTTCAGGCAGAGGGCACGCCGGAGGAGCCGAAGATCGTCGTCCCCGAAAGGACCGACGCGACGCCCGAGGGCCGCGAGGCGATCCGCGCGATGCTCGAGAAGAAGTGACCTCGCGCCGGCGGTGGTCCTGACGGGGCGCCGCCGCGCGACGACGCGGGTGACACGGGTGTGACACAGCGGCCTCGTTCAATCGTGCTGTGTCCGGGATCATCGAGTACGTCTGCACGCGCCAGGACCATCAGCTCCCGGAGGACGTCGCGAGCCCGGTCGTCGCGTTCTCGGGCTGCTGGGGCTACTGCCCGGCCGGCAGGGCCGAGGGACACGACTGGCGCGAGACCGGCGGCCGCACGCTCGCGACGGTCCGCGAATGGATGAGCCGCCCGGGACCGGGCCGGAGGGCGTCGAGCTAGCGTCGCCGCCCGTCAGCCGCGGCCTTCGTCCTCGCGATCTCGGTGTGGTTGGCGGGCTGCGGCAGCGGCGAACGGCGCCGCGCGCGGCTCCAGGGCGCACGCCGCGAGGATCGAGCCGACGTCGCGGTTCACACCTGCCGTGCGGCGCCGCGCGCGAGCCACGAGCGCAGCCGCGCGCGCACCTGCGGGAGGGCGAACGGCTTGCGGATGTAGTCGGTGTAGCCGGCCGCGAAGGCCTCGGCCATGTCCTCCTGGCGCGTGCGTGCGGTGAGCACGATGAACGGCGTGCTCCGGTAGCGCTCGGTCGCGCGCAGCTCGCGACAGGCGGTGAGCCCGTCCTTGTGCGGCATCTGGATGTCCATGAGCACCAGGTCGTAGGCCGTCGCGATCGCCTTCGCGACGGCGTCCTCGCCGTCGTACGCCGGCTCGACGTCGTACCCGTCGCCGTGCAGCACCGTCTCGAGGATGCGCACGAGCGCGATGTCGTCGTCCGCGACGAGAATCCGCGCGCGACGCGGCAGCGCGGGCGCCGCCGGCTCGAGCGTGATCGGCGGCCGCGCGGCGCCCTCGTCGAGCACCAGCTCCTCGCCCTCCGCCGCGGCGATGACGCGGAGCGGCAGGCCGGACGCGGCGACGCGGGCCTCCGCCGCCGCGACGAGCTCGCCGACCCCGGCGTCGTCGCGATTGGGGTCGTGGTGGAAGAGGACGAGCGTCCTCACCGTGGACGCGAGCGCCATGTCGACGGCGTACTCCACCGTGCTGTGTCCCCAGCCGGTCTTGGCCGCGAGGTCCCGGCCGGCGTACTGCGCGTCGTGCACCACGACGTCGGCGCCCCGCAGGAGCTCGCTGTGGCGCAGATCGCCCGCGTGCGCGAGGTGCCGTGGATCGAACGAGCCGAGCGGACGGTCCGCGCGCCACGGCTGCGGGGCGTGCGCCTCGTGGTCGGTCGCGTACACGAAGACGGCCGCGCCGATCTCGACGCGGTAGCCGATGCAGGGGGCGGTGTGGTTCAGGAAGCGGGTGCGCAGCCGCGCGCCGCCGATGGTGAAGTCGGTCTCGTCGAGCTCGACGAAGTCGAACCGCGCGGGCAGCGACGAGAGCGGGACCGGGAAGTACGCGTAGTCCATCGAGCCGCCGACGGCCTGCGGGAGCGAGCGGTCGACGCCGGCCGGTCCGTAGATCGTGAGGTGGGACCCCGGCGTGAACGCGGGCAGGAAGAAGGGCAGCCCCTGGATGTGGTCGCCGTGCGTGTGGGAGAGGAGGAGGTGCCCGCGGACGGCGCCCCTGGAGGCGAGGGCGAGGCCGAGCTTCCGCGCGCCGGTGCCGCAGTCGAAGATGAGGAGCGTGCCGTCGTCGCCCGTGACCTCGACGCAGGGCGTGTTCCCGCCGTAGCGGAGCGTCTCGGGTCCCGCCGCCGCGATCGAGCCGCGCGTGCCCCAGAAGCGGATGCGAATGTCAGCGACCCGCCGGAGCGAGCACGGTGATCTGTGCCGCCAGGTCGCGCATCACGTTCGCGGCGGCGTTGTCCGCCCGCACGACGACGAGCGGACGGCCGCGGTCGGCGGACTCGTCGAACACGGGTGTGAACGGTACGACGAGGTCGGGCTTGCGGTTGAAGAAGCGGGCGGCCTGGTCGGTCTCCACGCCGGCCTGCGTCCGGCGGTTGAGCACCAGGAGGGTGCGCTCCTTCGGGTAGCCGAGCGACTCGAGGACCGCGAGGCACTGCCGGGTCGCGAACATCGACGCCAGATGCGGCTCGGTCACCAGGATGACGGCGTCGGCGACGTCGTACGCCGCCAGCACCGGCTGGGTGAACGCCGTCGGCGTGTCCACGACGACGTAGTCGGCGGCGCCGCGGAGCCGTTCGAGCGCGCGCTGGACGAGCGGGACGGTGATGAGCTCGGCCCGCTCGGGCGCGTCGGAGGCGGTCACGACCTGTACCCCGCTGCGGTCCATGGTCATGTAGTCCTGGAAGTGGTCGTCGTCGAGCGTCGCCGGGTCGGTGCCCGCGAGCTCGGCGAGGGTGTGCGCGGGGCGCAGGTCGAGCTGCATGTGCGCGTTGGCGAACTCGAGGTCCAGGTCGAGGAGCGCGACGCGGTAGATCTTCGTCTCCGCGAGCGCGACGGCCGCGTTCACCGCGAGCGTCGTCGCGCCGCAGCCGCCCTTGCCGTGGAGGAACAGCACGACGTGCCCGCGGCGCCCGACCGCCTCGCCGCCGGTCGCGCCCAGACGCTTGAGCAGGACGTCGACCTTCGCCGCGAGGACGGCCATCTCGACGGGCTTGGCGACGTACTCGTCGGCGCCCTCGGCGTAGCCGGTGAGGATGTCCTCCGCCTGCTTGCGCGCGGAGAGCATCACGATCGGGATGCGCGCGGTGCGATGGTCGGAGCGGAGCCGGCGCGTGAGGTCGTAGCCGTTCAGGTTCGGCATGCCGACGTCGGTGATGACCAGGTCGGGCGGGCTCGTGCGGATCATCCGCAGCGCCTCGTAGCCGTCGGTGGCGAGGTCGACCTCGTAGCCCTGCCGCTGGAAGTACGTCGAGAGGAGCTTGCGGATCTGCGGCTCGTCGTCGACGAACAGGATGCGGTCGCTCATCGCACGAACCGCGTGACGCACTCGCGCAGCTCGGCCGTGCTGAACGGCTTCGCGAGGTAGGCCACGGCGCCGTGCGCCCTGTACCGCTCGATCTGCTCGCGCTGGAGCGACGCCGTCACGAACACGACCGGGATCCCCGCGAGCTCCGGACGGGCGCGGAGCGCGTCGGCCAGCTGGAGGCCGTCCATCTCGGGCATCGCGACGTCGGTGAACACGACGTCCGGGCGGACGCGCTCGACGAGCGCGAGACCCTCCCTGCCGTTCGTCGCGAAATGGACCTGGTGCCCCGTCGTGCGCAGCGCCGCGCCGACGAGCTTGCGTATCGTCGGGTCGTCCTCGACGAAGGCGACGGTCCCCATGCGGGTCAAGCCTCTACCGGCCGCCCGCCCGCCGCAAGCGGCAGGGTCACGTGGAAGACCGAGCCGCGGCCGAGCTCGCTCTCGGCCCAGGTCCGCCCCCCGTGGAGCGCCACGATCTGCCGCACGATGGGGAGCCCGAGCCCGCTCCCCTGGATCCCGCGCGTCGCGTCCGAGTCGACGCGCTGGTAGCGCTCCCAGATCGTCTCGAGGGCCTCGGGCGCGATGCCGATGCCGCTGTCGCGCACGAGCAGGTGGACCGCGCCGGCCTCGCGACGGGTCTCGATGACGATCGCCCCGCCGGTCGGTGAGTACTTCACCGCGTTGCTGAGCAGGTTCGCGACGACCTGCGTGATGCGGTCGCGGTCGCCGACCAGCGGCGGCAGACCGCCCTCGAGCGCGAGCGCGATGCGGTGCTCGGGCGCGTTGGGACGGACCCGGTCGACGACCTCGGCGACGATCGCGTCGAGGTCGACCGTCTCGCGGCGCAGCTCCATGCGCCCGGACTCCATGCGCGAGAGGTCGAGCATCTCGTTGATCATCCTGCCGAGACGCTGCGCGTCCTTGTTGATGTCCGTCGCGTAGTCGCGCACCTCCTCGGGCGTGAGCCGCTCGTCGCGGAGCATCTCGCTGAAGCCCTGGATCCCGGTGAGCGGGGTGCGGAACTCGTGGCTGACGATCGAGACGAACTCGCTCTTCGCCCGGTTCACGCGCTCGAGCTCCTCCACGGCGGCGCGCTGCCGCTCGAATGCCTCGACGTTCGCGAGCGCGGCCGACGCCTGGTCGCCGAAGAGCGTGAGCAGGCGCGCCTCGTCCGCGCCGAACCGTGTCTCCTCCTGGTACGAGCGGACGACGAGCGCGCCGACGAGGCGCCCGCCGCGCAGGAGCGGCACGCCGAGCACCGCGCGGAGGCCCGTCGCGAGACCGTTCTCGCTCGCGCCGGGCCAGGAGGGGTAGTCGTTCACGATCACCGGCTCGAGCTTCCGCAGCAGGTCCCCGGACATGCCGTCGCCGGTCGGAAGCACCGCGCTCACCGGGTGCCCCGCGGGGTCGACCTGCTGCGCGAGGCGGAGGCTCGCGCCGCCCTCGTCCCAGCGGTACAGCGCCGCGCTGCCGTCGCCGAGCAGGTCGGCGGCCGTGTGCAGGATCTCGTCGATGACCTCGCGGGCCGTCGAGCGCGTCGCGAGCACCGCCGAGGCGCGCTGGAGCGCGACGAGCCGCTCGTTCTCGCGCTGGCGCGCCTCGAACAGCCGCGCCGCCTCCATCGCGACGCGCAGCTCACGGGCGACGGCCTCGAGCAGCCGGACCTCGTCGGTGCTCCAGTCGTGCGCCTCATCCGCCTGCAGCGCGAGAGCGCCGGCGAGCTCGCCGCCGATGACGATCGGCGTCGCGATGTCGCTCGTGCCGTCCGCGCGGGTCGTCGTGCGGCCGGCGAGGGCCGCCGCCCGCGCGACCTCGAGGGCGCCGGCTGCCGCCCCGAGGGGCGCGACCCCCTCCGCGACGGTCTCGTACCCCGCGCGCAGCGCGTCCGGCCGGGCCCCCAGGACGGCGAGGACGCGGACGACCGGAAGCGTCCGTGCCAGCTCGTCGATCGTGGAACGCAGGACGCGTTCCGCGTCGAGCGTGGCACGGGCCCGCTGCGCGACGCGGTTCACGACGGCCTCGCGGTTCGCCCGCGACTCGGCCTCGCGCAGCGACAGCGCCGTGCGTATCGACGCCGCGACGAGCTGCGTGACGAGCGTGGTGAGCTGCAGCCGGTCGGCCGTGAGCGCGTCGGGCCGGTCGCTCGCGAAGAGCGCGATGCCGACGAGGCGATCGTGCGCGACGAGCGGCACGGCCGCGAACGACCGCACCGGCCCGGCGTCGGCGAGGGCGCCGCGCAGCGACGGCCAGGCGTCGCTCAGCGCGACGTCGTGGAGCACGAGGGCCTGCCGGTGGTCGACGACGCGCGTCCGGATCGGCGTCGGCAGCTCGGTCGTCGTGTAGCGCTCGGCGGCCAGCAGGCCGACGCCGGCCCGCTGCTCGCGCAGCCGGCGGTAGCCGCCGAAGGCGTCGTCCTGGACGTAGACCGCGGCGCTCACCGACGGGTCCAGCGAGGCGCGCGCCGACGTGAGGAAGCGCTCCGCGATCTCGTCGAGCTCCAGCGAGCCCGAGAGCGCTTGGCCGAGCGCGAACACCGAGGCCATCGCGGACTCGCGCTGGGCGCCCTCGCCGCGGAGGCCCTCGAGGGACCGGGAGAGGCGGTGCAGCACCGTCCCTGCGATGAGACTGATACCGACCCAGACGACGAACCCGACGGCGTCGATCGACCCGACGAGGGCCCCGGCGTCGGGCAGGCGGATGCCGGAGCGCCCGAGCTCGAGCCCGTAGGTCGCGTGGACGATCACGAAGACGATCGCGGCATACAGGCTCGACGCGGCGACGTACGCGAGCAGCGACGCGGGGATCCGACGCACCCTCGAACCCTCTTTCGTCACGAAATCCTAGAGGCTCATGGGTACACTGAGAGGACACGATGCGAGGAGGGTCTGCTGTGCCGGCGATGGGCTACGTACCGATGGTGATCGAGCAGTCCGGCCGCGGCGAGCGCGCGTACGACATCTTCTCGCGGCTCCTGAAGGAGCGGATCATCTTCATCGGCGACGCCATCGAGGACACGATGGCGAACCTGATCATCGCGCAGCTGCTCTTCCTCGAATCGGAGGACCCCGAGAAGGACTCCTTCCTCTACATCAACTCGCCCGGCGGCGTCGTGACCGCGGGCCTCGCCATCTACGACACCATGCAGTACCTCAAGCACCCCATCAACACGATCTGCATCGGCCAGGCGGCGTCCATGGCCGCCGTGCTGCTGTCCGCGGGGCGCCCCGGCAAGCGCTACGCGCTGCCGAACTCGCGGATCATGATCCACCAGGGCTCCGGCGGGTTCCGCGGCAACACCCCCGACGTGCTCATCCAGGTGAAGGAGCTCGAGACGCTCGTCGAGAAGCTCACGAAGATCCTGGCCAAGCACACCAAGCAGGACGTCGAGAAGATCCGCCGCGACTCGGAGCGCGACCGCTTCATGAGCGCCGAGGAGGCCAAGGCCTACGGCATCATCGACGAGATCTTCGTCAGCACCGAGTCGCTCATCTCGATCGCGAAGGCCGAGGAGCGCGAGCCGGTGGGGTCACGATGACGACGACCGCCAAGGGCGGCAAGCCGTACCGCTGCTCGTTCTGCGGCAAGAGCCAGGACCAGGTCCGCAAGCTCATCGCCGGGCAGGGCGTCTACATCTGCGACGAGTGCATCACGCTGTGCCGGGAGATCGTCGACGAGGAGTTCGTCGAAGCGCCGAAGGCGCGCGCCCTGGGGCAGAAGATCCCGAGCCCCCGGCGCATCAACGAGATCCTCGACCAGTACGTCATCGGGCAGGACAAGGCCAAGCGCGTGCTCTCGGTCGCCGTGTACAACCACTACAAGCGCGTCTCCGCCGGGCACCGCGTCGACGACGTCGAGCTCGGCAAGTCGAACGTCCTGCTCATCGGGCCGACCGGCTGCGGCAAGACGCTGCTCGCGCAGACGCTGGCGCGCATCCTCGACGTGCCGTTCTCCATCGCCGACGCGACGAGCCTCACCGAGGCGGGCTACGTCGGCGAGGACGTCGAGAACATCCTGCTGCGGCTCATCCAGGCCGCGGACTTCGACCTCAACCGCGCGCAGCGCGGGATCATCTACATCGACGAGATCGACAAGATCGCGCGCAAGGGTGACAACCCCTCGATCACGCGCGACGTCTCCGGCGAGGGTGTCCAGCAGGCGCTGCTGAAGATCCTCGAGGGCACGGTGGCGAACGTCCCGCCGCAGGGCGGCCGCAAGCATCCGCACCAGGACTTCATCCAGATCGACACGACGAACATCCTCTTCGTCTGCGGCGGCGCGTTCGAGGGGCTCGAGAAGATCGTCGAGTCGCGCGTCGGGAAGAAGACCATGGGCTTCGGCGCCACGCTGCGCGACAACACGAAGGAGACGAGCGAGATCCTCCAGCAGGTCATGCCCGACGACCTGCTCAAGTACGGCCTCATCCCGGAGTTCGTCGGCCGCCTCCCGGTGGTCGTGCCGCTCCAGGCGCTCGACGAGAACGACCTCATGCGCATCCTCACCGAGCCGAAGAACG
Organism: Chloroflexota bacterium; assembly: GCA_027310565.1. Classification (GTDB taxonomy): domain Bacteria; phylum Chloroflexota; class Limnocylindria; order P2-11E; family P2-11E; genus CF-39. The sequence goes on along the minus strand of DAIDAP010000007.1, from coordinate 66,958 downwards.
CGATCGTGAAGCAGTACCAGAAGTTCCTCGCGCTCGACAAGGTCGAGCTGCAGATGACGGACGACGCCGTGCGCGCGGCCGCCGCGGGAGCGGCCAAGCGCAAGACCGGCGCTCGCGGCCTGCGCACGATCATCGAGGAGGTCCTCCTCGACGTGATGTACGACATCCCGTCGCGCAGCGACGTCCGCCGCGTCGTCGTCACCCCCGAGGCGATCGTGGGCAAGGCCAAGCCGCTCCTGCTGAGCAAGAACGAGCAGGTCGTGCTCGAAGGGGACGAGGCGACCGCGTAGCTCGTCGGCCGGCACGTATTACCCTTCGGCGATACCCAAGCTCTACTACGCGTCGCCGCGCGACCTGCCGCTCGTCACGCCGTGGCCGGGCGCGCGCGGCCGCGTCCTCCAGACCGAGCGCGCGACCACGATCATCTTCGAGCTCGACCCGAAGGTGGTCGTCGACACGCACAAGCACGCGGTCGAGCAGTTCGGCGTCGTCGTGAAGGGGTCGCTCGCGATGGTCATCGCCGGCGAGCAGCGCATCCTCACGCCGGGCGACACCTACCGCATCCCGCCCGGCACGGCGCACGGCGCGCGCGTCTTCGAGGAGCCAACGCAGGTCATCGACGTCTACGTCCCGCCACGGACGGACCTGACGTTCGAGCAGGGGGCGCCGCGGGCCGAGACCCAGCGACCGACCTGATACCCGCGCGCGTCATGCTGGCTCCGGTGGGACGCCTGCTCCCGCGTGACGTGCTGCTCGTCGTGCGAGCGGCGGTCGCCGTCGGCGCCCTCGTGTGGCTCTCCCTGGGCGGCGCCACGGCGGTGCCGCTCGCCGCGGCGTCGCTCGGCTACCTGCTGGTCACGAGCGCGCTCATCTGGGGCGCGGACGTGCGGCGCGGGTCGCCGCTGTCGCTGTCCGCCGTCCCCGCCCCCATCGTCCTCGGCGACCTGCTCGCCGCCGCGGTCTGGATGGCCGGCAGCGCGCCGAACGAGCGAAGCCTCGCGTTCGTCGTCGTGCTCGGCGTGGGCGCGTTCGCGATGTTCCGGCTCGGGATCGCCGGCGTCGCCGCGACCGGCGGCGTGTACCTCGCCGGTCGCATCGCGCAGGAGCTCGTCCGCCTCTCGCTCGGCATCCCGACCCCGCCGGTGCAGCTCGCCGCCGAGGGGCTCGTCACCGGCCTCGCGCTGGTCATCCTCGGGGCGACCGCCGGGCACTACCGCGGCGAGCAGCGGCGCGCCGAGCGCGCGCTGCGCCTCGGGCGGAGCCTCGAGCGCATCGCGAGCGAGCTCGGCGAGGTCACCGATCCCGAGCCGCTCTTCCGGACCATCGCGCGCAGCGCGCTCGCCCTCGTGGACGCCCAGCACGCGACGATCAACCGCCGCCACGGCGAGGAGTTCCAGATCGTGGCCGGCGCGGGGACCGGCGAGCGGGCCGTCGGTGTGCGCGCGCCGACGTCACGGGGGATCGTCGGCGCGGTGCTGCACACGCGGCAGGCGGTGAGCTGGAGCGACTACGCGACCGACCCCACCGCCGTCGAGGAGGTGCGCGACCTCGGCGTGCGCTCGATCGCCGGGGTGCCGATCATCGTGCAGGGCGAGGTCGTCGCGACGCTGACCGTCGGTCGGCTCGCGGTCCGGCCCTTCGACGACGAGGATCTCCGTGCCCTGCGCGGGCTGGCCGGCCACGCCGCGGTCGCGCTGCGCAACGCGCGCCTGCTCGAGCTGTCGCGCCGGCTCGAGGCGCTGTCGCGCGAGGTCGCCGGCGAGACGAGCGCGCTCGACGAGGTCATGCGGCACGTCGCCGGCGAGCTGGCGGCCGCGTACGAGGCCGAGGTCGTGACCATCTCGCGCATGCGCGGCGGACGAGCGCAGATGCTCGCGCAGCTCGGCGCGGAGCCGTCGCTCGACTCGAACGGCGCACCGGGCCCGCTCACCATGGAGACGATCCGCCGGCGCGAGATCGTCACGATCCGCGACTACGCCGGGCGGAGCGAGGACCATCCGAGCGTGGCGGTCGGCCGTCGCGTCGGGCTGCATGCCGCGATGGCGGCGCCGATCGTGGTGGACGGCGAGGTGAAGGGCGTGCTCACCGTGGGCACGACGGACCCGCACCGCTCGTTCTCGGCGATCGACCGCCAGGGGCTGGCGGCGTTCGCGCAGGTCACCGGCGCGGCGCTTCGCTCGGCGCTCGCCCGCGACGAGCGCGAGCGGCGCATCCGACGCCTCTCGACGCTGAACGTGCTCGCGTGGCAGCTCGCGGCGCTCACCGAGCGGTACGAGATCGCCCGCCTCGCGTACGACGCCGCCGGCGAGCTCGCCGAGCGCGACGCGTTCTACGTCGCGCGGTTCGACGCCGACCGACGGGAGTTCGACGTCGTCCTGCAGGCCGAGGACGACGACGTCTGGCGCGGCGACCGGCATCCGCTGGGCTCGGGAGCCACGAGCCAGGTGGCCCTCTCCGGCGAGCCGCGCGTCGTGCGCGGCGAGCGCGCGGCGGTGCACGTCCCGCTGAAGAGCCGCGGCCGGCTCGTCGGCGTGCTCTCGAGCGGCTCGGCGAGGTCCGATGCGTACGACGACGAGGACGTCGTCGTCCTCCAGTCGCTCGCGAACCTCGTCGCGACCGCGTTCGAGAACGCCGAGAACATGGCCCAGATGCGCGAGCTCTACCTCGCGTCGGTCAAGGCGCTCGCGGCGGCCGTGGACGCGCGCGACCCGTACACGCGCAGCCACTCGGCGCGTGTCGGTGCGCTCGCGCGGACGATCGCCGAGGAGCTGCGGCTGGGTCCCGACGCCATGCGGCGCGTCCAGCTCGGCGGTCTGCTCCACGACATCGGCAAGATCGGCATCCCGGACGCGATCCTGAACAAGCCGGGGCCGCTCACCGAGGACGAGTGGGTGCTCATGCGGACGCACCCGGCGGTGGGCGCGTCGATCCTGGCCGCGGTCGAGCCGCTGCGGGACCTCGTGCCGATCGTGCGCGGCCATCACGAGCGGTACGACGGCGGCGGCTACCCGGAGCGCATCGGGGGCGACGCCATCCTCATGGAGGCGTACATCGTCGCGGCGGCGGACGCGTTCGAGGTCATCGTCAGCCGTCGTGCGTACAAGCAGGCGCAGACGGTGGAGTTCGCGTGCGCCGAGCTGCTGCGCTGCCGCGGCACGCAGTTCCATCCCGACGTCGTCGACGCGTTCCTGCGTGTCATCGAGCGCGACCAGCAGCAGGGCGCCGTCGCGCTGCGCCGCATCGTCGCCATCGAGCAGGAGGAGTACGAGGACGTGCCCGGTCCGGCCGGCGTGCTGGAGCAGTTCGCCGCGTCGGCGCACGCACATGGACGGCAGCTCGCGATCCTGCAGCGGCTCGCGTCCGAGATCAGCGCGGTGCTCGACATGGACGAGCTCGCCGGCCGCCTGCTGCGGATCGTCTGCGAGTCGATGGGCTACGAGCACGGCTTCCTCCTCACGCTCGACGACGAGCACGAGCACCTCGTGGTGCGCGCGGCGGTGGGGCCGTCCGAGCCCTACACCGGCGAGCGGCTGCCGCCGGGCAGGGGCATCAGCTGGTGGGTGATCGAGCACGGCCGCGCGCAGCACGTCGCGAACGCGCAGCGCGACCCGCGCTTCTACGGGCCGGCCGAGATCAACAGCGTCCTGGTCGTGCCGCTGCAGCTCGGCGAGGAGCGCGTCGGCGTGCTGGGCATCGAGAGCCCGCGCGAGAACGCCTTCAGCACGGAGGACGAGGAGCTGCTCACCGCCGTGTCGCACCAGGTCGCCGCGGCGCTCCGCGTGGCGAAGCTGCACGAGGCCGCCAAGCACGCCGCCGCGACCGACCCGCTCACGTCGCTCGCGAACCGGCGCACGTTCTTCGAGCAGCTGCGGCGCGAGCTCGCGCGCGATCCGAGCGGGGCCCTCTCGGTGGCGGTCCTCGACGTGAACGAGCTGAAGCAGCTGAACGACGGCCGCGGCCACGCGGCGGGTGACGAGGCGCTCGTCCGGATCGGTCAGATCCTCACGGCGGGCGTCCGCGACGGCGACCTCGTCGCGCGGATCGGCGGCGACGAGTTCGCGATCCTCTTCCCGGGCGCGCCGCTCCTCGTGGCCGAGCGCGTGATGCGCCGCCTCGCGGACACCGTCGCCGGCACCGCGCAGGGCGACGGCCGCACGCTTCCGACGATCGCCTGGGGCGTCGCCGACGCCACGACGCGCGCGCTCACCGTGGACGAGCTCGTCGATGCCGCCGACCGCGCCATGTACCGGCACAAGCAGCGCGGCCAGACGCGCCGCTCACCCGGCGAGATCCGCGCGAGCAGAGCCTGACCGCGCCCCCACCGTGTCGCTCGCCGGTCGTTGCGAGCGACGGCGGCGACCCGGTACCATCGCGGGTGCCGGCGGTGACCGGGAGAACACGGACGCAGCACCGATAGAGAAGACGCGTCAGCGGCTGGAAGCGCGTCGCGGCGAGCACGTCGGGGAAGTCGCCCGCGAGCCGGATCGCCCGCCCCGATAGAGGCGCAAGGAGACGCGACACGGTCGCGTGAAGCCCGGGTGGTACGACGGCGCCGTTCGTCCTGGGACGAACGGCGTTTTTTGTTTGCCCGGAACAGCGGTCCGACCGACCGAAGGGAGGCGATCGACATGGCGACGCAGCAGATCCCGGCACCGCCGGCGTCCGTGCTCGACTTCAGCGAGAAGAACTTCCGCCCGTCGGTCGTCGAGACCGAGCTGTACGAGTGGTGGGAGCGCTCGGGCTTCTTCACGCCGCCGGCGACGCCCGCGCCGGGCGAGCGGACGTTCGTGATGATGCTCCCGCTGCCGAACGTGACCGGCGACCTGCACATGGGGCACGCGCTGGGGTTCGGCGGGTACGAGGACCTCATGGCGCGCTGGCACCGCATGAGGGGGGAGTCGACGCTGTACCTGCCCGGCTCCGATCACGCCGGGATCATCGCGCAGATCGTGGTCGAGAAGGAGCTCGCGAAGGAGACCGACAAGCGGTCGCTCACGCGCGAGCAGCTCCTGGACGAGATGTGGAAGTGGATGCGCCACTACCAGCCGCGCATCTACGCGCAGCTGCGCATGCTCGGGTGCAGCCTCGACTGGACGCGCGTGCACTTCACCATGGACCCGGACATGCAGCGGCGGGTGCGCACCCACTTCATCCGCCTCTACCGGAAGGGGCACCTCTACCGTGCCGATCGCATCGTCCACTGGTGCCTCACGTGCCAGACGACGTACTCGGATCTCGAGGCGCTCCACGTCGAGCGCACCGACCAGCTCTCGTACGTGCGCTACCCGTGGGCCGAGCCGATGCCGGCGGGGACGCCGGACGTCGTCGTCGCGACGACGCGCCCCGAGACGATCGTGGCCGACGTCGCGGTCGCGGTGCATCCCGAGGACGCGCGCTGGAAGGCGCTCATCGGGCGCGACGTGCTCGTGCCGCTCGTGGAGCGCCGCGTGAGGATCGTGGGCGACGAGGCCGTCGATCCCGCGTTCGGCACCGGTGCGCTGAAGGTGACGCCGGGCCACGACCAGACCGACTTCGAGATCGGCCGGCGCCACTCGCTGCCGGTCATCAGCGCGATCGACACGCGCGGGATGATGACGAAGGAGGCCGGGCCGCTCTCCGGCGAGCTCCGCGACGCCGCGCGTGCGAAGGCGATCGAGATCCTGCGTGCGCGCGGGCTGCTCACGAAGCAGGAGCCGATCACGCACGCCGTCGGGATCCACGACCGCTGCCGGACGGTGGACGAGCCGCTCGTGCTGAGGCAGTGGTTCATGCGCATGAAGCCGCTCGCGCAGCCGGCCGTCGAGGCGGTGCGCGACGGGCGCATCCGGATCGTCCCGAAGTACCAGGAGAAGATCTACTTCGAGTGGATGGAGAACATCCGCGACTGGGCGATCGCGCGCCAGATCTGGTGGGGGCACTCCATCCCCGCGTGGTACTGCCAGGACTGCGGCGAGATCGTGGTCCCCGACGAGGACGGGCCCGACCCCACGCGCTGCCCGAAGTGCCGGAGCGACGACCTGCGGCACGACCCGGATGTGCTGGACACGTGGTTCTCGTCGGCGCTCTGGCCGCACACGACGCTCGGCTGGCCCGAGCGGACCGCCGACCTGGCGCGGTTCTACCCGGGGTCGGTGCTCGAGACGGGCTACGACATCCTGTTCTTCTGGGTCGCCCGCATGATCATGATGGGCCTCGAGAACATGGGCGACATCCCGTTCCACACCGTGTACCTGCACGGCCTCGTGCGGGTGGGGACGGAGAAGATGTCCAAGTCCAAGGGCAACGTCGAGAGCCCGGTGGACGCCATCGAGGAGCAGGGCGCCGACGCGCTGCGCTTCGCGCTCGTGAACGGCGTGTCCGCCGGCAGCGACAGCCAGCTCTCCGAGGGGAAGCTGCGCAACGCCCGCGAGTTCGCGAACAAGCTCTGGAACGTCGGCCGGTTCGTGCTGCGCGCGCTCGACGCGCGCCCGCAGCCGGGATGGCACACCGAGCGCAGCCCCGCCGGCGAGCCCGGCCTCGGCCCCGCGGAGCGCTGGATCCTCTCGCGCACCGAGGCGACCGTCGCGGAGTGCACGCGGCTCATCGAGTCATACCTCTTCGGCGAGTACGTCGGCACGCTCCAGCACTTCGTGTGGGGCGAATTCGCGGACGTCTACATCGAGCTGTCGAAGGCGAGCCTGCGCGACCCCGGGCGCGCGGCGGGCGCGGCGAAGACGCTCGCGTACGTGCTCGACCGCGTGCTGCGCCTCCTGCACCCGTCGATGCCGTTCATCACCGACACGCTCGCGCTCCAGCTGTGGCGCGCGCTGCCGACGGCCGATGGCGCGCCGTCGCTCGTGATCGCGAGGTGGCCCGCGCCCGGCGCGCGCGACGAGGCGCTCGAGGACCGCTTCGCCTTCCTCATCGAGGTCGTGCGCGCGATCCGCAACCTGCGCCAGTCGAGCGGCGTCGCCCCCGGGAAGCGCGTGAGCGTGGCCCTCGGCGGGGACACGACCGCCATCCGCGAGCACGCGGACGCGATCGCCCATCTCACGCAGAGCGACGTCTCGTTCGGCGAGGGGAGCGGCCCGGCCACCGCGGTCCGCGCCGCCTGGGTGCGCCTCGCCGCCGGCGGCGACGCCGGTGAGCATCGCGGGCGCCTGGAGCGCGAGCTCGCCGAGGCGAAGATGCTCCTGGAGCGCTCTCGGGCGCTCCTCGCGCGGCCGGGCTTCGCCGACAAGGCGCCGCCCTCGGTCGTCGCGAACGAGCGGGCGAAGCTCGCGGAGCGCGAGGAGCGCGTGCGCATCCTCGACCGGGAGCTGCGCCGGACGGGGTAGGCGAAGGTCTCGGTCCGCTCCGCTCCGCTCCGCCCCGTGCGGTCAGGGGAGCGCGTCTCGCGAGGTGACCCTCACCGTCTCGTAGCCGAGCGATCGCACGAAGGCGATGATCGTGCGCTCGGCGTTGTCGCGCGCGCGGGCGAGTATGCCGCCGTCCATCGCGCTCCGCTCGAGCGTGCGCTCGGCTTCCTGCCGCGCCCGCGTCTCCAGGTCCTCGCGCCGCTGCGCGAGCGTTCCCGTCTGCCGCGTGTAGACCCAGCTGCGCTCGTTGTCGAGTCGCGTGGTGAGGACGCGCGCGGCCGGAAGCCGGATGCTCACGGCGCCGGTGGCCCGATCGAGGGTGACGTCGCCGTCGGTCAGCTCCGCCAGATCGACGCCGGCGGTGACCTCGCCGACGGCGACGAAGAGGATCGCGTCCTCCGTGCGGATGAGGCCGAAGAGCAGCGATTGCTGGTCGCGCAGATCGATGACCCGCTCGATGTGGAACTCGACCGTCTGGAGCCGCGCCAGGTCCCGCACCGCCGTGACCACGCTCGGCGTGGAGCGGAGGGTCGTCGCCTGGTCGGATGGGCGCCACACCACGACCGCCGTGATGACGGCGAGGCTCGCCAAGGCCGCGAGCACGAGGGGGAGCGCGCCTGCGCGTATGAGCACCGGCCTTCAGACCGCATGACCGCTGCCAACGCGCCCCGGGACGCGGCTACCCGCGGTCGACGAGCCTGCGGCCTTCGCGGAAGACCATGCGGATGCGCTCGCGGTCGCGCAGCAGCGTGACGTCGGCCAGCGGATCGCCGTCGACGACGACGAGGTCGGCCCACTTGCCGGGCTCGAGCGTCCCGGTGCGCTCGGCGAGGCCGACGGTCTCGGCCGCGTCGCGCGTCGCGGCGACGATGGCCTCCATCGGCGTGAAGCCGCCGTCGCGGCACAGGAGCTCGAGCTCCCAGGCGTGGAGCCCGAAGGGGAGCACGCTCGAGGAGTCGGTCCCGCACGCGACCCGCACCCCCGCGGCCTTCGCGACGCGCACCGCCCGGACGCGGCCCTCGTGGAGCGCCTCGGCCTTCGCGAGGGACTCGGCGCTCACGCCTCGCTCGCGGCCGTGCAGCCGGATCTGCTCGTGGATCGAGAGCGTGGCGACCAGACGCGTGCCGCTCTCCGCCATGCGCGCCGCGAGCGCCTCGTCGAGCTGCGAGCCGTGCTCGATCGAATCGACGCCGGCGTCGAGCGCCTGCGCGATCCCCGCGCGGGTGTGCGCGTGCGCGGCGACGCGCATCGCGAGCGCGTGCGCCTCGTCGACGATCGCGCGCGTCTCCTCGAGCGTGTAGTTGCGCCACTCGCTCCGGTCGCCCATGGACAGCACGCCGCCGCTGGTGCAGATCTTGATGAGGTCGGCCCCGTCGCGCGCGTGCCGCCGCACCGCCGCGCGGCAGGCGTCGACGCCGTCGGCGACGACCGACGGCCGGCGCTCCACCGCGGGCGGCGTGAAGAGGTCGCCGTGGCCGCCGGTCATCCCGATGAAGCCGGCGGAGACGACGCGCGCGCCCTCGAGGACGAACGCGTCGAGCGCGTGCTTGATGGCGACCTCCGCGCGCGCGCCGGCCATGTCGCGCACCGTGGTGAAGCCGGCGAGGAGCGCCGTGCGGGCGTTCGCCGCGCCGTGGAGCACCTGCTCCTCCTCGAAGGTCGTCACGCTCCAGAGGCGATCGGCCCTGGCCGCGTCGCCGGCGTACGAGCAGAGGTGCACGTGCGCGTCGATGAGCCCGGGCAGGATGGTCCGGCCGCGGACGTCGATCGTCGTCGCGCCCGCGGGAGGAGCCTCGGCGATCGCGCCGATCAGGTCGCCGGCGATGACGACCGTCGCGCGACGCGGCGGCGCGCCGGTGCCGTCGACGAGCGTGCCCCCGGTGAGCGCGAGCGGCCGAGCGTCGGAGGCGGACATGGCGCCGTCAGGGTAGACCGCGGCCGGCCCGCGCGGCGCGTGACCCGGCCCGAGCCTTCGGCGATGATAGTGAGCGATGCCGATCTACGACTACCGCTGCGACCACTGCGGGCACGCCTTCTCCGCGGTCCAGACCTTCAGCGATCCCGCGATCGGGGTCTGTCCGAGCTGCGGCAAGACGCCGCGACGGCTCATCGTGCCGCCCGCCATCGTCTTCAAGGGCTCCGGCTGGTACAAGACGGACTCGCGGACGCCCCCGAAGGAGGACGGCGGGACCGCCAAGAAGGCCGAGGCCAAGCCCGAGGCGAAGGCGGCGAGCACGCCGCCGGCGGCCGCTCCGAAGAAGAGCGAGGCCGCATCCTAGCGGTCGGCGGGGACCGGTTGGTATCGACCGTGCTCGGCACGGCGGCGATGCGGCGGGGGACGAGGTAGCCGTGGAGCGCGTCGAGGCGTTCGTGAGCCGCGTGATCGAGGGCTGGAGCGCGCGCCTCTTCGGGGCGAAGCTGCAGCCGGTCCAGATCGCCAAGCGACTCATCCGCGCGATGGAGGCGCACCAGACGATCTCGCTCTCGAAGACCTTCGTGCCGAACTCCTACGTGGTGTCGCTCGCGCCCTCCGACTTCGCGCAGTTCGAGCAGTACCGCCGCAGCCTCGAGCAGGAGCTCGCGGAGACGCTCCTCGGCGCGAGCCGCGAGCGCAGCTTCACGCTGCTCGCGTACCCGACCGTGGAGGTCGAGCGGGACGACGACCTCGCGTCCGGCGACATCCGCGTGTCGTGCGCGATGGTCGACGCGGCTGGGGAGGAGGTCGCGCCGGAGGGGCGCGCGCTCGGCGCGGTCGAGACCGGCCACACCATGGTGCTCGACCGCGAGGCTCTGCTGCGCGAGCGGCCCCGGGCACCGCGGGCCAGCCTCGAGCCGCGGGACGGCGCCCCGGTGGCGCTGGGCGGCGAGGCGGTGCTCATCGGGCGCGACCCGCAGAGCGACCTGGTGCTCGACGACCGGCGCGTGTCGCGCAAGCACGCGGAGATCCGGCTGCGGCTCGGCCGGTACACGCTCTACGACCTGCAGAGCACGAACGGGACGTACGTGAACGGACGTCGCATCGCCGAGAAGGTCCTCGACGACGGCGACCGTCTCTCCATCGGCGGTCTCGAGATCACCTTCCGGTCGGAGTGAGGCTCTAGTGTCGTGACCCGGAATCCATTCGCAGCTGCATCGGCCCGGATACGCCGATGCCGGTGTCGCCTTCGTCCGGGCGCTCCTCGCGTAGCTGCGGCTACGCTCCGGCGCGTCCTCCTCGGCTCCTTGGCCTCGGCGTCCCGGGCCGCGCATCCGCACATGACTTCCAGGTCACGACACTAGTGGAGCTCCCGTTCGGCGTCCTCCTCTGGGGCATCCGCGTGGCGTTCCTGCTGCTCATCTACCTCTTCCTCATCCGCGCGTTCGGCGTCCTCCACGGCGCGCTCGCCGGCGAGCGGGATCCCTCGCGGTCGCTCGGCGTCCTCGTCGTCGAGCGCAGCCCGTCGCGCACGCCGCGGGCCGGCGAGCGCATCACGCTGCGCGCGACGAACGCGATCGGCCGCGACTCCGGCAACGACATCCCGCTCCCCGACGAGGCCGCCTCGGCGCGTCATGCCGTGCTCGAGCTGCGCGACGGCGAGTGGTGGATCGAGGATCTGGGCAGCACGAACGGGACGCTCGTGAACGGCGTCCGCATCGCGAAGCCCGAGCGCGTGCGCGCGGGCGACCAGCTCGGGATCGGCCGCGTGACGATGCGGCTCGAGCGCGTGTGACCGCGCTCCTGCGCCGCGGCCCCGAGCTGCGCCTCCTCGTCTGGGTCGCCGCGCTGGCGGTGACCGGATCGGTCGCCGTCGCCGCGGCCGAGACGACGACCTTCGATCGCGCCCAGCTCGCGGTCCCGGTCGCGTACGTCGCGCTCGTCCTCCTGCTGCACGTCTTCCTCGTCGCGCGGGGCGTGCGCGGCGACCAGCTGCTCCTGCCCACCGCGGCCGCGCTCGCGGCCATCGGGCTGGTGCTCGTGCAGCGGCTGCAGCCCGAGGACCGGCCGCTGCTCCTCCAGCAGCTCACGTGGATGGTCATCGCCGCCGGCGCCTTCGTCGCGACGATCCTCATCCCGCGCGACGTGACCGCGCTCTCGCGCTTCAAATGGACCTGGGCGCTGCTCGGTGTGCTGCTCCTCGTGTCGCCCCTGCTGCCCGTCATCGGCCGCGAGATCAACGGCGCGCGGATCTGGATCGGCCTCGGACCCTTCTCGTTCGAGCCGTGGGAGGCGGTGAAGATCATCATGGTCATCTTCTTCGCCGCGTACCTCGAGGAGTATCGCGAGGTCATCGCGCGGCCACGGCGGTTCGGCCCCCTCCCCGTCCCGCCGCTCCCGTACCTGCTCCCGATCCTCGCGATGTGGGCGTTCGCCATGGCCGTCGTCGTCTTCGAGAAGGACCTCGGCGCGGCGCTCCTCTTCCTCGGGATCTTCCTGGCGATGCTGTACCTCGCGACGGGCGAGGCGTTCTACACGCTCCTCGGCGTCGTGCTCCTCGTCGCGGGCGGGGTCGTCCTGTACCAGACCCTCCCGCACGTCCAGGTGCGGATCGACACGTGGCTGCGCCCGTTCTCCGAGGACCTGCGGTTCGGGCCGGGCTTCCAGATCGTGCAGGGACTGTTCGCTCTGGCGAACGGCGGACTTCTGGGGGTGGGCCTGGGGAACGGCCTGCCCGACCGCATCCCGATCGTGTGGAGCGACTTCGTCTTCGACGCGTTCACCGAGGAGGTCGGTTTCGCCGGCGCGGTCGCCCTGCTCGCGCTGTTCCTGCTCTTCGTGTACCGCGGCATGCTCATCGCGGTCCGGGCGCCGACGCCGTTCCTGCAGCTGCTGGCGGCGGGTCTGTCGTTCATCGTCGCGTTCCAGACGCTCGTCATCGTCGGCGGCAACGCGCGGCTCATCCCGCTCACCGGCGTCACGCTGCCGTTCGTCGCGTACGGCGGGTCGTCGCTCGTGACGAACTGGATGCTGGTGGCGCTCCTCATCCGCGTCAGCGACGTGACCGCGCGCGTGCGGGGATCGCCGTGAGCACGAGCCGAGAAGGCATGAGGAGCATCGCGGCCAACATCCGCTCGCTCACGCTCGCGATCGCGGTCGCGTTCCTCGCGACCTCGGTGGGGGTCGGCTACTGGACGCTCGTCGCGTCGAGCGAGCTCTCGAGCGACCCGTTCAACCCGCGGCTCGTCGCCGCGGTGCGCGACCGCCCACGCGGAGCGATCGTGGACAGCACCGGCGGCGTGCTCGCGGAGAGCGTGCGGACGCCGGACGGCTACGTCCGCCGCTACACGACGCCGTCCCTCTCGCAGGTCGTCGGCTACGCGTCGTTCACGTACGGCACCGCGGGCATCGAGGCCGCGTACGCCGACTCGCTCATCGGCCAGGATCCGGCCGATCCGATCGCGGTGTGGCGCGCGCGCTACCTCGGCGAGCGGGAGTCCCCCGGGAGCGTGGTGCTCGGCATCGTCCCCAGGGTGCAGCAGGCGGCCGCCGCGGCGCTCGGGAACCGGCGCGGCGCGATCGTCGCGCTCGACCCGCGCAGCGGCGCGATCATCGCGTCGGTCAGCTTTCCCGGGTACGACGCGAACCGGATCGTCGACCCGGCGACCGAGAGGCTCGCCTGGAAGGAGGTGAACGGGGATCCCGGCCGGCCGCTCATCGACCGCGCGCGCGACGGGCTCTACGCGCCGGGCTCGACGTTCAAGCTCGTGACCGGGTCGGCGGCCATCGAGAGCGGCGTCGATCCGAACGCGAAGCTGCGCGTCGACGACCCGTGGCAGGCCGACAGGTCGTGGGGCGACTACTACGTGCGGTCCTCGTCGCAGGCGCACGGCGACTACACGATGGCCGACGCCTACCGCCTGTCCGAGAACATCTACTTCGCGCAGATCGGGCTGCGCATCGGCGGGGACAAGCTCGCGGAGTACGCCGGCCGGTTCGGCGTCGGGAGCGCTCCCGGCTCGGATCTAGCCGCCGCCGCCGGGCAGCTGTCGAGCACGGGCTCGCTCGGACGTCCGACGCTCGTGGCGGACACCGCGTACGGACAGGGCGAGCTGCTCGTGTCGCCGCTGCGGATGGCGCTGGTGGCCGCCGCCATCGGCCGCGGCGGGATCATGCCCACGCCGCACTACGCGCTGGAGGTGCGGGACGCGGCCGGGAACACGATCCGGACGGTGGCACCGGGGCCGTCCGGCCAGGTCGTGAGCCCGCAGACCGCGGCGGCCATCACCCAGATGCTCGTCGGGGCCGTGTCGGGGCCGGGCGCCTTCGCGTACGGCGCGAAGATCCCGGGGGTCAACGTCGCCGGCAAGACCGGCTCGGCCGAGAACCCGGCGGGGGCGCCGCACGGCTGGTTCGTGGGGTTCGCGCCGGCCGAGGCCCCGGTGGTGGCGGTGGCCGTGATCATCGAGAACACGCCGAACGGGGGCCTCGACGCCGCTCCGGTGGGCGGACGGGTGATGGCCGCGGCGCTCGGACGTTGAACCGAACGTCGAGCCCGCACGTTCACTGGGAAAGCGGCGATCGCGCCTTAGGATTGGGCGGGGACCCGTGTCAGGAGTGATGGATGGATAAGAGCGGCCTGGCGACCAACATCTCGGCCGTCGTGGCGAACGTCGAGCGGGTGATCTTCGGCAAGCACCACGAGGTCGAGCTCGCGCTCGTCGCGCTCGTGTGCCGCGGCCACATCCTCATCGAGGACGTCCCGGGCACCGGCAAGACGGTGCTCGCGAAGGCCATCGCGCGCTCGCTCGGCTGCTCGTTCCGGCGCATCCAGTTCACGCCGGACCTGCTCCCCTCGGACGTCACCGGCGTGTCGATCTTCAACCAGCGGACCAGCGCGTTCGAGTTCCGGCCCGGACCGATCATGAGCCAGATCGTCCTCGCCGACGAGATCAACCGGGCCACGCCGAAGACGCAGTCGGCCCTCCTCGAGTCCATGGAGGAGCACCAGGTCACGGTCGATGGCGTCACCTACCACCTGCCGGAGCCCTTTCTGGTCATGGCCACCCAGAACCCGATCGAGTACGAGGGCACCTTCCCGCTCCCCGAGGCGCAGCTCGACCGCTTCTTCATCCGTCTGCAGCTCGGCTACCCCGGCGACCGGGAGGAGGTCGCGATCCTCGACGCCCAGCGCGTGATCCACCCGCTCGAGACGATCGAGCAGGTCATCAGCGCCGAGGAGCTGCTCGCCGCGCAGAGCGCGGCGAAGGACGTGCACATCGCCGAGCAGGTGAAGACGTACGTCGTCGCCGTCGTGAACGCGACGCGGTCGCACCCCGACGTGTATCTCGGGGCGTCGCCGCGCGGCTCGCTCGCGCTCGCGCGCGCCGCGCAGGCGTTCGCGCTGATGCAGGGCCGCGACTTCGTGATCCCCGACGACGTGAAGCAGCTCGCCGCGCCGACGCTCGCGCACCGGCTCATCCTGCAGCCGCAGGCGCGGCTCAAGGACCTGGCCGCCACGACGGTCGTCGCCGAGGTCCTCGCGTCCGTGCCGGTCGAGCTCTCCTCGACCGCCGCGAGGAGCTGAGCGCGTGCGCGCCTGGCAGTTCGCGGTGCTGTGGAGCGCCCTCTTCATCGTCGCCGTCTCGACGGGGCTCGACCTCCTCGCCTACCTGTCGTACCTGCTGCTCTTCGTCGCGGTGGCGATGTGGATACAGGCGCGGCTCACGCTCGACGGCCTCTCGCTCACCAGGACGCTCTCGCAGAGCTACGCCCATCTCGGCGACACGTTCGAGCTCGTCTACGAGCTGCGGAACGACTCGTCCTTCGGGAAGCTCTGGCTCGAGATCAGCGAGGAGTCGAACTGGCCGGAGCCGCTCCCCGGCCGCGTCCTGGCCATCGGCGGCGGCGGCAAGACGCGCAGGTGGAAGGTGCTCGCGAAGGCGATCCGCCGCGGCCGGTACAAGGTCGGTCCGATCGTGCTCCGCAGCGGCGATCCGTTCGGCCTCTTCCCGCGCGAGGCGCGCGTGCCGAGCGAGGCGCTGCTGCTCGTGTATCCCCGCGTCGTGCCGCTCCCGCACTGGCAGCTCCCCGGCTCGGTCCTCGAAGGCGGCGTGCTGACCGGGCAGCGCTCGCTCCAGGCGACCTCCATGGTCATGGGCATCCGGGAGTACCGGCCGGGTGACGCGATGAACCGCATCCACTGGCCCTCGTCCATGCGTCACCGCTCGCTCCACGTGAAGGAATTCGAGCTGGACCGGACGGCGGACCTCTGGATCTACCTCGACCTCGAGCGCCACTGGCACCGGGGGGAGGGCGAGGATTCCACCGAGGAGCGCTGCGTGACGGTCGCGGCGTCGATCGTCGCGAAGGCGCTGCGCGAGCACCGCAGCGTCGGGCTCATCACCAGCGGCACGCGCGCCGAGGTCTTCCAGCCCGACCGGGGCAACAAGCAGCTCGGCAAGCTCATGCAGTACCTCGCCGAGGTGCGGATGGGCGGCTCGGTCACGCTCGCCGAGACCATGGTCGAGACGCTGCCGCGCCTGCGTCGCGGGTCGTCCTGCGTGCTCATCACGCCCTCGCTCGACCGCGCCTGGGTCCGGCCCGCGGCCACCCTGCGCGAGGCGTCCATCGCGACGCAGGCGGTGGTCGTGGCGGCGCCGGCGACGACCGACGAGCGCGACCGCGCACGCCGGAACGCGCTCTTCGGCGAGCTCGCGATCGCCGGCGCGAGGTCGACCTACCTCGCGCCGGGCGCGTCGATCGCCGATCTCTTCCGGGACACGGCCGGTGCGGTCGCCTAGCCGCGCGCGCGCCTGGGGGGCGCGGACGCTGCGCTCGCTGTTCCCGCCGATCGCGCGGTCGCGCCTCGCGTTCCGCGGGGGGCTCGTCGCCCTTCCGATCTACGTCCTCGTCGTCCTCATATACCCGCTCTCGCTGCAGCAGGCGCAGTGGGTGCGGACGTCGGAGCAGCTCACCTGGCTCGCGCTCGCCGGGATCCTCGCGGGCACGCTCGTCGGGAACGGACGGATGCCCGCGCCGCGCGCGATGACGCTCGGCGGCATGCTCGGCGGCCTCGCCATCGTGATCGCCACGGCCGGCGCGAGCGAGGGTCCGGTGTTCAGCGAGAAGCTCGTGCGCCTCGCCGTCGCGGTCAACGGCTGGCTCACGCAGGTGCTGGCCGGCGAGGCCGCGAGCGACACCACGGTGTTCACCATCGTCCTCGGCGCGACGGTGTGGAGCAGCGCGTTCGTCGGGTCGTTCGCGCTCGCGCGCCTCTTCCGACCCTGGGACACGCTCGTCTTCGTCGGCGGCTGCCTGGTCATCAACGTGTCGCTCGCGCTCACCAGCCTGTTCGCCGACCTCGTCGTGTTCACCCTCGCCGCCCTCGTGCTGCTCGTCCGCCTGCACATCGTCGGTCTGCAGGAGCGCTGGCAGCGCCGGAACATCGTGCCGAGCGGCGAGATGGACTGGCGGCTGCTGCGCGGCGGCCTCACCTGGACGCTCGTCCTCGTGCTCTTGGCCTTCTTCACCCCACGGGTGGGCGCGGCGGAGGCGCTCTCCTCGGCGTACAACGTCTTCCAGACGCCGTACCAGCGCGTCGAGACCGAGTGGCAGCGCTTCTTCGCCGGCGTCTCGGGCCCGAGCCGGGTGCGCGGCATCTCGTTCGCCGAGTCGATCCGCCTCGGGCAGGCCCCCAGCCTCACGGACCAGGTCGTCATGTACGTCACCTCGACGCAGGGCCGCTTCTGGCGGGCCATCACCTACGACTTCTACACCGGGAACGGCTGGCAGAAGACGGAGAGCACCCGGGTCGACCGCGTGACGCCGCCGACGCAGGGGCGCATCCGGGTCGAGACGACGTTCGACATCGTCGGCTCGTCGTCGTCGGTCCTCTTCGCTCCGAACGAGCCCGTCCGGGCGAGCATCCCGTACCAGTTCGACACGGGCAGCGATACCTCCTACTCGACCGCGATGCGCGCGCTGCGGGCCGACCAGGCGCAGGGCTCGTACACCGTCGTCTCGTACGAGTCGGTCGCGGACAAGGGCGCCCTGCGGCGTGCCTCGGAGACCTACCCCGACTACATCAGGAGCAAGTACCTGCAGCTGCCGTCGACGCTGCCGCAGCGCGTGCGCGACCTCGCGCGCCAGGTCGCCGGCGACAGGCAGAACGCGTACGACAAGGCGGAGGCGATCGAGTCGTACCTTCGCGCCAACTACAAGTACACGCTCTCGGTCCAGGCGCCGCCTCCGGGCCGCGATCCGGTCGACTTCTTCCTCTTCACGCTGAAGGAGGACTTCTGCGAGTACTTCGCGTCGTCGATGGTCGTCATGCTCCGAGAGCTCGGCGTGCCCGCGCGCCTGGTCGAGGGCTACACGACGGGGAACCTCGACCCGAGCACCGGCCGCTACGAGGTGAAGGAGCTCAACGCCCACGCCTGGGCGGAGGTCTACTTCCCGGCGTACGGCTGGATCGAGTTCGAGCCGACGCCGTCGCAGGCGCCGTTCCTGCGCGCGGACACCGACCTCACGGGCCAGGCGCCGAGCCCGGAGACCCCGGGCATCAACGATCCCGACCGGCTGAACCCCGACGCGGGCCTCCTGCCGAACGAGCAGATCGACGCGGGCGGCGGCGGCGAGGGCGGCCTGGCGGTCGTCCCGTTCGACCCGCGTCCGATGCTCGCGGTGCTGCTCGTCCTGCTCGCCATCACGGCGACGGCGTTCGCGCGGTTCCAGCTGCGCTTCCGCGGGCAGCGCGCGATCGACGCGGCGT
Organism: Chloroflexota bacterium; assembly: GCA_027310565.1. Classification (GTDB taxonomy): domain Bacteria; phylum Chloroflexota; class Limnocylindria; order P2-11E; family P2-11E; genus CF-39. Next base: position 48,933 of record DAIDAP010000007.1, on the reverse strand, counting down.
GGGGGAAGACGCGGCTGCTCGCGTCGTACGCGGGATACCGACCGGATCCGGCGCAGACGACGTACGAGTACGCCGCGATGCTCGGCGGCGCCGTGCCCGAGGTGAAGGAGCCGATCGGGCTCATCGCCGACGTGCGCGTCCGCGACCGCTACACGCGCGCGGGGTCGAGCTCGGAGGACGTCGAGCGGGCGACGTCGGCCTGGCGCCGCCTCGCCCGAACGCTGCTCGCGCTCGTGCCGGCGCGCCTCGTGTCCGCGGTGGCGCGTCTGACCCGCTGAGCCACGCCGCCGGAGACCACCCGAACGTGGCGCGCGTGCGCGACTACGCCGCGGCGCGCGGTCTGCGGCTGGCGGTGCGGAGGTTCCCCGCCGGAACGCGGACCGCGGCGGACGCCGCGCGGGCGATCGGCACCTCGGCCGAGCGGATCGTGAAGTCGCTCGTGTTCAGCGCCGGCGGCGACGTCACGGTCGTGCTCTGCTCGGGGGCGTCGCGCGTCGACGAGGCCAAGCTCGGCGCGGCCCTGGGCGCGCCGGTGCGCCGCGCGACCGCGGACGAGGCCAAGCGGGCGACGGGCTACGCGATCGGCGGCGTGCCGCCCTTCGCGCACGCGGGGCCGTGCCGCGTGATCTGCGACCGCGGCCTGCTGGCCCACGACGAGGTGTGGGCCGCGTGCGGTCTGCCCGACGCCGTGTTCCCGATCAGCCCGGCGGACCTCGTCCGGCTCAGCGGGGCGGAGGTCCTGGACGTGGCCGTCGCCTGACGGTCCTCGCCGCGACCTCCTATTCCTCGGATGACTCCTCGTCATCCGAGTCGAACTCGTCGCTGTAGAAGCCGAGCTCCTCGCCCTTGAACACGGTGACGAGGAAGTCCTCGCGCTCGGGGTCGTGGGTCTGCACGAGCTCCTCGTCGAGCTGGTCGATGAGCTGCTGCAGCTCATCGTCGGCGAGATCGACGTCGAGCACGAGCGTCGCGTGGACCTCGAAGCGGCCGTAGTGCAGGTCGACGCGGCCGATGCGGCGCGCGCCGCCGTAGATCGCGAAGATCTCGCTCGACTCGGTGCGGACCGCACGCTCGAACCGCGCCGCTTCCATCGCCCACGACTGTACCGCGCTAGGCTCGTGCGGTGCCGTTCGCGCTCCGCTTCGGTCTGAAGCTCGCGCAGCAGGTCCATCCGCTGGACCACCAGCGCGAGGCCTGGCGCATCGCCGACGAGGCCGGCTTCGATCACCTCTGGCCGTTCGACCACCTCATCGCGCTCGGTCCCGACCCGTCGCAGCCCATCTACGACGGGTGGACGATCCTCGGCGCCGTCGCCGAGGTGACCAGGCGGATCCGCATCGGGTTGAACGTGACCGGCAACCTCTACCGCCATCCCGGCCTGCTCGCGAAGATCGCCGTCACCGTCGATCACCTGTCGCACGGCAGGCTCGAGATGGGGATGGGCGCGGCGTGGAACGAGCCCGAGTTCGTCATGTACGGCCTGCCGTTCCCGAGCGCGGCCGACCGCATCCGGATGCTCGACGAGTCGTGCCGCGTGCTGAAGCTCCTCTGGTCGGAGGGCCGCGCGTCGTTCGACGGCCGCTTCTACCACCTCACCGAGGCGATCGCGGAGCCGAAGCCGATCCAGCGGTACCCGCCCCTGTGGATCGGCGGGTCGGGCCCGAAGCGGACGCTGCGCGTCGTCGCGAAGCACGCCGACGTGTGGAACACGGTCGCGGCCGGTGACGACGAGCTCGCCTCCCTCGTCCGCACCCTCGCCGCCCACTGCGCGAAGGTGGGTCGCGACATGGGGACGCTCCGGCTCTCGCTCAACCTGCGCACCGACGACGCCGACGAGACGCTGCGCGGCATCGAGGCCGCGCGCCGGCACGGCTTCAGCGACTTCCTCCTGTTCATGCCGCGCGCGGCGACCGATCCGCGCGCCGGCGCCGAGGCGACCGCGGCGCTGCTGCCGCGGCTCCGCGCCCTCGGGTAGTTGCAAGGCCGCATCAGCGCGCCGGACGCCTGCCGTGGCGCGCTCGCCGCATCTAGACTCGCGCTTCAGATTCCGTTCATGGTGCGGGAGGGACGATGGCTGTCTCGATGACCACCCAGGCCCCGGCACGGCCCCGCTCGCCCGAGCTCGCCGCGCCGATGGCGCCGCAGACGCTCGAGGAGACCGGGCTCGGCTCGGCGTTCGTCGCCGACCTCACCCTGAAGATGCTCTACACGCGCGGGCAGACGAGCGCCGCGAATCTGGCCGACGGGCTCTGCCTGCCGCTCGCGAAGATCCTCCAGCCGGTCCTCGACTTCCTGCGCAACGAGCACCTCGTCGAGGTCAAGGGCGCTGCGGGCATGGCGTCGTCGACGTACCTCTACGTCCTGGCGAGCCGGGGCACCGAGCGCGCGCGCGAGGCGCTGGAGCGCGGCGGCTACGTCGGCCCCGCCCCCGTCCCGCTCGCGTCGTACGTCACGCGCGTCCGCGCGCAGTCGGTCGGCGAGCTGCACGTCACCACCGAGCAGCTCCGCACGGCGCTCTCGCACCTCGTGCTGCCCGAGCGCACGCTGCGCCAGCTCGGGCCGGCGGTGAACAGCGGACGGTCGATCTTCCTCTTCGGGCCGCCCGGGACCGGGAAGTCCACGATCGCCCACGCGCTCGCGACGCTCCTCCAGGGCGGCATGGTGCTGCCCTACGCGGTGCTGGTGGGGCAGCAGGTCATCCGCCTGTACGACCCGTCGCGCCACCACGCGCTCGTCGCGCTCGACGCGCGCTTCGACCGGCGCTGGGTGCCCGTGGCGCGGCCGTTCGTGGAGGCCGGCGGTGAGCTCACGCTCGAGGACCTCGACCTGGCGTACGACCCGGCGACGAAGGTGCACGAGGCGCCGTTCCAGATGAAGGCGAGCGGGGGCGTGCTGCTCATCGACGACTTCGGGCGGCAGCGCGCGTCCCCGGACGAGCTCCTCAACCGCTGGATCGTGCCGCTCGACCGCGAGGTCGATTTCCTCACGACCGCCGACGGCCACAAGATCGAGGTGCCGTTCGACGTGCTGCTCATCTTCTCGACGAACCGCAAGCCGTCGTCGCTCGTCGACGAGGCGTTCCTGCGGCGCATCCACTACAAGATCGAGATCACGCCGCCGACGGACGAGGAGTTCGCGGAGATCCTGCGGCGCGTCTGCGAGACGCGCGGCATCGCGTTCTACCCGCAGGCCGCGCAGTGGATCGCGCAGTACGCGAAGGAGCGCGGGCTCGCGCTCCGCTCGTGCCACCCGCGCGACCTCATGTCTCACCTCGATGCGGCCGCGCGCTTCAGCGCGAAGCAGCCGGAGCTCACGCCCGAGCTCGTGCGCCTCGCCTGCGAGACCTACTTCGTAGCGATCTAGTGTCGCGCACCGGGAATCCCTTGCCGCCGCATCGGCCCAGACGGCCGGTGCCGGTGTCGCCTTCGTCCGGGCGCTCCTCACGTATCTGCGGATACGCTCCGGCGCGTCCTCCTCGGCTCCGTGGCCTCGGCCGTCTGGGCCGCGCATCGTCAACGTATTCCCGGCGCGCGACACTAGGCCTGCTCTGCTCTTCGCGCTCGGCGTCCTTCGCCTTGCGGCTCTGCGCTACGCGAGCCGCGCCGTGCGCACGCGGTCCACGTCCGGGAACGACCCGATCTCGGCGCGCACCTCGTCGGGCACCGCCTCGTCGAGCGTGAGGATCATCAGCGCGTCGCCTCGCGGCCGCAGGCGAGCGACCTGCATCGACGAGATGTTCACGTCGTACCGGCCGAGGAGCGTGCCGACGCGGCCGACGAGCCCGGGCTTGTCCCGGTGCTTCGTGAGGAGGAGGTGGCCCACGATGGGGACGTCGACGCGGAAGCCGTCGATGAGCACGATCCGCGGCTCGCCCTGGACCAGCGTCCCGCCGATCTCGGTGCTCGCGATGCGCACGGTGAGCTGGGGCCGATCGCGCGCGCTCTCGCCCTCGCGGTGCTCGGAGATGCCGAGGCCGCGCGTGCGCGCCATCGCCAGCGCGTTCACGAGGTTCACGCGCCGCTCGCTGAAGGACTCGAGGAGGCCCTTCACGACAGCGGCGCGGAGCGGCTCCGCCGGCAGCTCGGCGAGCGCGCCGCCGTAGACGAGCTCTAGGCCGCTCGGACGCGCGTCCAGGAGCTGCGCCGCGAGCGATCCGAGGGCGCTCGCCAGACTCAGCCAGGCCCCGCCGCCCAGGTCCTCCGCGGGCGGCCGCGGCGCGTTCACCGCGAACGTCGCCGGGCGCCCGTCGAGGATGTCGATGATCTGGCGGACGACGTCCACGGAGACGTTCACCTGCGCCTCGACCGTGGATCCGGCGAGGTGCGGGGTGAGCACGGTGCGCGGCGCGCCGCGCAGCGGCGAATCGTCGGGCAGCGGCTCCGCGGGGAACACGTCCAGCGCCGCTCCGGCGATCGTCCCCGCCGCGAGCGCGTCCGCCAGCGCCCGCTGGTCCACGACCTCGCCCCGCGAGCAGTTCACCAGCACCGCGGTCGGCCTCATCTTCGCGAGCGCCCCGGCGTCGATCATCCCGCGCGTCTGTTCGGTGAGCGGTGTGTGCAGCGAGATGACGTCCGCCTCGCAGAGCACGGTCTCGAGGTCGACGAGCCGCGCGCCCACGGCGAGCGCGCCGGCCTCGGTCGCGTACGGATCGTGCGCGATGACCTTCATCTCGAACGCCGCCATCCGCCGCGCGACCTCGCTGCCGACGCGGCCGATGCCCACGAGCCCGAGCGTCCTGCCGCGCAGCTCGTGCCCGATGAACTTCGAGCGCGTCCACTCGCCCGCGCGGACGCTGCGGTCGGCGGCGGCGATGTTCCGCAGGAGCGCGAGCGTGAGCGCGATGGTGTGCTCGGCCGCGGCGACGATGTTGCCGAGCGGCGCGTTCACGACGTAGATGCCGCGCTCCGTCGCCGCCGGCACGTCGATGTTGTCGATGCCGACCCCGGCGCGTCCGATGACGGCGAGGCGCGGCGCGGCGTCCATGAGCGCGGCGCTCACCTTCGTCTCGCTGCGGACGATGAGCGCCTCGACGTCCGCGAGCAGCGGCGCCAGCTGTGCCTCGGAGAGCCCCTTCGTGACGCGTACGTCGCAACGGTCCCGCAGCAGCGCGAGGCCGTCCTCGGCGAGAGGATCGGCGACGTGGACGGCGGGCAGGCTGCGCCGCGGCGTCCCGCGCAGCCGGTCGGCGCTAGCGACGGCTCCCAACGGTCGCTGCCGGCCGGGTCCGCGGCGCCGGGGCGGAGGCCTCGGCGTACGCGCGCAGCGCGGCGGAGATCGCCTGGCCGGGCTCGACCGGCTGGTTGAAGTCCTTGAGCGCCAGCTCGAGGGCGCTGAAGAACGCGACCATGTCGGTCATCGTCACGAAGCCCATGTGCCCGACGCGGACGAGCTGGCCGTCGAGCTTGCCCTGCCCGCCGGCGACGATGGTGTCGTAGTCGTCGCGCAGCACGCGGATGAGGTTGCGCGCGTCGACCCGGGTCGGCGGGCGGAACGCGGTCACCGCGGGCGAGGCGTGCGCCTCGTCGGCGAAGAGCGCGAGGCTCACCGCCTGGATGCCGCGCCTCGTCGCGCGCGAGATGTTCTGGTGGCGGCGCAGGATGGCCTCGAGGCCCTCCTCGGCCATGAGCCGCAGGCTCTCCTGGAGGGCGATGAAGACGGTCACCGCTGGTGTCGCCGGGGTCGCGCCCTTCTCGAGCGCGGCCTTGTACGCGCCGAGGTCGAAGTACGCCTTCGGCAGGTCCGAGCGCTCGTAGGCCTTCCAGGCGCGCTCGCTCATGCTCACGATGGCGATGCCGGGAGGCGCGCCCCAGGCCTTCTGCGACGCGGTGACGCAGACGTCCACGCCCCACTCGTCGATCTCGAGCTCGGCCGCGCCGGCGCCGGAGATGCTGTCGACGATGAGCAGCCGGTCGGCCTCGCGCACGACCTCGGCGATCTCGCGCAGCGGGTTGAGCACGCCGGTGGAGGTCTCGTTGTGCTGGAGCAGCACCGCCTTCGCCGCGTCCTTGCCCTTCTCCTTCGCCAGCTCCTCACGGACGAGATCCGGCTCGACCGCGCGTCCGAGCGGTACGTCGATACGGCGCGCGTCGACGCCGTACGCCTTGCAGATGGCGACGAAGCGCTCGCCGAACGCGCCGTTGACGAAGAGCAGCACCCGGTCGCCGCTCGAGAGCGTGTTCGCCACGGCGGCCTCCATGCCGCCCGAGCCGGACGAGGTGAGCAGCAGGACGTCGCCCTGCGTGCGCAGGAAGTCCTGGAGCGCGCGGGTGAGGGCCGCCATGAGCGCCGCGAACTCGGGTCCGCGGTGGTTGATCAGCGGCCGGGCCGAGGCGGCGAGGACGGCCTGGGGGACGACGGTGGGTCCGGGGATCCGCAGGTTCTGGGGGCGATACATGGCTGGTTTCTCCTCGCGGCGTACTCGACGCATCATGCCAGCCACAGGACGCCCGAACAAGGAGAAGCGCGATTCCGGTGAAGCTTGCCCCATCCATCCTGTCGGCCGACTTCGCCCGGCTGGCCGACGCCGTGGCGGCCGTCGAGCGTGGGGGAGCCGACTGGGTCCACGTCGACGTCATGGACGGCCATTTCGTGCCGAACCTCACGTTCGGGCCGAAGATGGTCGCCGATCTCCGCCGCGCCACCCGGCTCCCGCTCGACGTCCACCTGATGATCGAGCACCCCGACCAGTGGGTGGAGCGCTACGTGGAGGCCGGGGCGTCGTACCTGACCGTGCACGTGGAGACGCTGCCGGACCCCGCGCCCACGCTGGCTCGGATCCGTCGCGCCGGGGCTCGGGCCGGGCTCACGCTCAACCCCGAGACCGCGGTGGAGAGCGTGCTGCCGTTCCTGCCGCTGGCCGACCTGATCCTCGTCATGAGCGTGCGGCCGGGGTTCGGCGGTCAGCGCTTCATCGAGGAGGCCATCGCCAAGATCCGGCGCGTGCGGCACGAGCTCGACCGGGCGCGCCTCGCCGCCGAGCTCGAGATCGACGGCGGGGTCAAGCTCGACAACGTGCGGCGCGTCGTCGCCGAGGGGGTGAGCGTCGTCGTCGCGGGCTCGGCCGTGTTCGAGGACGGCGAGGGGGCCGAGGTGGCGGTGCGCAAGTTCCGGGACGCCCTCGCGTGATCGGTGCCCGCCATGGTCGGAGGTCTTCCCGCGCTCAGTCTTCGTCGCCCAGCCCCAGCTCCCGCAGCCGCTCGTCGCTGATCCCGAAGTGGTGCGCGATCTCGTGCACCACCGTGTCGCGGACGATCTCGGCCTGGCGCTGTGGCGACGAGGTCATACGCACGATCGGCCCGCGAAAGATCGTGATGCGGTCGGGGACGTAGGGCTCCTCGAGTCCGCGGCCGGTCAGCGGGACGCCCTCGTACAGACCGAGCAGGTCGCCGCCGTCGTCGGGCCGCTGCTCCGCGCTCGGCTCGTCCTCGACGACGATCTCGACGTTGCGCATCCGTTCGGCGAACCGCTCCGGCAGGTCGTCGAGGGCGCGGGCGACGAGGCGGGCGAAGCGGGCGCGCCGCAGGTCCGGCATCGCTCGTGACGATATCCCGGCGCTACTCTCGCTCGAGAAACGACGCGGAGAGGACCGATGGAGCTGCGGCCGGAGACCGCCTACGCACGGAGCGGCGACACCAGCATCGCCTACCAGACCTTCGGCGCGGGGCCGGCCCTGGTGTACGTCGCGGGGTTCGTCTCGAACGTCGAGCTCGCGTGGGAGGAGCCGCGGTACGCCGCGTTCCTGCGTGGCCTCGCCGCCTTCGCGCGCGTCATCGTGTTCGACAAGCGCGGCACGGGCCTCTCGGATCGGGTCACGACGCTGCCGACGATCGAGGTGCGCATGGACGACGTCCGTGCGGTCATGGACGCCACCGGCGTCGAGCGCGCGGCGGTCTTCGGGCATTCCGAGGGCGGGGCGATGGCCATCGTCTTCGCGGCCACGCATCCGTCGCGGACGACGCACCTCGTCACGTACGGCGTCTACGCCAAGCGCGTGCGTTCGGCGGACTACCCGTGGGCGCCGACCCTGGAGGAGCGCATGGCGCTCGCCGACGATGCCGAGCGCGGCTGGGGTGGACGCCTCGGCGCGGACGACGTCCGCACGCTGTCGCCGAGCGCGGCGGACGATCCGGCGTTCCGCGACTGGCTGTCGCGCTACTTCCGCAACGCCGCCAGCCCGAGGGCGGTCGCGGACCTCTACCGCATGAACAGCCTCGTGGACGTGCGCGACGTCCTCGGCGCCGTGCGCGTGCCCACGCTCATCATCCACGCGCGCGACGACCTTGATGCGAAGGTCGAGGAGGGGCGCTACATCGCCGCCCGGATCCCGGGCGCGCGCTACCTGGAGCTGCCGAGCGCCGACCATCTGTTCTGGGTCTCGCACCAGGCCGAGGTCCTTGGCGCGATCCAGGAGTTCGTGACGGGGCGCCCGCCGGTCGTGGACGCGGAGCGCGTCCTGGCGACCGTGCTGTTCACCGACATCGTGGACTCGACGCGGCGCGCGGCCGAGCTCGGCGACGCGCGATGGCGCCAGCTCGTCGAGTCGCACCACGCCCGCGTGCGAGCCGAGCTGGCTCGTCATCGCGGCACCGAGTGGGATACCGCGGGTGACGGCTTCTACGCCACCTTCGACGGGCCCGCCCGCGCGGTGCGCTGCGCGCTGGCCATCCGCGAGGCGGTCCGCGGGCTCGGCCTCGAGATCCGCGCCGGCGTGCACACCGGCGAGTGCGAGACGATCGCGGGCAAGCTCGGCGGCATCGCCACCGTCATCGGCGCGCGCGTGCGCGAGCGCGCCGCGCCGGGCGAGGTGCTCGCGACGGGCACGGTGCGCGACCTCGTGTCCGGCTCGGGGCTGCGCTTCGAGCCTCGCGGCGCCCATGCGCTGAAAGGCGTCCCGGGTGAGTGGCGGCTGTTCGCCGCAGCGGCGCCGGGCGTCTAGCCGTCACGCGGCCGCCTCCCGGCCGAGCGGACCGCGCTCCTCGCGCAGCTTGCGCAGCGCCCGCGCGCGCACGCGGCACGCGCCGGACTCCGAGATGCCGACGCGCTCGCCGATCTCACGCAGCGTGAGGCCGCGGGCGTACGAGAGGACGATCACCCTGCGCTCGAGCGGCGCGAGGCGGGGCAGCCGCGCCGCGACGTCGCGCCAGCGCGCATCCCTGCCCGGAGGCACGGGGCGCGGCGCCGGCACGTCCGTGTCGCCGAGCTCGGCGAGGCGCTCGAGCGAGACCTCGACGTACGGCTGCGGGAGGTCCTCGCTCTCCTTCTGCCGCTCGCGGAAGGCCCGGCGCTCCGTCCGCGTGAGCGGGTCGCGCTCACGCAGCGCGTCGAGCACCTGCCCGCGCACCCGGCGCGCGGCGTACGCGCTGAACGGCGCCCCGCGGTCGCCGCTGTACCGGCGCGCCGCCTGGACGAGGCCGTAGACGCCCCACGCGATCAGGTCCTCGCGGTCCGCGCCGCGGCAGCGGGGGTCGAGCGACCGCGACGCCACGGCGCGCGCGAAGCCGAGGTGCGCGATGATGCGCTCGTTGACGGCCGCGCGTTCCAGCTCCGCTCTCCCCGGGGCTTCGCTCCCCGGCGCGAACGTAGGAATGTGTTGAAGGGGTGTCAATAGCGGCGTGAGCGACTTATCCACGGGTCTCGCGAAGGCCGCGGCCTACTGGGACCGCTACGCGTACCCGGACTGGCTGCGCGTGCACAGCGCGCTCGTCGGCCGCGTCGCGGAGGCGCTCGTGCGCGGGCGGGCCGGGATCGACGCGGACGCCGTCGTGCTCGCGGCATACCTGCACGACATCGGGCGCTCGCCGCTCCTCGCCGGCGACGCGCGCGAGCACAACGAGCTCTCGGCGCTCATCCTCGCCGCCGAGGGGCTGGCCGCCTGCGTCGAGCCGGCGCGCCGCCACGCGATCTACGTCGTGCTCGACCCGGCGACCGCACCGCGCACGCTGGAGGAGAAGATCGTGTACACGGCCGACCGCCGCGGCGGCATGCGCGTCGAGTCCCTCGAGGAGCGGGCGGCGGAGACCGCTCGGCGTCATACGCGGTACGCGGGGGAGATCGCGCGGGCGATCCCGATCGGCGAGGAGATCGAGCGCGAGGTGTTCGCGGCGCTGCCCTTCGCCCCGGAGGAGCTCGCGGCGCACGTCGAGGACCCGCGGTGACCGACGCGGCCCGCCTCGAGACGCGGGTGCGCGAGCTCGCGCTCGTCGGCGGCAGCGGCACGTCGGTGACGCGGCTCGGCTTGACGGCGCTCGAGGCGGAGGCACGCGACCTCGTCCGATCGTGGTGCGCGCCGTTCTCGGACGACGCGCGCGTGGACGAGGCGGGAAACCTCTTCATCCGCTTCGCCGGCGCCGACGCCGAGGCGCCGGCCCTGCTCGTCGGGTCGCATCTCGATTCGGTGCCCGAGGGCGGCCGCTTCGACGGCGCCCTCGGGGTGTGCGTCGCGGTCGAGGCCGTCGCCTCGCTCCTCGGGTCGGGCGCTCGCTTCGCGCGGCCGGTCGAGGTCGTCGGATGGGCGGACGAGGAGGGCGCGCGGTTCGGGGTCGGCCTCTTCGGCTCGTCGGCGGCGTTCGGCCGGCTGCCCGCCGGGGCCGCGGACCTGCGGGACCGGAACGGCGTGAGCATCGCGGAGGCCCTCCGCGCGCTCGGCCTCTCCGGCGATCCAGCGACGGCGCGCATCGATCCGCGGTCCGTCCACGCGTACCTGGAGCCGCACATCGAGCAGGGCCCGCGCCTGGAGCGCGCCGGTCGCGCGCTCGGCGTCGTCACCGACATCGTCGGCATCTACCACGGACGGGTGCGCGTGGGCGGACGCCAGGACCACGCCGGGGCGACGGTGATGGGCGCGCGCCGTGACGCGCTCGTCGCGGCGAGCGGGCTCGTCGCCGCGCTCGAGCGTCTCGCGTCCGCCGTCCCGGACACCGTCGGGACGGTGGGGGAGATCGCCGTGCGGCCGGGCGCGAAGAACGTCGTCCCGGGGGAGTGCGTGTTCTCGCTCGACGTCCGCGCGCCGAGCGAGGAGCACATCGAGCGGGCCCTGCGTGGGCTCGGGGAGGAGATGGCACGCGTGCGCCGCGAGCGGGAGGTGGCGATCGAGGTCGAGCCGCTGCAGCGCGTGCCGGTGACCCCGCTCGACGCCCGTGTCCTTGAGACGCTCGTCGCGGCGGTGCGCTCCGTCGGCGCCGAGCCGCCGCTCCTCGTGTCCGGCGCCGGCCACGACGCGCAGAACCCCTCGCTCTCGGGCGTCCCGACGGGGATGATCTTCATCCGCTCGACCGGCGGCAGCCACACGCCGGCGGAGCTCGCGTCGGCCGCGGACGCCGCGCTCGGCGCGCGCGCGCTCGAGCACGCGATCCGCGCGCTGGCGGCGTAGCGCGATGACGGCGCGCCGGGTGCGGGGTAGACTCGTCGTCGCCAGTTGACGTGAACTGGCGGGCCAACCAGCCTTAGGGAGTCCGCCTGTGGCGACGATCGTCGGGCGATACCGGATCGGCGAGCTCGCGCAGCACGTCGGCCTCACCGAGCGCACGATCCGCTACTACGAGGAGCTGGGTCTCCTCGAGTCGGTGAAGCGCCTCGAGGGCGGCACGCGGGTCTACACCGACGACGACGTCCGCAGGCTCAAGTTCGTCCGCAAGCTGAAGGCGCTCGGCCTCACGCTCCAGGAGATGCTCGAGCTCGAGGGGCTGTACCGCCGCCACCGCTCGAACCGCGGCGTCCTGCCGCGGCTCATGGAGCTCCTCGACGCGCACCTGGCCGCGATCACCGACCGGATCGGCGAGCTCGAGGCGCTGCGCGACGAGATCCGCTCCTACCGCGAGCGCGTGTCGCGCCGCCTGCTCGAAGAGCGGGACCCCGCATGACCGACGTCGTCATCCTCGCCGGCGCGCGCACGCCGATCGGCGCATTCCTCGGCGGGCTCGCGCCGCTCGCGGCGCCACGGCTCGGCGCGATCGCGATCCGCTGCGCGCTCGAGCGCGCGCGCGTCGCGCCCGACCAGGTCGACGAGGTCTTCATGGGCAACGTCATCCAGGCCGGCGTGGGGCAGGCGCCGGCGCGGCAGGCCTCGCTCGGCGCGGGCATCCCGACGAGCGTCCCCTGCACGACGGTGAACAAGGTCTGCGGGTCCGGTCTGAAGGCGGTCATGCTCGCGGCGAGCCAGATCGTCGCCGGCGAGGCGCGCCTCGCCGTCGCGGGCGGCATGGAGAGCATGTCCAGCGCGCCCTACCTCGTGCGCGGCGCGCGCACCGGCCTCGCGCTGGGCGAGCACTCGCTCGAGGACGCCAACCTCACCGACGGTCTGGTGGACGCGTACGGGCACGGCCACATGGCCCTCGGCGGCGAGCTCGTCGCGAAGGAGTGCGGCCTCAGCCGCGAGGACCAGGACCGCTTCGCGCTGCGCTCGTACGAGAAGGCCCTGGCGGCGCAGCGCGGCGGCGCGTTCGACGCCGAGATCGTGCCGGTGGAGGTGCCCGGGCGCCGGGGCGCGGTCACGCTCGTGTCGAAGGACGAGACGCCGCGCGAGACCAGCCTCGAGACGCTCGCCGCGCTGCGGCCGGCGTTCGCGAAGGACGGCACGATCACCGCGGGCAACGCGTCGAAGCTGAACGACGGCGCGGCGGCCGTGGTGGTCGCGTCCGCGGCGCGCGCGACGGCGCTCGGCGCGACGGCGCTCGCGCGCGTCGTCGCGCAGGGCCAGTACGCGCACGAGCCGGAGCGCTTCCTCTCGGCGCCGAAGGGCGCCATCGCGCGCTGCCTCGAGCGGGCCGGCTGGAGCGTTGGCGAGGTCGACCTGTACGAGATCAACGAGGCGTTCTCGGGGGTCGAGTGCGTGCGCCGCGAGCTCGACATCCCCGAGGCGAAGCTCAACGTGAACGGCGGCGCGGTCGCGCTCGGCCACCCGATCGGCGCGAGCGGCGCGCGGCTCCTGGTGACGCTCCTGTACGCGCTCAGCGCGCGCGGGAAGCGCCGCGGCGTCGTGTCGCTGTGCCTCGGCGGCGGCGAGGCCGTGGCGCTCGCCGTGGAGCTCGCGTGAGGGTCGGCGTCGTCGGCGCCGGGACCATGGGCGCGGGCATCGCGCAGACGTTCGCGACCGCCGGCCACGACGTGACGATGGTGGACGTCGCCGATGCGCAGCTCGCCCGCGGCATGAAGGCGATCGCCGCATCGCTCGCGAAGCTCGAGGAGAAGGGGGCGCTGCCGGCCGCCGCCTCCGACATCGCGGCCCGCGTGCGCGCCACCACGGACATCGCGGCGCTCGCCGGGGCCGAGCTCGTCGTCGAGGCGGCGTTCGAGGATCCGGCCATCAAGCAGGAGCTGTTCGCGACGCTCGACCGGGTCACGAAGAGCGACGCGATCCTCGCCTCCAACACGTCGTCGATCTCGATCGACGGACTCGCGGCGCGCACGGCGCGCCCCGCGCGCGTCGTGGGCATGCACTTCATGAATCCCGTCCCGCTCATGCGGCTCGTCGAGGTCGTGCGGGGCGAGCGCACCTCCGATGAGACGCTCGCGGCGATCGTCGACCTGGCGAAGCGGCTCGGGAAGACGCCGGTGGTGTCGGCCGACCGTCCCGGCTTCATCGCGAACCGCGTGCTCATGCCGATGATCAACGAGGCCTTCCTCGTCCTCGGAGAGAAGGTCGGGACGGCCGAGGACATCGATACGGTGATGACGCTCGGCATGAACCACCCGATCGGGCCGCTGCGCCTCGCGGACCTCATCGGCCTCGACGTCTGCCTCGCGATCATGGACGTCCTGGCTCGCGATCTCGGCTCGGCGAAGTACGCGCCCGCGCCCGACCTTCGCCGGCTCGTGGGGGAAGGCCGCCTCGGCCGGAAGACCGGGCGCGGCGTGTACGAGTACCGATGACGGCGCCGACGACCGCCACCAGCACCGAGCGGTCCGGCTTCGACCTGGCGCTCGGCGAGGAGCAGGAGCTCGTCCGGCGGACCGCCCGCGAGTTCGCGCGCGAGAAGGTGCTCCCGCGCGCCGCGGAGATCGACGAGCACAAGAAGGTGCCGCGCGAGCTCGTCGACGAGATGGGCGCGCTCGGGTTCATGGGGATCTTCGTGCCCGAGCGGTACGGCGGCGCCGGGCTCGACCGCCTCGCGTACGTCCTCGCGGTCGAGGAGATCAACCGCGCCTGCGCGTCGACCGGGGTGATCCTCTGCTCGCACGCCTCGCTCGCGGTGGCGCCCATCCTGCGCTGGGGCACCGAGGCGCAGCGGCAGCGCTGGCTCCCGGCGATGGCGCGCGGCGAGCGGATCGGGTGCTTCGCGCTCTCCGAGCCGGCCTCGGGGAGCGACGCGGCGGCCATGCGCGCGAGCGCGCGCCGCGACGGCGACGACTGGGTCCTGGACGGCACGAAGAACTTCATCACCAACGGCTCGATCGCCGACGTCTGCGTCGTCTTCGCGCAGACGGACGCGTCGCTGCGCCACCGCGGCATCGCGGCGTTCGTGGTCGAGAAGGGGACGCCGGGCTTCAGCGTCGGGAAGCTCGAGCGCAAGCTCGGCATCCGCGGCTCGGATACGGCGCAGCTCGTGTTCGAGGGATGCCGGGTGCCCGCCGCGAACATGCTCGGCGCGGTCGGTGAGGGGTTCCGGATCGCTCTGTCGACGCTCGACGGCGGACGCATCTCGATCGCGGCGCAGGCGGTGGGCATCGCGCGCGCCTGTCTCGAGGACGCGCTCGCCTACGCGAAGGAGCGTGAGGCGTTCGGCACGAAGATCGCGGAGCTCCAGGGGATCCAGTGGATGCTCGCGGACATGGCGACCGAGGTCGACGCCGCCCGGCTGCTCACCTGGCGCGCCGCGACGCTCGAGGACGCCGGCGAGGACCACGTCCTCGCGGCGGCGGAGGCGAAGCTGTTCGCGAGCGACGTGGCGGTGAAGGCGGCGCGCGACTGCGTGCAGATCTTCGGCGGCTACGGGTACCTCCAGGACTTCCCGGCCGAGCGGCACTACCGTGACGCGAAGATCACCGAGATCTACGAAGGGACGAGCGAGATCATGAAGCTGGTCATCAGCGAGCAGATGCTGAAGGAGCAGGCGTGACCGCGCCGACGCAGGGCCTCTGGGCCCTCGTGCTCCTCGTCCTCACCCTCGCGGCGTTCGGCGCGGCGGGCTGGCGTATCGCGCGGCTCTACCGCCTGCTGCGTCTCGGCGCGGCCGAGTCGCGCATCGACCATCCCTGGCGGCGCCTGGGCGACGAGCTGCTCATCTACCTCGGCCAGCGCAAGCTCCTCAAACGGCCGTACCGGGTCCGCGGCGTCGGGCACGCGCTCATCTTCTGGGGCTTCCTCGCCATCACCTGGAGCAGCGCCGACATGCTGCTGCGCGGGATCCTCGGCTGGCGCATGCCGTTCACCGACACCGTTTGGTACGCGTGGCTCGTCGACGTGTTCGCCGTCGCGGTGCTCGCCGCCGTCGCCGTCGCGTGGGTGCGCCGCGCGGCCTTCCGGCCGCCGCGCATGCACGTCGTGACCGAGGGCTACGTGATCCTCGGGCTCATCGGCTTCCTCATGCTCACGCTGCTGCTGTTCGAGTCCGCCGCCGTGGCGACCGTGCGCGCGGAGCTGGTCGAGCTAGTGCTCCCGCCCGTGACACCGCCGGTGGCGGGTCTCGTGGCCGTGGTCCTGCCGCCCGGCTCGGCGCCCGCGATCTTCGCCGGCGCGTGGTGGGCCCACATCGCCACCGTGCTCGCCTTCGCGGCGTGGCTGCCGCGCACGAAGCACCTGCACATCGTCACGACGGTCTTCAACGTCGGCCTGAAGAAGGAGACGCCGCGCGGCGCGCTGCGGCTCATCCCGGACATCGAGAATCAGGAGTCGTTCGGCGCGGCCACGCTGCGCGACTTCTCGTGGAAGGACCTCCTCGACTCGTACACCTGCACCGAGTGCGGCCGCTGCTCCGACAGCTGCCCGGCGCTCGCGACGGGCAAGCCGCTCGACCCGCAGAAGATCGTCCTCGACATCCGCGGCCAGCTGCTGCGCGAGGGCCCGAGGCTGCTCGCGGACGCGAAGGCCGAGACGACGCCGCCGGCGCACTGGGTCCAGGCCAAGCCCGAGGAGGTCTGGGCGTGCACGACGTGCGCGGCGTGCGTGGAGGCCTGCCCGGTCACGATCGAGCACATCGACAAGATCGTCGACCAGCGCCGCTACCTCGCGCTCATGGAGGGCGCCGCGCCGCCGGAGGCGCAGCGCGCGATGACGAACATCGAGCGCGCGGGCAACCCGTGGGGCGAGCCGCGCGCCGCCCGCGGCGACTGGGCCGCCGGCCTCGGCGTCCCGACCATCGCCGAGAAGCCCGACGCCGAGTACCTCTACTTCGTCGGCTGCGCGGGCTCCTACGACCGGCGCAACCAGCGCGTCGCCAGGGCGCTCGTGACGATCCTGCGCGCCGCCGGCGTGTCGTTCGCGGTCCTCGGCGTCGAGGAGACCTGCAACGGCGACCCGGCGCGCCGCATGGGGAACGAATACCTCTGGCAGCTCCAGGCGCGGCAGAACATCGAGACGTTCGACGGGCACGGCGTGCGGAAGGTGATCACGGCGTGCCCGCACTGCTTCAACACGATCGCGAACGAGTTCCCGCAGCTCGGAGGCAGGTACGAGGTCACGCACGCGCTGCCGCTCGTGCGGCGGCTCATCGCCGAGCGGCGGATCACGCTCCGCGACGGCGGGCACGAGGTCGTCGCCTACCACGACCCGTGCTACCTCGGGCGGCACAACGGCATCTACGACGAGCCGCGCGAGGTGCTCGACGCGCTGCCCGGCGTCGAGCGCCGCGAGATCGAGCCGCACCACCGCGAGCGCGGCTTCTGCTGCGGCGCCGGCGGCGCCCGCATGTGGATGGAGGAGAAGATCGGCCAGCGCGTGAACTACCGGCGCGTCGAGCAGCTCATGCAGGCCGATCCCGACGCGACGAAGGTCGCGAGCGGCTGCCCGTACTGCCTGATCATGCTGGACGAGGGCGTCGGCGCGAAGGGCATCGCCGAGCAGGTGCAGCCCGTGGACGTGCTCGAGCTCGTCGCCGCGCGTCTCGTCGAGACGGCGCCGGCGCAAGGGGGGTGACGCATGGACCTGACCGATGGCGGCACCATCGCGTGGATCGTGGTCGGCACGCTCGTCGCGCTCGCGATCGTCGCGGGCGCGGCGTGGATCGCCTGGAGCTACGGAAACGACGAGGAGATCGTGTGACATGAAGTTTCTCGTGTGTCTCAAGCAGGTCCCGGACTCCACCGTGCGCGTGAAGGTCGGCGGGGACCGCAGGTCGATCGCGGCCGAGGGCATCACCTGGTCGATCTCGCCGTACGACGAGTACGCCATCGAGCTGGCGCTCGAGCGCAAGGACGCCGACGCCTCCACGGTGGTGAGCGTCGTCACGGTCGGCCCGGCGCGCTCGCGCGACGCGCTGCGCCAGGCGCTCGCGATGGGGTGCGACGACGCGACGCTCGTCACGAGCGAGGCGGACCTCTCCGCGCTCGACGTCGCGAAGGCGCTCGCCGCGGTCGTGAACGAGGCGAAACCGGACGTCGTCCTGTGCGGGAAGCAGGCCTCGGACGACGATCAGGGGCTCGTCGGCCCGGCGCTGGCCGAGGCGCTCGGCTGGCCGCACGTCGGGATGCTCACGAAGCTGGTCCCGGGCGCGAGCGGCCTCGAGCTGTGGCGCGAGGTCGAGGGCGGGCACGAGGTCTGGAGCGCGGCGCCGCCCGTCGTCGCGCTGGTGCACAAGAGCGAGAAGGAGCCGCGCTACCCGAGCCTCCCCGGGATCATGAAGGCGAAGCGGAAGGAGATCCCGGAGAAGGACCTCGCGTCGTGCGGGGTCACGCCCGGCGCGCCGAGGCCGGAGGTCGCCCTCATGGACCTGCCGCCGCAGCGCGGTCAGGGGAAGGTCTGGAAGCTCGACGGCGACGCGAAGGGCGTGGCGGAGCAGGTCGCGAAGGCGCTCCGCGAGGAGGCGAAGGTCGTATGAAGGTGCTCGTCGTCGCTGAGCGCAAGGACGGGGAGGTCCGCCGCGTCACGCTCGAGATGGCGGCGAGGGCGGCGAGCTTCGGCGAGGTCGAGGTCGTCGCGGTGAAGGGCGAGCGCTACTCGCCGCTGACGCACGGCGCGGCCGTGGCCGACCGCGCCGCCGACGCGGACCTCGTGCTCGTCGGCGCGACGCTGAACGGCCGCGATCTCGCGGCGCGCGTGGCCGCGAAGCTCGGCCGCGCGTACGCCGCGGACTGCACGGACGTGCGGGTGGGTGACGGCCTGACGGTCGACCGCCCGATGTACGCGGGGAAGGTCCGCGCGACGGCGCGGCTGCCGCTCCCGGCGGTCGCCTCGGTGCGTCCGGGGGCGTGGACGCTGCCGGCCGGCGCCGCGGCGCCGGCGATCGCCGAGATCGACCCGGCCGCGGACGACGGCCGTCTGCGGTTCGTCCGCTTCGAGCCGACGGCGAGCGGCGGGAAGCGCGTCTCGCTCGCGGAGGCGCGCGTCGTCGTGTCGGCCGGGCGAGGGCTCAAGGGGCCGGAGAACTGGAAGATCGTCGAGGACCTCGCGGACGCGCTCGGCGCCGCCACCGGCGCGTCGCGCGCGGTGACCGACGCGGGCTGGCGGCCGAACGAGGAGCAGGTCGGTCAGACGGGCAAGACGGTCACGCCCGACCTGTACGTCGCGCTCGGCATCTCCGGTGCGATCCAGCACCTCGCGGGCATGACCAGCTCGAAGGTGATCGTCGCGGTGAACAAGGACCCCGACGCGGACATCTTCAAGATCGCGGACTACGGCGTGGTCGGCGATCTGTTCGAGTTCGTGCCGGCGTTCACCGACGCCCTGAAGCGGGTGCGCGGCACGTGAGGCTCGACCCGGGCGGGACGGACCGCGAGCTCGCCCTCGCCGTGCGCGGGTGGGCGCGCGGCCTCGGGCCGCGCGTCGGCGACGCCGAGCGCGCGGGCAGCCTCGCGCTCGACGTGGTGCGCGAGCTGGGCGACCTCGGCGTCCTCGGCATGACCGTGCCCGAGCGGGACGGCGGGCTCGGCGCGTCCACCGTCGCGTTCGCGCTGGTCCTCGAGGAGCTCGCCGCCGCGTGGCCCTCCCTGGCGGTCGGCGTCTCGGTGAACAGCGGCATCGTCGCGGGCTCGATCGTGCGGTACGGCACGGCGGAGCAGCGCGCGCGATGGCTGCCCGCGCTCATGGACGGCCGCGGGCTCGGCGCGTTCGCGCTCACCGAGCCGACGAGCGGCAGCGACGCCGCGGCGCTCCGGTCGAGCGCCCGCCGCGAGGGCGAGGGGTGGCGCATCCGCGGGCAGAAGCAGTTCATCACGAGCGCGCGCTACGCGCCGCTGGTGATCGCGCTGGCGCGCGTCGGCGAGCCGGAGCCGGGACGGCCCCACGCCGGCATCACCGCGTTCATCGTGCCGATGGACGCCTCAGGCGTCGTCGTCGGTCCGGCCGAGTCGAAGACCGGGCTCCTCGCGTCCGACACGAGCGCGGTCGGCTTCGAGGACGTGCGCGTCGGGGACGACGCCGTGCTCGGCGCGGTCGGGAAGGGGTTCGCCATCGCCATGGCCGGGCTCGACGGCGGTCGCGTCGGGATCGCCGCGCAGTCCGTCGGGATCGCGCGCGCGGCCGTCGCGCGCGCGCTCGCCTACGGGCGCGAGCGCCGGCAGTTCGGCACGCCGGTCGTCGAGTTCGAGGGGGTCCGCTTCCCGCTGGCGCGCGCTCGTGCGGAGGTCGACGCGGCACGCCTGCTCGCGCTGCGCGCGGCCGCGCTGCGCGACGCCGGGCTGCCCTTCACGCGCGAGGCCGCGATGGCCAAGCTCTTCGCGAGCGAGGCCGCGCAGCGCGCCACGTACGACGCGGTGCAGGTCTTCGGGGGCTACGGGTTCATGCGCGAGTACGAGATCGAGCGCTACGCGCGCGACGCGCGCGCGACGACCATCTACGAGGGGACGAGCGAGGTGCAGCGCCTGGTGATCGCGCGCTCGCTCCTGTCCGCGGCATGAACGAGCGACGAGCGGTCCACACGCGAGGAGCGACAGCACCGGCCCCGAGCGCGTCCCGAGGCGCGGCCGAGAGGCCGAACAAGGAGCGCTGGATCCACGAGGTGTACGAGCCCGCGGTCCGCAGGCGCGCCGAGCGCCGGGAGCGGTTCACGACGCTGTCGGGCGAGCCGGTCGCGCCGCTGTACACGGCCGACGACCTCGCGGGGTTCGACGCGGCGCGCGACCTCGGCCAGCCGGGGGAGCATCCGTACACGCGCGGTATCCACCCGACGATGTACCGCGGGCGGCTGTGGACGATGCGACAGTTCGCGGGCTTCGGATCGGCGGAGGACACCAACGCCCGCTTCCGGTACCTGCTGAAGCACGGCGTCACCGGCCTCTCGACCGCGTTCGACATGCCGACGCTCATGGGACGCGACGCGGACGACCCGCTCTCGCGCGGCGAGGTCGGCCGCGAGGGCGTCGCGGTGTCGAGCCTCGCCGACATGGAGGTGCTGTTTGACGGCATCCCCGTCGACGAGGTCACCACGTCGATGACCATCAACGGGCCGGCCTCGATCGTCTGGGCGATGTACCTGGCCGCGGCGGAGAAGCGCGGCTACCCGCTCGCCGCGCTCGGCGGGACGATCCAGAACGACGCGCTGAAGGAGTACATCGCGCAGCGCGAGTGGATCGTGCCCGAGCGCGCCGCGATGGACCTCGTCGTCGACACGTTCCGCTTCGGCGTCCGCGAGGTCCCCAGATGGAACACGATCAGCGTGTCCGGCTACCACATCCGCGAGGCCGGCGCGACGGCGCTGCAGGAGCTCGCGTTCACGCTCATCGACGGCCTCGAGTACGTGAAGTGGGGCGTCGCGGCCGGGCTCGACCCGAACGAGTTCGTGCCCCGGATGTCGTTCTTCTTCGACGTGCACAACGACTTCTTCGAGGAGATCGCGAAGTTCCGCGCCGCGCGGCGCATCTGGGCGCGCGAGATGGAGCGCCGCTACCATCCGACGAACCCGCGGGCGCTCCAGCTGCGGACCCACGCGCAGACCGCGGGCGTCTCGCTCACCGCGCAGCAGCCGTACAACAACGTGGTGCGCGTCGCGCTCCAGGCGCTCGCCGCGGTGCTCGGCGGGACGCAATCGCTGCACACGAACTCGCTCGACGAGACCTACGCGCTCCCGACCGAGGAGGCGGTGACGCTCGCGCTCCGGACGCAGCAGATCATCGCGCACGAGTCCGGCGTGGCCGACACGGTGGACCCGCTGGGCGGCTCGTACTACCTCGAGCACCTCACGCGGCGGATGGAGGAGGGCTTCGAGCGCTACCTGCGGGAGATCGAGTCGTTCGGCGGGATGGTCGAGGCCGTCGAGCGTGGCTACCCGCAGCGCGAGATCACCGAGTCCTCGTTCCGCTTCTCGGAGCAGGTCGAGCGCGGGGAGAAGCTCGTCGTCGGCATCAACGCGTACGCGAGCGAGGAGGAGCCGCCGATCCCGACCCTGCGGATCGACCCCGAGGTGGAGCGCAAGCAGGTGGCACGGCTCGTCGAGACGCGGAGGAGGCGTGACGCGGGTCGCTGGCGCGAGGCGATCGCTCGCCTGCGCGAGGCCGCCGCGAGGGCGAAGACCGACAGGCGTGCCGAGCTCATGCCGGCGTTCCTCGACTGCGCGCGCGCGTACGCGAGCGTGGGCGAGCAGGTCGCGGCGCTGAAGGAGGTCTTCGGTGTCTACCGGGACCCCGGCTACTTCTGAGCCCGTGAAGCGTCCCATCCGCGTCGTCGTGGCGAAGGCGGGCCTCGACGGCCACGACCGCGGCGCGAAGGTCGTGGCACGCGCGCTGCGTGACGCCGGCATGGAGGTGATCTACACGGGCGTGCACCAGACGCCGGAGCAGGTGGTCGAGACCGCGCTGCAGGAGGACGTCGACGCGATCGGCGTGTCGCTCCTCTCGGGCGCGCACAACTTCATCTTCCCGCGCATCGCGGAGCTGATGCGCGAGAAGGGCCTGGACGACGTGCTCCTCTTCGGCGGTGGGATCATCCCGGAGGCGGACGTCCCGGGCCTCAAGCAGGTCGGGGTCGATCGGGTCTTCCCGCCGGGGGCCTCGCTGGACGAGATCGTGCGGTATCTCGACGAGGCGGTCGGGAAGCGTCGCGGGGCGGTGGCATAGGTGACGCACCACGAGGGTGGACGGACCGTGTGCCGGCGTACGAGGAGGCGGGGAAGGCGCGGGAGCGCGAGCTCACGGAGGACGACCGGAGCTCGCACGAAAGGAGACGCGCCATGGGACTCTTCGGTGGCGAGCGGGACACGCGACACGTGGACGAGGGCCTCGCGAAGCTCAGGGGGAGCGATGAGAGCACCGCGGTCGAATTCTGGAAGACGCGGCTGCGGCTCACGGCGGCCGTGCCCAACGAGCGGGCGCGCGTGGGTGCGCTCACCCCGCAGTACCGCGAGCTGTCACGGATCGACGACCTGGACGAGCGCAGACGGCTCACCCGCGCGCGCATCATCGCGTTCGCGCAGCTCTCGCCGCAGGAGCGCGAGGTGCTGACGGCCGCGCGGCGGCAGGGCTTCGAGGTCGACCGGCCGATCCTCGAGGCGGACCAGACGCTCGTCGACGAGCTCCTGCCGACGCTGGACGAGAGCGTGCGCCGGATCTATCCGCGGCAGGCCGCGTGAACTTCGGCCACCGCGAGGATCAGCTGCTCGTGCGCGACACGGTGCGCGACTTCGCGCGCACGCGGATCGCGCCGAACGCCGACGCGTGGAGCGAGGCGGGGACGTTCCCGCTCGAGCTCCTGCCCGAGCTGGCCCGCCTCGGCCTGCTCGGCCTCGCGGTGCCGCACGAGTACGGCGGCGCCGGCCTCGACACGCTCACCATCGCGCTCGTGCTCGAGGAGCTGGGCGCCGCCGACGGGTCGATCGCCCTCACCGTCGCGGCCCACAACTCCCTCTGCATCGGCCACCTCCTCGTCGGCGCGAGCGAGGAGCAGAAGCGCCGCTGGCTGCCGCCGCTCGCGCGCGGCGAGTACCTGGGGGCCTGGGCGCTCACCGAGCCCGGCTCGGGGTCGGACGCGCTCGGGGTGCGCAGCCGCGCGGTGAACACCGGCGAGGGCTACGTCGTGAGCGGCACGAAGCAGTTCATCACCAACGCGTCGCTCGCCGGGTTCTACGTCGTCTGCGCCGGCGGCGTCGAGCGCCGGCTCACCGCGTTCGGCGTCGCCCGCGGCACCCCCGGCATCGCGCCGGGGAAGCGCGAGCGCAAGATGGGCCTGCACGCCTCCGACACCGCGCAGCTCGTGCTGAGCGACTGCCGTGTCGGCTTCGCCGACCGCATCGGCGCGGAGGGCGAGGCGTTCGCCGACGTGAAGAAGGTGCTCGACCGGGGACGCATCGGGATCGGCGCGCTCGCCGTGGGGCTCGGGCGGGGCTCGCTCGAGACCGCGCTCGCATACGCGAAGACGCGCACGCAGTTCGGCCGGCCGATCGCCGACTTCGAGATGATCCGCTGGAGGCTCGCGCGCGCCGGCACGCAGCTGGACGCGGCGCGGCTCCTCGTCCACCGCGCGGCGGCGCTCGCCGACGCGGGCCGTCCGTTCACCGCGGACGCGTCGAAGGCCAAGCTCTACGCGAGCGAGGCCGCGAGCCGGGCGGCGAACGACTGTCTGCAGGTCCTCGGCGGGTACGGGTACCTGCGCGACTACCCCGTGGAGCGGCACCTGCGCGACGCGCGGCTCATGGAGATCGGCGAGGGGACGAGCGAGGTGCAGCGCATCGTCATCGCGAAGGATCTCCTCCAGCGGGCCTCTTGACCGGGGTCGCTCCGGACCTCCTCGAACGCGCCCGCGCCGGCGACAAGCGCGCGACGGCGCGCCTCCTCTCCGTCGTGGAGAACGACGAGCCCGGCGCGGCGGAGGTCCTGCGCTCCGTGTATCCGCAGACGGGGCGCGCGCGGATCGTCGGCGTGACCGGCCCGCCCGGCGGCGGCAAGAGCACGCTCGTGGATCGGCTCGCCGGCGCGTACCGCGAGCGCGGCGAGCGCGTGGCGGTCGTCGCGGTCGACCCGTCGAGCCCGTTCAGCGGCGGCGCGCTCCTCGGGGACCGCATCCGCATGCGGGAGCGCTTCCTCGACGAGGGCGTCTTCATCCGCAGCATGGCGAGCCGCGGGCACGGCGGCGGCCTCGCGCGGACGACGGCGCGCGTCGTCAACGTGCTCGACGCGCTCGGGTACGGCGTCGTGCTGGTGGAGACGATCGGGGTCGGGCAGGAGGAGGTCGACGTGGTGCGCGTCGCCGACACCGTCTGCCTGGTCACGGTGCCCGGTCTCGGCGACGACATCCAGGCGATCAAGGCCGGCATCCTCGAGATCGCCGACGTGCTCGTGCTGAACAAGGCGGACCGCCCCGGCGCGGACGAGACCGCGCGCGACCTCGCCGGGACGCTCACGCTCGGCAAGCCGCGCACCGCGTGGAAGCCGCCGATCGTGCGCACGGTGGCGACGGCCGGCGAGGGCGTCGCGGAGCTCGTCGAGGCGATCGCGCGGCATTTCGCGTGGGCCGCGCAGAGCGGCGAGCGCGATCGGCGGCGGCGCGCGGCCGCGCGCGGCGAGGTGGAGGAGCTGCTGCGCGACGCGCTGGTGCGCCGGCTCCGCGCCCTGCTCGGCGAGGAGCGCGTCGATGCCGCCGTCGCACGCGTCGCCGGCCGCGAGATCGACCCCTACGCCGCGGTGGAGGAGCTGGTCCGCGGCGGCACCGGGGAGTAGCCGCGTGCGAGACGCCGTCCGGCGCCGGTCGCTCGCGCTCTTCGTCGTCGCGGCGCTCGTCATCGCGCTGACGGCCGGGTTCGGGCTGGGCCTCTGGCTCCTGCTCTCGCGGACGCTGGGCCTCACGACGTTCGGCGTCCCGTGGGCGGTCCTGGTGCAGGTCCACGGCACGGTGCAGCTCTTCGGGTTCGCGACGCTCTTCCTCATGGGGGTCGGGCTCGAGGTGCTGCCGCGCTTCCGCGGCGCGACGCCGGCGCCGCGCCCGCTCGCCGCCGTCGCGCTCGGCGCGACCGTCGCCGCGATCGTGCTCCGCGCGGTGGCCCAGCCGATCGTGGCGCTCCCCGGCCGCGACGCCGCGCTGGCCCTCTCGGGCCTCCTCCTCGTCGCCGGCACCGGGGCGTTCGCGGTCGGCGCGGTGCGCGCGCTGGCCGGCGGCGCGAATCCGCACCGTCCGGACGAGATCGTCATGGCCGCGGGCGTGCTCGCCGCGCCGGTCGGCGCGCTCCTGGTCGCGGCGGAGCTGCCGTGGCGCGGCGCCCCGCTGCTCGTCGATCCGGCGGCGGACGACCGCGCGGTGTGGGTCATGCTCCTCGGGAGCCTCGGGACGATGATCCTCGGCGTGTGGGCGCGCATCGCGCCGCCCTTCATGGCCGCGCCCCCGGCCGCGCCGCGGCGCCTGCTCGCGGGCGCGGCCCTATGGGGCGCGGGCGTCGTCGCGACCGTGGCCGGCGCCGCGATCGGCGGCGCGCTCCTGCTCGCCGGCATCCTGACGGTCGTGTGGGCGGTCGGCCTGTACGGCGGCTCGATCGCGCGGCAGCCGCTCGCCGGTCACGCCAGGCTGGCCCGGCTCACCGTGCGCAGCGCGTTCCTGTGGGGGATCGTCGGCGCGGCCGTGCTGGCCTGGCTGGACGGCCGCTCCGCGCTCGGCGCGGGAGCGCCGACGTACCTCGAGGTCTCGGCCGCGCGGCACGCGTTCGCCCTCGGGCTCGTGACGCTCATGATCTACGCCGTCGCCGCGCGCGTGATCCCGTCGCACCTCGATCGGCGCCTCCGGAGCGAGCGGCTGCAGCTGGCGGCGGTCATCCTGGCGAACGCGGGGGTCGCCCTGCGCGTGGTCCCGCAGGCGCTCGCGCTCGACCTCGCGCCCCTCGTCGCGCTCTCCGGGGTGCTGTCGTACCTCGGGCTCGCCGCGTTCGCCGCGAACGTCGTGCAGACGCTGCGCACGCCGGCGGCGCCGCCGCCGACGCGCGCCGCGCGGGTCCCCATCGCGATGCGGCTCGGTTAGCGTCGCGCGCCGGAACGCGACAGTACTGCCGCGCATCGTCAAGGTGTTTCCGGCGCGCGACACTAGCACCGGCGGATCCATAGCCGATAGCATCGGCGCCCTCAGAGGGAAGGGGCGATGAACAAGGCGGTCGTCGGGCGCGACCAGGAGCTCGCCGCTGCCGAGGTCTTCCTCGAGACGGTCCGCGACCGCTCGGCGACGCTGGTCATCGAGGGCACCGCCGGCATCGGCAAGACGACGCTCTGGCAGGAGACGGTCGAGCGCGCCCGCGCGCGCGGGATGCGCGTCCTCGCGAGCCGGCCGGCGCTCTCCGAGGCGCGCCTGTCGTACGCCGGCCTCCTCGACGTGCTCGACGGCGTCGACGGCGAGGTCTTCGCGCGGCTTCCCGCGCCGCAGCGTCGCGCGCTCGACGTCGCGCTCCTCCGCGCCGACGCCGACGCCCCGTCCACGGACCAGCGGTCCATCGCGACAGGCTTCCTCGCGGTCATCCGGACGCTGTCGCTCTCGGGTCCGGTCCTCCTCGCGGTGGACGACGTGCAGTGGCTCGACGTGCCGACCTGGCGCGTGCTCGAGTTCGCGATGCGCAGGCTCGAGCCCGAGCGTATCGGGCTGCTCGCCGCGGCACGTGTCGATGCGGACGCGCCGGACCGCTTCCAGCAAGGGCACGCGCTCCCACGCGACCGCGTCCAGCGGCTCTCACTCGGTCCGCTCGCTCTCGCCGCTCTCCACGAGATCCTGCGCGCCGAGCTCGGTCACAGCTTCGCGCGTCCAACGCTCGTGCGGATCGAGCGCGCGTCGGGCGGCAACCCGTTCTTCGCCCTCGAGCTCGCGCGGGTCATCATCGAGAGCGGCGATCCCGCGGTCGCGCCGGCCGCGCCAACGCTCACCGGCGATCTCGTCGAGCTCGTGTCCCGCCGGCTGCGCCGGCTCCCCGCGTCCGCGCGGCGCGCGCTGCTCGTGGCGTCGGCGCTGTCGCAGCCGACGGTCGAGATGCTCGACCGACGGGCGATCGCGCGAGCCCGGGACGCGGGCGTCGTCCGCGTCGACGAGCGGGGACGCGTGACGTTCACGCACCCGCTGCTCGCGAGCGCGGTCTACGGGTCCGCACCGGCCGAGCGGCTTCGCGCGCTGCACCGCGAGCTGGCCGGCCGCGTCGCGGGTTCAGAGGAGCGCGCGAGACACCTGGCGCTCGCGGCCGACGGTCCCGAGGAGGCCGTGGCCGCGGCGCTCGTGGCCGCGGCGCAGGCCGCGCGCGAGCGCGGCGCGCCGGATGCGGCGATCGAGCTCGTCGAGCTCGCGTGCGAGCGCACGCCGCCCGGGAGCGACGCGCTCCTCGAGCGTCGGCTCGAGCTCGGCCGCAGCCTGGCCGGCGCGGGCGATCCGCGACGCGCGAAGCGCGTGCTGCTCGAGCTCGCTGACGCGACGCCCGCGGCGATCCGCGCCCGCGCGCTGCTCCTCCTCGGCTTCCTCAGCGAGTGGGCCGACGGCAGCGAGGCCGCGACGGTGCTCTGCGAGCGAGCGCTGGCGGCGGCGGGCGACGACACGGCGCTGCGGGCCGAGATCCACGCCGCGGCCTCGCGGATCTGCGACCACGACGCCGAGCGGAAGACGGCGCACGCGCGCGAGGCGATGGCGCTGACGCGGAAGGGCACGACGAGCCCGCGTCTGCGCGCGTACGCGCTGCTCGCGTTCGCCGAAGCGGAGTTCAAGGCCGGCCGCGGCCTGCGCCAGGACGTCTTCGACGAGGCTGCGGGCCTCGAGTCCCTCGAGCGGCCACCCGGCGCGCCGACCGCGGATCGGGTCGTCTTCGCCAGGCACCTGTACTCGGACGTCCGGCCCTCGGACCGCCTGCTCGGCATCCTGCGGCTCTACGCCGACGAGCTCGACCCCGCGCGCGCACTGCTCGAGCGCGAGCGGCAGACCTCGATCGAGCACGGTGACGACGCACAGCTCTCGCGTACGCTGGCGCGCCTGGCGACCATCGAGCTCCGCGCCGGTCGCTGGACGATCGCAGACCAGCTCCTGCGCGAGGCACAGAGCGTCGTCGCGCGCACCGAGGAGCGTGTCGTCGCGCACCGCGTCCTGACGCTCCGCGCCGAGCTCGAGGCCCTGCGCGGGGGACTCGCGGCGGCCCGCGCGAGCGCGGCAGAGGCGCTCGAGGTCGCGGCGGACGCTGGCTGGCCGTGGGAGCTGGCGACGAGCCTCGCGGCGCGCGGCTTCGTCGCGCTCACCGCCGGCGACGTCGCCGCGGCGCGCGACGACTTCGACCGCGTGGACGAGCGCTACCGGCGGTGCGGCCTCGGCGAACCCAGCCTCTTCCGCCACCAGGCCGACCACGTCGAGGCCCTCGTCGCCGCGGGAGACGCCGGGCGCGCCGCCGAGCCGCTCGAGCGCTTCGCCGAACAGGCCGCGCGGACGGGACGGCCGTGGGCGCTCGCGGCCGCGGCGCGCTCGCGGGCCCTCGTGCGCTCCGCAGAGGGCGACCTCGACGGCGCGCTCGCGGCGATCGACGCGGCGCTCCCTCACCACGAGCGGCTTCCGGTGCCGTTCGAGCTTGCGCGCACGCTCATGGTGAAGGGGCAGCTCCATCGTCGCCGGAAAGAGAAGCGCCTCGCGCGCGACGCGCTCGCTGGGAGCCTCGGCATCCTCGAGCGGCTCGGGGCGAGCGTCTGGGCTGAGCGCGCGCGAGGCGAGCTCGATCGGGTCGGCCTCCAGCGGCGGCGCCCGGACGAGCTCACGTCGACGCAGGAGCAGGTCGCGTCTTTCGCCGCGACCGGCCTCACGAACCGCGTGATCGCGGAGCGTGCCTTCCTCAGCCCCAAGACGGTGGAGGCGAACCTCGCACGCGTCTACGAGAAGCTCGGCATCCACTCGCGCGCGGAGCTCGGACGCGCGATGGCCCAGCGGGAGCGCGCCGGCACGAAGTAGGGAAACACCCGATTCCTCCCGCGGGCCCGGCGGGCAGCCTGTGAGCGCCGTCCGGCGTCGGCCACGACGCGGCGGGCGAGGGAGGAACGAAGGTGGTCATTCGATTCGGCAGGTCGCTCGCGCTCGGGCTCGTCATCGCGCTCGTCGCCGGCTCCGGTATCGCGGTGGCGGGGGCGCCGTATCCGAACCCCCTCCCCGACTTCGCCCATCCGAACACGCCACATCAGCCGCTGCTGAGCCCGGGCGGAGGGGACCTGGACCGGCCGATGCTCGTCATCTACGTCGAGACGAGCGACCTGAAGTTCCCGCAGAACAAGGATGCCGCCTTCATGGCGGGCCGCTTCTTCGCCAGCCAGTTCGCGAGCGTCGCGGACTTCTTTCGGGCCAGCTCGTTTGGGAAGCTCGTCCTGAGCCGCGCGGCCGAGAGCGACACGAAGGGCAACGGCGCCGTGAACGACGGCGTCGTCGAGGTGTCGCTCGGGATGACGCAGCAGCAGTTCGAGGGCATGGCCGCCGAGCTGGAGCTCAAGACGGCGCTCCAGGCGGCCGACCCGTTCGTGAACTTCGCCGCCTTCGACACGAACAACGATGGCAAGGTGACGAACTCGGAGCTCATCGTCATCGTGTCGAACGCGCGCCAGTCGAACATCTGCGCCACTACCACGAACAACGACCCGGTCTCGCTCGACGGGAAGAACATCGCTCTGCGCATGCCGCTGGTCGGCGGCGGCATCAACCTCGTCACCCCGATCCATGAGGTCGCGCACGCGGCGCTGGACCTCCCCGACCTCTACACGAGCGGCGTCGGCCAGCTCGACACCATGGGCGGGGTCCAGTGCAGCGGCGAGGACACCACCTCGAGGCTCTGGGAGCTGAGCTCGTGGCAGAAGCTGCACCTCGGCTGGATCGCGCCGACGGTCGTGACGACCGACGGCTACTACAGCGTGAGCCGGTACGACACGACCGGCGCGTCCTTCCTCCTGTACGACCCGTTGAAGAACACCGACAACTACTTCCTGGTGGAGAACCGCGTGCGGACGTTCAACACCTACGACCAGGTCGTGGGCGACGTCGGACTCGTCATCTGGCGGATCGACGAGGCACTGTTCTGCGCCAAGTGCGGAGCGAAGTGGATCGAGGTCATGCGTCCGGACGGGGCGTCGAACGTCACGGACGACAACAAGGACGCCTGGGATCCATCCGCCCTCCAGACGCCGCAGCGGACGATGAGCCGCTCGTGGCGTGACGGCACGGCGTCGAACGTCGCCGTGCGCGCGATCGGCAGCAGCGGACAGGTCGTGCGCGCCTACTTCGACGTGCGCGGCCCCGGCGTGCTCGTCGACACGTACGACCGCATGAACAGCGGACCGGTCGACATCTACCTCGGCGAGACCGAGACGATCAGCTTCCCGGTGATGAATACCGGCGAGCAGACCGACACATTCGCGTTCAGCATCACGATCCCGCCCGGCTGGACCGCGTCGAGCGATACGCAGTCGCTCGGCGCCGGCGTCGGCTCGACCGCGAGCATCCAGCTCACGCCGGGACTGAACGTCGCGACCGGGAAGATCACCATGAACGCGACGGGGCACAGCGTGAACGACTCGACGATCCAGTCGAGCAGCCCGGTCCAGGTGAACGTGCTGCGGCGGCCGACGGCGATCGCCTACGACGGCGTCCTCAGCGCCGACTACCACGACCCGGCGACGGTCTCGGCCACGCTCACCGACACGCGCAGCAACACGCCGCTCGCGGGCAAGACGGTCACGTTCACGCTCGGCACGCAGACCGCGAGCGCGGTGACCGACGGCGCCGGCAAGGCATCGACGTCGATCGTCATCACCCAGACGCCGGGCACGGTCTCGGTCAAGGCCGACTTCGCCGGCGACGCGACGTACGTGCCGAGCGACGACACCGAGACGTTCACGATCACGAAGGAGCAGACGACCACGACGTACACGGGGCCGACGGTCATCCTCCAAGGGGCCTCGGGAGTCACGCTCGCCGCGCAGCTCCTCGAGGACGGAACGACCGCGCCCGTGCCGTCGGGTC
Organism: Chloroflexota bacterium; assembly: GCA_027310565.1. GTDB lineage: Bacteria > Chloroflexota > Limnocylindria > P2-11E > P2-11E > CF-39. Next base: position 17,933 of record DAIDAP010000007.1, on the reverse strand, counting down.
AGAGCATGACGCTCTCCCTCGGAGGACAGAGCTGCACCGGAACTGCGGACGCGAACGGGAACGCGAGCTGCACGCTCATCTACACCGGGGCCCTCGGCCCGCAGCCGCTCTCGGCGAGCTTCGCCGGCGACGCGTACTACGAGCCGTCAGCCGACGGTAGCAAGACAGCGGTCGTCTTCGCCTTCCCCTCCAGCGGCGCGTTCCTGCTCGGCGACGACACCGTCGCCGCGGCAACGCCGACGACGACGGTGACCTGGTGGGACGCCTCCTGGTCGAGCCTGGTCGAGCTCTCGGGCGGCGATAGCCCGCCCGCGTTCAAGGGCTACGCGAGCAGCGTCGCCAGCCTGCCGACGACCACGCCGCCCGCGAGCTGCGGCGGCACGTGGGCGACGAGCGGCGGGAGCAGCGCGCCACCGAGCGACGACGTCCCCTCGTACATGGGCGTGCTCGTCACCTCGTCGGTCGGCAAGGACGGCAGCGCGATCGGTGGCGGCTTCTCGGGCATCGTCGTGGTGGCCACCGATCCCGGCTACGCGCCGAGCGCCGGCCACTCCGGCAGGGGACGGATCGTCGCGACGTTCTGCCCGTGAAGGCGGCTCGACCGCGGACGAGGCGGCGCACCCCGCGCGCCGCCTCGTCCGTCACCGGGTACTTCGCCGAGTGCTTCTGGCCAGGCGTGACCGAGACCGACCTCACGAAGCTCGACGCCCGCGTCAGGGCACTCGACCGGACGTCCCGTCGGACGCGGGTCCGCTACACCGGTGCGCTGCTCATCCCGCGTGACGAGGTCGTCTTCTGCTTCTTCTCCGGCCCCTCCGCGGACGCGGTGCGGGCCGCGGCGACGCGCGCCGGCATCCCGTTCGAGCGGATCCTCGAGTCGGTGCGCATCGGCCGCCGGCCCCTCGCCGCTCAGGGGAAGTGAGTCGCCGGGGTCGTGACCCCGGCGCTGCGCACCCCGGCGGCGCCGCCGCCGGCGCGCGCCGCGCGGGTCCCCATCGCGATGCGGCTCGGGTAAGGAGCATCATCGACCGCGTGATCGAGCTCACGCTCTTCCGCACCGGCGCCGTGGACATCGCGCGCGCGGCGTTCGCGCCGTGGCTCGAGGCGCCCGCGCGCGACGAGCGGGCGCGCGCGCCGGTGTGGTCGGCGCTCGTGCGCACGCCGGAGGGCGACATCCTCTTCGACACGGGCCTCCACCCCGTGCACGTCACGCGGCCGGAGGCGACGTTCGGCGCGAACAGCGGGCTCGCGGTGGTCATGGAGGAGGCCGACGCGGTCACCGCCCGGCTCGCCACGCTCGGCGTGCGGCCCGACGACGTCGCCATCGTCGTCAACAGCCACCTCCACTTCGACCACGCCGGCAACAACGGCGCCTTCCCGAAGGCGACCTTCGTCGCGCAGGCCGACCACCTCGCGTTCGCGAAGGGCAAGCCCAACTTCCCGGGCGTCTACTGGGACATCCCCGAGCTCACGTACGTTCCCGTCGCCGGCCGGTCGACCGTCGCAAGGGGGGTCGCGGTGGTGCCGACGCCGGGCCACGCGCCCGGTCATCAGTCGCTCGTGGTCGACCTGGCGGAGACCGGGCGCGTCGTGCTCACCGGGGACGCCGCGTTCACCCGCGAGAACCTCGAGCGCGGCGAGATCCCGGCGATGGACCAGGCCGCGGCGAAGGCGTCGCTCGCGCTCATCCGGTCGCTCGTCGACGGCGACCTCTCGCGCGTCTTCACCTCGCACGATGCGGCGGCCTGGGGCACGTGGCGTCACGCACCGGCGTCGTACCGCTGAACGCGACGCTCGTCGTCCTCGCGGGCGGCGGCTCGGCGCGGATGGGCCGTGCGAAGGCCGACCTTCCGGTGCGCGGCGGCACGCTCCTCGAGTGGGTCGTCGGCCGCCTCGCGCCGGCGTTCGCGGAGACGCTCGTCGCCGGCGGCGCCGCGCCCTCGGGTGCGCGCGCCGTCGCCGACCGGCGGACCGGCGCCGGCCCGCTCGCGGGCATCGAGGCGGCGCTCGCCGAGATGCGCACGCCGTGCGGGTTCGTCGTCGCCTGCGACATGCCGCGCGTGAGCGAGGCGCTCGCGGCGCTGCTCGTCTCGCGGTGCGCCGGCCACGACGCCGCGGTGCCGCGGACCGGCGGCGCGGCGCAGCCCGCCTGCGCCGCGTACCGGCGGTCGGCGCTGCCGAAGATCGGCGCGCTCCTCGACGCGGGCGAGCGCCGCCTGACGGAGGCCGTCGCGACGCTCGACGCGCGCTACGTGGACGACGCCGAGCTCCGCGCGAGCGGCATCGCGGCCGGCGAGCTCGCCGACCTCGACACGCCGGAGGACTACGCCGCCTTCGTCGCGTCGCTCGCGCCGTGACGGCCGGCGCGATGCGCGCTCGCCTATCCTCACCGGGGTGAGGCCCACCGAGCGTCTCGAGGCGATGCGGAGGCAGGCCGCGCTCGGCGGCGGCGAGCAGCGCATCGCGCAGCAGCACGCGAAGGGAAAGCTCACGGCGCGCGAGCGCATCGATCTGCTGCTCGACGAGGCGTCGTTCACCGAGATCGACGCGTTCGTCATGGCGCGTCCGACCGAGCTCATCGCGGACGACGAGCGGGTGATGGGCGACGGGGTCGTCACCGGCTTCGGACGGATCGACGGACGGGTCGTGTACGTCTTCGCGCAGGACTTCACCGTCTTCGGCGGCTCGCTCGCGGAGGCGCACGCCGAGAAGATCTGCAAGGTCATGGACCTCGCCGTGCGGACCGGCGCGCCGATCATCGGGCTGAACGACTCGGGCGGCGCGCGCATCCAGGAGGGCGTCGTCTCGCTCGGCGGCTACGCCGACATCTTCCTGCGTAACGTGCTCGCGTCGGGCGTGGTCCCGCAGATCTCCGCGATCCTCGGCCCGTGCGCCGGGGGCGCGGTCTACTCGCCGGCGATCACCGACTTCGTCGCGATGGTCCGCGACACCGCGCACATGTTCGTCACCGGACCGAACGTCGTGCGGACGGTGACGCACGAGGACGTGACGTTCGACGAGCTCGGCGGCGCGGACGTGCACGCGCGGAAGAGCGGCGTCGCGCATTTCGCCGCCGACGACGACGTGTCGTGCCTCGCCCTCGTGCGCCGGCTGGTGTCGTACCTCCCGTCGAACAACCTCGACGGCGCGCCGGCGCGCTCCACCGACGACCCGGTCGACCGGCAGGACCGCGAGCTCGACACGATCGTGCCCGCGGCGGCCGCCAGGCCGTACGACATGCGCGAGGTCATCCGGCGCGTCGTCGACGACGGCGAGATGCTTGGGGTGCACGAGGAATGGGCCCAGAACGTCATCTGCGCCTTCGCACGCCTCGACGGGAGGAGCGTCGGCGTCGTCGCGCAGCAGCCGACGGTGCTCGCCGGCGTGCTCGATATCGACGCCTCGACGAAGGCCGCGCGCTTCGTGCGCTTCTGCGACGCGTTCAACATCCCGCTCGTCACCTTCGTGGACGTCCCGGGCTTCCTCCCCGGCGTCGCGCAGGAGCACGCGGGCATCATCCGGAGCGGCGCGAAGCTCCTCTACGCCTACGCCGAGGCGACCGTCCCCAAGCTCACGGTCATCACGCGCAAGGCCTACGGCGGCGCGTACGACGTCATGTCGAGCAAGCACATCCGCGGCGACTACAACGTCGCCTGGCCGTCGGCGGAGATCGCGGTCATGGGCCCCGAGGGCGCGGTGAACATCATCCATCGCGACGAGCTCGCGAAGGCGAAGGACCCGGACCGCAGGCGCGCCGAGCTCGTCGGCGAGTACGTCGAGCGCTTCGCGAACCCGTACGTCGCCGCGTCGCGCGGCTACATCGACGACGTCATCGAGCCGCGCCAGACCCGCCCGCGCCTCGTCGCCGCGCTGCACGCGCTCGCGACGAAGCGCGACACCAACCCGCGCCGCAAGCACGGCAACATCCCGCTCTGATGCTCCGCAGGATCCTCGTCGCCAACCGCGGCGAGATCGCGCTGCGCGTCATCCGCACCTGCCGTGACCTCGGCATCGCGACCGTCGCGGTGTACAGCGACGCCGACCGCGACGCGCTCCACGTCCGCGCGGCGGACGAGGCGTATCCGATCGGGCCCGCGCCCGCGCGCGACTCCTACCTGTCCATCCCGAAGCTCCTCGCCGTCGCGGCGACGGCGCGCTGCGACGCCGTCCATCCCGGGTACGGCTTCCTCTCGGAGAGCGCCGCGTTCGCGAGGGCCGTCGCGGACGCGGGCCTCACCTTCGTCGGTCCGCCCGCCGAGGTGCAGGCCGCGCTCGGCGAGAAGACGCGCGCGCGGCGCATGGCGCGCGACGCCGGCGTGCCGGTCGCGGAGGGAACGCTCGAGCCGCTCCGGGACCTCGACGAGGCGCGCGCGGCCGCGGCGCGCGTCGGCTACCCGGTGATGCTGAAGGCGTCGGCGGGCGGCGGCGGCAAGGGCATGCGCGCGGTCCGCTCCGCCGCGGAGCTCGAGGCTGCGTGGCGGATGGCCGCCGGAGAGGCGTCGGGGGCGTTCGGCGTGCCCGACCTGTTCCTGGAGCGGCTGGTCGAGCACGCGCGGCACGTCGAGGTCCAGCTCGTCGCCGACGCGCACGGCGGAGTCGTGTCGCTCGGCGAGCGCGACTGCTCGGTGCAGCGCCGCCACCAGAAGCTCGTCGAGGAGACTCCCGGTCCCTCCGTCGACGACGCGCTGCGCGAGCGGCTCGGGGACGCGGCCGTGCGCATCGCGAGGGCGGCGCGCTACCGGAACGCCGGGACGGCGGAGTTCCTCGTCGCGCCCGACGGCACCTTCTCGTTCCTCGAGGTGAACACACGCCTCCAGGTCGAGCACCCGGTGACCGAGGCCGTCACCGGGCTCGACCTCGTGGCGCTGCAGCTCCGCGTCGCGGCGGGGGAGCGGCTGCCGCTCGCGCAGGCCGACGTCGCCTGCCGCGGCGCGGCGATCGAGCTGCGCGTGACCGCGGAGGACCCGTCCGCCGGGTTCGTCCCTGCGGGCGGCCGCGTCGCGCTGCTGCGCGAGCCCTCGGGCCCGGGCATCCGCGTCGACGGCGCGCTCTACGAGGGCATGCGCGTGCCGACCGAGTACGACCCGCTGCTCATGAAGATCGTCGTCTGGGGCCGCGACCGGGCGGAGGCGCTGTCGCGCGCGCGGCGCGCCGTCCGCGAGACGATCGTCGCGGGCCTGCCCACCAGCCTCCCGTTCCACGCGCACGCGCTCGTCGAGCCGGACTTCGTCGCGGGCCGCTACGACACCGGCTACGTCGACGCGCACTGGCCGCCGCCGCCGCTCGAGCTCGACGAGGGCGCCCGGACGGCCGCGGCGATCGGCGCGGTGCTCTCGCGCCGCCGTCCCGCGGCTGCCGGGCGGGACGGCGCGGCGGGCGGCGCGTGGGCGCTCGCCGCGCGCGAGGAAGCGCTGCGATGAGGTACGAGGTCGCGGTCGGGGGCCGCGCGGTCCGCGTCGACGCCGGCGCGGACGAGCGGTTCCTCGTCGACGGCCGAGCCGTGGACGCTCAGATCGTGGAGACGGTGCGCGGACGGCAGTGGGTCGTGCGCATCGACGGCGCTCCGCACGAGGTCACCGTGCTCACGCACGACCCGCCGCGGCTCCTGGTCGACGGGGTCGAGGTGGAGGCGAGCGCGGTGGACGAGCGCACGCTCGCCGCGTCGCGGGGGTCGCCGCGCCATGCGGCCGGGCGCCACGAGCTGCGCGCCCCGATGCCCGGGCTGCTGAAGCGCGTCCACGTCCGCGAGGGCGACCGCGTCGACCGCGACGCCGCCGTCGTCACGCTCGAGGCGATGAAGATGGAGAACGAGCTGCGCGCGCCCTCCGCCGGCCGCGTCGCGAAGCTCGCCGCCGCGGAGGGGGCGAAGGTCGAGGGCGGCGCGCTGCTCGCCGTCATCGTCGACGCCGAGTGAGCGCCGCGTGCGGGCTCGCGGCCGTCCGGCGTCGCGTGACGCATCATCAGCGCGGATGAAGCGAGCGCTCCGGCACAAGCGGCTCATCGCCCTCGCCGCGGTGGTCATCCTGATCGCCGGGACGCTCTCCACGGCGTGGGGGCTGGTGTTCCTGCGGCCGCTGCCGACGATCGACGGCGACGAGCGGCTCCTCGGCCTCGAAGCGCGCGCCGAGGTGCTGCGCGACGCCTACGGCGTGCCGCACGTCTTCGCCGCGAACGAGCACGACCTCTTCTTCCTCCAGGGCTACGTCACGGCGCAGGACCGCCTGTTCCAGATGGACCTGTACCGCCGCGCCGCGGAGGGCCGCCTGTCCGAGGTGCTCGGCACGCCGACGGTCGAGAGCGACCGCCTCATGCGCACGATCGGGCTCGCGCGCGCCGCGCAGCTGGACCTCTCGGCGCTCCAGCCGGCGACGCTGACGCTGCTCCAGGCCTACGCCGACGGCGTGAACAAGCTCATCGAGCGGCAGGCCCAGAGCCTGCCAGTGGAGTTCCTGCTGCTCGGCTACCGGCCCGAGCCGTGGACGCCCCTCGACACGCTCGCGATCGCCAAGCTCCAGCTCTACGACGCGGCGGGGAACTTCCGGCAGGAGCTGCTCCGCGCCGACATCGCCACGCGTCTGGGCACCGCCGCGGTCGCGGCGCTCATGCCCGACCCCGCCGCGATCGCCGCGGCGGCGCTCGACGAACGCGCGTGGAGCCAGGTCGCGCCGGTGCTCTCCGGGACGGCGGGCGTGCGCGGGCTCGCGGCCCTCGACGGGCTCCTCGGCGGGTCGGGGCAGTGGACCGGCTCGAACTGCTGGGCCCTGAGCGGGAGTCGAACGAGCTCCGGCAAGCCGATCCTCGCGGGCGATCCGCACCTCCCGGTGCGCAATCCCTCGATCTGGTACGAGGTCGCGCTCGACGCCGGCGACCTGCGGCTCATCGGCTTCTCGATCCCGGGGGTCCCCGGCGTGGTGATCGGCCACAACGACCGCGTCGCGTGGAGCTTCACCTACGCGTACGCCGACACCCAGGACCTCTTCGTCGAGCGGCAGGACCCGAGCGACCTGCGCCGGTTCGAGTACCAGGGGCGCTACGAGCCGGCGACCTTCGTGCGCGAGTCGATCCGCGTGAAGGGACAGGCCGATCCGGTCGTCGTCGACGTCGCGGTGACCCGGCACGGGCCGATCATCACGCCGGTCCTGGAGAGCGAGACCGCGCAGGTCGCGCTGCGCTGGAACGCGCTCGACGGCGGGGCGACCATCGAGGCGGTGCTGGGCATGGACCGCGCGCGCTCGTGGGACGAGTTCCGCGCCGCCGCGGCGAAGCTCAGCGGCGCCGCGCTCTCCGCCTGCTACGCGGACGTCGACGGCAACATCGGGTACCTCCTGGTCGGCCAGCTTCCCGACCGCCCGGGCGACGGCCGGATGCCGGTGCCGGGCTGGACCGGCGAGTACGACTGGCGCGGCATGCTGCCGGCGAGCGCGAACCTGGCCATCCTGAACCCGACCGGCGGGATCGTGCTCAACGCGAACAACCGTCCGGTGACCTCGCCGGACGCGGCGGGGTGGAACGGCGAGTGGGACCCGGGCTTCCGCTACGCGTACCTGCGCGCCGCTCTCGAGCGCGCCGGACCCGCGGACGTCGCGAGCACCGGCCGGCTGCAGAACGACTACACCTCGCTGCCCGTGACGCGCTTCCGCGAGGCGCTGCTCGCGGCGGCGCCGCGCAGCGCCGCGGGGCGGCAGGCGCAGGAGGTCGCTCGCGCGTGGGACGGCGCCCTCGGCGTCGACTCGGCGGGCGCCGCCGTGTACGAGGCCTGGCTGGTGCGCTTCGTGGAGCGCACCTTCGCGGCGAAGCTCGGGCCCGCGCTCTACGAGCGGTACCTCACGGACGGCCGCCCGATCTCCGCGCTCTACGCGCTCGCCGAGACGGCCGCGAGCCAGTGGTTCGTCGAGCTCGGCGATCCGAGCGTCGCCGGCCGCGACGCGATCGCGGGCGAGGCGCTCGACGACGCGGCGAAGGACCTCATCGCGCTCCTCGGCGGCGACATGTCGAGGTGGCGCTGGGGCGACCTGCACACCGTCACGTTCGACCATCCGCTCGGGGCGGTGAAGCCGCTCGACCTCATCCTGAACATCGGGCCGATCCGCCGCGCGGGCGACGGCTACTCGCCGAACAACGGCGCGTACCCGCTCACCAAGCCGTTCGCGCAGCGCACCCAGGCGTCGGAGCGGCAGATCGTCGACCTCGGCGACGTCGATGCGTCGGTGTCGATCATCCCCACCGGCGAGAGCGGCATGCCGTTCTCGAAGTACTGGGGCGACCAGACCAGGCTCTGGGCCGACGGCCGCTACAAGCCGATGGCCCTCTCACGCGAGCGCATCGGCCCGCTCGACGGGAGGCTCGTCCTCCGCGCGCGTTAGCCGACCGCCGATCGCGACCGCGTCGTCCGGCCGATCAGCGGACGACGACGGCGAGCGCGAATCCGTCGTAGCCCTTCACGCCGACCGTCTGGAGCACGCCGGCGCGCAGGCGTGGCTCCGCGGCGAGCATCGCGTTGAAGCGCCGCACGCCGCGCACGTTCTCGTCCGCGCTCGCCGCGTCGGCCACCGCGCCGCCGCGCACCACGTTGTCCGCGACGATGAGCGTGCCCTTCCGCGCGAGCCTCAGCGAGCCGGTGAGGTAGTCCGGGTATCCGGGCTTGTCCGCGTCGATGAAGACCATGTCGAAGGGCGCCGCACCCTCCCCCGCGAGCGCGGCGAGCGACTCGCTCGCGGGGCCGACGCGCAGCTCGACGCGGTCGGCGACGCCGGCGTGCGCGAAGCTGCGCCGCGCGACGTCCGCGTGCCTGGGGTCGAGCTCGAGCGTCACCAGCTTCCCATCCGCCGTGAGCGCGCGGGCCAGGTGGATGCCGCTGTAGCCGAAGAGCGTGCCGATCTCGAGGATGCGGCGCGCCCCGACCGCGAGCGCGAGGACGTGCAGGAAACGCCCGCCGGCCGGCGAGACCTGGATCTCCGGGAGGCCCGCCGCCTTCCCGGCGTCGATGGCGGCGCGCAGCGCCTCGTCCTCGATGGCGAAGGTCTCGTCGACGTAGCGGTCGACCGCGGACCAGCGCGCCTCCCCGCTCACGCTCCGACTCTACGCCGATACCATCGACGCATGAGCGGCCGCGGCGTGCCCGGGCGGCGGGAGCGCTTCACGACGACGTACGGGGCCCCGCTCGAGCGCGTCTACGGCGACGACGAGGGCTACCGCGAGGCCGCGGCCTCGGCCGGGATGCCGGGTGAGCCGCCCTACACGCGCGGCGTCCAGCCGACGATGTACCGCGGGCGGCTGTGGACGATGCGGCAGTACGCGGGGTTCGGCACGGCCGAGGACACCAACGCGCGCTTCCGCTCGCTCCTCGCGCACGGGCAGACCGGGCTCTCGACCGCGTTCGACCTCCCGACGCAGATGGGCTACGACCCGGACGACCCGCGCGTCGCGGCGGAGGTGGGCAGGGTCGGCGTCTCGATCGCCACGCTCGACGACATGCGGACGCTGCTCCGCGACATCCCGCTCGCCGAGGTGACGACGTCGATGACGATCAACGCGACCGCGCCGATCCTCCTCGCCCTCTACGTCGCGGTGGCCGAGGAGCAGGGGGTCGAGTGCGCGCGCCTGGGCGGCACGACGCAGAACGACATCCTCAAGGAGTACATCGCGCGCGGCACGTACATCTACCCGCCGCGGCCGTCGATGCGGCTCGCGACCGACCTCATCGCCTACTGCGCGGCCGAGATGCCCCGCTGGAACGCGATCTCCATCAGCGGCTACCACATCCGCGAGGCGGGCGCCGACGCGGTGCAGGAGCTCGCGTTCACGTTCGCGGACGCGATCGCGTACGTCGACGCCGCCCGCGAACGCGGGCTCGACGTCGCGCGGTTCGCGCCGCAGCTCTCGTTCTTCTTCGCGGCGAACTCGCTGCTCGTCGAGGAGGTCGCGAAGTTCCGCGCCGCGCGGCGCGTCTGGGCGTGCATCGTGCGCGACCGCTACGGCGTGCGCGATCCCGCCGCGCAGATGCTCCGCTTCCACACGCAGACGATGGGCTCGACGCTCACCGCGCAGCAGCCGCTGAACAACGTCGTGCGCACCGCGATCGAGGCGCTCGCCGCGGTGCTCGGCGGCACGCAGTCGCTCCACACCAACGGCTACGACGAGGCGCTCTCGATCCCCAGCGAGGAGTCCGCGCGGCTGGCTCTCCGGACGCAGCAGATCATCGCCGAGGAGTCGGGCGTGGCCGACACCGTCGATCCGCTCGGCGGCGCGTACGCCGTCGAGGCGCTCACCGCGGACGTCGAGCGGCGCGTGCACGAGGAGATCGCGAAGCTGGACGCGCAGGGCGGTGCGCTCGCCGGCATCGAGACCGCCTACCAGACGCGCGCGATCGAGGAATCGGCGTACCGCCGGCAGCGCGCGGTCGAGCGCGGCGAGCAGATCGTCGTCGGCGTGAACGCCTTCCGCGCCGAGGGCGACGAGGCGGCGCCGCGCATCCTCACGGTCGACGAGGGCGCCGCCCGCCGCCAGGCCGAGCGCGTGCGTGCCTTCCGCGCGCGCCGCGACGCCACGGCCGCCTCGGGCGCCCGAACGGTCCTCGTCGCCGGCGCGACCGGCGACGCGAACCTCGTGCCGCTCATCCTCGCGTGCGTCCGCGCGGGCGTCACGCTGGGGGAGATCTCGGACGACCTGCGCGGCGTCTTCGGCGCGTACGAGCCCGGGCGGTCATGACGGTCCGCGCCGGCGACCTCCACCACGTCGGGGTCGCCGTCCCGTCGCTCGCGGACGCGATCCCCTTCTACCGCGACACGCTCGGCTACGCGATCGGCCCGTGGCGGGAGCTCCCGGAGCAGCGCGTGCGCGTCGTCTTCGCCGAGCGCGGCGGGTCGCGCGTCGAGCTGCTCGAGGCGACCGACGCCGAGTCGGGCGTCGCGCGCTTCGTCGCGGAGCGCGGGCGCGCCACGCTCCACCACCTGTGCTTCGCCGTCGACGACCTCGCGGGCACGCTCGCCCGCCTCGCGGACGAGGGCGTCGAGGTCGTGGATCGCGCGCCGCGGCAGGGCGCGCACGGCATGGTCGCCTTCCTGCACCCGCGGGCCGCGGACGGCGTCCTCGTCGAGCTCATCGACGCCGCTAGCATCAGGTCGCGATGACACGTCCGCGCATCGCCCTCACCACGCCGGTCGCGACGTCCGCGAGCGAGACGTACGCGCGCTACCGTCGCGCGCTCGCGCGCGCCGGCGCCGACGTGGTCGAGGTGCGCCCGGACGACGCGCCGCCCGAGGCGATCGACGGGCTCTGCCTCCCCGGCGGCGGCGACGTGGACCCCGCTCGCTACGGCCAGGCCGATGCCGGCGTCGAGCGCGAGGGCGTGATGCCGGAGCGCGACGACCTGGAGTTCGCGGTCCTCGCTCGCGCGCTCGCGAGCGACCTGCCGGTGCTCGCGATCTGCCGCGGCTTCCAGGTCCTGAACGTCCAGCTCGGCGGGACCCTCGTGCAGGACCTGCCCGGACATCGCGCGACCGACCAGGTGACGCACATCGCGCGACCGATGCCCGGCAGCCGCCTCGCCGCGGCGTGCGGCGCCGGCCCGATGACGGTGAACTCGCGTCATCACCAGGGCGTCACGACGAAGGAGCTGGCGCGCGGGCTCACGCCGACGGTCCTCGTCGGCGGTCTCGTCGAGGCGCTCGAGTCGCCGTCCCACCGCTGGGTGGTCGGCGTGCAGTGGCATCCCGAGCGGACCGCGGAGGTGGACGAGCGCGCGGCGCGCATCTTCGACGCGTTCGTCGCCGAGGCGTCGCGCACGCCGATCCGCCCGTGACGGCCGCGACCCGGCTCGTCGCCGCGGTCGACGTCGCGCAGGAGTCGTCCTTCCGCCGCGTCAGCGAAGGGAGCGAGCCCGCGCTCCGCGTGGAGCTCGGTCTGCCGGTGCGCGTCCTCGCCTTCGTCGGCCGCGATCCGAGCTACGCGGCCGCGGCGCGGGCGGGGGTGCTCGGGGCCGGCGCCGAGCTCGCGCTGATCACCGGGTACGTGGACCCGCGCACCTTCGTCGAGCGCGCGGTCGCGCTGCGCGAGGCGCGGCCCGACGTCGTCCTCGTCGCGGGCGACGGCGCGGACACGGGCGGGATGGCCGACCTCCTCGAGGCGCTGCGCTACGGCCGGGCCGACGAGCCGCGCCCGCGCTTCCTCCTCGCCGGCGAGGCGCGGCTGCACGAGCGCATCGCGCCGGCGCACGCGGGCGCCGCGGGCGAGGCGCTCCCCGACCTGCGCGCGCCGGACGGCCGCCTCGCGCTCGTCGCGCGGCTGCGCGGGCTGCGGCGGGCCGCCGAGCCGGTCGTGCTCCGCGACGAGGCGGTCGAGGCCGCGGCGCGCGCGCTCGCGGGCGCCGTGGGCGCGGCCGCCCTCGTCGTGGACGTCCACGGCGCCTCGACGTCCCTCGCTCTCGCGACGCCGGCCGGAGCGGTCACCGCCGTCCACACGCGGCTCGGCGTCGGCTCGTCCGCCGATCGCGTCGCCGCGCGCGCCGGCCTCGAGCGGGTCCGGCGCTGGATCCCCCAGCCGGTCGACGCGCCCGCGCTGCTCGAGCGGATCTTCAACCGCGCGCGCTGGCCGGACGCCGTCCCGGCCGAGGCCGGCGCGCTCACGCTCGAGATGGCGCTCGCGCGCGAGGTCGTCGCGCGCGCGTTCGACGAGGCCGCGCGGTGCGCGATCGACGTGGCCGCGCTCCGCGCGGCGGCGACGATCGCGTGCACCGGCCGGCTGGCGCGGCTCCCGCGGCCGACGCAGACCGTGCTCGTGGCGCTCGACGGCCTCGCGCCCGAGGGCGTGACGACGATCGTGCGCGAGCGGCCGGACGAGCTGATCGCGGCGGGCGCGCTCGCCGCCCGCGGCACCTCGGCGGATGTCGATCGCGCGACCGAGCCGCTCGCCATCGCGCTCGCGCCCGCGCCGAGGCGCGGCGCGTCCGTCCGCATCGTCGACGACACCGGCGCCGCGGAGGAGCCGCTCACGCCCGGCGGGCTCACCCTGGTGCGGACGGCGGGCGCGGTCGAGGCGGTCGCGGGCCCGCTGCGTGCGAAGAGCGGCGCGCTCGCGGCCGGCGTCGTCATCGACGCGCGCGGCCGGCCGCTCGCGCTTCCGCCGCGCGACGCCGAGCGCCTGCCCGTGCTCGCGCGCTGGCATGCGGCGCTCGCCGCGCTCCCGGACGCCGCGTCGTGAGCGGCGCGCGATGACCTGGCGCCACGGCCGCTGGACGGTCGACCACACGCTCCCGATCGGCACGAGCACGCACGTGCCGCCGGGCCAGGCCGTCCGCGCGGGGGACGTCGTCGCGACCGGCGCCGTGTTCGCCGCGCCGTTCCGCGTCCGCGTCGCGCGAACCGTGGGCGTCGCGCCGGACGACCTCGCGCGGGTGATGCGCGTCGCCGTCGGCGCGGAGGTCGCGCGCGGCGCGCTCCTCGCGCGCACCGGCAGGCGCTTCGCGCGCGCGGTGAGCGCGCCGGCCGAGGGACGGATCCTCGCGGCGCGCGCCGACGGCGACCTCGAGATGGCGCCGGTGGTCGGGCGCTGGACGGTCCGCGCGACGTGCGACGGGACGGTCACGCGCGCCGACGACGCGTGCGTGCGGGTCGAAGGGGCGGCGTGGTGCCTCCAGGGCCTGGCCGCGTACGGCGCCGACGCGATCGGCGAGCTCACCGTCGTGGACGGCGACGCGCGCGACGAGCTGCTGCCGGCGCGCATCGACACGCGGCTGCGCGACCGCATCCTCGTCGCCGGCGGCCGCGCGGGCCCGGAGGTGATCGCGCGAGCGCACGCGTGCGGCGTCGCGGGCGTCGTCGCGGGCGCCGTCCCGCCGAGCGGCCTGAGGCACATCTACGGGGACGACGTGACCGCGCACGGGCTCGACCGTCCGGATGCGCCCACGGTGCTGTGCCTCGTCGGGTTCGGTGCGACGGTCCTCCCGGCCGAGGTCGGCGGACCGCTCGCCGCGCTCGCCGGGCATCGCGCCGCGATCCACCGCGCGAGCGCGCGCCTCTTCGTGTTCGCGCCGCCCGACGCGATCGACGCCGGCGAGCCGCCGTCGCTCGCGCTCGCGGCGGACTGGAGCGCGGTGCGGCCGATCGAGGGCGGCGCGGCGCTCGGGCCGGCGCGGCGCTTCGCGAGCGAGGTCGTCGCCGACGCCCTCGACACCGACACCGGCCCCGTCCCCGCCGCGAACGTCATGCCCTACGAGCCGCCGCTGCGCGGCGGGCCGCGCTAGCGTCGCGAGAGATGGCCAAGAAGAAGCGTCAGGTCCGCGACGAGGAGCGCAGGCGCGCCGCGTTCGCGGCGTCGCAGCGCCGTCTCACGCGGCGGCGCACGGTCGTCGGCGCGCTCGGCTTCATCCCGCTCGCCGCGACGCTCGTGCCGTGCGGCGCGGCCGGTCCGCTCGACCTGCTCTGCGCCGTGCCGCGTGAGTGGTGGTTGGTCATCTGGGCGGCGGCCTTCGGCTCGTTCCTCGGCCTTACCATTCGGCTGATCCTTGAGCGCCGCAGATTCACTCGCGGGGCGTGGAGAGAGCGCTCCGCGTGACCATCCCTCCGTCGAGCTCGTGAGCCACAGCTCGCTCCACACCGAGCGCATCGGGGAGCGTCTGGCGAGGCTCGCGCGTCCGGGCGACGTGCTCGCGCTCTGGGGCGAGCTCGGGGCGGGGAAGACCGTCCTCGCGAAGGGCATCGCGGCCGGCCTGGGCCTCGACGCCGCCGACGTCTCGAGCCCGACGTTCCTCATCCTGCGTGAGCACCGCGGCGGGCGCCTGCCGCTCTTCCACCTCGATCTCTACCGCCTCGAGAACGCCGACCTCGGAACGACGGGGTGGGAGGAGACGCTCGAGTCCGGCGGCCTCACGGTGATCGAGTGGCCCGACCGCATCGGCGCCGCGCTGCCCGAGGACCGTCTCGACGTCCGGCTCGAGCACATCGCCGAGACCAAGCGCGCCGTGACGCTCCGCGCGACCGGTCCGCGGTCCGCCGAGCTCCTCGAGGAGTTCCGTGGCTCTCTTGGCGCTTGACACGTCCACCGACTGGGCGTCGGTCGCGCTCTACGACGGGCGCGCCGTCCTCGCGGAGGAGACCTGGCGCGCCCAGCGCCGCCATGGCGACGAGCTCTTCCCGGCGATCGAGCGGCTCCTCTCGTCCGCGCGCGTCGGCCTGGCCGCCGTCGACCGCGTCGCGGTCGCGACGGGGCCCGGCTCGTTCACCGGCCTGCGCGTGGCCATCGCGGCGGCGCAGGGCATCGCGCGCGGCGCCGGCGCGTCGCTCGTCGGCGTCTCGACCCTCGACGTCCTCGCGTACCCGCACGCGCCGTCGAAGCAGCGGACCTGCCCGCTCCTCCCCGCGGGCCGCACCGACTGGTACGCGGCGTTCTACCAGGAGCGCAATCGCAGGTGGCTGCGCCGCTCGCCGTACGTCGTCGCGACGCTCCCGGAGCTCTGCCGCCAGATCGGCACGCACACGCTCTTCGTCGGCGAGCTCGACGAGGAGGCCGAGGCGACGCTGCGCGACCTGCTCGGGCCGAAGGCGCTCTTCGCGCCGCCGGCGTCGCGCATGCGCCGCGCGGGATTCCTCGCCGAGCTCGGCTGGCGCGCGCTCGAGGCCGAGCCGCAGACGCGTCTGGACGAGGTCGAGCCGATCTACGTGAAGCAGCCGCGGATCGGGCGCTCGTTCGACCAGCCCTTCGCGCCGCCGCCCGCCGACGACGTGGCCCTCGGTCTGCCGCGGAGGTCGTGATGGTCGCCCTGTTCCCGATCACCATCGCGGAGATGGGCATCGACGACATCGACGGCGTGCAGGCCGTCGAGCGCGCGTCCTTCCCCGTCCCCTGGCCGGCGAACGCGTTCCGCCACGAGCTCACGCAGAACCGGAACGCGCACTACATCGTGGCGCGCGAGGGTGACCGCGTCGTCGGGTACGCCGGCCTGTGGCTGTCGCTCGACGAGGCGCACATCACGACGTTCGCCGTCCTCCCCGAGCACCGCAGGCGCAAGATCGGCGAGCGCATGCTCCTCGACCTCTTCGACCGCGCCGAGCGGCTCGGCGCGGAGTGGCTCACGCTCGAGGTCCGCGCGTCGAACCTCCCGGCGCAGCGCCTCTACGAGAAGTACGGGTTCCGCCCGGCCGGCATCCGCCGGCGCTACTACTCGGACAACAACGAGGACGCGATCATCATGTGGACGGATCGCCTCCGCGACCCTGCGCTCCGCGAGCGCATCGCGAAGCTGCGCGCGTCGATCGAGGAGCGCGGTTAGATTGCGCATCCTCGGCATCGAGACCTCCTGCGACGAGACGGCCGCCGCCGTCGTCGACGACGGCCGGCGGATCGTGTCGAACGTCGTCGCGTCGCAGCTCGCGCACCAGGACACCGGTGGCATCGTCCCCGAGGTCGCGGCGCGCGAGCACCTGCGCGCGCTCGACGCGATCACGCAGCAGGCGCTGCGCGATGCGGCGACCGACCTGCGCGGCGTCGACGCGATCGCGGCGACGGTCGGGCCGGGCCTGGTGGGCTGCCTCCTCGTCGGCGCGAACTACGCGCGCGGGCTCGCGCTCGCGTCGGGCCTCCCGTTCGTGGGCGTGAACCACCTCGAGGGGCACGTGTACGCGAACTGGCTCTACGAGGGCGACCTGGCTCCGCGGGAGCCGGAGATACCCGCCGTCGTCCTCATCGTGAGCGGCGCGCACAGCGACCTCGTGCTCATGGAGGGGCACCGCCGCTTCCGCCTCCTCGGCCGCACCGTCGACGACGCCGCCGGCGAAGCCTTCGACAAGGTCGCGCGCCTGCTCGGCCTGGGCTTCCCCGGCGGTCCCTACGTCGAACGGGCCGCGCGGGAGGGCGACCCGGATGCGTACCCGCTGCCACGGGCCACGGTCGCCGACCGCTACGACTTCTCGTTCTCCGGCCTCAAGACCGCGGTGCTGCGGCTCGTCCGCTCGCTCGAGGAGAAGGGGCGGGTCCCGGTGGCGGACGTCGCGGCCTCGTTCCAGAAGGCGATCACCGAGATGCTCGCGGAGAAGACCGCCCGCGCCGCCGCGGAGCACGCGGTCGACACCGTGCTCCTCGGCGGCGGGGTGGCGGCGAACGGGCCGCTCCGCGAGGAGATCGCCAGGCGCATCGGGCACCCGCTGCGCGTGCCGCCGCCGCGCCTGTGTACCGACAACGGCGCGATGATCGGCGCGGCGGCCTTCTTCGTGCTGCGTCACCGCGGCACGGAGATCCCGACCGCGGTGCGCGGCGACCTGAGGCTGGCATGAGACGTGTCGCAGGGTCGACGATCGGGAGCGCGCCCGACGGGGTGGCAGGGGCGGAGCCCCTGCGAGGAATAGGTCTTCTCGTCATGGCGGCGAAGCCGACATGACCAGGCTGGAGGAGGCGATCGAGGCCGCGCGGGTCGGCGCGACGTCGCCGCCGAACCCGGTCGGCGCGCGCGACGCGGTGCTGCGCGTCCTCGTCGCGGCGTCCGAGGACGGGCGCGTTCGCGAGAGCCTCCGCGACGTGCAGGCCGGGCGCGCCCTGCTGCGCTTCACCGACAGCGACGAGGCCATCGAGCTCCAGGCCGGCGACGGGCGTCTGCACGCCGAGACGGCGGACACCAAGGGGAAGGGGCCCAAGGTCGACGCGACCGGGGCGACGTGGCTCGGCCTGGTCTCGGGGACGCTCAAGCCCTGGCTCGCCTTCACGCGCGGGCTCGTCGTCGCGCGCACCGGCCTGAACGAGCTGCGCTGGCTCCAGCAGGTCGCCGAGCGGCTCCAGAGGGCGTACGCGGAGGAGAAGCGACCGGACTAGGCCGTGGGGCCCACGTTCCTGCTAGACAGCGCGCGCGGTGATCCGGAGCTCATTCGGGTCCCATCCTTTCACCTTGAGCACGTGCGGTCGATGCGCGTAGAGGATCGACGCCGGGGTGCGTCCCTGCGTGCGGTAGC
>DAIDAP010000026.1 GCA_027310565.1 Chloroflexota bacterium | reverse complement strand
CAATCCGTATCCTCGCCCGCGCCTGGCTGCGCGTTCTGTGGCGCTGCTGGCAGGACCGAACGTCTTATGACGACGTACGTCATCTCGCGGCCGCGGCGGCTCGGTTCGCGGCCTGAGGTTGACACAGGAAGTCTCACGCCGTTCCAGAAGGCGCTCCTCGCGACGCTCGCGGGCTCCGCGCTGCTCGTCGCGCTCGTCCTCGCCGCGCGCGGCGCCGCGGTCGCGGCGACCGCGCCCGCGGTCACGGTCGCGACGATCGGCCAGATCCCGCCGGGCATCGTCACGACGGGCGACGCGACGGTGCGGATCCGGCCAGACATCGCCGTCCTCAGCGTCGGCGCCGTCGCCCAGGGCGCGACCGCCCAGGAGGCCCAGCGGGCCGTGGCCGCCCGCGTCGCGCGGATCCTCGACCAGGCGAAGGCGCTCGGGATCGCCGAGAAGGACATCATGGACGCGGGCTACCGGATCGAGCCGCAGTACGCGTACGGTCAGGGCCAGGCGCCGCGCATCACCGGGTATCAGGCGACGGAGCAGGTCACGCTCACGCTGCGCGACGTGAACGCCGCCGGCAAGGCCGTCGACGCGCTCGTCCAGGGCGACGGCGCGAACACGGCGAGCGTGCGCTTCGCGCTCGAGGACCCGAAGGCCGCTCAGGCGGACGCGCGCGCCCTCGCGATCGCGGACGCCCGCGCGAAGGCCGCCGCCATGGCGAGCGCCGCCGGCGTCGCCGTCGGCCGCGTCATCGCGGTGTCCGACGAGAGCGCGCCGCAGCCGGTGTCCGGCGCGTACGAGAAGCTCGCCGTGACCGCGGCCACGCAGGACACGCGGATCCCGGTCGGCGACCTCGACGTCGTCGTCCGCGTGCGGGTGCAGCTCGAGATCCGGTAGCGCGGGGCCCGTCGGGCCTCACGGCACGCGGCGGAGCCACGCGCGCATCGCGCGCTCGAAGGCCTCGGGCGCCTCGAGATTGGAGAGGTGCCCGGCATCCGGGATGACCGAGAGCGACGCGCCGGGAACGGCGTCGGCCATGCGCTCCGCGAACGGGCGTGGCGTGATCTCGTCGTGCTCGCCGACGACGACCGCGGTCGGCACGTCGATCGTCGCGAGGTCGGCCGTGCTGTCGGGGCGCAGCGACAGGGCGATGCTCGCCTGCGCGACGGCCTCGGCGGGCTGCCGGCGGATGAGCGCCCTCAGCTCGGGCCAGCGCGGCGAGCCGTCGCGCAGCAGCTTCGGCGGCGCCTCGAGCAGCGCCTCGACGCCCCGCGCTCGCACCTGCTCCGCGAGGCGGACGCGGTTCGCGGCCGCCTCCGCGGTGTCGGCCTCGGCGCGGGTGTCGACGAGGCTGAGCCCGGCGACCCGGTCGCGGTGCCGCCGCCACAGCGCGAACGCGACGTACCCGCCCATGGAGCACCCCGCGACCGCCGCCCGGCGCACGCCGGCGGCGTCCATGACCTGCACGACGGCGTCGGCGTAGTCGTCGAGCGTGGGTTGGAGGCGCGGCACCTCGCTCCGGCCGAAGCCGGGGAACGAGGGGGCGATCAGCGGCGAGGCAGCGTCGGCGAGGGCGCGCGTCTCGTGGTCCCACATGCCGCGGTCCAGCGGGAAGGCGTGGAGCAGGACGAGGGCGGGCACGAGAGGGAAGTCTGCGACACAATCGCATCGTGCGCGTCGTGCGCGTCGCGAAGAGCGGCCGGTCGCGGAGCGACAACCCCATCTTCCGGGGCGAGGTCGACTACCAGACCGTCGTCGGCGAGGAGAGCAAGGACCTGCGGCTCTCCGAGGTGGCGTTCAAGAACGGTGCGGTGAACACCTGGCACGTCCACTCGTGCGACCAGATCCTCGTGATCACCGAGGGCCGGGGCATCGTCGCGGACGGCGACGAGGAGCGGAAGGTCGAGGCCGGCGACGTCGCGTTCATCCCCGCGAACACCCGGCACTGGCACGGCGCGCAGCCGGGCCAGGACATGACGCATCTCTCCATCCTCGCGAACGGCAAGACGACGATCGTCGACTGAGTCCCCCTCGCCGGATCAGTCCACCTTCCGCGCGTTCTGCCCGACGGCGACGTTCGCCTGCGGCAGCTCCACGCCGGCCATCTGCTCGAGGCGCGCGATCCGCCGCTCGATGGGCGGGTGCGTGGAGAAGAGCCCGCCGATGCCGCCCGCCAGCCGCGGCTGAACGATGAACAGCGGCGAGACCGCCGGGTTGACCTTCATCGGGACCTTCCTGTTGTAGGCCTCGAGCTTGCGCAGCGCGGACGCGAGCGCGAGCGGGTCGCGCGACAGCTCCGCCCCCTGGTCGTCGGCGCCGTACTCGCGCGAGCGCGACACGGCGAGCTGCACGAGCATCGCCGCGAGGGGGAGCAGGATGATCCCCGCGATGAGCCCGATCATGCCGAGCCCGCCCGAGTCGCGGCTGTCGCGGCGCCCGCCGCCGAACCAGAGCGACCACTGCGCGATCTGCGCCATGTAGCTGATCGCGCCGGCGACCGACGCGACGACGGCCATGACGAAGGTGTCGCGGTTGCGCACGTGGCCGATCTCGTGCGCGAGGACGCCGGTGAGCTCGCGCTCGTTCGCGATCTCGAGGATGCCGCGCGTCGCCGCGACGACCGCGTGCTGCGGGTCGCGGCCGGTGGCGAACGCGTTCGGCGCGGCCTGGTCGATGACGTACACCTTCGGCATCGGCAGGTTCGCCTCCTGCGCGACGCGCCGGACGATGCGGTAGAGGTCCGGTGCCTGCTCCTCGGTCACGGGCTTCGCGCCGGCGAAGCCGAGCGCGATGCGGTCGCTGAACCACCACGTGCCGAAGTTCATGACGAGCGCGATGCCGAGCGCGAAGGGCACGGCCTGGGGCCCGAAGAAGATCCTGCCCGCGGCGACGAGCAGGAGGGTGAGGACGGTCAGCAGCCCGACGGTCTTGATCGTGTTCATGCACCCATTGTCGCATCCGCCGCTCGGTACGCCAGCGCCTCTTACCCGGTTCTTAGATCTCCCGGCGGGAGAAGCTCCAGATGGCCGCGCCGAGCACGACGGCGACCCAGCCGGCGGTCCAGGCGAGGTACGGCGCCGGCGGCGGGTCTGGCGCGAAGAAGGGGTTCGCCGCGGCGGCGCGGCCGGCCTGCCGCATCGTCTCGAGGATCGCCGCCGGCTCGAGCGCCCACACCGCTCCGCGCCACATGCCGTCCGTCGGGAGGATGAGCCTCGTCGCCGTGCCGACGTGCGTCACCGTGGGGTTGTCGAAGGCGAGCCCGACCCCGCCCACGATGCCGCCGATCCAGCCGACGCCCCACAGGACGAGCGCGACGACGCCGCCGACCATGCCGGCGAGGCGCGTCGAGAGCGCGAGCGCGAGCGTGAGGATCACGACCGCCTCGGCGGCGACGAAGGCGACGAACTCGAGCGGCCGCGGCGGCACGTACGAGACCACCACGTCGACGAGCAGGAGCTGCAGCGCCGTCGTCGGGAGCGCGTAGACGAGGATCGTCGCGACGATGCCGAGCCACTTGCCGAGCACGAACTCCGCGCGCGAGATCGGCCGGGCGAGGATCGCGAGGGCCGTCCCTGACTCGACGTCCCCCGAGAGCGACGGCGCGCCCGCGAAGACCGCCGAGAACGCGAGCGTGAAGCTGAACATGAAGCCGACGAGGATGAGCAGCTGCGACGCGACCGCGACGACCTCGGTGCGGCCGAGCTCGCGGCCGCCGTCGCCGAGCGTCGGGAGCCGCGCGAACCCCCAGGTGACGAGCGCCATGACCACGAGCGTCAGGGCGACGAGGACGAGGAACAGCCGACGCCGCAGCAGCTCCTGGACGGTGAGCCGCGCGATGACGAGCGTCGGCGTCACGATGCGCCACCCAGGAGGCGCAGGAACCGGTCCTCCAGGCTCTCGTGCGCCGTCTCGACGGCGTGGACCCGGCCCCCCGCGCGCACGAGCGCGGCGACGAGGTCGGGCACCGCCGGGGCGTCGATCCCGCGCACGGTGAGCCAGCCGCCCTCCTCCGCCACGTCGCCGAACCGCGCGATGGCCGCGCGGCCGTCCGCGGAGAGGTCGGTGACCCTGACGCGCACCGTCTCGCCGCGCAGCAGCTCCTCGAGCGTGCCGTCGGCGATGACGCGCCCGCGGTCCACGATCGCGACGCGGTCGCACACCTGCTCGACCTCGGCGAGCAGGTGCGAGTTCAGGAAGACGGTGACACCGCGGTCGCGCAGCGCGCGCGTGATCTCGCGCACGTCGTGGCGGCCGACCGGGTCGAGGGCGCTCGTCGGCTCGTCGAGGAGGACGAGCTCGGGGTCGCCGAGGAGCGCGACGCCGAGGCCGAGCCGCTGCTGCATGCCCTTCGAGAAGGTGCCCACGCGCGTCGCGCCGCGCTCGGCGAGTCCGACCGTCGCGAGCGCGTCCGCGATCTCGCGCGGCCAGGCCGCCCGGTCGATCCCCGCGAGCTCGCAGTGCAGCGCGAGCACCTCGCGCGCGGTGAGCCACGGCTGGTAGCGGAAGAGCTCCGGGAGGTAGCCGACGCGGCGGCGCGACGCGCGGTCGCCGATGGGCACGCCGAGCACCTCGGCCTCACCCGAGGTGGGCCGCGCGAGGCCGAGGAGGAGCTTCACCGCGGTCGTCTTGCCGGCCCCGTTCGGCCCGAGGAAGCCGAACACCGCTCCGCGCGGGATCGTCATCGTGAGCCCCGCGAGCGCCACGGTCGAGTCGTAGCGCTTCGCGAGGTCGCGCGTTCGGATCGCGGGCTCGTCGATCACCGTCAGCGAAGCGAGTTCGCGACCGCCAGGAGCTCCGCCTCGGTCAGCGTGCCGGCCACGCCGTACACGATGCCATCCTTCTGCCAGATCACCGCGCTGCCCAGGCCCGTCGAGTCGCCCACGAAGATCCCGGTCGTTCCCTGCACGCTCACCTGCTTCGAGGAGCCGAGGTCGACCGGGATCGGGATCGGCAGCGTGCTCGACGGCTCCTTGATCGCACGGATCTGCGCCGCGAGCCGCGGCGAGATGCCCGGCTGCGCAAGGAGGTAGTCGAGGAGCTGGTCCACCGTCACGCCGTCGGATCGCACGACGGGCGGCTTCCCCTGCGCGACGATCAGCGTGGAGAGGTCGGTCGTGGCGCCGCTCGGGCCGGTCGCGACGCCGCGGCCGTCCCAGTACTGCACGACCGCCGGACCGCCGGTGATGAAGAGTTTGCTGCCGTCGATGTTCGCCGGCATGGGTGGCGGCGTCTTCCCCTGGGCGGCGGCCGACCCCCGCGTCTTCTCGGCGCTGAAGGTGTACGTCGCGGTCGTGCGCGGCATCACGGCGAAGCGCGCGTCCCGCGCGTCGGCGCCCGCCGGGAGCGTCGTAGGCGTGAGCACCACCAGCCCGCTCTCGCGCGCGGCGGTCGCGAGGTCGGGCACGTCGTACGGCTTCGGGGGCGTGGACCACTCGAGCGTGCCGTACGAGCCGAGGCCCGGCGCGCCGGCGAGGTCGCCCGTGGTGATCGGCACCGCGACGATCTGCTTGGGCTCGAAGATGGTGAAGATGCTCTCCGCGGCGCCGGTCACGGTGAGCGCCGTCGCGACGACGACGACCGACGCCGCGGCCGCGAGCCCCTTGAGCCACGGGGAGGTCGGCGTGGCGCGCGCGCGGGGTGCGGACGGGATCGGGGTGATCCCCTCGCGCTCGATCCGCGCGCGGACGCGCGCGAGCGCGCCGTCGGTGTCGACGGCGATCTCCGGGGTGTCGAGCGGGTCGGAATCCGTCATGACTTCACCTCTCTGCGGAACGCGTCCTCCGCCCTGCGGAGGAGCGTCCCGATGCTCGATTTCCGCAGCCCGAGGGCCGCGGCGATCTCCTCGTAGGAGAGCCCGCCGTACCGGAGCGCGAGCAGCGACGCGGTGCGCTCGTCCAGACGCGCGAGCGCGGCCCGAACCTCCGCGCGCGTCTCGGCGGCCTCCGCCGAGAGCGCCGGGTCGGCGACGCGGTCGTTCTCGCGCGCGTGCGCGGTCTCGCGCATCCCGCGGCGGTCACGCGCGCGGATCGCGTTCAGCGCGGTGTGCGCGGCCGCGGCGTACAGCCACGACGCCGCGTAGGCGGCGTCGGCCGGGTGCCTGCGGTAGAACGAGACGAAGACGTCCTGCGCCACGTCCTCCGCCGCGTCGCGGTCGCCGAGGATCCGGTTCGCGATGTTCACCACGCGCGCGTACTCCCTCCGGAACAGGTCGTCGAACGACGCGGGCACGGCCGCGCCCGCGCCGTCGCCCTCTTCCTTCACAGCACCGCCGGAGGCGTCGATGTGACAGGCCGGCTCACGCTCGCATTGTCGGGCTTTGTGCCACGCTAGGAAGGTGCTCGTCCGGGAGCGGCCGGCGACGGAGCTCGTGATCGCGACGCGCATCCTCGCACGCGCGCACGCGCTCGCCGAAGGCGGGCGCATCGCGCTGCGGCTCCGCGACGTCATGTACATCGGCGGCCGCGACGCGAGCCCGGCGACGCTGACGCCGTACGACGTCGCCGTGCTGCTGCTCGAGGACGGGACGGTGCTGCACGGCTCCCCGCCCGCGGACGTCGACCGCTACCTGGAGGCGCAGCGCGCCCCCGGGGTGGGCTCGGCCGCCCGCGCGGCGGACGGGGTGCTGGTGACGGCGAAGGACCTGCGCGCCTGCGCCGTGGCGACGCTCCGCCGGGCGCGGCGCGAGGACGCGACGGCCGACGAGGCGGTCATCGAGCGGACCTGGCTCGACCTCGTTGCCGACGCTCGCGTCACCGGCGCCCTCATCGGCGCCTTTCCCACGGAGGAGCAGACCGGCTGACCCGGCCGTCGCTCGCTCGGTGGCGAGCGGCGGCTGTTGGCGAGCGTCGTGCAGGACGGCCGGCATGGGCCTCGGCCCGACCTCCGGGCGGCGGACGACGCGCGGATCGCGCGCGCCGACGTGCTCGACGCCCACGGCACCTTCGGGCGCCGACACCGGCCCGTCGCGGAGCTCATCCATGCGCCGTAGCCCCGGCAGCGCGGCAGGCGTCTCCGAGCGGGCGAAGGCCCGGCTCCTCGCGGACGTCGCGGAGCGCGTGGCGCTGCTGAACGAGTTCCGGACCGACGACTTCCAGGACCTCGTCGTGCGGCTGGTGAAGGACGCGCGCGAGCACTGGCGCGACGACCGCGGCGAGCTCCCGCCGCTGGGCTGCGACCCGCTGTTCGACGCGCTCGTCGCGATCGCCGACGAGTCGGACTCGTCGCCGACGGGCGTGCGCGACGCGTGTGCGCGCGCGCTCTCGGCCGCGGTGGAGGCGCTCGGGGCGCGCTGACGGCGGCGGTGCGATGATGCGCCGGTGGACAGGCGCTTCCTCGACGGCCTCCACGAGCAGGTCGAGCAGATCCGCGAGAGCGGTCTTTTCAAGCGGGAGCGGGTCATCACGTCGCCGCAGGGCGCGGCGATCACGGTCAGCGGGGGCGAGCGGAGCGAGGCGCACGGCGAGGTCGTCAACTTCTGCGCGAACAACTACCTCGGTCTCTCGGACCACCCCGCCGTGGTCGCCGCCGCGCACGCCGCGCTCGATCGCTGGGGCTACGGCATGTCCTCGGTCCGCTTCATCTGCGGCACGCAGGAGGTCCACAGGGAGCTCGAGGACCGGCTCACGCGGTTCCTCGGCACCGAGGACACCATCCTCTACTCGTCCTGCTTCGACGCGAACGGCGGGCTCTTCGAGACGATCCTCGGCGAGGAGGACGCGGTCATCAGCGACGCGCTGAACCACGCGAGCATCATCGACGGCATCCGGCTGTCGAAGGCGAGGCGCTACCGGTACGCGAACGACGACATGGCCGACCTCGAGGCGCAGCTGCGCGCGGCGGCCGGCGCGCGCTTCAAGCTCATCGCGACCGACGGGGTCTTCTCGATGGACGGGATCGTCGCCGACCTCGGCGCGATCTGCGACCTCGCCGAGCGGTACGGCGCGCTCACCTTCGTCGACGACTCGCACGCGGTGGGGGTCATGGGCGCGCGCGGGCGCGGCTCGCACGAGGCCCGCGGCGTGATGGGCCGGATCGACGTCATCACCGGCACGCTGGGGAAGGCGCTCGGCGGCGCGTCCGGCGGCTACACCAGCGGGCGCCGCGAGGTGGTCGAGCTCCTGCGGCAGCGCAGCCGCCCCTACCTCTTCTCGAACACGCTCGCGCCGGTCATCGCGGCCACCTCGATCGCCGTGCTCGACCTCCTCGAGTCGGCGAGCGACCTCCGCGAGCGCCTCTTCGCGAACGCGCGGCGCTTCCGCGACGGGATGACGGCGGCCGGGTTCCGCCTCGTGCCGGGCGAGCACCCCATCGTCCCGGTGCTGCTCGGGGACGCGAAGCTCGCCACGGCGATGGCGGACCGGCTGCTCGCCGAGGGCATCTACGTGATCGCGTTCTCGTTCCCCGTCGTGCCACGCGACCAGGCGCGCATCCGCGTGCAGCTCTCGGCCGCGCACACGCCCGAGCACGTCGAGCGCGCGATCGCGGCGTTCACCAAGGTCGGTCACCAGCTCGGCGTGATCGCGTGAGAGCGCTCGTGAAGAGCCGGGCCGAGCCCGGCCTCTGGTTGGAGGACGTGCCGGCGCCGACGATCGGGCCGAACGACCTGCTCGTCCGCGTCCACTACACCTCGATCTGCGGCACCGACCTGCACATCGTCGCGTGGGACGCGTGGGCGCGGCGGACGATCAGGGTGCCGCTGGTCATCGGGCACGAGTTCGAGGGACAGGTCGTCGAGATCGGGAGCGAGGTCACCGGGTTCGAGAAGGGGCAGCGCGTCGCCGTCGAGGGCCACGTGACCTGCGGGCACTGCCGGAACTGCCGCGCCGGCCGCCGGCACCTGTGCCGCAACACCCAGGGCATCGGCGTGAACCGCGCCGGCGCGTTCGCCGAGCTCATCGCCGTGCCCGCGTCCAACGCCTACGCGCTGCCGGCCGGCATGCCCGACGAGATCGGCTCGTGCCTCGACCCGCTCGGCAACGCCGTCCACAGCACGCTCTCCTTCGAGTGCGCGGGGGAGGACGTGCTCATCACCGGCGCCGGGCCGATCGGGGTGATGTCGGCGGCCGTCGCGCGCTTCGTCGGCGCGCGGTATGTCGTCGTGACCGACAGCAACCACTACCGGCTCAACTTGGCGCGGCGGATGGGCGCGACCCTCGCGGTGGACTATCGCGAGACGACGCTCGACGCGGTGATGAAGGAGCTCGGCATGCTCGAAGGGTTCGACGTCGGCCTGGAGATGTCGGGCAGCCCCGACGCGCTGCGCTCGATGCTGGCGTTCATGAACCACGGCGGGCGCGTCGCGCTCCTCGGGATCCCCAACCAGCAGATCGCCATCGACTGGGACCAGGTCATCTTCCGCGGGCTGACGCTGAAGGGCATCTACGGCCGGGAGATGTTCGAGACGTGGTACCGGATGGGGACGATGCTCCAGAGCGGCCTCGACATCACGCCGGTCATCACCCACCGCTTCGCCGCGAAGGACTACGCCGAGGCGTTCGACGTCGTGCGCTCCGGACAGTGCGGCAAGGTCGTCATGGATTGGACGGCCTGAGGACCCTCGCCGCGCTGCTCGTCCTCGCCGCGTGCGCGTCGGCGGCCGTCCCGTCCGAGCCGACGGCGGTCGTCCCGTCGCTGCCGGTCTCGATCCCGACGGGGTCCGTGCCGCCGGTGCCCTCGCCGACCGCGGTGCCCGAGTTCACGCCGCGCGTCGGGGCGTGCACGAGCGCGGGCATCGGGACGCGCGCGATGCTCGAGCGCTACTTCTCGCTCACCTCGAGCGGCGACGCCGCGGCCGTGCTCGACTGCTTCGCGAGGACGTACCGCGAGCGCTACGACGGCGCGGACATGCGCGGCAGCGCGATCGCCTTCTCGCGGCAGGGCCCGCTCGCGCGCCTCGACCTCGCCTACGTGGATACGGTGAACGGGTGCGATCGCTACCGCGCCGAGTTCCAGTTCGTGACGCCCGACCCCCTCTACCCGAACGGCTTCGGCATCTTCTACACGGTCGGTCGCGAGGACGGCGCCCCGCGCATCGTCGACGGCGGGACCATGCTCGCCCCGCCCGAGCGCGTCACGATCGTCTGCGCGTAGCGCGTCGTATCCTCGCGCTCGTGCCGCGCATCGTCCTGCACGACGCCGCGCTCGCCGACGGCGCCTCGCCGGCGCTGCGCATCGGGGTGAGCCTGGCGATCGAGGACGGCCGCATCGCCTGGATCCGGCCGAGCGACGCCGCCGATCTCACCGGTGCCGAGGTCGTCGACGCCGGCGGCGCGACGATCGTGCCCGCGCTGGTCGACTGCCACAGCCACCTCACCATGCCCGGCGGCAGCCACTGGATCCAGCGTGGCGGGGACCCGCCGGACGCGCTGCGCCAGGTCGCCCGCGACAACGCCAGGCGCCTCGCGCAGGCGGGCGTCCTCTGGGCGCGCGACGTCGGCTCGCCGTCGGCGGGCGGCGTGCCGGTCTCCGTCGGCGTCCGCGACGAGCACCGGGGCAGGCGCGGCGCGCCGTACATGCGCGTCGCGGGCACCTGGATCGGGAAGACCGGCTACCCGGACATGTGGGTCACGGTCGACGGCCCGGGGCTGAAGGACGCCGCGCTCGGCCAGCTCGACCGGGGCACCGACCTCGTGAAGCTCTACATGGACGCGCCGGGCGGCGTGCCGGACTCGCCGTTCTCGGTCGACGAGGTGCGCGCCGCGGTCGAGGCCGTCCACGCGCGCGGCGCGAAGGTCGCCGCGCACTCGAGCCACCTCGACGGGGCACGCGTCGCGGCGGCGGCCGGGGTCGACTCCATCGAGCACGGCATGCAGCTCGACGACGACGTCGCGCGCACGATGAAGCGCAACGGCGTGACGCTCGTCTCGACGCTCTCGGTGTTCGCGTCGTGGGAGACGTTCGCGACGACCACGACGATCGAGCGGTTCGCCGCGGAGAAGGGGCGGGCGCGCACGCGCGAGATGAAGGAGGGCGCGTACGCTGCGATCGCGTGCGCGAGGCGCGCCGGCGTCACGATCGCGACCGGGTCGGACTTCGGCGGCGGCTCCGTCCGCGCGGGCCATCTCGCGTGGGAGGTGGAGCTCCTCGTCGCGGCCGGGCTCGAGCCGCACGAGGCGCTCGCCGCCGCGACGCGCAGCGGCGGCGCGCTCTACGGGGTGGAGCACGCCGGGCGCCTCGCCGAGGGGCTGCCCGCCGATCTCGTCCTCGTGCACGGCGACCCGCTGTCGGACCCGCGCGCGCTGTGGCGCGTGTGGGCGGTGTACCAGCGGGGCGCGCGCATCGCGTAGCCGGCTCCGCGACGGCGGCTACGCGCAGCGCGGCCGCGACGCGCTATACCGATGCGGAACAGCACGCCGGAGGGCGAGATGCGGACGATCGCCGATCGACCGATCCAGCGCGAGCTCATGGACGAGCGCGTACGCGCCTGCGACGACTTCTATCGCTACGCGAACGGCCGCTGGCTGGACGCGACGAAGATCCCCGACGACCAGGCAGCCTGGGGCGGGTTCGCCGAGGTGCAGGAGCGCAACCGGGACACGCTGCACGGGATCCTCGAGCGGGCCGCGTCGTCGCCCGACGACGAGGTGGCGCGCCAGGTCGGCGACCTGTACGCGAGCGGCATGGACGAGGCGGCGATCGAGGCGGCCGGCCTCGCCGGCGCCGCCGCCCTGCTCGCGAAGGTCGACGCGCTGCGCGACCCGGCCGGGCTGCCCGCGCTCGTCGCCGCGCTCCACGCCGCGCGCGTCGGCGCCCCCTTCGCCGTCGCCGTGCGGCCGGACGCGTTCGACAGCGATCGCAGCCTCGTCCACATCGCGCAGGCCGGCCTCGGCCTGCCCGACCGCGACTACTACCTGCGGACGGACGAGCGGTCCGTCGAGCTCCAGGGGAAGTACCGCGCGCACGTGGCGACGATGCTCGCGCTGCTGGGCGGATCCGCCGACGCGGCGCGCTCCGACGCCGGCGGGATCTACGAGCTCGAGCATGCCCTCGCCCGTGCGGCGATGCCGCGCGTCGAGCAGCGCGACCCGTACAAGGTGAACAACCCGTTCACCCGCGAGCAGCTCGCGGCGCGGACGCCGTCGTTCGACTGGAGCGCGTACCTCGCCGCGATCGGCGCGTCGGCCGTCCGCGACGTGAACGTGCGGCAGCCCGGCTTCCTCGACGGGCTCGAGACCCTCGTGCGCGAGCGGCCGGTGGCGCTCTGGCGAACGTACCTGCGCTGGCACACCCTGCGCTCGCTCGCGCAGTACCTGCCGCGCGCGTTCGAGCGCGCCGCGTTCGAGTTCGACACGAGGACGCTCCTGGGACAGCCCGAGGAGAAGCCGCGCTGGAAGCGCGTGCTCGGCGTCGTCGACGCGCAGCTCCCGCATCCGCTCGGGCGGCTCTTCGTGGAGCGCGCCTTCTCGCCCGAGGCGAAGCGGCGCATCCTCGAGCTCGTCGCCGACCTCCGCGCGGTCCTCGGCGAGCGCATCGGCACGCTCGAGTGGATGGGGGAGGAGACGAGGCGCGCCGCGATCGGCAAGCTCGACGCGTTCGCGGTGAAGATGGGCTATCCCGACGCCTGGCGCGACTTCAGCGGCCTGCGCATCGACCGCGGCCCGTACGTGGACAACGTGCTCCGCGCGCTGCGCTTCGACTTCGACTACGACGTCGCGAAGCTCGGCAGGCCGGTCGACCGCGGCGAGTGGCTCATGAGCGCGCCGACCGTGAACGCGTACTACAACCCGCCGCGCAACGAGATCGTGTTCCCGGCGGGCATCCTCCAGCCGCCGTTCTTCTTCGCCGAGGGCGACGCGGCCGTGAACTACGGCGCGATCGGCATGGTCATCGGGCACGAGATGACTCACGGGTTCGACGACGCCGGCAGCCGGTTCGACGCGCGGGGCAACCTGCGCAACTGGTGGCGGCCCGAGGACCGCGCGGCGTACGAGTCGCGCACCGACCTCGTCGTGAAGCAGTACGAGGGGTACGAGCCGCTCCCCGGCACGCGCATCAACGGGAAGCTCTGCCTGGGCGAGAACATCGCCGACCTCGGCGGGCTGAAGATCGCCTACGCGGCGCTCGAGCGGCACCTCGCGGCGCACGGCGAGCCGGCGCCGATCGACGGGCTCACCGCGCGGCAGCGCTTCTTCCTCGGCTACGCGCAGGCCTGGCGGAGCCTCATGCGCGACGAGATCCTGCGCGTGCGGCTCACCATCGACCCGCACTCGCCGGCGCGCTACCGCGTGCTCGGCCCGCTCTCGAACCTGCCGGAGTTCTTCGCGGCGTTCGACGGCGACGGCGGCGCGATGGCGCGGCCGGAGGAGCTGCGGCCGACGATCTGGTGACGGTCCGAGGGCCGGCGCCGGCGCGGCCTCCGTCGTCGGCCTGCGGTCCCCGTCCTCGCGTCCCGGGTCGGCGGCGCCCGCGGCACCGGCCGCGATCGCGATCGGCGTCCGCCAGCCGTCGGAGGGCACGTCCGGCGACGCGATCGACCGGTACATCCGGCAGGCGGGCCGGAGGCCCGCCTTCGCCTGGCTCCCGGCGACCTGGCAGAACCGGGATCGCGCGTACGTCGCATTCGAGGGCGCGGTGCTCGACCGATTCAGAGACCGGGGGATCGTCCCGGGCGTGACGTGGAATCCCTCCAGGGGGCCGGCGTTCTGCGGACGCGGCAGCGATCTCAGGGAAGAGCTCCTCTCGACGACGAACGGATCAGGACGGTGAGCTCGTGAGCCGACGCGGCTCGCGCAGCTCGCCGAGATGCGGTCCGAGGCGCAGCCCGAGGACCCCGACGAGGCATGGAGGTTCTCCGAGGCGGCGGCGCGAAAGAGGCTAGTTTGGACCGAGATGGCCACGCGGACGGATGGCGCCCCGCTCCTCTTCTACGCCGACGGGTACAAGTTCCCCGACGTGTACCACGTCACGCGTTTCCTCGCGCCGGATCCGATCGTCGCGCTCGAGCGGGGGGACGACGTGATCATCGTCGCGAGCTCGCTCGAGGAGGGCCGGGCGCGCACGGAGTCGCGCGCGACCGAGGTCATCAACCTCGACGCGTTCGGGCTGCGCGAGCTCGCGGCGCGGGGCCTCCAGGGCGACGAGCTGATGGCGACGATCATCGCGCGCTTCCTCGAGTCGCGCGGCATCCGGACGGTGCGCGTGCCGGCGTACTTCTTCCTCGCGCTCGCCGATCGGCTGCGGGCGGCCGGGTTCGAGCTCGTCGTCGCGGCCGACCTCAAGGAGCGCCGGCGCGCGAAGCGGCCCGACGAGATCGCCGCGCTCGAGGCGACGCAGCGCGCGACCGAGGACGCGTGGGCGCGCGGCGTCGACGCGCTGCGCCGCGCGACCGCGCGCGCGGACGGGTCGCTCGAGCTCGACGGCGAGACGTTCACCGCGGAGCGGCTGCGGGCGATCGTCGAGTCGCGGCTCCTCGAGCTCGGCTGCGTGTCGGAGGACGCGATCGTCGCGCCCGGTCCGCAGGCCGCGGACCCGCACCGCAGCGGCAGCGGGCCGCTGCGCGCCGGCGAGCCGATCGTCATGGACATCTTCCCGCAGCACAAGCGGACCCGTTACTACGCCGACATGACGCGCACCGTCTCGAAGGGCGAGCCGCCCGCCGAGATCCGGCGGATGTACGAGGTCGTGATGCGCGCGCAGGACGCCGGCATGAGAGCGCTGCGGCCCGGCGTCACCGGGAGGGAAGTGCACGAGCTGGTGGAGGACGTCATCTGGGAGGCGGGCTACGACACCCTCCGGCCCGGGCAGCAGCGCGCGGCGCCGGGCGGCCTGCCGCGCGGCTTCATCCACGGGACCGGCCACGGGGTCGGGCTCGAGATCCACGAGGCGCCGAGCATCGGCCGCTCGGGGACGCAGCCGCTCGCGGCCGGTGACGTCGTGACGGTCGAGCCGGGGATCTACCTGCCCGAGCTCGGCGGCGTGCGGCTCGAGGACATGCTCGTCATCACCGAGGACGGTGCCCGCGATCTCACGCTCGCCCCGCGCGAGCTCGTCGTATAGACGCGCTCCTCTTCGGCGTCGGCTCCGCGGTCGCGTTCGGGTTCGGTGACTACGCCGCCGCGATGGCGACGCGGCGCGTCGGCGTCGTGCGCACCGCGCTCGGCATGCAGGCCATCGGCCTCGCCGCGTACGCGCTCGCCCTGCTCGCGCTCGGGCGCTGGCCGGCGCTCGCGTGGACGCAGCTGCCGTACGCGATCGCGCTCTCGGTGCTCGGGGTCCTCGGGCTCGCGGCGCTGTACCGCGCGTTCGCGCTCGGCCCGATCGCGGTGGTGAGCCCCGTCGTCGCGAGCTACGCGGCGCTGGCCGTGATCCTCATCGTGCTGTTCCTCGGCGAGCGGCTCTCCGCGGGTCAGGCGATCGCGATCGCGGTCACGTTCGTCGGGGTCGTCGTCGCGTCCACCGACGTGCGCGCGGCGCGGGAGACGCTCGGCCGTCCGTCGGAGGGCGTCCGCCTCGGCCTCGTCGCGACCGTCATCTTCGCGGCCTGGGGCGTCGTGTTCGCCGCGGCCACGCGCGCGAGCGATGCGCTCTCGATCATCGTCGTCCTGCGCGCCGTCAGCGTCGCGCTCCTGGCCGCGTTCGTCGCCGCGCGCCGTCTCACGCTCGCGCCGATCGCCGCGCCGCGCGCGCTCGGCCTCGTCGCGGTCGTGGGCGTGCTCGACACGGGCGCGAACGTGCTCCTCGGGCTGGGCATCGAGGCGGGGTTCGCGTCGTTCGTCATGACCGGCAGCGGAGCCTATCCGATCATCCCCGCGGTCCTCGCGATCCTCGTGCTGCGCGAGCGGCTCGCGCCGAACCAGTACCTGGGGGTCGCGGTGCTCGTCGCCGGTCTGATCGCGCTCGGCCTGCAGGCCTGACGCGGCTACGCGCCCTTGTGCAGGTAGCCGATCGCGGCCTGGAGACCCTCGTCCACGTTCGGCGTGGCCGGGTCGTCCGCGGCGCTCAGGGTCGGCACGATGCCCTTGCCCGGACCGTTGAGGTCGGCGCCGGTCTTGGCGTCCTGCATCTCGGTGATCGTGACGAGCAGCAGGCCGCCGTCCGGGAGCTCGCGCGGCTGCGCGCTGCCCACGCACCCCGCCGTCTGCCCGCCCAGCACCGTGCCGGCGCCGCTCGACTGGATGCCCGCGGCGATGATCTCCGAGCCCGAGGCCGAGTTCTTGTTCACGAGGACCACGAGCGGCAGGTCCGTCCCGAGGTAGCGCCGGCTGTTGACGTCGATCGGCGTCCGCTGCCCGTCGCGCCCGGTCTGGTAGACGAGCGGCCCGGTCCTCACGAAGAGGCTCGCCACGTCGACGGCCACCGAGAGCTCGCCACCCGGATCGTCGCGCAGGTCGAGGATGAGGCCCTTCTTCCCCTCCGTGACGAACGTCTTGGCGGCCTGCTGCGCCTCGTCGGCCACGTTCGAGATGAGCTGCTTGATCTTGATGTAGCCCAGGTCGCCCTCGGGCTTCGCCTCCGTGAGCGGCGTCGTGAAGCGGGCGCGGGTGATCGTCAGCTCGACCGCCGCGCCGCCGCGGTCGAAGGTGATCGTGACCGCGGTCCCCTCGGGTCCGCGCACGCGGTCGGCGACCTCCTGGACGGTGAGGTTGGCCACGTCCTCGCCGTTCACCTTCATGAACTTGTCGCCCTTCTTCACGCCCGCGCGCTCGGCGGGCGTGTTCGGGATCACGTCGATGACCTCGATGGGCGAAGCCGCGTCCGGCTTGTTGATCGTGACCCCGATGCCGGTCACCGGCGCGGGCGGCTTGTTGAAGGTGGCGGCACGCTCGGGGTCGAGGTAGTAGGTGTGGCACTCGTTCAGCGAGCGG
Source organism: Chloroflexota bacterium (assembly GCA_027310565.1). Lineage (GTDB taxonomy): Bacteria > Chloroflexota > Limnocylindria > P2-11E > P2-11E > CF-39. The sequence continues at coordinate 73,567 of DAIDAP010000026.1, read as the reverse complement.
GCCATGCCGTCGACGGCGGCGCGCTCGATGAGCTTCGGGTCGGCCGAGGGGTACCGCGCCACGACCGCGTCGAGCGTCGCCGAGAGCTTGGCGAAGTCGGACCACGTGCTGCCGGTGAGGTCCGGCCGGGCCACCGTTGGCGACGGGTCGATGCTCGCCGACTTGAGGTAGGCCACGACCCCGTCGATGGCGCCGGGGATGAGCGTGGTCGAGGTCGGCTTGTCGACGTGCCGCTCGATGAGGACCGAGTACGCGGCCTCCGCGGTCTTGTACTGCGTCTGCGAGGGCAGCAGCTCCTGCCGCAGCTCGGCGGGGAGGACCGAGCAGGCGGAGGCCACGACGAGGACGACGGCGAGGAGCGGCAGTCGGCGGAGCGGCATCTTCTACGCAGTCTATTGGCGCCGGGAGGCTCGGGTTTCAGGCGACCTCGGTGACCAGAAGCTTGCGCAGCCGGCCGAGCGCTCGGAACTGGAGCGCGCGGATCGCGCCCTCGTTCTTGCCGAGCACCGTTGCGACCTGACGGCTCGACATGTTCTCGATGAACCGGAGGAGGAGCACCTCTTGCTGCTCGACGGTGAGGTGCCTGACCGCGCCGCGCAGCGCGTCGACCTGCTCGCCGCGCACCGCGTGATCGTGCGCGGTCGGGCCGTCCTCGGCGATCCCGTACGCGTTGTCCAGGTCGACCGTCGGCCGCGTGCGCCGGCGGCGGTCGGTCACCGCGTTGCGGGCGATCGTGTACAGCCACGCGAGGAACGACTTGCCCTGCCAGCGGTACCGGTGGATGTTCGCGAAGGCGCGGGTGAAGACCTCGCTCGTGACGTCCTCGGCGTCGCTGGGCTCACGGACGCGGTAGAGCACGTAGCGGTAGACGGCGTCCGCGTGCGCGTCGTACAGCTCGGCGAATGCCGCTCGGTCACCGGCGCGGGCGCGCTCGATGACATCCGGTACCGGGACCTGCTGCTCGATGGTGAGCGGCTCGACTGGCTGGAGGGCTTCGACGGTGACGACAGACACGAGTTGAGTGCTCCCTTTCCCTACGTCGTGGTGACGTGACCATACGCAGCGCGTTCGGGCAAAGGAACCCTTTCGCGGTACCAAATCCGTCACAGGAACGGATGGGTCGGGCGCGATGCGTACGCGGCTCCCCTCGTCCTAGTACGAGTGGGTCTGCGCGGCCGGCGAGCGAGCGAGCCATGAGCCGTCATGGACGGGACGCGGCCGTGGCCGCCCGTGCGTCCGCGGCTACGGTCGCTTGGTCGTGAGCACCTCGATCGCCTTCGACACCGCCTCGGCATCGCTCGCGGCCACGTCCGGAGGCACGCCGACGTTGTTGTACTTGAAGCCCGTCTTCGCGCCGACGAACTCCGTCGACACCACCGCGAGCTCGGACCCGTCGGTCATGTTCGTGATCGACGTGCTGCCGAGGCAGCCGATGCTCTGCCGTCCGACGATGGTGGCCCGCCCGTTCTCCTTGAGGTCGGCCGCGAACACCTCGGGGGCGGAGCCGCCGCGGTCGTTGAGGATGATCGCGACCGGCAGCTGGTAGGAGTCGGGGAGCCGGTACTGACCGATCGCGTGCGTCGAGCCGGCGATCCCGACGCGTGAGGTGATCTGGAGCATCGCCGCGCCGTCCGGCAGGAAGAAGGCCGCGAGCGTGTCGGCGTCGAAGCCGCCCACGTTCCCGCGCAGGTCGAAGAGCCACGAGGTGGCCCCCAGGCCCAGCGCCTTGGTCATGACCTTCTTCACCTCGTCGGTGATCTTGTAGCTCGCGTTGACCGTGAACTCGCGGAAGGTGATGTACGCGACGCCGTTCGGCAGGACCGTCCCGGTGAGCCCGGCCTGGTCCGGCCCGCCGAGCGACGCGCCGCCCGACGGCATCTGCGGGCCGCCGCCGCTCGTCGGCTCGGGTCGTGAGCGGATGACCGCCTGGTCCTTCGTGACGTAGTAGGTGTGGCAGTCGGGGGACGTCGTGATCATGCCCTGGATCGCGACGTCCGCGAACCGATCGGGGCTCAGCTGCGGGTTGAGCGCCGCGAAGCCGGCGGCGGCGTCGGCGAACCGCTTGAAGTCGGGGAGCACCTGCTCGCTCACGTCCTGGAACTCCATGGCCGGGAACTCGCCCTTGCCGCCGGTCCTCTTCGACTCGGCCACGAGCGCGGCGATGGCGCCCTCGAGGACCTTCTTGCTCGAGACCTTGTGCACGTCGCCCTCGGTGAGCGCCGAGTAGGTGATGTCGAGCTTCGTCCGCCGGATGTCCGCGGTGCGCTGCGGCGAGGGCGACGCCGACGCCGAGGGCGTCTCGGTTGCCGTCGTGCAGGCGCCGATGAGCAGCGGCAGGATCGCGACGAGCGAGAGGAAAGCGAGTGATGAGGCGCGACGACGCATCCGGCTCAGGATACGAGACCGGTCGGGTCAGCCGGCGGCGGTCGTCGCTCTCGGCGCGTGCTCCGCCTGCCACTCCGACGGCGACGCGCAGAACCCCTCGTAGTCGATGTACTCCGTGATCGTGCGCCGCTCGCCGCAGACCGGGCACTCGGGATCCTTCCGCAGCCGCACCTCGCGGAACGACGCGTCGAGCGCGTCGAAGAGCAGGTAGCGGCCGATGAGCGGATCGCCGATCCCGAGCAGGAGCTTGATCGCTTCGTTCGCCTGCAGCGTCCCGACGACCCCCGGCAGGACGCCGAGCACCCCCGCCTCGGCGCACGATGGCGCGAGCTCGGGTGGCGGCGGCGTGGGGAAGAGGCAGCGGTAGCACGGGCCGTCCTGCGGCTTGAAGACCGTGAGCTGGCCCTCGAAGCGGTAGATGCTCCCGTGCACCACGGGCTTGTTCCACTTGATGGCGGCGTCGTTCAGCAGGTAGCGCGTGGGGAAGTTGTCGGCGCCGTCGATGACCAGGTCGTAGTCCGCGATGATCCGGTCGATGTTCGCGCTGGTGAGCCGCTCCTGGTAGCCGACGACCGTCACGTCGGGGTTGAGCGCCTCCAGCGTGCGCTTCGCGGACTCGACCTTCGGCTCGCCGATGCGCTCGCTCGAGTGCAGGATCTGACGCTGCAGGTTGGTGAGGTCGACGACGTCGGAGTCGACGATCCCGAGCGTGCCCACGCCCGCGGCCGCCAGGTAGTACGCCGCGGGCGACCCGAGACCGCCCGCGCCGATGAGGAGCACCTTGCTCTTGAGGAGCCGGTGCTGGCCGGACTCGCCGACCTCGGGGATGAGCAGGTGCCGGCTGTAGCGCTGGGCCTGCTCGGGCGACAGCGACTCGGGGGTGACCCACTCGAGCCCCGCGTCCTTCCAGCGGTTGAAGCCCCCGGACATCGAGATGACGTCGGTGTAGCCGAGCGTGCGCAGCGTGTCGGCCGCCATCACCGACCGCACGCCGCCGGCGCAGTACAGGACGGTGGTCTTGCCCTTGTCGGGGATGCGGTCCTCGGCCCACTGCTCGAGGTAGCTCTTCGGCAGGTGGACGGCGCCGGGCAGGTGGCCGGCGTCCCACTCGTTCTTCTCGCGCACGTCGGCGAGCTGGACGTCCTGGGAGCGCAGGAGGTCGGCGACCTGCTGGGGGGTCGCCTCTCTCACCCGCTTCTTCAGCTCGGAGAAGAGCTCACGGTACGTCGGCATGTCGATGCTCCCTTAGGCGCCAAGTCTAAACCGACCCGGGCGGTCGGAAATCGAGATGTGTGCGTCCTGCTACGGTCGGGAGGGCGGTGGAGACCTTCTACTTCGACACGCTGCGGTTCCTCTACGGCTTGGCGCTGGTCGTGCTCGTGGGCGGCGGCATCGTCCTTTCGGCGGCCGCGCCGGCGATCTTCCGGACGGTGCGCTCGCGCGGCGAGGCCGGCGCGATCTTCGGCGCGGTCCTCGCTCGCTACGACGGGCTCGCGATCCCCTCCGCGCTGCTCCTCGTCGCCACGAGCATCCTCAAGGCCGCGGCCTTCGAGGTGACCGGGAGCCCCGAGCCGCGCCTGGTCGCCCGGTGGATCGCGCTCGCCGTGCTCGTGGCCGCCGTGCTGTACGCGAGCGCGTACGCGCATCCGGTCGCCCGCGCGATCCGCGCGGAGACGCCCGCCTGGGACGACCTGCGCGAGGACGCGCCGGCGCGCCGCGAGTTCCAGGCGATGCACCGCGCCTCGACACGCGTCATGGGCGCCGGCATCCTCGCCGGGCTCGTCGCGCTGTACCTGTCGTGATGGACCGGCTCGCCTCCCACCGCGCGTCGCTGGAGCGCGCGCACCGTGTCCGGAACGCCGAACAGCTGGTGAAGCTGGTCGACGCCCTCGGCTTCTGCTTCGCGTTCACCGGCGAGCGCAGCTATCCGGTCCCGGCGTGCTTCGACCACCTCTCGACGAGCGACGAGCACCGCAAGTGGGACTGGATGTGGCCGTGGAAGGACGAGCTGCCCGAGAAGAAGCGTCTCTACTACGGCAAGCTGCTGGTGAAGAAGCCGACGTTCGTCTCGATGAAGATGCTCCCGGTCTTCTACGCGACGTTCGGTCGCGCCGGCGAGGACGACGACCACCTCGACGACGTGCGGGCGGGCCGTCTGTCGGAGATCGCCCGCCGCGTGGTGGAGTACCTCGCCACGCACGGCGAGACGCAGAAGAAGCGGATGCGCGCGGATCTGGGCATCGAGTCGAAGGAGGGCCGCGCGGACCTCGAGAGGGCCATCGAGGAGCTGCAGCGGCTCATGTACGTCGCGCGCGTGAAGGCGGTGGGCGAGCGCAGCGACGACTACAACTACACGTACGACCTCTTCGTGCGCCGCTACCCCGAGGTCGTGAGGGCGGCGGAGCGTCTCTCGTCGGCCGACGCGGTGCGGATGCTGCTCGAGCGGCTGCTCGCCCTCGCGGGCGGGGTGGGGCCGAAGCAGATCGGCCGTCTCTTCGACTGGGACGAGGAGCGCGTGGCGCGGACGGTGGAGCGCGCCGTCGCGAGCGGCCGCGCGGTCCGCGGCGACGGGCTGGTCCTCCTCCCGGCGCTCGCCCGCGGGGCGAAGGGGCGCGCGGCTGGGTACGATACGGACGCCCGATAGGTGGACATCCAGCAGCTCCGCTCCGGTCTCTTCGAGCTGTACGAGCCGCTCGAGAACGAGCGCCAGTACCTCGTGTTCGACGCCGCCCGCGGCAACCTGCTCATCGACATCCCGCCGTTCAGCGCGCGCGCCGTGCGGCTCATCGAGGGCGCGGGCCGCGCGTCGCTCATCCTCGCGACGAACAGCGCTCGCGCGGCCGAGGCGCAGCGCTATCGCGAGGCGATGGGGGTGCGCATCGCGGCGCACGCCGACGACGCGTCGGCGGTCCCCGGGGGCGCCGACGTGGTGCTCGGCGACGACGAGCTGGTGCGCCCCGGCGCGCGCGTGCTGCGGCTGCGCGCCGGCTCGGCGGGCGCGACCGTCGTCCTGCTGAGCAAGGCGGGCAACGTCCTCGTGTGCGGCGATCTCGACCTGGCGAGCGAGGCGGCGAGGCCGCTCCTGGCCCTCGACTTCTCCGCCGTCCTCTCGGCGCGGCGCCCGCCGATCTGGAACGCCGGGCGCGACGCGCTCCTCGTGCTCCAGCGCGAGCTGCCGAAGCCGATCAAGCAGTTCTCGCTCCTGGTGCCGCCGCCGTGGGACCGGCTCTACCGGGGCCGGCTCGAGGACAAGATGACCCACTTCGATCCGGTCGTGCCGCGCGGCGAGACCGCGACGCGCGAGGCGGCGATGGGTCCGGCGACCCTCGTCGTGTCACGCGAGACCCAGGACCTCGTGGGGCGCGCGAAGCGCCCGCTCCCCGCGGCGGCGTCGGCGACGACCGTCGAGGCCGCGCCGGCGGCGCCGCCGAAGACGACGGGCCGACCGCGCCCGTTCGCCGAGGACTGGGGCGCGGCCGGGACGGAGCGCCCGCCGACCACGATCGCCAACCCGCAGGCGGACATCGTCGCCGCGCCGGGGGCCCCGCGGCCGCGCCCGCTCGGCGACCGCTTCGCGCGCGTGCCGATCGAGGACCTCGTCGGCTCCCCGTACGTGGACTGGCTGTGGGGCGGCATCTCGCTCTCGCCCGACGATGCCGAGGTCGCCTTCGCCTGGAACAAGACCGGCACCTTCGAGATCTACAGCGCGCCGATCGAGCGCGAGCGCAGCTTCCAGCTCACCGACGCGCGCGAGCGCAGCGTCGCGCCGCGCTGGTCGCCGGACGGACGGCAGATCGCGTTCCTGCGCGACCGCGGCGGCGACGAGCGCTTCGACCTCTGGCTCGTCGACCGCGACGGCGAGCACGAGCGCGACCTCACCGGCGACCACGCCTCGATCCAGCCCGAGTACGCCTGGTCGCCGGACGGCGCCGGCATCGCGTATTCGTCGAACGCGGGCGGCGGACATTTCGCGATCCACGTGGTGGACCTGGCCACCGGGACCAAGCGGCGCCTGAGCGAGGGGACCCACGACGACGTGCAGCCGCGCTGGTCACCGGACGGCACGCGCGTGGTGTTCTGGTCGCGGCGCGAGAGCGCACGCACGAACAGCGACCTCTTCCTCGTCGCGGCGAACGGCGGTCCGTCCATCCGGCTCGATACGCGCGGTGGGAAGGACGGCGAGTCGCGCGACGCGAGCTTCTCGCCCGACGGACGGCGCCTCGTCTTCACGACGAACGTGCGCGGCCGCTACGAGCCGGCGCTCGCGTCGCTCGACGGCGACCGCGTCACGCGCGTCGAGTACCTCACCGAGAACGTCCACGACGAGACCGAGCCGGCGTGGCGGCCGGACGGGCGCGGGGTGCTGTACCTGCACAGCGAGGAGTCCGAGACGAGCGTCCGCCGCACGTTCGCGGTGTCGCACGCGACGCACGCCGTCGCGGACCGCCCGGGCGTGCACGCGTCGATCCGCATCGGCGGGGACGGCGACCTCGTCGCGTATCTGTACTCGGGCGCGCGCGAGCCGTGGGACGTGTACGTGACGCGCGAGCGGATGGTCGCGCCGCGGCGGCTCACGCGATCGCTGCCGTCGACGATCGACGCGGCGACGCTGGTGGAGCCGCTCCACGTCCGCTACCCCGGAGCGGACGGGCGCGAGATCCCCGCCCTCCTCTACGTGCCGCACGCCGAGGCGCTCCGCGGCGGCGCGGTGCCCCCCGCGATCGTGTACGTCCACGGCGGTCCGACGGGCCAGCACCTGCGCTGGTGGGACCGCGCGGCGCAGTGGTTCGCGCACAGCGGGTACGTCGTGCTCGCGCCGAACATCCGCGGCTCGACCGGCTACGGGCGCGAGTTCCAGGAGGCCAACCGCGGGGACTGGGGCGGCAAGGATCTGCAGGACGTGGTGAAGGGCGCCGAGTGGCTCTCGCGCGAGAACATCGCCGATCGCAAGCGGATCGGCGTGTACGGCGGGAGCTACGGCGGCTTCATGACGCTCATGGTGCTCACCCAGGCGCCGCAGGTGTGGGCCGCCGGCGTCGCGGTCGTCGGCGTCGTCTCGTGGAAGACGCTGTACGACACGACGCGCGGCGACCTCAAGGACTACCTCGAGCGCGAGCTCGGCGATCCCGCGAAGGTGCCCGACCTGTACCGGGACCGCTCGCCGCTCACGCACGTCTCGAAGATCGCGGCGCCGGTCCTGCTCCTGCAGGGCGCGAACGACCCACGCGTTCCGCGCAGCGAGGCCGAGCTGATGGTCGACGCGCTCCGCAGGAGCGGGAAGACGTTCGAGGAGCACGTCTACGAGGGCGAGGGCCACGGCTTCCGCACGACCGCGAACATGATCGACGCGCTGCGTCGCACGACGGACTGGTTCGACCGGTACCTGCAATCGCGTGCCTGACGCCGTCGTCGTGGGCTCGGGGCCGAACGGCCTCGCCGCGGCGATCGCGATCGCGCGGACCGGGCGGTCCGTCACCGTCTACGAGGCGAACGACGAGGTCGGCGGCGGCGCGCGCTCCGCGGAGCTGCGCCCCGGCTTCACCTACGACGTCTGCTCGGCGTTCCACCCGCTCGCGTCGGCCTCCCCGTTCTTCCGCACGCTGCCTCTCTTGCGGCACGGCCTCGAGTGGGTCCACCCGGACGCGCCGCTCGCACATCCGCTCGACGATGGGAGCGCGGTGGTCGTCGAGCGCTCGCTCGATCTGACCGCGGCGGCCCTCGGCGCCGACGGCCGCGCGTACCGCTCGCTCATGGCGCCGCTCGTGCCGCGCTGGGCCGACCTGTACGACGAGGTGCTCGGCCCGGTCGTGCACCTGCCCCGCCATCCGGTCCTGCTCGCGCGCTTCGCGCTCCGCGCGCTCCCCTCCGCCGCGCTCCTGGCGCGCCGCTTTCGCACCGCCGGCGCACGTGCCCTCCTCGCCGGGATGGCGGCGCACTCCTTCCTCCCGCTCGAGCACGCGCTCACCGGCGCGTTCGTCGCGACGCTCGGCGTCGCCGCGCACGCCGTGGGGTGGCCGGTCGCGCGCGGCGGGTCGGGCGCGATCGCCCGCGCGCTCGCCGCGGAGCTGCGCGAGCACGGCGGCGTCGCGGTCACCGGGCGGGGCGTCCAGCAGCTCGCCGACCTGCCCACGGCACGCGCGTACCTCTTCGACACGTCGCCGGCGCAGCTCGCGCTCATCGCCGGGGACCGCCTGCCGCCGGGCTACCGCGCGGCGCTGCGCCGCTACCGGAGGGGGCCGGGCGTGTTCAAGGTCGACTACGCGATCGACGGGGCCATCCCCTGGCGCGCGCCGGCGTGCCTGCGTGCGGGCACGGTGCACGTCGGCGGGTCGTTCGAGGAGATCGCCGCGAGCGAGCGGGCGGTGTGGCACGGGCGCACCGCCGAGCGTCCCTTCGTCCTCGTCGGCCAGCAGAGCCTGTTCGACCGGACGCGCGCGCCCGAGGGGAGGAACGTCGTGTGGGCGTACTGCCACGTCCCCAACGGGTCGGGCGAGGACATGACGCCGCGCATCGAGGCGCAGCTCGAGCGGTTCGCGCCGGGCTTCCGCGAGCGCGTCATCGAGCGGCGGGTCACGGCGCCACGGGACGTGGAGCGCGCGAACGCGTCCATGGCCGGCGGCGACATCGCGAACGGCTCGCACGGCGGGCTGCAGCTCGTCTTCCGCCCGGCGATCCGGCTCGACCCGTACGCGACGCCTGCCCGCGACATCTACCTCTGCTCCGCCGCGACGCCGCCGGGCGGCGGCGTGCACGGGATGTGCGGCTACCGCGCCGCCCGGAGCGCGCTGCGAGGCGTCCTCGCATGAGCCGGTCACGGCGCCTGGCGACGCAGGCGTTCGTCGCGCTCGTGGTGGTCGGCGCCGGCGTCGTCCTCCTCGCGCTCGCCGGCGTCCCGGACCGCTGCCCGCCGGTGGGCTGGGACGGAGCGACGCGCGTCGCCGTCCGGGCGAGCGGTCCGGCCGAGATCTCCGCCGCGGGCACGACCTACCGCGTGGGCGGCCGCGCCCTGCTGGGCTACGGGCTGGGCACCGACACGGCTCCGCTCGTTCGCCTCGGGCCCCTCCCGCACCCCCTCGAGGTCACGCTGGACGTCGCCGCGCCGACGCGCCGCGACGTCGGGCTCGCGGCGTTCGCCTGCGTTCGGCTGACCCGCGGCCGCGACGTGTGGACGCGGCGCGCGGTGAACTCCGAGATCCGGTCGCCGCAGTGGAGCCTCCCGGGTGACTCGTGGCGGGTAGCCTCCGCGGGCGGTGGGCCGGAGTGGCCGGCCGGCGAGCCGATCGAGATGGAGGCGTGGCTTGCGATCGACGGCCGGCCGTTCGTGCTGGTGTTCGAGCCGTTCGCGCTCGGCAAGGGCGGCTGACCCGGGGCGAGCCGCGCGGCCAGCAGGCGGATCGCCCGGCGGCGCCGGGTGTGCGACGTCCCTTGCGTCGCGCTACGCGCCGACGGCGGCCTGGTCGATCGTGGCGCGCAGCGCAACGGCCCCCAGCCGCTCGGCGATCGCCCGCGCCTCGTCGTGGAATGCCGCGGCCTGTTCGCGGCGGCCGGTCTCGCGCAGCGAGCGCGCGAGGTCGGCGAGCGCGACCGCGCGCTCGTAGTCGAGACGGAGCGTCGCGAACGCCTGCGCCGCGTCGGCGAGCAGCTTCGCGGCCTTGGCGTGCTCGCCGGCGGCCGCCGCGCGCAGCCCGGCGGCCTGGGTGAGGAGCGCGCGGCCCCGCGCGTGGCCGGTGCGCTCGACGACCGAGGCGACGCGCTCCTCGAACGCCTCGTCGCCGATCCGCCAGCGCGCCGCCGCGACGACCAGGGTCGGGCCGAGCAGCATGACGTCCGCGAGCCCCTTCGGCTGACCCGCGCTGCGCACGGCGTGGTAGGCGCTCTCGCTCTCGCGCATCCCGTAGTACGCGCCCAGGAAATCGGCGACGGCGAGCTCCGCGGGTGGCGCCTCCGCCTGCACCATCGCGTCGCGAAAGGTCTTCTCCTCGGCCGCGCCCAGCGCCGCGGCCGCGCCGACGCCGAGCGCGAGGGTGCTCGACCACTTGGACGGTGTGGGGAAGCGGTCGCGGCGCGCGACGGCCTCGAGCGCGCCGGGGAAATCGCCCGCGATGACGTGCGCGAGCACCTCCTCGTGCAGCGCGGACGCGCCGAGACGCGGCTTCTCGGTCTCGACCGCGATCTCGCGGGCGGTGGCGGCGTTCTCCATCGCCTCCGGGATGTCGCCGAGCGCGAGCGCCGAGATCGCGATCATCGAGTGCGCGTCGATGAGCTCGTCGCTGTCCTGCAGCGACCGCGCGATCGGCAGGCGGCGCTGGTTCGCGCGGTACGCCTCGCGGAAGTCGCCGAGCTCGCGGTACGCGTAGCCGACGGCGTCGAGGCAGAGCGAGCGCTCGCGCAGAAGCCCGAGCTCCTCGGCGATGGCGAGCGCCTCCTGCGCCGTCGCGAGCGACCGCCGCCAGTCCTCGTCGCTCGACTTCGGCGCGCGGCGCGGCATGAACGACCGTGCGGCGAGCAGCAGGACGCGCTCGCGCGACGGCTGCTCGCCGACGATCGAGAGCCCCCGCGCGATGATCCCCTCGAGGTCCGGGTGCTTCGCGTCCCAGCGCGTGCACAGCTCGGCCATGTGCGCGAGCAGCACCGCGACGTCGCGGCCGGTCGGGTCACGCCCCTCGAGCAGCGGTAGCGCTCGCTCGTACGCGGCGAGCGCGGCGTCGTTCTCGCCGCGGTAGCGGCGCACCCGCGCGATGAGGTAGAGCGCGTCCACCGCGTCGTCGACACGCCCCAGCTTCTCCCACAGCTCGAACGCCTGCTCCGCGAGACGCAGCGCCTCGACGTACGCGTGGATCGCGGTCGCGCGCTGCGCCGCCTTCCACGAGTACGTCGCGGCTTTCTCGGGCACCTCGCCGAGCAGGTAGTGATGGGCGAGCGCCGGGTAGAACTCCTTCAGCGCGTTCTCGTCCATGACCGTCTCGTACGCGGTGGCGACGCTGCGGTGCATCTCGGCGCGCCGGCGGACCAGGAGCGTGTTGTAGGCGACCTCCTGCACGACGGCGTGCTTGAAGCGGTAACGGCCTTCACGGCGCTCACCCGGCGCGGCCTCGAGGACGAGGTCCGCCGCGATGAGCTGGTCCACGGCCTCCGCGAGCCGCTGGCCGCCGGCCTCGCGCAGCACGCGATCGCCGAAGCGCTGTCCGATCACCGACGCGAGCTGGATGCACTCGCGCGCGGTCGGCGCCAGGCGGTCGATGCGCGCCGCGATGACCGCATGGAGCGTGGCCGGGACCTCGAGCATCCGCGCGCGCTCGCGCAGACGCCACTCGCCGGTCTCGTCCCGCTCCGCGGCGCCCGATTCGACGAGGGAGCGGAGGCTCTCCTCGATGAAGAACGGGTTGCCACCCGCGCGCGCGACGATGCGGTCGCGCAGCTCGTCGGGGATCCACTCGAGCGTGGACTCGACGATGCGCGCCGCCTCCTCGTCCGAGAGCGGCTCGAGGACGAGCTGGGTGAAGTTCGTGCGCGACGGGCGCGGCTCGGGCGCACCGGGGCCGATGCGCTGGGCGAGCAGGAAGAGGATCGGCACGCGCGACGCGCGCGACGCGACGAACCAGAGGAGGTCGAGCGACGCGGAGTCCGCGTAGTGGAGATCCTCGAGGACGTACAGGAGCGGCCGCTCGCGCGCCAGCGCCGCGATGACGTCGTACACGACGATGAACATCGCGCGGCGCCACTCCTCGGAGTCGCTCGACGGCTCGGACGCGCCGGGGAGGTGCAGGAACTGCGCGAGGATCGGGACGACGAGGGCCGGGTCGGCGAAGCCGAGCTCGGCGAGACGCGCCGCGAGCCGCTCGCCCGCGTCCGGGGCCGCCGGATCGACTCGGAGCTCGACGAGGAGTGGCTCGATGAAGCCCGCGTAGCTGCGCTGGTTCACGCGCGAGAAGGTCCAGCGCATGACGCGCGCGGTCGCCGCTGCGCCGCCGTCCTCGGCGCTCGTCGCGAGCCCGGTGAACTCCGAGAGCAGCCGGGTCTTGCCGATGCCCGGCTCGCCCGCGATGAGGACGACCTCGGTGTGCCCGAGACGCGCCGACTGGAACGCGAGGTCGAGCCGCGAGAGCTCCATCCACCGGCCGACGAGCGGCGCGGAGACGAGGGTCGCGGGGCGCGTCTCCGCGCGCTCGCCGGTGAGCGCGTACGCGAGCACCGGCTGCTCCTTGCCCTTCATCTCGATCGGGCCGACCTCGCGGAAGGCGAACTCGCGGTTCGTGAGGCGGAACGTGGCCGCCGTCACGTAGATCTCGCCGGGGCCGGCGGCGGACTGCAGGCGCGACGCGACGTTCACCGTGTCGCCCATGACCCCGTACTCGGCGACCGTGCGGACGGAGCCCGCGACGACCATGCCGGTGTGGACGCCGATGCGCAGGCCGAGCTCGATCCCGCGCTCCTTCCGCGCGCGGGCCGCGTGCTCCGCGAAGGCGCGCTGCATCCCGAGCGCGCTGCGCAGCGCGCGCTGCGGGTCGTCCTCGTGCGCGACGGGCGCGCCGTAGACGACGAAGACGGCGTCGCCGATGAACTTCTCGATCGTCCCGTCGTTCTTCACGGCCTCGTTCGCGAGGTCTTCGAAGATGCCCGAGACGAGGCCCTGCAGCTCCTCCGGGTCCATCTGATCGGCGAGCTGGGTGAAGCCCGCGAAGTCGGCGAAGAGAACGGTGACGAGGCGCCGCTCCTGGGCCTGCTCACGCACGGTCAGGCTCCGGGCGCGCCCGGCAGCGGCGGGACGAGATCACGGTGTCGTGGGATGTCGGTCGGTCCTTCCCCCGGCGCCTGGACCGGGCGCCGGACGTGGCGGCTCTCGAATAGTCGCATTCGGAGCGGTGCGCGGGGTCGGTCATCCGCCGCCCGCGCGTATACCTACCGGTAAGTAGAATCGTGGAGGATGCCCGCAGCCAAGCGCCGCCGCGACGGCTCGACGCGCGAGCGGGTGCTCCAGGCCGCCGACCGGCTGTGGGGCGACCGCGGCGTGCGCGGCGCGTCGCTCGAGGACATCGCGCGCGAGGCAGCGGTCACCAAGCCGACGGTCTACTACTACTTCCCGGACAAGAGCTCGCTGTTCACCGCCGTGGTGTGCAGCGTCCTGGAGGAGCACGGCGCGGGCCTGCGGGCCGCCTCACGCAGCGGCAGCCGCTCGCGCGATCGGCTCGTCTCGGCGCTCGCCTACCTCGTCAGCGCCCGCTGCAGCGGGCCGCGGCTGCTGCGCGACGGCGGCGTGACGCTGACCGTGGACCAGACGAGCCAGGCCCGCAGCGCGTTCTTCCGTCACTTCTTCGCCCCGCTCCAGCAGATCTTCGACGAGGGGATCCGCTCCGGCGAGCTGCGGCAGATCGACAGCGCCTTCGCGACGCAGTCGCTGCTCAACCTGCTCGACCCGTGGACCGGCCGCGATCCGCTGCCGGGCGGACGGTCCGCGCAGCAGCTCGCGGCCGACATCGTCGGCCTCGTCGTCGACGGGATCGGCGTCTAGTTTCGCGACCCGGCATTCAGGCGCGGGGTCGCGACGCAGGCTCTATACCGACCGGTAAAGAAAGGTCAGCGGGCGGCGGCCGGAGTGGAGCGCGCGCTGCGCGCCCAGTCGCCGATGCGCTCGACGGCGAGGCTCAGGTTCTCGAGCGAGTTCGCGTAGGAGAGGCGCAGGTGCCCCTCGCCGGCGGCGCCGAAGGCGGTGCCCGCGAGCACCGCGACGCCCGCCTCGGTCAGGATCCGGCTCGCGACCTGGGCCGCGTCACCGGCCCGCAGGCCGGCGACGTTCGGGAAGACGTAGAAGGCGCCGTGCGGCGTCCGGCAGGTGATGCCCTCGATCGCGTTCAGACCCCTCACCAGGGCGTCGCGGCGCTCGCGGAAGGCCGCGAGCATGCGGTCGACCTCGGGCGGCCGCTGTGAGATCGCGACGACGCCCGCCCGCTGCGTGAACGTCGCGGTGCACGAGACGGAGTTCGTCGCGAGCTTCGTCACCGCCTCGACGAGCGGCTTGGGGAACGCGCCGTACCCGAGACGCCAGCCCGTCATCGCGAACGTCTTGCTGAAGCCGTCGAGGATGATCGTGCGCTCGAGGAGCCCCTCCTCGAGCGCGATCGACCGGTGCTCGCCCTCGTAGATGAGCTCCGCGTAGATCTCGTCGGACAGCACCCAGAGGTCGTGCTCGCGGGCGATGCGCGCGATCTCCCGCACGGCCTCGGCGGAGAGGATGCCGCCGGTCGGGTTGTGCGGGCTGTTCAGGATGATGAGCTTCGTCCGGGGCGTCACCAGCCGGCGCAGCTCGTCGAGGTCGGGGACGAAATCGCGCTCCTCGCGCAGCGCGAGCGGCACGCCCCTCGCGCCGGCGAAGGAGATCATCGACGCGTAGATCGGGAAGCCCGGGTCGGGGTAGATCGCCTCGTCGCCGCTCTCGAGCAGCGCGAGGATCGCGTAGAACATGATCGGCTTGGCGCCGGGCGTGACGACCACCTGGCCCGGCTCGTAGCGGACGCCGCGCGCGCGCTCGAGGTATGCCGAGATCGCCTCGCGCAGCTCCGGGATGCCCGCCGACGGCGTGTAGTGCGTCTCGCCGCGCTCGATCGCCGCGATCCCCGCGGCGCTCACCGCCCGCGGCGTGTCGAAGTCCGGCTCGCCGATCTCGAGGTGGACGATGTGGCGGCCCTTCGCCTCGAGCGCGCGTGCGCGCGCGAGCACCTCGAACGCCGTCTCGGTGCCGAGCCGCCCGATGCGCTTGGCGAGCGGACGCACGGTCCCGAGTCTAGTCCGGCCGTGCGAGCTTGCCCTCGACGCACGCGCAGCCCTCGGGCCCCACGACCGCCGAGTGCGGCGTGCCTGCCGGGAGCACCATCCGGTCGCCCGCGCGCAGCGAGACGGTGCGCCCGTCGGCGAGCAGGAAATCGATCGAGCCGCGCGTGCAGTAGAGCAGCTTCGTGTAGCCGTGGCTGTGCACGCCGTACCGCTCGCCCGGCCCGTTCGACCAGCCGTAGACGTCCCGCGCCTCGGCGCGCAGGCGCGCCTCGAGGTCCATCGAACGGGACGATACGCGGCGCGCGATACTCGCTCTGGTGCGCGTGGGCGTGGTCTTCCCTCAGCTCGAGAGCGGGACCGACCCGGGTGCGATCCGCGAGTACGCCCAGGCCGTGGAGCAGCTCGGGTACGCGCACCTCGTCGCGTTCGACCACGTGCTCGGCGCCGACCGCTCCACGCGCCCCGACTGGAAGGGCCCGTACGACGCGTCGTCGCTGTTCCACGAGGTCTTCGTGCTGCTCGCCTTCGTCGCCGCGTGGACGACGAGGCTCGAGGTGGCGCCGTCGGTCGTCATCCTGCCGCAGCGCCAGACCGTCCTCGTGGCGAAGCAGGCCGCCTCGCTCGACGTGCTCGCGAACGGCCGGACGCGTCTCGGTGTGGGCCTGGGCTGGAACGAGGTCGAGTACGTCGGCCTCGGCCAGTCCTTCGCGGACCGGGCGAAGCGCTACGGCGAGCAGATCAGGGTCCTGCGGATGCTGTTCACGAACGAGGTGGTCGACTACACCGGCCGGCATCACCGCATCGACCGCGCCGGCATCCGGCCGCTGCCGGTGCAGCGCCCGATCCCGATCTGGATGGGCGGGAGCGCGGACGACGCGGTGAAGCGCATCGCGCGCATCGGCGACGGCTGGTTCACCTTCGCGCAGCCGGACGGCGACGGACCCGAGCGCCTCGCGCGCTTCCGCGACCACGTGCGCGAGGCGGGACGCGATCCGGCGACGTTCCCGATCGAGGGCCGCGTCGTCTTCGCCAAGCGCACGCCGGACGAGTGGGTGCGGCGCGCGCTCGGCATGCGCGACCTCGGCATGACGCACCTCGAGGTGAGCACGATGGGCGCGGGGTACGCGACGCTCGCCGATCACGTGGCGGCCCTGCGGCGGTTCCGCGAGGAGGGCCGGGAGCTCTTCGCCTAGGACCGCGCGACGGACATCGGCACGCCGAACGGCGACACGCGCACGAGTCCGCCGCTCTCGGCGATCCGCCGCGCGTAGAGCCCGTCGCTGCGCCCGACGAATGCCCACGCGCCGTCCGCCGACCATCCGGCGAAGCGGCCGGATTCGTCGAGCAGCACGTCGCCGGTCGCGGCGTCGCGCACGATCGCGCGGTCGCCGCCGGACACCGTGATGAGCGTGTAGCCGAGGGCGGTCGCGGCGGGTCCCCACGCCTCGTCGTGGACGTCGTCCTCGCCGCTCCCGACCACGACCGTCGCGACACCGTCGCTCGCGCGCACGACGGCGAGCACAGGATTGCGCGAGACGCCCGCGTAGGAGAGGCGAACTCCGACGAACGCGCCGTCGGCCGACGCGCTCAGCCCGTCCGCCTGCGTCGCCCCCACGGCCGTCGCCGGGATCCCGGCGCGCGCGTCGGCGCGCAGCCGCGCGATGGTGGTGATGGTGCGGGTCTCGCCCTCCTTCCAGACCTCGATGGACTGCTCCTCGCGCGCGCTCGCGCCCATCGCGAGCGTTCCGTTCGTCAGGACGACGACGCCCGCTTTCGTCCAGAAGGCCTCGCGGCCCCCGAACGACCGGACCGCGGTCCCGAGCGTCGCGTCGATGAGCTGGACCTCCAGCTCCGACCGGAGCACGACCGGATCCTGTGCCGCGGCGGGCAGCGCCACGACCGCGAACTGCGTCCCGTCCGGGGACCACGAGGCGGTCTGCCCGACCGACGGTGTCGTCGTGAACCGGCGCGCGGCGCCGTCGGGCGAGATCACGACCGGCACGAGCTGGGACGCGGAGGAGCCGGTGCCGAGGCTCTCGACCGTCAGCAGCCGATCGCCCCGCGGCGACCACACCGGCGGCGGGAGCGGGAAGCGGCGCAGCGTCTGGGCGTTCTGCGTCGCCGAGCGCAGCAGCGACGGCTCCCCGTCGCCGCGCATCAGCCACAGCGATCCGCCGAGCGAGAAGACGTAGGTCCCGGCGGGGAGCATCGCGCGCGCTCCGGTCGCGCGCGCGAGCGTGACCGTGCGCGGGAACCACGCGTCGGCCTGCGCGACGTCGCCGAGGAGCACGACCGCGTTGCCGACCGCGCCCGCCGGCGAGAGGTCGAAGCGCAGGAGGTTCGTACCCGCGAGGCCGATCGCGTAGTAGCCGTCGGACGACACGCGCGCGCGCTCGACGACGCGGCCGGTCGACGCGAGCGCGACCGGCACCGGGCCGACGACGTACTGCGCGGGGTTCGTGCCGCGATGGACGAGGTAGGCGCCGCCGGGCCAGAACCCGTCGAGCCGGAGGCTTTCCGCGTCGGCGAGCGACCGCTCCCGGCGCAGGTCCTCCCCGTCCACGGTCATGCTCCAGACCGCCGCGCTCGAGGCGTAGATGAGCATCGCGCCGGCCGCCGCGAAGCTCGTGACGCGGCCGCTCAGGAAGTACACCCGGCCGTCGTCGCCGACGAGCGGTGACGCGCCGGGGAGCGACGTGAGCGGCCGGAGCCGGTCGGTGCCGTTCATGCCGAGCCGCGCGATGACCCCGCCGGTCGTGTTCACGAGCAGCTCGTCCTCGGAGATCCACTCGGCCGCGACCACGTCCTCGGTCGTCGTGAGACGCGTGAAGGTCCCCCCGGCCGCGCCGATGAACACGTCGGTCTGCGATCCGGCGACGCGCTGCACCGTCGCGACCACGCGGGCGCCGCTCGGCGAGACGGCGTGGGCGGTGATGCGCCAGCCCTCGGCGCGGAGCTCGGGCGCGAGCGTGTACGTGCTCGTGACGCCGTCGACGCGCGCGATCACCAGGCGCTGCCCGTCCTCGACGTAGCCGACCTCCTCGCCGCGTGCCGACCAGCGCGTCTGCGACACGGTGCCGCTGGGGGCGCGCGCGATCGCGCGCCGCCGCGTGTTGTCCGCGTTGGCCACCCACAGCTGGTACCCGCCCTCCTCACGCCAGTACGCCAGGCGGCCGCTCGGCGAGAGGTCGGTGAGCGCTCGGGGCGGCGCCGTCGGAACGGGTGTCGCCGTGGGCGAGGCGGAGGCGGCGGACCGGCGTCCCGCCTCGAAGGTGGTCAGGACGAGCGTGACGACCGTCGCGGCCACGATGAGGACCGCGAGCGCCGCGTAGGGTAGCAGCCCACGCGTCCGCCGCACGCATACATAATCCCCCCATGCCCGAACCGCTCGAAGCAGCCCGCACATTCATGGACGCCCTCGAGGCGCGCGACGCGGAGCGCGCGGCGAGCGTCTGCTCGGAGGACGTCCAGATCGAGCTTCCCGGCGGCGACAGCCAGCTCGAGGGCAAGGAGGGCGCGCGGCGCCTGGTGCGCATGGCGCCGCCGTTCGTGCGCCGCGTGCGCGAGCACGAGACGCGCGGCACCACCGTGATCCTGCGCGGCCTCACCCGCGCGCCGGGGGCGTTCGCGAACTACACGACCTGGACCTTCGAGACGGACGAGGGCCTCATCACGCACGTCACGTTCACCTGGAGGCCCGCGAACTAGCAGGACCGCCGCCGCTCGTGCTCCGCTACACGTAGCGGAAGCTGCGCGGCACCTTCGTGAGACCGTAGTCGCCCACCGGCCTCGGCCTGCGGTAGCGGCGTGCCCTCGTCACCGGCAACGCCCACCCCGCGCCGGAGCGGCCCGTCGGCGGGCCGAGGACGCACTCTCCCGCGACGGAGCGCGTGCCGACGACCGCGAGGTACGCCCTGGCCGGCAGGCGCTTCGGCGGCACCGTGCGGCGCTCCACCGTCGCGGTGCCGTCGAGGAGCGCGTCGGCGTGCTCGCGGCGGATCGCGAGGACGATCCTCTCCATGCACACCTCCTTCGCGGGGATGAACGGCCGCGGCTTGCTATCCGGTCGCGGCGATGCGCTCGAGCGCCCGCGTCAGCGCCGCCAGCTCGTCCGACGAGAGGGGATCGGCGAAGTGCGTCGCGATGGCGCGCATGTGGCTCGGGGCGGAGCGCCCCAGGAGCCGCCGCCCCTTCGCGGTGACGACGAGGAGCTGGCCGCGTCCGTCGCTCGGGCAGATCCGCCGCTGGACCAGGCCGTCGTCGACCAGCCGGTCGATCGCTCGCGTCACGCCGCTCCTGGTGAGGTGCGAGCGCAGCGCCAGCTCGCTTGGCCGTGTGCCGAGCTCGGGGCCGCGGGCGATCTGGACCAGCAGGAAGTGCTCGCCCAGGGGAAGGCCCTGGCGGCTGGCGGCCTCGCGCTCGAGGGCGTGCGACGCGACGGCGTAGGCGCGCAGGAACGCTTCCCACGCGGTCACCTCGGCCTCGCTCAGGCGGCGCCTGCTCTTCGGAATAGATTGCGTCGGCAACGAGTTGATTGTACCAGCAACCAGCTGCGGTAGGCGGCAAGGGAGAGCACACATGTTCTGGTACATCGATCCGAGCCACTCGCAGGTGGGCTTCAAGGTGAAGCACATGATGGTGAGCACGGTGAGGGGCCGGCTGGGCAAGCTGACCGGCCGCATCGAGCTCGACCCGGAGCGCCCGGAGAAGGCGCGGCTCGATCTCGCCGTCGACGTCGCCGGCATCGACACGGGCGACGCCAAGCGTGACGGGCACCTGCGCTCGGCCGACTTCTTCGACACGGAGCGCCACCCGACCATCACGTTCACGAGCACGGCGATCTTCCCGAAGAGCGATGGGCGCTACGTCGCCAGCGGCGACCTCACCATCCGCGGGATGACGCTCCCGGCCAGCTTCGACATCGAGCTCCTCGGCGTCGTCGACGGCATGCAGGGTGGCCGCTCGCTCGGCGCCTCCGCGACCGCGGCGATCGACCGGACGGCCTTCGGTCTCACCTGGAACATGCCCGTGCCGAGCGGGGTGCTCGTCTCCGAGCAGGTGAAGATCGAGGTCGAGGTCGAGGCGATCGACGAGGCGACCGCGAAGCAGCGCGGTCTCGCCGCCTAACCCCTCTCCCTCGCCGCGAGCCGCTCGAGCACACGCTCGAGCGGCTCGTCCGCGAGCGAGCCGAGCAGCAGATCCGCGCGGCTGAGGTCCATCGAGGCCGTGAGCGCGTTCGGCACCGCGACGCAGTACATGCCCGCGGCCTTCGCCGCGGCGACGCCGTTCGCCGAGTCCTCGAAGGCGACCGCCTCCTCAGGTGCGACGCCGCAGGCCAGCGCCGCGGCGAGGAAGAGATCGGGCGCGGGCTTCGCGCGCGCCACGTCCTCGCGGCAGCGAATGGCGTCCCAGTCGCCGTGGATGCCGAGCCGCTCGAGGTGGCCGCACACGTAGGCGCGAGGCGAGCTGCTCGCCACCGCGAGCCGCAGACCGAGCCGCTTGGCGTCGGCGACGATCTCGCGGACGCCGACCATGACGTCGAGCGCCGCCACGAGCTCGTCGCGCCGCGCGTTGCGGCGGGTGCGGATCGCCTCCCGGTCGAGCTCGCCGGCGAGCGACACGAGGTGCTCCAGTGCGTCGAAGTGACGCGCGTCGCGACCGATGTACTCCAGCCACCGATCCATCGGGAGCTCGTGCCCGTGCTCGGCATAGAGCTCGGACCACGCCTGGAACGCCGGCGTCTCGGTCTCGAGGATGAGGCCGTCGAAGTCGAAGACGAGCGCGCGTATCCGGACCGATCCCTCCACGCGACGAGTATCGCGCCGTACCCTCGCGTCGTGCGCGCCGACTTCTGGAGGTTCTGGCTCGGGGAGACCGTCTCCAGCTTCGGTACGTCGATGACGCGGTTCGCCGTGCCGCTCCTCGTCTTCAAGCTCACCGGCTCGGCGGCGCTGCTCGGCGGCGCGTTCGCCGTGTTCGGCCTGCCGTACCTCCTGTTCGGCCTCGTCATCGGCGCATGGACCGATCGCGTCGACCGCAAGCGCCTCATGATCGGGGTCGACCTGCTCGCGGCGCTCGTCGTCGCGTCGGTGCCGGTCGCAGCCGCGCTCGGGCTGCTCTCGGTGGCCTGGATCTACGCGGCGCTCTTCCTCGTGTCGACGCTCTCGATCTTCTTCGAGGCCGCGCAGTTCGCGGCGATCCCGAGCCTCGTCGAGCGCGACCAGCTCGTCACCGCGAACGGGCGGATCCAGGCGAGCTTCGCGGCGGCGGCCGTGCTCGGCCCGCTCGTCGGCGGCGCGCTGCTCGTCGCCGTGCCGATCGAGGACCTGCTGTACGTCGACGCCGCCACGTTCGCGGTCTCCGCGACGACGCTCTCGCTCGTGCGCCGCGGCTTCAACGCGCCGGGCCGGCGCGCGCCGACGGCGCTGCGCGCCGACATCGCCGAAGGCCTGCGCTACGTCCTGCGCCACCCGGTGCTGCGCAACATCTCCGCGATGATGGCGCTCATGAACTTCGTCGGCACGACCGTGTACGCGCAGCTCGTGCTCTTCGCGAAGGTGCGTTTCGACGCCGCGGACAGCGCGATCGGCGTGCTCTTCGCGGCCGGCGGCGCCGGCGTGATCCTGTGCTCGCTCGCCGCGGGACCGCTCCGCGCCCGGTTCACGTTCGGCACGGTGGCGCTCGGCGCGCTCATGCTCAACGGGCTGCTCACCGTCGCGCTGGCCTTCGCGCCCTCGTTGGCGGTGGCCGTCCCGATCTGGGCGCTCGCCTCCGGACTCGGCATCCTCTTCAACATCAACACCGGGAGCCTGCGGCAGGCGATCGTGCCCAACCAGATGCTCGGCCGGATCATCAGCGTCGCGATGGTGCTGGCGTGGTCGATGAACCCGCTCGGCGCGCTCGCCGGCGGCCTGGTCGTGGAGCGGACGGGGAACATCGAGCTCGTGTACGCGGCCATCGGCGCGCTCATCTTCCTCATCGCGCTCTTCTTCCGCGTCGCGACCCCTCTGGGCCACGCCGAGCGCTACCTCGAGCCCGAGCCCGCGTAGCCCCAGAGCCGCTCGACGACGGGAAGGCCGAGCGCGTCGCGCGCGGCGCCGACGAGCGCCAGCGACCCGGTGACGCAGACGGCCTCCGACGGGGCGGCTTCGTGGCGCGCGGCGCGGATCGCCGCCGCGGCGTCCTCGTGCGTGCGCACGGGCACGCCACGCACGAGGCGCGCGAGGTCGCGCGCGGGCAGGCCGCGCGCGCCGGGCGGGACCGTCGCGTGCACCGCGCTCGCGAGCGGAAGCAGCTCGCGCACCACCGCGCGGGCGTCCTTGTCGGCCATGATCCCGAGCACGAAGCGCACCCGTCGCCGCGGATACTCGCGCCGCAGCGTCGCGGCGAGCGCCCGGGCCGACCCGTCGTTGTGCGCTCCGTCCAGCACGATGGGCGGTGAGCCGTCCAGGACCTCGAAGCGGCCGGGCCAGCGCAGGTCCGCGAGCGCGCGGCCGGCGAGCCTTTGGTCGTAGGCGACGCCGTGCCCGGCGAGGGCGTCGCAGGCCGCGAGCGCGAGGGCGGCGTTCGCGCGCTGGTGCGCGCCGCGCAGCGCCAGGCCGAGCTCGCGCGCGCGCCCCTCGCCGAGCGGGCGCGGCTCGCACGGCATCGCGCCGAGGCGCGCGCACTCGCGCAGCAGCGCGTGCCGCGCCGAGGGCGGCTGCGGCCCGAGCACGGCGACGCGTCCGGGTCGCAGCACGCCGGCCTTCTCGCGAGCGATGCCGTCGAGGCGCGGCCCGAGCTCGCGGGTGTGGTCGTGGCTGATCGGCGTCACGAGGCTCACGTGCGGATCGCAGGCGTTCGTCGCGTCGTACCGTCCGCCGAGGCCGACCTCGATCACCGCGACGTCGCAGCGCCCCCGGGCGAACGCGCTGAACGCGAGGAGCGTGGTCAGGTCGAACGTCGTCGGCTCCCCGGCCGCCGGCAGGAGGCGCGCGAGCGCGCCGGGAAGGTCGCGCAGTCCGTCGACGAGCGTCGCGAAGCGCGCCTCGCCGAGCGCGGCGCCGTCGACGCGGACGCGCTCGCGGAACGCCTGGACGTGCGGCTTCGTCGCGAGCCCCGCGCGCACGCCGGACGCCGCGAGCAGCCGCGCGATCATCGCCGCGGTCGAGCCCTTGCCCTTCGTCCCGGCGACGAGCACGCAGGCCATGCGCCGATCGGGGGCGCCGGCGAGATCGAGCAGCACGCGCATGCGGCGGACGTTCCACTCGATCCCGGCGCGCGAGCGCGGATTCCAGCCGATGCCGCGGCGCGGGTCGGAGAAGGAGAGGAGCCAGTCGAGCGCGTCGCTCACGCCGGCGATGTTAGGTGCGCGACGCGCGGTCTTAGCATCGTGCGCACGATGGATGACCGCATCGTGGAGCTCGACGACGCCGCCCCCGCGCCGCCCCCGACGGGGCGCGACCGCGCCGTCATCGGCGGGCTCGCCGGCGCCGTGCTGGCGATCGGCCTCGCCGTCGTCGTCGCGCGGTCGCCCGTTCTGCCGGTGCAGGGGCGCCTCGCGCCGTTCGCGTCCGCCGCGCCCTCGCCGCCGCTCGCATCGTCACTTCCGGTCGTACCGCACTCGCCGCTGCGGACGTTCGACGCGAGCTCGTGCCGTCTCGTCGTCGACGACAATCCGGTCGCGCCCCCGAGGTTCGTGTGCGCGGACCGCACGACCATCTACCACCGCGCCGGCCCGCCGCCGGGTCAGCCGACGGGGCCCTGAGTGGCGATCCTCGACCTCGACGGACCCGGTGCCCGCGGCCCGCGTCACCGGCGCGCGCTCGAGGCGTTCCTCGCGCTGGCCGCCGGAGCGCTCACCCTCGGGTTCTTCGCGAGCGTGCCGTATTGGCCGCGCGAATGGACCGACCGGCCGGTGCCGCCGCCGATCGTCATCCCGAACGCGTTCTCGGTGCTCGCCAACGCGAGGCCGGCGCCGAGCGCCGCGCTCGCGCTCCCGCCGGACCTCGGCGACGTGATCCAGCGGCGCGGGCCGAACGGCGAGACCGGCCTCATCGCGCGTGAGAGCGCGATCACGATGGTCCGCCTGCGCGGGACCGGGGACGTCGTGGCGTTCGGGAGCGTCCCGCCGACGGCGGCCGTCGGCGCCCGAGTCGACGTGCGCGGCGTCTCCGGATTCACCTTCACGGACCGCGGCCTCACCATCGTCCGCTGGACGGAGAACGACGTCATGTACGAGATCTCGTCGCGCACGCTCGACGCGGCGCGGCTCGTCGAGATCGCGGACCGCCTGCGGTGAGGACGACGTGGCGCGGCGAGTGGCCGAGCCTCGCGCTGCTCGCGATCGTGCTGGCCACCTCGGTCTGGGGTTGGGCCGCCCTTCCCGATCGGGTGCCGGTGCACTGGAACGCGCAGGGGCAGATCGACCGGTACGGATCGAAGCTGGAAGGCGTCGCGATCATGCCGATCGTCGCCGTCGGCGTCTACCTGCTGTTCCTGGCGCTCCCGCTCATCGACCCCTGGCGCGCGAGCTACGTGCGGTTCGACGCGACCTACCGCGTGCTGCGCGTGGGCCTGCTCGCCTTCCTCGCCTTCCTCAACGCGGTCGTCGTCGGGTCGACGGCCGGCCTCGCGCTGGACGCGCCCCTGCTCATCGGGATCGCGACCGCCGCGCTCCTCCTCGGCATCGGTGCCGTGCTGCACGACGTGAAACCGAACTTCTTCGTCGGCATCCGCACGCCGTGGACGCTCGCGAGCCCGCGGTCGTGGGCCGCGACGCACCGCTGGGGCGGCCGCGTGCTCGTCGTCGGCGGACTGCTGCTCGGCGCCGCGGTCCTCGCGCGCTCGGCCGTGGCGATCGTCGGCGCGATCGTCGCGCTCGCGGCGGCGCTCCTCGTACTCGTCGCGTACTCGTACCTCGTCTGGCGCGACGACCCCGAGCGCATCGCCGCCCCGGCGCCTCGTTGACGACGCGTCCGTCTCGCCCGTAGCGGTCGCGACCGTTCGCCCCGCGTACCCTCTTCGCATGGGGAGCCGATCGCTCGCGTCCTTCCATCCGGCCGTCCAGGAGTGGTTCCGGACGTCGTTCCCCGCGCCCACGCCGGCGCAGGAGCAGGGCTGGCCGGCGATCGGGGGCGGCGAGAGCACTCTCCTCATGGCGCCCACCGGATCGGGGAAGACGCTCGCGGCGTTCCTCTCGGCGATCGACGACCTGGTGCAGTCCCCCGCGCAGGCCTGCCGCGTCGTGTACGTCTCGCCGCTCAAGGCGCTCGCGGTGGACGTCGAGCGCAACCTGCGCGCGCCGATCGCCGGCATCGCGCGCGCGGCCGAGCGCCTCGGCGCCGGCGTGCGCGAGCCGACCGTCGCGATCCGCACCGGCGACACGCCCGCGCGGGAGCGCGCGCGGTTCCGCAGGACGCCGGCGGACATCTTCATCACGACGCCCGAGTCGCTCTACCTCGTGCTGTCCTCGTCCGCCGGTGACGCGCTGAGGGACGTCCGCACCGTCATCGTCGACGAGATCCACGCGATCGTCTCCACCAAGCGCGGCGCGCACCTCGCGCTCACGCTCGAGCGCCTCGAGCGCCTGGCCGGGCGCCGGCTCCAGCGCATCGGCCTCTCCGCGACGCAGCGGCCGCTCGACGAGGCCGCGCGCTTCCTCGGCGGGTACGACGAGCACGGGCCGCGGCCGGTGCGCGTGGTCGACGCGGGGCGGCGCAAGCCGCTCGAGCTGCGCGTGGAGGTGCCGGTCGAGGACATGGCGCGCCTGGGCGAGCCGGTCGAATTCACGAGCGGCCCCGCGTCGCGCGCCGACGCGCGCACATCCATCTGGCCGGCGATCCACCCGCGTCTGCTCGAGCTCGTGCGCGCGCACCGCTCGACCCTCATCTTCGTGAACTCGCGCCGCCTCGCCGAGCGCATCGCGGCCGCGCTGAACGAGCTCGCGCAGGATGAGATCGCGCACGCGCACCACGGCTCCATCGCCCGCGAGCAGCGGCTGCGCATCGAGGACGAGCTGAAGGCGGGGAAGCTCCGCGCGCTCGTCGCGACGAGCACGCTCGAGCTGGGGATCGACATGGGCGCGATCGACCTCGTCGTGCAGGTGGAGTCGCCGCCGTCGGTCGCGTCGGGCATGCAGCGCATCGGCCGCGCCGGCCACCGCGTCGACGAGCCCTCGACCGGCGTCATCCTCCCGAAGTACCGCGGCGACCTGCTCGCCTCCGCAGCGCTCACCGAGCGCATGCACGCCGGCGCGGTCGAGGCGTCCCGGTACATCCGCAACCCGCTCGACGTCCTCGCGCAGCAGGTCGTCGCCATGGTCGGGCGCGAGCCGATGCGGGTCGACGACCTCGAGAAGGTCGTGCACGGCGCCGCGCCGTTCGCCGAGCTGCCGCGTGAGCAGCTCGAGAACGTCCTTGACATGCTCTCCGGGCGCTACCCCTCGGACGAGTTCGTCGAGCTGCGCCCGCGGGTGGTGTGGGACCGCATCGCCGGGACGATCCGCGCGCGCGAGGGCGCGGCGCGCGTCGCGCTCACGAGTGGCGGCACGATCCCCGACCGCGGCCTTTACGGGGTCTTCCTCGTCGGCGCCGAGCCGGGGAAGGGCCGTGTCGGCGAGCTCGACGAGGAGATGGTGTTCGAGACGCGCGTCGGCGAGACGTTCCTCCTCGGCGCGTCCACCTGGCGCGTGGAGGAGATCACGCACGACCGCGTGCTCGTCTCGCCCGCGCCGGGCGTCCCCGGGAAGATGCCGTTCTGGAAGGGCGAGAGCGCGACGCGGCCGCTCGAGTTCGGCCGCGCGATCGGCGCGCTCACGCGAGAGCTGCGCACGAGCGACCCCGAGAGGGCGAGCGCCCTCCTCAGAGAACGGCACGACCTGGACGAGCTCGCGGCGAAGAACCTCCTCGCGTACCTGCGCGACCAGCAGGCCGCCGCCGGCGCGGTCCCCGACGACCGCACGATCGTCGTCGAGCGCTACCTCGACGAGGTGGGGGACTGGCGCGTCTGCATCCTCTCGCCGTTCGGCGGCAGGGTGCACGCACCCTGGGCGATGGCCATCGCCGGGATGGTCCGCGAGAGATCCGACCTCGAGATCGACGTGCTCTGGACCGACGACGGCATCGTGGCGCGCTTCCCCGAGGCGGAGCGCGCGCCCGACCCGCAGGTCGTCATTCCCGATCCCGAGCGCGCCGAGGCGCTCGTCGTGGAGCGCCTGGGGCAGACGCCGCTCTTCGCGGCACGCTTCCGCGAGGCCGCGGCGCGCGCGCTCCTCCTCCCGCGCCGCTACCCCGGGCAGCGCTCGCCGCTCTGGCACCAGCGCCGCCGCGCGGGCGAGCTGCTCCAGGTCGCCTCGCGCTTCGGCTCGTTCCCCATCGTCCTCGAGGCGTACCGCGAATGCCTGCAGGACGTGTTCGACATGCCCGCGCTCCTCGAGGTGCTCCGCGGCATCCGCTCGCGCGAGATCCGCGTCGTGGCCGTCGACTCACGCTCGCCCTCGCCGTTCGCGTCGGCGCTCCTCTTCGAGTACGTCGGCAACTTCATCTACGAGGGCGACGCGCCGCTCGCCGAGCGGCGCGCGCAGGCGCTCACGGTTGATCCCGCGCAGCTGCGCCAGCTCCTCGGGGAGGTCGAGCTGCGGGAGCTCCTCGACCCGAACGCGCTGGCGGAGCTCGAGCTCCAGCTCCAGCATCTCGAGCCGGACCGCGCCGCGAGGCACGCCGACGGATTGCACGAGCTCCTGCTGCGCCTCGGCGACCTCACGCGCGACGAGGCGAAGGCGCGCTGCGCCGCCGACGCGCCGGCGGACGAGTGGCTCTTCGCGCTCGGGCGCGAGCGCCGCGCCATCAGCGCGCAGGTCGCGGGCGAGCGGCGCTGGATCGCGGCCGAGGACGCGGCGAAGTACCGCGACGCGCTCGGCATCGTCGTCCCGCCGGGCCTCCCCGACGCGTTCCTGGTCTCCGACGCGCGGCCGCTCGTCGCGCTCGTGCGGCGGTTCGCGCGCACGCATGGTCCGTTCACGACGGTCGAGGTCGCGCGCCGCTTCGGCGTCGGCCCCGCCATCGTGCAGGGTGCGCTGGCCGAGCTCGCCGCGACCGGGACCGTGCTCGAGGGCGAGTTCCGCCCCGGCGCGGTCGGCAGCGAGTGGATCGACGCCGGCGTGCTGCGCTCGCTGCGCCAGCGCTCGCTCGCGCGGCTGCGCAGGGAGGTCGAGCCGGTCGAGCAGACCGCGCTCGCGCGCTTCGCCATCGCCTGGCACGGCGTGGACAGCCCGCGCGCCGGCGAGGCGTCCCTCCTCGACGCGGTCGCGCAGCTCGAGGGTGCCGCGGTCCCCGCGTCGGACCTCGAGACGCGCATCCTCCCGGCGCGCGTCGCCGAGTACGACGAGAGCGAGCTCGATGCGCTCCTCGCGTCGGGCGCGGCGATCTGGGTCGGCGCGGGCGCGCTCGGCCCGCGCGACGGCAAGGTCGCGCTCTACCTCTCCGAGCACGCCGCGCACGTGCCGGTGCCGAACGCCCCCGAGGGCACGACGCACCAGCGCATCCGCGAGGCGCTTGCGTCGCGCGGCGCGCTCTTCTTCCCGCAGCTCCTGGCGCACGCCTCGCTTCGCTCGGCCGAACGGGGGCCCCTGCCTCCGGGCGGCGGCTTCGCGCCCGAGGTGAAGGACGCGCTCTGGGATCTGGTATGGGCGGGCGAGGTGACGAACGACTCGCTCCATCCGCTGCGGGCGGTCCTCCGCCCGTCGAACGTGCGCTCCGTGCGGCGGCGGGGTGCCGCGCGGGGCGGGCTCGACCCCGAGCTCGCCGGACGCTGGTCGCTCGTCTCGTCGTACGCGAGCGCGACGCTCACGCCGACCGAGCGCCTGGCCGCGCGCGTGCAACAGCTCCTCGAGCGGCACGGCGTCGTCACGCGCGAGCTCGTGCAGCACGAGGGCGTCGAGGGCGGGTTCGCCGCGGTGTACGGCGTGCTGCGCGCGATGGAGGAGGCGGGCCGCGTGCGCCGCGGCTACTTCGTCGCGGGCCGCGGCGCCGCGCAGTTCGCGCTCCCGGGCGCCGTCGATCGGCTGCGCGCGATGCGCGAGCCGGACGACGAGCCGCGCGTGGTCGTGCTCGCCGCGACCGACCCGGCGAACCCCTACGGCGCGGCGCTGAGCTGGCCGGAGCGTGAGGAGTCGCGACGGCCCATGCGCGTGCCCGGCGCCGCGGTGATCCTCATCGACGGCGCGCTGGCCGCGTGGGTCTCACGCGACGCCGCGCGGGAGAGCGGCCCGTACGTGCGCGGCCGGTCGCGTTCGCTCCTCACCTTCCTCGAGGGCGAGGAGCGCGACGTCGCGCGGGGCCGCGCGCTCGTCGCGAAGGCGCTCGCGCGCGAGCGCGCGATGGAGGCGGGGACGCTCTTCTTCGTCGACGAGGTCGACGGTGCTCCCGTCGACGAGTCGCCGATGGCCGGCCCGCTGCGGGAGGCCGGCTTCAGCCGGACGCCGCGCGGCTATCTCTTGCGCGGGGCCTGAGGAGGAGCCGGAGCACGTCGCCCTCGGCCTCCCGCCAGGCGGTCCGCCATGGGCTCACTTCGGGGAAACGACCGTAAGGCCGAGCGACCGCGCTGCTTCCCGCATCCGGCTGTCGTAGGTCACGACGGAGCTCGGGCCGGTGGACAACGTGATCGCTGCGGCAAGGTGAATGGCATCGAGGCTTCGCAGCAGCGGGCCGCGGATCTCGGCGGCGGCGTCGAGGAGCGCGTCGTCGAGACGCACGAGCTCGAGGCGTTCGAGCACGGCG
The DNA here is from genome assembly GCA_027310565.1 of Chloroflexota bacterium. Taxonomy (GTDB): domain Bacteria; phylum Chloroflexota; class Limnocylindria; order P2-11E; family P2-11E; genus CF-39. The sequence goes on along the minus strand of DAIDAP010000026.1, from coordinate 43,658 downwards.
CGCGCTCTGGTCACCGCCGCCGGGTCCGCGTCGCGGACGGCGCGCACGACTTCGACGCGCGCGAGCGCACACGACGCCCTCGTGGGATCGGAGCGAAGGAAACGCCGCAGCGCGGTCGACTCGGGTTCGGCGACGACGAGCCTCACGATCGCGGACGAGTCGAGGTACAGCGTGTCAGCGCTCGCCTTCGCGCATCCTCATCAGGATCGCGCTGGGGAGCGGGACGCCGCGTTTCGCCGGGAGCGGAGCGCCGAGGGCGAGGGCGTCGCCGACGGCCCGGGTCAGGCGTCCGCTCGCTTCGAGATCGGTGAGCACGTCTCCGCGTCCGATCGGCACGATGTGCGCGACGGGCCGCCCTCGATCGGTCACCTCGAGGGTCTCACCCCGTTCGACGTCCCGCAGGTACCGGCTCGCCTGCTGCCGCAGCTCCCGGATGCCTACTCGCTTCATATGCTACTTATAGCACATAGAAGCGTCGACGCGCGATACTGGGCGAATGCCCGAAGGCGACACCATCCACCGCACCGCGGTCGTGCTGCGGCGAACGATCGGCGGGCAGGTGGTCACCGGGTTCGAGATCACCGCGCCGAAGGTGAGCGCCGCGGCGCGCGACGAGGAGATCCTCGGCTCGCGCGTCGCGAAGGTCGAGTCGAACGGGAAGCACCTGTTCATCCACTTCGACACGCCGAGCGAGGTCGTGCTGCACACGCACATGAAGATGAGCGGGTCGTGGCACGTGTACCGCGTCGGCGAGCGGTGGTGGAAGCCGGAGTCCGACGCGCGCGTCGTCATCCGCACCGAGCGGGTGGTCGCGCCGTGCTTCCACCCGCCGGTCGTGGAGCTGCTCACCGCGAGGGAGCTCGGGCTGCACCGCGTCGTCAGTCAGCTCGGACCGGACATCATCCGCGACGAGTTCGACATGGACGAGGCGATCCGCCGCATTCGGAGCGACGAGGATCGCGACGTCGCGACCGCGCTCCTCGACCAGCGCGCGATCTCGGGGATCGGGAACGTCTACAAGGTCGAGGCGCTCTTCCTCGCCCGCACCTCGCCGTGGGCCAGGGTCCGCGAGCTCGACGACGACCGGCTGCGCGAGATCGTCGGCGTGGCGCGCAGGCTCATCCGCCTCAACCGGACCGGCGGCGAGCGGCGCACGCGGTTCTCCCTCGACACGAGCGATCGGATGTGGGTGGACGAGCGCGCCGGGCTCCCGTGCCACGTCTGCGGGACGCGCGTGGAATCGGGCTGGCACCCGGGCGACGACGTGCGCAAGTCGTGGTACTGCCCCAAGTGCCAGGACGTGACGTACGTCTACCGGGTCGCGCCGGTGCCGCGGATGCACACGCCGCATCGGAGGGCTCGGCTGTAGGGAGATCTGCTAGACTTAGTCCACGTAGTCTACGGGGGAAGAGACGATGCCGGGCAAGACCGCAAGACAGGTGAACATCCACGAGGCGAAGACGCACTTCTCGCGGCTCGTCGATCGGGCCGCTCGCGGCGAGGAGATCGTCATCGCGAAGGCGGGGAAGCCCGTCGCGAAGCTCGTCGGCTACGGGCAGGAGGGCGCGTCGCGAAAGCCGGGGGCGTGGCGCGGCCGCGTGCGGCTCGCGCCCGACTTCGACCAGCTCCCCTCTGAGCTGATGGCCGCGTTCCGGGGCGAGCGACCGTGAGGCTCCTGCTCGACACGCATGCGCTGCTGTGGTGGCTCGCCGATGACCCGACGCTGAGCCGCGCGGCGCGTGGGGCGATCGCCGCCCGTGACTCTCGCATCTACGTCAGCGCCGCCTCCGCGTGGGAGATCTCGATCAAGCGCGCCCTGGGCAAGCTCGAAGCCCCGGCCGATCTGGAGGACCAGCTCGAGGTGAACGGTTTCGAGCCGCTCTCCATCACGATCGGCCACGCGTCAGCCGCGGGGGCGCTGCCTCCGCACCACGACGACCCATTCGATCGGATGCTCGTCGCGCAGGCGAAGGCCGAAGAGCTCGTGGTCGTGACGCGCGACGTCCGCTTCGCACCGTACGGCGTGGGGATGCTCGCCGCGTAGCGGTCCCGTCGGCCTACGCGGCGTATCGCCGGCTATGCGGCCTTCTTCAGCTCCGTCACGACGCGGCCCACCGCCTCCTTCGCGTCGCCGAAGAGCATCCCGGTCTTCGGGTCGAGATAGAGCTCGTTGTCGATGCCGGCGAATCCGGGCTTCATCGAGCGCTTGATGACGATGATGTTCTTCGCCTGGTCCACGTTGAGGATCGGCATGCCGTAGATCGGGCTCGACGTGTCCTTCCGCGCGGCGGGGTTGGTCACGTCGTTCGCGCCGATGACCAGCGCGACGTCGGCGCGCGGGAACTCGTCGTTGATCTGGTCCATGTCGTAGAGCTTCTCGTACGGGACGTTCGCCTCCGCGAGGAGGACGTTCATGTGACCGGGCATGCGCCCCGCGACCGGGTGGATCGCGTACTTCACCTCGACGCCCCTCTCCTCGAGGAGGTCGGCGAGCTCGCGCACGCCGTGCTGCGCCTGAGCGACCGCGAGCCCGTAGCCGGGAACGATGATCACGTTCTGCGCGTACCCCAGGAGGATCGCGGCGTCCTCGGCGCCGATCTCGCGGAAGGTGCGGCCGTCATCGGCCTTCGCGCCGGCGGCCGCGGTCCCCGCCGCCCCGAACGCGCCGAAGAGGACGTTGCCGAGCGACCGGTTCATCGCCTTCGACATGAGCCGGGTGAGCAGCGTGCCCGACGCGCCGACGAGCGTGCCGGCGATGATGAGCATCTGGTTTCCGATCGAGAAGCCGGCCATCGCGACGGCGAGCCCGGTGTACGCGTTCAGCAGCGAGATGACGACCGGCATGTCCGCGCCGCCGATGGGCATGACGAGCGCGACGCCGAACACCAGCGCGAGCGCCGCGACGATCGCGAGCACGAGCTCGTTCCGCACGTCCACGATGCCGGTCGCGTCGCCGAGCAGCGCGAGCCCGCCGAGGATCATGCCGAGGAACAGGCCGCCGGTGACGATCTGCTGCCCGGCGTAGCGGAACGCGCGAGCGTTGATGATGCCCTGGAGCTTCCCGAACGCGATGGCACTCCCCGAGAAGGAGACGGCGCCGATCATGAGGCCGAGGACGCTCGAGATCACCTCGCCGGCGGGCACCGCGCCGGTCGCGCCGGCATTCAGGTACTCGAGCGTCGCGACGAGTGCGGCCGCGCCGCCGCCCGCGCCGTTGAAGATGGCGACCATCTGCGGCATCGCGGTCATCGGGACCCGCCGCGCGCCGATCACGCCGATCACCGTGCCGACCGCGATCGCCGGGACGATGAGCAGCCACGCCGACGCGACCTGGCTCTCGAGGAACGTGGCGATGACCGCGAGGAGCATGCCCGTCGCGGCGACGCGGTTCCCGAGCTGCGCGGTGGTCGGGCCGGAGAGCCCCTTCAGGCCGAGGATGAAGGTGACGGCCGCGGCGAAGTACACCCAGGGGACGTACTGGCGGAGCTCCTCCATCACTTCTTCTCCGGCGTCTTCGCGCGAGCCGGCCGCGCGCGGAACATCTGGAGCATTCGGTCGGTGACCACGAACCCGCCGACGACGTTGACCGTGCCGAGGACGACGCCGAGGAAGCCGAGCACCGTACCGAGCGGACCGGGGACGGCCGTCGCGACGAACATCGCCCCGACGACGATGATCCCGTGTATCGCGTTCGCGCCGGACATGAGCGGCGTGTGCAGCGTCGTCGGCACCTTCGAGATGACCTCGTTGCCGACCCAGATCGTCAGCATGAAGATGTACGCGCCGAGGAGCAGCTCGGTCACGCGCGGGCTCCGGCGGGCTGCATCGCCTTCTGCGCGCCCTCGTGCACGACCTGTCCGCCGTGCGTGATGACCGTGCCCTTCACCACCTCATCGCCCAGGTTGAGGTCGAATGTGCCGTCCTTCTTGATCATCAGTCCGAGCAGGCTCGCGATGTTCCGCGAGTACATCTGGCTCGCGTGGAACGGCATCGACGCGGGCAGGTTCGTCAGGCCGATGATCGTCACGCCGTCCACCGCGACGGTCCTCCCCGCCTCGGTGAGCTCGCAGTTGCCGCCTGTCTCGGCGGCGAGGTCCACGATGACCGAGCCCGGCTTCATCGTCGGCACCATGTCCTTGGTGATGAGCACCGGCGCCTTCCGGCCGGGGATGGCGGCGGTGGTGATGACGATGTCGTTCTCCCGCGTGGCCTTCGCCAGGAGCTCGACCTCCTTGCGGTGCGCCTCCTCGGAGAGCTCCTTCGCGTAGCCGCCCGCGCCGGCGCCGGACTCGCCGAGGTCGATCTCGAGGAACTTCGCGCCGAGCGACTGCACCTGCTCCTTCACGACGGGACGGGTGTCGAACGCCTCGACGACGGCGCCGAGGCGCCGCGCCGTCGCGATCGCCTGCAGGCCCGCGACGCCCGCGCCGATGACGAGGGCCTTCGCCGGAGCGATCGTGCCCGCCGCGGTGGTGAGCATCGGGAAGAACTTCGGCAGCGCGGCCGCCGCGAGGAGCACGGCCTTGTAGCCGGCGACGGTCGCCTGCGACGAGAGCACGTCCATCGGCTGCGCGCGCGTGATGCGCGGGATCGCGTCCATCGAGAGCGCCGTCACGCCCTTCGCGGCGAGCGAGCGCACGAGGTCGTGGTTGACGAGTGGCTGCAGCAGCGCGATGAACACGGTCCCCGAGCGCAGCTTCGCGATCTCGGCCTCGGTCGGACGCTGCACCTTCACGACGAGCTCGGCGGCGTACGCGTCGTCGACGAGCTGCGCGCCCGCCTTCTCGTACATCTCGTCCGTGAACGACGAGGCCGTGCCGGCGCCGCGCTCGACGACGACGGTGTTGTTCGCCTTGACGAGACGCCCGACGGTCTCGGGCACGAGACCCACCCGGGTCTCTCCGGGCATGGTCTCCTTGGGGACGCCGATCCTCATTGGGTGGTCTCAGGCTAGCAGAGCGGGGCTCAGGACGCAGCGGCCGGCGTGCCGATGAGATGCTCGAGCGCGGGGCGCACTTCCTTCGCGAGCCGTTCGACGGTCAGCGTGTCGTACGGATACGCGAAGCCGGGGATGAATCCGCGCGCGCCGGCGTCCCAGTAGCGCTTGAGGAGCCGCGCGACCTCCTCCGGTCCGCCGATGAACGCGTCGGGCGGCTGCATCCCATGGTGGTGCGCGGCGATGTCCTCGAGCACGCGCCGTCCCTCGGCCTTGTCCTCGCGGACGACGATCCAGCGGCCGCCCCAGGGCGTGATCGCGCTCGGGTCGCGGCCGACCTCGGCGCAGTGCCGGCGCAGGATCTCGACCTTGCGCTGGATCTGCTCGGGCGGACCGAAGCCGTGCCAGTGGTCGGCGTAGCGCGCCGTCGTGCGCAGCGTCCGCTGCTCGCCGCCGCCGCCGATCATGATCGGCAGCCGCGCCTGCACCGGCCGCGTGTTCAGGACGGCGTCCTTCAGCTGGAAGTACGTGCCCGTGTACGTGACGCGCTCGCCGTCGAGGAGCCTCCGGATGACCCTCGTCGCCTCCGCGAACCGGCGCGACCGCTCGCCCGCCGTACCGAGCTCGATCCCGTACGCGCGGTGCTCGGTCTGGTTCCACGCGGCGCCGATGCCGCAGATGAAGCGGCCGTCCGAGATCCGGTCGATCGTCGCCGAGATGTTCGCGACGACGGCGGGGTGCCGGTAGGTGACGGCGGCGACGAGCGGCCCCAGGGTGACCCGCTTCGTCGCCGCCGCGAGCCCGGCGAGGAGCGAGTACGCCTCGAGGTTGGGCCGCTCCTCCTTCCCGGAGAGCGCGTAGAAGTGGTCCCAGGTGAAGACGCCGTCGATGCCGACCTCGTCGGCGACCTGCGCCGCGTCGCGCATCGCCTCCCAATCGGTGTTCTGCGGCCAGAGCTGGACGCCGAGCTTCACGTTCCGAGGGTACGGCCAGATGGCGGACCGCGCCGGCGGACATACACTCCGCACATGGCCGTCGCCTCGCAGCATCCGGTCGACGCGTCGGCGGTCGCCCGCGAGACCAGGGAGCACGTCCTCGTCTCCTGGTCCGCCCAGGGAGCGCTCGCCCCCGTCGTCATCACGCGCGCAAATGGCTCGTGGCTGTACGCCGGCGACCGCCGGATCCTCGACTTCTCGTCCGGGCTCATCAACGTGAACCTCGGCCACGGCCACCCGAAGGTCGTCCGAGCGATCCAGGAGCAGGCCGAGCGGCTCTGCTACGTCACGCCCTCGTTCGGCGAGGAGCAGCGCGCGGAGCTCGCGCGCCTGCTCGCGCAGGTCGCACCGGGGGACCTGGTGAAGACGCTGTTCACGACCGGCGGCAGCGAGGCGACCGAGCACGCCATGCGCATCGCGCGCATGTACAGCGGGCGCCACAAGATCCTCTCGCAGTGGCGCAGCTTCCACGGGCAGACCGCCGGCGCGGCCACGCTCGGCGGCGACAACCGCCGCTGGGCGAACGAGCCCGGGATCACCGGCATCGTCCACTTCCTCAACCCCGACCCGTACCGCTCGATGTTCGGGAACGACGCGCAGAAGGCGCTCGCGCACGTCGAGGAGGTGCTGTGGTACGAGGGGCCGCAGTACGTCGCGGCGGTCTACCTCGAGCCGATCGTCGGATCGAGCGGACTCATCGTGCCCCCGGACGGCTTCCTGCGCGGGCTGCGCGAGCTCTGCGACCGGCACGGCGTCCTGCTCATCCTCGACGAGGTCATGACCGGATTCGGGCGCACCGGGAGGTGGTTCGCATCGGAGCACGAAGGCGTCGTGCCGGACATCATGACGTTCGCGAAGGGCGTGAGCTCGGGCTACGTCCCGCTCGGCGGCGTGATGGTCGACGAGCCGATCGCGAGGCACTTCGACACGAACGTGCTCTGGGCCGGGCTCACCTACGCCGGGCACCCGCTCGCGTGCGCGGCCGGCGTCGCGACGGTGAACGCGTACCGCGACGAGGGGATCATCGAGCGCGGCGCGAAGATGGGCGAGCTGCTGATGAGGGAGCTGCGGACGGTCGCGGCGCGCCACCCGTCGGTGGGCGACGTGCGTGGGAAGGGTCTCTTCATCGGCATCGAGCTGGTGAAGGACCGCGCGACGAAGCAGGCGCTCGAGCGCTGGAACGGGCCGTCGGCGAGGCTCCAGAACGCCCTCCGGAGCGCGCTCATGTCACGCGACGTCTACGTCCTGAACCGCTGGAACATGCTCTTCATCGCGCCGCCGCTCACCGTCAGCGAGGACGAGATCCGCTTCGGCGTCGCCGCGGTCGACGCGGCGCTCGACGTCGCGGACCGCTTCGCCTCGACCGGTCAGCTCCCCGCCTAGCGACGAGCGATTACGGCGCGGTAACCTAGCCGCCGCACGCGGCGAAGGGGGAGCAGATGCCGAAGGTGAAGGCCGCGCTCGCGCAGGTCGCCTGGGCCGGCGACAAGGACGCGATGATCGCGAAGCACGTGCGGTACGTCGAGGACGCCGCCAAGCAGGGCGCGCAGGCGATGTGCCTCCAGGAGCTGTTCTACGGACCCTACTTCTGCCAGGTGCAGGACACGAAGTACTACGCCTACACCGAGCGCATCCCCGACGGCCCGACGACGAAGCTCATGCAGGAGCTGGCGCGCAGGCACTCGATGGTGCTCGTCGTGCCGATGTACGAGGAGGACGCGACCGGGGTCTACTACAACACCGCCGCCGTCATCGACGCGGACGGGAAGTACCTCGGCAAGTACCGCAAGACGCACATCCCGCAGGTGAACGGGTTCTGGGAGAAGTTCTACTTCCGGCCCGGGAACCTCGGGTATCCGGTCTTCGACACGGCGGTCGGCAAGGTCGGCGTGTACATCTGCTACGACCGCCACTTCCCCGAGGGCGCGCGGATGCTCGGGCTCCACGGCGCCGAGCTCGTGTTCATCCCGTCGGCGACGAGCCGCGGTCTCTCGATGCACCTCTGGTTCATCGAGCAGACCTCGCACGCCATCGCGAACGGCTACTGGGTCGGGACGATCAACCGCGTCGGGCAGGAGAAGGACTTCGGGCCGAACGACTACTACGGCTCGTCCTACTTCGCCGATCCGCGCGGGAAGATCGTCGCGCAGGCCTCGGACAAAGAGGAGCAGCTCCTCGTCGCGGACCTCGACCTGGACCTCGTGCGCGAGGTGCGCAACACCTGGCAGTTCTACCGGGACCGCCGCCCCGACATGTACGACGACCTGGTGAGGCCGTGACGGTCGCCGTGCCGCCCGCGACGACCCGTCCGAAGATGCTCGTCGGCGGGGCGTGGGTCGACGCGGCGGACGGCCGCACGCTCGACGTCGAGACGCCGGCGAAGCGCGGTCGGGTCATCGGACGCGTCCCGCGCTCCGGCGCCGCGGACGTGGACCGCGCGGTGAGGGCGGCCGCCGCGGCGTTCCCCGCGTGGCGGGCCGTGGCGCCCCGCGAGCGCGGCCGGCTCCTCACGCGTATCGCCGACGACCTCGACGCCGCGGTCGAGGACCTCGCGCGCACGCTCGCGTCGGAGACCGGCAACGCGATCCGGACGCAGGCGCGGCCCGAGGCGAAGGTGACCGCCGACCTCTTCCGCTACTTCGGCGGCCTCGGCGGCGAGCTCAAGGGCGAGACCGAGGCGCTCGGCGAGGGCATGCTCTCGTACACGCGGCGCGAGCCGTTCGGCGTCGTCGCGGCGATCGTGCCGTGGAACGTGCCGATCCAGATCTCCGCCTGGAAGGTCGCGCCCGCGCTGCTCGCGGGGAACACCGTCGTGCTCAAGCCGTCCGCGAGCGCGCCGCTCGCGGCGCTCGCGCTGGCGCGCATCTGCCAGGCGCACCTGCCGAAGGGCGTGCTGAACGTCGTCACCGGTACCGGCGACGAGGTCGGCACGCCGCTCGCGTCGCATCCGCTGGTGGCGAAGATCTCGTTCACCGGCAACACCGAGACGGGCAAGGCCATCCTCCGTCTCGCCGCCGACCGGATCGTCCCGGTGACGCTCGAGCTCGGCGGCAAGAGCCCTCAGCTCCTCTTCCCCGACGCCGACAGCGATCGCGCGGCCGACGGCGTCATCGCCGCGATGCGCTTCGCGCGCCAGGGCCAGTCCTGCACGGCGGGTTCGCGGCTCTTCGTGCACGAGGACGTGTACGACTCCTTCCTCGACCGGCTCGCGGGGAAGCTCGCGAAGCTGAAGGTCGGCGATCCGCTCGACGAGGCGAGCGACATGGGCGCGATCGTGAGCCGGCAGCAGTTCGAGAAGGTCTGCGCCTACATCGACGAGGGCGCGCGCCAGCCCGGCGCGCGCACCGTCATCGGCGGCCTCCCGCCGAGCGAGGGGCGCCTCGCCGAGGGCTATTACGTCCAGCCGACGGTCTTCGCGGACATGCGCAACGACTGGCGGCTGGCGCGCGAGGAGATCTTCGGGCCGGTGCTCGTCGCGATCCCCTGGCACGACGAGGCCGACGCGATCCGCATGGCGAACGACACGCATTACGGGCTCGCCGCGTACGTGTGGTGCGGCGACGTCGCGAAGGCGATCCGCACCGCGCATGCGCTCGACGCGGGCTGGGTCCAGGTGAACCAGGGCGGCGGCCAGGTCGTCGGCCAGCCCTACGGCGGCTTCAAGCAGAGCGGTCTCGGCCGCGAGAACTCGCTCGAAGGGATGCTCGAGTCGTTCACGCAGCGCAAGAGCGTGAACGTGAACATCGCGCCCTGATCGCCGGGGCCTCAGCGACGAGGCGGCACTCGTCGTAGGCTTCCGCCGTTCGGAGGGGAGCCATGGCGAAGACGCTCATCACCGGCGGCACGGTCGTCACCGCGGCGGACACGTACAGGGCCGACGTGCTCATCGACGGCGAGAAGGTCGCGCAGATCGGCCAGGGGCTGAAGGCGGCGGGCGCGAAGCGGATCGACGCGCGCGCGAAGTACGTCATCCCCGGCGGGATCGACGTCCACACGCACATGGAGCTCCCGTTCGGCGGCACGTTCGCGTCGGACGACTTCGAGACCGGCACGATCGCGGCGGCGTTCGGCGGGACGACGAGCATCGTCGACTTCGCGGTGCAGGGCTTCGGCGAGCGTCTCGCGAAGGCGCGCGACGCCTGGCTCGCGAAGGCCCGCGGCAAGGCGGTCATCGACTACGGGCTGCACGTGATCGTCCGCGACGTGAACGACAGGGTCCTGCGCGAGATGGACACGCTGATCGAGGACGGCGTGTCCTCCTTCAAGCTCTTCATGGCCTACCCGGGCGTCTTCATGGTCGACGACGCGTCGATCTTCAAGGCGCTGACGCGCGCCGGCGAGAACGGCGGGCTCATCTGCATGCACGCCGAGAACGGCGGCGTCATCGACGTCCTCGTGAAGCGCGCGCTCGCCAGGAAGAACACGGCGCCGAAGTGGCACGCGCTCACGCGGCCGCCCGAGGCCGAAGGCGAGGCGACGCACCGCGCTTTCCAGCTCGCCGAGATGGCCGGCGGGATCCCGCTGTACATCGTCCACCTGTCGGCGGCGCAGGCGCTCGAGCAGGTGCGGCTCTTCCGCGACCGCGGCCTCCCCGCGTACGCGGAGACGTGCCCGCAGTACCTCTTCCTCTCGATCGACCGCTACGACGAGCCGGGGTTCGACGGCGCCAAGTACGTCATGAGTCCGCCGCTGCGGGAGCGGTGGCACCAGGAGGAGCTCTGGAAGGGGCTCGCGCGCAACGACCTCCAGGTCGTCTCCACCGACCACTGCCCGTTCTGCATGAAGGAGGGCTTCAGGGGTCTGCCGAAGCAGAAGCAGCTCGGCATCGACGACTTCTCGAAGATCCCGAACGGCGCGCCGGGCGTCGAGACGCGCATGGTGCTCCTGTATGACGGCGGGGTCGTCGGCGGGCGCATCACGCTGAGCCGCTGGGTCGATCTCACCGCGACCACGCCGGCGAAGATCATGGGCATGTTCCCGCGCAAGGGGACCATCGCGATCGGCAGCGACGCGGACATCGTCGTGTGGGACCCCCGGGCGACGCAGACGCTCTCGGCGAAGACGCATCACATGCGCGTCGACTACAGCCCGTACGAGGGGAGGAAGGTCAAGGGGAAGGCCGTGACCGTCCTCTCGCGCGGCGAGATCATCGTGGAGAAGGACCGCTTCCTCGGGAAGAAGGGCCGCGGCCGGTTCGTGAAGCGGGGCTCGCCGATCCTCCAGCAGTGAGCCTACGCCGGACCTGCTCATCGCCGCCGCCGAACGCGCCGGCCTGATCGATCAAGACCGCTGGGCCTGGCCGATCCGCGCGATCAGGGCCTTCGTGCGGCGCACGATGTCCGGCTCCTCGTGGCCGAACTCCTCCAGGTACGCCTCGAGCGCCTGGCGAACGAGGCGCAGCTCGTCGTCGTCCAGCGTGATCGTGTTCATCGCTTCCTCCGCGGTTCGTCTGAGCCTCAGCGTACCGATGCGGGGACGACCGCCGTGCCGGGCGCAGCCGTACGTGGCGAGGGTCTTTCGGACCCGGCCCTCGGCGCCGTTCGCGCGCGTCGCGTCCCACCCGCGAGTGCGACAGTGGGGTCGCTCCGCGGAGCGAGGTGTCGCACATGCAAACGCCCGTCCTCGACGCCGTGCCCCGGCCCCCGACCGCGACGGCGCTCGTCCTGCCCCTGGAGGCGCTCGACCGCGCGTCGGTGGGGAGGGCCGGCGGCAAGGGCGCGAACCTCGGGGAGATGCTCCGCGCGGGCCTCCCGGTGCCGCCGGGCTTCGTCGTCACGGTGGACGCCTTCGACACGACGATGGCGGACCCCGCCACGCGCGAGCGGATGCGCGCGCTGCTCGCGCAGGTCGATCCGGACGACGAGCCGGCGCTGCGGCGGACCGCCGACGAGCTGCAGCGGATCGTCGGCTCGGTCGAGATCCCCGGAGAAGTGCGGGCGGCCATCGCCGACGCGTACGCCGAGCTCTCGCGCCGCGGCGGCGGGGAGGCCGAGTCCGTCGCCGTGCGCTCGTCCGCCACCGTGGAGGACGCCGCGAAGCTCTCCTTCGCCGGGATGTTCAGGAGCTTCCTCGGCGTCCGCGGGACGGACGACCTCCTCGACCGGATCCGCGAGTGCTGGGCGTCGCTCTTCACCGCGCGGTCGCTCGCGTACCGCTCGCGCCGGGACCTCCTCGCGGGCCAGCACATCGCGGTGATCGTCCAGCGCATGGTGGACGCCGAGAAGTCGGGCGTGCTGTTCACGGTGGATCCCAGCACGGGAAGCGCCGCGCATCTCGTCATCGAAGCGTCGTGGGGGCTCGGCGAGCCCGTCGTGTCCGGCCAGGTGACGCCGGACCGCTACGTCATCGAGAAATCGACCGGACGTGTGATCGAGCGCGTCGTCGGCGCGAAGCGGTTCAAGCTCGTCCGCTCGCCGACCGGGGCCACCGAACGAGTCGAGCTCGACGACGCGTCCGCGACCGCACCGGCGCTCTCGGACGACGAGCTCGCGCGCCTGTGGCGTCTCGGCATCGACGACGAGAAGCACTACGGCGCGCCGCAGGACGTCGAGTGGGCGATCGCGAATGGCGGCGTGTTCCTCGTGCAGACGCGGCCGGTGACCGCCGCCCCGCCGGCTCCGGCGTCCGCCCAGCGCGCCGGTGCGGTCCTCGTGCGCGGGCTGGGCGCGAGTCCGGGCGTCGCCTCGGGGCCCGTGTTCGTCGCGCGCGCGGTCGACGAGACCGCCGCCTTCACGCCGGGCGACGTCCTGGTGGCCGAGATGACCTCACCCGACTGGGTCCCGCTCATGCGGCGGTCGGCCGGCATCGTCACCGACAGCGGCGGCATGACCAGCCACGCGGCGATCGTCTCCCGCGAGCTCGGCGTCCCCTGCGTGGTCGGGACGCGCACCGCCACGCGCGCGCTGCGCGCCGCCGAGGTCGTCACCGTCGACGGCGGCGCCGGCGAGGTACGGCTCGGCCCGGAGGCCCCGGCCGTACGCGTGGCCGCCGCCGCTCCCGTCGCCGCGAGTCCGGTGGCGCCCGTGACCGCGACGCGCCTCTACGTGAACCTCGCCGAGCCGGAGCGCGCGAAGGAGGTCGCCGCCCTTCCCGTGGACGGCGTGGGACTCCTGCGCGCCGAGTTCCTGATGGCGAGCGCGCTCGGCGGCTCGCACCCGCGGCTCCTCCTCGAGCAGGGACGCTCGGACGCGTTCGTCGAGCGCATGACCGACGGCCTGCGGGCGTTCGCCTCCGCGTTCGCGCCGCGCCCGGTGATCTATCGCAGCACCGACTTCAAGACGAACGAATTCCGCGCCCTGACCGGCGGGGAACGCTTCGAGCGCGCCGAGGCGAACCCGATGATCGGGTACCGCGGCTGCTTCCGGAACGTCTCCGAGCCGGACCTCTTCGCCCTCGAGCTGGCGGCGATCAAGCGCGTTCGGAGCGAGCTCCCGAACCTGCACCTCATGATCCCGTTCGTGCGCACGCGCTCCGAGTTCGCCGCGTGCAAGCGCCTGGTCGACGAGAGCGGGCTCACCGCGTCGAAGGGCTTCGACCTCTGGGTCATGGCCGAGGTCCCCTCGGTCGTGTACTGGCTTCCCGCGTACGCGTCGCTCGGCGCGACCGGGGTCTCGATCGGATCCAACGACCTCACGCAGCTCGTCCTGGGCGTCGACCGCGACAACGAGGTCCTCGCGCCGCACTACGACGAGCGGGACGAGGCGGTCCTCGACGCGATCCGGCGCATCATCGACGCCGCCCACGCCGCGGGACTCACCTGCTCGATCTGCGGACAGGCGCCGTCGGTGCATCCGCAGTACGCGGAGCGCCTCGTCCGCTGGGGCATCGACTCGATCTCCGTCTCGCCCGACGCCGTCGACGTGACGCGACGGAACATCGCCGCCGCGGAGCGGCGCGTGCTGCTCGAGGGAGCGCGGGCCGGGCTGGCGCGCGGGGCCGCCCCGGGCCCCACGGTCTGAGACGGAAAGGGCCGGGCTCGTCGAGCCCGGCCCCTTGCGTGCTCGCGGTGATCGCTACTGCTTCACGAAGACGTACAGGACCGCGTGGGCGACCTCCGTGCCGCCGGAGGAGAGACGGAGCGTCGCCTGGTGGTCACCGAGCGATGCGCCCTTCGCCGCGTCCATCGTGACGGTGATCGTCGCGCCGTCGACGCTCGCCGAGAACGTGACGCCGCTTCCGGTCGTGCCCGTGACGGCGACGCCGTCGAAGGTGCCGCCGAGGCTCGAGACGCTGATGGTCGCGGTGCGGGTCTGACCCGATCCGGACGGCACCGCGCCGAAGCTCAGGCTCACCGGGTCGAGCGCGACGCTCGCGCTGGTGGCGCTCGCCGCGTTCGCGGCGCCGGCGCCGATGACGTTGGCGTCGGTCGCGGTGGCCGTGCCGTCCGAGGTCCTCAGGACCGCCTGGTCGGCCGTGTTGACGATGGCCGAGCGGACCTGCGCCGCCGACCAGTCGGGGTGCTGGCCGCGGACGACCGCGGCGATGCCCGCGAGGTGCGGGGTGGCCATGGAGGTGCCCTGGAAGAACGCCCAGCAGTCGCCCGAGCCCGCGCAGAACGAGCGCGGGATGGAGCTCAGGACGTTCACGCCGGGCGCGGCGGCGTCCGGCTTCACGCGGAAGTCGACGTCGGTCGGGCCCTGGCTCGAGAAGCTCGCCATCCACCCGTCCTTGGCCGGGTCGGCGACGTATGTGGCGAGGTCGGGGAGCGTCGTCGTGGCGCCGTTCGCGGCGACGAGGGCCGCCCGGTCGGACAGCGCGACGAGGAACGCCGGGATGGTCGGCTGGCCCGGCGTGCCGTCCTGGCTCATGGTGAAGTTCGCGCCGGCGGCGTTGTTGACGACGACGGCGCCGTCCGCGCCCGCCGCCTGCGCGTTGCGGACCTTGGTGGAGAAGAAGCAGGTGCCGCGCGAGATGAGCGCGATGCGGCCGGTGAGATCGGCCGAGATGGGCGCGCAGGCCGTGCTGAGCCCGCCCGGACCCGCGGCGTCGGCGACGACCGCGAGCGGACGCGTCAGGCCGCCGGCGGGCGGGGTGCCGAAGTCGCCCTTCGCCGCCTCGTAGGGAGTGCCGCCGACGTCGATGAAGGTGACCAGCCCGTGGCCGACGCTGTATGCGCCCGCGGTGAGGGCCCGCGCCGCCGAGCCGGGGGACGAGATCGTGTAGTGGCCCGGGCCCTCGTTGCCCGCCGCGACGGCCGAGATCATCCCGGCCTCGTCGAGGTCG
Source organism: Chloroflexota bacterium (assembly GCA_027310565.1). Taxonomy (GTDB): domain Bacteria; phylum Chloroflexota; class Limnocylindria; order P2-11E; family P2-11E; genus CF-39. Next base: position 28,505 of record DAIDAP010000026.1, on the reverse strand, counting down.
TCGACGGCGATGGTGAGCAGGTCCTGGATGCCGGAGGCGCCGCCGCCGAGGCTCATGTTGACGATGTCCATGCCGTCGGCGTAGGCGGCCTCGAGCGCGTTGAGGATGTCCTCGGAGCGCGCGTTCCCGACGGTGCCCGGGAACACGTTGTAGTTGCCGAGCCACGCGGCCGGCGCGACGCCGGTCACGCCGTACGGGACGCTCACGCCGTCGACGGTCGTGGTCGAGCTCGTCAGGCCGTAGTCGCAGGCGATCGTGCCCGCGACGTGGGTGCCGTGCTCCTGGACGGCCTCGGCCGTGTAGCCGCGGCTCGGGACCTTGTTGTTGAAGACCTTCGCGACGATGACCTTGTTGTTCGTGAACCGCGTGTCGCCCTTCGGGAAGCCGGCGGGCGCGCTGTAGCCGGCGTCGTTGAAGCACGGGTGCGTCGCGTCGATGCCCGTGTCGATGACGCCGACCTTCACGCCCCTGCCGGCGCCGGCGGCACCGCCGGCGCCCCACGCCGCGACGGCGTTCACGAGCGCGAGATCGGGATCGTTCACGCCCGCCTCGGTCGGGTAGTACAGGCCCTGGTACTCGGCGCGGAGCACCATCGGCGCGCTCTGGATCGTCGCGAGCGCCTCGCCGTTGAGGCGCAGCGCGACGGCGTTGAGCGAGATGTCGTACTCGCCGGCGACCTTGGCCTTCGGCGCGTTGGCGCGCAGCCAGCGCTTGAAGTCGTTGCGCAGGGCGGAGAGCTGCGCGCGATACGACTTCACCGTGCCGCTGTCGAAATCGATCTTCTTGCCCTGCGGCGGCTTCGTCTTCTCGTACGTCGAGAGCGGGCTGCCGTCGAGCTGCACGAGCGCGGAGCCCCTGTCGACGGTCGGCCCGCCGGTGCCGTCGGTGTTCGGGTCGATCGCCCCCGCGGCGGGAACGCTCAGCGCGATGAGGAGCAGCAGTGTGGTGACGAACGCGGCAAGATGCCTTCTTCCCAGCATGACGCGCCTCCCCTTTGTTCAGCCCGCGTTCAGGTGGACGGGCCAACGAGCGATGCTACGGCGGTGCCGCGGCCGGCGCCAGGCGACGCCGTAGCGAGCGCACACAGGCACGCTCAGGCGATCGTCGCCGCCTCCACGCCGCGCAGCGCCGGGATGATCCTCTCGCCGTAGATCTCGAGCTGCTCCTCCTCGTCGCGGCTCATGAGGTAGATGTTGAACTGCCTCACGCCGACCGCCGCGAGCCGCTCGAGCTTCGCGATGTGGTCGTCGACGCCGCCGACGACGCAGAAGCGCTCCACCGACTCGTCGTCCACGAACCTCGCGTTGGACGAGCCCACCTCGGCGTGGTGCCGGTAGTCGTAGCCGGGCCGGTCCTTCACGTACGCGGTGAGGTCCGTCGGCAGCCCGGCCTCGCCGTAGCGCTTCACCAGGTCGACGACGTGATTGGAGACGAGCGCCGGGAACCAGCGCACCCGCTCGAGCGCGACCTCGCGCGGCCCGACGTACGCCGCCGCGGCGGCCATCACCGCGATCCGGCTCGGGTCGCGCCCGACCGCCCTCGCGCCCTGGCGCAGCAGGCCGACGCACCAGCCGACGAGGCTCGGGTCGGCGAGCTGGATGATCGCGCCGTCGGCGACGCGGGCGGTCACCTCGAGCGCCTTCGGCCCGTACCCGGCGATCCACACCGGGAGCGGGTAGGGCGGCGCCCAGTCGAGGCGGATGGTCGCGCCCTCGGAGGTCACCGCGCGGCCCTCGGCGAGGTCGCGGATGGCGCGCGTCGTCTCCTCGAGGACCTCGAGCGTCGTGGGCGGCTTCCCGAGGACGCGCCGCGCCGAGTCGCCGCGGCCGATGCCGAGGTCGAACCGTCCGCCGGAGAGGAGCTGGAGCGTGGCGAGCGTGCTCGCGGTGACCGACGGCTCGCGCGTGGCGGGGTTCGTCACGCACGTCCCGAGCCGCAGCGTCGTCGTCGCCTGGGCCATGAGCGTGAGCGGGACGTACGGCTCCTTCCAGAGCACGTGGCTGTCGAAGATCCAGCCGTACGTGAAGCCGCATGCCTCCGCGCGTCGGGCCAGCGCCGCCGCGCGCTCGAGCGAGACGTCGGGCTTCAGCGTGAAGCCGAACTCCATGAGGCCGCGAAGTGTACGCGGAGCGGGCCGGCGGACTAGCGGCGCCGTGCGGCGGCTGGTGCGAGCTCCTCCAGGATCTCCTTCGCACGCGAGGTCTGATCGACCGAGATGGCGATGCGCGTGTTCGTCAAGGTGTACGACGCGATGAGGTTCACTTCCTCCTCCGAGAGCCTGCGCAGTACGTTCGCGAGGAAGCCCGGGCGGTCGTCCGCGGCGAGCACGAGGACGTCCTGCTCGGTCGAGGTGAGCCCGACGGTCTCGAGCGCCTTGCGAGCGCTCTTCGGATCGCTCGTGACGCAGTGGAGCTTGCCGTCGACCTCGCAGAAGCCCTCGATGTTGACCTGCATGTTCGCGATCGCCGTGACGGCCTTCGCCAGCTCCCCGGGACGATCGTGCTCGAGCGTGACCGCGACGTCCTTCAGTACCGCGATGCTCCGGTCCACGAGTACCTCCCCTCAGCTCGGATCCGCGACCCGCTCCGCGCGCGCAAGCATCGCACTCCGGCCGGTCGAGCGGAAGCGGTGTCTGCGCGCCGAGCGGGCGGGTCAGCGCGCGGCGGCCGAATGCCACTCTACGGCGTGCTCCACCGCGACGCGCACGATCGGGCACCCGTCGAGGCCGTGGGTCCCGTACTGGGCGTACTTCTCGGCGAGCCACGTCGCGGCGCGGTCGCGGTCCTCGCCGCCCTCGAGGATCGTCGCGAGGCCCTCGAGCAGCACCCACGCGAGCTTCGTCCAGTCCTCGTCCCAGCGATCGACGACGATCGACGTCCGTCCGTTCGTCTCGAGGTTGCGGATGCGCCGGAGCTGGTGCCAGTCCTCGCTCTGCTTCGGCTTGCGGTCGAGGGGGAAGAACAGCGACGGCTCGATCCAGACGAAGACGATCGGGACGACGTGCGGCCGCGCGTACTGGTCCGCGGTCGCGAGGTGCGCGACGCGGGCGGAGCCGAGGAGCGCCCGGCCGGCCTCGCTGAGCTCGATCACGCGCGGGCCCGCGCCGCCGACGTCCCAAGTGTCAACATGGGGCCCACATCGTATGGGGCGTGCCACCTGAGCGTCAGGCATCTCGTCATCACGGCCGTGCACGGCCTGCCGGAGATCCGGCCGGGCGACGACCTCGCGCGTCTCATCGTGCGCGCCCTGCGCGCGCAGGGCGACGAGATCCGTGACGGCGACGTGCTCGCCGTGGCGCAGAAGGTCGTCTCGAAGAGCGAGGGGCGGATCGTGCACCTCCCGGACGTCGTCCCGGGCGAGCGCGCCCTGGGGATGGCCGCGGAGTCGGGGAAGGACGCGCGCCAGCTCGAGGTCGTCCTCCGTGAGACGCGTTCGATCGTGCGCTGGGAGCGCGGCATCCTCATCAGCGAGACGCACCACGGCTTCGTCTGCGCGAACGCCGGGGTGGACCGCTCGAACGCCGGTGCGCCCGACACGGTCATCCTCTTGCCGGTCGATCCCGACGCCTCGGCCGCCCGGCTGCGCGACGCGATGCGCGAGGAGTGCGGCGCGACGGTCGCCGTCGTCGTGACCGACACGTTCGGCCGCCCGTGGCGGGAGGGCCACACCAACGTCGCGCTCGGGATCGCGGGCCTTCCCGCGCTCAAGCGCTACGTCGGGCAGCACGACCCCGACGACTACGAGCTGCGCGTCACCGAGATCGCCGTCGCCGACGAGGTCGCCGCGGCGACGGAGCTGGTGATGGGGAAGCTCGATCGCTGCCCCGCGGCGATCCTGCGCGGCCTCGTCTTCACCGAGCCGGCGGAGAAGGCGCGCGAGTACGTTCGGCCGGCCGAGAAGGACATGTTCCGCTGATGGCGCTCACGGCCGCGCAGCGCGCCTTCCTCGAGGCGAAGCGCTTCGCGGTCCTGGGCACGACGAGCGCGGCGGGCAGCCCGCACCTCACGGTCATGTGGTACCTGCTGGACGGCGACGAGATCGTCTTCAACACGAAGGTCGGACGCGCCAAGGAGGTCAACCTCGAGCGTGACCCGCGCGTGTCGCTCCTCGTCTACGACGACACCGGCTACCGCTACGTGCGTGTCGACGGCCGGGTGCGGGTCGTCGCCGATCCCGAGACCGCGCAGCGCGACATCGCGCGGCTCGCCGTCCGCTACCACGGCGAGGAGCGCGCGAGGGAGGCGATCGCCCGCTTCCGCACGGAGCGGCGCGTCTCCTATCGGCTTCCGACGACCCGCGTCCACGAGTACCGCTGAGGGTCCGGCTCACGGGCAGGTGGCCGGGTTCGCCGTGCCCCTCGTGACGTCGCTCGAGATCGTGTCGCACCAGGCGCCGCCGTCGCCGGCGCGGTGGAAGACCTTGTTGTACTGGGTCGATCCGAGCCGGTACGAGTACGAGTCGTAGACCGTCTCGACCCCGCCCTCGATCCTCAGGTAGCGGACCGACTCGCTGCCGGTGTTGTTGAGGAAGCCCGAGGGGAACGAGAAGACGTAGCGCCCGTACGCCGGGACCGTCGTCCCGGCCGGGATCCGTTTCGGCGCGCCGCCGCCGCCGCCGACGTCGTCGACGTACAGACCCGAGAGGTCGATCGGGCTGCCCGTCGGGTTGTACAGCTCGACCCACTCGCCTTCGCCGCTGGGGTTCGGCGCCATGAGGAATTCGTTGATGAGGACCCGGGACGGATCCGGCGCGCCGTACGCGGTGTAGCCGCGCGTCCCGCCGTCGTAGGTGATCGTGTAGCCCGCCCCGCCGCCGGTCGTGCGCAGGACGACCGTCCCGTTCGTGTTCAGTAGGCCGGTGTAGTCGGTCGGCGTGACGCCGTCGGCCTGCACCGTGTCGCAGGGCTGGTCCGCGATATACACGTCCGCGCCGGTGCCGCGCGGGTTCGTGACGGTGCGGAGGGCGTCGAGCACGCGGTTCGAGGGATGGCCGAACGAGTTCGTGCCGCACGAGATCCACGCCGTCACCGGGGCCAGCGCCGCGAGGTACGCCTGGGAGGAGCTGTAGTCGCTCCCGTGGTGGTTCACGCGCACGGTGTCCACCGGACCGAACAGCGGAGCGAGCTTGGCCTCGATGTCGTTGTAGGTGTAGCCGTTCGGGCTGACGTCGTATTGCCCGTCGGAGTCGCCGGCGGTCGCGTAGCGCCACGCGCCGTAGGTGATCTTCACCGCGACCGAGTAGTCGTTCTCCGACGGCGGCGTCGCCTGCGCCGAGTGGTCGCCGGACACCGGCGTGGTGCCGTCGGCCTGCATGGTGTCCTTGCCGTTCGCGTTGAGGATCGCCGCGGCCACGCCCGGGCCGAGGTCGATCGCCGGCCAGGGGGCGCCGTTCGTGAGCCTGACGACGCGGCCCTCGATGTTCGCGCGGTCGGGCTGGCCGGCCGGGCCGTACAGCCAGCAGATCCAGCGGCGGGCGGTCTGCGAGGTCGTGCCCACGTTGTTCCAGCCGATCTCGGGATCGGGACCGCTGGACGTCCCGACGGTGCAGCGGCCGTCGCCGTTGGCGTCGGTCCAGGTGCCGGCGTCGCGATCGAAGAGGGTGCCCACGGTGAACCCGAACCCGCCGAGGCTCGTCGGGGTGAGGAGCTGGTAGAGACCGTTGCCGAGGCTGCCGGGCGCGTCCTGGGGGTTCCAGGCGTAGCCGATGTGGTCGAGGTGCAGGTGCGAGGCCATGACGTAGTCGAGCGCCACCGGGCTCGACCCGGTGCCGCAGATCGATCGCAGCACCGCCTCGTAGCGCGCCGCCATGGTGCTCGCGCCCTTCGAGTTCCACGCGGTCTCGCCGAGATCGATGAGCATCGTCCGGCCGGTCGGACCCACGATGAATTGGCCGTCGCCCTGCTCGACGTCGAGCCAGTACAGGTTCACCTCGCCCGGGGTCCAGGTGCCGGCGGTCGAGCACGGGACGGCCGTCGCCGCCTGCGCGACGCGCGGCCCGGTGAGACCCAGCGCGACGATGACGACGGTGCTGACGGCGAGGACGAGGACTGCCGCGAGGTGACGGGAGCGCGGGAGCATGCGGACCTCCATGCGGGAGCTCCGGCGCTCCCCAGCCCGGGCGGCGTCATGCTAGGGCGTGATGGTCGATCCGGAGGGTCAACGGTCGGTCAACGCGGTCGCGGCACCCGCGGAGGCGGCGCGCTGGGAGCCGCTCGCGCCGCGGCAGCTCGTCGAGCTGCTCGCGGACCTCGGCGCGCCGTGGTGGATCGCCGGCGGGTGGGCGCTCGATCTGTTCCTCGGCCGCCAGACGCGCGCGCACGACGACATCGAGATCGCGATCTTCCGCGGCGACGAGCGGGCCCTCGCCGCGCGGCTCCCGGGGTGGGAGCTCTTCATCGCCGAGAACGCGACGCTCACCCGCTGGGCCCCGGAGACGCCGCTGCCGCATGGTGCGCACGAGCTCTGGGCGCGCGAGCGCGGCAGCGACGCGTGGCGGCTGGAGATCCTCGTCGAGGAGCGCGCCGGCGCGCGGTGGGCCTACCGGCGGAACGCGGCGATCGGCCTCAACGCGGCGGACCTCGGCCGCCGCGACGCCGAGGGCATCCCGTACGTCCGTCCCGACGTGCAGCTCCTGTACAAGTCGCGGGAGCCCCGCGCGGTCGACGAGACCGACTTCCTCACCGTGCTGCCGCACCTCGACGCCGCGCAGCGCGGCTTCCTGGCCGCGGCGCTCTGGACGGTCGCGCCCGGCCACCGCTGGATCGCGCGGCTGAAATGAAGAGGCCCCGCCTTCCGGCGGGGCCCCTCACCGTCTTCCGTGGTGACGCGTCAGGCGTAACGACGAGAAGCGCTCGGACGGACCTGCTCGAAGCAGGAGCTGCAGTAGACCGGCTTGTCGCCGCGCGGCTGGAACGGCACACGGGCCTCCTGGCCGCAGTTGCTGCAGGTCGCCGAGTAGAACTCACGCGGGCCGCCCGTGCCGCGGCTGGAGTAGCCGCCGGCACCGCCGGACGCGCGACGCGCGGCTCGGCAGGACGGGCATCGGCCCGGCTCGTTCTGCAGACCGCGGGACGCGTAGAACTCCTGCTCCCCCGCGGTCCAGATGAATTCCTGACCGCAGTCCTTGCAGGTCAGGGTCTTGTCGGTGAAGCTCACTTTGAAGCTTCCTCCCTTTTCTTTGCTGACGCCTTGAGCATTCGCCAGGAACCGGGAGGAAGTGCCTCACTCGACGCCCGCGTGGATGGCTCTCGTCGCCGCGTGCCCTTTCGGGCACATCAAGCGTAGCAGGCGCGGGCCGTCCCGACCATCACCTGCGCCACGCATCCGGCAGCCTGTCCGCCGGGTAGGTGTGCGGGAACGCCTCCCCAAGCCACTCGTCGACCCACTCACCCGAGCGGAAGAAGGACCGCGGGTACGTGCCGACCTGCGCGTATCCGGCCTTCTGGTTCGCGCGCCAGGAGCCCCGATTCGGCAGCGCGATCCAGTTGTGCGTCCGGCGCAGCCCGAGCTCCTTCCAGACGTAGGCCATGCGCAGGCGCACCGCCTCGCTCGCGATGCCCCTGCCGTAGAGGTCGTGCCGGCCGATGAAGATGCCGGTCTCGCCGTCCCGCCGGACCCAGTCGATGTCGAACACGCCGGTGAAGCCGGCGCTCTCGCCCGCGTACGCGATGGTCCAGACGATCGAGGTGTCGCGCGCCCCCTCCTTCCTCATCCGCTCCTCGGCGTCCGCGTCGGTCTCGCTGATCGTCCGCGGGCCCCAGAAGCGGGTCACCTCGGGGAGCAGCATCCATCTGGGGTTCTGCCTGTAGTCCTCGAGCGTCGGCGGCCGCAGCTCGACACCGCCCTCGCCGGCGATGCGCGGTCCGAACACTACGTGTTCTCCCTTTCTTCGCGTTCGCCATCCTTCGCCTGCGGCTTCGGGTGGCTCACCGATCCGGGCACGGTGCGGGTGCCGAGCGGCGCGTATTCGCGGTGCTCCGCGCCCCAGCGCTCGTCCCACGCCGCGCGCTCCATGAGCAGCCAGAGCTGGTCCACGTGAGCGCCGTCGCGGTAGTAGACCTCGTGCCCGCGGCCGAACTCGACGTATCCGAGCTTCTCGCAGATCCGCCGCGCCGCGGCGTTGTCCGCGTGGAGCTCGAGGGCGACGCGCCGCAGGTCGAGGTAGTCGAAGAGGTAGCGGTGCAGCGCGAGCGCCGCGTCGGACCCGTAGCCCTTGCGCCACTCGTCCGGAGCGAGGATGAACTGGTCGACGTGCGCGCTGTCCCGATGCGGCTCCCAGCCCCAGCCGAGGCGCGTCATGCCGACGAGGCGTCCGCCGGCCTCGATCGACCACAGCACGTTGTCCTTCTCCTTGGTCTGCTCCTTGAGCCGCTCCTTCCACGTGTCCGGCATCGCCGGCTCGTGCCAGATCGAGGCGATGCGGCGCACGCGCAGGTCGGCCATCCAGCGCGCGTACGCGGCGAGGTCTTCCTCCGTCGGCGTGCGCAGCGTCGTCGTCGTCCCGCGGATGACCCCGCCGAGCGCCATCAGGCCAGCGAGTCTGAGCGCGGACGTCGAGCGGCGCAACGCGCGCGGTCCCGGCGGCCGCCTCCTACTCGGCGAACCCCCTCCGCTCCGCCTCGGCGATGACCTCCTGGAGCAGCGCGACGAGCGCCTTTCCCGACGCGAGGTCGAGCTCCACCGCCGCCCGGTCGGCGACCGCGGTGCCGCTCGTGAGGTCGATCCGCAGCGCGTGGTCGAGCCACGCGTGGGTCGCGTGGTCGAAGGCGACGGTCACCTCGTCCACGGGGAGCCACCCGCTGGCGGTCTTCGCGCTGCCGGCGATGCGTGTCCTCGTCGCGATGTTCGTGCACACCTCGTCCTCCTACGCGCCGAGATGCTCGCGGAAGAAGGCGAAGACCTTCGCCCAGCCGTCCATCGCCTGCTCCGCGCGGTACGCGGGCCGGTCGTAGTAGAAGAAACCGTGGCCCGCGCCGTCGTAGCGGTGGAACTCGTACCGCTTCGCGTGCTTCTTGAGCTCCGCCTCGTGCCGGTCGACCTGCGCCGGGGCGGGCGACTTGTCGTCGTTCCCGAACAGGCCGAGCAGGGGAGCGCCGAGGTCCTCCGTGAGATCGATCGGCGCGACGGGCCGCTTCGGCGTGATCTCGCTCGGCTGCATGACCACGCCGCCGCCCCAGAGATCGGCGACCGCGTCGACGTCCGTCGTGCGGCTCGCGACGAGGAGCGCGTGCCGTCCCCCCGAGCAGGTGCCGAACACCCCGACCCTGCCGTTGCTCGTGGGCAGCGCTCGAAGCCACCTGGCCGCCGCGACGCAGTCGCCGACGACCTGCTCGTCGGGGACGCCGCCGTCGGCGCGCACCTTCGCGCTCACCTCGTCGGGCCGGCCGTGGCCGGCGCGGCAGTAGAGATCCGGGCAGATCGCCTCGTACCCGTGCTGCGCGAAGCGTCGCGTGAACTCGCGGTAGATCTCGTCCCATCCCGGCATGTGATGGGCCAGGACGATGCCCGGGAACGGGCCCTGCCCGTCGGGCCTCGCCGTGTACGCGTGTATCTCGTCGCCGTTCCCGCCGCGGAGCGTCGTGACGGACGCCGTCATGCCGTCGGGTGCCGCCGTGTCGAACGAATTCCACATCTGAGACCTCCGCGCGCGAGGCTACGCAGCGCGCGTCCGCGACGCAAAACGAGCTCAGGCGGCCGGCAGCCGCACGGTGAACTCCGCGCCTCCTTCGTCGACGTTGCGCGCGGTGATCGAGCCGCCGTGCGCGCGGGCGATCGCCTGCGCGATCGCCAGGCCGAGCCCCGTGCCGTCGCGCTCGGCCTCGCCGCGCGAGAAGCGGCGGAAGAGGCGCGTGTCCGCTCCGGCCGGCAGCCCGGCCCCGTGGTCGCGGACACGCACGAGCGCGGTGCCGCCGTCGCGGCCGGCGCTCACGGTCACGGTCGTGCCGTGCGGCGCGTGCTTGAGCGCGTTGTCGAGCAGGTTGAGGAAGAGCTGCGCGAGACGGTCGGGATCGCCGCGGACCGCGGGGACGCCGTCGGTCGTCACCGCGAAGACGACGCCGGACTGCTGCGCCTGCGGCTCGAGCGCCGCGAGCGCGCTCGCCAGGAGCGCGGCCGGGTCGACGCGCTCGCGCGCCAGCTCCTGGGCGCCGGATTGCAGCCGCGCGACCTGGAGCAGGCCCTCGACCATGCGGATGAGGCGGCGCGACTCGCGCAGGATGACGTTCGACGCGACCGGCACGGCCGGACCCGCCGCCTCGCCCTCGCTGATCGCCTGCGCGAACCCCTGGATCGACGTGAGCGGCGTGCGCAGCTCGTGCGAGATGTCGGCGAGGAACGCCTGCTCGCCCCCGCGGGCGCGCTCGATCTCCGCCGCCATCTCGTTGAAGGCGCCGCCGAGCTCGGCCACCTCGGTCGGTCCCGCGGCGGCGACGCGGGTGCGGTAGTCGCCGCGCGCGAAGCGGCGCGCCCCGGCGACGAGCTCGCGCAGCGGCCGCGTGATGGTGCGCGAGAGCACGCCCGCGACGACGAGCGCGAACCCCGCGGCCACCAGGCCGGCGATCGCCAGGGCCGGCAGGAGCGTGCGCACGGCGTCGGCGAACGCCGCGCGGGGCCGGGCGACGGCGATGATCGCGGGGCTCAGCGCGCCGGCGCCCGGCCGGAAGGCCTGCTGCTGGAAGACCCACTGCTGTTCGGCCTCCGCGAACGACCCGAAGCCGCCCTGCGTCGGCGCCGGCAGCGACCCGCCGGTGAGCGTGCCCTCGCTGTCGACGAGGACGCGGCGGTTGTTGCTGAGGACGAGGAGGCGCGCGTCGGCCGACCGCGCCTGCTCGGCCAGCGCGTCGATGACCTCGCGCGGCTGCGCTCCGCCCCTCAGCGCCGTCGTCATCGCGGTGAGGAGCGGCGCGGAGAGCTCCTGCAGGCGCAGCCGGAGCACGTCGTTCTCGTAGCGGACGAGCAGCCCGGAGATCGCGATCGACGCGGCGAGCAGGCCGACGCCGACGACGACGAGGTACGAGAGGAAGAGCCGCCCGCCGACGGAGCGCGTCATGCTCGATCTCCCGCTCGGGCCCTCATGGTCACGGCGCCGCGAGCCGGTAGCCGACGCCCCAGACCGTCTCGATGCGCGCGTCGGCGCCGGCCAGCTTGTCGCGCAGCTGCTTCACGTGCACGTCGACGGTGCGCGTCTCGCCGGGGAACGCGAAGCCCCACACGTCCTCGAGGAGCTTGTCGCGCGTCAGCACGATCCCGGGCTGCCGGCAGAACGCCTCGAGCAGCTCGAACTCCTTCGCGCGCAGCGTCACCGCGCGCCCCGCGACGAGCACCTCGTGGCGCGCGGGGTCGACGCGCAGGTTGCCGATCTCGAGCACGCGCCCGCCGCCCGGCATGCCCGCGGCGCGGCGGAGGATCGCGCGCACGCGGGACACGAGCTCGCGCGGGTTGAACGGCTTCGTCACGTAGTCGTCCATGCCGGCGTCGAGCCCGGCGATGCGCTGCGCGTCGTCGGCGCGCGCGGTGAGCGCGACGACCGGTGTATCGGCCTTCGCGCGCAGCTCCCTGAGCAGCGCGATGCCGTCGGTGTCGGGGAGGCCGAGGTCGAGCACGACGAGCGCGGGACGGAGCTCGTCGAGCAGCTCGCGCGCGCGCGCGCCCGTCGGGGCGTGCTCGACGATGAACCCGGCGTTGCGCAGGTACAGCGTCACGAGCTCGGCGACGGACGGGTCGTCCTCGACGACCACGATGCGCCCGGTGGTCACGGCGTCACACGCACTGACGGCGCGAGGATACGTCCGCTATCGTGCGCGGCCATGGGGCTGCGGCTCGCGACCGTGCTCGCGCATCCCGACGACGAGACGTTCGGGACCGGCGGCACGCTGATCCGGTACGCGAGCGAGGGCGTCGAGATCCACAGCCTCTGCCTCACCGAGGGCGAGAAGGGCTGGAACGGGCACCCCGAGCGGCCGATCGTCCCGCGCGCGCAGGTCGGCGCGGCACGGGCGCGCGAGCTCGCGGAGGCGGGACGGCGCATGGGCGTGGCGAGCGTCACGTGCCTGCGATACCCCGACGGCGGGCTCGCCGGCGTCAACGAGGACTACGTCGTCCGCGACATCGTGCGCTGGCTGCGCCGGGTGCGCCCGGACGTGCTCATCACCTGGGGGCCGGACGGCGGGTACGGCCATCCCGACCACATCGCGGCCGGCGAGCGCGCGCTCCGCGCGGTCGAGCTCGCGGGGATCGCGCGGCACGAGCCGGAGCTGGGCGACCACGTGCACGTGAAGCGCTGCTACCGCTTCGTCGCCTCTGCCGAGTTCATCGACGCGCTCAGCGCCGTCGTTCCGGACTTCGCCGCGTACATCGCGACGCTCGCGGTGAAGCCGCGGCGCTGGACGCGGGACCAGCTCGGAGCGGCGATCGACGTCACGCCGCTCATGGAGCGCAAGCTCGCCGCGATGGAGGCGCATCAGACGCAGGCGCCGGACCTCGAGATGTGGCGGAAGGCGCGCGCCCGGCTGCCGGCGCTCCTCACCGAAGAGGCGTACATCCGCGCGTTCCCGGATGCGGGGGGCCCGCCGCTCGAGACGGACCTCTTCGCGCCGCTCCGGCAGGCTAGCTCAGCGCGAGCCTGATCGGCCCCGCCAGCGCGTCGGCGATCGCGCGCGTGCGCTCCGGCGAGCTCGCGGTCATGCGCAGGAGCGCTCGCGCGAGCGCGTCGACGCCGACGACCACCGGGACGCACGAGCTGCCCACGTCGGCCGCGCGGCCCCGCGTCAGCACGACGAGCGCGTCGACCTGCACGTTCATCTCCCCGCCCGTCGCGAGATCGCCGTGGATGCGCGCCGCGTCGCGCCGGGCGCGCAGCGACGGCGAGTCCGCGTACGCCCGCGTCGCGCCGGCGGCCGTCCGCCGGTACCAGTGGTCCTGGTAGCAGACGAAGTCGCCGTCCTCGCCGCGCGGCTCGACCACGATGACGCGCTCGCGCCCGACGACGACGAGCGCGACGCGGCCGCCCCCGTCCCGCGGAAGGTGCGACGACAGCACGAGGTGGTCCTCGGGCAGCCGCCCGCGCAGCTCCGCCGCGACGCGGTCGGCGAGCCCGCCGCGCGGATGCGCCGCGGCGAGGGCCGTACGCGCCCAGGCGAGCGGACCGTTCATGCCCTTTCCTTCAGGACCGCAGATGGTCGCCCGGCCCGCGCCCGGCGGGAAGCCGGACGCTGGTCCTGGTACTCGCCGCGCCTCAGCGGCGCTTGGCGGGGCGGCGGGTCGCGCGCTTGCCCGCGCCGCGGCGGAGCGGCGGGCGCGCGCGGCGTGGCGGCGCGGTGCGGGCCGGGCGCTCCGGCCTGCGCGGAGCCGGCGGCTTCGGCGGCGCGGCCTCCTCGCCGGGGCTCTCGAAGGTCACCTTCACCGTCCGTCCGTACACGCTCGCGACGCGCTGGAGCGAGCGCAGCGAGGGGAGGTAGCGCGGGTCCTCCATCCGGCGGAGCTGCGTCTGCGAGGTGCCGAGCTTGCGCGCCGCGGCGCGCTCCGACAGGCCGGCCTCGCTGCGCAGCCCGGCGATCGCCCGCGCGACCGACTCCGCGAGCGGATCCGGCCGGCGGGCCTCGGGCGGGGGCGCTGCGACCGGGGTTGGTGTCGGCTCCTGTGGCACGGGCGGTGATTCTAGGCCGAGAGCACCTCGCGCGCCGCATCGATGTTCTCCGGCCGCGACGCCGTGGGGATGGTGCAGCCTCCGGCGGCGACCCAGCGCCTGCCGCCGGTCTGCGCGAGCGCGTGCGTGGCCTCGGCGGCGATGGCCGTGGTGCCCGGCGCGGTGAACGCGGCGGCCGACAGGCCGCCGATCGCCGCGCGGTCCGGGACCGACGCGAGGAACGCGGCGAGATCCGGGTTGCCGGGGCCGTGGGTGTCCCACGAGACCGCGGCGACCGGCTCGGTCGCGAGCCGCGCGACGCGCGCGAGCGGTCCGCAGACGTGCAGCACGTTGAGCGGCGCACCCGCGGCGGCCGCGAGGACGCGGCGGTCGAAGGCCAGGCCGAAGCGCTCGTACTCGCCGTCGTCGAGGTCGTCACGCCGCGCCCACGTCGTCGTCGCGAGGAAGATGCCGTCGGTCACCTCGCGGCACGCCCGCGCGAGCGCCGCGAACGTCACCGTCACCGCCTCGAGCGCGCCGAGCACCAGATCGGGCCGCTCGCGGATGTCGGTGCGCACGCGCTCGCGGCCGGCGAGCCGCTCGAGCACGCCGAGCGGCGTGAAGATGGTCGCGAGGAGCGGCACCTCGGGGAGCGCGCGGCGGACCAGACGCAGCCCGTCGAGCAGCTCGCGGAACGCGGGCTCCGCGACGGTCTTCGGCTCGACGCGCGTCCAGTCGGCCGGCCGCCGCACCGCGTAGCGCCGCAGCGCCGGATGCGCGTCGCCCGCGTAGTCGTACGCCGTGCCCCACGGCTCGGCGTGGTAGTGCGCGCGCGGGTTGTACTTCACCAGATCGAGCCGGTGCCGGCGGGTGAAGCGCACGGTCGTCTCGGCGAGGCGCGCCGCGCCCGCGTTCTCGTCGGGGTAGAAGTGCCGCCACACCGCGAACGGCGGCCGGTCGACCGCCTCGCCGCGCACCGCCGCGAGGACGCGCTCGCGCGCGCTCATCCGTGCCATGGGCATCGGATACAGGATGTCACCGCCGTGGCCGGGGCCTCCCGGCGCCCTCGATCGCCGCCCGCACGCTCCAGCCGCTCGCCTCCAGGCGCGCCCGCGCGCCGGCCTCGTCGAGACCGGTCTCGTCGCGCACGATGCGCACCGCACGCTCGCGGAGCTTCGCGCTCGCCGGCCGCAGGTCGACCATGAGGTCGCCCCGCGTGCGTCCCGCGCGGATCAGCGCCGACGTGCTGATCATGTTGAGCACGAGCTTCGTCGCGGTCCCGGCCTTGAGCCGGCTCGAGCCGGCGAGCACCTCCGGGCCCACGTCGACGGCGATGACGATCTCCGCCTCCCGCGCGAGCGGCGACCCCCCGTCGCAGGTGAGCGCCACGGCGCGCGCGCCGGCCTCGCGCGCCGTGGCCAGCGCCGCGACGACGTAGGGCGAGCGGCCGCCGGCCGAGATCCCCACGACCACGTCGCCGCGACGGGCGTGCGCGCGCATCTCGCGGGCTCCGGCTGCCGCGTCGTCCTCGGCGCCCTCGATCGACCGCCGCAGCGCCGCGTCGCCGCCGGCGATGACCCCGTGGACGAGGTCGGGCTCGACGCCGAACGTGGGCGGCGCCTCGCTCGCGTCGAGCACGCCGAGCCGCCCGCTCGTGCCGGCGCCCACGTAGCGCAGGCGGCCGCCGCGCGCGAAGGCGTCCACGACTAGGTCGACCGTCTCGGCGACCCGCGGGATCGCCGCGTGCACGGCGGCCGCGACCGTGGCGTCCTCGTCGTTCATCAGCACGAGGAGCTCGCGCGTCGAGAGCGACGCGAGCGCAAAGGCGCGCGGGTTGCGCGCCTCGGTGCGCGGCTCGCTCACCGCCCGCTCCAGGCGAGCTCCATCGCGATGCGCGCGGCGCCCATCGCGGGCTCCTCGCGGACCGGCTCGACGCTCGCCTGCGGGAGCGTGCCGAGCAGCTCGAGGCGCACGAGCTGCTGCAGCGCCGGGAGGCTCTCGAACGCGCCGCCGGCGAGGTACACCGGCCCGCCGGCGAGCCGCAGCGTGGCCGCGACGACGGTCGCGGCGCGCGCGAGCGCGACCGCGCCGCGCTGGAGGATCCCGTGCGCGATCGCGTCGCGCTCGGCGGCCGCCGCGGCGAGCGCGCGCGTCGCGGCGGCGATCGCGGGCGCGGGGTGCGGCCGGCCGTAGAGACGGGGCAGCACGTCGGCGAAGTCGTCGACACCGAGCTCCCGGTAGAGCAGCTCGACCATCATCGTCGGGGCGCCCCGGCCGTCGGCGGCGTGCGCGATCGCGCGCAGCGCCTCGAGCCCGCACCACACCGCGGAGCCCTCGTCGCCGACGAGGTGGCCCCAGCCGCCGGCGCGGTACTCCTCGCCCTCGCCGTTGCGGCCGTACGCGATCGAGCCGGTGCCGGCGATGAGCACGACGCCGCACCCGGCGGGGTTGCCCGCGTAGAGCGCCGCGATCGCGTCGTGCGTCACCAGGAGGCGCGCGCCCGCCGGGGCGACGCGCGCGAGGAGCGCCTGACCGCGATCGCGGTCGGCCCTGCGGTCGGCGCCCGCGCAGGAGAGCACGATCGCGTCGGCGTCCCGTCCGACGAGCGCCTCGGCCAGCGCGGCGCCGATCGACCCCTGCGGATCGGGCGACGAGAGCAGGTTGCCGCCGCCGCCCGCGCCGCGGCCGACGACGTGGCCCTCGCGGTCCACCGCGAGCGCGCGCGTCTTCGTGCCGCCGGCGTCGATGCCGACGACGAGCGCCTGCTTCACGCGCTCACGGTATATGGACGGCGCCGGCCGAGACGGTGCGCGCCGCGCCGGTCGCCCGCGGCAGCGTGTTCGGCAGACCGCGCAGGCGGTAGGCCCCGATGATCGCGAACGCGACCGCCTCGCGGTGGGACGCCGGGACCCCGTGCGCGTCGGTCGGCTCGATCGCGATGCCGGGCAGCGCCGCGCCCAGGCGCCCGAGGAGCGTCGGGTTGCGCGCCCCGCCGCCGGCGACGAGCAGGCGCGCCGGCGCCCGCCGCAGCGCGGGCGGGAGCGCGTCGGCGATGGTGCGCGCGGTGAGCGCGGTCGCGGTGGCGAGCGCGTCGTCCCGCGAGCCGCCGTGCGCGCGGACGGCCGCGTCGAGGCGCGCGGCGAACGGCGCGCCGAAGTCCTCGCGCCCGGTGCTCTTCGGTCCGCGGCGCGCGAAGAACGGGTGCGCGAGCGCGTCGCCGAGCGCGCCGTCGTCGACGCGCCCGCGCGCCGCGCCGGCCCCGTCGGTGTCCATGCCGGCGGCGATCGCGTCGATGACCATGTTCCCCGGGCCGGTGTCGAAGGCGACGACGTCCTCGGGGCGCGACGACGGGATGAGCGTGAGGTTCGCGATGCCGCCGACGTTGAGCACGGCGACCGGCGCGAGCCGGCCGAACAGCACGACGTCGGCGAACGGCACGAGCGGCGCGCCCTGACCGCCGAGCGCGACGTCGGCGCTGCGGAAGTCCGACACGACCGTGGTGCCGGTGCGCACCGCGACGCGCGCGGCGTCGCCGAGCTGGAGCGTGACGCGCTCGGCCGGCAGGTGCGCGACGGTCTGGCCGTGCATCGCGACGACGTCGGGCCGCACCCCCTCGGCGCGCAGCGCCCGCGCGAGGTCGTGCGCGAGGTCGGCGTACGCGTCGCCGACCGCGGCGTGCAGCAGCGCGATCGCGCGCGCGTCCGTCGCCCGGCCCTCCCCGAGCGCGAGCAGCGCCTCGCGCAGCGACGGCGCGTACGCGCGCGACGCCGTGCGCAGCAGGCGCACGCCGGCCGCCGGGACGCCGAGCTCGATCGCGGCGGCGTCGACACCGTCGGCGGACGTCCCGCTCATGAGGCCGATCGCGATCACGACCGCACCCCGCTCACCGCTTCGTGCACCGTGATGCGGAAGCGGTAGAGCGCGTCGTCGTCGTCGCGTCCGTAGTACACGCGGTTGGTGAGGACGGCCACCGTGAGGTCGAGCGCGGGATCGACCCACAGCGACGTGCCGGTGAACCCGGTGTGCCCGTACGCGTCGAGCGAGAAGCCGCGGCCGACCATCGCGTCGCGCGGGGCGCGCAGCGCGAGGCCGAGCCCGCGGCGCGCGTTGCCGTCGCGGACGTGCTCGGTCCGTGCGAGCGCGGCCAGCTCGTCGCCGATGACGGCGCCGTCGCGGTAGACGCGGGCGATCTTCGTCACGTCCTCCGCCGTGCCGAAGAGCCCGGCGTGCCCGGCGACGCCGCCGGCCGCGTACGCGTTCTCGTCGTGCACCTCGCCCCGCAGCCGCTTCTTCCGCCACGCCTCGTCGCGCTCGGTCGCGGCGCACCGCTCGGGCTCGCGCGGGCCGAACGCGCAGGTCTCGGCCTCGACCGGTCCGAGTACGCGCTCGCGTACGAGGTCCGCGAACGGCCGGCCGCCGGCGGTCGCGAGTCCCTGCGTGAGCATGAGGTAGCCGAGGTCGCTGTAGGTGAACGTCCCGATGCTCTGCGCGAGCGGCTCGCGCGCCGCGCGCCACACGGCCTCCTCGAGCGAGCGCGTCTCGCGCCAGAGCGGCAGCCACCACGCCAGCCCGGCGGTGTGCGTGAGCACGTGCCGCAGCGTGACCTCGTCCTTGCGTCCGCCGCGGAAGTCCGGCACGAGCTCGCGGAGCGGCATGCCGAGCTCGAGCGTGCCGTCGCGGACGAGCGTGAGCACGGTCGCGGCCGTCACGAGCTTGGTGAGCGAGGCGAGGTCGAAGAGCGACGCGGGGGTGCACGGCGCGTCGGGGCCCGCGGCCGGATCGGGGCAGAGCGATCCCGCGGCGAGCACGTCGGCGCGCCCGCGGCGCTCGACGCGAACGACGGCGGCGGTGCACAGCGTCCCGATCGCGCCCTCGACGGCCGCGCGGGCCGGCTCGGCGAGGCTCACCGGAAGTCCTTCATCCCGGCGCCGATCGCGTACAGGCCGGGGATGTCCACGGGCAGCGTGCCGACGGGTCTGCGCGCGCCGGTGAGGACCTCGGCCACCGCGCGCAGCGTGGCCACGCGTCCGCCGTACGCGCAGACGGCCGCGGCCGCGTTCGGCGCGTCGAGCACGTCGTACGGGGCGCGCAGCGACACCAGGACCGTCGGCCGGACGGCCGCGAGGGCGCCGACGAGCCTGCGCTGATCGTCGTTCGTCCCGATGTCGGCGACGCCCGCGACGACGACGTCCGCGGCGCGCGCCTCGGCGACGGCGCCCGCGATGAAGCCTTCGCTCGCGGCCGCGAAGCGGCGCGCGACGACGTCGCCGCGCATCGCCGCGAGCTCCGTCGCGAGATCGCCGTCGCCGGGCACGCTCGCGATGTCGGCCTGCGTCGTCGCGACCGCGTACACCCGGCCGCGCAGGGGCAGGATGCCGCCGCCGCGCAGGAGCGTGATGCTCTGCCGCGCGAGGTCCATGGCGACGGCGGCGCCGGCGGCGGCGTCCGGCCGCGGGAGCGGTGCGGCGTCGTACAGTCCGGCCGCGATCTTCGCCGCCAGCACGCGCCGGACGGCGGCGTCGAGGCGCGAGACGGGGATCGCCCCGTCGCGCACGGCCGCGACGATGCGGGCGTGCCCGTCCACCTGCGCGGCCTCGTCGAAGCGGAACAGCAGGTGGTCGGCGCCCGCCGCGAACGCGCGGAGCCCGGCCTGCGCCTCCCCGATCGCGGCGAGCGCGCCCATCTCGAGGTCGTCCGTGACCGCGAGGCCGGCGAAGCCGAGCTCGCCGCGCAGCAGGCCGGTCATGACGCGTGACGAGAGCGAGACCGGGAGGTCGGGCGTCGGGTCGAGCGCCGGCACCACGATGTGCGCGCCCATGACCGTGGGGACGCCGGCCGCGATCGCGGCCCGGAAGGGGACGAGCTCCACGCGGTCGAGGCGCGCGCGATCCGACGCGATGCGCGGCAGACCCGTGTGCGAGTCGACGTCGGTCGACCCGTGGCCGGGGAAGTGCTTCGCGCAGGAGAGCACCGGGCTCGCGCCGTAGGCGCGCACCGCGGCGTCCACGAGCCCCGCGACGCGCCGCGGGTCGGAGCCGAACGAGCGGTTCCCGATGATCGGGTTGCGCGGCTCGTCGTTCACGTCGGCCACGGGAGCGAGGTTCCAGCGCACGCCGTTCGCGGCGAGCTCGCTCGCGGTCACCGCGACGGCGCGCCGCACGCTGTCCTCCGGCGCCGGCGTCGCCGCGAGCGCCATCTGGCCGGGGAGCGCGGTCATGCCGCGCTGCACGCGCACCACCGGGCCGCCCTCCTGGTCGAGCGACAGCAGGAGCGGCGGGACGCCCGCCTCGCGCGCGATGCGCTGCAGGTCGGCCGCGAGCGCCGCGAGCGCGCTCGCGTCCTCCGCGTTCTCGGTCCGCAGGACGACGCCGCCCACGGCGCGCCCGCGGATCATCGCCTCGAGCGCCGCCGTGACGCGAGGTCCGTGGAACGCGACGCTCATGAGCTGGCCGACGCGCTGCTCCAGCGAGAGCGGCGCGACGAGCCGCTCGACGCGGTCGGGCGTCGGCGTCGGCGCGGGCGAGGCGGTGGGCGTTCGCGACGGCGGCGCGTCCGTCGCCGGCGCGACGCAGGAGGCGGCGAGCGCACCCGCGCTCGCGAGGATCGTCCTGCGTCTCACCCGAGCCGGGCCGGGGCGCGTCCGGCCGGCCGGCGCTCGCCCGCGAGCACGGCGGCGACGGCCTCGAGCGACGCGGGGACGTCGCCGTACGAAAGGAGCGCGGGATGGCGGCCGGCGAGCGTCGCGTCGTACGGGCTCCGCAGCGCGACGAGGACGCCGTCCTCGCCGAGGAGCGCCGGCAGCGCGCGACCCTGCTCCGCGTCGAAGAACGCGTCGAAGGTGAAGACGACGCGCCGCCCCTCGCCGTCGGGCAGCCGGCCGTGGCGCGCGAACGCCATGCGCCCGCCGAAGCGCGAGCGCAGCGCCCGCTCGAGCGCGCCGACCGGATCGGCGAGCTCCTCGACCGGCGAGGCGCGCGACGGCTCGAACGCCGTGAAGCGCACCGGGCCGTCGAGCCGCGGGAGCGGCGGGCCGACGTGCGTGATCGAGCGCGCCGCGATCTCGTGCGCGAGCGCGCGCGCCGGCCCGTCGTCGACGTCGCCGTCGGGGACGTCGATGCCGAAGCGCGCGCGGAACGCGGTCACGCGCGCGACGGCCTCGTCGATCCGGGCACCCGACGCGGCGCGCTCGATCCACGCCGCGGCGGAGAGCTGGCGGTCGAGGCGGCTCGTCACCATCACCGCGTCCACGCCCGCGTCGATGGCCCGCCCGACGACGTGCTCCGGCGTGTCCACGTGGATCCCGGACATGTCGAGCGAGTCGGTGATGCAGAGGCCGCGGAAGCCCATCCGGCCGCGCAGCAGGTCGGTGAGGATCGGACGCGAGATCGTCGCCGGCCGGTCCGGATCGAGCGCGGGGTAGCGGACGTGGGCGGTCATCACCATCGTCGCGCCGGCGGCGAAGGCGGCCGCGAACGGCGGCAGGTCGCGACGCTCGATCGTCGCGCGGTCCGAGGTCACGTCCACCGTCGCGAGATGCGAGTCGACGCTGGTGTGGCCGTGACCCGGGAAGTGCTTCGGCGTCGTCGCCACGCCCGCGCCCTCGGCGCCCCGGACCCACGCGGCGACGAAGTCCGCGACGCGTGCGGGGTCGTCGCCGAACGCGCGGGTCCCGATCACCGGGTTGCGCGGCTCGTCGTTCACGTCGCAGACCGGCGCGTGGTTCACGGTGATGCCGTCGGCGCGCAGGCCCTCGGCCACGGCGCGGCCCGCCCGCTCCGCGTACGAGGG
The DNA here is from genome assembly GCA_027310565.1 of Chloroflexota bacterium. Lineage (GTDB taxonomy): Bacteria > Chloroflexota > Limnocylindria > P2-11E > P2-11E > CF-39. The sequence continues at coordinate 7,097 of DAIDAP010000026.1, read as the reverse complement.
GTCGCCGGTCGCGGCGATCGCCATCGCGCTCGGGAAGACCGCGCGGTAGCCGACGCGCACGACCTCTCCACCCTCCTGGTCGACGGCGACCGGCACCGGGGGCAGCCCGCCGCGGCGCGCCGCGGCCTGGACCTCGCGCAGCATCTCGCGGACCTGGGCCTTCGAGCCGACGTTCCCGCGGAACGCGAAGAGCAGGACGCCGCCGACGCGCCCGTCGGCTATCGCGTCGAGCAGCTCGCCCGGCGCCTGCTGGCCGTCGAAGCCGGCCCAGACGAGCGCGCCGGCGCCGAGCCCGGTGCGCGCCGCCGCGGCCATCACGCGCGCCGTCGGTAGCGCGCGATGGTGAGCACGCCGAGCGGCCGGCCGCGCGGAACGCCCGGGTCCTTCTCGAGCACGATGCGGCGCACCTGGCCGGCCGACACGATCGGCGCGATGCGCCGGCGGCTGCGGCGGCCGGCGATGCGGCCTTCGAGCGCGTCCACGATGTCCTTCACGCGCTCGTCGAGCTCGTGCACGTCGAGCGCGCGCGCGCCGAGGTGGAGCGCGACCCGCAGCTCGAGCTGATCGCCCTCGCGGTAGCCGACGCCGCGGAAGGTCTGCGCCTCGAGCACGGCGGCGTGCACGCGACGGCGCCACTCATTCCTCGGCGGAGCGTACGCCGGGAGCGTCGCGGTGATGGTGAACCGTCTCTTCGCCACCGTGGCGAACAGACTAGCGAGCCGGCGGCTACACCCGGATGACGTTCAGCCGGATCTCGTCGTACCCCGTCGCGCCGTCCGGATAGGGATCGCGCGCCACGGGCGTCTCGGTGTCGCCGTTGCCGTCCGTCGCGCGCGCGAGCACCGTGCGCGGGCCCGCGCCGTCCGGCGTCCAGCGCAGCGACCAGCGGCGCCAGGTGAGCGGCCCGGCCGGCGGCTCGAGCGTCGCCTGCCGCCAGGTGCCGCCGCCGTCGAACGAGAGCTCCACCTTGGCGATGCCGCGCGCCCCAGCGAACGCGATGCCCGCGACGGTCGCCGCGTCGCCGCTCCAGCGCAGCGTGCCGCCGGGCACGTCGATGCGCGTCCCGGTGTTCACGATCGCGCCGTCCGACCAGCCCTGCTGCTGCCAGTACCCCTTGAGGTCGAACGTCTCGACGCGGATCTCGCGCAGCCACTTCACGTTCTTCATCCCGTAGATGTTCGGGACGAGGACGCGGGCCGGATAGCCGTGCTCCTGCGGCAGCGTCACGCCGTTCATGAGGTAGACGACGAGCGTCTCCGGCTCCATCGCCTTCGCGATCGGGAACGAATCCGTGTAGCCGTCCACGGACGTGAGCGCGAGGTCGTACGCGCGGTCCCTCACGCCGGCGCGCGCGAGGAGGTCCCTCATCCGCACGCCCGTCCACACCGCGGTCCCGATGAGGTCGCCGCCGGTGCGATTGCTGATGCACTCGAGCGTGTGCGCCTGCTCCACCGCGTCGAGGTCGAGCAGCTCGTCGTACGTGAGCGAGAACGGACGGTCGACGGCGCCGGTGACGTCGAGCCGCCACGTCGCGACGTCGACGCGCGGCTTCACGAGCGCCGTATCGATGACGTAGTGGTCCGCGTTCGCGGTGATCCGCGGCGTGAGCCCGGCGATCGGCTCGAGCGCCGGGTCGGGCGAGGCGAGGGCGGCACGCTGCACGAGGTTGCGCGCCCGCATCGGGACGCCTCCGAGCCGCGACCCCGCGCCGGCGAAGACGCGCGAGAGCGGCAGCGCTCCGATCGCCGCGAGACCCGCGAGCGCCGCGAGCAGCCCCAGCCCGCGCCGGCGGTCGGGCATGGGCACCGTCTCCCGCGTGAGCGACGCCGGCGCGAGGTAGGCGAGGGCCAGCGCGTTCACGACGAGACCGACGCCGCCGTCGATGACGCTCGTCGCGAGGTCGATCTTCGCCGAGGCGAAGAGCTGGCCGAGGACGAGCGCGCCGGTCCACGGCAGCGCGACGAGCGCGAGCACCGGGCCGCTCCGGCGCCGCGGCGACACCGCGAGCGCTCCGGCCGCCGCCCCGCCGAGGAGGAACAGCGCGAGCACGCCGACGACGAGGAGCCCCTTCGCCCAGAACTGGAGCCGCTCGATGAGCGGGATGGAGATCCATCCGGGGAGCACGTCGATGATCGCCTGGCCGAGGGCGAACGGCGCGAACGGCATCCCGACGAGCGAGACGAGGAACGCGACGTCCAGCGCGAGGAACATCGCGAGCGCGCCGACGAGGACGCCGGTGCGGGTCCGCGGATCGAGCCTGACCATGTGTGGCACGATACGACCCCTTGGCAGAGCTTCCGCCGCCGATGACCCCGGAGGACCTCTACGACTTCCGGTTCCTCGCTGACGCGCAGATCTCACCGGACGGCACACGTGTCGCGTACGTCGTGCGGGTGATCGATCGCGAGAAGAACGCCTACCGCTCGGCGGTGTGGCTCGTGCCCGCGGACGGATCGGCGCCGGGGCGTCAGCTCACCTTCGGACCCGGGCAGGACGCACTGCCGCGGTGGTCGCCCGACGGGCGGCGCATCGCGTTCGTCTCCGACCGCGCCGCGGCGACCGATGCGAAGCGCAAGCCCCGCGACGTCTTCGTGCTGTCGCTCGACGGCGGCGATTCGCGGCGGCTCACGTCGTTCGCGGAGGACTGCGGCGACCTGGCCTGGGCGCCCGACGGCCGCCACCTCGCGTTCACCGTGAAGGAGCCGAAGGCCGCCGAGGCGGCCGACGACGCGCCGAAGGTGTACGACCGCGTGCGCTACAAGACCGACGAGGGCTTCCTGCTCGACGGGCGCCGCCGCCACGTGTGGATCGCCGACGCGGACGGCGGCGGCGAGGCGCGGCGGCTCACCGACGGGGACTGGGACGACGCGCAGCCGTCGTGGTCGCCCGACGGACGCGACATCGCGTTCGTCTCCAACCGCACCGGGGCGCGCGAGCGCAACACCGTCGCCGACGTCTGGGTGGCCGCGGTCGCCGACGGCGCGGTGCGCCGGATCACCGACGAGCGCGGCTCGTACGGCAACCCGTCGTGGTCGCCGGACGGGACGGGCATCGGCTGCTACGGCGTCGAAGAGGCGATCGGCTCCTCCGCGAAGAACGTTCACGTCTTCACGTTCCCGGCGGGCGGCGGCGTGGGCCGCGACCTCACCGCGTCCTGGGACCGCACCGTCGGGTCCGCGGTCATGAGCGACATGCGCTCGCACGTGCAGATGCTGGCGCCGGTGTGGACCGCCGACCGCTCGCGCGTCGTCTTCGTCGGGAGCGACCGCGGCACGGCGAACGTGTACAGCGTGCCGGCCGCCGGCGGCGAGGTGCGGAGCGAGACGGTCGGCGCGCACCAGGTCGTCTCGCTCTCGCTGTCGAGCGATGCGGCCCGCTTCGCGTGCGTCCTCTCGGATGCGACGGACCCCGGCAACGTCGCCGCCGGCGAGCTCGGGCGTTCGATGCGAACGCTCACCGATCTCAACGGCGAGCTGCTGCGCGGGCGCTACCTCGCGGCGCCGGAGCGGCTCGAGCTCATCGGCGCCGACGGCTGGCCGATCGAGGGCTGGCTCATGAAGCCGCGGGGCTTCGACCCCTCGCGGACGTGGCCGCTCGTGCTCGAGGTGCACGGCGGCCCGCACGGCGCGTACGGGCACGGCTTCTTCCACGAGTTCCACGTCCTCGCGGGTCGCGGCTACGCCGTGCTGTACACGAACCCGCGCGGGAGCCAGGCCTACGGCGAAGCGTTCTCGGCCGCGTGCGTCGGCGACTGGGGCGGGAAGGACTACGCGGACCTCATGCTCGGCGTCGACCACGCGCTCGCGTGGCCGTGGGTGGACGCGCGGCGCCTGTACGTCACCGGGGGCAGCTACGGCGGGTTCATGACGAACTGGATCGTCGGGCACACCGACCGCTTCCGCGCCGCCGCGACCCAGCGCAGCATCAGCAACAACGTCTCCGCGTTCGGCACGAGCGACATCGGCTGGCACTTCTGGGAACACGAGATGGGCGACGCGTCGCCGTGGAAGGACCCCGCCAGGCTCGTCGAGCGCTCGCCGCTCACGTACGCGCCGAAGGTGAAGACGCCGCTCCTCATCCTGCACGCCGAGCGCGACCTGCGCTGCCCGATCGAGCAGGCCGAGCAGCTCTTCGTCGCGCTGCGCCTGCACGGCGTCGAGACGGTGTTCGTCCGCTTCCAGGAGGACAACCACGACCTCACGCGCGGCGGGAAGCCGCGCAACCGCGTCGAGCACTGCCGGCGCATCGCCGACTGGTTCGACGCGCACGCCTGATCGGACGACGGCCCCGCGGCGATGGGCGATAGTAGGGGCGTGACGACGCGCCGCCCCGACCCGGTCCGCGCGATCCGCAACTTCACCGGATCCGACATCCCGCTGCCGCGGCGCGTCCTCGTCGCGTCCCGCAACCTGTGGCTGCGCGTCGCACGCCGCCGGACGTGCTGCGGCCACGACGGCGAGCCCGGCTGCTGACTGCCCGAGCCGGCGGAGGGTCCTCCGTCCTGAGCCGCTAGCATGGGTCCCTCTTGAAGGAATTCGTCCAGGGGCGCCGGCTGGGCTTCGCGCCCCGGTCGCACGTCGCCTTCGCCGCCGCCGGCATCGGCTTCGCCGTCACGCTCGTGGACCTCATGTCGTGGTTCGGGTGGGGCGCGCAGGAGACGAACGGCTACGTCGTCGTCGCGCAGTGGCTCGTCGTCGCGAACATCGTTCTCACCGGCGTCGCCGCGATCGCCGCGGTCGTCGAATGGATCGACGCGGAGACCGAGGAGCGCGGGCTCGCGCGGATCGACATCCTCGCCGCGGTCGGCGCGCTCGTCCTCTACGGGGCCTCCGGCGCGCTGCGCAGCTTCGAGCTCGCCGACGCGGCGCCGTCGCCCGCGCCGTTCCTGCTCGCGGCGGCGGGCTTGCTCCTCCTCGTCATCGACGCCGGGCTCGCCGCGAACCTCTACAGCTCGCGGCAGTGGGAGGAGCTCGAGGAGGAGCCGACGCACGAGCGCCAGGCGCGGAGACGGGCCGCGGGCCGCTGACCCCCGACCGCGGACGGCGCGCCGGCCGCCGATAGACTGCCGCGAGTGATCCGGGTCGAGGCGCTGACCAAGCGCTACCGGAAGGCGGACCGCAACGCCATCGACGGCATCTCCTTCGACGTGCGGGCGGGGGAGTTCTTCGCCCTCCTCGGGCCCAACGGCGCGGGGAAGACGACGACGATCTCGATCCTCACGACCACGCTCGCGCCGACGTCGGGGCGCGCGGCGATCGACGGGCACGATCTGGTGCGCGAGGCGGGCGCCGTGCGCCGCATCGTCGGGATCATCTTCCAGCGGCCGAGCCTGGACATGAACCTCACCGCAGAGGAGAACGTCCGCTTCCACGCGATCCTCTACGGGCTCTACCCCTACGCGCCGAGGCTCGCCCTCATGCCGGCCGCGTACCGCGAGCAGGTCCGCGAGCTGGCGTCCCTGCTCGGCATCGGCGGGGACATCCACCGGCCCATGCGCACGTTCTCCGGAGGCATGCGCCGGAAGCTCGAGATCGTGCGCAGCCTGATCCACCGCCCGAAGGTGCTCTTCCTCGACGAGCCCACCGCGGGCCTCGATGTCCCGAGCCGGCGCACGCTGTGGCAGTACCTCGCCGCCATCCGCCGCGAATCGGGGACCACGATCTTCCTCACGACGCACTACCTCGAAGAGGCCGAGGAGGCCGATCACATCTGCATCATCGACCACGGCCGCATCGTGTCCTTCGGCACGCCGGAGGAGATCAAGCGCGACCTGGTCCAGGAGTACGTCGTCGTCGACGCCGACGACCGCCCGCGCCTCCGCGACGAGCTCGCGCGCCTCGAGCTGCCTGTGGACGGGACCGGACCGTTCCGGATCTCGCTCGCCGGCCGCGGCGTGCACCCGGTGCTGCGGTCGATCGAGACGCCGCTCTCGGTCGTCCGCACGCACGCGCCGACGCTCGAGGACGCCTACCTCGAGATCGTGGCGCCGCGGGGCGAGGAGGACGCGGGTGGGTGAGCTCTCCGCGGTCCTGACGCTCGCGCATCGCGACGTCGTGAAGCTGCTGCGCGACCGGACGCGCATCCTGGCGGACTTCTCGTTCCCGCTCATCTTCATCGGCATCCTCGGGCCGACGCTCCAGGCGGGCTTCGGCGACGCGGCCGGCGTCAACCTCCTCTACTTCATCTTCACCGGGGTCCTCGCCCAGACCGTGTGGCAGTCGTCCGCGATGGGGGTCATCTCCCTGCTCGCCGACCGCGAGCAGGACTTCAGCCAGGAGATCTTCGTCTCGCCGATCTCGCGCTACTCGATCATCCTCGGCAAGATCCTCGGCGAGTCGCTCGTCGCGATGCCGCAGGCCGTGGCGATCGTGGCGTTCGGCGCGGTCCTCGGCGTCCCGTTCACGCCCGGGCAGCTCGGCGGCCTCGCGCTCGCGACGCTCGCCGTCGCGGTGCCCGGCGGCGCCTTCGGCGTGCTCGTCCTGTCGCGCCTCGAGAGCCAGCGCCAGGCGAACCAGATCTTCCCGTTCGTGATGCTGCCGCAGTTCTTCCTCGCGGGCGTGTTCAATCCCATCGGCGGCCTCCCGCCCGTGCTCGACCTGCTCTCGAAAGTCTCGCCGATGCGCTACGCCGTGGACCTCACGCGCGACGTGTACTACGGCGCCGCGGGCGTGGCGGTCTTCGACCTGCCGACCAACCTCCTGGTCATCGGCGCCGAGTTCGTGCTGTTCATGCTCGTCGGCACCGCCGGGTTCGTCCGCGCCGAGCGGAACCGTTAGGGATGGGCCCCAGTGTCGCGCGCCGGGAATCCCTTGCCGCTGCATCGGCCCAGACGGCCGCTGCCGGTGTCGCCTTCGTCCGGGCGCTCCTCACGTATCTGCGGATACGCTCCGGCGCGTCCTCCTCGGCTCCGTGGCCTCGGCCGTCCGGGCCGCGCATCGTCAACGTATTCCCGGCGCGCGACACTAGCGAAGTCCCTCGCTGACGCTCGGGACCTCAAACCGTCCAGTGAGCGGAGCCACGGATAGCAGAGGTCGGCACGCGTACCCTTCCGCACGGATCAAGGCGCAGGAGGGCTCGCCATGCCGACCGCGACGACC
>DAIDAP010000021.1 GCA_027310565.1 Chloroflexota bacterium | reverse complement strand
GTGCGGTGCCGGCATCGCGGCCGTGGGCTTGTCCGCGACACCGCGTCGCACCTGGACCCGCCGTCAACATGCTCACGCGCAGGCGCTTCGACGACGTCCCGTGTGACGATCAGGACTACCAGCCGATCTTCGCGCTCGAGTGGCGTCCGTCACAGGGACCCGCGGCAGGTGGCGTGGCGACCCGCGGCTCGGGACCGGCGGCGGCAACCAGCAGCGAGCTCAACGATCTGCCATTCACCAAGGGCGCGGTCGGCATCGCCCGCGGCGGCGACATCAGGGTGAGCAGCGACTCGCAGTTCTGCGTCTGCCCCGCCGCCGCGCCGAACCTCAACGGGCGGTACACGAACTTCGGCCTCGTGGCCACGGGTATGGACGGTGACGCTCGAGGATTGCGCGATCGGCACGCAGCTGCTCGAGCTTCGCCGCGACATGGCCTGGCGGCGCAGCTCTCTGGACGGCGAGCTGCACGCCTCCACCGACGCGCAGGGCGTGCGCGACGAGATCTTCGGGCTGCTGCAGCAGGCGGACTTCCTCGTCGACGCCACGATCCTCGAGAAGGCCAAAGCGCAGCCGCAGACACGGACCACGGACGAGCGCTTCTACAAGTACGCCTGGCTCTACCACTTCAAATACATCGCGCCGAAGATCCTGGACGCCAAGGACGAGCTGTTTCTCTCGGCTGCGTCGGTCGGCACCGGGGCCCACGGCAGGACATTCCGCGAGGCCATCGAGGACGTGGTGCGGCAGGTCTCGCCGGCTCTCGACCATCGCGTGGTCTGGCGGCGTCCTGCGATCCCTGCCTCCAGGTCGCCGACTACTGCACCTGGGCGGTGCAGCCCAAGTGGGAGCGTGGTGACGACCGCAGCTTCAAACTCATCGCGGACAAGGTGAGGTCGGAGTTCGAGTTGTGGCGTCTCGGGAGGAAGACGTACTACCGACGAACGGACGCTTGCCGGCCGACTAGCCGCGCGAGGCGGCAGAGCCCAGGGGCTCTTGTCGCCGGCCCGGCACGCGTCGCCGCAAAGGGTACCGCGTGGCGTCGAGCGAGCACTCGAAGGGGAGGCGGGCATGGCCATCGAGTTGACGATCACGGCGGGCAGCGGCATGGGCCTGGCGAAGATCACGGTGGATCCTGCCCTACGGCCAAGCCAACGCATCCGGCACGGCCCAGTTCGCGTGGATCGCGGGCAGCTTCAGGCACCAGCACACGAACACAGCTACGTCGAGGGCTTCGGCTCCTGCTGGGGCTACCCTGGCGAACAAGGGTCGACGGTACCGGGCGGAAAATGGGTCTGGAGCACGTGGCAGCCATCGTGCGGCAAATGGAGCGAGTCGTGGCCGCATCGATGACGCCACGACTCGCTCGAATCTGACGAAGGCCGGACTCGTTTTGAGGGCGCGACGGGTTGGAGTGGCGCTCGCCGTTGGGGTCGCTTTCGCTGCTCCGCTCACCGCCGCTACGTCCGCGCGCGGCGGGGACCACGCGCACTACGAGCTCTCGCCCCTTGAACTCGTCGCGGCCATCGTCGCACCACTCGTCGTTTCACTCGCGTTAGGCGGTCGCGACCTTCCGCTGGCGGCTCTCGGGTTCGCCGCTGGAACGCTTCTTTCCGTCGCGGCACTGACCATGTTCTCGGGCGTTGGTTACTTGCTTCTTCTCCCTGCCCTTCTCGTCGCCGTGGCTCTCGGATGGTTGACCGCGCGGAGCGCTACGGCGGCCCGCCTCACCGCGCTCAGCGGCGTGCTTACTTCGCTCGCGGTCGTTAGCGTAGTTCTCGGGCTGATACAGCCTCCGCTCGTGGATTGCGCCGGGGACCATCCGCGGGTGGCCTTCGCTTCCGGAACCCGAGTGAGTACGAGCACAAGCGCTGATGGCCGGCGAGGGTCCGGCGAAATCGTCGATGGCGCTCGGACGATTCGCTTTGCGTGCGAGGGCGGTCGACTCGTCGAGTACCGCGAGTAGGTCGCCGGCTGATTGGCGTCTGCACCCGGGAAGGCGTCTGCACCCGGGAAACGGAGGAGTGCCGCCGCAGCCACGTGGGCGATCTACGCAGTCGCGGCGCTTGCGTGGGTCGCTCCGCTGAAGTCTTCAGTGCACCGCGAAGCGGTCTGGGCGGTAGAGCTCGAGATCCGGCACCGATCCGCCGCACAGCTCCTCGGTCACGAGACGCGCGAGCACCGCGCAAAGCGTTACCCCGCTGTGTGTCACGAGCTCATAGAGGCCCGGGACCGTGGGCTCGAAACCGGCGATCGGATGACCATCGAGCGGCATCGGACGAGCTCCGACACGCACCGCCTCGATACGAAGGCCGGCAAGTGCGGGAGCGACGCGGGCGGCGTGCTCCATCGCCTCCTGAGCAAAGGCTGGATCGGGCGAGGCGTCCGGTGCGTCGGAGACGCGGGTGTCGAACGCCTCGCGCTGGATCATCACGCGACCGCCGCCGTCGGGCCGGAGGTTGCACTCCGGCGAGTGGACGACGTGCCGCAGGCTCATGGGCGCGGGCTCGGTCACGAAGAGCACGCCGGGCTGCCGTCGCATTGGGAGCGAAGCGCCCGCGGTCGCGGCGATCTGGGCCGCGTCGGGCCCGGCCGCGTTCACCACGACATCCGCGGCGAGCTCGGTGCCGTCGGCGAGCGCGACCCCGCCGACGCCGGAACCGGAGCGAGTGAGCGACGTCACCGAGGATCGGATCACCCGTGCACCGTAGCGGTCCGTCGCCGCGCGAAGGAGCGCCTGCGTCATGCGAACCGTCTCGACCCAGCCCTCGCTCGGGCAGATGTAGACCTCGCTCACCGACGCGCCGAGGACGAGATCGGGCTCGAGGTCGCCGACGATGTCCGACGTGACACGGTCCACGCGATAGCCCCAGTCGCGCATCTGCCGCACCGCCTGATGGAGCGCGGAGACCGCGTCCGCGTCGTCGTCCTTCATCCAGAAGAGGCCGCCGTCGATATGGAGCCAGTCGCCGCCGAGCTCGTTCCGCAGGCTCTCGTGCTCGCGGATCCCGCTGGCGTTCAACTGCTGGTACTCGCGCGGCAGCTTGCGGAAGCCGTTGATCCACGCGAATGACCGTCCCGTGGTGCCCGAGCCCGGGTGCCGCCGTTCGACCACCGTGACCTGCGCCCCCGCCTGCGCGAGGCGGTAGGCGAGGGCGGCGCCCATAGCGCCGCCCCCGATGATCGCGATCGTCGTTCCAGCGAGTCGCTCGACGACGTATCCGGTCACTGCACCGTCGTGTTGTTCAGGTCGAAGAGCCCGAGCGGGGTCTGGACGAAGTTCTGGATTGACTTCTTCGCGGCGTAGAGCGCGCTCGACCAGTAGATCAGCACGCCCGCCGCGTCGTCAATGCGGGCCTGATCGAGCTGCGCCCACATCTTCGTCGCCGCATCGTACGACGACTGGTTCACGGCACCGTCGAGCAGCTCGTCCACCTTCGCGTTCTGGGACCGCGCCCCGTCACCCATTGCGGTCACGAGAACTGGGCGAGGACGTCGTTGAAGTCCTCGGCGAACCCGCGTCCGGCGACCGCTGGCCGACGATGTGGGTCGCGAGGGTGCGAAGCCGATCCATGCCGTCCCAGACGTCGACGAAGCGCGTCGTGAGCGGGACCGGCGCGACGCGGACGATATCGGGCGGACGGAAGTCGGTGATGACGTTCGCCTCTTTGATCAGTGCGCGCACGAACGCCTTCGCGTCGGCATGGGCCAGGCTGACATGCGAGCCCCGCCGCTTCGCGTCGCGCGGCGAAGCGACCGCGAAGCCGAGCGGCGCGAGCCACCCGTCGGCGAGCTGGATGACGAGCTCCGTCAGTGCGGCGGCCTTCTCCTGGAGGCGGTCGATCCTCGCCTCGCCGATGAGGCGCGCTCCCTCTCGGATCCCGATCATCGACAGGACGGTCGGCGCGCCGGCCAGGAACCGCTCGATGCCTTCCGCCGCTTCGAACTCGGGCGGCATCGCGAACTGCCGCCGGTGGCCGAACCAGCCCCAGATCGGCGAGCGGAGCTCGGCTAGGTCCCGCCGGACATAGAGGTACGCCGGGGCGCCAGGTCCGCCGTTCAGGTACTTGTACGTGCACCCCGTCGCGAGATCGACCCCACTGCTCTCCAGCGGGACCCTCACGGATCCACCGGAGTGGCTGAGATCCCAGAGCATGAGGGCACCGGCAGCGTGGGCGATCTCGGTGATCCGTCTCATGTCGTGGATAGCGGCGGACCGGTAGGACACGTGAGAGAAGCTGACGACGGCGGCGTCCGCGTCGACCGCGGCAGCTACCGCGTCCGGATCGATGCCCTCGACCGGATCGGCATGGACGAGGCGGATCTGGAGCTGGCGGTCCGCCGCAAGGCCCTCGAAGACGTACCGGTCGGTCGGGAAGTTCTCGTCGTCGGTGACGATGACCTTCCGCCCCGGGCGCTGATGTAGGGCCGCGACCGTCAGCTTGTAGAGATTCACCGTCGTCGAGTCCGAGACGATGATCTCGCCCGGCCGCGCCTCGACGACGTGCTCGGAGAGCAGGTCGCCGATCTCCCGCGGGAGGTCGATCCAGCGCCGCCACCCGATGATGAGGTCTCTCCCCCACTCGTCAATGACGTCGTGCACCGCAGCGATGGTGGCCTTCGGCTGCATCCCGAGGGAATTGCCGTCGAGGTAGATGCGCTCGGGGTCGGTGAAGACGAAGCGGTCTCGAAAGGGAGCTAGCGCATCGGCGGCGTCGAGCCGCTGCGCATCCTCGCGCGATGGAGCTCGCGTGCGTGTGGCGCTCACCCGGCCAGCGCTTCCTCGACGAGCGGAGCGACCTCGGTGATGAGCCTCGCCACCCGACAACCGGCGATCTCGAACGACCGCACCTTAGCCGCGGGCGTGCTCCGCGCGTCGTCGCCGACGACCGCACCGGCGTGGCCCATGCGCGCGGCGGGCGGCGCGTGCTGGCCGATGATGAAGGCGACCACCGGCGTCCGCATCGCGCTCGCGACCCGCGCCGCCTCGTGCTCGAGGCCGCCGCCGGGCTCGCCGATCACGATGACGGCGTCCGTCTCGTTGTCGGCCTCGAACAACGGGAGGATCTCCATGTACGTCGCGCCGATGACCCGGTCGCCCCCGAGACAGACCACGGTGGAGGTGCCGATGCCGTGGTCCCGCAGTTCACTGATGACCTCATAGGTCATCGTCCCGCTCTTCGAGACGATCCCGACCCGGCCGCGCTCGAGGTTCGCGTCGTTCAGGTCCGAGAGGTTGCACCGGCCGGGCGAGACCACGCCGGCCGAGTTCGGGCCGAGCATGCGCAGCCCGTGCGCCTTCGCATATGCACGCATGAGGATGGCGTCGTGGACCGGGATGTTCTCGATATACACGACGGAGAGGTCGAAGCCAGCCTCGGCCGCCTCGATGAGGCCCTCCACGGCGTGCGCCGGCCCGACGCAGCTCATCACGGCGGTCGCGCCGGTCGCGGCCTTCGCCTCGCGCATCGAGTCGAACACCGGGACCCCGCTCACCGTCGCGCCGCCCTTGCCGGGCGTGACCCCCGCGACGAGACGCGTGCCCCCGGCGAGCATTCGCTCCGCGTACAGCTGTCCGGTGCGTCCGGTGATCCCCTGGATGAGCACCGGCGTGTCGTCATCCACGAGGATGCTCACCGCGTTGCCTCCGCGACCGGCCGCGCGGCGAGCTGGACGGCGAGGCGACATGCCTCCACGAGAGAACCGGTGGCGTGACATCCCGCGCTCTCGAGGATGTCGAGCGCCTCGTTGAACTTCAGCCCGCGCATCCGCACCACGACCCGCGCCGGATCGATCCATGCCGGCTCGCGCCGGATCGCGTCGACGATGGCCTGTGCGAAGTCGTCGCACGGACGGAGCTGGTAGAAGCCGTTGATCATGACGACGTCCGGAGAGACGAGGCGGAGCCCCTCGACGACGGAGGCGGTGTGCTCCGTGCCCACGGCGAGGGCGCCGTGCAGCTCGACAGCGCCGCAAACGATGCCGCCGAGGTGCGTGACGAGGTCGAACGTCGCCATCGTGACGCCGGCGCCGTTGCAGAGCACGGCGATCGTTCCCCGGTAGCGATCTTCCGTCCTGATGTGGGGCCGCATGTCGATGCCGATGGCGCCGAGCTGGCGCATGCGCCTCATGAACGCGCCGTCGCCCTGCCACTCCGACGGGCGCTCACGCGCGGGATGACGCGACATCGCGTCGTCGTCGAGCATGACCTTCGCGTCGGCAGCGACGAGACGCCCGTCGGTCGTGACGATGAGCGGGTTGATCTCGACGAGCTCGGCGTCCTCCGACACGAGGGCCCCGTACACGCTCGTGGCCACTCGCCTGAACGCCGCCGCCGTCTCGCCGGCAAGACCGAGCTTCAACGCGAGGAGGCCCGTCTGATACGGACGCAGGCCGATGAGGGCGTCGACTTCGACGCTCACGATCCGCTCGGCCGGGACGGATTCGATCTCCATGCCGCCGTCGGCGGAGGCGACGATCCGCACGCACCCGCGGTCGCGGTCGACGAGCGCCGCGAGGTAGAGCTCCCGCGCCCGATTGACACGCTCCTCGACGTACACGCCCTTGACCGACTCGCCACCGATCGTCATCGCGCTGAGTTTCGCGGCGAGGCCGGCGACGGCGCCTGCGTCGTCAGCGACGAGGATGCCGCCGCGCTGACCGCGATGACCCTGGAAGACCTGCGCCTTCACGACCCAGCCGAGCCGCGAGGGCACCTCCGGCAGCGCGGGCCAGAGCGCGCCGGCCGGGACGGGAACCCCGTTCGCGCGCAGGAGGGCCTTGCCTTCGTACTCGAGGAGTCTCACCGAGCGCTAGTCGTAGTCGCGGAGCTTATCGTACTGCAGGTCGATCCAATCGCCCGTGAAGTTCGGCTCGCGCTTCTCCGAGAAGGCACGCGGGCCCTCACGGGCGTCCTTGTGGAACATGAGCTCGACGTTGGCGCCAATCTGGAACTCGACCCCCTTCACGGGATCCGCGCCGAGCGACTGGTTGCGAGCGATCTTGATCGCGCCGATCGCCTGGGTGGCCCCCTTTGCCAAGCGCTCGGCGAGCTCGTACGTCCGCGCCTCGAGCTCCGCCGCGGGGACGACCTTGTTGACGAGGTGCAGGCTCAGCGCCTCGTCCATGTCGATGAAGTCGCCTAGGAGGAGCATCTCTGTCGCCTTGCCGAAGCCGACGTAGCGCGGGAGCAGGTACGTGCAGCCGCCTCCGAGCCCGCGGTTCACGTACGCCGCGCCGACCTTCGTGCCCTCGGACGCGATCCGGAAGTCACACGCGAGAGCGATGTCGAAACCCGCGCCGACGGCGTACCCCTGCACCATGCACACGATCGGCTTCCGGAGCGTGAGGAGCTCGAGCACGATCCGCGGGTAGCCAGTCTTGAGCCGGGTCTGCACATCCGGAGGGCCGTACTTGAAGCGGTCTTCCGGCGCGAGGTCGTCCCCCGCGCAGAATGCGCGCCCGTTCCCGCGGAGCACGATCGCGCGCACGCTGCGGTCGCGCCGACACTCCTCGAGGAGATCGAGCCACCGCAGGATCATCTCGGGATACAGCGCATTCAGCTTGTGCGGCCGGTTGAGCGTGATCGTGGCGATCGCGCCGTTCACCTCGAGGAGGATGCGCTTCTCCGTGTCCACGACCGATCCAGCGCTACTCACAGATCGGCCCCCCTTTCCATCGCTCGTCTGAAGCTGCAGTGTCGGCGAACCGATCCGAACTAGGCCAATACCGATCTCGCGGGAATCAAGACCAGCCCGGTATGGCTGGGCCTCGCTCTTCACCGCGGTCAGACCGTGCCGACCGGTTCATCTCGACGGACCGCCGGCGGGGGCGGGCAGCCAGCCACCGACGCTGCGTAGGCTGTCAACAATCGCCCCGACCGCTGGGCGGATGAGTGTAGCGCGGTTCCCCGCGCGCCACGCCGCTGAGGTCCGGCAGATGAGCGGCTCTCCCTTGATGGGGAGCCACCTGAACTCGGGCCGTGGCCGCAGTAGCGGACTGAACGCGACGGCGTTCGGGATCACCGCTACGAGGCGATAGGTGAGCCCGATACCATGCGCGACCTCGGTCGGCGAGAACCCGTGTGCGCGGCAGGTGGCCAAGATCTCGTCGTAGTAGCCAGAGGCCATCGACCGCGGGAACATCATGAGCTTGCGTCCGTTGAGTTCGGCCAGCTCGATCTCGGTTCGAGACGAGAGTGGATCGTCCGCGGCGAGCAGCGCACCGAGTGGCCTTCTCAGCGGCGCCGTGCTCGACAGCCCTCGGCCGGCATAAGGGCGGAGCATGACGCCAATGTCCAGTTCCCCCGCCAGCAAGCGCTCATGTTGTTCGGCGGTCGTTGCTTCCATGACCTCAGCCCGAATGCCCAGCGTCGCCATCTGCTTCACGGCAGCGACGACAACGCTGCGGCTGGTCTCCGGGACGAACCCGATCTGCACCTGTCCAGACCGGCTGCGGACGGAGCCCCGCAGACTGGCGGACACCCGCGCGAACGCGGCTATTGCAGCCCTCGCCTTCGGAAGCAGCGTGCGCCCGTCCGGCGTGAGGCTGACGCGGCGATTCGTGCGGTCGAACAGGCGAACACCGAGCTCGCGCTCGAGGTCGGAGATGCGCTTGGAAAGCGGTGGCTGACTCATGTTGAGGCGCTGCGCAGCCCGGCCGAAGTGCAACTCCTCGGCGACCACGACGAAGTAGCACAGGTGCCGGATCTCCAAGGGGGTCAATGATACCCGGAGCGTGTCAGTTACAGCCCGCCTCGGCCACCGTTCGCGGGGCGCACCCAGTGTCCCGACGCCATACCAAGGTGATCTCATTGCCACCGCGAATGGTCTTGGACGCCTACGAGGGAGCCAGTAGTGTACCGGCCCAAAGGTGCGGTTTCGCTCGATCTCGAGAAAGGCCCTAAAGACCCTGTGGACCCTCGACAGCGGCGTATGAGGAGGATGGATCCCATGAAGCGATCGACGACCACGAAGGCGCGCTTGACACGTCGGGCGTTTCTGGCGCAAGGCTCGGCGATAGCTCTGGTCGCCGCATGCGCACCCGCGGGCACATCGAGCCCATCGGCGGCGGCGGCGTCCGGCACGCCAAAGGCAGGCGGGACGTTCGTGTTCGCGACGAACGTCGACGTTGCTCCGCTCATCCCGGGGAGCACTGCTACGGAGGACCACCAGCGGGTTCTGAGCCTGATGTATGAGGGTCTCGTCACACAGGATCTGCATTACCTGAAGGGCGGCGCGCTGCCGGAAAAGCCGTGGCTGGCGGAGTCGTGGGACATCAGCCCCGACGGCCTGCAATACACGTTCAAGCTTCGACAGAACGTGAAGTTTCACGACGGTACCCCCTTCGATGCCGAGGCCGTGAAGGTGAACTACGAGCGCGCGACTCTCGCCTCTTCTCCCTATTACGACAGGACGGTGGCGGGCCTGAGCGCGAAGGTCTACAACTACGTCGCGAAGGGCGAGGTGGTCGACAAGTACACCTGGCGCCTCACGCTGAAGTCGCCCGTGGGCGAGTTCATCCGGCTGATGGCGGACCGCGTTCTCCTGCTGGTGAGCCCCGCCGCGCTCGCGAAGTACGGTCCCGCAGGGATCGTCGACAATCCCGTCGGCACGGGTCCGTTCACGTTCGTGCGGCGCGTCCCCGGCCAGCGCATCGAGCTCGCGAGGAACCAGAACTACTGGAACGGTGCGCCGTACCTCGACAAGGTCATCATGACCTTCATCACAGACTCGCAGGCGCGGCTCGCCGCGCTGAAATCGGGCGACATCGACTTCGTCCTTGCGATGGATCCCGACCAGGCCGCGATCTACGCCGCGGACCCCAACGTCAACCTCGTCTTCAACCCGGTCCCGAAGACGTGGGTGTGGATGCTGAACTTCAAGCAGGGGCCGACGGCGAACAAGCTGGTGCGCCAGGCGCTCAATTATGCGTGGAATCGCGACGCGCTCGTGAAGAACCTGCTTCTCGATCTGGCCACGCCCGCGATCGCGCCCGCAGCTCCGGCGAACCCGGCATGGCCGCCGACCCGCGCGCCGTACACCTACGATCCCGAGAAGGCCAAGAAGCTGCTCGCCGACGCCGGCTATCCCAACGGCTTCTCGATGACGCTCTTGTACGGCAACAAGGGAGTGAACGACCAGGTCAACACGCTCATCCAGTCCGACTTCCGCAAGGTCGGAGTGGACGTGAAGCTCGAGAAGATGGAGTACGCCACGTTCCTGTCGATCTTCTCGAAGGGTCTACCGGACCAGTACGGCGCCGGCCAGACGTTCTGGGACACGAGCGCGTGGCTCGGGCTCTGGCTCGACTCAGTGTTCTCGTCCAAGTTCCAGCCGCCCAAGGGCAACAACCGCAGTTGGTACTCGAACCCCGAGGTCGACCGGCTGCTGGACGAAGCACGCCCGATCTCCGATCCGAAGAAGAGCGCCGACGCATATCGCAAGGTGCTCGACGTACTCATGGAGGACGCGCCGTGGGTTTGGTTCTACCACGACAAGGGCCCGATGGCATTGCGCAAGCGCGTGAAGGGGCTCGACATCACGTCGTCGTCGTTCTTCGATCTGAAAACGGTCTGGTTGGACGCCTAGCAGGCGGCAACGTGTCGCGGTGACACGCTACATCGTCGGGCGTCTCATCCAGACGATCCCGGTGCTGTGGGGCGCGTCGCTCATCGTGTTCCTGCTCATCCGGCTGATCCCCGGGGACGCCGCGACGGTCATGCTCGGTAGCGACGCAACGCCCGAGAATGTCGCGGCGCTGCGGCAGCAGCTCGGACTGGACGACCCCATCGTCATCCAGTACTGGAACTGGCTCGCGAAGATCTTGCGCGCCGACCTGGGCGTGTCGATCCAGACGCGGCAGCCAGTCTTCGAAACGCTCGTGACGAACTTCGGAAACACGCTCATCCTGACGGTCGCCGCGTTGATCATCGCGGCGACCGCCGGCGTGACCGCGGGCGTCATCTCGGCGACGAAGCGGCAGTCGATCTTCGACCGCGTGGCAATGGTGGTCGCCCTGTTCGGCAACAGCATGCCCGCCTTCTGGCTCGGGCTGATCTTGATACTGACGCTTGGCCTTGGCCTCGGGTGGTTCCCGACGGGGGGCATGTATGCGCTCAGGGGAGGCGGGGGCCTGCTCGATTTGCTGCGGCACCTCGTGTTGCCCGCGATCACGCTCGCGTCGGTCACAACGGCTCTGATCGCACGCATGGTGCGCTCGAGCATGCTCGAGGTCCTGAATCAGGAGTACATAACCACGGCTCGCGGGAAGGGTCTCACGAGCCGGACGACGATCTGGCGTCACGCTTTCCGGAACGCGCTGCTCCCCGTCGTGACCGTCATGGGCCTCCAGTTCGGGTACCTGCTCGGGGGCGCCGTGCTGACTGAAACGGTCTTCGACTGGCCTGGAGTCGGCCTGATGACGTTCACTGCGATCAGCACACGCGACGTGCCCGTCATCCAGGGCGCCATCCTCATGACGTCCACGTCCTTCGTGCTGATCAACTTGCTGGTCGATCTCACCTATGCGTACCTCGATCCGCGCATCAAGTACTCATGAGCGCTGAAGCCCCGTCTGTGGGCATCGTGCCTGCCGCGCGACGACGGCAATCGCACTTGGCGCGGGTCTGGAGTGACCTCATACGCGACAGAGCAGCCGTCCTGTCGGCGACCGTGCTCGTCGCCGTCGCCGCCTTCGTCATACTCGCGCCGGTCGTAGCGACACAGGATCCGCTCGCGACCGATCCTGCGAAGCGCCTCACCCCGCCCCTCACAGGCGGCTACCTCCTGGGGAGCGACGAACTCGGGCGCGACATTTACAGCCGGCTCGCCTACGGCGGACGAACCTCGTTGATCGTCGCCGTCATACCCGTGATCGTCGCCACCGTGATCGGAGTGGCGCTCGGCCTCGCGGCGGGCTACTTCCGGAGGATCGACCCGCTGATCATGCGGGTCATGGACGTGCTCCTCGCGTTCCCGTCCGTCCTCCTGGCAATCGGCATCAACGCCTCGCTCGGACCTGGTACGACGAACCTCATGATCGCGCTCGTAGTCGTCGCCGTGCCGTCCGTCGCGCGCCTCGTGCGGAGCTCGACGATCCAGGCGAGCCAGTTCGAGTACGTTCTCGCCGCACGCGCGGTCGGTGCACACGACATACGTATCGCGATCGTGCACATCCTGCCTAACGCGCTCGCACCGGTGATCGTCTACGTGTCGCTCGCATTCGGCCACACGCTCATCCTTGCGTCGGGCCTGAGCTTCCTCGGTCTCGGCGTGCAGCCGCCCACTCCCGACTGGGGCGCGATGCTCGCGACGGGCCGCCAGTACATGAGCATCGCGCCGCATGTAGCGACCGTTCCCGGCCTGCTCATCTTCGTGGTCGCGCTCGCGATCAACACGCTCGGCGACGGGATCCGCGACGCATCCGACCCGAGGATGCAGCGATGACATGGCGTCGGATCAAGCCAGACCGTTGGCACGAACGAAGTAAGCGTGAGGAGTTATCCGTGAAGGAATACGAGAACCTCGTTGTCGAGATGGACGGCCACGTCGCAACGATCGCGCTGCATCGCCCGAAGGCGCTGAATGCGCTGAGCCTCGATCTCAAGCGGGAGGTGCGCGATGCGCTCGACGAGCTCGAAGCCGACGAGAACGTCCGTTGCCTCGTGCTGGCGGGGAAAGGGAGGGCGTTCTCGGCGGGGCAGGACCTGAACGAGCGTCTCGACCCGGGCTCACCGGATGAGGCCGGACGACGTGTGCGGGAGTCCAGCCAGTTCCCCGAGATCTTCCTGCGCAGCCGCATTCCGTCCATCTCGATGATCCACGGCTACTGTCTCGGAGGCGCGCTCCAGATGACCCTTTACACGGACGTCCGCGTCGCGAGCACAGACGCCAAATTCGGTCTGCCGGAGTTCGAGCGCGGCATGGCGTGCATCGCGGGGATGTACCTGATCGGCGGCGTCGTAGGGCTCGGGCGGGCGATGCCAGTGCTGTTGCGCGGCAGCGACTGGGTCACGGCGGCTGAGGCCAAGGAGATCGGTCTTGTGCACTACGTCGTCGAACCCGACCAGATCGAGGCGAGAACGATGGCGATGGCGCGGAAGATCGCCGCCCTCCCGCCCGCCGGCGTCCGCGCGACGCGGGATTGGAAGGCGACGCTCTTCCGCAACATGCACGGCGTGCCCCTCGAGGAGATGTGGGAAGCGGTCGGCCGCTACCATCAGCAGGTGTACGGCACGGGGCAGTCGCAGGAGGCGGTCGGGAGGTTCTTGACCAAATGAACGACGTATTCATCCTCCTGGACCGCGATGCCGAGCTCGCGATCGTCACCTTACATCGTCCGGACAAGTTCAACGCATGGCATTCCGCGATGCGTACACAGCTCGCGGACACCCTCCAACAGCTGAACGTGGACGGCACCGTGCGCGCGATCGTCCTTACCGGCGCGGGCGACAAGGCGTTCTCGGCGGGGCAGGACCTGGCCGAGGCGAAGGAGTTCACCGGCCCCCGCGCGATCACCTGGATGGACGAATGGTCGAACCTCTACGGCGCGATCCGCCGCCTGGACAAGCCGATCGTCGCGGCATTGAACGGCGTCGCGGCCGGGTCCGCGTTCCAGGTCGCGCTCCTGTGCGACCTGCGCGTCGGTCATGCCGGGACCCGGATGGGGCAGCCGGAGGTGAACAGCGGCATCCCGAGCATCACCGGCACGTGGATCATGTGGGAGATCCTCGGCCGCGCGCGGACGACCGACCTGTCCCTGACGGGCCGGATGCTCGAAGGCGATGAGGCCTACGACCTCGGACTGATCGACCGCCTCGTGTCCCGGGACGAGGTGCTCCCGGCGGCGAAGGCGCTCGCGCGGGAGCTCGGCGCTAAGCCACCGCACGCGATGCGCCTGACGAAGCGGTTCCTCCGCGAGCTCACGGACGCGGGCTTCGCGTTCACCGAGGCCGCCGGCAAGCGGATCCACAAGGAGGCGTTCGCGACGGGCGAGCCGCAGGCGACGATGGAGCGGTTCTTGGCGGTACACGCGGCGCGCAAGCACACGTAGTTGCAGCGGCGGGCAGAGGCGACGGCCACGCACGCCAGCGAAGTGTTCGCGCGGTATGCGCGGCGGGGCACTCCATCGACGTGTGGTCCGCAGCCGGGCGGCGGTGGCCGGACGTCAACCTAAGGACGACGCGTTCTCCGGATGACGAACACCGCGAGAACGCCTGCAGATCGCCGAGCCGACGGGCAGACTCGAACTGCCGACCGGCGGTTTACGAAGTGCCGCGACGCACGCACGACCTCGCGAGTTCTCGAACGTTCCGACCCGCCGCGACCCGCCCCGTGCCGCGCTGTTCCGCCTGCGTTGCTACGCGCTGCTACGCGGAACTGCGACCCGGCGCACGTTCGATCAAGTGCCACGGGTTCTCGAACGACTGCCCGCCGTCCGCGACCACGGCGGCTCGCGAGACGTCAATCCGCCCGCCCGGATACGACCGTTTGGAAACGCCCCACCTCCCTGAACGGAATAACGCAGACGTGCGGTGCCGGCATCGCGGCCGTGGGCTTGTCCGCGACACCGCGTCGCACCTGGACCCGCCGTCAACATGCTCACGCGCAGGC
>DAIDAP010000003.1 GCA_027310565.1 Chloroflexota bacterium | reverse complement strand
CTCGCCGAACACCGCGCGGTACGCGCGGATCTCGAACGGGTCCCCCAGCGGCGTGCTGGTGGCGTGCGCGTTGACGTACCCGACGTCCGCCGGGGCGAGCCGCGCCGCCGCGAGCGCGCGCGTCACGGCGCGGGCCTGCTGGCGCGCGTCGGGATCGGGCGCGGTGATGTGCGAGCCGTCCGAGGTGACCGCGTACGCGACGAGCTCGGCGAGCGGCACGGCGCCGCGCCGCAGCGCGTACCCCAGCTCCTCGACCACGAGCACGGCCGCGCCCTCGGCGAGCACGAAGCCGTCGCGCTCGCCGTCGAACGGGCGGCTGGCCTGCTCCGGCTCGTCGTTGCGGTGGCTGAGCGCGCGCAGGTTGTCGAAGCCGCCGATGCCGAGCGGGTGCACCGCCGCCTCGGTGCCGCCGGCGACGATCGCGCCGGCGTGCCCGGCGCGGATGAGCAGCGCCGCGGTGCCGAGCGCGTCGGCGCCGCTCGCGCAGGCCGAGGTGACCGCGAAGTTCGGCCCGTGGAAGCCGTGGCGGATGCCGACCGCGACGCCGGAGGCGTCGAGCACCTCGGCCGGGATGAGGAACGGGTTCATCCGCGCGGGGCCCCGCTCGAGGAGGGTGCGGTACGCGTCGGCGTACGTCTCGATGCCGCCCGAGCCGCAGCCGATGAGCACGCCCACGTCGTCGCGGTCCGGCGCCGTCGTGAGGCAGGACTGCGCGATGGCCTGGTCCGCGGCGGCGACGGCCATCTGCGTGGTGCGGTCTACGCGCCGCGCCTCCTTGGGGCTCATGTGGCTGGTCGGGTCGAAGCCGTGCGCCTCGCCCGCGATCTTCACCTTCCACTCGTCGCCCGAGACGTCGAAGCGGGTGATGCGGCGGATGCCGGAGCGGCCGTGGACGAGGCTGTCCCAGGCCGTGGCGACGTCGAGCCCGACGGGCGAGACGATGCCCATGCCGGTGACGACGACCCTCGGCCCTTCCACGGCGGTAACGCTAACGGCTGGACGGCGGCGATATCGTCGCGCCGTCGGTTCGCCGACGCGGAGGAGGGTCCGAGATGTCGAGGAACAGGCAGATCGCCATCGGCCTGCTGGTCGTGACGCTCATTTCCTTCCTGGTCTTCATCACGAGCGTCGACTTGGATCTTGCGGCAGGGAACCAGAAGGCCCTGCTCGCGGTGGCCATCGGCGGCACGTCGACGACCATCGCCGCCTGGCTCTGGCGAAGCTGACCGCAGCGCGAGCCGCGCGCGCATAGGGGCATATAAGAAGGAGGCGCGTAGGGCGCTCACGACCGGCGCGCGGCCCGCAAAGCGCGCGAGGCGTACCCGAAGCGTCCGCCGTGCGACGCCTCGCTCAGCGGGCCTTACAGCGCGTCACATAGGCCTTGCCAGCCAGCCTGCCACCGCGCGGGGTCCTTCGCGTAGGCGCCGGTGTGGCCGCAGCCCGGCTCGAGCCAGAGCTCCGAGCGCGGGTTCGCGCTCGCGGCGACGAGCTCGGCCCCGAGGCGCGCCGACACCTGGTCGTCGCCGTCGCACTCGATCGCCAGGACCGCGCCGCCCCATGCGCGATCGCCGCGCGGAGCCGGGCGCTTTCCTACGTCGCACCGCGTGGCGCGTAGAAGATGATCAGCACGCCGGCGAGGGCGATGGCGGCACCGACGAGGTCCCAGCCATCGGGCGCACGACCGTCGATCCACCAGCCCCACAGCAGGGCGAGCACGATGAAGAAGCCACCGTAGGCGGCGTAGGTCCGGCCGAAGGTCGATGGCTGCAGCGTCGGGACCACGCCGTACAGGAACAGGATCAGCCCGCCGATCGCGCCGAGCGCGATTCCGCGTCCGTCGCGCAGCCAGAGCCAGACCAGGTAGCCGCCGCCGATCTCGAGCAGCCCGGCGATCACGAACAGCGCCAGCGAGCGAGCGACGGTCGGCAGGTCCATGGCTGGCAATCCTAGGAATGGCGCGGCGCTACGTCGCGCGCGCCGGAGCTCAGGCCGTCGGCTGCGGCGGCGCGGCTCCGAGCCGCTCCACGGTCGAGAGCACCTCGTCGAGCGCGAACGGCTTGGCGAACCCCGCGGCGCAGCCCAGCTCCGCGGCGATGTCGCGCGCCTGCGGGAGCGCGGAGAGCGCGATGACCTGCGCGCGCGCGCCGGCGCGGCGGCGGTACGCGGCGAGGAACTGGCGGCCGCCCATCACCGGCATCATCAGGTCGAGGAGCACGACGTCGGGATCGCGGCGCGCGCACTCGCGCAGCGCCTCCTCGCCGTTCGCCGCGGCGACGGCCTCGTGCCCGGCGTCCGCGAGCGCCTCGACGAGGATCTCGCGGATCGACGGGTCGTCCTCGGCGACGAGCACGCGCCACCCCGGCTTCGAGGGCCCGAGCGAGAGCCGTTCGCCGCGCGCGCGCGCCGCGGGGCCGCCGGCGAGGAGGTACACGCCGGACGCGCGCACGGCGTCGAGCAGCAGCGACACAGGCGCGTCCTTCGCGAGGCACGCCGTGACGCCGACGTCGCGCGCCGCCGCCGACACCGTCGTGTCGAGCGTGAACAGCACGACGCGCAGGCCGCCCCCTTCGGCGAGCAGCTCGCGCGCGACCTCGAGCCGGGGGGGTCCGGGCATCTCGTGGTCGAGCACGAGCACGTCGGGGCGCAGCTCGCGCGCGAGCGCGAGCGCCTCGTAGCCGTCGGCCGCCGCGCCGACCACGTCGAGGTCCGGCTCGCCGGCGAGGAGCAGGCTGAGGTTCTGCCGGACGGCGGGATGGTCGTCAGCCACGAGCACCCGCATCCGTTCGGCGAACGGGGCCATCGGGATGAGTGGACCGTGCATGGCGTCGGAATGCAAGCGCGGCGGGCGGGCAAGGAACCGACGACTAGCCGCTCCGACGCCTCGAACGCTGGCGCGCGACGTGCCGGGTCGAGGGCGCATGCAGAAGATCGCCGCCGCGCTGCTCATCGCGGTCACCGCCGCCGCCGGCTACCTCGGGTTCGAGGTCCTCCGCACGACCGTCGCCGTGACGAGCAACCCGCTCGACCGGGGGATCGTCGGCGAGAAGCTCGATCGCGGCGAGCGGGTCAACCTCCTGCTCCTGGGGTACGGCGGCGGCGCGCACGACGGCGCGAACCTCACCGACAGCATCATGCTCGTCTCGCTCGACCCGGCGACGAACGCCGTCGCGCTCGTCTCGGTGCCCCGCGACCTCTGGGTGACCGTCGCGGCCGACCGACCGTACCAGGGCAAGGTGAACGAAGCCTTCGCCGCCGGCGCCGACCAGGGCGACCGGGACGCCGGCATCCGCATCGCGACGGCGACGCTCGAGCCGGTGCTCGGCGTCGAGATCGACAAGACCATCGCGCTCGACTTCACGGCGTTCCGCACCGTCGTCGACGCGGTCGGCGGCATCGACGTGACCGTGGACCGGGCCTTCAGCGCGCGTTACCCGAAGAACGACGACCCCTCGGTGGACCCCTCCTGGATCACCGTGTCCTTCGCCGCGGGCGAGCAGCGCATGGACGGCGAGACGGCGCTGCGCTACTCGCGCGCGCGCTACGCCGAGGGCGTCGAGGGCAGCGACTTCGCGCGCGCGGCGCGCCAGCAGAAGGTCGTCCTCGCGACGCGGCGCAGGGTCGAGGAGACCAGATCGGTCGCTACGCTCCTCGGCCTGCTCGGCGCGCTGCGCGACAACGTGCGCACCGACCTCTCGGTGGCGGACATGCGGTCGCTGGCGGCGTTCTCCAAGGGCTACGACGACGCGAGGACGGTCCGCGCGGCGCTCACGACCGAGAACGTGCTGGTCCCGGTGACGCTCGCCAACGGGGCGTACACGCTCCAGCCGCGCACGCGCGACTGGAGCGGGGTGCACGCGTACGTCGCGGAGCAGCTCGCGTCCGCCCGCGCGGCGACGCGGTAGCCGCCGGGAGGCCATCCGTAGTGCGGCGTACTACGATGTACGCGTGATGCCATCGACCACGCGGAAGCGCGGCGGTGCGCGCCCCGATGAGCGGCGAGTGTTCTCGATCCGAGTTCGCGGATCCACGGTCCGCGCGCTGCAGGAGCAGGCGGCTCGCTATCGCACCGCGCCACGCACTCTGGCCGAGGAGATGGTCGAGGAGGGCGTGCGAACGCGCGCCCACCCCGGCATCGTGTTCATGGAGCGCGCGGGCGGCCGTCGCGACGCGGTGCTCGCCGCCCGTCCGCGCCTCGGCGTCTGGCAGATCGTGCGAGCCGTGCGGGCAAGCACGTCGATCAAGGCCGCCGCGGAGTACCTGTCGCTGGACATGCCCTCCCTCGAGCGGGCGCTCGCGTACTACAACGACAACCCCGACGAGATCGAGCGGCTCCTGGTCCAGAACGCCGCGGAGGTCGAGCGCATCGAGCGGCTCTATCCGAGCACGGCGGACGTGGCCCGTATCCGTTCCGTTCGCGGACGCCGCCGCGCCTCGCCACGGGCTCGGTGATGGCCGGGCGTGGAGCTGCTGCTCGACGAGCACATCAGCACCCGGATCGCCGAGGACCTGCGCCGACGGGGCCACGACGTCATCGCCCTCGCCGAGGTATCCGAGCTGCGCGGCCAGCCCGATGGGGCGGTCTTCGCGTGGGCCGCGGAGCGCGGTCGGAGCGTCGTCACCTATGACACCGGCTTCGTGTCGGTCCTGAACCAGCGCATCGCCGCCGAGGAGTCCGTCACGGATGTGATCGTCGTCTCAGCCCGTCGCTCCCCACCGGGCGACCGCGGCCACGGCGCGCTGGTGCGCGCCCTCGCCGCGTTCCTCGGCGCGGCGGACGCGTCACCCCAGCGCGGGCGGCTGCTCTGGCTGGAGGCAGCCCCGCGCTCTCGCGGGCAGGCGAGTTTCCATCTCGTAGCACAGGTGCTACGGTAAGGCGATGGAGCGGAAGATCACGCAGCGCGAGCTACGGAACCAAAGCGGGGAGATCATGCGCGCGCTCGATCGCGGGGAACGGTTCCTTGTGACCCGCAACGGCGTCCCGGTCGGCGAGCTCACACCCCTGCGCCCCCGAAGGTTTGCGAAGACGGCCGAGGTCCTGGCGCATTTCCGAGGCGCGCCGCACATCGACTTCCGCCGGTTCAGGCGCGACATCGACCGTCATGTCGACCAGCGCGTGAGGCCACGTGGCTGAGCGACGCGCACGCGGCCTCCTCGATACGTCCGTTCTCATCGATCTTCAGCGCTTCGACGAGGCTGCGCTCCCGGTCGAGATCGCGATCTCTGCGGTCACGCTCGCCGAGCTCGCTGTCGGACCGCACCTCACGGATGATCCTGATGAGCGCGCGCGTCGCCAGGATCGGGTCCAGCGCACGGAGGCCGACTTCGACGCCCTACCGGTCGACGTCTCCGTCGCACGCGCATACGGAAGGGTCGTGGCCGCGGAAGCGTCGCGCGGGAGGAAGGCGCGAGGTCCACGAGCTTTCGACCTCCTCATCGCCGCGACCGCGCTGGCCAACGAGCTTCCGCTGTACACGCGCAACGCCGGCGACTTCGCGGGCCTGGAAGACCTGGTCGAGATCGTCGACTTGGCGGGTCGCTCCGCGAACGCCGACGGAGCGTGACCCCTTCGAGTCGCAAGGGATCAGTCCTCACGCGGCCGTGCGCCCTCGGCGAAGCAGGAGGAACGTGGCGACCGACGCGGTCTGCGTCGCGAGGGCGACGGCGAGGACGACGCGCGCCATCTGCACCGCGTCGCCGACGGTCGTGAAGAGCAGCACCAGCTCGGCCCCGACCGCCAGCGCGAGGATGAGCCCGATGCGCATCTCACCGCGCCCGATGAAGTGCGCGATCCACAGGTTGAGGAGGGCGTTCGAGAGCGCCGCGAGGCCGTAGATGCCGACCACGTCGGCCGTCTCGGGGTACTGCGAGCCGACGACGATCGGGACGATGAACGACGGCGCGACGAGGTACGCGACGGCGACCGCACCGCTCGTCAGAAGGACGAAGCCGAGCGCGAGGTAGAGGATGCGCTCGGTCTCCTCGCCCCTCGCGTGCGCGCTCGCGGTGCGCTCGAGGAGCAGGTAGCCGACGGCGATCGGCGCGAAGAGGACGATCTTCCCGAGGGTGATCGCGCCGGCGTACGCGCCGGCCTCCTCCGCCGAGAGGAGCGAGCGCGCGAGGACGGCGTCGATGTTGGTGAGCGCGGCGTACGCGAGCAGGACGACGCCGGCGAGGACGAAGAAGCGCGTCTCCGCGCCACCGAGCTCCTCGCGCATGTCCGCGCCGCGCGCGGCGCGCACGAGCGCGGCGAGCGGGATCGCCGCGACGAGCACGCTCACGCCGACCGCGGCCGCGGCCCCGGTGAATGCGCCGTCCACCCCCAGACCCGCGACGACGAGCGCGACGCCGATGACCAGACGCGAGCCGGCCTGCGCGATGAGCGCGGTCCCCATCCACACGAAGCGCGCGAGACCCTGGAGCAGCCCGAGCGCGAACGTGAAGAGGAGCGCGAGGAACAGCGCGAGGCCGAGGAGCGCGACCGAGATGGCCGGCAGGTTGAGCGACGCGGCGAGGAGCGGCGACGCGACGACGACGACCAGACCGAGCACCGCGCCGCCGCCGCCGACGCGCAGGCCCCAACGCCGAACGAACGCGTGGAGGGCCGCCTCCTGCTCGCGGGCGCGGTACCGCGCGGCGAGCGTCGCGGTCGCGGACTGGATGACCTGGCTCGAGACGGACTCGAGGATGAGGATCCCGAACAGCGCGGTGAGCGCGGCGTACTCCGGCGGCGTGAGCAGGCGCGCCTGCACCACCTGGTAGCCGTACGCGAGCACGTTCGCCACGGTGGAGGCCACGAGCAGGAAGAGCGCGCCGGCATGCGCGCGCGCGCGGTCGATCAAGGTGCCGCCGATTGTGGGCGATGGATGGACGGCGGCACCGGCGGCCCACCGGCGCGAGCGCGGTCGGCCGGCGGAAGATCGTGTGCTAACGTGTGTGCATGCGTGTGCACATCAACCTCGACACGAGGCTGGTGAAGCGGCTGGATCGCAAGGTCGGAAAGCGCAAGCGAAGCGCCTATATCCGGCAGCTGGTCGAGCGCTCGCTCGAGGACGAGCGGCGCTGGAGCGACATCCTGTCGTCGATCGGCACGATCTCCGACAACGGCCACGTGTGGGATCCGGACCCTGCCGCATGGGTGCATGCCGATCGTCGATCCGATCCCCGTCGCGTCGGATGAGCCTGCTCCTCCTCGACACGCCGGTCCTCATCGACCTGCTGCGGGGACGTCAGCACGTCGGGCAGCGGTTGACCTCGCTCGCCGCCCGGTCTTCGGTGCCGGTCATCTGCGCGGTGAACGTGGAGGAGGTCTGGCGGGGCGCTCGTCCCGGCGACGAGGGCCGGATCGAGCGGCTCCTGCGAGGGCTGCGCACCGTGCCGCTCGGACACGGTGAAGGCGAGCAGGCCGGCAGGTGGCGCCGTGAGTTCGCGGCTCGCGGCGTCACGCTCACCCAGGGTGACTGCCTCGTCGCCGCGGCCGCGGTGAGCGCCGGCGCGCGCCTCGCGACCGCGAACGTGCGCGACTTCCCCATGCGCGGCCTCGTCGTCGAGGACTGGTCGCCGTGACGCGACGCTAGTGCGTGTGCGCAACCTCGGGCGCCTTGAGCGGCGCGACCTTGAGGAAGTTCTCGGTGAGCTCCTCGGTCTCGGGTGAGGTGTAGCTCTCGATGGTCCCGTCGTCGGCGTCGCGCGCGATGGCGGGATCGATGGGGAGCCGCCCCATGAGCGGCGCGTTCGCCGCGATGACGAGCTTCAGGCCCTGTGACGGGCCGAAGAGCTCGAACCGCTTCCCGTCGGGCGTCGTCACGTAGGCCATGTTCTCGACGACGCCGAGGATGTCGCCGCCGAGCTGCTTCACCAGACGCACCGCCTTCGTGACGACCATCGTGGCGAGGGCCTGCGGCGTGGTCACGAGGACGACGCCCGACACCGGGAGCGCCTGCATCACCGTGAGCGGGGCGTCGCTGGTGCCCGGCGGGAGGTCCACGATGAGGTAGTCGAGCTCGCCCCACTGCACGTCGGAGAAGAACTGCCGGACGGCGCCCGAAATGAGCGGGCCGCGCCAGATGACGGCCTCGTCCTCGTTCGGGAGGATGAGGTTCATCGACATGATCGGGATGCCGCCGCGCGAGCGCGGCGGGAGGAGCGTCTTGCCGTCGGGCGAGACCGGCTTCTCGTTCACACCGAACATCCGCGGGATGGAGGGGCCGGTGATGTCGCCGTCCAGCACGCCGACGCGGAAGCCGCGCCGCACCAGACCGACCGCGAGCAGCCCCGCGACGAGCGACTTCCCCACTCCGCCCTTGCCGGACATCACCGCGATCACGTGCTTGATGCCCTTCTGCTCGGCCATGCCGCGCGGGACGCCCTTGCCGCCCAGGCTCTGCGCCGCGCCCGCCGGCGGCAGGCCCTCGGGCAGCACGCCGGTCTCGGCGTAGCGGTTGAGGTCGGTCATGAGCTCGTCCATCTTCACCCGGCCCGCGCCGTGCCCGGCCGCGGCCTGCGCGATCGTCTCGCTCTTGCTGATGGCGCACGACGCGCACGCCAGGCCGTAGCGCGCGAAGAGGCGCGCCGCCTCCGGCCAGCGCTCGACGACGGACGCGACGGTCATGTTGGGGTTGATCTGGACGGCCACGTGGAGCTCCTTCCTGGATGCGACTCCAGTGTATCCGCCGGCACCGGCGGCGCGCGGCGACGATTGACACACATGCACGAGTGCATGCACGATCGCCGACTGTCGGTCAGCAAGTACGTGATCGAGCTGCTCGATGAGGATGCCGGACGGCCGCGGACGATCGACGAGTGGCTCGCCGAGGTGGAGGAGCGGCTCGGGCCGTTCGGAGAGCAGCCGGGGGCGCCGCCATCCAAGACCCTGCGCGAGATCAGGGACGCGATCGATCGGGGCGAAGAGCCCTGATCGTCCTCGACGCTTCCGCGGCGCTCGATCTCCTCGCCGCGCGGCGGGGCGGCTCCTGGTCGCGCGAGCGCTCTCGGGCGAGGACGTCCGGGTGCCGGTCATCTTCGATGCCGAGGTGTTCGTCGGGCTGCGTCGCCGCGTGCTGCGGGAGGAGCTCTCGCTCGAGCGCGCTTTCGAGATGCTCTTCGAGCTGCGCCGCCTCGTCGTCACGCGGCACCCCGTGGCCGGGCTCCTCGGAGATGCACTGGCGCTCCGCGACCGCTTCGGCGGCCACGACGTCCTCTACGCGTCGCTCGCGCGTCGGCTCGGAGCGACTCTGCTCACGACGGACGGGCCGCTCGCTCGGGCGGCGGACGGCTTCTGCGACGTGCGCTACGCATCCCCGGACGGCGCGTAGGGGCGGCGCCGAGGCCTACCGCCGTGAGAGCATGTCAGCCGTGCGCCGCCTCTCCCGCGCGATCATGCGCGGCATCACCCGGGTGCTCGCCCCCGCGTTCCTCGAGGACCGCGCTCAGCGGGTGGAACGTGGCCCCGTCGACGCGCAGCTCACGCGCGAGCTGCGCGAGCGACGCCAGGGCCGCGTCGCCGGTGCGAAACCGGCAGTCCCAGCGGATCGACGCGCGCCGCAGGTCGACCAGCTCCCAGGGGTGGACGAACAGCACGATCGGTGAGCGCAGCGGGAGGAACGCCGCACGCCGCAGCACCGCGGGGAGCCGCAGCACCGACGAGGTGACCGACGCGGGGATGCGCAGCAGGCCGTCCTCGGTCCGCGCGCGCGCGCCCGGCCTGCCGTACGCGCCCTCCGACGAGTCGAGCGTGTAGCCGCTCGCGCGCAGCAGCCCAAGACGCGCTCGCGGCAGCCGCAGGTACGGCGCGCGGAACGCGGTCACGGCGCCGAACGCGCGCAGCGTCTCGGTCGCGC
Source organism: Chloroflexota bacterium (assembly GCA_027310565.1). Classification (GTDB taxonomy): domain Bacteria; phylum Chloroflexota; class Limnocylindria; order P2-11E; family P2-11E; genus CF-39. The sequence continues at coordinate 3,249 of DAIDAP010000003.1, read as the reverse complement.
GGGCGACCTCCTGCGCGGCCTCCGCGTCGCTCATCGCGTCGAACGCGCGGTGCGTGTCGCCGTGGCAGCCGAGCTCGTGCCCCGCGGCAACGACCTCGCGGAGGAGGTCCGGGTAGCGGCGCGCGACGTCGCCCGTCGCGAAGACGGTCGCGGCGATGCCGTGCTCGCGCAGCAGCGCGAGCAGGCGCGGCATGCCCTCCTCCGCGCCGCGGTACGTGTGGAGGTAGGGCGGGCAGTCCTGCTCGAGATCGACGGTGAAGGCCACGCGCACCTCGCGCACTCTACAGGCCCGATGTCGATGAGCCGCGCGCTCCGCTCACTCCCCGACGCCGGCCGACCGGGCGTCGCGGTACGCCGCGAGGTAGCGCTCGCAGACGACCTCCCAGTCGAAGCGGCGCGCGCCCTCGCGCGCCCGAGCGGCGAGCCGCCGGCGCAGCGCGGGGTCGCGCACCACCGCGAGGAGGTGCTCGCCGAAGGCCTCGTGGTCGTCCGCGAGCAGTCCGTCCACGCCGTGGCGGACGACGTCCTCGACGCCGCAGCCGCGCATCCCGATCACCGGGAGCCCCGCGGCGAGCGCCTCCGCGGCCGCGACGCCGAACGCCTCGCGCGAGCCGGGCAGCGCGAACACGCTCGCCGCGCGCAGCGCCGCGGCGACGTCGGCGTGGTCGCGCGCGCCGTGGAAGGTGACGAGGTCGCTCACGCCGAGCGTCCGCGCGAGCGCGCCGAGCGTCTCGCGCTGCGGCCCGTCCCCGAACACGTCCAGCGGCGGCGTGCCGCCGTCGAGCTCGTCGCGCACGCGCGCGAGCGAGCGCAGCAGCGCCGCCGGGCTCTTGCGCCGGTTGAGCCGCAGCACGCTCACGACGCGCGCCGCGGGTGCGGACGCGGACGGCCAGGCGGCCGTGTCGATGCCGTTGGGGATCACGCGCACCTCGCGGCCGCGCGTCGCGGACCGCGCGTCGCGCGCCGCGGCCGCGCTGACCGCGGTGGTCACCGCCGGCCGGCCGCTCCACGGGATGACCTCGTCGATCGCGCGGAAGAAGAGGATGCCGGCGTGGTCGAGGAGGCTGTGGTTGGTGAGCACCCCGGGGATGCCGTGGCGGCGCCCGAGGTGGATCGCCATGTGGCCGAGCGAGGACCAGAACGAGTGCGCGTGCACCACCTCGACGCCGTGCGCAACGAGGATCCCCTCCAGCCGGCGCTCGATCGGGCGCGGCATCGGGTCGCCGAGCCACATGCCGACGCGCGCGAGGCCGCCCTGCAGCGCGCGCCACCCGCGCGGCACCGGGACGCGCAGGCGGTGCACGGGGATCCCGTCCATCTCATCCGGCCCCGGCGTGAACGTGATGACGCGCGGGTCGTGGCCGCGCGCGCGAAGCTGCACGGCGAGGTCGTGCACCTGGCGCTCGATGCCACCGACCCGCGGGACCGTCCAGTCGCACACGAGCGCGACGCGCATCGCGGCGATGCTACGCCGTACGACGTAGGCTCCCGCGTCATGAGGGAGGAGCGGCGCTCCGAGCCGCGGCGCGGCCTGAGCACGCGCGTCGGGCTCGTGCTCGCGGCGACCGGGATCATGAGCGCGACCGTCGACGCGCGCGCGCTCGCCGACCGCGTGCCGGACTGGCGCGACACGATCGGCTTCGGCGTCGCGATCGCGCTGCTCGCCGCCGCGTCGTTCCGCCGGCCGCTCGCGCCGGCGCTCCCCGACCTGCGTCTCGCCGCGGCGCGCCACCTCCAGCCGCTCGCGCTCGGCGCGCTCGCGCTGGGGTCGCCGCTCGCGCTGTGGATCGGCGGCGCGCGCACGCTCGGGCCGGCGCTGTGGCTCGCCGTGGCGCTCGCGCTCGGCGCGGCGCTGTGGGCGCTCGCCGACCGCCGCCGGGCGCACCCCTCGGACCGGCTGCGCCGCGCCGGGTACGCGATCGTCGCGATCGCGCTCGCCGGCGCGAGCGCGGCCCGCACGCTCAGCATCGCCGGCCCCGGCGCCGTCCTGCTCGACGCCGTCACCCTGGCCGCGGTCGTCGTCCTCGTCGGTCTCGCCTACCTGCGCATCCGCCCCGCGCTGCGGGACGCCCTCGCGGCGTCGGCGGCGCTCGCGGCCTTCGCGCTCCTCGGCGTCGCCTACGTCGCCGGCACGACGTACGGGAACGACGCCGTCGCCGCGCCGCACCAGGCCGCCCTGCTGCTCCTGGCCGGCCGGCACCCCTACGCCTCCTTCGACGCGGCCGAGGCGCTCGCGCGGTTCGGGCTCGACCCGGCGCTCGCGACGCACCTCGAGGACGGCGGCATCGTGCGCGGCTACAGCTACCCGGCGCTCTCCTTCCTCTACGTCGCGCCGTTCGTCTGGGCGGGGCTCGGCGACGTCCGCTGGCTCGACCTCGCGGTCGTCCTGGCGATCGCGACCCTCGCGTCGCGCGCGGCGCGCGCGGGCTGGCGGCCGATGGTCCTGGCGACCGTCATCGGGAGCGAGGTCGTGGTGCGGCAGAGCATCCTCGCGGGCGTCGACCCGCTGTGGGCGCTGCTGCTCGCCGCCGCGTGGCTCGCGCGCCGCTCGGCTTGGAGCGCGCCGCTCCTCGGCCTCGCGCTCGCCGACCGCCAGCTCGCGTGGTTCGCGTTCCCGTTCGTCCTGGTCGCCTACGCCGAGCGGGGCGGCGCGCGCGTGGCGCTGCGCCGCGCCGGCATGGCGCTCGGCGTCGCGCTGCTCGTGCAGCTGCCGTTCCTCGCGACCGCGCCGGCCGCGACGCTGGAGGGGATCCTCGCGCCGCTCCTCGCGCCGATCGTGTCCGATGGCGTCGGGCTGATGCAGCTCGGCGTGACCGACCGCTACACGCCGCTCCTCCCGCGCGCGGCGTTCACGCTCGCCTCGGTCGCCGTGCTCGCCCTGCTGCTCACGGCGGCGTGGCGGCGCGCGCGCGGCCTCGCCGGGGCGTGGCTGGCCTGGCCGTTCGTCCCGCTCTTCTTCGCCTGGCGCAGCCTGCAGAACTACTTCGCGTTCATGCCGCTCCTCGCGCTCGTCGCGGACGACGAGGTCGCGTCCGAGCGGTCGGGCGCGGCGGACGCGCCGGACGGGCCTGCGCACCCGCATTGACCGAACGCCGCGGCGCCCGCGACCGCGCTCATTGGTGCACCCTTCCCCCACGTCGACCGTGTATGGTCGGCGCGCTTCGGTGACCACCGGGGGAGGTCCTAGCGCGCTCGTCCCTCGAGGACCCGCGTGAGACCAGACCCCTCCGGTGGACCGGGCGGCAACGA
>DAIDAP010000036.1 GCA_027310565.1 Chloroflexota bacterium | reverse complement strand
TCCGTATCCTCGCCCGCGCCTGGCTGCGCGTTCTGTGGCGCTGCTGGCAGGACCGAACGTCTTATGACGACGTACGTCATCTCGCGGCCGCGGCGGCTCGGTTCGCGGCCTGAGGTTGACACAGGAAGTCTCACGCGGCGACGGCGCGCAGCGCGTAGTCGTCGCGGCGGTCGGGCAGCAGCTCCATGACGGCGGTGATGCGCCGAGCGCCGTCCGGCGCGCGCTCCTGGTGCACGACGAGCTCGATGCCGCGGCGGATCTGCTCGCGGATCGCGGGGAGCGGCAGGTCGACGCCCGCCATGAGCGCCATCGTCTCGAGTCGCAGCAGCGCCTCGTACGGCCCGTTCGCGTGCGCCGTGGTGAGCGATCCGCGGTGCCCGGTGTTCATCGCCTGGAGCATGTCGAGCGCCTCGCCGCCGCGGACCTCGCCGACGACGATGCGATCCGGCCGCATGCGCAGCGCGGCACGCAGGAGCGTCCGGACGTCGACGGCGCCGGTGCCCTCGACGCTCGGGGCGCGCGTCTCGAGCGACACGACGTTCGCCTGCGGCAGCCGCAGCTCCGCCGCGTCCTCGATCGTGACCACGCGCTCCCGCTCTCCGATCGCGAACGCGAGCGCGTTGAGCGTCGTCGTCTTGCCGCTCGACGTGCCGCCGGAGACGAGCACCGATCGGCGGGCGCGCACCGCCGCGACGAGCAGGTCCATCATCTCGCGCGCGCAGGTGCCGTTGCGCACGAGGTCGTCGGGTCCGAGCGGACGGCTCGAGAAGCGGCGGATGGTGAGGATCGGACCGGCGAGCGAGATCGGCGGGATCACCGCGTGCACGCGCGAGCCGTCGGGGAGGCGGGCATCCACGAGCGGCGTCGCGAGATCGATGCGGCGTCCGAGCGGCGCGACGAGCCGCTCGACGAGCACGAGGATCTCCTCGTCGTCGGCGAACCGGATCGGCGCCGCCTCGAGCCGTCCGTCGCGCTCGACCCAGACGCCGCGCGTGCCGTTCACCATGACCTCGCTGACCCGCTCGTCGCGCAGCAGCGCCGCGAGCGGGCCGAGACCGAAGAGCCGGTCGTCGAAGTGGCGCTCGAGCTCGCGCAGCTCGCCCGACGGCACCGCCACGCGCTCCGCCGCCAACGCCTCGCGCAGCGCCGGCGCGAGCTGCTCGCGCCGAGGCCGGCCGTCGGGCGCCTCGCGCAGCCGGGCGACGATCGCGCGCTCGAGACGCGCGCGGACGCTCTCGGCGGTCATGACGCGTCGAGCGCGAGGATCTCGGCGAGGTCGTCGTACGCGCGCCCGAGGCCACCGCCCACGCGGTCGCGGCGCGCGAGCGCGGCCGACACCGCGGCCTCGTCGCGCGGGAGCGCGCGGAAGACCTCGCGCTCGCCGAGACGGACCGCGCGCGACTGCGAGAGGATGAGCCAGCCGTCCGGCGGCGCGACGGCCGCGAGCGTCGCGGCCGAGAGCGCGTCCTCGTACGCGAGGACGAGCACGCGGTCAGCGGCGCGCGCGGCCGCGGCGAAGAGCGCGTCGGTCGCGAGCGGCGCGTCGAGGAGCACGAGATCGTCCAGGACGAGCGCCGCGCGGATCGCGGCGATCGCGATCGGCGGCGTGGGCGCGGACGGCGGGCCGCCGACCACACGCAGGCCGGGGAGCGCCTGGGTGGCCAGCAGCGCGAGGTGGTCCGGCGACAGCTCGTCGCCCAGCGCCTCGAGCTCCGACCACGGCCGCGGCTCGCACGCGAGCCACCACGCGAGCGCGCCGGTCCCGCTGAGGTCGATCGCCGTCACGGAGAGGCGCTGCGCGAGGCGGCGCGCGAGGTTCGCGACGAGCAGCGTGCGGCCGACGCCGCCGCGGACCGCGCTCACGATCACGACGCGCGTCGCGCTGCGCGGCCGCGCCGGCGTGGCCGCGGCGACGAGCGGTCCGATGGCGCGCGCGTCGCACGCGCTCGCGACGCGCGACGGCTCCACGGCGAGCGCGTCGAGGAGCGGGCGCTCGGCCTCGCCCGCGACCACGACGCGCGGGAGCGTCGCGGGCAGCGACGCGGCCGCCCGGAGCGCGGCGGCGTCGCGCAGGTCGACGATGGCGAGCTCGGCACCGGCGTCGACGAGCTCGAGACCCAGCGCCAGCGCGCTCTCGCGCAGCTCGCCGCCGCCGAGCACGAGCGCGCGGGTGCGCCCCCTCACCGTGTCGAGCGGAGGATCGGGACGATGAGCAGACCTCCGCCGCGCGCCGTCGCGAGCGCGACCGCGTCGCCCTCGTCCACCTCGAGGACGAGGCCGCCCGCGCCGTTCGACATGACCCGCAGCGCGAACGCGATCGGGACCGCGTAGGCGCGCTCGCCCGTGCGCGTCGCGAGCAGGTCGATGCGGTCACCGGCCCGCAGTCCCGCCGGCACCGTGGCGAGCCACGCCGCGGGCACCTCCATCGCCCACGTCGACGGCGCGAGCGCATCGGCGAGAGCCGGCGGCGGCATCTCGGCCGGCGCCGCGAGCGCCGTGCCGACCGACGCAGCGGTGAGCACGGCGGACGCGGCGGCGAGCGCGAGGCGACGCGGCGTCACGCGGCGCCGCGAGGCGGTCAGCGCGGGGAGCACGTCGCCTCGATCGCGGCGCTGTAGCTCGCGTCCTCCACGCGGATGCGCACCACGGTCCAGCGCGCTCCACACGCGACCGCGACGTCCGACACCGCGCCGCCGCCGTTCCGCCGCGAGAGGTCCGCCGCGGCCGACCGCGCGCGCGCCGCGACGGCGCCACCGCGGACGTCCTGACCCGCCGCGAGGGCGTCGGCGACGACCGCGGCCGCCGCCTCGACGGCGGCCTCCCCGGCGCGGCGACCCTGCTCCGCGGCGAGGATGCGGTCCTGCGCGAGACGGAGACCGCCGATCGCGACGGCCGCCATCGCCAGCATGAGCACCGCGAGGACCAGCGCCTGGCCGCGCTCGTCGCTCACGGCGTCCACTCGACACGGCGCACGGTCGACGCACGCACGGTGATCTCGCCGAGACCGACGAACGCGAGCGGCAGCGGCACGCGGTAGCTCGCGCTGACGGTGAGCAGCGCGCCGCGCGGGTCGCCGGAGCGCGGGGGCGCGTCCGCCGCGGGCGCGATCTCCGTCACGACCTGGTCGGGCGGAAGCGGCGCGACCGCCGCCGCGAGCGTCCGCCGGATCTGCGCGTCGTCGTTCGTGAGCGCGCCGGCCCGAGCGCCCTCGGCGACGGCGTTCTGGAGCGCCAGACGCGCGACCCCGATCTCGGCGACGAGGACGATCGCGATGCCGGAGGCGAGGAGCACCGGGAGCACCAGCGCGAGCTCGACGATCGCCTGGCCCCGCTCGCCGCTCAGCCGGACCACGGCAGGTACCGCCGCCAGTCCGGCTGGAGCACCGGGTCGATGAGGAAGCGCCGCGCCCGCAGCGTCAGGCCCGCGAGCGCCGCGACGACGAAGAGCGCCTCCAGCAGGCGACCGCCGAGGAGGTCGACGAGCCCGGCGAGCGCCGCGCTCGCGCCCTGGAGCAGCGCGCCGCGGTCGTCCGGCGGGACGCGGCGCTCGAGGATGGTGCGCTCGGTGAGCTCGATCGCGCGATCGTCGGTGAGGATCCCGCCGTGCCCCTCCAGGCTGCCGAGCAGGGTCCGCTGCGTGACCGCGCCGTCGCGCGCGTCGCGCGAGGGGACCAGGAGGTCGGTCGCCTCGCGCAGGTCGAGGCGGACCGGACCGGGAACCGGCGTGCGCGCGGGAGGCGACGCCAGGTCGCGAGCCGCGGCCGTATCGAGACTGGGGCCGAGGCCCGCGAGCAGCCCGGCGAGGTCCGAGCGCGCGTCGCCGGCGAGCGCGAGCGCGTCCTGGCCGCGCCGCGCGACGCTGCTCCCGGCGTGCGGCGACGACCACGCGACGTACGTCGCGACCTCGCCGCCGGTCATGCACCGGCTCATCGCCCGATCGACGACGACGCCGCCCATCGAGTGCGCCACGATGCTCACCGCCGCGTACTCGCGCGCCGCCGAGCGCACGGCGGCGCACAGCGTGTCGGCGCTCTGGTCGATCGAGCCCAGCGTGTCGTACCGGAACGAGTCGTCGGCGCCGAAGCGCCGCACGACGAGCCCGTTGGAGACCAGGCTGGCCGTCAGCTCACCGAACGCGTCGTCGCCGTTGTCCGAGCCGAACCCGCCGACGAGCAGGACGATCTCGGGCACGCGCCCGCCGACCGCGGTGATCGGCCCGGTCGGCTCCGCGAAAGGGCGGAGCACCACGAAGGGAGGCCGCGGCGACGGGCTCGCGCTGGGCGAGCCGTCGTCCGCCGACGCGATATGCGACGCGGCCGCGAGGGGCATCGCAAGCGCGAGACCGACGAGGAGCGGACGCACACGCATCGGAGCGGATCGAACGCCATTCGTGGCGCGGCACGAAGAGGAGGCGCGGGCGGTACCGCGGTACTAGGGTCGCGCGCGCGCGACGAGGGCGGCCTGCTCGCTCGCGGCGCGCTCCTCGGCGTCGTCGAGCGGCCGCAGGCTGACCGCGCCGTGCCGCCGCTCGAGCGCCCACCCGAGCAGCTTGTCCGCGAGCCAGGGGTTCTTCGGCAGGCACGAGCCGTGGCTGTAGGTGCCGATGACACGGCCCTGCACCGCGCCCTCGGTCCGGTCCTCGCCGTTGTTGCCGTGGCCGACGACGACGGTGCCGAGCGGCTTCGCCTCGGGGCCCAGGTAGGTGCGTCCGCTGTGGTTCTCGAACCCCACGAGCCGGCCGTCGGGCGTGTCGGCGACGAGATTGCCGACGAAGCGCTTCTTCCCGGCGCGCGTGCGCACGTCGAGCATGCCGAGCCCCGGGATCGGCGCGCCCTGCTCCGGCACGTACTCGTGGCCGAAGAGCTGGTACCCGCCGCAGACGAGCAGCGCCGCGGCGCCGCCCGCGACCATGCGGCGCACCGCGTCGCCGCCTGGCCCCGCGAGGTCGGCGCCGACGATGTCCTGCCCCACGTCCTGTCCGCCGCCGAAGAAGAGGAGGTCGGGCCACTCGGCGTCGAACGGCACGCCCGCGCTGTACGGGCGCACCTCGACCGCGACGTCGCGCCAGCGCGCGCGCTGCGCGAGCGCGAGGACGTTGCCGCGATCGCCGTAGATGCTCATGAGGTCGGGGTACAGGTGCGCGATGCGCAGGTCCACTCGCTCAATCCTCCCAGAACGGCGCGACGTGCCCGCGCCGCGCGAGCTCGCCGCGGAGCGCGAGCATCGCCGTGTAGGTCGCGAGGACGACGAGCTCGCCGCCGCGCGGGACGCCACCGACGGCACGGTCGATCGCGGCGGCCCAGCCGTCGACGACGTCGACGCGCTCGCGCGGGACGCCCGCGTACTTCAGGCGGTTCGCGAGGTCGCGCGAGCGCAGACCGGTCACGACGGCGTGGTCGACGGACGGCGCGAGCGACTCGAAGTCCGCGTCCCAGATCCAGGACACGTCGCGCCCGTCGGCGTCCCGATCGTTCAGCGCGGCGAGGAGCCGGGGGCGGCGGCCGGTCTCGAGCAGCGCGGCGATCGCGGCGTTGAAGCCCGCGGGGTTCTTCACCAGCACGAGACGCACGGAGCGCCCGGCGACGTCCACCTGCTCGAGCCGTCCGAACGCCGCGCGGAACGATCCGATGGCGCGCGTCACCGTCGCGCGCTCGATGTCCAGCGCGCGCGCGGCGGCGACGGTCGCGAGCGCGTTGTACACGTTGTAGAGGCCGGGGAGCGGGACGCGCAGGTCGTCGAACGCGCCGGGGACCGGTCCGCCGAGCGCGACCTCGCTCCCGGCCGCGGCGAGCGCGACGCGCGACGCGCTCACGTCCCGCGCCGGGCGCGTCAGGCCGCAAGACGTGCAGGACCAGTCGCCCTCGTGCGCGAGGACGACGCGCGCGTAGCGCAGCGGCGCGCGGCAGCGGGGGCAGCGTGTCGCGTCGCTGATCGCCTGCGGTACGCTGCCGCCCACCGACGGGTCGTCGACGCCGAAGTAGAGCGCGGCGCCGCGGTGACGCGGGCCGAGGGACGCCACGATCGGGTCGTCGGCGTTCAGCACGAGCGTGACCGACGGGTCGAGCGCCGCGATCGCGTCGCCGATGCGGCGCGCGAGCTGGTCGAGCTCGAAGTAGCGGTCGAGCTGGTCGCGGAAGAGGTTCGTGATCACGACGGCCCGCGGCCGCACACGGCCCAGGACGCGCGGCAGCGACGCCTCGTCCACCTCGAACAGCCCGAGGTCGCCGCGCGGCTCGCCGCGCCAGGTCGCGTCGGCGAGGAGCGCGCCGGCGATGCCGCGCTCGAGGTTCGATCCCGAGCGGTTGTGGATCGGCTGCCACCCGGCGGCGCGCGCGACGTCGGAGAGCATGCGCGCCGTCGTCGTCTTCCCGTTCGTGCCCGAGACGAGGACGACGCCGTGCGGGAGCGCGCGCGTCGCCGCCGCGATGAAGTCCGGATCGAGCTGCAGCGTGACCAGACCGGGGAGCGCGGTGCCACCGCGACCGGAGAGCGTGAGGCCGAGTCGCGTGATCTTGCCCGCGGCGTTGGCGAGCGTGGCGAGGGAGTCGGGCACGACCGAACAGGCTAGACGGCGGCGGGCTGGACCTCGCGGAGCAGGAGCTCGAGCTCGTCCACCGCGCGTCCGAGCCGCAGGACGAGCGCCTTCCCACCTTCACCGGTCGCCGCGGAGCTGTCGAGCGCGCCGTGCGCCTGGAGGCGCTCGAGCTCGGCGACCGCGCGGCGCAGCCGGGCCAGCGAGAGGGCGGCCGGCAGGCTGCGCCGCAGAACCGCGACACGCTCCTCCAGGCGCTCGAGCCGCGCGCGCAGCTCGTCCTCCAGCTCCTCGGGGCCCATCTGGTCGAGCCGCTTCGCCTCTCCGTGCAGCGCCGTGAGCTCGCGCTGCACGAGCTGCGCGGCCTTTTCGAGGGAATAGCCCTTCGCCAGGGCCTGACGGATGCGGATCACCTTCTCCATCGCGTAGACGTCGTACGAACCGGGCCCGGCCCCGTCGGCCGACGGCTTCACCAGCCCCTTCTTCGTCCAGTAGATGAGCTGCCGCGGTGTCACGTCGCAGACGCGCGCCGCCTCGGCGGCGGAGAGGCGCAGCCGCCCGAGCAGCTCGGCGTCGTTCGCGACGAGCACGCGCCACAGCGGATCGGTCGGGCTACCGGCCATGCGGGAGCCAGTATGTCAAGAAGCGCGACAGTTGGCTACTTCAGAGACTGACGGTAAGCGACCTTCACCGTCGCGTGGTAGCGGGAGAGCTTGCGGCCGTCCCAGTCCGCCCACAGGCGGGACACCTCGACGCCGATCGGCCTCGCGACCTCGCTCGCCCGCACGGCCGCGGCGACGGCCGCCTCCCAGCCGCGCGAGGACGCGCCGCTCGATTCGGTCAGGCGGACGACGCCGCCGGTGCTCTTACGACGCGCCGGCATCGCGTCTGGCGCGGGAGCGGCGGCGTCGCGCCGGCGCGGGCTCGCCGTGACCGTCCGTGAGCGCGCGGCGCGGCTCGACGGGCGGCAGCGCCGCGAGCGCCAGCACGCTCCGCAGAGCCGTCGCGATCGCCTCGCTCAAGCGCCGACGCGTCTCCGCGCCCGGGCCGGGCGCGACGAGGATCCCAACGACGAACCCGGCCGCGAACGAGCGGCTCGCGACGCGCAGCAGGGTGAACACGGCGACCTCCTATCGACCCTTCGGCGGGTAGCCCTCAAGACCGTACTCCTTGATCTTCGCGTACAACAGCCTCCGGTAGATGCCGAGCATCTCCGCGGCCTTCGAGCGGTTCCCGTTGGCGTCCCGCAGCGCCTTCATGATGAGGTCCTTCTCGAACTGCGCGACCGACTTCTTGAAGAAAGACCTCTCGGCCGAGACCTCCTCGCCGCCCTCCTCTTCGCGCTCGGTGTCGTGGTCGCCGAAAGGGAGCTCGCGGCTGGTGATGATCTGGCCGCGCGAGAGGACCACGGCGCGCTCGACGACGTTCTCGAGCTCGCGCACGTTGCCCGGCCACTCGTACTCCATGAGGCGCTTCAGCGCCTCCTCGCTGATGCGCGCGGGCTGCGCCGTCGCGCTGTAGCGGTGCTTCGCGAGGAAGTGCTCCACGAGCGGTGGGACGTCGTCCTTGCGCTCGCGGAGCGGCGGCATGTGGATGTTGATCACGTTGAGCCGGTAGAAGAGGTCGTCGCGGAACTTGTGCTGGTCCACCTGCTTCTGCAGGTCCTTGTTCGTCGCGCAGATGACGCGGATGTCCACCTTGATCGGGATCGCGGACCCGACGCGCTCGATCTTCCGCTCCTGGAGCACGCGCAACAGCTTCGTCTGGGTGGGCAGGCTCATCTCCCCGATCTCGTCGAGGAAGATCGTGCCCTTGTCGGCGAGCTCGAAGCGGCCCTTGCGCATCGCCATGGCGCCTGTGAACGAGCCCTTCTCGTGGCCGAAGAGCTCGGCCTCGAGCAGCGTCTCGGGGAGCGCGGCGCACGACACTTTGACCAGCGGCCCGCCGCGCCGCGTCGAGTTGAAGTGGAGCGCCTCGGCGACAAGCTCCTTGCCGGTGCCGCTCTCGCCGGTGATGAGCACGGTCGCATCGGACTTCGCGACCTTGCCGACGGTCTTGTAGACCTCCTGCATCGGCGGCGAGTTGCCGACGATGCGCTCGGTCTGCACGAGCGTCGAGATCTCGTCGCGCAGCACCTCGACCTCCTGGGTGAGGTCCTGGTACTCGAATGCGCGCTTCACCGTGTGCGAGATCCTGTCAAGCTCGAACGGCTTGGTGATGTAGTCGATCGCGCCCAGCTCCATCGCTTTGATCGCCGCGTTGGATGATCCGAAGGCGGTCATGATGAGGACGGCGGTACCGGGGGACGACGACTTCACTTTCTGGAGCGCTTCGATGCCGTCGAGCTCCGGCATCCGGACGTCCATGATCACGAGGTCGGGGTGCGCCTCGACGACCCTCTGCACGACCTCGGTGCCCGTCGCCGCTTCGGCGACGGCGTAGCCCTCGTCGGCCAGCAGCTGCTTCAGGAGCGAGCGGATGGAGGAGTCGTCGTCGGCGACGAGGATGTGCCTCTGACCCATGATTCTGTACGGTTCCTTCCCAACGGGCCTCGAATCGAACGGCTGCGAGCGGTCGTCCCCGTTCGCTGGCACAGTCTCTGTGCCGCGAAGCGTACATGTCAAATCGGCCGGGTCACCGACGGCCGCGCCTGCCGCGCAGGGTCAGGGAACGTCGCGGATGGAGGGGACGAGCGTCGCGGCGAGCGCCGCGACGAGCGTGATGGCACCGGCCGCGGCGATCAGCACGTCGACCCCGACGAGATCGCCGACATAGCCACCGAGGAAGATGACGGGCAGCCAGCTGAGGTTCGTGAGCGCGTAGCGCGCGCCGAAGACGCGCGCGGTCATCTCCTGCGGGGTGAACTCCTGGAGGATGGTGACGGTCGGGACGTAGAAGAGCACGTTCGTGAAGCCGAGCACCGCGAACAGGGCGACGGCCACGGGGTAGGTCGGCGCCGCCGCGATGGCGATGATCATCGCGCCGGTGAGGAGGAAACCGGTGATGAGGGCCCGACCCTTGCGCAGACGGCCGATGTAGCCGGGCAGGACGGCGCTGCCGACGACCGCGCCGAGCGCGATCGCCGCCTCCGATCCGCCGAACAACACCGCGCCCATGGCCGCGTCGTTGCCCGCGAACCGGCGCACCAGGAGGACCGGCGCGAGCGTGTTGATCACCGGATTGGCGACCTGCGCGATGAGCGAGAAGACCGTGTTCGACCACAGCACCGTGGACGCACGCAGGAACGACAGGCCGGCACCCACGTCTCCGAGGAGCGCCGACCACCGGAAGCTGCGCGGCTCCTCGATCACCACCAGACGTGAGAGCAGCACCGCCGAGACGGCGAAGGTGAGCGCGTCCAGGTAGAACGCGGCGTCGCCGACCGTCGCGACGAAGACCCCGGCCGCGAGCGCCCCGACGATCTCGACCGCGCGGTCCGAGGCGAAGACCAGCGAGTTCGCCGCGGCCAGCCGCTCCCGCGAGATCAGCGCCGGGACGATCGCGGCGCGTGCCGGGTTGAAGATCGCCCCGGCGATGCCGGAGAGGAACGCCAGGACGAAGACGTAGACCAGCGGTACCTCCGCGGCGAGCAGGGGCGGGATCAGCGCGACGAGCGCGACGCGCGTGATGTCCGACCAGAGCATCGCCCGCCGGGTCCCGATCGCGTCGGCCACCGCGCCGCCGACGAAGCCGAACACCGCGTTCGGGATCGTCGCGGTCGCGACGGCGAGCGCGGTGACCAGGGCGGACTGCGTCAGTCGGTACGTCGCGAACGTCAGCGCGATGACCGTGATGGGGTCTCCGAACTTGCTGATGACCTGCGCGAGCCAGAAGAGCGCGAAGTTCGTGGAGCGCAGCTGATGTCGCGTGGCGTCGGCCTGCGGGGTCGGCTGGAGCCACATGAACGGGATGAGGAAGCCGCCCAGCGCGATGAGCAGATCGCCGACGCTGTAGACGCCGCGGAGAGGTCCGATCGGCACGACGTCGGCGAAGAACGGCAGCCGGGTCGACGCGTCCAGGATCACGTAGAACTCGCCGGACGGGATCCGAGCGCCGACGCTGGCGACCAGCGCGGGATCGTACGGCATGCCGGAGTTGAGCGAGATTGCGGCCATGTTCATCGTCGTGCCGACCGCGATGAGCGCCGCGCCCGGAAGCCCCCAGTTCGCCGCCGCGACGAGCGCGATGCCGGCGTAGCCCGCGAGGTACAACCACAGCGGTAGGTTGGGATCGAAGAACGTCGCGGCGCGGGCCAGCGCCGCGAGCACCAGGAGCGGCCACAGGCGCAGCGTGAGTGTGCTGAGCCTTCGCCAATCGCCCCCGAACGCGATGCCCGCTGCTATGCCGGCGAGGACTCCACTAGCCAGCATGGGCGTCGCGAACCATCGGTTCGCGAGCGAGCCGGCGGCGCAGCTCCGCGAGCGTCTCGTAGTTGATCGGCGGCAGATCGCTCATCTCGAAAGCCGCGGACCCCTTCGAGCTCACGACCTGCTCCAGCGCCCGGACGACCTTCGGATCGAACTGACGGCCCTTGTGCTTGTTGAGCTGCTCCATGGCATTGTCGTGCCCGATCGCCTTGCGGTAGATGCGATCGGAGGTCATCGCCTCGTAGGCGTCGGCCACGATCATGATCCGCGCGCCGATCGGGATCTCCTCGCCCTTCAGCCCTTCCGGGTACCCGCTGCCGTCGTAGTTCTCATGGTGGTGCAGCACGATGGGGACGAGTGGTCGGAGCGCCGCCGACGGCTCCAGGATCGACGCGCCGTAGATCGGATGCCGGCGCATGAGCTCCTGCTCGTCCGCCTCGAGCCGCTGCGGCTTCATGAGGATGCGGTCCTCGACACCGATCTTCCCGATGTCGTGGAGGAGGCCCGCGAGCTCGATCTGCTCGATCTGGCGCTCGGGGACGTTCAGCTCACGCGCGATCGCGCCGGCGATACGTGAGACGCGGTCGGCATGGCCCCGTGTGAATCCATCCTTCGCATCGATCGCCTGTGACAGTGCGCTCACGGTTCCGAAGAAGAGCTCGCGCGTCTCGGCGTACTTGCTGAACGCGAAGCGGGCGAGATACAGCGGAACCATGAACATCGCGGCCGCCCACAGACCGACCTTCATGGCGATCTCGGCCATGAGCCAACCAAGGGGCACGAGGGCCACAAGACCACTCAAGACGTTCGCGATGCTTAGGGACCAGACCCGCGCGAATGGCGTGCTCGTTCGGACACTCGCGAGGCTTACTGCGAGCAGCATATTGACAAAGCTAAAGGCGATGCCGGCCAAAACGATCTGGGCGATGATGCCCAGAGGATCGTCGGGGCGGATTGCGGCGTTCGATGCCTGAACGGCGAGGTAACTCGCGTAGGCCGAAAGGACATACGCGAAGCGGTTGTAGGCAGTTCCCCACAGGGGCAACTGGCGCCGGAGGTCGCGTAGCTCGACGGTTCCAATGAGTGCAACCCAGACGAGAGCGAAGGGATTGGGAAGGAGGGAGTCAAAGACGGCAGCAATAAGAGGGGCCGTAGTCGTATGGGCGACGATGCCGCCGGGTAGCCGCACCGGCAGTGCAGCGAGCGCGAGGGCAATCGCCGTCCAGAAGAAGATGCGCCCAAGGTCAAGGCCGACGGGCAGAGGGACCGAGACCTGGACTAGGACCACCAGCCCGGCCCCGATCACGCCGTAGACCAGGAAGGCTAGGCGACCATGCGGCGCAGCGACAACAGACACGCGCCGAAGAATAGCGAGGCCGTCGGCGAAACCGGGCGCGGTCTAGAACTACGAGACGGGAGCCCTTTAGGGCTCCCGTCTCGCGCGCTTTCGTGCACGCGCGAGGACGCGAATATGCCTTAGATGCCGGAGACGCCCGCCCCGCCGCCAAGAACAAGCGCTGCGAGGGCCGCCACCGCCATGAGAATCCGCCGCATTCGAGACCTCCCTTCGCCGGAGCTCGTTCCGGTCATCGGCAGACGCTGCTTGAGCCTTTAGGCACTTCCCGGTACTGATACCGTTCAGACAGACCAGGCCGAGTCCGCAAAGTTGCGCGCTAACCGGGGGAGAGGTGAAGGGCGACGCTCGGCGCACAACCGACCCGCCAGATCTTTGGGCCGAGGTAGGCCAAGCCGATCTCCCACGCCCTCTCGCTCAGGCATTCAACAACCAAGACTGGACGGCTGTTCGAAGCGAATTAAGTCGCGTCATGGATGGGGCCGTTACGGATGGCGCGTACGGGCGCGAACTCCTGCAGCTTGTCCTTCGGTTGCCATCGGGCGTCGACCCTGTATTCGATCGCTACCGAGCATCGGCGATGCTGGACCACGGAGACTGGGATGGTCTCAGGGGACTCGAGAGCGAGCCTGTTGAGACGCACGGTGTGCGGGAGATTGTTACTGCCCCGCTCGATCACGTCGCGATCCCGGTCGGGATCGCGCTGCATCAACGAAGGCTCTTTGAGGCGTACGAATACGAGATGCGTCGTGAGATGCGTCTTCTCAAGAAGTGGGCAATGAAGATCTCAGGTGTCTTCACTGAGGAACTGTGGCGGCGATCGGATATAGCCATTGGCAGGCATATGAGATTTCGCCGCTTGCACGACACGGTCATGCTAGCCATTGGCGAGAGTCACGCCGGCCGTCTTGAGGTGGCGCACGCACTGGCCCAGGAGGGGGAGCGACTCGGCGACACGGGCGAGCCTCTGAGAGCGATGGCCCACGACCTTGCTGAGTTGACGCGTCTAGCTATGGGAGACTCAGTCGACTTCGAACTAGCGACGATCCCCAGAGTCGTACAGCCAACGGGGCCGTCGCCGCTGGGCACGTGGGAACTCCTGTCCTACCTGATGCCCCTGCTGCCGTTGCGATCAGACGCAACCCTGACGTGGGCGGCCCAAGTGACCGGCTACATCGCGGCTCGTCTTGCCTCCCCGCGTGGTGAGCTTCAGGCCGCGTCGTGGAGGGTCGCAGGCGATCTCTGGAGTGGGGTGCCTGGAAATAAGACCGAGCTGGCAGGGCTTGCCGCAAAGTCCCGCAAGGCAACGCCGGGACTGAAGGGTCTCCCGATCTTCCTCTCCGGGTATTCAGGTCGTCGCTATGAGGCCTTCGAGGACGCTGAGCGCCTCGCGCGACGGGCTGGCAACGTATGGCTGCAGATCAGTGCGCTTACCTGGATGACAGCACTGGATCCGCGTGCTAGCCCCGCCCGACATCTCCGCATGCTGCTCGATGTCACGGGGTGGCGCCGCCCAGCACTCGTCCCGACGGAGATCGCGGCCGACGCGGCGCTCGGGCTCACCGCGATGGGCGAACGCTCCGAGAGCATCCTCGAGCTCGCGATCACGGCGAATCGGCCGAACGTGACCAGCGAGGTCGCGACACGCTACATCGACGACCCGAACACGCCCGACAAGGTGCGGCGTGCGGCGGTCGACGCGCTCGGGCAGATCAACACGACGCACGCGAAGGAAACGCTCGCCAAGCTCGCGCAACGCCGCGACGACGTCGGTAAGACGGCCGCGGCGGTGCGCGAGCGCCCCAGCGGTTTGAGCGAGCGCGAGGTAGAGGTCCTCGCGCTCGCTGCGGAGGGATTGACCAACAAACGGATCGCCGACAAGCTCTTCCTCAGTCCCCACACCGTGGCGCGGCACATCGCGAACGCGCGCGCGAAGCTCGGCGCCGCGAATCGCACCGCGGCCGCCGCGCTGGTCCGCCGGCCGACCCGGTAGCTACGCCGCCCGGGGTCCATCGTCGTTCCCGCGGCCGCGGAGCGCGGGTAAGGTGCGGATCGCCTCTCCCGTGGACGTCAGACGTACGCGAAGCTCACGTCGCTTGTTCGTGAACGGGACGATCTTCGCGGGCTGCCGCTGCATCGCCGCCTCCCCCATCCGATGTCGTCGGACGTGGGCAGGATGCTCGTGGGCGAGCCTGCCGGCATCCTCAGATTCGGCCATCTTCATCGCCATTCCCGCCGGACGGCGATGGAGACGCCGTGCTCGAATTGACCATCGCGCTGCGTTGGCCGAGTCCGGCGGCGTGGTGTCCGAGCTGACGGCGTGAGCCGGAGCATCCGTGCGTCAACGCCCGTCCTGTTGTCCAGCGCGCCCCGCGTCACGATCGCGCCGCACGTGAGCACCACAGTGCGATCGCTGACTGAGGCGCTCACGCCTCCGACACGTCACGCGTCGATCAGCGAAAGGTGTGGGTTATCCGTTGCCCTCGGCACCGTCCGGCGGCTCCTCGGACTGAGCCGCGGCGAGGAGCGCGCGCGCCTCCTCAGCCTGTGCCTCGGGGACGCGGACCTCCACGGGCATGACGCGCGTGGGGCTGCCGGTCGTCCACGATGGCTCGACCTTCGACGTCATCCGCGCGGCGATGCCGGCCTCGCGCAGACGCGACACGACGAACTCGGCGCTATAGCGGTCCGACATCGTTGCGACGACGACCTCGCGTGGTGGCATCGCTAGCCGATCATGACGGATCGCGGCGGATCGCCCAGGTCGCGACGCCCGTCGCGGCGACGCCGAGCGCGACGAGGTACGTGAGCTGCGGCACGTACTCGGCGATCCCGACGTTCGAGATCGTCGCCGCGCGCACCGCCGCGGCGAGCGCCCCACTCGGCAGCGCCCGCGCGAGCGCCGTGATCGCGCCGCCCTCGGCCTGCGACAGCGCGACCGGCAGGAGCAGGGCGACGAGGAGGAGCCCGCCGAACGGCCCGAAGAGCGGCCGGGACGTCGACGCGGCGGCGCTAGATGCGCTCGTAGCGGGCGACGTCGAGGACGAAGACGGTCGCTCCGCCGAAGGTGACCTCCACCGGATAGGGCATGTAGAACTCGCCCGGCTCCATGATCGGCGGCATCGGGCTGATGTGCTGCGTGCGCGCGTGGCAGGTCTCGCGGATCGTCGCGAGCACGTCGTCCACCTGCGCCTCCTCGACCCCGACCATGATCGAGGCGTTGCTCTGCTTCAGGAACCCGCCCTGGGACTGGAGCCGGGTGACCCGGTACTCCTTGTCGGTGAGGGCGTCGACGAGGGCACCGGCGTCCTCAGGGTGCACGATCGCGATGACCAGCTTCATTGCGCCGCGACTGTACACCGGCGGGCATCGCGCACGGCGGCCGTCAATGGTCGATCGCAATGGTCAAGGAATGGTCATTTCGCGCGATGTACACGGCGTCCGCTGCACCCACTGTCGTCGGCCATGGAACTTGCCTCCTCCGCCGAGGGGGTCGCGCGGGTAGCGGCCGGCATCGTGTTCGTCGTCGCCGGACTGGCCACGCTGCGGATCGGGCCCGACTCCTTCGCCCGGGCCTTCCGCGGCTACCGGATCCTGCCGGCGAGCCTCGCCGCGCCGCTGGCCCGCGCGATACCGGTCGGCGAGCTGGCCATCGGCGGCGCGCTCGTCGTCGGGGTCGCGGCGGACGCGGCGGCGATGCAGTCGCGCGGCATGCAGCCGGACCTGCACCTGGCGTACGGGACCGACGCGTACCTCGCGAGCGACCGCGCGTTGAGCGGCTACTTCGCGATGGTCCCGTTCGCGAACGAGCGCGGCGATCGCGCGCGGCTCTACTACGGCCTCGAGGCCGGCGGCGGGACGAAGTCCTTCGCCAACGTGTGGGACGCGCATTCCGCCGACACAACGGACGTCTTCGACGTTATGGCTCGTCGGCCACGACGCCGCTCGACGATCACGTTCTCGGCTGAGGACGCGCTGGTGCGATACGTCGGTGTGGCGAGAAGCGCGTCCGCCTCCACCCGGAGCATGGTGCGCGCGGGAGCGGCGTCGCCTCGAGGCTCGCGACCGATTGTGGACTGAATGGCGTCGTCTGCACCGTCGCGTGCGAGCTTGGCGTGGGCCTCTCTTGCTGGGCGGAGTCAACGGTCGTCTGCTTCGGCGTGGGCGTCTCGTGTCCGCCGTGCGGCGCGATCTGCGAAGTGATCACGGTGGTCATGTGCACGGTCGTGACCGCCTACTCGTGCTACTACGTACGCGAGCCATGCTAGGGAGGGTTTGTCCATGAGCCCGCTCGGCTACATCGCGACGAGCGCGCTCGTGCTCCTCGCGCTCGCCACCGCCTACTGGCTCGCGGCGCGGTCTGGCCCGCCGGGCACCTCACGGCGCCGGACATCGCCGGTCACCACCGCCGCGGCGCTTGCCGCGGTGGTCGCCCCCGCCTGGGCACTCGATCGCGCCGGAGGACTCAAGGTCGCCGCGGACGCACCGCTCACGGGGGCCCTGGTCTTCGGGCTCATCGTCGCACTGCAGGTCGCCGCCGTCATCGCGCTCGCGGTGGTCGGCGCCCGCGGTCGAGGTGCGAGGAGCTAGACCGGCGTCAGCAGCGCGTCGACCTCGCGGCGGATGTCGCTCGCGATGGATGCCTCGTCCCGGTCGCCGCGCACGACGACGAAGCGCTCCGGCTCCGCCGCCGCCAGTCGCAGGTAGCCGTCGCGCACCCGCTCGTGAAAGTCGCTCCCCAGCACCTCGAAGCGGTCCCACGTCGCCGCGCTGCGCCACCCCGAGCGCGGCAGGGCGACCGAGACGGGAACGTCCAGCAGGAACGTGCGATCGGGCACGAGCCCGCCGACGGCGAGGCCGGTCACCCCGCGGATCTGCTCGAGCGCGACGCCGTGGCCGTAGCCCTGGTACGCGAGCGTGGAGTCGAAGTAGCGGTCCGCGATGACGATCCGCCCCGCGTCGAGCGCCGGCCGGATCACCTCGCGGACGAGCTGCGCGCGAGCCGCGCTGTAGAGGAGCACCTGGGCCTCCGGCGAGAGCGGCGCCTCCCTGGCGTGCAGGAGGATCTCGCGGATGCGCTCGCCCGCCGGCGTGCCGCCCGGCTCGCGCGTGAGGACGACGTCACGGCCACGCTCGCCGATGGATCGCGCGAGCGCCGCCGTCTGCACGGACTTGCCGGAGCCCTCTCCGCCCTCGAACGACAGGAAGAGCGCTCGCGTCACCGGTAGATCTGCACGCGCCGCAGCGGCTCGTGCCCGGTCGAGCGCGACGAGAGGCTCGCGCGCTCGGCGAGCTCGTGCTGCAGCCGCCGAACGTACGCGTTCTGCGGGGCGAGCTCGACCTCGTCGCGTGTGCCGTTCGCGACGGACTCGATCGCCTCGCGCGCCTCCTCGAGCGCCCGGTCCTCGGGGCCGCGCCGCAGCTCGACGACGGATGCGAGCGCGCTCGCGATCTGGCTCGACGAGTTGCTGCGCGCGATGTAGATCGGGATCCCCGACGACTCGGCGTTCCGCAGGCGCGGCGTCTTGCGCCGGTAGTAGTTCTTGAGCGTGATGACGACGTCGGCGTCGTCCGGCTCGCGCACGATCGCGATCGGCATGCCGAGGCCGCGCGCGGCGTCCTCGACGCGGTTCCAGGACACGCCGAACGGATACACCTTGATCGTCTCGCGAAGCCCCTCGCCGAGCCCGTTCCGCGGCGTGCTGCGCCGCTCGACGGCCTCCGCCGGCGCGCGCGACGGCTCCTTCGTCGAGCGCTCGATCTCGCCGCTCGCGCCGCGCTCGCGCAGCTCCGGCGACACCGGCAGGCCGAGGAGGATCGCGTCGACCGTCTGCGCCACGTCGAGGTAGATCGCGACACGCTGGTACGCCTGGATCTCGACGAGCACCTGGAAGGTCGGGGGTGCCTTGCGCTCGAGCACCGACTTCTGCGTCCCGCGGCGGCGTGCCTCCTCGTCGGACAGGGTGACGGTCTGAATGCCCCCGACGAGGTCGGTGAGAGTCGGGTTCAGCATGAGGTTCTCGAGCGTGTTCCCGTGCGCCGTCGCGACGAGCTGGACGCCGCGCTCGGCGATGGTGCGCGCCGCGGCGGCCTCCTGCTCGGTGCCGATCTCGTCGATGACGACCACCTCGGGCATGTGGTTCTCGACCGCCTCGATCATCACCGCGTGCTGCAGCGACGGCGTGGGCACCTGCATACGCCGCGCGCGTCCGATCCCGGGGTGCGGGATGTCGCCGTCGCCGGCGATCTCGTTCGAGGTGTCGACGACGACGACGCGCTCGCCCAGGTCGTCGGCGAGCACGCGGGCGACCTCGCGGAGCATCGTGGTCTTGCCGACGCCGGGTCGCCCGAGCAGGAGGATGCTCTTCCCCGACTCGACGATGTCGCGGATGATCTCGACCGTCCCGTAGACGGCGCGGCCGACGCGGAGCGTGAGGCCGACGACCTTCCCCGCGCGGTTCCGCAGCGCGCTGATGCGATGCAGCGTGCGCTCGATGCCGGCGCGGTTGTCGCCGCCGAACTGCCCGATGTGCGAGATGACGTACGCGATGTCCTCGGCGGACACCTCGCGCTGCGAGAGGAGCTCCTCTCGACCGGCGAAGCGCGCCTCGGGCGGCCGGCCGAGGTCCATGACGATCTCGAGGAGACCGTCGAGGCCGTCGAGCGCGCCGACCCGGGACGCGAGGTCGGAGGGAAGACCGCGGAGAAGCGCGTCGAGCTCGTCGCTCTGCTGCTGCATGGTCACGTCATCCACCGCCCATGCGCGAGAGTCCACGCATCCGTACTCAAGCATATCGAGGGCCGCCCTATCGTCTGTCCGGTGGAGCGGGTCGGCACGGAACGTCCGGTGACGCTCGACGGCTCGGACCGGGAGGGCATCACGCTGCTCCGCGAGGCCGTCGTCTCGGCCGCGTACGACCCGGAGCACATGCGGGTCATGCTCCGAGCGGAGGGTGAGCGCCTCACGCCCCGCCCGGAGGACGTGCCGGTCCTCCTCCGCCTGCTGCCGCAGGACGACCGCCTGGCGGACCTGCTCCGCCTCTTCCTCATCTCGGTGGACGTCGAGGCCGAGCATCCGCGCCGCGCGCTCGCACCGCTGCCCCTCGAGCGCGCGCTGCGCCTCGGTCTGCTGCGGCGCGACGGCGATCGTGTGCGCTCCGGCGTGCGGCTGCTGCCCTCGAGCGGCTTCCTCTTCGCCTGCGATGCGACCCTCGAGAGCGATCCCGACGTCCCGGCCGACCACGTCATGGGCGTGACGACGTCGTCGGTGTTCCTCGCGAGCCTCACGGTGCGCGATCGCGTCCGCGACGTGCTCGACGTCGGCTGCGGCTGCGGCATACAGAGCGTGCTCGCCGCGACGCATGCGGACCGCGTGGTCGCCTGCGACATCAATCCGCGCGCGCTCGAGTACACGCGCTTCAACGCCGCGCTGAACGGGGTCCGGAACGTCGAGTGCCGGCAGGGCTCGTTCTTCGAGCCCGTCCGTGGGGAGAAGTTCGACCTCGTCGTATCCAACCCGCCGTTCGTGATCTCGCCGGACAACGTCGTCGCCTTCCGCGACAGCGGCATGCGCGGCGACGGTGTCAGCCGCATGGTCGTGCGCGAGGCCGCGGCGCACCTCGCGGAGGCCGGCCGCGCGTTCGTGCTCGTGTCGTGGGGCATGCCCGCCGCCGCGCGCTGGGAAGCGCCGCTCGAGGCATGGGTCCGCGACCTCGGCTGCGACGCGTGGCTCATCCACCAGGCGAGCGCGACGCCGCTCGGATACGCCGCGACGTGGAACGAGCCGCTCCAGCGCGCCCCCGACCCCACCGCCTACGAGCGCGCGCTGGATCGCTGGACGGCCTCGTATCGCGAGCTCGGATACGCGGCCCTCGGCTACGGGGCCGTCATCCTGAGAAGACGCGCCGCGAAGACGCACTGGACGCGGTCGGACGACGCGAACGGCCAGCGCGAGCCGGCCTCCGGCGCGCAGATCGGGCGCCTCATCGCCGCGGAGGACTACCTCGCGAGCCACGACGACGTCGCGCTGCTCGCCACCGTGCTCGCCGTCGAGCCCGCGCACCGCCTCGACCAGACGCTGCGCCTGCGCGATGGGGCTTTCGTGGTGGAGGCCGCGAGCCTCCGGCTCGAGGAGGGGTTGCGGCTCCGTACCGAGATCGAGGCGTTCGGCGCGGAGCTCCTCACGAAGCTCGACGGGGCGCGGACGCTCGAGGAAGCGGCCCGCGCGGCGGCGGGGCGGTTCGCGGCCGACGGCGCGCCGGTCGAAGACTTCCTCGCCGAGGCGGCCCGGCTCGCGCGACACCTGTTGTCCCGCGGCTTCCTGCGCTTGAACGCCTGAGCGCCGTGCTAGCCTCCCGGCAACCGGCCGCCCTGGGGAGGTACGAGATGGAGAGCACGGGGACTTCGCGACGCCGCTTCCTCGGCACCGCCGCGGGCGCGACCGGGGTCGCGCTCGGGGCCGCGATCTGGGGCGCGGGCAAGGTCGCGGCCGCGGTCGATCCGGACGCCCCGCGCGCCGACGGGAACCCCGTCTCGGGACGCTCCTATAGCGCCGGCAAGTTCATGCTGGCGATCGACAACGTCGACGTCGGCTGGCTCCAGGACGTCGAGGGCGGGCACGCGGTCGCGGAGGTCGTGAACGAGAAGGTCGGGGCCGACGGCGTCGTGCGCAAGCACATCGCCGGCGTGAAGTACGAGGACATCTCGATGCAGATCGGCTTCTCGATGTCGAAGGCGGTCTACGACTGGATCGCGGCGTCGTGGTCGATGGAATCCCTGCGCAAGGACGGCGAGATCGTCGCAGCCGACTACAACAGCAGGCCGCTGGCGACGCGGAAGTTCTACGGTGCGCTCATCACCGAGACCACCATCCCCGCCTGCGACGGCAGCTCGAAGGAGCCCGCCTACCTGACGATCCGGTTCTCCCCGGCGTACACGCAGGTGGCGCCGCCAAACGCGACGCTGGCCCTCCCCACCGTCGCGAGGGGCAGGCAGAAGCAGTGGCTTCCGTCGAACTTCCGGCTGCAGATCGACGGGCTGGACACCTCGCGCGTCGCGAAGATCGACGCGTTCACCCTGAAGCAGAAGGTGGTCGAGAATCCCATCGGCGAGCAGCGCGACTACGAGCGCGAGCCCGGGACCGTCGAGGTCCCCAATCTCGTGGTCACTATCGCGCAGTCGAGCGCGCAGACGTGGTACGACTGGCACGAGGACTTCGTCATCAGGGGCAACAACGACCAGGGCCGGGAGAAGACCGGCAGCCTCACGTTCTTCACGTCGGACCTGAAGGGCGAGCTTCTGCGCATCGACTTCGTCGGTCTCGGCATCTTCGCCGCGAGTGACGACACGCTCGATACCGACGACTCGCCGGGGAAGGTCTCGTTCTCGCTCTACTGCGAGCGGATGGCCTTCACGTACCTCGGCGGCGGGAGCGCGCCGACACCGTCGCCGACACCGTCGCCCCCGCCGAGCGGCTAGCCGAGCGACCGCCGTCCCGGCAGCCGCCTCCGCGCGGCATCGAGCGGAGCGCTCGTCGCGTGCGATAGTCATCCCGTTCTCTGATCTCGCATGCGAGGGGGAGCGACATGAGTGGAGTCCGCGTCCTGGTCGGCACCCGGAAGGGCGCGTTCATCCTCGAGTCCGACGGCAGGCGGACGGACTGGACCGTCGGCGGTCCGCACTTCGCGGGCTGGGAGATCTACCACCTCAAGGGCTCGCCGGTGGATCCTGACCGCCTCTACGCATCGCAGACGAGCAGCTGGTTCGGACAGATCGTCCAGCGCTCTGACGACGGCGGGAAGACCTGGCACCAGCCGGGGACGCCCCGCGGCGAGCCGACGACCACGCCCGACGGCATGCCGAAGGGCGAGAGCAACAAGTTCGTGTACGACGCCTCTGCCGCCACCGGCAGCGCGCTCACCACGCACCAGTGGTACGACGGGTCGCAGCGGCCGTGGGAGTTCAAGCGCGTCTGGCATCTCGAGCCCTCGCTCACCGACCCCGACACCGTCCTCGCGGGCGTCGAGGACGCCGCGCTCTTCCGCTCGACCGACGGCGGACGCACCTGGAGCGAGGTCGCGGGATTGCGCGGGCACGGGACGGGGCCGCAGTGGCAGCCCGGCGCCGGCGGCCTGTGCCTGCACACGATCATCGCGGATCCCGAAGATCGCGACCGTCTGTTCGTGGCGATCTCGTCCGCCGGCGCGTTCCGCACCGACGACGGCGGCCGGAGCTGGAAGCCGATAAACCGCGGTCTGCGGTCGCAGTACCTCCCCGACCCGACGGCGGAGGTCGGCCACTGCGTCCATCGCATCGCGATGCACCGCTCTCGTCCGAACGTGCTGTTCATGCAGAAGCACTGGGACGTGCTGCGCAGCGACGACGCGGGCGACTCGTGGACGGAGGTGAGCGGGGATCTGCCGACCGACTTCGGATTCGTCATCGACGTCCACGCGAACGAGCCGGAGACGATCTACGTGGTCCCGATCAAGAGCGACGCCGAGCACTTCCCGCCCGACGGCAGGCTCAGGGTCTACCGCAGCCGCACCGGCGGCAACGAATGGGAGGCGCTCACGAGGGGGCTGCCGCAGCGCCACTGCTACGTGAACGTCCTGCGCGACGCCATGGCCGTGGACTCGCTGGACGCGTGCGGGGTGTACTTCGGGACCACCGGCGGGCAGGTCTATGCGTCGGCCGACGCGGGCGACACCTGGTCGGCCATCGTGCGCGATCTCCCGGCGGTGCTGTCGGTGGAGGTGCAGACGCTCCGGTGATCCGCGTGGTCCTTCCGCACCATCTGCGCACCCTGGCGGGCGTGGCGAGCGAGGTCACGCTCCGCGTCGACGGCGCGGTGACGCAGCGCTCCGTGCTCGACGCGCTCGAGGCCGCCTATCCGATGCTGCGTGGCACGATCCGCGACCACACGACCCAGCGGCGCCGGCCCTTCCTGCGCTTCTTCGCGTGCGAGCAGGACCTCACGCACGATCCTCCGGATGCGCCGCTGCCGTCCGCGGTCGGCCGTGGCGAGGAGCCGTTCATCGTGCTGGGCGCGATCGCGGGCGGCTAGAGCCTCCTGACGCTAGCGGACCACCGCGGGCGCGAACGCCGGCTCCTCGACGCGAACGGCCAGCTCCTTGACGAAGAGCATCGTGGTCGCGAGGTCGCGGAAGCCCTCCGCGAGCAGCGCACGGCCGACGTGCTCCTCGTACGAGCGCACCGGTGCGGCGACGGGGCGGTCTGGCTCAAGCGCGCGCACGCTCGCGCGCACGAGGTCGCGCGCCAGGTCCACGTCGCCCTCGCGCGTGCGCACCTTCACGACGTGCGGGTGGCGCTCGCGGCCCGCGAACGCGAGGGCGACCGCGCGCGTCGTCCGCTCGTCCCCGTCCACGAGCGCGAGCGCGCGGCGCATCGCGAGCGGGTTGCCACCGCTGAGGTGCGGCGGATCGTACGCGCCGCCGCGGCGCGAGAGGTCGAAGTCGGGCACCGAGAGCTGCTCCGCACGCTGGACCGCGTGCGGCGTCGTCGCCGTGTAGAAGCGGAACAGGTCGTGCGCGTCGGTCCCCGTCGCGGCGCGCCAGCCCTCGCGGCGCGCCGGCGCGAGGCGCATGCCGCTCGCGGCGTACCAGGTCTCGCGCGTGTACGAGTAGAAGCCGGTCTGGAAGAAGGTCTCGCGCGGCATCGCGTCGTCGGGCGCCGCGGCGAACAGGCGATGCATGCCCGCGCGCGCCGCCGCGCCGCTGACGCCGGAGAGGAGCCGGAACGCGCTGTCCGCGCCGCCGGGCTCGGGCAGCGAGGCGAGCATGAGGATCACCCACTCCGCGCGCCTCCCGCCGTACACCAGCGCGACGCTGCGCAGCTGTCCGCGCACCTCGTCGAGGTAGACACGCAGGCGGCCGCCCGCGAGCCCGAAGATGCCGAGCCCCAGCGCGCGCAGCCCCGGGACGGCGCCGCCCGCGAACGGCGCCGGCAGGGCGGAGGCGACCACGCTCTCCGGCGAGCGCAGCGACCGCTCGAGGAGCGCGGAGATGCGCGGCGCGTCGAACGGCGTCGCGGCGCGCGCCGGCATCAGCGCCTCCCCATCGCGAGGAAGTAGCGGTGGAACCGGTCGTCGCTGGTGAGCTCCGGGTGGAACGACGTCGCGAGGAGCGCGCCCTCGCGCACGGCGACGACGGCGCCGTCGGGCAGCGTCGCGAGCACGTCGACGTCCCGTCCGGTCGCCCTGATCTTCGGCGCGCGGATGAACACCGCGTGGAACGGACCGCCGCCCATGCCGCGCACGTCGATGTCGGCCTCGAACGAATCGATCTGGCGGCCGAACGCGTTGCGCTCGACGGTGATGTCCATGACCGCCGCGAGGGGGTGCGGGTGCCCGGGGACGTCCTTCGCGAGGAAGATCGCGCCCGCGCACGTGCCCCACACCGGCATGCCCGCCGCGACGCGCTCGCGCAGCTTCGGGATGAACGCGTAGCGCTCGGCGAGCTTGCCGATCGTCGTACTCTCGCCGCCGGGGATGATGAGGGCGTCGATCTCGTCGAGCTGCTCGGGACGGCGCACGTCGATCGCCTCCGCGCCGAGGCGCGTGAGCGTCCGGAGGTGCTCGGCGAAATCGCCCTGGAGGCCGAGGACGCCTACGCGGGCCGGTCGGCTCTTCGGGTCACCAGCCGCGGACGGCAAGACGTTCGGCGGGCGGGATCGTCTCGAGCGACATGCCGCGCATCGGCTCGCCGAGCCCGCGCGAGACCTCGGCGACGAGCTTCGCGTCGGTGTAATGCGTCGTCGCTTCGACGATCGCCTTCGCGCGACGCGCCGGCTCCGCGGACTTGAAGATGCCCGAGCCGACGAAGTTCCCCTCCGCGCCGAGCTGCATCATGAGCGCGGCGTCCGCGGGAGTCGCGATGCCGCCCGCGCAGAACAGCACGACCGGCAGCTTGCGTGCCTGCGCGACGCGCTTCACCAGGTCGACCGGGACCCGGTATTCGGACGCCCTCTCCGCGAGCGCCGCCTCGTCCATGTCGGCGAGCGCGCGGAGCTGCGACGTGATCGCGCGCAGGTGGCGAACGGCTTCGACGACGTTGCCGGTGCCGGCCTCACCCTTGCTGCGGATCATCGCCGCCCCCTCGTTGATCCGGCGGAGCGCCTCGCCCAGGTCACGCGCGCCGCACACGAACGGGACCTTGAACGCGTGCTTGTCGATGTGGAACTGCTCGTCGGCAGGCGTCAGGACCTCGCTCTCGTCGACGTAGTCGACGCCGAGCGCCTCGAGCACCTGCGCCTCGACGAAGTGCCCGATGCGCGCCTTCGCCATCACCGGGATGGTGACGGCGGCCATGATCTCGAGGACCTTCTCGGGGTCGCTCATGCGCGCGACGCCGCCGGAGGCGCGGATGTCGGCGGGGACGCGCTCGAGCGCCATCACCGCCACGGCGCCGGCCTCTTCGGCGATGCGCGCGTGCTCGGCCGTGACGACGTCCATGATCACGCCGCCCTTGAGCATCTGCGCGAGCCCGGTCTTGAGGGTCCAGGTGCCGGTGTGGGCCTGCCCGCCGGAGCCGTTCTGGGAGGGTGCCATCGACCCAATCGTACCGCGCGGCCCGTAGAATCGGTACATGGCGGTCATCGACGCGAACGTCCTGGTGCTGAACTCGGACTACCAGCCGCTGAACGTGTGCAACGTCCGGCGCGCCGTCGTGCTGCTCACGAAGCAGAAGGCGACCGTCATCGAGCAGAACGGCCACATCGTGACGAGCGAGCGGCTGTCGTTCGCCTCGCCGTCGGTCATCCGGCTCGCCTACCACATCAAGCGGCCGCGGCCGGTCGTGAAGCTGACCCGCAGGGAGGTCCTCCAGCGGGACGACCACACCTGCCAGTACTGCGGGAGGCGGGGCAACGACCTGACGCTGGACCACGTGATGCCCCGCCATCGCGGCGGACAGCACACCTGGGAGAACGTCGTGGCGGCGTGCCGCCCGTGCAACCACCGCAAGGGCGGGCGAACGCTCGCCGAATCGAAGATGGTCCTCCTGCGCCCGCCGAGGCGCCCGCCGGCCACGCCGACGTACCTCTACGCGTCGTACGTGCGCGGCGGCGAGCTCGCCTGGGCCAAGTTCATCGGACTCGAGGAGGCCGCGTCCTAGTGTCGTGACCCGGAAGTCATGTGCAGACGCGCGGTACCGGGACGCCGAGGCCAAGGAGCCGAGGAGGGACGCGCCGGAGCGTAGCCGCAGGTACGTGAGGAGCGTCCGGACGAAGGCGACACAGGCATCGGCGGATCCGGTACCGATGCGGCTGCGCATGTATTCCGGGTCACGACACTAGGCGGAGCCGGCCGGGCGGCAGGGCGCGTGCTAAGGAGAGCGGCAATGCGGATCCTGTTCACCAAGCGAACGTTCGCGCCCATGGGCGGGTCCGAGAGCCTCGCCTACCAGTTCGCGACACGCCTCGCAGCACGCGGCCACGACGTTCGCGTGGTCTGCACGCAGGCGTTCGACGAGCGCACCAGGTTCACGACCCGGAGCGGCGTGGACGTCGTCCAGGTCAAGCCGCGCGGCGGCATCTTCGGGCTCTTCGTCGACGCGTCCACGCTCGTCGACCTCATGCCGACGTCCGAGCTCGAGCGCCACGCGGGGGACCGCGATCTCATCCACAACGTCGGCCGGGAGTACCTCGACAGCTCGCTCCGCGTGGGCGAGGCACTCGACGTCCCGGTGGTGCTGACGCCGCTCGCGCACCCCGGCCAGTTCCACGGCGGAGACCTCCCGTCGGACTTCGAGCGGTACCGCCGCGCGACCGCGATCACGACGATGACCGAGTGGGAGCGCGGCTGGTACGCCTCGTACGGGATCGATCCCTACCGCGTCGTCACGACGGGCATGGGCCCGAACGCGACCCGATCGACCGACGGCCACGACTTCCGGCGCAGGCACCGCATCCCGCCGGACGCGCCCGTCGTCCTCTACGTGGGACGGCGCGAGCGCTACAAGGGCTTCGTCCACCTGCTGGACGCCGCGGAGCGCGTGTGGCAGCGCCACCCCGAGACGCGCTTCGTGTTCATCGGACTCGCCGGCTTCTACGGCTCGGTCGTGGACGAGTTCGCACGCCACACCGACGAGCGGATCATCCCGATCGAGCGCGCCACGAACGCCGAGAAGGCGGCGGCGTTCGACGCATGCTCGCTGTACGCGATGCCCTCGCTCCACGAGACCTTCGGCATCGGCTACCTCGAGGCCTGGCTGCACGAGAGGCCCGTGATCGGCGGCGACATCCCGCCGCTGCGTGAGGTGATCGCGCACGGCGAGGACGGCTTCGTCGTGCGGCAGCGCGTCGGCGAGATCGCCGACGCGATCGCCGTGCTCCTCGACGACGCGGACCTGCGCGCGCGCATGGGCCGCGCGGGCGCGGCGAAGACCGCCGAACGATGGGACTGGGAGCGCGTCATGGACCGCGTCGAGTCCGCGTACGAGCGCGCCGCGGCCGCGCACATCAGCGCCGACGAGGCGTTGGCGTAGCGGCGTCTTGCGCGTCGTCGTCGCGAAGAAGCTCGTCTCGACCGTCGGCGGCTCCGAGACCTTCGCGCGCGCGCTCGAACGCGAGCTGCGCGCGCTCGGTCACGACGTCACGCTCGTCGGCATGCGCCCGCCCTGGCGGCGCGCCGGCATGGACGCCGGCGGCCTGACCCTCCTCGACGTACGCGGGGGCAGGCTGGGCGCGGCCGTCGACGCGCTCCTGCCGACCACGCTGGTGCGCGCGGACGACCTGCGGCGCGTCGTCGCCGGCGCGGACGTCGTGCACTCGCTGGCGCGCGAGTGGGCGGGCGAGCTCGCATCGGCGGCCCGAGCCGCCGGCGCCGCGTTCGTGGAGACGCCCCTGGTCCATCCGGGGCAGCCCTTCTCCGGCGGCGGGCGGGCCGACCTCGCGCGGTACCGGCGCGACGACGCGCTCATCGCGCTGACCGAGTGGGAGGCGGCGTGGTACCGCGCGCGCGGCGTGGCGCGGGTCCACGTCACCGGGATCGGGCCGAACCTCGCGGCGCTGCCGGACGTGCCGCGCGAGCCCGCGACGGTGCTCTTCGTCGGGCGGAAGGAGCGCTACAAGGGATACCACGCGCTGCGCGACGCGGCGCCGCTGGTATGGCGGGAGCGGCCCGACGCGCGGTTCGTCGCGATCGGCCAGCCGGCGTGGAGCGCGCGCCTCGCCAGGCCGCGTGCGGATCCCCGCTGGATCGAGCGCGGCGTGGTGAGCGAGCGCGAGAAGGCCGAGGCGTTCGCGCGGGCGACGATCTTCGCCATGCCGAGCGAGCACGAGACGTTCGGCCACGCCTACCTCGAGGCGTGGACCGCCGGCCTGCCGGTGGTCGCCGGCGACATCCCGCCGCTGCGCGAGGTCGTGCGCGAAGGCGTGGACGGGCTGCACGCGCGGAACGAGCCGCGCGCGATCGCGGATGCGGTCCTCGCGCTGCTCGCCGATCCGGACGGCGCGCGGCGCATGGGAGCGGCCGGCCGCGAGCGCGCGCGCGCCGAGTTCAGCTGGCCCGCGGTCGCGCGCCGGACCGAGGCGGTCTACGCCGCGGCGGTCACGTCCCGCGACGGCTTGCGGGCCCTCAGGTAGGCGCTCGCGATCCGTCCGGCGACGCCGTCGAGCGTGACCTCGCGCGTCACCTCGATCGCGACGTCCGTGAAGCCGACCTCACGCAGCGCGGCGGCGTACTCCTCCACCGTGATCGTCCCGGCGACGCAGCCGGCCCACAGGTCGAGGCGCCGCTTCGCCGCCGGCGCCAGCTCCTCGAGCGCCACCATGTCGGCGACCGCGAGGCGTCCGCCATCCCGGAGCACCCGGAACGCCTCGCGGAGCACCGCCCGCTTGTCGGCCGCGAGGTTGATGACGCAGTTCGAGATGACGACGTCGACGCTCGCGTCGTCGAGCGGCAGCGCCTCGATCGTGCCCTTGTGGAACGACGCGTTCGCGATGCCCGCGCGGCGCTGGTGCTCGCGCGCGACCGCGAGCATCTCGTCGGTCATGTCCACGCCGTAGGCGTGCCCGCCGGGCGACACGCGGCGCGCGGAGAGCAGCACGTCGACGCCCGCGCCGGACCCCAGATCCAGCACGCGCTCACCGGGACGGAGGTCGGCGAGCAGGGTCGGGTTCCCGCAGCCGAGGCTCGCGGCGGGACCGAGGCCGACGCTCGCGAGCTCCTCGCCGCTGTAGGCGTCGCGGGTCGAGCCCGCGTCGTCGCAACAGCTCCCCGGTGTCTTCGCCATCCGCAGCGCGCGCTCGGCGTACCTCGCGCGCACCGCCTCCTGGAGTTCGCTCATCTTCGTCCTCCCGCGCGCCGCCGGCGGCGCCCGCCACATGCTCCCACAACGCATTGATAGTCGTCAATGGGTCTGCTACGATCGCCGCGATGAGCGCGGCGCGGATCCTTCCGGACCGTGAGCGTGGCGTGTGCTGCGCGCTCGAGCCCGAGTTGCCCGCGGAGCGCGCCGGCGAGCTCGCGGCCGTCCTCCGGGCGCTCGCCGATCCGACGCGGCTGCAGATCGTCCTCGCGCTGCGCGAGGCGACCGAGCCGGCGTGCGTCTGCGACTTCACCGCGACGTTCGGCCTCACGCAGGGGACCATCTCGCACCACATCGGGAAGCTCCGCGACGCCGGGCTGGTGGAGGCGACGCGCCGCGGCATCTGGACGTACTACCGTCTCACGCCGCATCTCCCGGCGCACATCCGGCGTCTGGTCGACGCGCTGCGCTGAGAAAGGAGGCCCCGATGAGCGAGCCGTGCTGCCCGCAGCCGTGCTGTCCCTCACCCGTCTGCTGCCCGCCGCAGAGCGACGAGCCCTGCTGCTAGCGAGAGCATAGAATCGCCCTGACCCGATGCGAGATGTCATCGGGCAGCGTCGCCTCCTCGACAGGCTCGGGGACCAGGCGGTCCGTGGCGACGTTGCCCATGCGTACGAGCTCAGCGGACCGCGCTCGATCGGCAAGCACACCGTCGCGATCCGGCTCGCGCAGACGCTCAACTGCGATCGCGAGCCGCGCGTGAGCGGCGGCTGCGGCGCATGCGTCGCCTGCCGGAAGATCGAGCGCGGCCTGCATCCGGACGTCCGCGAGGTGACGCGCCTGGTGGACAGCGGCACGCGCGACGACCGCAAGAACATCAGCATCGAGCAGGTCCGCGCGATGCAGCAGGATCTCGCGCTGCGCCCGCTCGAGGGCCGCACCCGCGTCGTGATCATCGACGACGCGGCCGACCTCTCCGAGCACGCCGAGACGGCGCTGCTCAAGACGCTCGAGGAGCCGCCGGCGCACGCGTGTCTCCTCCTGGTGACCCCCACGCCCTCGCGGCTCCTCGACACGATCCGCTCGCGCGTGCAGCCGATCCCGTTCCGCCCCGTGCCGCGCGCCGAGATCGAGGCGGCGCTCGTCGCGCGGTTGGGCCCCGACGCCGCGCGCTACGCGGCGGCGGCCGCCGGGAAGCCGGGTGTCGCGATCCGGCTGGCGATCGACGAGGCCGAGCGCGAGGCGCGGCGGGCGCTCGAGCGCGAGTTCTACACGCTCGTGGCCAGCCGGCTCACCGACCGCTTCGCGTGGGCCGCCGACCTCGCCGAGTCGCGCACCGACACGCAGAAGCGCAGCGCGCAGATCGAGACCCGCCTCGTCGAATGGGGCGAGCTGCTGCGCGACGCCGCCTTCGTCGCGGCGGGAGCGCCCGAGCGGGCCGTGCGCCCCGAGCGCGCGGCCGAGTCGGCGAAGCTCGCCGCCAGCACCGGCGGACGCGAGCTGGTCGACCTCGCGCAGGCGTTCGAACGCTGGCGGCGCGACGTCGTCGAGACGACGGTGAGCGCGCGCATGCTGCTGGAGCTGCTCGCGCTGCGGCTCCCCTACCGCGCGGACCTGGCGGCCGCCGCATGATGCGCACGGTCGTCGGCGTCCGCTTCGCGAAGGCAGGCCGCATGTACTTCTTCGAGCCCGGTCAGATCGGCGACTTCACGATCAACCAGTGGGTCATAGTGCGCACCGAGGTCGGCCTCGACGCCGCCCGGATCCAGATCCTCCCCACCGACTCGCCGCTCGTGCAGGTCGACATGCCGCTCGGCGTCGTCGAGCGCAAGGCGACCGCGTCGGACGTGCTCGAGATCAACAGACGCAAGCGGATGGAGGCCGAGGCCGCGGTCACGGCGGCGGGGATGGTGCGCGAGCGCGGGCTCCCGCTGAAGGTGCTCGGCTGCGACTGGCAGTTCGACGGCACCGCGCTCACGGTCTTCTACTCGCAGCAGAGCGAGGACCGGCTCAACCTCGCCGAGCTCACCGACGCGTTCGCGGCACGGTTCGGCACGCGCATCGAGCTTCGCCGTCTGGGAGCGCGCGACGAGACGAAGGTGATGACCGGCGTGGGGACGTGCGGGCGCGAGCTCTGCTGCTCGAGCTGGCTCGACAAGTTCTCGAACATATCGATCCGCATGGCGAAGGAGCAGGACCTGCCGCTCAACCAGGCCAAGCTCACCGGCGTGTGCGGGCGTCTCAAGTGCTGCCTCATCTACGAGCTCGAGACCTACCAGGAGGTCAAGGGGAAGCTCCCGAAGGTCGGCGAGGTGTTCCACATCCCCTCCTGCCAGGGCGGACAGTGCGGCACGAGCGGCTGCGCCGTGACCCAGGGCACCAACGTCGTGAAGGAGGCCGTGGTCGTGGAGCTCGCGACCGGCGGACGGGCGGAGATCACCGCGCAAGAGCTCGGCGTCGAGTTCTCGCGCGTCGGCGCGCACACGCGCGGCGTCGGCTCCTACGGCGGCGACGAGGTGCCGCGCATGGAGCGCCCCACCCCCGTCGGCGAGGACGGAGCCCGGCGCAAGCGCCGTCGGGGGCGCCGCGGCGGCCGCGACCGCCGCCAGCGGAGCTAACGCACCCGGCTGATCACGAAGTCCGCGAGGTCGCGCAGCGCGGCCCGCTCCCGCCCATCGGGAAGCGCGTCCAGGGCACTGGCCGCGAGATCGTGGAACGCGAGCGCTCGCTCTCGGGCGCGCGCCGGTCCGCCGCTCTCGCGGATCACGCGGAGGAGATCGCGCACCTCGCCCTCCGCCTTCCCGATCCGCGTGATCCGCCGCGCGAGCTCGCCCGCGTAACCGTCGGCCTCGAGCGCCGCGTAGATCATCGGCAGCGTGGGCATGCCCTCGGCGAGATCGCGGCCGACGGTCTTCCCGAACTCGCTCTCGTCGCCGACCACGTCGAGGATGTCGTCGGTGATCTGGAACGCGAGCCCGAGGTTCGTGCCGAACGCGCCCAGCGCGGCGACGTGCTCCGGCTCAGCCTCGGTGAGCAGGGCGGCGCCCTGGCAGCAGGCCGCGTAGAGCGAGGCGGTCTTCAGCTCGATGCGCTCGAGGTACTGCTCCTCGCTCGGCAGCGCGCGCTCCATGGTGACCTCCTTGAGCTCCCCGTCGCACAGCGCGAAGACGGTCTGCGCGACGATCGCGATGACCTCCGGCTTCGGCAGCACCGCCGCGAGCGCATAGGCCTTCGCGAAGAGGTAGTCGCCGACGATGAGCGCCGCGTCGTCGCCCCAGCGCGCGTTGACGGTCGGCATGTTCCTCCGGAGGTCGGCGCGGTCGACGATGTCGTCGTGCACGAGCGACGCCGTGTGCACGAGCTCGAGCGACAGCGCGAGGTTGAGGACGACGGCGGGGTCGGGGCGCGTGCCGAAGCGCGCCGCGAGGAACACCAGCGTCGGGCGCAGCAGCTTCCCCGGCGCGGAGAAGAGGTGCTCGACCGCGGCGCCGAAGGTCGGATGGCCGCCGCGCGCCACGCCGCGCAGGCGCGCTTCGAGCTCGCGCAGCTCCTGCTCGACGGGCTCGTAGAACGAGGCCCTCGCGACGTCGGCCACGAGACGAAGTCTAGAGAGGCGTCAGGTCAGGGACGCGGCCGCCTCGTCGGCCTCGGCGTGGTCGTCGGCCGCGGCGAGGCGCTCGCGCCCGGCGACGCCGACGGCGAGGGCGAGGGCGAGAACCCGCAGATCTGCCAGTTGAACCGCCCGTAGCCGTAGCTGCCGTTCACCGCACCCGCGGCCCAGCGGTTGTAGTCGGCCTGCCAGTCGGCGAACGGCGCAGCGAGGCGGATGCCGCACGAGGTGTAGAAGTCGGCGTCGTTCTTCTTCGGCTCGGTCCCCGCCAGGTAGTGCTCGGTGAAGCGGAAGCCCGGCGGGCAGAACGGACCCGGCAGCTCGCCCGAGCCGTTGCCGCCGTACGGCGACGGATTGACGCAGACGACGCGGTCGACCATGCCGTCCGGCTCCGGGTACCACTCCACCGGCAGCCCGGCCACGACCTGCTTCATGTAGTCGCGCCACAGCACGCCCGGCGCCATCGCCGAGGTGATGCCGTACATCTGCGAGTTGTCCGAGTTGCCCATCCACACCGCGGTCAGACGCTGCGGCGTGTAGCCGATCGCGAGCACGTCCTGCAGGTTGTCGGTCGTGCCGGTCTTGAGCGCCGCCGGCCGCCCGATCGTCGTCCACGGGCCGAACACGAACGAGGCCTGCGGATTCGTGTTGTCCTTGAGGATGTCGGTCATCACCCACGCCAGACGCGGGTCGAGCACCTGGCGTCCCTCGGGCTTGGAGAAGTCGCGGACGACCTTCCCCTTCGGGTCGATGATCTTCAGGATCATCGTCGGCTCGACGCGCACGCCCATGTTCGCCACGACCTGATACGCGCTCGCCATGTCGATGAGGCGCATCTCGCCGGCGCCGATGCCGAACGAGATGCCGAGGCGGGATCGGGCGAACTCGCGCTGGATGCCGAGCTGGCCGACGACGTCGATGATGCGGTCGACGCCGACGGTGCGCGCGACCTGCAGGGCCGGGAGGTTCAGCGACTCGCGCAGCGCCTGCCGCACCGTCGTCGGCCCGTGCTGCTGCAGCGTCGCGTCCCTCGGGGCGTAGACCTGCCCGCTGCCGTCACGCATCTTGAACTCGATGTCGTAGAGCCGCGAGGAGGCGGTCAGCCCCGCGAACTCCATGCCGGCGAGGTAGGTGAACAGCTTGAACGTCGAGCCGGGCTGCCGGAGCGCGATGCCCGCGTGGTCGTAGTCGCCGCGCATCTTCGGCGTGTTGATGTTGTAGTCGTACGATCCGACGTAGGCCAGGATCTCGCCGGTCCGCGGATCCATCGTGATGAGCGCCGCGTTGTTCACGTTCGCGCCCTTGAGCGAATCGACCTTCGCCTTCACCTCCTTCTCCGC
Organism: Chloroflexota bacterium; assembly: GCA_027310565.1. Taxonomy (GTDB): domain Bacteria; phylum Chloroflexota; class Limnocylindria; order P2-11E; family P2-11E; genus CF-39. Next base: position 56,426 of record DAIDAP010000036.1, on the reverse strand, counting down.
GAGCGCCTGCATGTTCCAGTCGAGCGTCGTGATGACGGTGAACCCGCCCTCGTAGGCCGCCTTCTCGCCGACCTCGCGGATGAGCTGCTCGCGGACGCGGAACGTGAAGTGGGCCGCCCACAGCGCCGTTGCCGCGGGCTTCACGACGATCGGCTCGTCCTGCGCCGCGGCGGCCTCGTCGGCGCTGACGTAGCCGTTGTCGACCATGGCCTGGAGCACCGCGGCTCGGCGGGCGTAGGCCCCGTCCGGATTGACGATCGGGTCGTACGACGAGGGCGCCTGCGGCAGCCCCGCGAGGAGCGCGACCTGGCCGAGCGTGAGCTGGTTCAGGTCCGCGACGCCGAAGTACGTCTGCGCCGCCGCCCGCACGCCGTACGACTGGTTCCCGTAGTAGACCTGGTTGAAGTACATCTCGAGGATCTGCTTCTTCGTGAACGTCCTCGTCGCCTCGATCGCCAGGATCGCCTCCTTGATCTTCCGCGTGAACGTGGGGTCGTCGCCGAGCAGGCGCTGCTTGATGAGCTGCTGGGTGATGGTGGAGCCGCCCTGGCTGATGCCGCCGCTCGAGAGGTTCGCGTTCGCGGCGCGGATGATGCCGCCGACGTCGATGCCGGGGTTCGTCCAGAAGGTCTTGTCCTCGATCGCGATGGTGGCGTCCTGAAGGCGCTGCGGGATCGCCTCGAGGCCGACGAGGTCGCGACGCTGATTCTCGAGCGTGTACAGGAGGCGCTCGCCCGAGCGGTCGTAGATCCGCGTCGTGAGGGGCACGGGGACGCTCGCGAGGTCCTGAGCCTCCGGGAGGTCGGCGGCGAGGTACCCGATGACGGCGGCCGCGGCGGTGCCGGCCAGCGCGCCCATCGCGAGCACGAACGCGAGCGCTCCTCCGGCGAGCGGGCCGAGCCGAACGGCCGGTCCCGGACGGCGCCAGAGGCGGCCACCCTTGCGCTGCGGGAAGCGGTACGCGCGATAGGCGCGACCCGGTCTGAGCGGACCTGCCATCCGACGGCTTAACGATGCAGGTCACGTGCCATTAGCCAGCGGCGGGGCTATCCCCTGCCGGACGGGCCTCCGCGCAGACGGCCGAGGAGCAGCGACGCCAGCGACGGCGGCGGCGCGGCGGCCGCGGAACGCAGCTCGCGCTGGAGCGATCGCGCGTCGCCCTCCCAGCCCTCGACGATCGAGCGATCCTCCGGCCGCAGCGATCCGGCCGGACCCCGGCGCTCCATGGCCGATTCCGCGTCGGGGATACGCGCGTACAGGTCGCGCAGGCCGTCGAAGACCGACGGCAGCTCGCTCTCCAGCACGGCACGGTGGCGCGCGAACTCGCCATTCTCGAGGACGACCGCCTGGCGCGTCTGGCCGAACATCGCCGCGAGCTCGAGGTTCGCCGCGAGCTCGCGGTCCACGGCGGCGGAGGCGGCGGCGAGCCGGCGCTGCCGCTCCCGGTCGCGCCGCCCCAGCACGCGGTCGACGAGCCCCACGCCGTCGATGCTCGCACGGCAGCCGTGTACGCATCCGCGGCAACCTTTGGATACATCCTATGTATACTGGGCGGCGATGCCCGGGCCGTTCGGCCGCGTCGCCGCTCCGCCGCCCCACTTCCCGGTGGGCGGGCCGGTCCCGGCGGCGGACCTCGTCGGCCGCGAGGCCTACATCCGGCGCGCGGTCGAGCGTCTGAGCGACGGGAGCCATCTGCTCGTCGCGGGGCCGCGCCGCATCGGAAAGACGTCGATCATCCTCGAGGTCCTGCGCCGCCTGCGGCGCAAGGGCGCGCTCACCGCCTACGTCGACTGCCTGGGCGCGACCGACCTCCGCGGGCTCGGCGAGCGTCTCGCCGACGCGCTCCTCGAGAACGTGTCGGGCACCGAGCGCACGCTCGCGCAGGCCAAGGCGGTCGCCGCCGGCATGCGGCCGACGGTGCGGGTGAAGTACGAGCACGTCGAGCTGGCGCTCGAGCTCGCGCGCGAGACGAACGCGCAGCGCTTCTTCGACGCCGCGCTCGACCTCCCGCGCACGCTCGCGGCCCGCGGCGGGAAGCGGGTCGTCGTCGTGTTCGACGAGTTCCAGGCCGCCGGCCGGCTCGGGCCGCGCGTCTTCGACGTCATGCGCACGCACCTGCAGGCGCAGCGGGGTGTCGCGTACGCCTTCCTCGGCTCCGAGGAGGGCATCATGGAGCAGCTGTTCAGCGAGAAGGGACGCGCCTTCTACCGCTTCGCGGTCCCGCTCGACCTCGCCGACGCCGGCGGCCACCGCTTCGGGATCGCGCCCGACGACTGGCTCGACTACATCCGCGGCAAGTTCGCCGAGCGCAGGATCGCCGTCGACGAGTCCGTCGTGGATCGCCTCATCGACGCGACGGGCGGGCACCCGCAGGACACGATGCAGCTCTGCGCCGCGCTCTACTACCTGATGCGCGACTCCGGCCAGCGCACGGTGACCGCGGAGCTGCTCGCCGTCGCCTACGAGCAGGCGATGCGCGAGCTCGAGCGTCCGTTCGCGCTGCACTGGAGCGAGATCGGCCGGCAGAAGTACCTGCAGGCGATCGCGAAGCGCGTGGCCGAGCGCGCCGTGCTCTACGCGAGCGAGGGGGAGGTCCCGCGGCCAGAGGTCCTGCGCGCGCTCGAGGCGCTGCGCGCGCGAGGGCTGGTGACGCGGCTCGGCCGCGGGAAGTACGACTTCGTCGAGCCGATGTTCGCGGAGTACGTCCGCCGCATGTCCGGCGGCGAAGCCGCTATCGTTCCGCAGCATTGATGCGGCTCGAGCTGCGTCCCGGCGCGCGCGTGCTCTACTCGCCCGCGCCCGGAGACGAGTGGCACGAGGGTCGGCTCGTGCGGTCGTCCCCGAACCGCGAGGAGTGGCTGGTGAGCAGCCGCCTCGGGCGCTTCTGGATCCATGTGACCCGTCTGCGGTCAGCCGAGGAGCCGCCCCCGGACCACCCCTCGCAGGCGCTCTAGACGGTCCTCGCGCGGCTCCCGCCCAGCCCGCGCCAGACGAGCAGCACGATGATCGCGCCCACGATCGACCCGACCAGGCCCGATGCCGTGAGATCGACCGTCCCTCCGAAGAAGAGCGCGGCGAGCGTGCCGCCGACGAACGACCCGATGACACCGAGGATCAGCGTGCCGACCCAGCCCATCGGATCCGGCCCGGGCACCAGCCAGCGGGCGATGAACCCGGCGACCAGACCCACGACGAGGAAAGCGAGGAGACCCATGGAACGCACCTCCGATCTACGGGAGGGTACCCGGTGCACGATCGGTGCCTCGGCGGTCGCGCGCCCCGCGACCGGCCCGCGGAACGCCGTCGCCCGCCGGCCGGCCGGCGTCGGGCGGCCACCGGTACCCCCGAGCGGACTCGAACCGCTGCTTCAGGCTTCGGAGGCCTGCGCTCTATCCACTGAGCTACGGGGGCGAACACCTCGAGTGTACCTGCGCTAGCGTTCCGGCGATGAGCGCTTCGCGCGACAAAGAGCTCTCGCTGATCCAGCACCTGACCGAGCTGCGCGACCGCCTCATGGTCGCGGCCATCGCAGTCGTCGTGACCACCGCCATCGCGTTCTTCTTCACCACCGACATCATCCGCCTGCTCATCCTGCCGGCCGGCGTGAGCAAGCTGACGTCGCTCAGCCCGACCGAGAACTTCACCACGTACATGCGCGTCGCGCTGTTCTCGGGGATCGCGCTCGCGATGCCGGTGATCCTGTACGAGATCTTCGCGTACATCGACCCGGCGCTCCATCCCAACGAACGACGCTTCGTCCTCCTGCTGGGCCCCTTCGTGCTCCTGCTGTTCGTCGCAGGCATGCTGTTCGCCTACTTCCTCCTGCTGCCGAACGCGGTCCGCTTCCTCATCACGTTCGCGAGCGACGTGTTCGAGAATCAGCTGCGGGCGTCGGAGTACCTGTCGTTCGTCACGACGTTCATCCTCGCCGTGGGTCTGGTGTTCGAGATGCCCGCGATCATCTTCGCGCTCGTCCGCGTCGGCGTCGTCCAGCGGTCCTGGCTCACGAGGCAGCGGCGCTACGTCTTCCTCCTGGTGTTCGTGATCGCCGCGATCCTGACGCCCACCCCCGACCCGTTCAATCAGTCCCTGGTCGCGATCCCGATGTATCTCCTGTTCGAGCTGGGCCTGCTGCTCGCGCGGATCGGCGCAAAGCCTCGACCCGCCTCCTGAGCTCGGCCTCCGCGCCCAGGTCCGTCGGCACGTAGTACCTGCGCTCGCGCAGCGGCTCCGGCAGGTACGTCTCGCCCGGGACGACGTGACCCTCGAAGTCGTGCGCGTACTGGTAGTCCTTCCCGTATCCGAGCTGCCGCATCAGCCCGGTCGGCGCGTTGCGCAGGTGCAGCGGCACCGGATCCGCGCGCGTCTCGGCGAGGTCGCGCTGGAGCTCGCCGAGGCCGCGCTTCAGCGAGTCCGACTTCGGCGCGAGCGCCAGGTACACCGTCGCCTCGGCCAGCGGGTAGTACGCCTCGGGGAGACCGATGAGGTGCGCGGCCTGCTGCGCGGCGCTCGCGATCACCAGCGCCTGCGGATCGGCCAGACCGACGTCCTCGCCCGCCAGGATGACGATGCGCCGCGCGATGAACATCGGGTCCTCGCCCGCGTCGATCATCCGCATCAGCCAGTACAGGGCCGCATCGGGATCCGATCCGCGCACGCTCTTGATGAACGCGCTGATCGTGTCGTAGTGCTGGTCCCCGGCGCGGTCGTAGAGCAGGCTGCGCCGCTGGAGCGCCTCGCGGATGTCGCCGAGCGTGATCTCGCGCGTGCCGCCGGTCGCGTCCGCCGCGAGCTCCAGGGCGTTCAGCGCGACGCGCGCGTCGCCGTTCGACACCGCGACGAGCGCGGCCTCCGCCTCGGGCGCCAGCCGGGCGCGCCCCGCCAGGCCGCGCTCGTCCGACAGCGCACGCCGGACGATGGCGCGGACGTCCTCCTCGCCGAGCGGCCGCAGGACGTACACGCGGGACCGCGACAGCAGCGCCGAGTTCACCTCGAACGAGGGGTTCTCCGTCGTCGCGCCGATCAGGACGACGTCGCCGTTCTCCACGTAGGGCAGCACCACGTCCTGCTGGGCCTTGTTGAAGCGGTGGATCTCGTCGATGAACAAGACCGTGCGCTGCCCGCTCATGTCGCGGAGCCTGCGCGCCTCGTCGATGATCTTCCGCAGGTCGGCGACTCCGCTCGATACCGCCGAGATCGCGACGAGCCGAGCCCGTGCGCGCTTCGCGGCGATCGCGGCGAGCGTCGTCTTTCCGGTGCCCGGCGGACCCCACAGGATCATCGACGGCGGCTGCCCGGCGTCGATCGCCTTCCGGACGACGCGGCCCGCTCCCACGAGGTGCTCCTGGCCGACGAGCTCATCGAGGTCGCGTGGCCGCATGCGCGCGGCGAGCGGTCGCGTGTCCGGCATACCGCGATTGTCCCACCGCCGGGCCGCCGAAGCGTTGCCGACACATAAAGAGTCGCTTATAGTCAGAGGGACACCGCGGAAGGGGAGCCGTGCTCAGCCCATCGTCCCTGCGCGACCTCAAGGCGTTCCACCGGGCGCTCGGCGACGTGACGCGCCTCCGCGTCGTCCAGATCCTCGCGACGGAGGGCGAGTCCTCGGTCACCGCTCTCGTCCGGCGCCTGCGCATCAGCCAGCCGCTCATGTCGTGGCACCTCCGCCGCCTCACGCGCGCGGGCATCGTGCGCACGGCGCGCGTCGGCCGCGAGGTGCGCTGCTCGTTCGACCGCGAGCGGTTCGCGGAGCTGCAGGAGCAGACGTTCCGCACGCTCGCCAACCGGTCGTGAGCATCGTCCCCGAGCGCGCGCGCTCCACCGCCCGCGGCGGCCTCGCGCCGCTCGCCCGCGCGCTCCACCGGATCGGCGTGAGCGCCAACGCGGTGACGGCGCTCGGCTTTTTGCTCACCGTGACCGGGGCGACCCTCCTCGCTCTCGCGATGCCGGCGGCGGCGCTCGTCGTCCTGCTGGCCGGCGCGCTCGCCGACACGCTCGACGGGCAGATCGCGCGCGCCGCCGGCGGCGGCACGCGCCTTGGAGCCTTCCTCGACTCGACCTTCGACCGCCTCTCCGACGGCGCGTTCGGCATCGCGGCGGCCTGGCTCGGCGCGTCCTCCGGCGACCGGCTGCTCTTCTGGTCCGCGCTCGCCGCGCTCGTCGCGGGGTCCGCGGTCCCGTACATCCGCGCGAAGGCGGAGTCGCTCGGTGTCGCGGCGGACGTGGGCCTCGCGCCACGCGAGGCCCGGCTCGTCATCCTCGTCCTCGGTGTCGCTGCCTGGACCGCCACCGGGGGCCTCAGCCTTTTCGCGGCGGCGGTCGCCGTCGTCGCGTTCCTCGCGACGCTCACCACCATCCAGCGCATCGTGCACGTGGCACGAGCGCTGAGGACATAAAGAGAGGTACATGTGATGCCAGCGAAGAAGCGCGTGACGGCTCGGACGAGGGGAGCGCGCAAGATCCGCGTCGCGATCATCGGCGTCGGGAACTGCGCGTCCTCGCTCGTCCAGGGCGTCCACTACTACCGCGACGCCAAGCCCGGCGACAAGATTCCGGGGATCATGCACGTCGACCTCGGCGGCTACCACCTGGCGGACCTCGAGTTCGTCGCGGCGTTCGACGTCGACCGCAACAAGGTCGGCAAGGACCTCGCCGACGCGATCTACGCGAAGCCGAACAACACGTACCGGTTCGCCGACGTCCCGAAGACCGGCGTGAAGGTCGGCCGCGGGATGACGCTCGACGGGATCGGGAAGTACCTGTCGCAGGTGATCACCAAGGCCGCCGGCGAGACCGACGACATCGTCGGCATCCTGAAGGACCGCAAGGTCGACGTCGTCGTCTCCTACCTGCCGGTCGGCAGCGAGGACGCGACCCGCTGGTACGTCGAGCAGATCCTCCAGGCCGGGTGCGCGTTCGTGAACTGCATCCCGGTCTTCATCGGCCGCGAGCCGCGGTGGCAGAAGCGCTTCGCGGCGGCGAAGCTGCCGATCATCGGCGACGACATCAAGTCGCAGGTCGGCGCGACGATCACGCATCGCGTCCTCACCCGGCTGTTCATGGACCGCGGGGTGCGGCTCGACCGCACGTACCAGCTGAACTTCGGCGGGAACACCGACTTCCTCAACATGCTCGAGCGCGAGCGGCTCGAGTCGAAGAAGATCAGCAAGACGAACGCGGTCACGAGCATGCTCGACTACCCGATCCCCGCGGACGACGTCCACGTGGGACCGTCCGACTACGTGCCGTGGCTGCTCGACCGCAAGTGGTGCTACATCCGCATGGAGGGCACCACCTTCGGAGACGTGCCGCTGAACGCGGAGGTCAAGCTCGAGGTGTGGGACTCGCCGAACAGCGCCGGGGTGGTCATCGACGCGATCCGCTGCGCGAAGCTCGCGCTCGACCGCGGTCTCTCCGGCACGCTCGTCGCGCCGTCGTCCTACTTCATGAAGTCGCCGCCGAAACAGATCCACGACGACGAGGCGCGGGAGGCCGTCGAGGCGTTCATCCGCGGTGACGACAGCCGTACCCTGACGGGTCGGTGATGCGCCCGCATCTGCTCGAGGGATTCCTCTACTGGGGCTGGCGCGCCGCGGCGGCGCTGGTGCAGCGCCTCCCGGCGCGGCTCGTCTACGCCGGCGCGGTGCTCGCCGGGGAGGCGGCGTACCTCCTCTGGTCGGACAAGCGTGAGATCACGAAGCACAACTTCTCGATCGTGCTCGCGCGCTCCTCGGCCGATCCGGAGGTGGCGCGCGTGTCCCGCCGCAGCTTCCGCAACTTCGCCAAGTACGTGACCGAGATCATGCGCTTCCCGGCCATGCATCACGGCGACCTCGAACGGCTCGTCGACGTCGACGACCGGTCGCTCGGGCACCTCCGAGCGGCGCGCGAGCACGGCAGGGGGCTCATCTTCGTCAGCGCGCACTTCGGGAACTTCGAGCTCGGCGGCGCGCGCATCGCGCAGGAGATCCCGATCACCGTGGTGGCCGACGATCTCGATAACCAGCGCCTCATGGACCTGCTCGTCGCGAATCGCGAGCACAAGAACGTCAACATCGTGCCACCCGAGGGATCGGCGAAGCGCGTCCTCGCCGCGCTCAGGCGCAACGAGATGGTCGGATTCATGATGGACCTCGGGCCGCGCGCGCACGAGCTCGACAACATCCAGGCGACGTTCTTCGGCCTCCCGACGACGTTCCCGACGATCGCGGCCGCGCTCGCGCGCGTCTCGGGGGCGCCCATCGTCGTCGCCGCGGTGAAGCGTGAGCGCGACAACACCTTCCGCGGCGTCGCGCTGCCGCCGATCTTCGTCGCGCGCACGAAGCAGGCCGCGCACGACGTGGAGCGCGCGACGCAGTCCGTCGTCGGCGCGCTCGAGGGGCTGCTTCGCCCCGACCCGGACCAGTGGTACATCTTCCGCCCGATGTGGCCGCGCGCGGGCGAGACGACCTGACCGTGGCCGCCGGCGCCCTGCTGCGGGCCGCCGAGCGCGCGCTGCCACGCGTCCCCGAAGGGGTGGCGATCCCGGCCGCCGAGATCGTCGGGACGCTCGCCTGGGCCGCGTCGCCGGGCGCCCGCCGGGCGGTGCGCGCGAACCTGCGGGTGATCGCGCCGGAGCGGGCGGAGGCGCCGGTGCGCCGCGTCTTCGTCGAGCAGGCGCGGAACTACCTCGAGGTCTTCCGCATCCCGGCCACCGCGCCGGACGAGCTGCTCGCGCGCATCCGGGTCACCGGCTGGGAGCACCTCGAGCGCGCGCGCGCCGGCGGCCGCGGGATCATCGTCGCGAGCGCGCACCTCGGGCCGATCTCGCTCGTCGGGCAGATGCTCGTCGCGCACGGCTACGAAACGGTCCTGCCGGTCGAGACGGCGCACACCGAGTTCCAGCGCGCCGTGAACCGGGCGCGCCGGTCGCTCGGCCTCCAGCTCGTGCCGACCACCGCGGGCCTCGCGATCGTCCGCGCGCTGCGCGAGGGCAAGATCGTGGGCGTGCTCGCGGACCGCGCGGTCACCGGCGTCGGCGAGCGCGTCCCGTTCTTCGGGCGCGACGCGCTGCTGCCCTCCGCGCACGTGGTCCTCGCGCTGCGCACCGGGGCGCCGCTCATCCCGGCGTTCTCCGGCCGGGACCGGGGCCGGCTCACCGCCTCGTTCGAGCCGCGGCTCGAGCTGCCGTCGACCGGCGACCGCACCGCCGACGTGCGTGAGGGCGTGCGACGCTGGTCGCGCGTGCTGGAGCGCTACGTGCGGCGCAGCCCCGAGCAGTGGACGGTCTTCGAGGAGGTCTGGGGGCGTGGGTAGGGCCGACCTGCAGCTGCACTCGGACCTCGGCGACGGGCTCGCGCCGCCCGAGGCGATCCTCGACGCCGCCGAGCGCGACGGGCTCGACGTCATCGCGCTCACCGATCACGACGACATCCGGGGCGCGTTCGTGCTGCGCGACCTCGCCGCGCGGCGCGCCAGCCCGGTCGCGATCGTGACCGGGGTCGAGGTGACGACGCGGTCCGGCCACCTGCTCGCGCTGTGGGTCGAGGACGAGCTCCCGATGTTCGCTCCGCTCATGGACACCGTCGCGCGCGTCCACGCCATGGGCGGCATCGCGATCATCCCCCACCCGCTCTCCTACCTCACGTTCTCGATCGGCGAGCGCGCGCTCCGCCAGCTGCACGACGCCGGCGGCGCGTGCCGCGTCGACGGCATCGAGCTGCGCAACCCCTCGTACGCCGGCCGCGTGCGCCGTCACCGCGCGACGTGGCTCAACGCGACCGTGCTCCACGTCGCCGAGACAGGCTCGAGCGACGCGCACCACGCGCAGCTCGTCGGCACGGCCTGGACGGAGTTCCCCGGCGCGAGCGCCGCGGACCTGCGCCGCGCGATCCTCGACCGCACCACGCGGCCGCACGGACGCCACTGGACGCTGCGCGAGCACCTCGACGGCGTCGCGCGCCAGCAGTGGCGCTCGATGGTGCGCGACCCGATGAAGCGGGCCCGCCGCGGGGCGAGACGGCCGTGAGCCGGCCGCGAGCGGCGCGCCGAGCCGGGCGCGAGGGGACGGCCGCGTGAAGGTCGGCATCGTCTCGCCCTACGCGTACCCGCGGCCCGGCGGCGCGAACGAGCACATCCGTGAGACCTACGTCCACCTGCGCGAGCTCGGGCACGAGGTCCGGATCATCACCGCGCCATGGGGCGACGACCCGCCCGCTCAGGACGTCATCCAGATCGGCCGGGCCGTCGCGGTGCCGTTCAACGGCAGCATCGGGCGCGTCACGCTCTCCCTGCGTCTGGAGTGGCTCGTGTCACGCATGCTCGAGCGCGAGCGGTTCGACATCATCCACCACCACGAGCCGTTCGTTCCGTTCCTGTCGTTCCAGATCCTCGACTCCGCCAGGTGCCCCCATGTGGCGACGTTCCACGCCTTCGGCGGCTTCTCGGTGTCCTACTGGCTCGGCCGCTTCGTGCTCGACCGGTACATGAACAAGCTCGACGCTCGCATCTGCGTCTCCAGCGCCGCGCGCCACTTCGTGTCGCGCTACTTCCCGGACGACTACCGCATCATCCCGAACGGCGTGGACGTGGAGTTCTACGCGGGCGCGCGGCCGTTCCCCGAGTTCGGGGACGGCAAGGTGAACATCCTCTTCGTCGGCCGCGCCGAGCCGCGCAAGGGCGCGATGTACCTCATGCGCGCCTACGCGGCGCTCAAGACGCGGCACCCCGACACGCGGCTCATCCTCGCGAGCTCCGGGCCGCAGATCGGCGAGCTGCGCCGCTTCGTCCGCGACAACCGCGTGCCCGACGTGCTGTTCGCGGGGCGCGTGAGCGACATCGACAAGGCGCGCTTCTACAAGACCGCGGACATCTTCTGCGCGCCCTCGACGGGGCAGGAGTCGTTCGGGATCGTCCTGCTCGAGGCGATGGCCGCCGGTCGCGCCGTCGTCGCGTCGGACATCCACGGGTACAAGCGTGTGGTGCAGCGCAACGTCACCGGCCTGCTGGTGGAGCCGCGTGACCCGGACGCGCTCGCGGCGGCGCTCGGGCGGCTCATCGGCGATCCATCGCTGCGCGAGGGCCTCGGACGGGCGGGCGCGGCGCGCGCGCCGGAGTACGACTGGGGGCACGTGACCGCACAGCTCGTCGACGTCTACCGGGACGTCCTCGCGCGCCGGGCATGACGTAGAGTCAGGAGCACCGCATGACCGACACCCGCCGCTTCTTCGCGCTCCCCCTCATCGCCGCGCTCGTGCTCGGCGGCTGCGCCGCCCAGCCCGCACCGTCGCCGTCGCCGTCCTCGGCGGTGACCGGCGTCCCGGCGCAGGCCGGCGGCACGCTCACCTTCGTCGTCGACGGCCAGCCGCCGTCGCTCGACCCGCACCGCGAGACGTCGCCGACGGTGCTCGAGCTCGTGGCGCCCTTCTACAGCGTGCTGTACCGGATCGACCCGAACCAGCCGGCGGAGGTCCTGCCCGACGTCGCGCAGGGCCAGCCGAGCTTCTCGGCCGACAACCTCACGGTCACGGTGAAGCTGCGCGGCGACGTGAGGTTCCACGACGGCGCCGCGCTGACCTCCGCGGACGTCGTCGCCACGTACCGGAAGATCGTGTCCCCGCCGTCCGGCGTGAACTCGGCGCGCAGGGACGACTACGCGATGGTCGACGCCGTGGCCGCGCCGGACCCGTCGACCGTGGTCTTCACGCTGAAGCGGCCCTCGGCCGCGTTCAAGACCCTGCTCGCGTCGCCCTGGAACGTGATCGAGAGCGCGGCGAAGCTCCAGGGCGACATCCGCTTCTACGAGAAGAACGTCGACGGCACCGGTCCCTTCACGTACGTCTCGAGCGACCCGGGCAAGGAGCTCGTCGGCAAGCGGAACGCCGACTACTTCGGGACCGACGCGAGCGGGGCGCGCCTGCCGTACCTCGACGGGTTCCGAGCGATCATCCTGACCGATACCGCCGCGCGGGCCGACGCCGTCGCGAAGAAGAGCGCGCTCGTCGACTTCGCGGGCTTCGCGCCGGGGCAGGTCGGTCCGATCGTGACCGCGCTCGGCGACTCGGCCGCGATCCAGGACTCGTCGCTCAACTGCGTGAACGACCTCATCCCGAACCGGACGCGGAAGCCCTTCGACGACGTGAAGGTGCGCCAGGCGGTCTCGCTCGCGATCGACCGCTACGGCGCGTCGTCCGAGCTGCGGAAGACCACGCCGCTGCGCGACGTGGGCGGGCTCCTGCGCCCGACGAGCCGTTTCGAGCTCGCCGGCACGGACCTGCAGGCGCTCAAGGGCTTCGGCACCGACGCCGCCAAGAACAAGACGGACGCGAAGCAGCTCCTCGCCGACGCGGGCGCGGCCTCGCTGCGCTTCACGCTGCTGACCCCCGACGCCGCCCCGTACGACGCCCTCTCGGCGTACCTCGTCGAGCAGTGGAAGCAGGTCGGCCTCGCCGTCACGCGTGACGCGCGCGCGCCGGCCGCGTACCAGGAGGCGCTGCGGACGGGCGCGTACGACGTGGCCCTGGACGTCGCCTGCGCCGCGATCGACGAGCCCGACCTCCAGCTCGCGCGCTTCCGCGGCGCGTTCGGCGACGGCGCGCTCGACGACATGATCGCGGCGCAGAGCACCGAGCTCGACGCGGGCAAGCGCGCGAGCCTCGTCGCCCAGGCGACCAAGTACATCCTCGACGACAAGGCCTACGCGTATCCGCTCCTGTGGTGGGGGCGGACGGTGCCCTACGCGCGCGAGCTGCGCGGTTGGCGCATCCAGCCGGGCGCGGGCGTGGGCCAGGATCTGGCCCTGGTCTGGCTGGCGCGCTGAGCGCGGATCACTCGCCCCGCCAGACGGGCCGGCGCTTCTCCAGGAACGCGCGGACGCCCTCCCGGAAATCGGCGCTGGTGTAGCACAGCGCGACGAGGTCGCGCCCGTCCTCCTCGCGCAGCAGCCGCTCGCGCACCCGGCGCAGCCCCTCCTTGGTCGCCCACAGCGTGAGCGGCGCGTGGCCCGACAGGAGCCGCACGAGCTCGTCGACTCGCGCGGACAGCGCCGCGTCGTCGGCCACGACCTCGGTGACGAGACCGCTCGCGAGCGCCTCGGCGGCGGTGACGATGCGCGCCGTGAACACGAGCTCCTTCGTGCGGGCGGCGCCGATGAGCGACGCGACGCGGACGAGGTTCGCGAGGGCGAGGCAGTTGCCGAGCGTGCGCGCGATCGGCATGCCGAACGTCGCGCCCGTCGTCGCGATCCGCAGGTCGCACGCGGACGCGATCGCGAGCCCGCCGCCGGTGGTCGCACCGCCGATCGCCGCGATCGTCGGCTTGCGCACGGCCTCGAGCGCTCCGAGCACGCGCTCCATGAAGTCCTCGTAGCGGTACGCATCCTCCGCGGTGCGGAATCCGGCGAACTGCGCGATGTCGGTGCCGGCGACGAACGCGCCGCCCTCTCCGGCGAGCACCAGGGCGCGCACGCCGGCGTCGGCGTCGGCACGATGCGCGGCGGCCTCGAGCTCCTCGTACATCGCGAACGTCATCGCGTTGCGGGTGCGGCCGCGTGCGAACGTCACCCACAGCGCGCCCGCGTCCCGCAGCTCGACGCGGACGTCGCCGGAGCCCGGGACCGCACGGCTCACGGGGCCGCGACCGTGCCCTCGGCGAGGAGCGCGTCGATGTCGCCCGGCGCGCACCCGGCCCCGGCCAGGACCTCGCGCGTGTGCTCGCCGAGGAGCGGGCCGGCGCGCTCGATGCGCGGCGGCGACGAGGTCAGGCGCAGCGGCGTCCCCAGCGCGCGCACCGTCCCCAGCGTCGGGTGCGCGAGGTCGACGAAGAAGCCACGCGACCGCAGGTGCGCGTCCTCGAACACCGCGGCGTAGTCGGAGATCTCGCCGCACGGCACGCCCGCCGCGCGCAGGACCGAGAGCCAGTGCGACGCCGGACGCGCCCGGGTGACCTCCTCGATGAGCGGGATGAGCGCGTCGGCGTTGTGGCGGCGCAGCGTGCCGTCGGCGAATCGCGCGTCGCGCTCGAGGCGCCCGAGGTCGAGCGCGGCGCAGAACGCGGCCCACGTGGGCGGCGTCGTCGCGCCGAGCACGAAGTGACGGTCGGACGCGCGGACCGCCTGGTACGGGCCGACGAGCTTGTGCGCCGATCCGGCGGCGCGCGGCACCTCGCCCGTCGTGAAGTAGATGCCGGACTCCCAGACCGCGAGCGACACCGAGGACTCGAACATCGACACGTCGACGAGCTGCCCGCGGCCGTCGCGCGCGCGGACCATGAGCGCGGCCTGCACCGCGATCGTCGCGTAGAGGCCGGCGGCGAGGTCCGAGATCGAGACGCCGACCTTCACCGGAGCGCCGCCCTCCTCACCGGTCACGCTCATGAGTCCGCTCATGGCCTGCACGATGATGTCGAGCGCGGGGCGATCGGCGTACGGGCCGTCGAGCCCCCAGCCGGTCACCGCGGCGTAGACGAGCCGCGGGTTCGCGTCGAGCAGCTCGCGCGGGTCGAGGCCGAGGTCGCGCATCGTACCGGGGCGCAGGTTCTCGACGATGACGTCGGCGTTCGCCGCGAGGCGGCGGAAGAGCGCCTTCGCCGGCTGGCGCTTCAGATCGAGCGCGATGCTGCGCTTTCCGCGGTTGATCCGCACGAAGTTGCCGCTCTCGCCGTCCACGATCGGCTCGAGCCGCCGCGACAGGTCGCCGCCGCGCGGGTCTTCGACCTTCACGACGTCGGCGCCGAGGTCCGCGAGCTGCATACCGCAGAACGGCCCGGCCATGTAGTTGCCGACCTCGAGCACGCGGATGCCGGCGAGCGGCGCGTCGTGTGGCACTCCGGCGAGTTTAGTGTCGTGACACGGGCTAACAGACTCCCCACTTCTCGGCGACGGCGCCGCCGCGCAGCCGCCACACGCCGCCGCGCGAGCCGGCGGAGCCGACGATCCACACGTCCTGGCCTTTCGCGAACACGGCGCGGAGATCGCACGACGTTCCGATGTCCAGGTTCCGCAGCGGCTCGCCGGTGAGCACGACGCCGCCGTCGCCGACGATCCAGAGCGCGGGCGCCACGATGACGTCGCGCAGCGTCGTGCTGACGCCGCTCTCGGCCGTCCGCCAGCCCGTGCCGTCGAAGCGCAGCACGGTGCCCGCGTCGCCGACGGCGACCGCGTCGGTCACCGTGGTCGCGGCGACGGCGCGGAGCGCCGCTTGGACGCCGGTCGGGACCGCGCGCCAGCCGGCGGGCTCGAGGCGGTAGGAGGCGCCGCCGGCGCCGACCGCCCACGCCGACCGCAGCGAGAAGGCGGCGATCGCCAGGAGATCGGTCCGGATCCCCTCCGCGAAGGGCTGCCACGAGCCGCCCGCGAGGAGCTGCACCTCCCCGTTCGCCCCCGTGACGAGGTCGCCCTCCGCCGTGACCGCGACGCCCCAGAGGTCCTCGACGCCGAGGTAGACCGAGCTCACCGTCTGGGCGCTCTCGTCGACGAGCAGCACGCCGCCCGCCGGTCCGACGGCGATGAGGCCGCGGTCGTCGCACGCGGCGCGCACCAGCGACCGCAGCGTGGCGTCGACCTGCTCCCAGTCCCTGCCGGCGTACCGGATCAGCGTCCCGCCGTCGCTCACCACCCAGACGTTGTCGGCCGTCGCGCAGCCGCCGGCCAGGCGCTGGCGGAACACCGCGGGATCGGTGGTCGGCGCCGGCGGCGGCGTGGTCGGAGCGGGCGTGAACGTGACGACGACCGGCGTGGGTGGCGGCCTGCGCGCGAGGACGCTCGCGCCCAGCCCCAGCACGGCCGCGGCGACGACGAGCAGCGCCGCGACGATCCCCGCCGTGGAGGTCCGCACCCTCCTCAGCCCATCGCTTCGAGGCGCTTGATCCGCTCGGCGATCGGCGGGTGCGTGTCGAACAGGCCGTCCATGGCGCGCGGCGAGTCTTTCAACGGATTCCAGATGTACAACGACGCCGTCGCCTTGTTCGCCACGGCCAGGGGCGCGGGATCCGCCGCGATCTTGCGCAGCGCGCTGGCGAGCCCCGGCGGGTACCGCGTGAGGAGGGCGCCCGAGGCATCGGCGAGGTACTCGCGCTGCCGCGAGACCGCGAGCTGGATGATCGCCGCGACGATCGGCGTGAGGATCGCGAGCGCGAGCGCGACGAGCGCGATGATCGCGCCGCCGCCGCGTTCGCGGCCGCCGCGCCGGCGGGCACCCCCCCACCAGAACGAGCGCAGCAGGAGGTCGGAGATCAGCGCGACGGACCCGACGAGCACGGCGATGAGGAGCATGACACGGATGTCGCGGTTCACGACGTGGCTCATCTCGTGCGCGAGCACGCCCTCGAGCTCGGTCCGGTCCATCTTCTCGAGGAGCCCGCGCGTCACGGCGATGGACGCGTGCGCCGGATCGCGCCCGGTCGCGAAGGCGTTGGGCGCGGGATCTTCGATGACGTACAGCTTCGGCGGCTGGATCCCCAGTCCGATCGCGAGCGTCTCGACGACGTTGCGCAGCCGCGGCTCGGCGCCCGGTGCGAGCTCCCGCGCCCGGCTCTGGGCCAGGATGACCCGGTCCCCCGCGAGGTACGAGCCCGCGGCCGACACGGCGGAGAGACCGAGCCCGAAGGGCAGGAGCGCGATGCCGCCGCCCGGGGCGAAGTACTCGCCGACGAAGTAGGCGAGCGCCGTCACGATCACGGTGAAGACCGCGACGAGCACGACGGTGCGCCAGCGATTCGCCGCGACCGCGTCGTAGATGTTCAGCCGCGGCGCCTCTGTTGCCATCGCCGGGCTTAGCTGAACGACACCTTCGGCGCTTCGCGCTCGGCCGCCTCCGCCAGCTCGAAGTACTGCTCGGCGGCGAAGCCGAACGCCCCGGCCATGAGGTTCGTCGGGAACGTCTGCAGCGCGGTGCTGTAGTCACGGACGTTGCCGTTGTAGAAGCGGCGCGCGAACGAGATCTTGTCCTCGGTCGCGGTCAGGTTCTCGGACAGGTCCTTGAATTCCTGCACCGCCTGGAGCTGCGGGTAGTTCTCGGCGACGGCGAAGACCGAGCGCAGCGCCGCGGTGAGCTGGTTCTCAGCGGCCGCCCGCTGCTCCGGACCGCCGGTCTGGCCCGCGCTGATCGCGTTCGCGCGCGCCTGCGTCACGCGGTCGAACACGCCGGCTTCGTGCGCCGCGTAGCCCTTCACCGTGGCGACGAGGTTCGGGATGAGGTCGTAGCGACGCTTGAGCTGCACGTCGATATCCGACCACGCTTCCTTCACGCGCTGCCGCAGCGTGACGAGGCGGTTGTAGGTGGCGACGAGGAACAGGGCGACGACCACGACGACCGCGACGGCGATCCAGATCTCCACGACCTCCCCCTTCGGCAGGCGGTCCTGCGGCGACAATCATCCCATGAGCGGCCGCACCGCCTCCTCCAGCGCACGCTGCCGCTCGACGCCGCGGGCAAGGCGCGCGTGCACCTCCGGACGCGGCCGGAAGACGCGGCCGACCGGCGAGCGGACCGCGGCGACGTCGGAGAGGTGTCCGGTGCGCTCGAGCGCCGCGAGCGCGGCGCCGCGCGCGGACCCCTCGCCGGCCATGCTCATGGCGACGGGGCGATCGATCGCGTCGGCGAAGAGCTGGATGAGCCACGGGAGCGCCAGGAGCGTGCCGCCGGTGGCCACGACGGTCGAGATGCCCGGCATCGCGTCGTGCACGACGCGCCACAGACGCGCGACACGGTGCGCGACGCCCTCGACCATCGCGCGCGCGACGTCCTCGGCCGTGTCGGAGAGCCCGATGCCGGCGACCGCGGCGCGCGCGGCGTCGTCCCAGGTGGGGCTGCGGTCTCCCGCGAGGAGCGGGAGCGCGACGAGACGCTCGGGGCCGGCGGCGCGCACGACGCGCGCGAGGTCCACGCCGGGGAACGCCCGCCCCAGCCAGCCGAGGACGTTCCCGCCGCTGCTCAGCGCGCCGCCGGCGACGACGCGCCGCGCGTCGAGCCGGTAGGTCCACCCGCCCTCGACGACCGGCGGATCGTCCGTCGCGTACACGACGCGCATCGCGCCGGAGGTCCCGAGGAAGAGCGATGCGACGCCGCGTCCGACGACGCCGGCGCCGACGTTCGAGCACGCCCCGTCGCCGATGGCCGGGACCCACGGGACGTCGGCGAGCGCGGGCCAGCGGCGCGCGAAGGCGCGGCGCAGGCCGCGGAGCGGCGCGTCGTCGATCGGCGAGAGCGCGCGCTCCGCGACGCCGAGGTGCGCGAGCATCGGCGCGTCCCAGCGCCGCAGACGCTGGTCGTAGAGCCCCGTCGCCGACGCCATCCCGTGCGCGGCGCGCGCCTCGCCGAGGAGCGAGAGGTACAGGTACTCGCCGAGCGAGAGCCAGCGCGCCGTTCGCCGGTAGGCGTCGCGCTCGTGCGCGGCGAGCCAGCGGAGCTTGGCCGGGAGGTACGACGCGTGGAGGACGCAGCCGGTCCGCGCGTGCACCGCGCGCGCGTCGAGCTCCGTCCGCAGCGCCGCGGCGTCGCCGCGCGCGCGCGTGTCGGCCCAGGTGAGGACGCGCGTCGTGGGGCGCCCGCGCTCGTCCACGCCCATGACGCTGTGCCAGAACGTCGACGCCGCGACCGCGGCGATCTCGCCGGCGCGCCGCCCCGCGCGCCGCAGCACCTCGTCGATCGCGCCGCAGGCCGCGCGCACGCGCTCGTCGGGATCGACGGTCGCCTCGCCGTCGGGCGAGGTGCGCACCGGCCGGTCCGCGTGCGCGACGGCGCGCGCGATCGGCCGCCCGCGCGAATCGAAGAGGAACGCCCGCAGCCCCGAGGTGCCGATGTCGAGCGCGAGCACGAGAGGCGGCTCGGCCTTCCCCATCGCGACCGTGAGCGGCTCGCGCAGCATCGGGGAGACGGTAGCGGACGGAGCCGCCTAGGGGCGCAGCAGCTCCCGCACCGCGTTCGCGACGGCCTCCGCGTCGATGCCCGCCGCGCGCAGCAGCTCCGCGGGCCTGGCCGAGCCGGGCATCTCGCGCACCGCGAGGTGGCGGAGCGCCACGCCCCGCACGCCCGCGGCGGCCAGCGCCTCGAGCACGGCCTCGCCGATACCGCCCTCGGGCCAGTGATCCTCGGCGACCACCAGCCGGCCGCCGCTGGCCGTGACCGCGTCGGCGATCGCCCGCGCGTCGATCGGCTTCACGCTGTACGCGTCGATGACCCGCACGCGGACGCCCTCGTGCGCCAGCGCGTCGGCCGCCTTCACCGCCTCGTGCAGCGTGATGCCGGCGGCGACGATCGTCACGCGGTCGTCGTCGCCGCCGCCGCGGACGATCCGGCTCCCGCCGATCGGGAACGCGTCCGCGGCGTCGTAGAGGATCGGCGTCTTCTCCCGCGTCGTGCGCATGTAGACGATCCCCTCGCGGTCGGCCATCTGCGCGACGAGCTTGGTGGTCTGGTTGCCGTCGCTCGGGTACAGCACCGTGCTCCCGTGGACCGCGCGCATCATCGCGAGGTCCTCGAGCGCCATCTGCGAGGGGCCGTCCTCGCCGATCGACACGCCGGCGTGCGACCCGGCGAGCCGGATGCTCGCGCGCGAGACCGCGGCCATGCGCACGAAGTCGTACGCGCGCGTGAGGAACGCGGCGAACGTCGAGGCGAACGGGCGGAAGCCGAGCACCTGCATGCCCACCGCCGCCGCGACCATCTTCTGCTCGGCGATGTACATCTCGAAGAAGCGCTCCGGCGCGGTCTTCTTCACGTCCTCGGCGTGCGTGGAGTTCGACACCTCGGCGTCGAGCGCCACGACGTCGGCGCGCGCGGCGGCGACGGCGGCGAGCGCCTCGCCGTAGGCCTTGCGCGTCGCGACGGCGGCGGTGTAGGCGGGCAGCTCCGGCGCGCGCGGCGCGGGCGCGGCCGGCGGCGCCCACCGGGGCGGCCCGGGCGTGTCGAACGTGCGCGAGGGCTCCGCGCCGAGCTCGCGCAGCGCCTGCTCGGCCTGGTCGGGCGCGAGCGCCTTCCCGTGCCAGCCCTCTTTGTCTTCGAGGAACGACACGCCCTTCCCCTTCACGGTGCGCGCGACGATCGCGGTCGGGCGGCGCGCGTCGCGCGCGCGGCCGAGCGCGTCGTCGATCTGCGCGAGGTCGTGGCCGTCGATCTCGATCGCGTCCCAGCCGAACGACTCGATGCGCGCGGCGTACGCGTCGGTGTCCCACCCGAGCTCCGTCGGGCCGCGCTGGCCGAGCCGGTTCACGTCGACGATCACGGTGACGTTCTCGAGGCCCTCGTGGCCGCCGAGGTCGAAGCCCTCCCAGACCGACCCTTCGGCGCTCTCGCTGTCGCCGAGCAGCGTCCAGACGTGGAAGGGCGCGCTCCACAGGCGCTTCGCCGCGAACGCCATGCCCACCGCGATGGGCATGCCCTGCCCGAGCGACCCGGTGGCGACGTCGACCCACGGCAGCACCGGGGTCGGATGGCCCTCGAGGCGCGACCCGAGCCTGCGGAACGTGAGCAGCTCGGCGTCGTCGATCGCGCCGGCGGCGCGGAGCATCGCGTACAGGAGCGGCGACGCGTGGCCCTTCGAGAAGATGAGGTGGTCGTTCGCCGGATCGTCGGGCCGCGACCAGTCGTAGCGGAAGTGGCCGGCGAGGAGCACGGCCGCGAGGTCGGCCGCCGAGAGCGACGAGGTCGGGTGGCCGGATCCGGCCGCCGTCGACGACCGGATGCTGTCCGCCCGCAGCTGCCGGGCGAGGGAGCGGTAGAGGTCGACGCGGCTCCCGATCGCGCTGACCGTCGCCATAGGCGCTCCACGGTACCGCACGGGTCGCTCCACGGAGGTCGGGCCTATGCTCGGCGGCACCAGCACCGGAGGGTGAGCGGCATGGACATCGGGCTCTACGGCCTTGGACGCATGGGCGGGAACATGGTCACGCGCCTGCTGCGGGGCGGCCATCGGGTCGTCGCGGGCAACCGCAGCCCGGGACCGGTCGACGAGAAGAAGAGCGAGGGCGCGGTCGCGGCGTACTCGATCGAGGAGCTGGTGGGCGCGCTCCGGCCGCCGCGGGTCCTCTGGTCGATGGTGCCGTCGGGCGACGTGACCGAGGAGACGCTCGACGAGCTCGCCAGGCACGCGACGAAGGGCGACGTGCTGGTGGACGGCGGCAACTCCTACTTCCGCGATTCGATGCGTCGTGCCGCGAGGTACGGGGCGCTGGGCTTCGACTTCCTCGACGTCGGCGTGTCGGGCGGCGTCTGGGGCCTCGAGGTCGGCTACTGCATGATGGTCGGCGGCCCCGCGCGGGCGGTCGACCTGGCGCGCCCGGCACTCGACACCCTCGCGCCCCCCGACGGGTGGGCGCACTTCGGCAAGAGCGGCGCGGGCCACTTCGTGAAGATGGTCCACAACGGCATCGAGTACGGGATGATGCAGGCCTACGGCGAGGGCTTCGAGCTGCTGCACGCCAGCGAGTTCGAGCTCGACCTCCGGCGCGTCGCCGACGTGTGGATGCGGGGAAGCGTCGTGCGCTCCTGGCTGCTCGAGCTCGCCGAGCGCGCCTTCGAGCAGGAGGGGAGCGACCTGGCCGGCATCAAGGGCTGGGTCGCGGACTCCGGCGAGGGCCGCTGGACGCTGCTCGAAGCGATCGAGCATGACGTGCCGGCGACGGTGCTCGCGCACTCGCTCTTCGCCCGCTTCACCTCGCGCCAGGACGACTCCTACGCGATGAAGGTCGCGGCGGCGCTGCGCAACCAGTTCGGCGGCCACGCGCTCAAGAAGGAGACATGACCGCGAGCGCCACGGCCGTCGCGCCGAACCCGCTGCGCGAGGGGCTGCGCCTCGCGCGCGCGCCGCGACCCACCACGCTGGTCCTCTTCGGCGGCTCGGGCGACCTCGCCCGCCGCAAGCTCCTGCCCGCCCTCTACAACCTCGCGCTGCAGCGGCTCCTGCCGGCCGCCTTCGCGGTCGTGAGCGCCGCGCGTCGACCGATGAGCGACGAGGAGTTCCGCGACGAGGTCCACGACGCGGTCGCGCAGCACAGCCGCACGCGGCCGATCAACGAGGACGTCTGGTCGACCTTCGCGCAGCACCTCCGCTTCGTCGCGACGCCCGACGACGCCGGCTACGACCGGCTCGCGGGCGAGCTCCAGCGGGTCGACGCGGAGGTCGGCGCGGACGGGAACCGCCTGTTCTACCTGGCCACCCCGCCGGCGGCCTACGCGCCGATCATCCGCGCGATCGGGGCGCACGGCCTGCGCGGGCCGGGATCCTCGCGCGTCGTCGTCGAGAAGCCGTTCGGCCACGACCTGCGCTCCGCGACTGAGCTGTCGCGGATCGTGCACGAGGTCTTCCGCGAGGACGAGGTGTTCCGCATCGACCACTACCTCGGCAAGGAGACCGTGCAGAACGTCCTCGTGCTCCGCTTCGCGAACGGGATCTTCGAGCCGATCTGGAACCGGCAGTACGTGGACCACGTGCAGATCACCGTGGCCGAGACGCTCGGCATCGAGGAGCGGGCGGAGTATTACGACGCCGCCGGCGCGATGCGCGACATCGTGCAGAACCACCTGCTGCAGCTCCTCGCGCTCGTGGCCATGGAGCCGCCCGCCGCGTTCGACGACCGCGCGGTGCGGGACGAGAAGGTGAAGGTCCTCCGCGCGCTGCGGCCGATCGGCCCGGAGGAGGCGCCGGCGCACACCGCTCGCGGGCAGTACGGCCCCGGGTACATCGAGGGCCGGGCCGTGGCGGGCTACCGGTCCGAAGCGGGCATCGCGCCCGCGTCCGGGACCGAGACGTTCGTCGCGCTCAAGTGCTTCGTCGACAACTGGCGCTGGGAGGGCATCCCGTTCTACCTGCGGACCGGGAAGCGGCTGCCGAAGCGCTCGACAGAGATCGCGGTCCGCTTCCGCGTCGCTCCGCACCGCATCTTCACGCGGGAGGCCGAGGGCGTGGAGGCGAACGAGCTCGTCCTGCGCATCCAGCCCGACGAGGGCATCTCGCTCACGTTCGGCGCGAAGGTCCCGGTGCAGGGGTTCCGCATCCGCTCGGTGAACATGGACTTCGTCTACGGCGCGTCGTTCATGGTCGACGCGCCCGACGCGTACGAGACGCTCATCGTCGACGCGATGCGCGGCGACGCGACGCTGTTCACGCGGCGCGACGAGGTCGAGCAGCAGTGGGCCTTCGTCGATCCGATCCTGGCCGCGTGGGCGCGCGGGGAGCCGCCGCTCGGCACGTACCCGGCCGGCTCGTGGGGCCCCGATGAGGCCGACGCGCTCGTGCGGCGCGACGGCCGCGTGTGGCGGAAGGCATGACGGCCGTCGACGAGGCCGTGTGGGGTACGGCCGCCCCGAGCGTCGGCGCGCTCGAGCGCGAGCTCGCGCGGCTGCGCCACGCGGCCGGGGCGCACGCGCGCGAGCAGGGCCACACGGTCGCGCGGGCGGCCGTGCTCAACGTCGTCGTCTACGCCGAGCGCGGCGTCCACGCCGAGCGCGCGGCGCGCGGCATCGTCCGGCTGGCGCAGCGGCATCCCTCGCGCGCGATCGTCGTGTGGCGTGACCGCGATCCCGGCGGTCCACCGGCGGACCTCGACCTGCGCTGCCGGATCCCGCGCGTCGACGACCGCGCCGGCGTGTGCCGCTGCGAGCAGATCCTCGTGCGCGTGCGCGACGACGACGACGCGCGCCTGCGCAGCGTCGTCATCCCGCTGCTCGTCCCCGACCTTCCGGTGTTCCTCTGGTGGACCGATTCGCCGCCGCCTCGGGCGCGGCGATTCGACGACCTCGTCGCGCTCGCGGACCGGCTCGTCGTCGACTCGGCGGACTTCGCGCGTCCGGCCGAGACGCTCGCGCACCTCGCGCGCCTCGTCGGGCGCGGCGACGGCGGGCGCATCGCGATCACGGATCTCAACTGGACCCGGCTCACCCCGTGGCGCGAGCTCGTCGCGCAGTTCTTCGACGTCGAGGCCTGGCGGCCGTTCCTCGACGCGACGATCGGCGTCGGCGTCGGCTTCGGCGTCGACATGGACGGCCGCGACATCCATCCCTCGCAGGCGCTGCTCCTCGTCGGGTGGCTCACGTCGCGTCTGGGGTGGCGGCCCGCGGAGAGCCTCGCGCCCGCCGAGGCGGGCGGCCTGCTCTTCCGGATGACGCGCGCCGACGGCACGCCGCTGGCCGTCCGCGTGCGCCCGCGCTTCGAGCGCGGCGTCGCGCCGGGGGACACCACCGGGTTCCGCCTCCGGTGCCGGCGCCGTGGCGAGGTCGCCGAGTTCGTGCTCAAGCGGGCGCCGGACGAGCGCCACGTCACCGCGACGGTCCTCCTCGACGGGCGCGTACGGTCGCTGCGCGTCGTGCCCCTGCCCGCGCCGGCGGTCGAGGATCTCATGGCCGAAGAGCTCACCATCGCCGGATTCGACCACGTGTACGAGGCCGCGCTGCACGCCCTGCTGGCGCTGGCCTAGGGTTTGCCGGGAGGGGCGCACGTGCCGACGGACGACCGCAGGGCCGCGACGACCGGCGACGAGGAGCGCACCGAGCTGCTCGCCGAGCGCTACCGCATGCTCCAGCGCATCGACGCGGGCGGGGCCGGCGAGGTCTGGCGCGCCCGCGACGAGCGGCTCGGACGCGAGGTCGCGGTGAAGCTCCTCGGCACGGACGCGGACGAGGCGTTCCGCGAGCGCTTCGCCGACGAGGCCCGCCGCGCCGCGCAGGTCTCCCACCCCAACGTCGTCACGGTCTTCGACGAGGGACGCGACGACGGCCGCTCGTTCATGGTCATGGAGTACGTCCGCGGGAGGACGCTGCGGGACATCGTCGCCGAGCGCGGCGCGCTGCCCGCGTACGAGGCCGCGCGGATCGTGGCGCAGGTCGCCGCCGCCCTCGACGCCGCGCACGAGGCCGGCGTCATCCACTGCGACGTGAAGCCCGCCAACGTCATCGTCGACGACCACGGCCGCGCGAAGCTCGCCGACTTCGGCATCGCGCGCGCCGCGCGCGGACCGGGCGAGCACGAGCTCATCGGCACGGCGCGGTACATCGCCCCGGAGCGCGTCCTCGGCGACCCGCCGACCGAGCAGAGCGACATCTACAGCCTCGGCCTCGTCGCGTACGAGCTCCTCGCGGGACGGCCGGCGTACGCCGAGCTCGAGACCGACGACCTGCTGCGCCTGCGTCTCGACGGGCCGCCGCCGACGCTGCGCGGCCGGCGTGCCGGCGTGAGCGACGAGGTCGACCGCGTCATCGGCCGCGCGCTCGCGCGCGATCCGCGCGCGCGCTACGCGAGCGCCGGCCAGTTCGCGCGCGCGCTCACGCAGGCGGCCGACCGCGGCGACGCCACGAGCGTGCTGCCGGGGCCGAAGGCGCTGCGCCGCTCCGGACCGCGCATCGACACGACGCTCGCGCTGCTCGCGGTCATCGCCGTGCTCGTCGGGACGCTCGCCGTCTTCGCGGTGTTCCAGAGCGGCGGGCTTCCGACGGGCGGCCCGAACGCGTCGCCGGCGCCCTCGGCGTCCGCGGCGGCGGGCCGCACGCCGAACGTCGTCGGCAAGACGCTCAAGGAGGCGCGGCCGGTGCTCATCGGCGCGGGCTTCGGCCTCATGGAGTACTCGCCGGAGAGCGGTGCAAACGGCAGGCCGTGCAGCATCGTGCGTCAGGTGCCCGCGGCAGACGCCTCGTTCCAGCGCGGAGCGACGGCGCAGGTGTTCTACGTCGCGGGCCGGGACTGCATCCCGTGACGGGGGACGCGCGCTGACGGCACGCACGGCCGCACGCACCGACACCGGGCGCGTGCGGGAGGGGAACGAGGACCGCTACGTCGTGCGCGAGGAGCGCTCGACGGTGCTCCTCGCCGTCGCCGACGGCGTGGCCGGCGAGGCCGGCGGCGAGATCGCCGCGCAGGCCGCGGTGACCGAGCTCGCCGAGCGGTTCTTCGCGGCGCCGCGCGACCGCGCGCTCGGCGACGCGCTGGCCGAGGCGGCGCGCGAGGCGAACGGCGCCGTGCTGCGCGCCGCGAAGGACTCGGGGAACCCCGGCGCCGCGAGCACCCTCGTCGCGGCGGCGATCCGCGGCGACGAGGCCGTGATCGCGAACCTCGGCGACAGCCGGGCCTATCTCGTCCGCACCGGCGCCTCGCGCCAGATCACCGAGGACCACAGCGGCGACTCCGCGAACGCGATCACGCGGTTCGTCGGCGACGAGCGCGGCGTGCAGCCCGACGTCTACGCCGAGACGCTGGCCGCCGGCGACCGCCTCGTCCTCTGCTCGGACGGCCTCACGCGGCACGTGGCGGACGAGGAGATCGCCGCCGCGGTGAGCGCCGGCGGGCCGCAGGCCGCAGTCGACCGCCTGGTGGACCTGGCGCTCGTGCGCGGCGGCGAGGACAACGTCACCGTGGTGCTGTACGCGCCGCGCGACCGGCCGGCGCGCGGCTCGCGTGGCCTCTTCGTCTTCGGCATCGTCGTCGCGTTCGTCGTGATCCTCACCGCGGCGGCGATCGCGCTCGTCCTCAGCTTCCCGCCGACTCGCTAGCGCCCTACAGCCCGAGGCGTGCGAGGGCCCGCCGCACGAAACCGACGTCGGCGGCGACGGCGACGCCGAGCGCGAGGGACGCGAGCTCGTAGACCCACGCGACGCCCACGGTGAGCGACGACGCGATGCTCGCGCTGATCGGCGTGGGGCACGAGTCCGTCGGGTAGAACGTGGGGTCGTACTGCCAGGTCGGGAGGATCTGGTACGCGGCGCCCAGCTCACCGGGGACCGGCACCGCGGAGACGTACGGGTAGAAGAGCACGAAGACGGCGGCCGCGATCGCGCCGTACACCACGACGGCGCGGCGGCGGCGCTCGAACACCAGCGCGAGGACGATCGCCAGGGCCAGCAGGTAGAAGGGCAGGGCGGTGAAGAAGTGGTAGAAGAAGAGCACGCGTGAGATCGGGATCCACGCGACGAGCTGGGTGAGCATCGCGAACACGACGAGGGCCAGCGCGGCGGACCGGGCGCGGACGGCGTAGCCGGCGACGATGGCGGAGGCGGGCAGCGCCACCCAGAACAGCACGATGTTCCCGGCGTCGTAGACGTACGCGTTCCAGCCGCCGCCGGCGGCCCCGAAGTACCAGTACACCGGCTTGAGGTCGAGCGGCCAGGCCCACCACGGCGACGCCGCGCAGTGGGGCGCGGTCAGCGAGCTGTGGTACCAGTACATCTGCTGCTGCAGCTCCCAGAGGCTCCAGCCGTACGGCTGCATCGGTCCGCCGAACCACGACCGGTACGAGCCCAGGTAGATGGCGAGGGGGATCAGCGCGAAGGCGACCGCGAGCAGCACGAGGTTGCGGCCACGCCCGGCGAGCAGGTCGAGCGGCCCGCCGCCGCCGATCCGCCCGTCGAGGTAGGCCCGGCCGGTCACGAACAGCGAGGCGACGAAGATGCCCCCCAGCGTGTACACGGCGGCCCACTTCGCGGCGACGCCGAAGCCGACGAGTACGCCCGCGATGAGGATGTCGAGCGCCGCGCTGCGCCTGGGCGCGTGAGCGGCCGCGATGAAGTACCAGGACGCGACGATGAAGAACCCGACGTACACGTCGTTCATCCCGATGCGGGCCTGCGCGAACATCGAGCCGTCCACGACGAGCGCGCCCGCCGCGAGGTACGCGACGAGCGGCGACCGGAACAGCCGGCGCGCGAGCAGGTACAGGAAGAAGGCGAGCAGCGCGGCGAACACCAGGCCCGGCAGACGCCAGGCGAAGGCGCTCCGCCCGGTCTCGACGAGCTGCGCCGGGCCCGCTCCCGCCACGACGAGCTTGTCCCCCTCGCCGTCGACGCCGAGGAGCGACCCGGTCACGGGGATGGACGCGAACGGCGACGCGCCGTGCGGCTCGACGACGACGACGCGCCCGTCGGCGAGCGCGTAGAGGAACTGCGAGCGCGTCACCACCGCGAGCGCGGTCGCCCCGGACGCGAACGCGCCGGTGCGCGCGTTGGCGAGCGGCACCGTGCTCAGCGAGCGGCCCTGGAGGTCCTGGACGTCGAGCGCCGGCGTGTCGGCGCGCGCGACGAAGAGGCGGTCCGGCGCCTGCACGTACGCGATGGCCGTCCCCGGACCGCCGCCGCTCAGCCTCAGCCGCTCCTGACCGGTGACCGCGTCGATCGCGCGCACGACGCCGGCGGGCTCGAGGACGAAGTACTCGCTCGCGTCCGGCTTGGCGGTCACCGCAACGACCTCGCCGGGGACGACCTGGGCCTGCTCGCCGAACGACGGGTAGAGCGCGAGGCCCTTGGTGGTGGCGACGGCGATCCGGCCCTCGGCGAGGGCGAGGCCTCGCGTCGCGGCGCCCTGGAACGGGAGCGCGATGCGGGGGATCGGCGCGCCCGCCGGCGGCTCGACGAGCGGGACGGCGAGGAGCTCGGTGTCCGTGGCGACGATCACCTGTCCTCCGTCGATCGCGGCCGCGCGGACCGGGCCGAGCCCGGTCGCGAGCGAGCGCCGCTGCCCGTCCCGCGTGGCCGCCTCGAGGCCGCCGCCCGCGGTCGCGTAGACGCGCAGCCCGTCGTTCCCGACGGCGAGGGCGACCGCGTCCGCGAGCGCGGGCTCGCTGCCGACGACGCGGTTGTCGCCGAACGCCAGGATGCCGAGCGCCATGATCTCCTTCGCCAGGGGCGGGTGCGTCCACTCGTACGGCTCGCGCTGCGCGAGCAGCTCGTACGCCGTGCGCGCGTGGTACACCTCGTCGAAGTACATGTCGCGCGGCTCGTCGAGCCGGAACCCGCGCGTGGCCAGCACCACGAGCGCGACGAGGAAGGCGGCCGTGAGATCGCGCCGCGTCGGCGGACCGCCCGGCGCGAGCGCGGCGGGCAGCCGCCATGGCCCGCGCGCGGCCGGCTCGCCCCGCGCGGCCGCCGCGCGCGCCGTCTCGGGCTCGAGCGAGGCGTCGCCGCGCGCGAGCCGCCAGGCGATGGCGGCGGCGAGCCCGAGCATGACCAGCGCGACGAGGATCTGGCCGCCGCGGGTGAAGAGCGTGGCCTCGAGCCACTCGGGCGTGCGCAGGTCGACGATCTGCGGGTAGCGCGTGAACGCGAAGTAGAGCGTGAGGGCGAACGAGGCCGCGAGCGCGACGTAGGGCCACAGGAGCCGCGCGCGCGTCACGGCGAGCGGCAGGAGCAGCGCGAACACGGGGAACAGGTAGCGCTCGTGCGCCCGCGTGGGCAGGAAGTAGAAGGCGAGGGAGGCGAGCGTCCCGGCGGCGAGGAGCGTGGCGACGTCGCGGCGCCGCCACAGCGGCGCGCACGACGCGGCGAGGCCCGCGACGAGCAGGACCGCGCCGGGCACGACGTAGGCGTCGTCGGGCCGCCAGAAATCCCCGACGATCGACCAGATGTTGAAGGCGAAGAGCGACGTGTACGGGTACGTCTCGGCCGCGGAGCGGACGAGCCCGACGAGCTCGACCGGCCCGCTGCGGAACGGCAGGCCGAGCGCGAGGACGGCCACGCCGGTCGCCACCGCCACGCGGACCGGCGGACGCCACTGCCCCTCGCGGATCCAGGTGAAGAGCGCGGCCGCGGCCACGACGACGAGCCCGACGCCGAACTGCGGCTTCACCATGAGCGCGACGCCGGCGAAGAGGCCCGCCGCCGCCCACCGCCGGCGGCCCGCGGAGTGGAGCGCGGCCATGAGCGGCAGCGTCCCGACCGCGTCGACCTGGCCCCAGTAGGGGCCGGCGAAGATCGGCCCGGGAGCGAGCATCCAGAGCGCCGCCGCGAGGACGGCCGCCACGCGGCCCGCGGCGCGCCACGCGATGACCGCCGCGAACACGGCGATCGCCGCGTCGAACGGGATCGAGGACGCCTTCACCGCGAGGCGCAGCGCCTCGCCGTCGAAGAGCGCGCCGAGGAGCCAGAGGACGTAGAGGAACGCGGGCGGGTAGTCGCTGAAGTACCCGGGCTCGTAGAAGCCGCCGGGGCCCAGCTGCGCGAGGCGCTCGGCCCACGCCCGGAACGTGTCCACGTCGGTCGGGAAGCCGGGCGCGCGGAGGACGAAGAGCCGCAGCAGGATGCCGACGGCCACGATCGCGGCGATCGCGAGGTGCGTGCGCCGATCCTCGCGCGTCGTCACTCCCAGTACCCGAATCGGGTGATGCCGACCATGAAGTAGACGTTGATCAGGATCGACAGGACGATCGCGCTCACGAACAGCCAGGAAGGCCGCCGGCGCCAGCCCGCGCCGTCGCGCGCGTCACCCGCGAGCGCGAGCGCGATGAGGAACGGCTGCGCGTCGATGCTGAAGCGGTAGCCGAACTGCGCGAACCCGACGGTGCCGTGCAGGAGGTTCGGGATGAAGGCGAGGAGCGCGGCGAGCGCGGTCGCGGCGAGCGCCGCGTCGCGCCGGACGTGGCGCAGCCCCGCGAACAGCCAGATGAGCGCCGGGGTCGTGAAGAACAGCGCCATGCCCCTGATGTTCGCCTCGAGGAACCAGGGCGTGCCCTCGCGGAAGTCCGGGGGCTGCAGGAAGATCGCGAAGAGGTGGCGCGGGATGTAGAAGAGCGAGAACACCCCGCGCGTGAAGAACACTTCGCCCTCCATCGCGGCGAGGCGACCGTAGCCCTCGTCGAAGAGCGAGCCCCAGCGCAGCTCGTTGTACCCGGCGTAGACGAGCGCGAACGGCAGGCCACCGAGCACGACGGCGCCGAGGGCGCGCAGGTAGGGGCCCCCGCCGCGGCGCGCGAGCAGCAGGGCGAGCGCGGGCGTCGCCGCCGCGACGGGCAGGCGCGCGAGCGTCGCGGCGCCGATGAGCGCGCCGACGAGCCACGGCCGCTCGCCCCGCGCGGCGAAGAGGAACGCCCCCGCGAGGAAGGGCATCGCGACGGCGTGCGCGTCGTACCAGGCGCGCCCGTCCACGCTCGAGAAGAACAGCGTCGTGCCGAGCGTCGAGAGCGCCGCGCCGGCGATCGCCACGAGCTTGGGAGCGCCGAGCGAGCGCAGCCCGAGGTAGAGGATGCCCGCGGATACGCCGCCGGCGATGCGCGACACGAGGATCTGGGCGAGCGCGGGCGGGAAGACCACGACGAGGGGGACGGCGAGGATCGCCGGCATCGGCGGGTACGCGACGCACCAGCGGCCGTCGCCGCACGAGACGAGCTCGTTCAGCCAGGGGGGCGCCTCATCGAGCCACCAGCGGCCCTGGAGGAAGGCCGCGGCGAGGCGCCCGTAGTAGTCGTAGTCCGTGCGCAGGCCGACGCCCGCGCCGAGGTAGGCGATGACGCCGAGCGCACCCGACCTGAGCGCGACGACGCGGTCGGACACGCCTCAGCGCGCTCCACCGAACCGCAGCCGCCACACCCCGCGGAGGTCGGCGAGCGCGGTGCGGACGATGTCGACGCGCGAGTCGAGGTCATCGGTCCAGTCCACCGGGACCTCGTGGACGCGCAGGCCCGCGCGCTGCGCGAGGATCAGCAGCTCGGTGTCGAAGAACCACCCCTGATCCTCGATGCGCGGCACCAGATCGCGTGCGACCGCGGCGCGGACGGCCTTGAACCCGCACTGCGCGTCGCTGAACGACGCCCCGAGCGCGAGCCGCAGGACGAGCATGTACCCGCGCGAGATGATCTCGCGCTTCGGGCCACGCCGGACGCGCGCGCCGCGCGCGAGCCGGCTGCCGATCGCTAGGTCGCTGTGCCCGGAGATGAGCGGCGCGACCAGCGGGAGGAGCGCCTTGAGGTCGGTCGAGAGGTCGACGTCCATGTACGCGACGATCTCCGCCTCGCTCGCGAGCCACGCCGCCCGGAGCGCGCGGCCGCGCCCCTTCGCGTCGAGGTGCATGACGCGGACGCCGACGAGCTCGGCCGCGAGCGCCTCGGCGACGGCGAGCGTCCCATCGCGGCTGGCGTTGTCGACGATCGTGATGACGGAGGAGAAGCGGAGCTCGCGCGAGAGGTAGTCGTGCAGCCGCCGGACGCTCGGACCGAGGTCGCGCTCCTCGTTGTACACGGGGACGACGACGTCGACGACCGGCCGCCGGTCCGCGGGGTGGGCCGCTTCGATCATCGACACGGCACCATGCTGCGGCATCGGCGCGGGGTCCGGCACCGAGGGCCGTCGCCGCGCTACGAGGTCGTCGCCGGGCCCCGCGGGTCCTCGGGGAGCGACTCGATGAATTGCCTGAACACCGCGAGGGCCTCGTCATCCTCGCCCTCGGCCAGGATCGCCGAGCGGTCCAGCACCGTGTCGGCGACGAGGATGCGCGCCTCGCAGCGCACCGCGAGCGCGATCGCGTCGGACGGGCGGCAGTCCACCTCGATCTCCCTGTCGCCGACGTGGACGAAGAGACTGCCGTGGAAGATGCCGTTGCCGCTGTCGTCCGATACCAGTTCCTTGACGACGATCCGCGTGATCTCAGCGCCGAGCTTCCCCAGCATGTCCATCATCAGGTCGTGCGTGAGCGGGCGCTCGCTCGCGATACCCGCGATGCGCGTCGCGATGCTGTGCGCCTGATCCGGTCCGATCCAGATCGGGAGCAGCCGGTTCCCGTCCTTCGCCTGGAGCAGCACCACGTGCTGCCCCGTGAGCACGTGCACGCGGACCGACTCCACCGTGCAGGGCACGAGCATCGATCAAGGCTAACCCCATCCCGTCCGCGCGCGGCGCCCGCCGCCGCGCCGGAGCACCGTGAGGAGGAGGATGCCTGCCAGGAAGCCGAACACATGGGCGAAGTAGGCGATCTCCTGGGCGGCCGCGGGGCCGGTGAGACGAAGGTCCGCGAGGGCCGCGATCACCTGGAGCACGATGAACATCCCGATGACGACGAGCGCCGGGAGGTCGACCATGGTGATGAACGGCGGGAGGAAGATGAGCGTCGAGACGCGCGACGCCGGCGCGAGCACGAGGTAGGCGCCGAGCACGCCCGCGATCGCCCCCGAGGCCCCGACCATCGGCGCGGGAGCGACGATCCCCTGCGCGACCGCGGCGGCCACGCCGGACAGCAGGTAGAGGGCGAGGTACGGCGCGCCGCCCAGCGCGTCCTCGACGGCATCGCCGAAGATCCACAGGTACAGCATGTTGCCGAGCACGTGCAGCCACCCGCCGTGGACGAACATGTGCGTGAGCAGCGGCACAAAGGCGTCGACCGTCGCCGTGCCGCCGCTGACCGCGCGGACCAGCTCGCTCCAGTCGAAGGAGTAGCGCGCGTAGAAGGCGTCGAGCGCGGCGGGGTCGCGCGACAGCGCCACCACGTAGATCCACACGCCGATGTTCACCGCGAGCAGGGCACGATTGACGACGGGGATCCCGCGCGGCACGAGCGCCGTGCGCAGCGGGATCACCGCTGGATGCTCGTGGCGGCGATCTTGGTCCCGTGGAGCGTGTACGCGACGCCCGTCGCCTCGGAGACGTAGAACGCGGTGGCCGGCGGCAGCGCGGGCGGCAGCGCGTAGCGCGCGATCTCGCGGCCGTCCTGGGCCAGCTCGACGACGACGCGCGCTGCGCCGTCGAGCAGGTAGACGTCCTGCTGCGTCTCGAGCGCCTGGATGAGCGTCGGACGGACCGCCGGGCCCGACCAGCGCGGCGTGAAGTCGATGCGCGCGACGGTGCCCTTCAGCGGGTCGCGCCGGAAGCGCTGGATCTGGCCGTCGGTCGTCGCGAGCCAGACGTCCGCGTTCACGGCGAGCGACACGACGCTCCCCGGCGCGAGCGGCTGCGCGAGGTACGGGATCGCCGCGTCGAAGCTCCTGCCGTCGGGTGACTCGTACTTCAGCAGCGCTCCCTTCGCGGGCTGGAAGACGTAGAGGTTCGTCCCGAAGGTCGCGAGCATCGGCCGCTCGCCCCACGTGCTCGCGTCGGGCGGCGTCACGTCGGCGACCTGGTCGCCGGCGGACATCCAGAGCCTGCCCGCGGCGTCGAGCGCGTAGACGGTCGCGCCCGCCGAGGTGAGCGTGACCGGCGCGCCGACCCCCCCGGTGCCGGTCTGCATGATGATCGCCGTCTGCAGCGGATCGCCGAAGATGTGCCACACGCGACCCGCGCCCGGATCGGCCACGTACAGGCCGTTCGCGGTGCCGATGAGCGCGGTGGGCCGGGACGCCGCGTCGAGACGGCTCGTGTCGAACGCCACGCCGTCGATCCGATCGATGAGCGAGCCGATGTCCGTCCGCAACGCGGTGATCTGGTCGCGATCGGCGAGCGGGTACGCCGCGGCTTGGTCGAGCTTTCCGCTCGCGCTCAGCAGGCGTGATCGGGCGGTCTCCGGGTCGGGCGGCGTCCGCGTGACCAGCGCATGGGCCGAGGTGATGAGGTCCCCGGCGGCGAGCATGGAGAGCCGGTAGTCACGCTCCGCGCGGGTCGACTCGTAGTCGCGATACGCGACCGCACCTACCGCGACCGACGCGAGCAGGAGCAGGATCGCGAGCAGGCTCACCGCGCGCCGCTGCCGGCGCGACCGCTCGCGCGCCGTGTCGGGGTGCCGGGGGAGAGCGGCGCGGCGCCGCGGGAGCAGCTCGACGCCAACGCCCACTGCGGTGCCACCCAGCCGCGTGACGGGCGCGGTGACACGACGCACGAGCGCGCCGATCCGCGGACGGCGGCGCCAGACCGCGTCGACGCCGGAGCGGATCCTCTCGGCGATCACGACCTCGTCGGGCTCGACGACCGGCGCCGGCTCCGGCGCGAGGCGTCCGGCGGCGCCGCCCCGCGACAGCTCGATGAAGATCGCGCCGTCGCTGCCGACGACGCCGTCGGCGACGGCGCGGTTGTGCACGTGCGCCGCGGCCGCGCTCGGATGGAGCGTGACCGCCGCGCTCTTGAGCTCGTCCGCGCCGAATCCCTCGACGAGCGCTCCGCTGGCGAGGACGAGCGTGTCGCCGGGCTCGATCCGCTGACGCCACACCTTCGGCAGGACGTCCGGCTCGGTCCCGAGCGATCCCGCGTCGCGCGGGGTCGTGCGGTGGACGAAGTCCGCGAGCTCCCCGGGCTCGCCGCCGGGGAGGAAGAGCCGCGCACGGCGCACCAGGAAGACCTGCGCGGCGCCGATGCGCGCGCCGTAGATCTCGGTGTTCACGACGACGACGCAGGCGACGTGCAGGGTCGCGCCGCGGTGATCACGAAGGCGCTGCGCCGCGCGGCGGTTCGCCTGACGGAGCGCTCTGCGCAGCGACACCTCGATGCCCGCGGAGAGGTCGTGGTAGTACTCCTGCTCCGCGAGCTGGGCGACCTCCCGCGCGACGGCGACCGCGGGCCCGGGCGGCGACACCTCGCACAGGAGGTAGAGCCGGCCCTTCGTGCGCAGCGTCGCGCCGGTCTCGGGCTCGTGCACCACGACGGCCTCGCCGCGGCTGGGCCGCACGTCCGCGGTGCTGCCGACCTTCGTGGTGAAGCTCGCGGTGGGCATCGGCGCGAGTCTCCCAGATTCCGGCGCGCGCGCCGACCGTGGGTATCAGCGCCGGGCGGACACCTCCGGCGCCACGCGGACGTGCGCGATGTCGCTCGCCGGCGCACGCTCGGCGAGCGCGCGTACGAGCTCGCGTTCCCGCAGACGGATCTCCCCCGCCCACTGCGGCGTGGGCGCCACGACGAGGAGCGTGTCGCCCTCGGCGCGGATCGCCCGCGTGATCGCCGCGTCGGGTCCCAGCACGCTCACGACCGCGCCGCGCCAGGCGCGCACGGCGTCGGCCCGGGCGACGTCACGGTCCACGCCGAGGGCCCGCAGCGCGCGGTCGACGGCGCGCCCGATCGGCCTCATCCCACCTCGCCCATCCGGACGGGGAGCACCGCCGCGCGCTCGCGCAGCTCGTCGGGGAGCGAGGTCACGACGGCGGCGGTGAGGAGGGCCTGGGCATCCCGAGGGATGGCGCGCGCGAGCGCGTCGCGGCGCGCGGGATCGAGCTCGGACAGCACGTCGTCGAGCAGGAACACCGGCGTCTCGCCGGTGCGCGCGGTGAGCCACCCGGCCTCCGCGAGCTTGAGCGCGAGCACCGCGCTGCGGTGCTCCCCGCGCGAGGCGAACGTCGGCAGCGGGCGCCCCGCGGACGTCACGGAGAGGTCGTCGCGGTGCGGCCCGACGAGCGTCGTCCCCTGCCAGCGCTCGCGGTCTCGCTTCTCGCGGAGGAGCTGCTCGTACGCGGCCGCCCGCTCGTCGACCGTGTCCCCCCCCACCTGGCCCGCGTAGCGGAGCTCGAGCCCCGACGCCCCGCTGAAGCGCGCCGTCGCCTCGCGGAACGGCTCGGCGAGCTCCGCCACGAGCGCCGCCCGCCGCAGCGAGATCGATGCGGCGAGGCGCACGAGCTCGCGATCCCAGAACGCCAGCTCCGCTTCGGGCGGCGTCATGTCCTCGCGCGCCGCGCGCAGGAGCGCGTTTCGCTGCTCCAGGATCCGCCGCAGCTCACGGCTCTCGCGGCGGTGCGCGCGCTCCACCTGGCCGAGCATCGCGTCCAGGAAGCGGCGCCGGGCCGGGGGCGCCGCGCCGAGCAGCTCGACGTCCTCGGGAAAGAAGGCCACGACCACGAGCTCGCCCCCGGCGTCCTCCGGCCGCTTCCCGGCCCCGTCGAGGAGCAGGCGGCGGCGCGGGCGCCGCTCGTCCTCGAGCGGCGCGAACAGAAGCAGCTCGATGCGCCGCTCGCTCTCCGCGCGCAGGACGTCGGCGCGCGCGCGGGCCGTCGTGGCGCCCCAGCGCACGAGCTCCCTGTCCTCTCGAGCCCGCGGTGAGTCGCCGCGGGCGAGGAGGTGAATGGCCTCGAGCACGTTCGTCTTCCCGCCGCCGTTGGGGCCGATGAGCGCCGTTGCGCCCGGTGCGAGCGGCAGGGTGAGGTCAGCGTAGGACCGGAGGTTCTCGAGCGCGAGCTCGACGACGCGCACGTCAGGCCGGGATGCGGAGAGGCATCACCACATGGAGGTAGGTGTCGTCGCCGACGATCTTGATCACGCCCGGCGCCAGCGGGCCGCCGAGCTCGAGCGCGACCTCGGGCGCGGTCAGACTCCCCAGCGCGTCAGCGATGAACCGCGAGTTGAACGCGATCGTCGTCCCCGCGCCGTCGACGTTCGCCTCGACCTTCGCCGTGTTGTCGCCGACCTCGGCGGCGTTCGCGCTGATGACGAGGGGTGGAGAACCGGCAGGATCCACCTGGAAGCGAAGCATGTTCGCCGAATCCCGCGCGAATAGGGATGCCAGCCGTGTCGCCTGGAGCAGCTCCTCACGCTGGGCGACGAGCTTCGTCGCTGGGCTCCCGCTCGGGATGACCTGCCGGTAGTTCGGGAACTGCCCCTCGATGACACGCGAAACCAGATCGGCCTCGTCCGTGTGGAAGATGACCTGGCTGCCGTTCGGTGTAACGAAGATCTCCACAGGGTCGTCGGTGTCGTTGATGATCCGCTGCACCTCGAGGAGGCTCCGCGCCGGGACGATCACTTCGACCTTCGGCTCCACCCCGTCCATGAGCCGTGCATGCCGGACCGACAGACGGTAGGGGTCGGCGGCGGCCATCGTTATTTGATCGCCGTCGAGCGTGGTGAGCACGCCGGTGAGCACCGGCCGGCTGTCGTCGGTGGTCGCGACAAAAGCCACCTCGCCGATCATCCGACGCAGCGTGGCTTCGGGTAGGCGTGTCGTGGGCTTCTCGGGCGCCGCCGGGATGATCGGGAACTCCTCCGCGTCCATGCCTTTGAAGTTCGCTTCGTACGCGCCGCTGCGCAGGTGCACGGTTTTTGTTCGCACGTTGAGCGACAGCTCGGCCTGCCCGGGCGGAAGAGAGTTCACGAACTCGGTGAAGAGCCGTGCCGGCACGGTGATCGCACCCTCGTCGTCGACTTTCGCCGGCACCCAGCAGTTGATGCCGACCTCGAGGTTGGTCGCGGTCACCTTCAGGCGACCGCTCTCCGTTCGAAGCAGCACATTGCTCAGGATCGGCAGGCTTCCACGTGTCGAGACGGCCCGCCCGGCGATCTGGAGGCCACGGGCGAGATTCTCCTGTAGACAAGTGACCTTCACACACCCTCCCGTCCTGAGCGAAGATGTTTGCTCTTATGCAGTAGCACCAGTAGTAGTGGTGTGGACTATGCCGCTTCCGATATTCTGGTGTCTCGGTAACACCACCCCACGCTGGGTTTGGGACGGCTGCGCCCGTGTCGCTCGACGGTGGACACGCTGCGCATAGCCGGCGGATGACGGCATAGACAACGGGCGGGATTGTTGCTTTCGACGACAGACGTATCTAAACCAGACTGAGCGATCTCTTGCCTATCCACAATTGGGTGCGCTTATCCACAGATCGAACGCCCTTATCCACATCACGTTTGGGGCGAAAGAGGGCTGTTCGCCGCGCCTAGAGTGGCTCAGTCGCCGTAGAGCATCTCGCGCAGCGCGCCCACGTCGCGGCGGAAGTCGTCGTTCTCCGCCATCTCGCGCTCGATCTTTTCGCAGCCGTGGAGGACGGTGGAATGGTCACGCCCCCCGAGCGCCTCGCCGATGCGCAGCAGCGGAGCCTCGGTCTCTTCACGCATGAGGTACATGGCGATCTGCCGCGGAAGGACGATCTGCTTGTCGCGCTGCTTCCCACGGAGCTGCTCCACCGGAACGCCGTAGTAGCGGGCGACGGCGTCGACGATCTTCTCCGGCGAGAGCGTCTTCTGGCGCGGGTTGTACAGGATGTTCTGGAGGATCTCCTGCGCGAGCTGGGTCGTGACCGGGACCGCGTTCAGCGTCGCGTACGCCACGATCCGCGTCAGCGCCCCCTCGAGCTCGCGGATGTTCGAGACGATCCGCTGCGCGAGGAAGTCGATGACCGGCGGGGGGACCGGGACCGACTGCGCCTCCGCTTTCGCGCGGAGGATCGCGATGCGCGTCTCGAGGTCGGGCGTCGAGATGTCCGCGATGAGCCCCCACTCGAAGCGTGAGCGAAGGCGATCCTCGAGCCGCTCGATCGCCTTGGGCGGACGATCGCTCGACAGCACGATCTGCTTTCCCTCCTCGTGGATCGCGTTGAACGTGTGGAAGAACTCCTCCTGCGTCCCCTCCTTGCCGGTGAGGAATTGGATGTCGTCGATGAGCAGGACGTCGATCCGCCGGTAGCGCTCGCGGAACTCCTCGCCCTTCTGCGCGCGGATCGAGTTGATGAACTCATTCGTGAACTTCTCGCTCGTCGCGTAGGCGACGCGCTTCTTCGGATGACGCGAAATGACGGCGTGGCCGATGGCGTGCATGAGATGGGTCTTGCCGAGCCCGGATCCGCCGTAGATGAACAGCGGGTTGTAGGAATGGCCTGGCCGCTCGGCGACGGAGAGCGCCGCGGCGTGCGCGAGACGGTTGTTCGAGCCGACCACGAAGGTGGAGAAGGTGTAGCGGGTGTTCAGGAGCGCCGCCGGGACCTCGCGGCGCTCGTTCACGGCCGGGGTCACGGCGCCCGGGCGCTCCGGGTGGGCGGCGGCCGCCCCCGCGGCTGCCGCCATGGTGACGAAGCGCACGTCGACCGTGCGCGAGAGCAGCCGCTGGAGGGTCTCGCGGACCTGCGTGCGGTACTTGTTCTCGAGCCACTCGCGCGCGAAGGCATTCGGCACGCCGATCAGAAAGACGTCGTCTTCCTCGGAGACGAGCTGGGTGTCCTTGAACCAGGTGTCGTAGTTCGCCCTGGTGACCGCGAGCTGGAGCTCGCCGAGGGCGGCCGACCACACCTGCTTGAGGTTCAACGGCTCCCCTTCTCTTCGCTCGAACACGTACAGACGCTCCCCACATGTGGACGCTACGCGTGGTCGCCGCACCGACGAAAAGACGAGAGCACACCGCCCGCTGGAAGCCGTCGAACAGTAGCACCGCGTCGGACGACGCGGCAACTGCACCACGAGCACGCGCACAAGTGCGCTGCTAGACTTTCTCATGACACACCTACCCATCCCGCCTCGCTCTCATCAGCCGCGCGCATCCAGGGGAGAAGGGACTCGATCGTGAAGCGCACGTATCAACCGAAGACGCGTCGTCGCGCGCGAGTGCACGGCTTCCGCGCGCGCATGAAGACGACCGGCGGCCGCGCGGTGCTCGCAGCCCGTCGCGCGCGCGGCCGCAAGCGCCTCATCGTCGTCTGATCGGTCCGTCGTGGTGCGCGCCGCGCGTCTGCGGCGTTCCGGTGACATCGCCGCGGTGCGAGCTCGCGGTCGCTCCGTGCGTCGCACGTCGTTCACCCTGCGAGCGGTCGGCGCCGCCGAAGGCGCTCCACGCCTCGCGGTGTCCGCACCGCGTACGCTCGGCGGTGCCGTGATGCGCAATCACGCCCGCCGCCGGCTCCGCGAGGCCTTCCGCAGCGCGCTGCGCGGGCGAGCGCTCGACGTGCTCGTGACCGCGCGTGCCGCCGCGCTCGAGACCCCGTTCGCGGCGCTGCTGGCGGAGGCCGCATCCGCGCTGGACGAGGCGGCGCCGTGAAGCGCGCCCTCGTCGCGGCCCTGCGCTCCTACAAGCGGCACATCAGCCCGCGGCTGCCCCCGGCCTGCCGGTACACCCCCACCTGCTCGGAATACGCGATCGAGGCGATCGAGCGGCACGGGGCGCTGAAGGGGACGCTCCTCGCGGTCAGACGGGTGCTGTCGTGCAATCCGCTGTCGCGGGGCGGGCACGACCCGGTCCCGGAGGCGCACGGCCGGTGACCGACCTCTGGAACGGCCTGCTCGTGCACCCGCTCATGGCCGTGGCGCTGCTGGCGTACTCGGTCGTCCGCGACTTCGGGCTCGCCATCATCGTCATCACCGTCGCGATCCGCCTCGTCGTGTACCCGCTGTACGTCACGCAGATCCGCTCGCAGCGCGCGATGCAGGAGCTCGCGCCCGCGCTGAACGAGCTGAAGAAGAAGTACGGCAACGACCGCCAGCGGATCTCGCAGGAGCAGATGAAGCTCTACGGCGAGCGCGGCGTGAACCCCGCGGCGGGCTGCCTGCCGCTGCTGCTCCAGCTGCCGATCCTCTTCGCGCTCTACTCCGCGCTGACGCAGCTCGGCTGCGGCCTCGGGAAGGGCGGGAGCGTGTGCCCCGGGCTCACCTACGCCGAGGCGAACCAGGTCTTCGGTTTCCTCTCGGGCCTCATCACCAACCCGATCCCGGTGAACGGGACGCTGGACACGACGGCGAACTGGCTCCCGTGGATCACGCGCGGCCTCGAGCGGCCCGATCCCCTCTACGTCCTGCCGATCATCGCCGGCGCCGCGCAGCTCGTCGCGTCGGTCATGGCGATGCCCGCCAAGCCCGCGCAGACGAGCGATCCGAACCAGCGGATGTTCCAGTCGATGGCCTACACGTTCCCGCTCCTGACCGTGATCCTCGGCGCGCAGTTCCCGGCCGGGCTCACGCTGTACTGGATCACCACCACGCTCTTCCAGATCGTGCAGCAGTACTTCGTCGTCGGCTGGGGACAGCTGCCGAAGTACCTCCCGTTCCTGCGCGGCGTGCCGACGCCGGCGGATCGCGAGATGGAGCGCCGCGAGGCGGCGGCCGTGGCGGAGGCACGCGAGGACATGCGCGAGCGCGACGCGGAGGCGGGTGGGGCACCCGCGGCCGCGGCGGCACCGGCGGGTGCGCGCGAGGGGAGACGACGAGGCCGACGGAGGGGGAAGCGATGAGTCCATTGCGGGGGGAAGAGTTCACCGGCCGGACGGTGGAGGAGGCGGTCGAGCGCGGTCTGCGGGCGCTGGGGCGCAAGCGCGGCGAGGTCGACATCGAGGTCCTCGAGAAAGGCAAGCCCGCGAACGTGCTCGGCATCGGCGGCGAGGATGCGCGGGTGCTGCTCTCCTTCCAGGAGGACGCGCAGCCGGAGACGGACGAGCCGCAGACCGACGAGGCGGAGGTCCCGCGCCACCCGGCCGCGGAGCGGCCCGCGCGTGACGATGACGAGACGCCACCCGCGTACGCCGAGGAGCTGGCGCTCGCGGCGACCGTGCTCCGCGACCTTCTCGAGAAGATGAGGATCGAGGCCGAGGTCGAGCTGGCCGAGGGCGCCGACGAGGAGGGGCTCGAGGTGCTCGGACAGGACCTCGGCGCGCTCATCGGCCGTGGCGGGGAGAACCTCGTGGCGCTGCAGCAGATCGTGAGCGCCATCACCTCGAAGCGCGTCGGGCGCTCGGTCCACGTCGCGGTCGACATCGAGGGCTACCGGCACCGGCGCGAGCAGCAGCTCCGCGAGCTGGCGACCCGCGTCGCCGGGCGGGTGCGCTCCACCGGAACCGCCGTGACGCTCGAGCCGATGCTCGCCTACGAGCGGCGCGTCGTGCATCTCGCGCTGCAGGGCCAGGCCGGCGTCCGGACGGAGTCCGTCGGTATCGAGCCGAACCGGCGCGTCGTCGTCTCATCGACCGCCCCGGGCGCGCGCGGTCCGTACCGGCAGGGCGCCGCCGGGCCGCGCCCGGGTTACGGCGGCGGCTACGGGCCGCGTCGCGGCTTCGGCCCCCGCCCCGGCGGCTACCGCCCGCGCCCCGACCGTTAGCCGGCCCCTCGGGCTCCACGACCCGCTCCGAGCGGTCGTAGCGGCTCGCCTGCTCGGCCGTTAGCGTCTGCGGCGTGAACGACCCCAACTGGATCCCCTCGCGCGTCCGCTCCAACTTCCGGATCGACCTGTTCAGCGCGATCTGCGCCGGGACGTTCGTGTCGGTGCTCGTCACGTTCATGCCGGTCGTCGTCCGGCGGATGGGCGGGTCGCCGACCGACGTCGCGATCGTCGTCGCGGGGCCGTTCGTCGGCCACCTGCTGGCACCCGTCTTCGCATTCGTGCTGTCGCACCTCCCGCCGGTCCGTGTGGTGGCAGGCTCCTCGACGCTCGCGCGCGTCCTCTTCGTCGTCGGCGTGCTCGTCGCCGCGACCCCGCTGATGCTCGCGGCGACCACCGTCGTCTTCTGGGTCGCGACGGTGGCGAACATCGCGTCCTATGCCGCGCTCATGCAGGGCATCTACCCCGACCGCGAGCGCGCCGAGGCGATGGGCAGGGTCCGCGTGGGCGCGGCGGTCGCGGGGATGGTCTCGACCATCGTGGCGGGCGCGCTCATCGACGCGGTGCCGGCCGGCGCGGTCTTCGCGGTGGCGGCGCTGATCTCGCTGCCCGGATCGCTCGCGTTCTTCCGCATCCGCCACGAGCCCGCCGCGCACGGCGAGCATCGCCGTCCGGTCCGCGAGGTGGCGCGCGACGTGTGGAGCGACCGTCGCTACCGCCGGCTCCTGCTGTCGTTCCTCGTGTTCGGCTGGGGGAACCTGATGGCCGCGGCCGTGTACCCGCTCGTGCTCGTGGACCGGTTCGACGCCTCCAACACGTTCGTCGGCGTCCTCGCGACGGTGCAGTCGGCCACGATGATCCTCGCCTACCCGCTCGCAGGCCGGCTCATCGATCGCGGCTCGTCGCTCCGCCAGACCTACATCGCGACGCTGCTCACGATCCTGATCCCGGCCGGCTACGCCGTCTCTCCGGCGGTGTGGGGGCTGCTGCCCGTCTCGGTGATCGCCGGCGTCACCATCGCGAGCTCCGAGCTCACCTTCTACACCAACCTCGTGCAGATGGCGCCGCGCGGGCGCGTCGCCGAGTACGCCGCGGCGCAGTCGCTGCTCCTCGGCGCGCGGGGCACGCTCGCGCCCTTCGCGGCGTCGGCGCTGCTCGCGGTCGTGCTGCCGCGCGGCGTGCTGTTCGTCGCGGTCGCGTTCATGGTCGTCGGGTCGATGCTCATGGGCGCAGCGGTCCGCGAGCCGCGCGCGGTGGCGCAAGGTGGAGCCCGCGCGCACGTAGCGCGCTACCGGCGCAGCGGGACGCCCCGCGCGCGCATCGCCGCCGCGAACCGCTCCGCGATGAGGCGGTACCCCTCGTCGGAGGGATGGAAGCCGTCGCCGGACACGGTCATGGCGGAGACGAGCGGCGCGCTCCCGGTGAAGAGGTCCACCAGGAACGCGCGCTCGGGATGCGCCGCGACGACCGACGCGATCGCGTCGTTGTACGCGCGGATGAGCGCGGCGAGCTGGGTCTTGTCGGCGTCGGCGTAGGCGGGCACCCCACGCACGTCCGGGACGTTGCCCACGAACACGCTCGCGCCGGTCCTGCTCACGAGCGTGTCGACGATCGCCGCGAGCGCGCCGCCGTACGTCGCCGGGTCGATCTGCGCGTTCATGTCGTTCACCGCGAGCCAGACCGAGACGACGGTCGGCCGCTGCGCCACGGCGGCGGGCAGCTGCTGGTCCCGCGCCTGCGCGGCGACCGACCCCGACACGCCCAGGTTCACGTACGCGCTTCCCGGCGGGAGCAGCGCGGCGACGCGGGCGGGCCACGATCCGGTGGCCGGATCGGCCGCGCCGACCCCGACCGTGTCGGACGCACCGATGGCGACGTAGCGGATGACCGCCGTCGGGCTCGGGCTCGGTGAGGGCGTCGGGGTCGCCGTCGGCGCCTGGGTCGGGGTGGCCGTGGGTGCAACGGTAGCGGTCGCCGGAGCGGCGCTCGCCGGCACCGCGGCCGGCGCCGGCGGCGCTCCGCAGGCCGCCGCGAGCGCGACGAGGAACAGGAGCGCGCGGTGCATCGTTAGAATTGATGGTGCCTGAAGAAGGCCACGGGGATGCGTGGTTTCGACAGGGTCGGCGACGGGATCGTCGCGAGCCGAGGATGTCGCTTCACCCTCGTTAATCCGAGCGGCAGCCAGACAACTGGCAACCAGTCTTACGCACTCGCTGCCTAAGCAGTGAGCGTCCTCCCGGTCTCCCCTCCGCGGGCCGGGAAGGGCGACGAAAGCGGAGGTGCGGCCCGCCGATCGGCCGGTAGGCGGGAGCAAGACCTCCGGCCTGGAGCGACCGGAAGCCTGTCAGTGGGCGCCCGGGAGCTCGAGACGAACGAATCGCTGACTACGCTCGTAGACGCGGTCACGCCAATGGCCTTGGACGGGGAGTTCGACCCTCCCCCATCTCCACAGCGGCGCGTCGGTCCAGGTCCACGACTGCTGGCGCTCGTTCGTGCGGGCGATCCGGGAGAGTTGGCCTTCTGCCGGCGGACGGCGTTCCGGGACTCGCGGCGGACCTCGTCGGG
The DNA here is from genome assembly GCA_027310565.1 of Chloroflexota bacterium. Classification (GTDB taxonomy): domain Bacteria; phylum Chloroflexota; class Limnocylindria; order P2-11E; family P2-11E; genus CF-39. The sequence continues at coordinate 11,513 of DAIDAP010000036.1, read as the reverse complement.
GGCGGCCGTCGCCCGGCCGACCACGCGGTAAGGGTCGGGTGCACAGCCGAGCGTTCGGGCAGCGCTCCCGGGCCGCGTCGGCGATCCACTCCGCCACAGCGGCGCTCATGAGCGCGATCCGCGCGCAGCGCTCCTGCCCGAGTGCGTCGAGAAGGAAACGCGACACCGGCCTCCCTCCTGCTCTGCTTAGCAGAAGGAGTATTCTGCTAAGCAGGAGGTGGACGATGGCCGCCGAGATCCAGGGAGCCACCCGTGAAGTGACGATGAGCACGAACCGCCAGATCGGGTTCGCCAGCGAGTTCGCGCGGCAGATCGGCGCCAAGCCGGGCACCAAGCTGCTCGAGGCGCTGGTCCGGCTGCCCGGCGGCGGCTACGGCGTGCTGGTCATGCGCCGGCCCAAGAGCTACGCGAGCCTTCTCGTTGCCGCGCTCGCGCCGAGCGGCAAGGGCAGCCGTAAGTTCTTGAAGCAGCTGCGCGGTGAGTGGCGCGGCAGGACGGCTAAGGCCAAGTGACCATCGCGACGCTGGACGCGGCGCTCAAAGGCGTCCGTCGCATCGCGCTCGACACGTCAGTGTGGCTCGCGGCCGCGGATGCCGACGATCCGCGTCAGCCGTGCGCGCGCTGGCTGCTCGACGAGGTCGAACGCGGCCGCTTCAGCCTCGCGCTCATCCCGACGCTCACGGTCGCGGAGGCGCTGGTCCGGCCGGTCAGCGCCTCCCTCGAGGAGGGCGTGACCGCGCAGACCGCCATCCGCAACTACCCCAACCTCACGGTCGCCCCGCTCGACTTCGACACCGCGGTCGAGGTCGCGCATGTCCGCGCGGGAACGAAGCTCAAGATGCCCGACGCCATCGTGCTCGGCACCGCGATCGCGCATCAGGTGGAGGCCATCGTCCACGGCGACGATGAGTGGGAGACGAAGGCGAAGGCGAGGCCCTACGCGAAGACGCTCAAGCTCGTTCACATCGGCCACCACTGTTAGGACGCGGCGATCGTCCGTGGAGCAGCTCGGGACGGACATGAATCGGGCCCATCGGATGGCTCTGATCGCTCAGCACGTCCTCCCGAGCGTCGATGCCTTCGAGGCCGCGCAGGCTTACGTTCGCCTGGAGTGCTCCTCCCCGACGAGATGCACCGCGCCGTCGCCGATGTCGAGCTCGTCCACGCCGATCCGCAGGTCGTCGCCGCGGCCGGTGAGGCGATCGAGCGCCCTGCCGCGGCGGATCACCACCGAGCGAAGCGCCCCGCTCGCCTCGTCGAAGTCGACCTCACGCACCTCGCCGATCGTGTGGCCATCCGCGTCCTTCACGAGCATGCCGCTCTCGAGGGTGGGCCTCTCGCTCCCGCGTGGCGACGCCTGCGTCTCCGTGCGCGGCGCGGCCAGCGGCCAGACGTAGCTCTGCATGGCGTATCCGTAGGTGACCGGCGCGAGCCAGCCCTCCGGCGGGATCGTGTACCGCCCCTCGTCGTAGGGCCTCTGCGCTCGCAGCTCGTCCCTGCCCATGTCGATGACGATGACGTCGCCGTCGCGCGACGCGCTCTCCAGGACGGCGCGTCCGATGAGCACGTCGTGGCCGAACAGGCCGCCCGTGTTCACGACGAACTCGCTGATCTCGTTCCGCTCCGGATCCCACACGGCGCGCCGCACCGTGCCGGCATCCTGTCCATCATGCGTGCGCACCTTCGCGTCGAGCTCCACGCGCATGTCGCACCTCCGTGGACGCAGGCCCGCAGAGGTGATGCCAACCGGCCGTGACGCGTCGGGGCACGGTCGCCCCGCGGGCGGCGGCGCTGAACGGCACGCCACCGCACTCCTGCTCGTGTCCCCGGCGAGTCGGCCCGGCGCCTTCGGGAGTGCGCGCGCGCCGGCCGCGATCGGAGTGTCGCGAGCGTTACATCGGCGGCCATTGACCGCGCCGTGCCTCGCCGCGGATACTTCGGCTTCCGAATCATCAGGAGGCGGAGACCGGATCATGACCGCCACCCACCGCCCGCGGCCGACGGAACGCGCGCTCGCGCTCGCCCGCGACCTGCTGGCGCTCGGCCCGCACGTCGGCAGGCTCACCTGTCGCGCCGCCGAGGCCTGCGGCGCCGGCTCGCCCGAGCGCGGCAGGCTGCTCGCGCTCATCGGTCCGGGGCCTCACCGGCCCGGGCATCTCGCGCAGCAGCTCAGGCTGAGCCCGGCGACCGTCAGCGAGCTCGTCGACGCCCTCGTCGCCGACGGGCTGCTCCGACGCGAGGCCGACCCGGACGACCGGCGTGCGGTGGTTCTCGAGCTCACCGCGGAGGGCCGCGGGCGGGGCCGGCGGTACGAACAGGCGGTCGCGGCGCTCCTCGCGGAGATCGTCGGTCGGCTCAACGCGGCGCAGCAGCGCCGTCTGCATGCCGCCTTCACCGACATCCGCACGGCCTTCATCGCCGCTTCACAGCAGGACGTCACGGCCCGCCCGATGGCACCACGGGAGAGGCAGCCTGTCCGCTGACATGACGCGCGGCGCGCGAATCCTCGCGACGGTGGGCATCGGGCTCGCCATGTTCCTCGCCGCCCTCGACCAGACGATCGTGGCCACCGCGCTGCCGCGCATCGTCGCCGAGCTGGACGGCATCGCGTACTACGCCTGGGTCGCGACCGCGTACATGGTCGCGTCGACCACGCTGACGCCCATCGCCGGGAAGCTCGGCGACCTCTTCGGGCGCAAGCCCCTCCTGCTCGTCGGCATGGTCGGCTTCGTCGCGGCTTCGGCGCTCAGCGGCCAGGCGCGGGACATGACCGAGCTCGTGCTGTTCCGGGGAATCCAGGGCATCTTCGGCGGGATCCTCTTCGCGAGCGTGTTCGCCACGCTGGCGGACCTCTTCCCACCGGCCGTGCGCGCGCGCATGCAGGGCATCTTCGGCGGGATCTTCGGCCTGGCGTCGATCGTCGGTCCGACCGTCGGCGGCTACCTCACGGACAACGTGAGCTGGCGCTGGGTCTTCTACGTCAACGTACCGGTGGGCATCCTGGCCCTCGCGGTCGTCGCGCTGACGCTCCCGCGGACGCGGCACGAATCCTCGTGGCGCGACATCGACTTCGTCGGCGCGGTCATGCTCGCGGTGACGCTCGTCCCGATGCTCGTCGCGTTCTCGATCACGCGCGACCGCGACATCCTGTCGCCGGAGGTCCTCGGGCTCTTCGCGTTCGCCGCGGTCGCCGGCGTCGCGTTCTTCATCGTCGAGCGGCGCGTCGCGCACCCGATCGTCCCCTTCGTGCTGTGGAAGGACCGCACGTTCGCGGTCTCGTCGGCCACCGGGTTCCTCGTCTCGTTCGGGATGTTCGGCGCCATCGTCTACGTGAGCCTCATCTACCAGGGGGTCCTCGGCCAGCCGGCGACGAGCTCCGGTCTGCTGGTCACGCCCCTCATGCTCGGCATGATCGTCGCGAGCATCGTCACCGGGCAGCTCATGGTCCGCATGGAGCGGTACCGCTTCCTGGGCACGGTCGGCATCGGCGTGATGACGGTCGGCCTGTGGCTGCTCGCGCAGGTCGGCGTCGGGACGGCCGAGTCCGACGTCGTGCGCGACCTCGTCCTCGTCGGCGTCGGGATCGGCGTGTCGATGCCGCTGTACGTGAACGCGGTGCAGAGCGCGCTCCCGGTGCGCTACCTCGGCGTGGCCACGAGCCAGATCCAGTTCTGGCGCAACATCGGCAGCACCGTCGGCGTGGCGATCCTCGGCGCGGTGCTCTCGCGCGAGCTGCCGGTGAAGATCGCGGCCGCGGTCGCGTCGCTCGACCTGCCGCCCCGGCTCGCGAGCGCGTTGCCCCAGGGCGGGGACGCCCAGGCGCTCCTCGATCCGGCGCGGATCGCGGCCGCGCGCGCGACGCTGCCCTCGCAGGTGCAGCCGGTGTTCGATCAGATGCTGGCGGCGGTCCGCGGCGCGCTCGCCGCCTCACTGCACGACGTATTCGTCTACGCGGTGGTGGTCGCGGCGGCGGCCGTCGCCGTCTCGGTGCTCCTCAAGGAGGTGCCCCTGCGGGGCCATACGCCGCGCGTGCGGCGCGAGGTGGCCGACCAGGAGATGCACGACGAGGTCCCCGCCTTCGGCGAGTGACCCTCAGGAGGTGCGCGGGGCGCGGCGGCGGATCGCCGCATCCATCTCGCGTGCGGCTTCGCGCTCCCTGATCACCTGGCGCTTCTCGTACCTGCGCTTCCCTCGGGCCAGCGCCAGCTCGACCTTCGCGCGGCCCTGCTTGGTGTACAAGCGGAGCGGGACGATCGTGTAGCCCTTCTGCGCGACCGCCCCGACCAGGTGGGCGATCTCGCCCCGATGGAGCAGCAGCTTCCGCGCCCTGAGCGGCTCGTGGTTGCCGTACCCGCCGTGCGTCCACGGCGAGATGTGCACGTTCCGCAGCCAGGCCTCGCCCTTCTCGATCTTCACGTAGCCGTCGCGGAGGTTGACGTGACCCGCCCGAAGCGACTTGATCTCGGTGCCGGCGAGGGCGATCCCGGCCTCGAGACGCTCCTCGATCGCGTAGTCGAACCGCGCGCGCCGGTTGTCGGCGAGTTCGACGTCGCGCTTCTTCGGCGCGTCCGATCCGGGAGTGGCGCGCGCGCGCTCTCGCATGGAACAGAGCCTAGAGCGGTCGGAAAAGAGAAGGGCGGCGGCATCGCTGCCGCCGCCCGATTTGCCGGGGTCACCAAAGACCCGCGACTAGATCGCGATCACCTCAGATCGATGCATACCGAAAGGCTGAAGTGAGCGCCGCTGGGTCTTTGGTTTCCCACTGGCATCGCCCACTCCACATCACCTCCTTTCTCTCGTCGACGATGGTACGGCATCCCGGAGCGGTCGGGCGCCGCGCAAGCGGCGGGGCTACGGGAGGTACGGCAGCGGGTTCACCGCCCGCCCGTTGGAGATCACCGTGAAGTGCACGTGGGGTCCGGTCGTCCAGCCCGTCACTCCGATGAAACCGATCGTCTCGCCGACCGTCACGTACTGACCGACCCGTACCGGCGGGGGCTTCACGCGGTCGTCAAGGTGCCCGTAGAGCGTGGAGGCGTTGTTGCCGTGCGCGATGATGACCACCTCGGCCGTGTCACCGTACGCGAGGTACGGCTTGCCCACGGTCGTGACCCTGCCGCTCGCCGGCGCCTTGATCGGCGTGTACATGGGAGCCGCGATGTCGAGCCCGTTGTGGAAGCTGCCCCAGCGCGGTCCGAAGCCGGACGTGATCGGCCCGCGCAGCGGCCAGATGGAGAACTTGCCGCTGAAGGCCCCCAGACCCGAGCCGGCCGCCTGCGCCGCCGCCAGCTGCTCGTAGAGCGCCGACGCGCGCTCGAGCTCGACGGTGAGCGCGGCGGTCTGCTTGTTCGCCGCGCTGGCGCCGCCGAGCTGCGCGTTGCGGCTCTCGGCCGCGTTCGCGCGTTCCGCGGCCTGCTGGTCGATCGCCTCCCGCGCCTGGGCGACGAGCTCCTCGTAGCGGGCCTTCTCCACGCCGAGCCTCCGCCTCTGCTCCTCGATCTGCGCCTGCAGCCCCGCGATCTGCCGCTCCGCGTCCAGGGCCGCCGACAGCTTGTCGGCGGTGTCCGCGCGCAGCGCCCTGATCTCGTCCGCGAGCTGCCGGTCCTGGCGGCTCACGAGGATCATCGCCTGCACCCGCGAGGCGAACTCCATAAGGGAGGACGACGAGAGCAGCATCTCGAGCGGCGACACGAGCGCCTGCTGGTACGTGAGGCGAAGGCGCCTGGCGTAGAGGTCCTCGCGATCGGCGAGGAGCTTCTCCTGCGCGTCGGCCTGCGCGCCGAGCGAGTCCGCCTCCGCCTTCGTCTGGTCGATCTGGAACGCGACGAGGGCGAGCTCCTCCTCGCTTATCTGGATCTCGAGCTTCAGCGCGTCGGCTTCGGACTGCGCCGCCTCCTGATCGGCGGCGAGCGTCGTGATGCGCGCGTTCGCGGCGGTCACCGCGGCCTGGAACCGGTTCGCCGCCTGGACGTAGCGCTGCGCGTCGGCGCGCGACTGCGCGACGGCGCGCTCGAGATCCTGTTTGCGGCGCAGGGCTTCCTGGAGCGGGTCGTCAGCCCGGGCCGGCGCCTGCTGACCGATGACGACGGCGAGCGCCGTCAGCGCGACGAACGCCGCGCGCGGGCCGCGTCTCCTCCAGCTCCCACCTCCCCGGACGGTCCGGGGAGCTCCCATGGATCCCCAATGCTCCCACCCCGCCCGCTCGGCGGTCAAGCGCTCTCCCTCGTCGTCACTTGGCGAGGTGGGCGCGCACCGAGAGCGTGGCCCCACCCGCGCCGACGAGGAGCGCGACGGCGAAGACCGTGGCGACGAGCTGGGCGACGAAGTCCGGACCGAAGTTCACCGGCAGGAGGTCGAGGAAGTCGAGCATCGTGCTCGTCACCGGCCCGGCCGCGGCGAAGAGCACCGCGAGCGAGACGACGGCACCGAGGGCGCCGACGATCATCCCCTCGAGGATGAACGGCCAGCGCACGAGCCAGTCGGACGCGCCGACGAGCTGCATGATCTCGATCTCGTCACGGCGTGCGTGCACCGCGATGCGGATCGTGTTCACGATCACGAAGAGCGCTACGAACAGCATCATGCCGAGGATCGCGAGCCCACCCACCGACAGGACGCGTGTGATCGTGAGCAGCTGATCGACGACCTGCGGGTTGTCGATGACGTCGTAGACGACGCCCTTCCCGATCTCCGCACGCAGGTCCGCCGCGAGCCGCTTGGCCTCGCGCGGGTCGGCCATCTTGATCTCGAGGGACGCCGGCAGTGGGTTCGTGCCGATGTCGGCGACCGCGAAGTCCGGACGCCGGGCGGCGATGTCCTTGAGGCGCTGGAGCGCCTGCTCCTTCGTGATGTAGTCGACCCGCGCGACCGATGGGTTGGCCTCGATCTTCGTCTTGAGGTCGAGGATCTGCGAGACCTTCGCGTTGTCGTCGATGAAGAGGGCCAGCTCGACCTTCGCCTCGAGCACCGTGACCGCGGCCTGCAGGCCGCGGTCCGTGGTGAGGAAGAACGCGAAGAGCGTGAGCATCAGCGTCACGGTGAGCGTCGAGGCGATGCTCATCGCGGGGTTGCGCAGGAAACCCTGGACGGCCGCGGTGACGACGTAGGCGATGCGTCTCATGCCGCGTACTGCCCTTCCGGCTCGTCCCGGACGACGCGGCCGTGGTCGAGATGGACGACGCGGCGCCGGAGCGCGTTCACGATCTCGGCGTTGTGCGTCGCGATCACCAGCGTCGTGCCGATCTCGTTCACACGGACGAGCAGCTTGATGATCTCCCAGCTCGTGACCGGGTCGAGGTTGCCCGTGGGCTCGTCGGCGACGAGGATGCGCGGCCGGTTGACGAGCGCCCGTGCGATGGCGACGCGCTGCTGCTCGCCGCCGGAAAGGCGCTGACCCCAATTATTGTCTTCGTCGAGACGCTCGACAAAGGGCGCGAGCCGCGCGGCGCGCAGCGCCTCCTCGATCTCGGCGCGGGAGAAATGCTCCGCCTCGCCGGGATAGACGACCGCCTGCGCCAGCGTGCCCATCGGGATGTAGGGACGCTGCGGCGCCAGCATCAGGCGCGCGCCTTCCGGAAGCCGGATGTTGCCGACGGCGTGCGGCCAGATGCCGGCGACGGCGCGGAAGAGAGTCGACTTGCCCGAGCCGGAAGGGCCGGTCAGCAACGCCGACTGGCGCGGCTCGAAAGCGAGCGCGTCGACCTGCACGATGCGCCGGCCGTCGGGCAGCGAGAGCGTCAGGTTCCGCAGGCTGATCTCCGGGCTCGCCGCGCGGGAAACGACCTGCGCATTTTGGATGGTGGCCTGCGCCGAGTCGATCGCCCGATCGAAGGAGGTCAGGCGGTCGAGCACGGATTTGAAGCTCGCGAGGAAGGTGTAATAGGTGATGAAAAATGTGAGCGCGCTCTCCACCCGCCCGAAGGCGCTCGCCGTCTGCGTCATCACGCCGAGCTGGATCTTCCCGGCGAAATAGAAGGGCGCAGTGATCAGATAGGGAATGATCGGCGAAAGCTGGCCATAGGCCGCGGTGAAGCCCATCAGCTCCTTGCGCTTGCGGACGATCGCGAGATAGTTGGCGAAGACGCGCTGGAAGCGCCGCAGCAGCGATCCCTCCTCTTCGTGCTCGCCCGAGAGCAGCGCGATCTGCTCGCTATATTCGCGCAGACGCGCGAGGGAGAAGCGGAAATCGGCTTCTCGCTTCTGCTGCTCGAAGAAAAGGCGCGTGAGCGAGCGGCCGATGAGATGCGTCACGATCGTGCCGAGCGAAGCGTAGATCAGCGCGACCCAGAACAGGAAGCCCGGAATATAGATACTCGTGCCCGGCAGCGCGTAATTGCCGGAGAGCTCCCACAGCACGAAGGAAAAGGAGACGAGCGAGCTGAGCGTCGAAATCAGCAGGATCGAATAGGAGTAGATGCCGTATCCTTCCTCGCCGCCGTCGATGAAGCGGTTCACGTCCTCGGCGATGCGCTGGTCGGGGTTGTCGGCGTCGCCGCCCGCGAGCGTCATCCCGTAATGCGTATGCGCGCCGAGCCAGCGGCGCACATAATGCTCGGTCAGCCAACGGCGCCAACGGATGGTGAGCATCGATTTCAGGACGTACTCCACCACCGCCGTGGTGACGTAGATGAAAGCCCAGGGCGTGAAGACGTAGAGAAGCTGACGCCAGAACTCAGCGGCGTTCTTCTCCTGGATCGCGTTGAACCAGTCGCGGTTGAAGAAGGACAGGCGCACGGAAATGCCGACCTGCCCCTGATTGATCAGCACCAGCACGACGATCATCGCGATGGCGATCCCCCGCTCGTGCGCCGTGAAACGCGGGAACGGCCAGACGCGCGCTTCGCCTCGATCGTCGGCGTTGAAGTAGAGGTCCGCGATGCGGATCATTTCCTGCACCACGGGGATGCGGGAAATCGCATAGACCATGATGGAGAAGACCGCGACCGTGACCGACATGCTCTCCGGCGGCGCGTAGCTGGCGAGCGTCTGCGGCCAGACGCCTTCGCCCTGCAGCAGCCGAACGAAGCCGAAGACGATCGTCTCGGTCGAGAAGATCGTCGCGAAGATCTTCATGAAGCTGGACATCTCGGCGCCGCGCCAGGTGGTGTAGGCGTAGAGCCCGGCGGCGACTGCGAGAACAAATAGATCAGGATCCTTGCTATGCGCGCCGATCAGCGCGGCAAGAACGGCGAAGGCGGCGACGGCCGCGCTCAACTTTCGCATCTTTGGCCCTTTGAAGGATGGCGTCGCCCACATTCCGCTGCGGGCGCTCTGGCGCTCCCCTCACCTTTGCACGGCCGGCGCTTGTTTCTCAATCATCCTCTATCGGGATGATGGCGTCGCCGTTGACATGCGCAACGAGCACGGGAGACGCCTTGAAGGTGAGGACGCGACGCGGCGTAATTGTGGCTTCAACCCCGGTCTTTGGATTGCGGCCGATGCGCTCGCGCTTGGATCGTACGTTGAAAGTGCCGAATGAACGCAGTTTGACGCACTCGCCTCGCAGCAAGGCCTCGCTGATCTCGTCGAAGGTCGAATCCAGAATCTTGCGCGCTTCCGCGCGCGACAACGTCGGGCAGCAGCCATAGACCGCTTCCCTCAAAGCGGCGCGCGTCAGCGTATTTCCTTGCTCGTTCTTTCTTACCATGCTGGATGGTCACAGACCGGAGCGTCTGCCGCGTTGGTGCTGATGAGCGTTGCCACGCCGTTCCCCAGACTATCGAGTAACGCGACGAAACTGATTATTGTTCGCAAGCAATAAGCTTACGAGCGACATAGTACGCATAAATCATAGAGATGCAAGGCCGTGGCGCCGCTTCGCCACAGACGTGGCGATGCGGCGCTGCAACATGACAAGCTCAAGCTTGCTACACCGCCAGCTTGACCCTGTGCTGCGAAACCGGGATCATGGCGCGCACCTTCCGGATGCGGTCGATATCGACATAGGACGAGACGAGGCCGGGCCCATCCGAAGCCTTGGCGACGACATGGCCCCACGGGTCCACGATCAGCGAATTGCCATAGGTGAAACGCGTCTCGTGACCCGCCTTGTGAGCGCCGGTCTGCGCGGGCGCGCAGAGATAGGCCTGCATCTCGATGGCGCGGGCGCGGCAGAGCACTTCCCAGTGATCCTTACCGGTGACGAGAGTGAAAGCCGACGGCAGCGCAATGAGGTCGGCGCCCTTTTCGGCGAGCGCCTGGAACAGATAGGGGAAGCGCAGATCATAGCAGATCGCGCAGCCGACCGTGACGCCTTCGCAGTCATAGGTCACGACCTCGTCGCCGGGCTTGAAGGCGGCGCTCTCGTGATATTTCGCGCCATCCGGCGCGGTGATGTCGAACATATGGATTTTACGGTAGCGCGCGACTTCCTTGCCGTCGCGATTGAAGGCGACGCTGGTGTTGTGGAGCCGCTCTTCGCCCGGAATCCGCTCGAGAATCGAGCCCGCGTGAATGAAGACCTTATGCTCGCGCGCCAGAGCGCTGCACATCTCATAGGCCGGGCCGCCGGGCAGGTCTTCAGCCGCCGCCATTTTCTCGGCGCGCGAGCCGCCGATGAAGTCGAAAACCTCGGGCAGGCAAATCCAGTCCGGCTTTTCCTGGGAAACGGCCCGCTCGATGAGGACGCGGGCGGCGGCGAGATTGGCTGCCTTGTCGCCAATCGAATTCATCTGAACCAGTGTGACTTTCATTACCGCTCTGCTGTTTTCCTGAGCCCGCGCGGCGGCGCGTCTCCACCCGAATGTGACATTCTATACAAGCGCCGCGGGCGGCGTATAGGCTAAATCCTCGCCGTCAAGAGCCCACGCCCGCCCGCAAGGCCGTAAGGCAGAAATCGATCATTTGGGCGCTCGTTGGATGCGGGCGATGTGCGAATTCGACCATCAGGCGGGGATGGCAAAAGCGCACGCAGGCGGTGCGAACGAGCTTGCTGGCGAGCTTGGCGTCGCCCTTGGCGAATTCGCCGCTTTCCATGCCCGAGGCGATGATGCGTTCGAATATCCCGTCCAGTCGGTCGATATGGTCGTCGATCAGGGGCCAGTGTTCGTTCAGCGCCGCCTCAACCATCTCGTGCAGCTTGCGATCGGCCACATAGCGTTCGGCGTTCATGGCTTCGCTCCCGAGCACCAGCGTCCTCAACCGTTCGGCGGCGGAGCCCTGCCCAGACGCGAGGCGCTCGGCGGCCGCCTCCACTTCGCCCATCAACTGGCGGGCGACGGCCATATGGATTTCCGCCTTGGAGCCAAAGAAACGATAGACATTCGCCGGTGACATGCGCAGCTCGCGCGCAATATCTGCGACAGTCGTCTTCTGGAAGCCGATCTCGCGGAAAAGACGCTCGGCCGTGGCGATGATTTTCGCGCGCTGCTCGCTCTCGCGTGTGTTGAGGGCGTCTTCGACCGCGCTCATTCTGCGGCCTCGCCGATGAATACGGCGGGCAGGGCCGTGTCGTCGTGCGCCTCGAGCGCGGCGCTCTCGTCGAGATGCTTGCGGAACCAGAACGCATAGAGCGC
>DAIDAP010000015.1 GCA_027310565.1 Chloroflexota bacterium | reverse complement strand
GGCCCTCGCTGATCGCGTCGGCCATCTTCTGGCAGATGAGCTTCACCGCACGGATCGCGTCGTCGTTCGCCGGGATGATCACGTCGATGAGGTCCGGATCGCAGTTCGTGTCGACCATGGCGATGACCGGGATCTCGAGGCGCCGGGCCTCGTCGACGGCGATGTGCTCGCGGTGCGGGTCGACCACGAAGAGCGCGGCGGGAAGACGCTTCATCTCGCGCACGCCGGCGAAGTAGCGGTCGAGGTGCTCGAGCTCGTCCTCGAGCCGCTGCGCGTCCTTCTTCGGCATGGTCGAGAAGTCGCCGCGCTCCTTGCGCTCGTGGAGCTCGTTCAGCCGGTTGATGCGCTTCTGGATCGTGACGAAGTTCGTCAGGAAGCCGCCGAGCCAGCGCTGGTTCACGTACGGCATCGTGGCCCGCTTCGCCTCCTCGGCGATCGACTCCTGGGCCTGCTTCTTCGTGCCGACGAAGAGGATCTGCCCCCCGCTCGATGCGAGGTCGCGGGTGAACGCGTACGCCTCCTCGACGCGGGACAGCGTCTGCTGCAGGTCGATGATGTGGATCCCGTTGCGCTCCATGAAGATGAAGCGACGCATCTTGGGGTTCCAGCGGCGGGCCTGGTGACCGAAGTGGACGCCGGACTCCAGGAGCTGCTTCATGGTGACGACGGCCATGGCGGACTCTCCCTTTTTCGTTCCTCCGCTCCCGTCACATCGGCCGTGTCGCCTGGCGCCGGGCGGCGCCTGGCGAGGGGACGGACGATCGGGGAAGCGTGTGTGATACCGGGCCGCGCCCGGTCCAGATCGAGTGTACCAACGGGAGCGCGGCGGTGGCACGCGCGCTGCCGCTGCGCTGGCCGACGCCCCCGCGCCGGGCGAGCCGAGCCGCGACGGGCCGCCCGACCGGCCACACACGAAGGCCCGGCCGTCGTGGCCGGGCCTTCGCGAAACTGCGACGTCGCGGTTTCTAGGTGAGGTTGTTGCCGATGTTGCTGAAGATGTTCTGGAGCTGGCCGCGCAGGAAGATCATGGCCACGATGACCGCGATGGCGATGACGGCGATGATGAGAGCGTACTCGACGAGACCCTGGCCATCCTCTTCACGGAAGAAAGCGAGCATTCCGGAGTCCTCCTTCCTTGTGTGCTGAACGGACGGACACCCGCCCGTACCGAGGAAAAGTCTAGGCACGCTTGACCAGCCGACAAGACTCGCGCGGGGAATCCCACCCAGGCTGATACGGCCTTGTTTCCGCCTAGCGGAAGTCAGGATGGCCCTCGCTACCGATCCGCTCCCGAAGCGCCTCGAGCGCGCTCGGCGGGCGGTCGCGGTGCGGCAGGTCGGGGCCGAGCGCCACGGCCAGCGCCCCGCGCAGCTCCTCGAGGCTGCAGCCGAGTATCTCGCCGCTCGTCTCGAATTCGGCGCGCAGCCGCAGGAAGCCGAACCGGTTGTGGCGCGAGACGTCCAGGCCGCCGCACACCTCGTCCAGGAGCAGGTAGAGCGCGGCACGGGATTCCGGGCTGAGCGTCGCGACCCACGCCTCGACGTGTTCGCGCACGCGCTGGTCCACCCAGCGATTATCCGCGCGCGCAGAACTCCCCCACGGTCGTCGCGATCTCCGTCGGCGGTACGCGGCGCACCCGGGCGTCCGGCAGCGAGGCGAGGAGCTCGCTCCCGTAGTCGCGCAGCAGCGCGCGCCGGTCGAGGAGGACGACCGCGCCCCGGTCGGTCCGCGTGCGGATGAGCCGCCCGAAGCCCTGGCGCAGCCGCAGCGCCGCCTGCGGCAGGTGGAACTCGCCGAACGGATCCTCGTAGCGCTCCGAGCGGCCCTGCACGAGCGGGTCGTCCGGGACCGCGAAGGGCAGGCGCGCGATGACGACGCAGCGGAGGATGTCGCCGGGCAGGTCGACGCCCTCCCAGAAGGACTGCGTGCCGAGCAGCACCGCCCGGCCCGCGGCGAACCGCTCCAGCAGAGCGCGACGCGACCCGTCGATCCCCTGCGTCAGCACGGCGATCCCGCCCGCCTCGAGGTCGGCGAGCCGTGCGGCGACCTCTCGCATCGCGCCGTGCGCCGTGAAGAGCACGAGGGTGCGGCCGTCGAGCGTGCGCGCGACGTCCGCGACGACGACGGCGGCCTCGTCGGCGTAAGACGGCTCGCCCGGGAGCGCCCCCTCGGTCGGCACGACGAGCAGCGCCTGCGACGCGTAGTCGAACGGCGACCCGAACGCGCGCGCGTCGGCGAGGTCGCGGATCCCGAACCGGTCGAGCGCGAAGCGGAACGATCCCGCGACCGCGAGCGTCGCCGAGGTGAACACGACGGAGCGGTGCGCGTCGACGAGGCCGCGGCGGATCGCGTCACCCACGTGGGACGGCGCGACGCGCAGCGTGACGCCGCCGTCGCCCGCGCGCTCGAGCCACACGACGTCGGTCGGGCGCGGCGCGTGCACGCCACGGTGGATCGCGGCGCGGATGCCGCCGAGCTCGCCCGTGGCGGATACGAGGTCCGCGCGCTCGTCCTCGTCGTCGGTCATCGTCGCGACGCGGTCGGCCGCGGCGCCGATCCCGGCGACCGCGTCGCCGAGCCGCTCGCCCGCGAGCTCCACCGGGAGCCAGCGCTCGTCGCTCGCACGCAGCCCCGGCGTGACGCGCAGACGATCGTCGGCCCCGCGCCCGGGATCGAGCACCGCGTCGAGGGCCCCGAAGAGCTCGGACGCGCGCTCGTGCGCGACGCCGATCTCGTGCCGCAGCGACTCGGCGAGCGCCGCGCGGTGATCGCGCAGCGCCGCCACGACGACCGGCGCGCGCGACAGGCGGTCGAGCGCGCGACGGACCCCCCGATCGTGCAGCTCGAGCCCGAACGCGTCCGTCGCGACCTCCTCGAGGCGGTGCGCCTCGTCGACGACGAGGTGGTCGGCCGGTGGAAGCAGCGCGCCGTGCATGCGCGCGCTCTGCAGGAGCAGCGCGTGGTTCGTGACGACGATCCCGGAGCGCCCCGCCGCGTCGCGTGCGCGCTGGAGGTAGCAGCCGCCCGCGACGCGCGCGCACCGCCGCGCGTCGCACGTCTCGTCGTCGGCCGACACGCGCCGCCAGGTCTCCGACTCGACGCCGAGCAGGTTGAGCTCCGCGCGATCGCCGGTCGTCGTGTCGAGACGCCACACGAGCGTCTTCAGGATGAGCCGCGCCTCCTCCCGTGTGGCCGCGGTCGCGCGCAGCTGCTGCCAGCGGCGGGGGCAGAGGTAGTTCGAGCGCCCCTTGAGCACCGTCACGGGCACGCTCGTGCCGAGCGCGGCCTGGAGCGCGGGCAGATCCTTGCGGACGAGCTGATCCTGCAGCGGCAGCGTGTGCGTGGAGACCACCACACGCTCCCCCGCGAGGGCGCGCGCGAGCGCCGGTACCGCGTACGCCAGGGACTTCCCGACGCCGGTGCCCGCCTCGGCGACGAGCGCGCCGCCGTCGCCGAACGCCGTCTCGATCGCGCGCGCCAGGGCGACCTGCTCGGGCCGCTCCTCGAACCCCGCCAGACGTCGCGCGAGCGGCCCGTCGGGCGCGAACACGGCCGACACGGCGAGCGCGCCGCTCGGCGGGCCGGCACGCGGCGCCCGCGGCGGCACCGTCGGGCGAGCGCCTTCCCACGCGTCGCGCACGCCGGAGGCGAGCGCGTCGGCGAAGAAGACGGCGAACGCGGGGCCGAGGAGCGCCGCGTAGGCCTCCGCCTCCGCGAGGACGGCGAGCGGCAGCTCACGCGCGCGGCGCGCGAGGACGGCCAGCACGCCGGCGCAGGTACGGGCGTCGTCCAGCGCGCGGTGCGCCGTCCCGGAGCGCACGGCTGCGGCGGCCGCGAGCGCCTGCAGGGCGTAGGTCGGCGCCGTCGGATGGAGGATCGACGCGAGCTCGGCCGTGTCCAGCCGGTCACGCGGCGGCAGGCCGGCGCGCTCGAGGAAGGCGAGGTCGAACGCGACGTTGTGCCCCACGACCGCGCTCTCGCCGATGAAGGCGGCGAGCCGCGCGAACGCCTCCTCCGCCGGCGGCGCGCCGGCGACGTCGGCGTCACGGATCCCGGTGAGACGCGTGACCGCGGCGGCGAGCGGCCCGCCGGGGTCGACGAACGTGGCGAAGGAGTCGCCGGTGGCGACCGTCCCGTCCCGCTCGAGCCGCGCGCGGAGCGCGCCGATCTCGACCACCCGGTCGGTCGCCGGATCGAACCCGGTCGTCTCGAGGTCCAGCGCGATGAGGTCCAGCTGAGCCCTTATCTAGGTGGGGAGGCGGGTCCCCCAGGACCCGCCGTCCGCCACGGGTGCTGCCGCTCTTCTCATGGAGGCGGGTCCCCCAAGGGACCCGCCGTCCGCGAGGGATGCTGCCGCTCTTCTGACGGAGGCGGGTCCCCCAAGGGACCCGCCGTCATCACAAACTAAGGATAGATGCCGCGCGTGAGCGTGGCCTCGGCGACGCGATGCACCGCGACCATGTACGCCGCGGTCCGCATGTCGACCTTGTGCTTCTTCGACATGTCGAGCACGTCGTTGAAGGACTTGACCATGACCTCCTTGAGGCGCGCGTTGATCGTCGCCTCGCGCCAGAAGAGGTTCTGCAGGTCCTGCACCCACTCGAAGTACGACACCGTCACGCCGCCGGCGTTGCACAGGATGTCCGGGATGAGGAACGTCCCCTTGTCGAAGAGGATGCGGTCCGCCTCGGGGCTCGTCGGGCCGTTCGCGGCCTCGGCGACGATCTTGGCCTTGATGTTCGGAGCGTTGCGCTCGCCGATCTGGTTCTCGATGGCCGCGGGGATGAGGACGTCGCAGTCGAGCTCGAGCAGCTCGCTGTTGGTCACCCTCTCCGAGCCGGGGAATCCGACCACCGAGCCCGTCTCGCGCTTGTACGCGTCGATCTTGTGGGGATCGAGGCCCTTGGCGCTGTGGATGCCGCCGCCGGTGTCGGAGACCGCCAGGACCCTCGCGCCGAGCTCCGCCATGAGCTTCGCCGAGAACATCCCGGCGTTCCCGAAGCCCTGCACCACGACACGCGCGCCCTCGAGGTCCATCCCGAGGTGCTTCGCCGCCTCGATGACCGTGTAGACCGCTCCGCGCGCGGTCGCCTCGTTCCGTCCCTCGCTCCCACCGATGGAGATCGGCTTGCCCGTGACGACCGCCGGCGCCGTGTACCCGTGGTGCATCGAGTACGTGTCCATGATCCAGGCCATGGTCTGCGCGTTGGTGTTGACGTCGGGCGCCGGGATATCGCGCTCCGGTCCGATGAGCAGCATGATCTCGGTCGCGAAGCGCCTCGTCATCGTCTCGAGCTGCTGCGCGCTCATCGTCTTCGGGTCGCACACGACGCCGCCCTTGGCGCCGCCGTACGGGATGCCGACGACCGCGCACTTCCAGGTCATCCACATCGCCAGCGCCTTGACCTCGTTCAGCGTCACCGACGGGTGGTAGCGGATGCCGCCCTTCCCCGGGCCGCGCGAGACGTTGTGCTGGACGCGGTAGCCGGTGAAGACCTTCACCACACCGTCGGCCATGCGGACGGGGAAGTGGACCGTGAGCTCGCGCTGGCACTCCGCGAGGATGCCGCGCATGTTCGGATCGAGATGCAGGCGCTCGGCTGCGATGCCGAACTGCTCCTGCGCGACTGACCAGGGGTCGCGCTGCGTGTGGTCGATGATCGCGGTCTTCGTGGTTGCCACCTGAACCTCCGTCACTTGACTCCGCTGAACTTCTCGACGACGAGCCAGTCATTCGTGGTCCTGCCGGGCGAGTACGCGCTGTTCCAGGCCTTGAGCACGACGCGCGTGAAGCCCTGCCCCAGGAGCGTCTCGCGCCAGGAGCGCAGCCCCCTCGTCACGTACGGCGTGAGCCGCACGTTGGGGCTCGGCACCAGCGTCCCCTCGAGGTGGCGCCGCCGCTCGAGGAGCGGGACGTCCAGCAGGCTGTCACCGTCCACCGCGAGCAGGTCGAACGCCGCGAAGATCTGGCGGCTCGCGGGCCGGCGCTCCACGGCGTTGCCCCGCTCGTCCACGTCGAGCTCGGCCTCGTCGCGCCAGTCGTCGACGAGCACGCCGTCGATGATGGCGCTCGCGCAGCGGGCCTCGGCCACGATCGCGTCATACAGCTCGCGTGGGCCATCCACCTCTCCGGTGTAGCCGGTGAATCGCGCGCCGTCCTGCCCCACCCGGACGAGCACCCGGGTCCCAGCCCACTCCGGCTCGAGGATGTGGCCCGGCAGCTCCGCCTTCTCGCGGACGTAGCGCGGCCGCTGGGGCAAAAGCTCCGCCCCGATCACGCTCTTCAAGGCTCCGCCGCCGAGTATCCCATCCCCTTGACAATGGGAACAGACGTTCTAAGATGCGAACGTCCGTTCGAAATACGCATCGGGGAGCACCGTATGGCCGCCGCCGTCGCGATCACCTTCGCCGCCCTTCCTCCACGCCGCGCGCTCGCGGTACCCGCCACGGAGCCCGCCTGGCGGGTACCGCCGCGCGTCTATTCGCCCTTCCCCGCCCGCCGTCTCACACGGCCGATGGCCGTGCCCGCGGGCGCGGCCCGGGGCGAGGCGCGGTCGCTCCTCCGTGGGCGTCGGCGCTAGGCCTTCTTCTCCTCGCCGTCGCCGCGCGCGAACGCCGCGAGCGGCGCGGCGAGGGCCGCGAACTCCGTCGGGATGATGAACTTCGTCGCCGGCGAGGCGCCGAGCTGACGCAGCGCGTCGAGGTACTGGAGCGTCATCGTCCGCGGGTCGACGTGCGCCGCCGTGTTGTTGATCGCCTCGAGGGCCAGGGCGAAGCCCTCGGCGCGCAGGATCTGCGCCTGCCGCGCGCCTTCCGCCTGGAGGATGTTCGACTGCTTGTCGCCCTCGGCCACCAGGATGGCGGACTGCTTCTTACCCTCGGCCTCGAGGATGGCGGCGCGGCGGTTGCGCTCGGCGGACATCTGGCGGTTCATCGCTTCCTGGATGTCGCGCGGCGGCGTGATCTCGCGGATCTCGACCGTCGTCACCTTCACGCCCCAGCGCTGCGTCACGTCGTCCAGCTTGCTCCGCAGCACCTCGTTGATCTGCTCGCGCTTCGACAGCACGTCGTCGAGGAGGATGTCGCCGATCACGGCGCGCAGCGTGGTCGTCGCGATGCCCTGCACGGCGCTGCGGAAGTTCGCGACCTTGAGGTACGAGTCGGCAGCTTCGACGACCTTCTGGTAGATGAGGAAGTCGATCGAGATCGGCGCGTTGTCCTTAGAGATCGTGGTCTGCTGCGGGATCTCGACGACGAATTCGCGCAGGTCAACGACCTGGGCGGTCTGGATGGGCGGCGGCAGGAGCAGCACCAGGCCCGGACCCGCGATGCGCTGGAAGCGGCCGAGGAACAGCACCACCAGCCGCTGGTACTCCGGGACGATGTGCACGATGGACCGCAGGATGAGCAGCGCGATGATCGCGAGGGCGATCGTGATGAGCAGGCTCGTATCCATCTCGCTCAGTTCCCTCCCCTTCGCTCCGTCGCCTCGGTGACGGCATCGACGATAAGCCGCACGCCGTCCACGCGTCGAACGCGCAGCGCGCCGCCCTTGGGGATGGGCGCGCCGGCCGAGACGACCGTCCAGTCCTCCCCCGCGACGTGCGCGATGCCCGTCGGCGCGATGTCGCTCTTCGCGGTGCCCGTCGCCCCGACGAGCAGCCCGGTCCCGCTCGCGACGGGCAGGCGCCGCATGCCCACCGCCAGACGCGCGATCGCGAGGAAGAAGCCGCCCGTGACCGCTATCACGAACGCGATGACGGCCGGCTCGACCACCAGCCGGATGCCCGGGAACGTCGGCCGCAGCGGCGGGAACAGGATGATCACGCCCACCGTCAACGCGGCGATGCCCCCGGCCGTGAGCAGCCCGTGGCTCGCCACCTTGATCTCGGCGATGAACAGGATGACGCCGAACACCATGAGCGCGACGCCCGCGCCGTTCGCGTCGAGCGTCCCGAAGGCGAAGAGCGCGAGGATGATCGCGATGACGCCGATGACGCCCGGGAAGATGAGGCTCGGGTTCGACAGCTCGAAGATGAGCCCGTAGGTGCCCACGGTGAAGAGCAGCACGGCGACCTGCGGGTCGACGATGAAGCGCAGGATGTCCTCGAACGGCGTGGGGCCGGCATCGTCGGTCGTGGCGCTCTTCGTCGCCAGCGTCACCGGGCCCGCCGCGGTCGTCACCGTGCGGCCGTCGATCTTCGCGAGCAGGTCGCCAACGTCGGCGGCCACGAGATCCACGACGTCCCCAGCGACGGCCTCGTCCACGCCGATGCTCACGCCCTGGCGCACGGCGGCCTCGGCCCACTGCTCGTTCCGGCCGCGCGCCCTCGCGATGGCGACGATCCGGGCGACGGCGTCGTTCTTGACCTTGGTCCCGAGATCGCCGGGGATGTCATTCCCGGACGAATCCACGGGCGTCGCCGCGCCGATGTTGGTCGACGGCGCCATCGCGGCGACGTTGCCCGCCAGCGTGATGAACGTCCCGGCGGACGCGGCCCGAGCGCCCGCCGGCGCGACGTACGTGACGACGGGGACGCGCGCGTTCAGGAAGCGGTTCGTGATCTCGTACGTCGAGTCGATGAGCCCGCCGGGGGTGTCGATGACGAAGACGACGGCGGCGACCCCGCGCTGCTCGCCCTCGTCGACGACCCGCGTGACGTAGCGCGCGGTGATCGGGTTGATGGCGTCCTCGATGCGCCCCACGAGGACCACGTTCGGCTCCGCGGCGGAGGCGGCGAGGCCCAGCACGCCCAGCGCCGCGGCGGCCAACGAAGCCAGCCGCAGCAGCATGCGCATGACCCGAGGATAGACCGCGTCCTAAGGCCGGCCGGCGCTCGCGGGCGCCAGCCGGACGGGGATCCGGCCGTGGTCCACGTACCAGTCCGCGACCCATTCGACGCCGTACTTCGCGCGCCAGAGCTCGACCAGGTGCCGCAACGCCGAGGCCTCGTCGTCCAGGCGCTCCCGGACCGCGTCCCATTCGCGGTCGGCCACGCGCACGCGGCAGCGCGGCTCGCGGACGAGGTTGCGGTACCAGTCGGCGCTCCGGTCGGCACGCAGCCAGAGCACGTCGCCCTCGCGGGCGAACCACAGCGTCACCGCGTGCGGTCGCCCGGTCCGGCGACCGCTCGTCACGAGGGTGAGCTCGTCCGGGTCCACCGGATCGCGACCGCTCACCCGCCGGCCGGCTCGGGGGCCAGGCGCGTGGCGATGCGCCGCAGCGCCGCGTCCTGGGCGGCGACGTACTCGGCCGTCCACCCATGCCCGCCGGCGAGCCGCTCCACGTGCGCGTGCGGCGCCGCCGCGAGGATCGCCGCGGCCGTCCGCGGGGCGTCGACGAACGCGTCGCTCTCCGCGAGCACGACGCCCAGGGGCTTCGTCCAGCCGACGATCGTCCCGGTCCGCTCCATCGTCAGCACGTCGTGGGCGAGGTCCCGGGCGGCGCGCGCGTCGGCGCGCACGAGGTCGCTCTGGTCGTGCGCGAGCCGCTCGTCGGCGGCATCCGCCCCGTTCGCGAAGATGCGCCGGTGCGCCGTCACGAGCGCCGTGCTGCGGCGCAGCGGCGCGTACAGCGACCCGAGCGGCGAGGTGACCAGGCGCAGCTGCGCGCGGACGGCGGGGCGGATGAAGCGCGGTCCGAGGAACGGCGTGTGGAGGAGCAGCCCGTCCACGCGCTCCGGCGCGAGCTCGGCGAGCGCGAGCGCGATCGCCGACCCCGAGCACAGGCCGCCGACGACGGCATGCGCGACCCCCATCGCGTCGAGGAGCCGGAGCGCCCACCGCGCGTACGCATCGGCGCTGTGCCGCTCCGCGAGCGACGGAGCGCCGGCGCACCCGGGAAGGTTCGGGGCGAGCACGGCGAACCTGGCGTCGAGCGCCGGCCGCCACGCCCGGAAGTTTCCGCTCGAGCCGCTCCACCCGTGAAGGAGCAGCAGGCTCACCATTGAGGGCCGGTGGACTGGCTCGCCACGGACGACTCCTGGCTCGCGCGCGCGCTCTTCCAGCGCGGCCTGGGCGCGATCTACCTCGTCGCCTTCGCCGCCGCGCTGCGGCAGTTCCGTCCGCTCCTCGGGGAGCGGGGCCTGCTGCCCGTGCCCGACTTCCTGGCGCGCGTCCGTTTCCTCGATGCCCCAAGTCTCTTCCACCTGCGCTACTCCGACCGTCTCCTCGCCGTGGTGTCATGGAGCGGGATCGCGCTCGCGGGAGCGGCCGTCCTCGGGCTCCCCGACCTCCTTCCGGCGCCGGCCGCGATGCTCCTGTGGCTCGTGCTCTGGGGGCTCTACCTCTCGATCGTCAACGTCGGCCAGACCTTCTACGCCTTCGGGTGGGAGTCGCTGCTCTGCGAGACCGGCTTCCTCGCGGTCTTCCTCGGGAACGCGCAGGTCGCGCCTCCGGTCACGCTCGTCTTCCTCCTGCGCTGGCTCCTCTTCCGCGTGGAGTTCGGCGCGGGGCTCATCAAGGTGCGCGGCGACCGCTGCTGGCGCGACCTCACCTGCCTCTACTACCACCACGAGACGCAGCCGATGCCCAACCCGCTCTCCTGGTACTTCCACCGTCTCCCCCGCTGGATGCACCGCGCGGAGGCGCTCGGGAACCACGCCGCGCAGCTCGTCGTACCCTTCCTCCTCTTCGCGCCGCAGCCGGTCGCCAGCGTCGCCGCCGCGATCGTCATCGCCACGCAGACGTGGCTGCTCCTCTCGGGGAACTTCGCGTGGCTCAACCTCATCACGATCGTCCTCGCCGTCTCGAGCCTCGGCGACGGCGTGCTCGGCGCCGTCCTGCCCGTGGCGCCCGGCGCGGCCGCGATACCCGTCTGGTACGGCATCCTCGTGCTCGCCGTCACCGCCCTCATCGTCGCCCTCTCGTACCGGCCCGCGCGCAACCTGCTCTCGCGGCGGCAGCTCATGAACTACTCCTTCGACCCGTTCCACGTCGTCGGCACCTACGGCGCGTTCGGCACGGTCACCAAGGAGCGCGACGAGGTGATCGTGGAGGGCACCGACGAGGCCGTCCTCACGCCGGCGACGGCCTGGCGCGAGTACGAGTTCAAGGCGAAGCCGGGCGACGTGCGCAGACGCCCCCCGCAGTACGCGCCCTACCACCTGCGTCTGGACTGGCTCATGTGGTTCGCGGCGATGTCGTCGCCGGCGTACCAGGAGTGGTTCGTGCCGTTCCTCACCAAGCTCCTGCTCGCCGATCGCGCGACGCTCGCGCTGCTCCGCCGCGACCCATTCGCCGGGAAGCCCCCGCGCTTCGTGCGCGCGCGCCTCTACCGCTACCGGTTCACCACGCCGCGCGAGCGGGGCGAGACCGGCGCCTGGTGGCGGCGCGAGCTGCTCGGCGACTACCTGCGCCCGGTGGCGCTCCGCGGCGGGCCATAGGGGCCGCCGGCGACGCTACCGGAACTTCACGCGCCCCTCTCGGTCGGAGGGCCATTCGCCGTCGCCGTCGTCGACGAGGATGACGAACGTCCCCGCCCAGTGCGGCGTCGCGTAGACGCCGTCGCTGCGCTCGATGCTGCGGTACGAGCCGTCGGGCATGCGGATGGAGCTCGCGTACGCGTAGCGCAGCCACCACTCGTCGCCGTACCACTCCTCCAGGCCGATCGTCTGGCCGGTCTGGAAGCCGGACGTGCGGTACTTGTCCGGCCGGAAGCGGGCGGTCTCCGGCCGCATGTCTCCGCGCTGCGGGTCCAGGACCACGACCCCGGTGATGTTCGTCGCCGGATCGCCGTAGTACGCGCCGAAGCTGCCGGTGAAGCCGATGAGCACCGGGTCGTGCTGGCCGGCGAGCGAGATCACGTGCACCGGCTTGCCGGTGCGCAGGAGCCAGTACACCGCCGAGCGGGTCGCCTCCTCGCGCGTGTCGAGGCGGTAGTAGTGGTAGTTGCTGCCGGCGTCGAGCTCCTTCTGCATCGTCGCGATCGCGACCGGATCCAGCCCCGGATCCGTGCTCCGGTTGTAGCGCTGCCCCTCCGCGAGGATCCGCGTCGCCGTCAGCGGATCCGTCCCGGCGGTGAAGCTCTGCACGATCCGGATGCTGGCCGCGGCGCAGGCCAGCGGGTCCCCGGCCGGATCCTCGAACTCGGTGAACCACTTCACCCCCGTGAGCCGATCGCCCATCGTCGTGAACGTGTGGTCGCGGACGAACGTCCCCGCGGCCGTGGTGACCGAGAGCGCGGCGGCGTAGCGCGTCGCGCCGCGCAGCAGCCCCTCGCATCCGAGCCTGCCGCCGAGGCCCGTCGCGTCCACCGTCGCGCGGCAGGGGAACCCGGGGTCGGGCGTCACGGTGAGCGCGGCGGCGGTCACCCTGTCGCTCGACGACCAGGTGGCGTCGAAGAAGCGCGCGGCCTGCTCGCAGCAGGTCCCCTGCGCGATCGCGATGCGCGGCTGCTTCGGCGACGCGGACGCGGACGGCGCGCCCGGCCCGGCGGCGCTCTCGTCGCCCGCGCCGAGCAGCACGCCGCCGGCAGCGACCGCGAGCACCAGCGCGACCGCGACGACGCCGGCCTGGCCGATGCGCTCGGCGCGCGTGAACATCGTCGGCAATATCCTCCCACCTGATGAACGCGGTCGCGATCGCTCCGCTGCGCCGGTCGCTCGCCGGCGCCCGAGCCCGCGTGCCCGCGTCGAAGAGCGTCGCCAACCGCGAGCTGGTGCTCTCCGCGATCGCGAGCGGACGCTCGCGCCTCGAGATCGGCCCGCTCGACCCGGGGAACGATGTGCACGCGATGGCCGACGCGCTCGGCGCGCTCGGCCACCAGGTCGAGTGGAGCGCGGACCGCATCGAGGTGCGCCCGCGGACGCGCGCGAGCGCCGTCGCGGTCGTCGACGCGGCCGAGGCGGGGACGGTCGCGCGCTTCGTCACCGCCCTCGCGGCGCTCGGCGTCGCGGAGACGAGGATCGACGGATCCGAGCGGCTCCGGACGCGGCCCCTGACCGGTCTGCTGAACGCGCTCCGCGCGCTCGGCGCGACGATCGAAGGCGACGGGCTGCCGCTCCGCGTGCGCGGACCGCTCGCGGGCGGCGGTGCCGTCGTTCCGGGCTACGAGTCGAGCCAGTTCGCCTCCGCGCTGCTGCTCGTCGCACCGGCCATGCGCGACGGCCTGCGTCTGCGGATCGCGGGCGACGTCGTGTCGGCGCCCTTCCTCGACCTCACCGTCGCCGCCCTCGAGCGGCGCGGGGTCCGCGTCGAGCGTCCCTCGCCGCGGGAGTTCGTCGTCGCGCCGCAGCGCGTGCGCGGGCGCACCGCGCGGATCCCCGGCGACCTGAGCGCCGCGACGTACCCCGCGGCCGCCGCGGCGATCCTGGGCGGAGACGTGACGATCGCGAACGCCGCCGCGCGGGCGCGGGAAGGCGGCCAGGGGGACGTCCGGTTCTTCGACCTCGTCGCGGCGATGGGCTGCCACGTCGGTCGCACGGGGTCGTCGACGACGGTGACGCGGCGCGGATCGCTGCACGGCCTCGTCGCCGACGTGAGCGACTGCTCGGACGTCTTCCCCGCGCTCGCGGTCGTCGCGACGCAGGCGGACTCGCCGACGGAGCTCTCCGGCCTGGCGCACACGCGCCGGCAGGAGAGCGACCGCATCGAGGCCGTCGCGCGCGGGATCCGCGCTCTCGGCGGCGACGCGACGACGTTCCCGGACGGCCTGCGCATCGTGCCCGCCCCGCTCCACGAGGGGACGGTCGACGCGGCCGGCGACCATCGCATCGCGATGGCGTTCTCGGTCCTGGGGCTCCAGGTCCCGGGGATCGTCGTCGCCGGCGCGGAGTCCGTCGCGAAGACGTTCCCGGGCTTCTACGACATGCTCGCGGGCCTCCGCCGCTGAGGAGCGGCTATCCCAGGCGGCCGCGGGTCTCGCGCGCGCGGCGGAGGATCGCGCGGAGCGCCTCGTCGTCGTGCTCGGCCACGGCCCGCTCGAGCTCGTCGAGCAGCGCCCGCAGGCGCGCGAGCGAGGCGAGGACGTGCGCGGCGTTCAGGCTGAGCAGCGCGACCGCCAGCTCCTCCGGCGTGAGCGCGAGCCGCGTCGCGTCCCGCAGACCCGGCCCGGCGACGTCGGCGAGGCGGCCGCGCGCCACCTCCTCGGCGGCGAGCGCGAGCGCGGCCGCCAGCGCCAGCGGCACCGCCGAGACCGCCGCGACGATGCGGTCGTGCTGCTCGCCGGAGCACACCGTGACGACGCCGCCCGCGTCACGCGCGAGCGTCCCGGCGACGGCCATCGCCGGCGCGTCCGCCGTCGCCGTCGGGACGACGAGGAACGGCCGCGAGCGCAGCAGCTCGGCGCCCGCGGCGGCGAACCCCTGCGCGCTGCCGCCCGCCATCGGATGCATCCCCACGATGCGCGCCCCGGTCTCGCGCGCGAAGGCGTCGACCGGCGCTCGCACCGACGCGACGTCGAGGAGCACCGCGCCGTCGGCACGCGGCGCGAGATCGGCCAGCGTCGGGAGGACGGCGGCCATCGGCGTCGCCACGACCACCGCGTCCGCCGGCAGCAGCTCCACGGCGCGCTCGGCGACGTCCAGCCGCGCCGCGCGCGCGGCCTCGCGCGTGGACCGATCCGCGTCGTAGCCGCGCACCGCGTGACGCGCGCGCAGCGCCAGCGCGAGCGAGCCGCCGATGAGGCCGAGGCCGACGATCCCGACGCGCATCAGGCCGCGGCGCCGGCGATCGGGCGGCCGACGGCACGCGCGATCCGATCCACCTGCGCCATGAGGGACGCGAAGTTCTCGAACGTGAGCGACTGGAAGCCGTCGGACAGCGCGTGGTCCGGGCTCGGGTGCACCTCGACGAGCAGGCCGTCGGCGCCCGCGGCGACCGCGGCGAGCGCGACCGGGGCGACGAGGTACCACTTCCCCGTCCCGTGCGAGGGGTCGGCGACCACCGGCAGGTGCGACAGGCGCCGCAGGAGCGGGATCGCGTTCACGTCGAAGGTGTTCCGCGTGTACTTCTCGAACGTGCGGATGCCGCGCTCGCAGAGGATGACGCTCCGGTTCCCGCGCGCGAGGACGTACTCCGCGGAGAGGAGGAGCTCCTCGACGGTCGCCGACATCCCGCGCTTGAGCAGCACCGGCTTCGGCTGCTCGCCGACGGCGTCGAGGAGCGCGTAGTTCTGCATGTTCCGCGCGCCGATCTGGAGGCAGTCCGCGACGCGCGCGACGGCGTCGACGTCACCGGGGGTGAGCACCTCGGTCACGATCGCGAGGCCGGTCTCGGCGCGCGCCTCGGCGAGGATCGCGAGCCCCTCTTCGCCGAGGCCGCGGAACGTGTACGGCGAGGACCGGGGCTTGAACGCGCCGCCGCGGAGGATCGCCGCCCCCGCCGCGCGCACGGCGCGCGCGGTCGCGAGGGTCTGATCGCGCGACTCGATCGAGCACGGGCCGGCCATGACCGCGAGCGCATGCCCGCCGCCGACGGGCACGCCGCCGACGCGGACGACGCTGTCGCTCGCGATCACCTCGCGCGACGCGAGCTTGAAGGGCCTGCTCACCGGGACGACCTCGGAGACGCCGGGCATCGATTCGACGGCATCCGCGGCCGCGCGCGAGGTCGAGCCGAACGTGCCTATCGCCATACGCTCGACGCCCGGCAGCGGCACCGGGGTGATCCCGAACTCCTTGATCCGGTCGCACACGGCGTCGATCTCGGGCTGCGTCGCGCCGCGCTTCATCACGACGAGCACGGCGCTACCCGCCGCTCTCGGGCAGGTCGAGCGCCCACGCCGGCCGGAGCGATCGCGCCCCACGCAGGAACACGTGGCGGACCTCGGACTGCGGCCGGTCCGTGTTCCACACGATGAGGACCCGCACGCACAGGCCGAGCGCGCCCGGCACCGGGATCTCGCGCGCGCAGAGCAGCGGGACGTCCTCCCACCCGAGCCCGGCGCGCGCCGCGTCCGCGGGAAAGGCCGCGTCGAGATCCGGTGTGACCGTGAAGAGAACGTACGCCACGTCCTCGGGCCGCAGCCCGTTGCGGTCGCGCATCAGGCACAGCAGCTCGAGCGTCCCGTCGTAGATCGCCCTCGCGTCGTTCGACGCGACGCTCGTCGCACCCCGGATGCCGCGCGCCGTCACGGAGCGGCCGCCTCGCGGAGCGACGCGACGAACGAGCGGAGCGCGCCGGCGCGCTCCGACGGCGCCGCGCGCGAGATGGCGTCGAGCGCGGCGCTCCCGACGACGACGCCGTCGGCGACGCCGCGCAGCGTGCGGACCTGGTCGGGTCCGCCGATCCCGAAGCCGACCGCCACCGGCAGCGCCGTGTGGCGGCGCACGCGGGCGACGAGCGCCGGGGCGTCCTCGCCGAGGCGGGCGCGCGCGCCGGTGACCCCGGTGAGCGAGACGCAGTACACGAATCCGCGCGCGCGCGGCACCAGGCGCGCCAGGCGGTCGTCCGGCGTCGTTGGCGCGAACAGGTCGATACGCGCGAGATCGCGCGGCGCGAGCGCCGCGTCCAGCTCGGCGCTCTCCTCGGCCGGCATGTCGGGGATGATGACGCCCGCCACCGCGGCCCGCGCGAGGTCGTCCGCGAGCCGCTGGTAGCCGTGCCGCAGGAACGGGTTCGTGTAGCCCATGAGCAGCACCGGGACGTCCCGCTCGACGACGAGCGCCGCGCCCTCGCGGATGCAGTCGTCGACGGTCACGCCCGCACGGAGCGCGACCTCGCTCGCGCGCTGCACGGTGGCGCCGTCGGCGAGCGGATCGCTGAAGGGCACGCCGAGCTCGACGACGTCCGCGCCGCCGTCGAGCGCCGCGCGCGCGAGCGCGGGGAACGCGTCGCGGTCGGGGAAGCCGACCGTGAGGTACACCAGGACCGCGAGCCGGCGCTCCTCGCGCGCGCGCGCGAAGGCCCGCGCGATGCGGTCGGCCCCGCGCACGGCGACGGTCACGGCGCGAGCCTCGCGATGGCCGTGTCGAGGTCCTTGTCGCCGCGTCCCGAGAGGCACACGAGCACCTCGCTGTCCGCGCCGTGGCGCCCGCGCACGTGGGCGAGGTCGGCGATGGCGTGGGCCGGCTCGAGCGCGGGGATGATCCCCTCGGTGCGCGCGAGCAGCCGGAACCCCTCCAGCGCCTCGGCGTCCTCGCGCGAGACGTACTCCGCGCGGCCGCTCGCCGAGAGGAACGCGTGCTCGGGCCCGACGCCGGGGTAGTCGAGGCCGGCCGAGATCGAGTGGGTCTCGCGGATCTGGCCCGCGCCGTCCTGCAGCACGAGCGTCCGCGCCCCGTGCAGCACCCCCTCCCGGCCGCCGACGATGGACGCGGCGTGCCGCCCGCCGGCGATCCCCTCTCCGCCCGCCTCGACGCCGCGCAGCCGGACCGCGTCGTCCCCGAGGAACGCCGCGAACATCCCGATCGCGTTCGACCCGCCGCCGACGCAGGCGACGACGACGTCCGGGAGCCGCCCCGCACGCTCGAGGTGCTGCGCGCGCGCCTCGCGCCCGATGACCGACTGGAGCTCGCGCACGATCGCGGGGTACGGGTGCGGACCGATCGCCGAGCCGAGCAGGTAGTAGCTCGTGCGCACGTTCGTGACCCAGTCGCGGATCGCCTCGTTCACCGCGTCCTTCAGCGTGCGGCTCCCGGCCTCGACGGCCCGCACCTCGGCGCCGAGCAGCCGCATGCGGAACACGTTCGGCTCCTGGCGCCGCATGTCCAGGGTGCCCATGTACACGACGCACTCGAGCCCCAGCAGCGCGCAGGCGGCCGCGGTCGCGACGCCGTGCTGCCCCGCGCCGGTCTCGGCGATCACGCGATGCTTCCCCATCCGGCGGGCCAGCAGCGCCTGGCCGACGGCGTTGTTGATCTTGTGCGCTCCGGTGTGCGCGAGGTCCTCGCGCTTGAGCGTGACGCGCCGCAGGCCCACGGCCGCCGCGAGGCGCGGCGCGTCGGTGAGCGGCGTGGGCCGACCGACCCACTCGCGCAGGATGCGATCGAGCTCCGCGGTGAACGCCTCGTCGGCGCGCGCCTCGTCGAACGCGCGCTCGAGCTCCGCGACCGCGGGCATGAGCGTCTCGGGGACGAACTGCCCGCCGAACCGCCCGTATCGCCCGGCCGTCACGGACGCGCCACCGCCTCGGTGGGGCCGGGCCGGCGGAGCGAGGCGATGCCGCGGATGAGCGGCCCCGGATCGTCGGCGCGCATGAGCGCGGTGCCCACGAGCACGGCGTCGACGCGGGACGGCAGGAGGCGCGCGTCGTCCACCGTGGCGATGCCCGACTCGGCGACGAGGAGCTGGTGGGGGCGGGCGAAGCCGTGGAGCTGGCGCACCCGGCCGACGTCGAGGTGCGCGGGCCGGCGGAGGTCGCGCGCGTTCACGCCGACGACCTGCGCGCCGGAGGCCACCGCACGACCGAAGGCGGCGGGCTCGTGCGCCTCGACGAGCGCGCTCATCCCGAGCGCGCGCGCCCTCGCGACGAACCCGCGGAGCTCCTCGTCGGAGAGCGCCTCGGCGATGAGCAGCACCGCGTCGGCGCCGGCCGCGCGCGCCTCGGCGATCTGGTGCTCGTCCACGATGACGTCCTTGCAGAGGATCGGCGTCTCGACCGACGCCCGCACGGCGACGAGGTCGCCGATCGACCCGCCCCAGTGCCGCGGCTCGGTGAGCACGCTGATCGCCGTCGCGCCGGCCGCCGCGTAGAGCCTCGCGCGGGCCGCCACGTCCGCGTCGGCCTCGAGGACGCCGAGCGCCGGGCTGCGGCGCTTCACCTCCGCGATCACCGCGAAGCGCTGCGCCGGCCGCACTCCACGGAGGGCATGCAGGAAGGCCGAGGGCGCCCTGGGCGGGAACGCCCAGGGCGCTTCCCGCCGGCGCTCCCTGGCTCGACGGACGTCCTCGCGGCGCTCGGCGACGACCTGCTCGAGGAAGTCGGTCATGCCGGCGCCTCCGCGCCGACACGCTGGCTCGTCGCGGCGAGGCGCTCGAGCGCGTCGCGCGCCGCGCCGGCGTCGATCGCCCGCGCCGCGACCACGACGCCCTCGCGGATGCTCGCGGCGAGGCCGGCGACGTAGCAGGCGGCGCCGGCGTTCAGCAGCACCGCGTTCCGCGCGCCGTTCCGGGCGCCGCCGACCACGTCGCGCGCGATGGCCGCGTTCCGCGCGGCGTCGCCGCCCACGATCTCGGCGCGCGCGGCCCGCCCCACGCCCGCGGACTCCGGCGTGATCGTCGTCGAGCTCGCCCCGTCGGCGCGCACCTCCCACACCAGGGTCTCGCCCGACGGGCTCAGCTCGTCGAGCCCATCCGCACCGTGCACCACGAGCGCGTGCTCGACGTCGAGCTCCGCGAGGGCGCGGGCCATCGTCTCGGCGATCGCCGGCGTGGGCGCGCCCAGCACGTAGCGCCGGACCGCCGCGGGGTTCGCGAGCGGCCCGAGCAGGTTGAACACGGTCCGGATGCCGATCTCGCGCCGCACCGGTGCCGCGTGGCGCATCGCCGGATGGAAGCGCGGGGCGAACATGAACCCGATCCCCGCCTCGGCGACGCACGCCGCCACGCCGTCGGGCCCCAGGTCGATCCGCACGCCGAGCGCCTCGAGGACGTCCGCGCTGCCGCACGCGCTCGAGGCCGCGCGGTTCCCGTGCTTGGCCACGCGTCCGCCGGCCCCGGCGGTGACGAGCGCCGCGAGCGTCGAGAGGTTGATGCTGCCGGAGCGGTCGCCGCCGGTGCCGACGACGTCGATCGCGCCGTCGGGCACGCTGACGCGCACCGCCCGCGCGCGCATCGCCGACGCGAACCCGGCGATCTCGTCGGGCGTCTCCCCGCGCACGTGGAGCGCGGCGAGCAGGGCGCCGAGCTGCGCGCTCGTCGCCTCGCCGGCCATGACCGACGCCATCGCCGACTCCGCCTCCGCGCGGCTGAGGCCGCGCCCACCGACGACGACGCCGAGCGCCTCACGCGCGTCCACAGAAGTTCTCCAGCATGCGCATTCCATCCACCGTCAGCACCGATTCCGGGTGGAACTGCACCGTCTCGAGCGGCAGGCGGGCGTGTCGCAGCCCCATGACCACCCCGTCGTCGGCGTGCGCCGTCACGACGAGCTCCGCGGGAAGGGTCGCCTCGTCGACGGCGAGCGAGTGGTAGCGCGTCGCCTGGGTGGGCGTGGCGACGCCGGCGAAGATGCCCCTGCCGTCGTGGTGCACGGCGGACGTCTTCCCGTGGCGCGGCGCCGGGGCGCGCACGACGCGCCCGCCGAACGCGATCGCCGCGCACTGCAGCCCGAGGCACACCCCGAGCGTCGGGATCCCCCGCGACGGCCCCTCGCGGACGAGGCGCGGCGACGCGCCGGCCGCCTCGGGCCGGCCCGGCCCGGGCGAGATCACGAGGCGGTCGGGTCCCGCCGCGAGCGCCGCGTCGAGCGCGGGGTCGTCCGCGCGCAGCACGGTGACGGCCGCGCCGAGCGCCTGGAACGCCTGCGCGAGGTTGAAGGTGAAGGAGTCGTAGTTGTCGACGACCAGGACGCGCGTCATCCGAGCAGCTCCCCGCCCATCGCGAGCTCGACGGCGCGCAGCAGCGCGCCGGCCTTCGCGCGGGTCTCCGCCTCCTCCGCCTCCGGGTCGGAGTCGGCGACGATGCCCGCTCCCGCCTCGACCCGGCAGACGCCGCGCGACAGCACCGCGGTACGGATGGTGATGCACGTGTCCAGCGCGCCGTCGAAGCCGAGATAGCCGACCGCGCCGGCGTAGGGCCCGCGCTGGTCCGGCTCGAGCTCCGCGATCCGCTCCATCGCGCGGATCTTCGGCGCGCCCGACACGGTGCCGGCCGGGAAGCACGCGCGGAACGCGTCGAGCGCGTCGAGGCCCGCGGCGAGCTCGCCCTCGACGACCGAGGTGAGGTGCATCACGTGTGAGAAGCGGTCGACGCGCATGAGCTCCTTCACCCGCACGGTGCCCGCGCGCGCGACGCGGCCGATGTCGTTGCGGGCGAGGTCCACCAGCATGACGTGCTCCGCGCGCTCCTTCTCGGAGGCCCTGAGCGCGCGCTCGTTCGCCGCGTCCTCCGCCTCGTCGGCCCCGCGCGGTCTCGTGCCGGCGATGGGATGCATGAGCACGCGGCCGCCCTCGACCCGGACGAACGGCTCGGGCGACGCGCCGACGAGCGTCGCGGCGTCGGTCTCGAGCAGGAACATGTACGGGGACGGGTTCACGTGCCGGAGCGCTCGGTAGAGCGCGAGGGCGTCCGGCGCGGGCCGCACGTCGAACCGCTGCGCGAGCACGATCTGGATGCAGTCGCCGTCGGCGATGAGCTCCTTCGCGCGGCGCACGCGGTGCGCGTACTCGGCGGGCGCGCCGTTCGCGCGCACCTCGTACGCGGCGCGCGGTCCCGGCGCGAGCGGCGGCAGCGGCCCGTCGATCGCGCCGAGGACCGTCGCGATCATGCGCTCGGCATTCCCGGGGGCGTCGGGGTCGTCGTGGGCGAGCACGGCGAGCGTGTGACGGAGGTGGTCGAACGCGACGACCGTGTCGTAGATCCCGAAAGTCATCTCGGGGAGGCCCCACGGCGCATAGGGATCCGACGCCGCGAGGGGCAGCCGCTCGAACCGGCGCGCGGCCTCGTAGCCGACGAAGCCGACCGCGCCGCCGCTGAACCGTGGGAGTCCTGGGCGGGCCTCGCGGCGGTAGCCGGCCAGCACGCTCCGCAGCGTCGCGAGCGGATCGTCCGCCCGTCCGGCGGCGGTCGCGACGTCACGCGCGCCGTGACCGCGCCGGCGCCGGGTCACGACCCGGCCGTCGCGGAAGCTCAGCACCTCGCGCGGGGCGACGCCGATGAAGGAATAGCGGCCCATGCGCTCGCCGCCCTCGGCCGACTCGAGGAGGAACGCGCCGCCGAGCGGGCGCAGCTTGGCGAACGCCGAGACCGGCGTCTCCAGGTCGGCGAGCCGCTCGCGCAGCACCGGGACGAGCGGGACGACGCCGCGAGCCGTGACCGCCATCCGACCTCCTTCCGGGAACAGAACGACCCTCGCTCCCTGCTCGGGACGAGGGTCGTGGTGCCACCCGATC
Source organism: Chloroflexota bacterium (assembly GCA_027310565.1). Classification (GTDB taxonomy): domain Bacteria; phylum Chloroflexota; class Limnocylindria; order P2-11E; family P2-11E; genus CF-39. The sequence continues at coordinate 132,874 of DAIDAP010000015.1, read as the reverse complement.
TCGCCTCGGCATCGCTGCCGAGACCTCTGCCTCCCCGGTCAGGGAGCGCCCGTTGGTAACGGCGGGCCTCCGGCCACGGCTACCGGCGTATCGCGTTCGCCGCGGCGTCTTGCGGGATCCATTCGTCCGCCGCGATCCGTCCCGGCTCTCACCCGCTCCGGTTCGCTGCACGGCCCCGGCGGCTACTCGTTCCCGCTCGAACGACGTTCGCGCCGAATCGTACACGAAAACGCCCGTGTTCTGGGCCGTCGCCGCGACCACGTTCGGGAGCGGCGGGCGGTCCGTACAGTGGTCCGGTGAAGAATCTGCGAGCGTCCGGCCGCCCGCCCGGCCCGATGGCGGTCCGCTCGACGCTCCCCACGCACCCGCCCGCCAAGGTCCGCGAGCTGCTGCGCGGCCTGCCGAGCGCGACCGGCTATGTCGTCACGGTGAAGCCGCTGCGCTACCGGACCGCGCCGCACCTCCAGGCGTTCACCTTCTGGGACCGCCCGGAGATCCTCGTCCAGGTGCCCGAGCCGTTCCGGCCCTTCCGCGAGATCGTCGACCTCGGATCGCTCGGGCGGCCGAACGTCGGGTTCCCGACCCGCCGCGACGTGATCCGCTTCCTGTACCTCCACGAGTTCTGCCACTGGTGGCTGTACCTCACCCACGGCTGGGGCGCGGCCGCCGAGATCGCCTGCGACCGCTACGCGTTCGCGAACTACCGCCGGCGCGCGCCGGTGCGCCCGCCGGCCATTCGCACGCCGTGGGAGCGCGCCGCGTAGGTCAGTCGCGCAGCGTGTCGAGGCCGACCTGCGGGAGCTGGAGCGCGGGGACGACGTGCAGGTCGTAGCGGCGGATCAGCGCGTTGAGCTCGTCGACGCCGCGCGCGAGCTCCAGCCTGACGCGCTCGTCACGGCGCTCCGTCGCGCGGCGAGCATCCAGGATCCGGTCGGCCGGCAGCGACCGCAGGAGCGCCTCGCGGTCCGCGAGCCACGCGGCGTGCGCCAGGACGCGGCGGCGCAGGCGCGCGGTGCGCTCGTCGACCACGCGGCGCAGCTCCACCCACGCCGGGACCGCGTCCGCGCCGCGCAGCAGGTGGCGCGCCGCCCAGGCCGCACCGGCCTCGGCGTCCGGATCGGCCGGCAGCGCCCGCCCCTCCCCGGGGAGGTCACGCAGACCGCCCGAGCGCTCGAGCTCGCGAAGGGCCTCCTCGACGCGACGCGCCACGCGGTGTCCTCGCTCGCCCTCCATTCGCCTGGAGTATCAGGCGATGCGCGCGCGGACGAGGCCGTCGGGCCGCACGGCGACGGCGGTCGGCACGAGCGCGACACCGTACTTGCGCGCCAGCTCCGGGTGACGGGCGACGTCCACCGTCACCACCTCGCGGCCGGCGCCGCGCAGCTCCCGCTCGAGGGCATGGCAGTCGGTGCACAGCGGGTGCGTGAACTGCACGACGACCTCGCCGTCGACCCGCTCCGCGCCGAGCTCGGCGAGGTCCACGCGGTCGATCCGCCCGGGGCGGATGCCACGCAGCCGGGCGCCGAGGCGGTACATCTCGCAGCCGACGCACAGCCCGGTGGAGGCCGCGAGCAGCGCCAGCGCCGCGACGGCGCCGCCGAGCACCTGCCCGACGAGCGTCAGCCCGAGCGCGTGCGCCGCCGTCGCCGCACCGAGGAACGCGACCCCGACCAGGTTCGCGAAGCGGGGCGGGCGGCTGTCCTCGATCGGGCCCTCGCCGAAGCGCGGCTGGATGACGCCGAAGTAGAGCAGGCACGGGAGGCAGTACCGGCGGCCGAAACGCAGACCGATGGCGAGCTGCGCGGCGACGACGCCGAGGATGACCCACCACCCCGTGACCAGCGCCAGGAGCGCGGCCGATCCGACGACGGCCTGATTCGTCCGCGGCGCGCGCGCGTCGATGACGTCGGTGTCCCGCCAGGGATCGGCGGTCCTGCTCGTGGCCATGATTTCCGACTCTATCGCCCGGGAATCACGCCGTGGCCGATTCCGTGCACCCTGCAGCGCCGGCCGCGGATAACCTGCGCCACATGACCACTCCGCTCGACTTCGGACCCCTCCTCGCCCTCGACGCCGCGACGCGGAGGCGGATCGCCGAGCGAGCCACGCCGGTCGCCTTCCGTTCGGGCGAGACGGTCATCCAGGAAGGGGACGAGGCGGGTGCGGCCTTCGCGGTCCTGCGAGGACGGGTCCGCGTGAAGCAGGGTGGCACGGTCGTCGCCCGACCGGCATCACCCGTCCTGGTCGGCGAGATGGCGGCGCTCTCGGGCGAGCGGCGGAGCGCGACCGTGACGGCGGTCACCGCGCTCAAGACGCTCCGCATCGAGGGGGCGGCGCTGCGCGAGCTCTGCGCGAGCGAGCCGGGTCTCGCCCGCGAGCTCGCGTCCTTCGCCGCCGTACGGACCGGCAACAACTTCCTCGTCCGCTCGAGCCCGTTCGCCGACCTACCCGCCGCGGCGATCGAGGCGCTCGCGGCGAAGCTCGAGCCGGTCCGCTTCGCCGGGGGCGAGGAGATCATCCGCGAGGGCGAGCGAGGCGACGACGCGTACCTCCTCCGTGAGGGTGAGGTCGAGATCGTGCGCGCCGGCCGCGTGCTGACGGCGCTCGGCGCCGGCGCGTTCGTCGGCGAGGTCTCGGCGCTGACCGGCGCGGCGCGCACGGCGACCGTGCGCGCACGCGGCGAGGTCTCGGCGTTCCGTCTGCGCGCCGACGACGTCCGGCCCGTGGTGCGCAAGCACCGGGCGCTCGTCACGCGGCTCGAGAGCACGATGCGGTCGCGACACGTCCCCCATCGCGCGGGGCGCGTCGAGGCCGTGCCCGCCCCCGACGACCCGGGGGCGCTCCTCCTGCGCGACGGCGGCGGCGGGTACCTCCGGCTCACCCGCGAGGCGCTCGCGATCTACGAGGACATCGACGGCGAGCGCACGCTGCGCGACCTCACGCTGCGGCACTTCCAGCGTACCGGCGCGCTCGATCCGGCGAGCGTGTTCTCGACCGTCGCCACGCTCCAGGCCGCCGGCCTCGTCACCGCGCCCCGCGTCGCGAGCGACGAACCGGACGCGCGGATCCTCCGTGCGCTCGACCTCGTCCTCGCGCCGCGTTTCGAGCTGAAGGACGCCGACCGGCTCGCGACCGCTCTCCACCGGGCGGTCGGGTGGTCGTTCTCGCGCCCGGGCGCGGGCGCCGCGCTCGCGCTCGGCGGCGCGGGGCTCATCGCGCTCGCGGCCGTGTTCCGGCAGGCCTCGCCCGCCGACTTCGGCATCGGCGGCCTGCTCGTCGCCTTCGTCGGCCTGCTCCTCGCGGGGATCGGCCACGAGGCCGCGCACGCCATCGCGACGAAGGCCGAGGGCCGGCGGATCGGCAAGGCGGGCATCGGGCTCCTGTGGCTCACGCCGGTCGTCTACGTCGACACGTCCGACGCGTGGCTCATCGCACGCGCGCGTCGCATCCGCGTGAACGCGGCGGGCCCGCTCTTCAACTTCGCGTTCGCCGGCGTCAGCGGCCTCGCCGCGCTCGCCTTGGGGGGCCGCGCCCAGGACGTCGCCGTGTGGCTCGCGGTGGCGAACCTCGTCTCGGTCGCGTTCAACCTGTCGCCGCTCCTGGAGTTCGACGGCTACTACGTGCTCGAGGATCTGACGAACACGAACGCGCTGCGGCGGAAGGCGCTGCGCTTCGTGTTCCACGACCTCCTCGCGCGCCCCCGCCGGATCGCGTCGCGCACCGAGCTCGGCCTGGTCGCGTACTGCCTCGCCGCCCTCGCGTACGTCGTGGCCATGACCGTCGTCGTGCTCGCGGGCGTGCCGGCGCTCGTCACCGGGACGTTCGCCGGCCGCCTGGGGCCGGAGCTCCTCCCGCTCGTCGGCGTCGGGCTCGCGCTGGTGCTCGCCGCGCTGCTGGTCGGTCCGTTCGTCGGCGAGGTGCTCGCGGCGCGCACCGCGGCCGCCGACTGATCAGCGCTTCGTCTCCGACGGGGCCTTGAGCAGCGGCGACGACGTCTTGATGGCCATCGCCGCGGCGAGGTCGCTCTTCGACATCCGGTCCTCGAGGCGCTCCACGCGCGCGGTCCCGGTCTGGAACGCGCGCCGCTCGTCGTCGGAGAGGTCGTACGCGGCGAGCGCCGCCTTCGGGTCGCGACCGAGCAGCGCGCGGAACTCCGCATCGCGCATCGCGCGCTCCAGGACGGCGTCGAGCGCCTGCTGGGTCATCGCTGCCCTCCCACCTCACCCAGTGCGGCCGTGGCGCGGCGAGTGTAGCGCGGGCCCCCGCTCCCGATGAGGCTCTCGAAGAGGACGACCTCGTCGACGGGCACGTCGAGCGGCGCGGCGACCGCGCCCGCGACGGCCCGGGCGATCGCGCGCGCGTCGTCGGGTCCCGCCGACTCGCGGACGCGCGCGAGCGTGACGTGCGCCTGGAGCGGCTTCTCGTCGAAGGGCAGGCCGCGCTCGGCGAGCGCGCCGCGGACGTCCCGCCCGAGCGCGACGAGCGCGTCACGTCCGGCGCCGGCGCCGAGCCACACGACGCGGGGCGGGCCGGCGGGCGGGAAGCGCCCGAGCGCGTCGAGCCGCATCCGGAACCGGCCGTGGCCACGTGCGCCGCGCGCGATCGCGTCCGCGGCCTCGGCGAGACGGCCGGCGGGCGTCTCGCCGAGGAAGGCGAGCGTGAGGTGCATGTGCTCGGGGCGCACACGGCGCAGCGCAGGGTGCTCGGGGAGGAGCTCGGAGGCGGCCGCGGCGGCGTCCGCCGGCAGCGGCACGGCGGCGAACAGGCGCACACCGCGAGGCTAGGGCCGCTCAGCCTCCGGCGGCGCGGGCCTGGTCGGCGAGCAGCAGCGCGAAGAAGGCGAGCGCGAGGAGCAGGTCGACTCCGGCGAGGAGCGCCATCCGCAGCGGCTCACTCCGCTCCAGCGCCGACCGCGCGTCGATGACGAGCCTGCTCACGTCATCGGGACTAAGCAGGCGGCGTGCCGCCCGTTATGCGGGCGTGCGTCGACTCTGTAACGAGGCCCGGCGGCGGAGGCTCAGGCGGGCGTCGGCGCCGTCGCGGGGCCCTTGCCCTTCTCGCCCTTCTCGCGGGCCCTGCCCTCGCCCGCGGGCGCCGCCGGCGGGGTCCCGTCGGCGCCGCCGACGGCCGCCGCGAGAGGCACGCCGCCGTCCGCCTCCTTGAAGAGGGCCTCGAACTCGTCGCTCTCGAGCGTCTCCTGCTCGATGAGCTTGCGGACCACGAGCTCGAGCTTGTCACGGTTCGTCGTGAGGACCTCGAAGGCACGCAGCCGCGCCCGCTCGACGAACGCGTGGACCTCGGAGTCGATGAGCTTGGCGACGTCCTCGGAGTAGTTCCGCTCCTCCTGGATCTGGCGGCCCAGGAAGATGAGCTCGTCGCTCTTGCCGTACTGGAGCGGCCCGAGCTTCTCGCTCATGCCGAACTTCGTGACCATCTGACGGGCCATCTGGCTCGCCTTCTCGATGTCGTTGCTCGCTCCGGTCGTGGCGTCCCCGCCGAGGTGGAGCTGCTCCGCGACCCAGCCGCCGAGCGCGGCGGCGATGTCGTCCTCGAACTCCGCCTTCGTCCGCATGTAGCGGTCCTCCTCGGGCAGCGACCAGGTGACGCCCATGGCCATGCCGCGGGCGACGATCGAGATCTTGTGCACGGGGTTGGTGTGCTTGAGGAGCTTGAAGCACAGGGCGTGGCCGGCCTCGTGGTAGGCCACGATCCACTTCTCCTTCTCGGTGATGACGCGCGAGCGGCGCTCGGGACCGAGCGCGACCTTCTCGAGCGCCTCCTCGAAATCGATCTGCGCGATCGTCTTCTTGTTGCGGCGCGCCGCCAGGATCGCGGCCTCGTTCACGACGTTCGCGAGATCCGCGCCGGAGAAGCCGGGCGAGATCTGGGCGATACGGCCGAGCTCGACGTTCTTGTCGAGCGGCTTGCCGCGGACGTGGACCTCGAGGATCGCCTTGCGGCCCTTGATGTCCGGGCGGTCGAGCACGACCTGACGGTCGAAGCGACCCGGACGCAGGAGCGCCGGGTCGAGGACGTCCGGGCGGTTCGTGGAGGCCAGCACGATGACGTTCGTGCCCGTGTCGAAGCCGTCCATCTCGACGAGGATCTGGTTCAGCGTCTGCTCGCGCTCGTCGTGGGAGCCGCCGAGGCCGGCGCCGCGCTGGCGGCCGACCGCGTCGATCTCGTCGATGAAGACGATGCATGGCGCGTTGCGCTTGGCCTGGTCGAAGAGGTCGCGGACGCGCGACGCTCCGACGCCGACGAACATCTCGACGAACTCGGAGCCCGAGATCGAGAAGAACGGCACGCCGGCCTCACCGGCGACGGCGCGGGCGAGCATCGTCTTCCCGGTCCCGGGCGGGCCGACGAGCAGCACGCCACGCGGGATGCGCGCGCCGAGCGTCGAGAACTTCTCGGGGTACTTCAGGAACTCCACCACCTCGGTGAGCTCCTGCTTCGCCTCGTCCACGCCGGCGACGTCCTCGAACGTCACCGTCGGCTTGTTGCCGATGAACATGCGCGCCCGGCTCTTGCCGAACGACAGCGCCTGGTTATTCGTACCCTGGGCCTGACGCATCATGTAGAAGAAGAAGCCGCCGATGAGCAGCACCGGCAGCAGACTCAGCGCCAGCGAGCCGATGACCGAGAAGGTGGCGCTCGGCTCGTCGTACTTCTGGAGCACCTGACGCGTCGGGTTGGCGGCGTTGTACGCGTCGACCGCCTTGCTCAGCTGGTCGTCGCCACGCGCGCCGTCGGGCAGCGTCGTCTGCTTCTTCGTGGTGCCGTCGGTGTAGTCGACGTTCGCCTTGTTGCCCACGATCGTGACGCTCTTCACGTCGCCGGCCTGCACCGCCTGGACGGCCTCGGTGATGGTGATCGTCTGGACGGCGGGCGCCTGCGAGCGGTAGGCGTACAGGAGCGCCAGCCCCATCACCACCAGGAGCAGCGTGAGGATGCCGTTCTTGAAGATGCGGTTGTCCAGGTTCAGCCTCGGCCTCTCTTCCCGCCGCGTGGGCGAGCTTCTGTCATCGATGCTACCTGACCGCGTGGGCCCGAACCCACCGTAGCGCCCGAGACCGGTGTGGGGTCATCCCCCACTGGTCCTGCCGCGAGCGGCACGCGGCCGGCCCGCGGCGGTCTGGTGATCCCGGGGATCCACACGACCTGCTCGTTCAACGTGACGAGGGGCCAGCCGTCGCGCCGGGCGGCGGGGACCTTGGCGTCCACGAGGACGTCCTGCACCTTCTTCCGGCCGCCCGCGAGCCGATCGCCGGGTCGCCGCGACCGGACCACCAGACCGGCGGCGTCCGAGGCGCGGACCCGCGCGCGGTGCGGGAGCCCGTCCGGCGGCATATCGAGGGCGATCCGCCAGCCCTGCCACAGCGCCGGCTCGCCGCGCCGCAGCGGAAGCGGACCGGCGACGGCCGGACGGTCCTCGCGCACGCCGAGCCGCAGGGTGCCGTACTCGCGCACCGCCGCGCCGCCCGGCAGGTCGATGCGCCTCGTGCCCGCGCCGGTCGACGTGAGCCGCGTGAGCGCCGAGCGCTGCGCCGCCGTGAGCACCCGCCCCGTGACCGCCTGCCACGCGTCGGCGAGGGCGCGCTGGCGATCCGCACCATCGGGCAGCGCCGACAGGTCGAGCGCGCTCGCCGGGCATGCGCCGCGGGGAGACGCGGCCTCGGTCTGCGCGGCGGCCTCGGCGAAGCGCGCGAGCGCTTCACGGACGCGCGGGTTGATCCGCTCGAGCTCGGGGAGGACCCGCAGCCGGATCCGATTGCGCGCGAAGCGGAGCGACGCGTTGGTCGCGTCCTCGCGCGCCGTCACGCCGGCGGCCGCGCAGATCGCCGCCGTGTCCGCGCGTCCGATCGCGAGCAGCGGCCGCACGATCCCGTCGCGCAGCGGCCGCATGCCGGCGAGGCCGGCGAGGCCGGAGCCGCGCGTGAGATGGAGGAGCACCGTCTCGGCCTGGTCGTCCCGCGTGTGGCCGGTCGCGATCGCCGTCGCGGCGACCGCTCGCCCCACGCGCCGCAGGAACTCGTAGCGCGCTCGCCGCGCGTCGTCCTCGCTCGCCGGTGCGCGGTCGGCGCGCCCGACACGCAGCCGAGCGCCGATGTGGTTCGCGAGGTCGGCGACGAACGCGGCGTCGCCGGGCGCGGCGTCCGGCCGCGCGCGGTGATCGAAGTGCGCGACGTGCAGCACGAGGCCGAGCTCGGCGCGCAGCTCGGCGAGGATGAGCGCGAGCGCGGTCGAGTCGGTGCCGCCGGAGACCGCGACGACGATCGGCCCGGGCACCAGCAGCGCGTGCTCGCGCGCGAACTCGCGGACGGTCCGCACGATCCGGCGCGTCGAGGGCGTTGCCAACGGTGGCTGGGGGCGGATTCGAACCGCCGACCGGTGGGTTATGAATCCACTGCTCTAGGCCGACTGAGCTACCCAGCCGAGAACATCGATTCTAATGTCGCGCACCGGGAATCCCTCGACGATGCGCGGCACCGGACGGCCGAGGCACCAGGGACGACAAGGCCCGGGCAGGCGCCCGGGCCGGTCTGTTGCGGGGCTGGGATTCGAACCCAGGACCTACGGGTTATGAGCCCGTCGAGCTACCGCTGCTCCACCCCGCGTCGTCAGTCTAATCGTACCAGGGATCACGACCATCGACGCGCTCTTGGCGTGACGCTCGGCCCCTGAGGCGATGCGTCGCCGGCGTGAGAGCTCAAGACCCGGCGCCCAGGAGCAGCGCGACCCAGCGCTGCACGCGGCTGGGACGGGCTTCCTCCGGCGTCGCCTCGTTCCGCGCCGCGCGCTCCTGCTCGACCGCGATGATCGCCTCCCACGGCCACGCCCATCCGAGGCTGCGCGCGCGCTCGGCGACGTAGTCCTCCGTGCGCTTCTGGGCGACGGAGGCCTCGAGCGTCGTGCGGCGCCGCTCCTCCGCCGCGATCTGGGCCTGGGTCTGGGACGTCAACCGCGCCAGCGCGTTCTCGCGGATGGTGATGCCGGCGAACGCCCACGCGCTCAGGAGCCCGACGGCCAGGACGAGCGCGGCCACGAGCGGCCGGAGCGAGCGCGGCGACCGACGCCGGCGATGGGTGCGCACGCCACGCATCATCGCCGCTGCGCTACCCGAACGGAAGGGGCGGCACCGCGATACCCGCGGCCCGCGCCGCGCAGCGGCCGAGGACCCCGAGCGCGTGCTCGGCGGCAAGGTGGTCGCGGACCTCCCGCGTGAACGCCGCGACGATCAGCGTGCGCCGCGGCCCGCGGAACAGCGCCACGTCGTTCCGGGACGCGTCGAGCGTCCCGCTCTTGCTGGGCACCTTCTCCTCCGGCGCGAGGTAACGGCGCAGCTTGCGGTCGTCGTCGCAGCGCTCCATGAGCCCGAGCACGCCGTCGGCGGCGCCGCGGTCGATGCCCTCCGCGGCGACGAGCCGCGCCACGAGCATGGCCGTCTCGCGAGCGCTCGCCACGTTCTCGAGCCCGCGACGCGCCGCCTCGACGTCGTACATGCTCCGGCGCAGCCGCGTCGCGGCGCAGCCCCACTCGCGCAGCCGCTCGCTCACGCGGTCGAGGCCCAGGCGGGCGATGAGCGCGTTCGTCGCCGTGTTGTCGGACAGGATCATCGTGAGCGCGGCGAGGTCGCGGAGCGTCAGCGCTTCGACGTCGCGCAGGTCGCGCAGCACGCCGCTGCCGTCCACACGCGCACCGACGGGCGCGCGCTCGTCGAGGCTCAGACGCCCCGCGGCCGCGTCGTCGTAGAGCGCCATCACCAGCGGGATCTTGATGACCGACGCCGCCGGGTGGACGGCGTCGGCATCGAGGCCGAGGAGCTCGTCGCCCGCGGGGTCGCGCACCAGCGCGCTCGCGCGGAACGCGGCCGACGCGAGCACCGCGCGCGCCGGACCGAAGTGATCCTGCACGGCCCGAGGCTAGCGCGTTACGCTCGGTGCCCATGGAGATGCGCCGCCGCGGCGCTGGCACCATCGCGCTCCTCGTCGCGGCCCTGCTCTCGTGCACGCCAACGGACACGACGCGGCCGACCCCGAGCGCCGCGCCGACCGCGAGCCCGAGCACACGACCACGCTTCGAGCTCGCGACGTACCAATACGCGCTGCAGGCGAGGGGCAAGGTGCGCGTGGGCACGCAGGAGGACAACCCGCCGTTCAGCGAGAAGGACCCGAGCACCGGCGCGTGGTCGGGATTCGAGGTCGACCTCGCGCGCGAGCTGATGAGGGCGATCTACGGCGGCCGCGACGACCCGGCGAGCCGCATCGAGTGGGTGCCGGTCAACGCCGCGACGCGGATCACGGCCCTCACCGGGGGCAGCGCCGACGTGGTCATCCAGGCGGTGCCGCTCAGCGACGACGTGAAGGCGCAGATCGACGTCGGTGCGGCGTACTTCCGCACCGGCGCCCGGCTCCTCGTGCGCAAGGGAAACGACCAGATCAGCGAGGTGCGCGACGTCGCCGACGGCTCGAAGACGGTCTGCACGCAGCGCGGCTCGGCGGCCGAGACCGACCTGCGCGCCGCCACGAGCAACGGCGCGAAGATCCTCCTCGTCGACAGCTATGCCGCGTGCCTCGAGGCACTCCGGATCGGCGCCGCCGAGGCGATCGCGGCGAACGAGGTCGTGCTCGCCATGCTCGCGAAGCGGGACGCCGGGACGGCCATCGTCGGCGCCGCGTTCGGCGACCGCCGCTACGGGATCGGCGTGAAGAAGAACGTCAGCGGCGACCGGCAGGGCTTCATGCCGTTCCTCGACGACTTCGTCTCGCGCCTGATCTCGAGCGGGACGTGGGCCACGCTGTACGAGAAGGACATCACGCCCATCACCGGCGACCGCAAGCTGTCGCCGGAGTAGCGGCGGCACGGGACTCCCCGACGCGGCATCAGCCGCACGACCCGCCGCGCAGCCGCGCCTCGACCCCCGCACGGTCCGACAGGCCCTCGGTGCCGACCGCCTCGACCGCGAACGACGCCACCGCGTTGGCGAAGCGCACGGCGTCGAGCAGCGCGCGCCCCTCCGCGAGGGCGACCGCCAGGCCCGCCGCGAACGCGTCGCCCGCGCCGGTCGGATCGACGACGCGCGCGGCCGCGCAGCCCGGCACGAGCCGCTCGTCGCCGGCGTCCAGCACGAGGGCGCCACGCTCGGCGAGCGTCACGATGACCACGCCATGCGCGGACCAGCGGCGCGGCCCGCTCAGGTCGCCCGCGACATCGTCCTCGCTCAGCACGACGGCGCGCGCCGCGGCGACGACCTCCTCGGCGCCGTCCCACCGCCGCGGCCGGATCGACCCATCCGCGCTCCACTCCCGCAGGTAGCCCTGCGCCGCGACCACGACCTGCCCCGTCGTGAACGCGCGCAGCAGGCTCGGATGGATCTCGTGCGCGATCGAGGCGAGGACGACGGCCGGCGCACCGAGGAGCTCCGGCGGCACGTCGGCGGCGGTGATGCCGCGGGCGCGCGCGCGCAGGCGGAGCTCCCGGTGGCCGTCGACGTGGCGGAAGGCGTACGTGGTCGTGACCTCGGCGGGCAGCGCGTGCAGCGTGATGCCGAGCGCCGCGCACCGCTCGCGCAGCGGCCCCGATTCGCGCGGACCGACGCGCGTGACGAGGTCGGTCGCGACGCCGAGCCGCGCCGCGGTCGCCGTCGCGTAGAGGGCGGTGCCGCCGAGGCGCCACGCCGGCTCGCCCTCGAACTCGTCGCGCGCCACGTGGCCGACCGCGACGAACCGCCCCGGGCCGGTGCTCACACGTTGAACAGGACGTGCAGCACGTCACCGTCCTTCACGACGTAGTCCCTCCCCTCGGTCCGCACGACCCCCCGCTTCTTCGCGTTCGCCTCCGAGCCGGCCTCCAGCAGGCGGTCCCACTCGATCACCTCCGCGCGGATGAAGCCGCGCTCGAGGTCCGAGTGGATCGCGCCGGCGGCCGCGGGCGCCTGCGTGCCCGCGGGGATCGTCCAGGCGCGCACCTCGTCGGACCCGACGGTGAAGAACGAGACGAGGCCGAGGAGGTCGTACGTCGCTCGGATGACGCGGTGCAGCGCTGGCTCGGTCACGCCGAGGTCCCGGCGGAACGCGCCGGCCTCCTCGGGCTCGAGGTCCGCGATCTCGGCCTCGAGCTTCGCGCACACCGCGACGACCGATTCGTGCCGGTGCGCGGCGGCCGCGGCGCGGAGCGGCGCGAGGACGGCCTCCGCACCCGCGACGTCGGCCTCGTCGACGTTCGCGACGACGAGCTGCGGCAGCAGCGTCAGGAAGCGGTAGCCGCGCACGGCCCTGCGCTCCTCCTCGTCCAGCGCGAGGTCGCGCAGCGGCGTCTCGGCCTCGAGGGACGTCATCGCCTTCCGCAGCACGCTCCGCTCCCGCTCGCGCGCCTCGCGCTCGGCGCCCTTCGCCGCCCGCAGCTCGGGCTCGATGCGCTCGAGGCGCTTCTCCACGACGGCGTGGTCCGCGATGAGCAGCTCCAGCTCGATGCTCGCGAGGTCGCGCACCGGGTCGACCGTCGCGTCCACGTGCGGCACGGACGCGTCGCGGAAGGCGCGCACGACGTGCAGGATCGCGTCGGAGGTCCGCAGGTCGCCGAGCTTCTGCGCGCTCGGGCCGCCCTGGTGCTGCTGCGCCGAGTGCGCGAGGCCGAGGTCGCGGTACGTCACCTCCGCGTACGTCGTCTTCTTCGGCGCGTAGAGCGCCGAAAGGCGGTCGACGCGCGCGTCCGGCACCTTCGCCACGCCGACGTTCGTCTCGGCCTCGGCGCCGGCGAACGCACCCGTCGCCGCATGGCCGCCGGTGAGCAGGTTGAAGAGCGTGGTCTTCCCCACGTACGGCAGCCCGGTGATCGTCGAGACGAGGTTCACGGTCCGGCGAGCGCGACGCCGGACACCTCGGGGAGATCCTCGCCGAAGATGGTCCGCGCGACGTCGCGGAAGCGCGCGACGGGGCCGGTCGCGCACACCTCGTGCGTCGGGCGTCCCTCCCCGGCGAGCAGACGATGCGACGCGAGCACCTCGCGCACGGCGAGCGCCGTCGTGGTCGCCGAGTCCACGACGCGCACCGCCGGGCCGGCCACGGCCGCGAACTCCTCGCGGAGCAGCGGGTAGTGCGTGCAGCCCAGGAGCAGCGTGTCGACGACCGGCGTCACGACGCCACCCTCGCTGAGCAGCGGGCCGACGTACTCGCGCACCGCGGCGAGCGCCTCGGGCGTGCCCGCTCTCCCCGCCTCGACGAGGGGCACGAGCTTCGGACAGGCCCGCTGGACGACGTCGGCGAACGGATCGAGGTCGCGGACCGCCCGCACGTACGCGCCCGAGCGCACGGTGCCGACCGTGGCGAGAACGCCGATCGCGCGCCGCGCCGACGCGGCGAGCGCCGCGGCCGCGCCGGGCCGGACGACGCCGATGATCGGCACCGCCGACTCGTCGCGCACCGCCTCGAGCGCCGCGCTCGTCGCCGTGTTGCAGGCGATGACGACGAGCTTGCAGCCGCGCGACGCGAACCAGCGCATCGCCTGCCGCGTGAACTCGAGCACCTCGGCCGCGGGCCGCGGGCCGTACGGCATGCGCGCCTCGTCGCCGAGGTAGACGGTCGACTCGGCCGGCAGCTGGCGGCGCAGCTCCCGCAGCACGGTGAGCCCGCCGACGCCCGAATCGAACACACCGATGGGAAGCCCGGAGCGCTGCGACACCGGCCGCTATTTGCGCTGCTGGGAGACGAGCGCGGTCGCGAGCTGATCCAGCGCCTTGCTCACCGGCGCCGTCGGGGACGCGAGGACGAACGGCTGCTGCTTGTTCAGCGACTCGCTCACCGTCTTCCAGTCGGTCGGCACCTCGGCGACGACCGGCAGGTTCAGCGCGTGCTCGAGGCCTCCCTTGGACATGCCCGCCGCCGTGTCCGCCTGGTTCACGACGAGGAGGATCGGCTTCTGGCCCTTGTAGCCGAGCGCCTCGAACGTGTCGATCGCCGACCGCGCGTTCGCGACGGTCGCGCTCATGTAGGTGACCACGAGCAGCACGAGCGACGCCGCGTCGAGGATCGCGAGCGTGTCCTCGGTGAGCCGCGACGGCGTGTCGACGATCACGTAGTCGTGGCTCTCGGCGAGGAGCTTCATCGCGGTGGCGATGTCAGCGGCCTGCACGAGGTCGGCCTCCTCCGGCCGCGCGGGGGAGAGCAGGATGTGCACGCCGCCCGGGCCTTCCCACAGCACCTCGCCGATCGACGTCTTCATCGCGCCGGCGGCGGGCAGGTCGACGAACGAGCGCGCGGAGGGCGGCACCTGCAGCACGTGGCGGATCGAGCCGAACTGCATCACGCCGTCGAGCAGCGCGACGGCCTTGCCCTGACGACGCAGCACGCACGCCAGATTGAGCGCGAGCGTCGTCTTTCCGGTGCCGCCCTTGGGCGAGTACACGGCGACGATCGTTCCGGCGGCGACCTTCGCCGCCTTGCCGATGCCAAGCGCGACGCCGAGCTCGTTCGCGCCGCCCGGCAGCACGAACACGGCGTCGATGCCGAGCTCGGGCTTCGGCTCGACCGGCTTCTGCGGGACGGTGACGAGGACGATGCGCGTGCCGGGCGACGCAGCGCGCACGCGCTTCGCGACGTCGAAGCCCGTCGTCTTCCCCTGGAGCAGCGCGTCGATCATCACGATGTCCGGCTTCTCGGTCGTCGCCTGCGCGATCGCCGCGTCGGCCTGCGTCTGCACGCCCGCCAGCTCGACGTCCTGCTCGCGCGCGAGCATCGCCTGGAGGTGCTGCGCGACCTGCGGGAGGTCCTCGACGAGGAGAGCGCGCTTCATCGGCGGCGAGTCTAGGTCACTTCGCTCGCCGCAGCCCGAGCGTCGCGGCGAGCGCGATGCCGAGCGTGACGACGACGAACGACACGCCGACCCGCTGCGTGACGCCCTCCCAGTACCAGTCCGGATACAGACGGACGAGGTTGCTCACCGCCGGGTCGAACATGTAGTTGCCCTGCGGAAAAGCGACCACGTGGAAGGCCATGAACAGGCTCTCGAACGCCACGAGCGTGAGGAGGCTGACGACCGCGACGACGGCCAGGGCGACGAGGCTCCCGTCGCGCGCCAGCCGCAGGGCCGACGCGCCGCCCTGCGCGCGCGCACGCTGCAGGCGCAGGAGGATCACGAACAGGCCGGTGGGCACGAGGAGCTTGGCGATGTCGAAGACGCGGCGCACGTCGACCATGTGTGAGATCTCGTTGGCGTCGAAACGGACGTCCCCCTCGAAGGTCGGCGGCGCGTCGCCCACACCGGTCACGTACGCGGACCAGCGGCGGTGGAGGTCGAGGGTCTCCGGCAGGTCCCGTGTCACCTCGCGGCCGTCCGGGCCGACGAAGACCGTGGCCGTCACACCGTTGTCGCGCGCCATGTCCGCGTACGGCCCCGTCCCCGACCAGAGCAGCGCGAGCGCGACGAGGCCGGCGAGCAGCAGCCCGACGGCGAACAGCCCGACCGCGAGCGGACCCGTCGTGGGCGACCGCGCCGGGCGACCGGTCACGACGGCAGCGCTCCGAGACCGGGTCGGTCGCTGAACACGAAGCGTCCTCCTTCCACCGGCACCGCGACGAACGGGTCGTCGACGATGAGCAGGTTCCCGTCGAGGTCGGCCCACTCGACCGCGGGTGCGAGGTGCGCCGCCGCGGCGATCGCGACGCTCGTCTCCGCCGCGCGGCAGCCGAGCATCACGCGCAGACCGAGCTCGTGCGCGCGAGCGATCATCGCGCGCGCCTGGGCGACGCCGCCGCACTTCTGGAGCTTCACGTTGATCCCGTCGCACGCGCTCGCCAGCCGATCGACGTCCGCGAGCCGCACCGCGGCCTCGTCCGCGACGATCGGCAGGGCGCTGCGCTCGCGCACGCGGCGGAGCCCCTCGACGTCGTCCGGCGGCGTCGGCTGCTCGACGAACTCGATCCCGAAGCGCGCGATGCGCTCGATGCGGCCGGGGGCCTCCTCCGGCGTCCACGCCGCGTTCGGGTCCACCCGGATCGTCCCCCTGAAGCGCTCGCGTATCGCCGCGAGCGCGTCCACGCCGTCGCCGTGCCCGAGCTTCACCTTCAGCACGGTGAAGCCCCTCGCCGCCGCCGCGGCGGCGCGCTCGGCCATGACCGCGGGCTCGGCGATGCCGATGGTGAAGGACGTCGGCGGCGCCTCGGCGGGCGCCAGCCCGAGGAACGTGCGCAACGGAACGCCGGCCGCCTGCGCGGCGCGATCGTGCGCGAGCACGTCGAGCGCGCACGCCGCGGCGCCGCCGTGCGGGAAGCGCTCGTCGAGACGGGCGCGGAGCGCCGCGAGGTCCTCGGGATCGTCCGGCAGGAGGTCGAGCCCACGGCGCACGTCGGCCTCGATCGACTCGGTCGTCTCCCCGAAGAACGGATCGGCGGATCCCTCGCCGCGCGAGACGCGTCCATCCTCCTCCCACTCGACGAGCACGACGCGCTTCTCCGTCCGCGTCGCACGCGAGATCTGGAAGGGCACCTCGAGGTGCACGTCGACGGTGCGCACCCGCGGGCCGACCGACGTCGGCGCCAGAGGCCTCATGCGACCGCCGCGCCGACGAGCGCGCGCGCCAGCCGGTCGGCGCCCGGCGCGCCCTCGCGGATCGGGTCGCCGGCCACGATGCCCGTCCGCGCGGCGGCGTCGCGCAGGGCTCCCGGGACGGCCTCCGCGGGGAGGCCCGAGGTGTTGAGCGCGACCGCGACGACACGCGCGCGCGGCCGGTCGGGCGGGTGCCGCCACGCCGCCGCGTCCTCGTACATGCGGATCGCCTCGTCGAGCGCGCGCACGGGCAGGCCCTCGCCCTCGAATCCCTTCAGGACCGCCCTGCTCGTGTCGTGCACCAGGACCATCATGTCAGGAGACGCGCCGTGGAGGAGGCCGAGGGTCACGCCCGAGAACCCCGGGTGCGCGAGCGAGCCCTGCCCCTCGACGACGACCCAGTCGGCGCGCTCCGCCGCGTCGCAGACCATCCGCTCCGCGGCGCCGGCGATGAAGTCGGCGACGACCGCGTCGACGCTGATGCCCCACCCCGCGATCGCGATGCCGGTCTGCCCGGTCGGCACGAACACGGCGCGCTCGCGCATGCGCTCGAGCGCGGCGACGAGCTCGAGCGCGACGGTCATCTTGCCCACGGCGGCATCGGTCCCCACGGTGAGGACGACGCGGGCACCTGGGCGCGGGCGGCGGTGGCCGCCTATCGCCAGGTCCGCCGGCGGATCGCGCAGCTCGCGCACGGTCGCGCCGCCCCTCCTCGCGGCGGCCGCGAGGAGGGGATCGGACAGCACCCGCTCGTGCAGGCCGCTCCACACGCCGAGCCCCCGCTCGAGGGCGCGCCCGAGGTGTGGACGGAACGCGTCGGCGATGCGGCCGCCCGGCGCCGCCGTACCGACGAGCAGCGCCTCCGCGCCCAGCGCGAGCGCCTCGTCCACCGTCGCGACGACGGGTACGCCCTTCCCCACGCCGACGTGCGACGCGGCGTCCGTCCCGGCGCGCGTCGAGTCGACGACCGCGACGACCTCGTACGGCGCGTAGCGCAGGACCCCGATCGCCGTCTTGGCGGTCCGTGGCGCGAGCTGGCCCTCGGCGAGGATCGCGACCCGCCGCACGCCGGTCATGGGCCGCCGAGGTCGCGGCCGAGCCGCAGGAACCGGCCGCTCCGCTCCTGCGTCGTCTCGCCCGACTCGAGGGCGAGCGCGCCGTTCACGATCACGTGCTCGATCCCCGCGGGGTACCGGTGCGGGTCCTCGTACGTCGCCGTGTCGGCGACCGTCGCCGGATCGAACACGACGACGTCCGCCGCCGCGCCGATGCGCAGCACGCCGCGATCGCGCAGCCGCAGGTGCCGGGCGGGCAGCGACGTCATCTTCCGCACGGCGTCCTCGAGCGTGAGCACCTTCTCCTCGCGCGCGTACCGCCCGAGGACGCGCGGGAACGTCCCGTACGAGCGCGGGTGCGGCTTGCCGAACGAGAGCGGCCCGTACGGCGCGTTCGCGCGTGAGTCGCTGCCGATGGCGATCCAGGGCCGCGCCATCACGAACCGCACGTCCTCCTCGCTCATCGAGTGATGGATGATGTCGACCGCGCCCTCGTGCTCGACCAGCGTGTCGCACGTCCACTCCAGCGGATCCTTCCCCGCCGTCGCCGCCAGCTCCGCGACGCTCCGCCCGCCGTACTCGGGGTGCAGCAGCGCGCGGGCGATGACGATCCGGTCCCAGGCGCGGCCGGTCTCCGTCTCCTCGCCCCGGATCCGCTGGCGCACCGACGGGTCGCGCAGCCGCTCGGTGAGCCTCGCCGACCCGCCCTCGTGCACCCAGTTCGGGATCGTGACGGCGAGCCCCGTCGACGATGCCGTGTACGGGTACTGGTCGGCCTGCACGTCGACGCCCTCCGCCCGCGCGGCCTCGATCCGCGCGACGGACTGCGCCACCCTGCCCCAGTTCGTCCTGCCCGCCGCCTTGTGATGCGAGAGCTCGGCACGCACCCGCGAGCGGCGCGCGATCTCGAGGCCCTCCTCGACCGCCTCGAGCAGCTTCGCGCCCTCGTCGCGGATGTGGCTGGCGTAGAGCCCGCCCTTCTGCCGCACGACGGCGCAGAGCGCGGCGAGCTCGTCGGCCGTGCCGTACGCGCTCGGCGGGTAGATGAGCCCGGACGCGAGGCCGACGGCGCCCTCGTCCATCGCCCGGGACAGCAGCGCGCGCATCTCGTCGAGCTCCACGGACGTCGGCGGGCGCGCCTCCGCGCCCATGACCGACATGCGCAGCGTCCCGTGCCCCACGAAGGAGCACACGTTGAGCGACGCCGTGTTGCGCTCGACGGCGTCGGCGTACTCGTAGAAGTGCGACCAGGCTCGCCGCACCCCGAGGCGCCCGAGATCGCGATCGAGCTCCTCTGCCGCGAGCCCGTGCACCGGCGCCGACGATCCGCCGCAGTTCCCGCACACCGCGAGCGTGACGCCCTGGTGCAGGGCGCTCTCCATCGCGGAGTTGACGAACATCGCCTCGTCGGAGTGCGAGTGGATGTCGATGAAGCCGGGGGTGAGGACGCGGTCGCGCGCGTCGATCATGCGCCCGGCGCGGCGGCCCGCGACCTGCCCCACGTCGGTGAGGCGCCCGTCGGTGATGGCGACGTCGGCGCGCCGCGCGGGCGCTCCGGTGCCGTCGATCACGAGGCCGCCGCGGATCAGGATGTCCGTCACCGTCGCCTCCGCTCGCGGCCGCTCCCGCGCTCCCTGCGGCGGGCCACGATGAGCAGGCGCGCAGACGCGGACGTCGCCGGCGAGCCGTCGTAGTCGCCGTGCAGCGCGTCGAGCTCGAACCCCGAGGCGGCGAAGAGCAGCTCGGCCTCCCGCCGGTACAGGTAGTGGAGCGTCGTCTCGCGCCCGATGCGCCGCACCGTGCCGTCGTCGGCGACCTCGTCCCACCACCAGTGGAACGTCACCGCGTCGACGCTGGCGCGCGTGCTCGAGTACTTCGTCACGAGACGGCCGGTGGAGGGATCGGCCCGCCGCCATTCCTCGCGCACCCCGCCGTCCACGCCCGCGATCTTCTCCGGATCGGGCTGGAACACGTCCACGGCGAGCCGCCCCGCCGGCGCGAGGTGCTCACGGCAGCGCGCGAGGCACGCCCAGCGGTCGTCGGGCGCGAGCATGAGGAAGGTGTTGAACGGGACGATCACCAGGTTGAAGGCGCGCTCCAGCGCGAACGAGCGCACGTCCGCCTCGACGAGGCGCAGGCTCGTCCCGGCCGACGCGGCGCGCCGCTCGGCGCGCGCGAGCATCGCGGGCGAGCGGTCGATGCCGGTGACGTCGTGGCCGTCCCGCGCGATCGGAACGGCGACGCGCCCGGTGCCGACGCCCAGCTCGAGCACCGGCCCGCCGGTCATCCGCGCGAGCCCGCGGAACCAGTCGATCGCGGGATCGTCGAAGCGCACGTCGAGGTCGTAGAGCGCGGCGAGCCGCTCGTCATCGCCGGCGCCGCTCTCCGCGCCGAACCAGTCAACCACGCGCGACGTCGAAGGCCTCCCGGACGCGCCGGCGCAGGACGCCGTCGGCGATGACGTCGAGCGCCGTCATCGCCAGCGCCTTCGCGCCCAGACGCATCGTCTCCAGCGCGCGCGGCGTCGCCGCGGCGGCGGCGAACGCGACGGAGTGGCCGGGGACCGGGCCGTCCGTGATCGACAGGAAGGGATGGATCCCCGGCACGACGCTGGTGACGTTGCCCATGTCCGTGGACCCGTGCGTGTCGCCGGGCCGCCGCGGCCGCATCTCACGCCCGAGCGCCCGGGTGTTCGCGGCGAAGGCCTCGGCGAGCGGGCGGTTCGTGCGAACGAGCTCGCAGGTCTCGCTCCACGTGTGCCGCAGCTCGCAGCCCGTCTGCGTCGCGGCGCCCTCGAAGCACGCGAGCACGCGGCGCTGGAGCTCGCGCAGGTAGGCGTTGTCCGGCGACCGCACCATGAGCCGCGCGGCGGCGCGGTCCGGGATGATGTTCGCCGCCTTCCCCCCGTCGGTGATGATCCCGTGGAAGCGCGCGTCGCTGCGCACGACGAGCCTGAGCGCCGAGAGCGCCGTCCATCCGAGGAGGAGCGCGTCCAGCGCGTTGCGTCCCTCGTGCGGCTCGGCCGCGGCATGCGCCGCCTTCCCGAGGAGCTCCACCTCGAGGCCGACCATCGCGAGCATCAGCGGGTCGAGCTCGTCGCGGTCGCCGGCGTGGTACATCATCGCCGCATCCGCGTCCGCGAACGCTCCCGCCCTGATGAGGTGGACCTTGCCGTTCCCGTGCTCCTCGGCCGGCGTGCCGACGAGGCGGACCGTGCCCGCGAGGTCGCCGCCGACGTCGCGCAGCGCGAGGAACGCGAGCGTCGAGGCCGTCCCCATGACGTTGTGGCCGCACGCGTGGCCGAGGCCGGGCAGCGCGTCGTACTCCGCGAGCAGCGCGACGACCGGCTTCCCCTTCCCCGCCTCCGCCGTGAACGCGGTGGCGAGCCCGCCGGCGTCGCGGCGCACGCGGACGCCCTCCGCCTCGAGCGCGCGCACCAGCTCCGCGCACGCGAACCGCTCCTCGAAGGCCAGCTCGGGTCGCTCATGGATCGCGAGCGCGATACGGTCGAACGACGCGCCGCGCGCGTCGACACGCTCGCGGACACGCGCCTTCAGCGCTGCGAGGTCCATCCGCGTCCCGAGGTTAGCGCGAAGGCGTGCCCGGGCGCGCGACGAGGACCGCCTCGGCGGCGACGATGGCGAGGACGACGAAGCCACCCGTGATGACGGAGAGCCCGTCGACGACGCGCAGCGCGAGCAGCAGCGCGACGGCCGCGGCGACCAGGACCGCGCGCCGCAGCGCCGCACGACGCTCGCGGCGCGTTCGCGCGCCGCCCAGGAGCGGCATCGCGGCGGCGGCACCGGCCGCGACCGCGATCGCCGCGATCACCCCGACGACCGCGAGCGGCTCCTCCGGATCGCGCGCGAGCACCAGGCCCGCGGCCAGCGCGACGGCGACGAGGAAGAGGACCGCGAGCGGGCGCAGAGAGCGTCGCGCCCCGGCCGTCACCCGCGGTCGTCGTCCGTGAGCGCGAGCGGCAGCGTCGCCTGCTCGCCGCCCGCGGCGATCGGCACCTGCGACAGACCCTCGATCGCGCCGGAGGCGCGGGCGAGGGCGCGCTCGGTCTCGTCGAACTTCTTCGTCGCGTTCTCGAGGTGGTGGCCGAGCTGGTCGTGGAGCTGGACGAACCGCTCGAACTCGCGGCGCACCTGCGCGATCCCCTGCTGCAGCTCGCGCGTCCGCTCCTGCATGGCGAGCCCGCGCACACCGAGCGCGACGACCTGCAGGTACGCGAGCAGCGTGTTCGGCGAGGCGGGGATGACGTGGCGCTCGGCGCAGTACGCGAGGACGTCCGGCTCGTCCGGCGCGCCGTCGCCGAGCGTGAGCTCCTGGTAGATCGCCTCCGACGGGAGGTACATGAAGGAATAGTCGATGGTCCCCTCCTGCGGGGCGACGTAGCGCGCCACCGCGTCGACGTGCCGCCGCACCTGCTGCAGGAAGGCGCGCCGGCGCGCGCGCCGCTCGGCGTCGTCGCGGGCCGCGGCGATCTGCGTGTACGACTCGTTCGGGAACTTCGCGTCGATCGGGACGATCCGGCTCCCGTAGTGGACGACGGCGTCGACGCGCGATCCGTCCCGGTACATGTACTGGACCTCGTACGCGCTCGCGGGCAGGCAGTCCTGCAAGAGACGCTCGAGCATCAGCTCGCCGAATCCGCC
Source organism: Chloroflexota bacterium (assembly GCA_027310565.1). Taxonomy (GTDB): domain Bacteria; phylum Chloroflexota; class Limnocylindria; order P2-11E; family P2-11E; genus CF-39. Next base: position 110,613 of record DAIDAP010000015.1, on the reverse strand, counting down.
GCGCGGCTTCGGCGCGCGCAGCAGGTCGTGGAGCGAGCCGATGTCCCGGGCGAGCTCCGCGATGCGCGTGCCCTGCTCGCCGAGCGCGCCGAGCTGGCGCGAGAGGTCGGTGAGAGCGCGCTGGGTCGTCCCGGTCTGCGTGACGATCCGCTGCTCGCTCGCGCCGAGGGTCCGCTGGAGCTCGGCGCGCAGCTCGGCGATCGCGGCCTGGTCCGCCGAGCGCATGTCCTCGACGCTCGCGCGGAGCAGCTCGACCGCGGGACCGAGGTCCGGCTGCGCCGGGCCCGCCGCGGGCCGCCGCAGCGCCACGATGGCGGCGATCACCGCGATCACCAGCGCCGCGACGCCGAGCCCCTCGCCTACTCCCATCGGAACATCCGTTCGAAGTGTACGCGCAACGTCCGTGGAACGGCTACAACCTGCCATCGTGACGCCGCAGCGGCCGCTCAGCTTCCGCGCGAGCGTCGTGTTCGGGTTCGGAAGCTTCGGCGCCAACGTCGTCTACAGCTTCCTCAATGGCGCCATCGGTCTGTACCTGCTCCGCTATCCCGCCGTCCCGCCCTGGGCGGTCGGTCTCCTCGCCCAGGAGCGCTCCCTCGCGGGCGCTCTCGTGCAACCAATTGTGGGTGCGATGTCCGACCGCACGCGGAGCCGGTGGGGGCGGCGGCGGCCGTACTTCGTCCTCGGCGTGGCGCTCACCGCGGCATCGCTGCTCTACCTCGCCGGCTTCCCGCCGATCGGGCCGATGCTGCTGGTCCTCGCGGTGAACGCGTTCTTCCTCAACGTCGCGGTCGACCCCTACGTGGCGCTCCTCGCCGACCTCGTCCCGATCGACCAGCGCGGCCGCGTCGGGGCCGTCCTCGCGGTGTTCAACATGCTCGGCCAGATCGCCGCGACGCTCGCCGCGCTGGTCCTGTGGGATCGCTCGCCCGAGCTGGTCTTCGCGATCGTCGCGGGAGCGCTCGTCCTCTCCTTCGGCATCACCACCGTCTTCATCCGCGAGCCCGCGACGCCGCCGCGGCCGACCGGGCCGCTGCGCCTCGACGTCGGCGGCTATCTGCGCGACCTCGCGGGCCATCGCGACCTGCTCGTCTACATCGGCGCGGCGTCGCTCTACTGGATGGGCACGGGCGGCGTCCTTCCCTACCTCACGCGCTTCGGCGTCAGCGCGCTCGGGCTCTCCGAGGGCGAGGCGTTCCAGCTGCTGCTTCCGGCGCTGGCCGGGACGATCGTCGGCGCGATCCCGGCCGGCTACATCGCCGATCGACGCGGCAAGAAGCCGGTGCTCGCCGCCGGCCTGTTCGCGTACTCGCTCATCGCGCTCGCCGCGTCGCAGGTGGCGACCCTCCCGCAGGCGCTCGCGGCGATGGGCGTCATCGGCCTCGCGAACGGCGTCTGGACGACCCTCGCCGTCCCGCTACTGGTCGACCTCGTCCCCGCGGAGCGCGCGGCGGAGATGACCGGCCTGGGCTCGGCGGTATGGTCGCTCTCGCAGCCGGTGGGCGCCCTGGTCGCCGGCGTGCTCATCGCGTCGCTCGACTCGTACCGCGTGTCGTTCGTCGGCGCGGCCGTCTTCATCTTCCTCAGCTTCGCCCTCCTGCTTCTCGTCCGCGCCCCGCGCCCGCCTTCACGCTGAGCGCGTGTCTCTGCGCAACGACACGCGGCCCCTCAGCGGGCGGTCAGCGAGCTCGGGCAGATCTGGTGGTAGGCGCACTCGAGGCACGTCCGAATCCCCTTCGCCGGCGAGGCGGCGAACTCCCGTCTGCGGATCTTGGCCGCCACGGTCGTCACCAGTGTGCGCACCACGCTCATGTCGGCGTCGCTGGGCTCGATCGTCCCGCGGCCACCGGTCTCGAGGAAGTGCAGCGACGCACGCGCGGGTCGCTTGCCGTACATGCGCTCGTAGGCCAGCGCGTACAGGCGAAGCTGGAGGTCCTGGTTCGCGAGCTGCTGCGGCTTGTCGCCCTCCTCGTCCAGGGCCGACGACTTGTAGTCGATCACCTCGGGCCCCGACGCGCTCTGGTCGACGCGGTCCCACCGGCCGACGACGCGGTCGGCCCCGAGCATGAACGAGAAGCGCTGCTCCACGAGGTCCGGAGGCGCGGAGCCGCGCTGCTCGTCGTGGAATCGCACCAGGGCGCGGAGCCCGGCCTGGAAACGCTCGCTCTCGTGCTCCGGGCTGATGAACCCCTCCGCGAGCCAGGCCGCACGGAAGGTCGCCTGCAGGTCGGCCAGCGTCGGCTGCTCCCCCTCGCGCTTGCGCCGGAGGTAGTCGCGCACCGCCTCGTGCAGCGCGAGGCCGTAGATCATCGCCGGCGTCGGGAGCACCGGGATCCGCAGCACGTGCTTGAACCGGTAGAGCAGCGGGCAGCGGCGATAGTCGTCGATGTCGCTGTAGGAGACGGTGAGGACGTCGTCCGGTCCGAGCGCCGGCAGCGGAGCGTCGGCTTCCGCGGGAGCGGCCTGGAAGCGCTGGAGCTCCTCGTATGCCGCAAGGCGCGCGGAGATCCGCTCGGGCTTGCGGCCGAGCGCCTCGCCGATGAAGCGGCTGGGGCGGAAGGCGCGCTGGCCGCCGTAGTCGACCGCGTTCACGAAGAAGAACGCGGACTTCGCCCGCGTCATCGCGACGTACACCAGGCGGCGCTCCTCGGCGATGTGCGTGTCGCGGTCGGGCGCCGGCGACTTGGCGAGGCCCTCCGGAAGCGGCAGCGCCTCGCCACGCATCGAGCCGGGCATGCGCTCGTCGGTGCAGTGGACCAGGAAGACCACGCCGAACTCGAGCCCCTTGGCCTTGTGGATCGAGAGCACGTTCACTCGCTCGGCCGACGCCTCGAAGTCGGCGGCGACGGGGTCGTCTCCCGCCTCGCGGAGGAGCTCGAGGTACGGCACGAAGAAGGAGGCGCGGTCCGTCGGCAGCGTGCGCGCGGCTGAATGGACCAGGCGGAAGAACTTGGCGACGTTCCGTCCCTGCTCCTCGGCGAGCGCCGAGTCCGGCTCGAGGTAGCGCGCGAGGAGCTTCGAGCGGTCGAGGAACTCGTACAGCAGCTCGGACGTCGAGAGCTCGGCGGCCCGGCCCGAGTAGTGGGCCAGGTCCTCCACCAGGCGCTTCGCCGCCGCGACCGCCTCGGCCGGAAAGGCTCCGTCGCTTCGCGCGATCTCCTCGAACACCTCACGCAGCGGGCGCTGGCGGCGCCCGCTCGCCTCGGTGGCCCGCGCGAGCTCCACCGGCGGGAAGCCGTACAGCGGCGACACCGCGAGGCTGTAGACGTGACGCGAGTCCGCGGGGAGCGCGACCGCCGACAGGAACGAGATGAGCAGGCGGATCTCCGGCCGCTCGTAGAGCTGTCCCCCGCCGGAGAAATGCGCCGGGATCTGCCGACGCGCGAGCGCGTTCAGGATCGGAGTGGCGTCGTTGTTGTTGCGGACCAGCACGGCGAAGTCGCCGAAGGGCCGACGGTGGCGCAGCGCCTCTCGGGCGATGCGGCCCGCCACCTCGTCCGCCTCGTCCGCGCCGCTCACGTACTGCAGGTGGTCGACCTCCGGCTCATCCGACGCGGGCCGCCCGACGAGCCGCTTGTCGATCCCGAGCCGGACCTCGAGGCGATCCGGATTGTTGGTGATGAGCCGGTACGCGGCATCGAGGAGGCCCTGTCCGGAGCGCCGGTTCTCGACCAGGGCCACGACGCTCGCGTCGGGATACGCGTCGCGAAAGGCGTCGAAGTTGCCGAGCGTCGCGCCGCGCCAGGCGAAGATCGACTGATCGTCGTCACCGACGACGGTGATGTTCCGATGCGGCTCGACGAGGTGGCGCAGGAGACGGAACTGCGCGCTGTTGGTGTCCTGGAACTCGTCGACCAGCACGTAGCGGTAGCGGCTCTGCAGCCGCCGCGCGGCGGCGGGGTGCTCGCGCAGGAGGCGGAGGCAGAGCGCGATCTGGTCGCCGAAGTCGACGACGCCGGCCCGCTCCTTGAGCGCCGTGTACGCGGCGTACACCGCGGCGAGCTCTTCCTGCGCCTCGGCCTCGTCGGCGCGAACGTCCGCGTCGAGCCGCTCCCCGACTCCGGCGCGCAGCCCCGCGGCGTATGCGGCGTACTCCTCGACCGAGACGTCCTCGTCACGCGCCCGCCCGAAGAGGTCCAGGAGCGCGCGGACGTAGCGCAGCGGATCGCCGGCCGGTCTGTATCTGCGCAGAGGCAGGTCGTAGAGGTGCTCTCGCACGAAGATGACCTGCTCGGCGGTCGAGAGGACCCGCAGCTCCCCGGAGCGCCCGAGCTCGAGCGCGAACTCGCGGAACACCTCGTCGCCGAAGCCGTGGAACGTCTTGATCGCGGCGTCGTTGAGCCCGAGCGGCGTGTTCAGGTCGACCCGCTCCTGCATTTCGGCCGCGGCCTTCTCGGTGAAGGTCACGGCGAGGATCTCGTGCGGGCGGGCGGCACCGACGGCGATAAGGTGGACGATGCGCGCGGTGAGGACGTGCGTCTTGCCGGTGCCCGCGCCGGCGACGATGAGCAGCGGACCGGCCCCGTGCTCCACCGCACGGCGCTGCTCCTCACTGAGCGTCGCGAGGATGTCCGGCCGCGGCTCGCCGAGACCGAACTCGAGCTGTTCGGTCACCGACGTCCGCCCGCGCTCATCGCGGCGTCGGAAGCATATCGAACATCCGTGCTATCGTACCGCGCCGTCGGCGAGGTGGCCCGCGAGCGCGACGAGCGTCCGCACCGCCGGCCCCTGCGGGCCCTTCGGGGCGTAGGTCCGATCCCGATCGGACCAGTCCACACCGGCAATGTCGAGGTGGGCCCACTCGGTCCCCTCCTCGACCGCGGCGTCGAGGAACGCCGCGGCCTTGATGGCACCGCCCTCGCGGCCGGCGCTGTTGCGCAGGTCCGCCACCTCACCCTTGATCTCGTCGCGGTATTCGTCCGTGAGCGGCATCGGCCAGGTGCGGTCGCCCGCCGCGGTCGCGACGGTGTGCACCTGGTCGACGAACGACCGCGGCTTCCCGAAGAGCCCGATGAAGTACGGCCCCAGCGCCACGCCGATCGCTCCGGTGAGCGTCGCGACGTCCACGACGCGCCTGGCGCCCTCGCGCTGCGCGTAGCTGATCCCGTCGATCAGCACGAGCCGGCCCTCGGCGTCGGTGTTGATGACCTCGACGGTCTTCCCGCTCATGCTGGTGAACACGTCGCCGGGCTTGGTCGCGCCGCCGCCGGGCAGGTTCTCGGTGCACGGCGCGACGCCCAGGACGTTCACCTTCGGACGCAGCTTCGCGATCGCGCCGAGCGCGGCGATGACGCTCGCCGCGCCGGTCATGTCCGCCTTCATGTGATGCATGTTGTCCGCGGGCTTGATGGAGATCCCGCCCGTGTCGAAGGTGATCCCCTTCCCCACGAAGGCGACGTCGAAGCCCTTCGTGCCGCCGCCGCGGCCCCGGTACCGCAGGACGATGAGGCGCGGGGGCTGATGGCTGCCCTGCGCGACGGAGAGATAGCTCCCCATGCCCAGCTCGCGGCACCGCGCCTCGTCGAGGATCTCGACCTGCAGGCCGGCGTCCTTGGCCACCGCGCGCGCCTCGTCCGCGAGCAGCGTCGGCGTCATCTTGTTCGCCGGCTCGTTCGCCAGACGGCGCTGCAGGTTCACCGCCTCGCCCACCGCCTGGCCGCGCGCGATCGCCCTCGTCGCCGGTCTCGCGGTGAGGAGGAGCACGGTGTCGAGCGGCGGGAGGCGGCGCTCGGCCTCGCGGGTGCGGTGGGTCTCGGGCCGCCACATCGCGTAGACCGCTCCCTCGGCCGTCGCCTCGGCCGCGCGCTCCTCGCCCAGGGCGCCCGCCGGCACGACGATCGCGACCCGGCGCGCGTCGCTGCGCCAGAGCGCCTTGATCCCGGCGGCGGCCACGTTGCGCGCGCGCTCGGCGTCGAGCTCCTCGGGCTTGCCCATGCCGACGACCACGACGAGCGGGTCGCCGTGATGCGTCGTCACGGCGTACGGCCGCGTGACGCCGTGCACGCTCTTCGCGATGCGGTCGACCGCCGCGCGCGCGGAGCGCGGCAGCGGCGCGGGCGCCTTCCCGCCTTCCTGGAGCGGCACGACGAAGGCGTCGACGGCGCCCGCGGCGCCGGGACGTACGGCACGGATCTTCACGGTGTGTCCTCCCCCTGAGCGATGAGCGCGCGGATGCGGTCCCGTGCCGCGTCCGGCGTGAGCACGAGGATACGTTCGTCACCCCGGCGGCGCGTGATGCCGCGATCGTCCAGCAGCTGGAGCAGCGGAAGGACGTGCCTGCGGCTCGAGCCCACCAGATCACGCGCGCGAGCGACGGTGATCGACGGCGCGCTGCCGAGCTCGGCGACGACCGCCGTCGCGAAGCGCGCGACCGTGCCGGGGAGGAAGACCGCGTCGGTCCCGACCCGGACGAGGTCGCCGCGCTCGGCGAGCGCCACCAGCACCTCGCGATCCAGGCCGTAGTCCGAGGCGAGCCGTTCGGGCGTGAGCGGATGGGCCTCGTCGCTCGCGAGGGCCTCGCGCGCGCGAGCCCACGCCGCCTCCTGCGACGGCTCGAGGCGCGGCGTGTGACCCGGCAGCGCGAGCGCCGCGCCGCGATCGACGAGCCGTCCCTCGGCGACCGCGCGCGCGACGAATGCCGCGAAGCGCCTCGGCGTCAGGGCGGTCGCGCCGCGCACCTCCTCCCGCGGCGCGCCGGGGCGCAGCGGCGAGGCACGATGCGTGCCCGCCACCGCGCGCTCGGCACGGGCGAGGAGGGCGTCGAACGAGGTCCGCGCGACCAGGGCGTCGGCCAGGGCGACCACGTCGCCGCGCGCCACCAGCTCGGCGACCGCGGCGTCGCGCTCGCCGCCGTCGAGGCCCGCGCGCGCGGCCGCCTCGGCGGCGGGGCGGGGCTCGTCGAGCGAGGCGAGCAGCCGCGACGCGGGTGTCGGCGCGAAGCGCCGCTCCAGCGCCTCGCGGAGCGCGCGCCCGCGCAGGCGCCCAGGCGCCGCGTCGACGATCGCGCCTCCGGCGACGGTCTCCGACGGCGACGGCCGCCGCACGACGACGCGGTCGCCGGCGACGGCCGCGATCGGCGCGGCCAGGCGCAGCTCCGCCCAGCCCGACGCGCCCGGCGCGATCTCGTCCCCGTCGAGGACGACGACGTGCGCGACGGTCTCCGCCGTGCCCGCGTGAACCATGACCTCGTCGCCGTGGGCGAGCGGCGCGCCGGCCGCTCCAAGCACGTCGAGACGGAGCGCGACCGCGCCGGTCGCGGCGAGCGTGCCCGGACGGGCGAGCACCATCCCGCGCGACAGGGCGGCGCGCTCGACGCCGGTCAGGTTCGCGGCGACCCGGCTGCCGGGCGACGCGACGTCGAGCGCCCGGCGGTGTGTCTGCAGCCCGCGGATCCGGCCGCGCAGCCCGCCGGGCTGCACCTCGACCTCGTCCCCCACGGCGAGCGACCCGTCGACGAGCGTGCCGGTCACGACGGTGCCGAACCCCGGCATGGTGAAGGCGCGATCGATCGGCAGGCGCGGGCGGCCGGTGTCCCTTCGCGCGGGCGCCGCGCCGAGCGCGCGATCGAGCCCCGCCACGAGCTCGTCGAGGCCGCGGCGCGCCGGCGCGCTCACCTCGACGATCTCGGCATCCGCGAGCGGCGTCGCGGCGAGCGCCGCGGCGAGCTCGGCGCGCGCGAGCGCTACCCACTCGTCGTCGACGAGATCGCGCTTGGTGAGCGCGACGACGCCACCGGACGTGCCGAGCAGCTCGAGGATCGCGAGGTGCTCGCGCGTCTGCGGGCGGACGCCCTCGTCCGCCGCGACGACGAGCAGCACCGCGTCGACGCTGCCGACCCCGGCCAGCATGTTCCGGATGAAGTCCCGGTGGCCGGGCACGTCGACGATCCCGACCTCGGCGCCCGACGGCAGGACCAGCCAGGCGAAGCCGAGATCGATGCTCATGCCCCGCTCGCGCTCCTCGCGCAGGCGGTCCGGATCCATGCCCGTGAGCGCGGTGATGAGCGTGGACTTGCCGTGATCGACGTGCCCCGCCGTCGCGACGACGCGCGTCACGCCGTGCGTCACGACGGCGGGGCGCACGAGCCGAACGCGGTCGGCACGACGACGAACGCCAGCACGAGCATCGCCGTGATCCAGATCCCGAACGCGATCCCGAGCGCCTTCGGCGAGATCGGGCCGCCCCGCTCGCCGCGGGACCGCTCCCCGCCCGGCTTCGTCACCGCCGCGTCGCGATGCACTCGATCTCGATGCGCGCACCGCGCAGGAGCAGCCCGACGGGCACCGTCGAGCGCGCCGGCTTGTGCGGGCCGAAGCGCTCCGCGTAGACCTCGTTCATCGCGGCGAACTCGGCCAGGTCGCTGAGGAACACCGTCGTCTTCACGACCCGGTCGAGGCCAGAGCCGGCGGCCGCGAGCACCGCGGCGAGGTTGTCGAGCACGCGACGGGTCTGCTCCCGGATGTCCCCGCTCACGACCTCTCCGGTCGCCGGATCCAGCGGGAGCTGACCCGCGCAGAACACCAGATCGCCGGTCTGGATCGCTTGGCTGTAGGGCCCGATCGCCTTCGGCGCCCGATCCGTCGAGATCGCCCGCAGCTCGCCGCTCATGAGCTCCTCCTCCATCGTGCCGTCGCCGCGATGACCGCCTGCGCGAGGACACCATCATCCTCCGGAAGGATCGCGCGCAGATCGAGCGCGAGCCGATCGTCCACCACGCGGCCGACGACCGCCGGCTCGCCGTCACGGAGCGCGGCGGCCGCACGCGCGGCGTCGGCCTCGAGCGCGACGGCGCGCGAGGGCTGCGTCTGCTCGGGGAGCGCGCCGCCGCCCACCGTGGACTCGGTGGCCACGACGCGCGCGCCGACGCCGGACGCCGCGAGCGCGGCGACGATCGCCCTCGCGCGCGCCGCGAGCGCCGCCGGAGCGGCGGCGATCATCCGCCAGACCGGCAGCTCGCGCTCGGCCCGGCCGTCGCGGTACAGCTCGAGCGTCGCGACGAGCGCCGCGAGCGTCAGCTTGTCCGGCCGCAGCGCGCGCATGAGCGGGTGCGCCCGCAGCGCGGCGATGGCCTCGCCGCGGCCCGCGGCGAGGCCGGCCTGCGGCCCCCCGAGGAGCTTGTCGCCGCTGAAGGTGACCACGTCGGCGCCCGCCGCGACCGCGTCCTGCACGGTCTGCTCGTGCGCGAGGCCGTACGCGGCGGTGTCGAGGAACGTGCCGCTGCCGAGGTCGTGGACCAGCGCGATGCCGCGCTCGCGGGCGAGCGACGCGAGGGCGCGGTCCTCCGGCCGGGCGACGAACCCGGTCATCCGGAAGTTGCTCGCGTGCACCCGCAGGATCGCGGCGGTGCGCTCGCCGATCGCCGCGGCGTAGTCCTTCACGTAGGTGCGGTTCGTCGTGCCGACCTCGACGAGCTTCGCGCCCGACCGCCGGAGCACGTCCGGGATGCGGAACCCGCCGCCGATCTCCACCAGCTCGCCGCGCGCGACGACGACCTCGCGGCGCGACGCGAGCGCGGCGAGCGCGAGCAGGACCGCGGCCGCGTTGTTGTTCACCACGACGGCGTCCTCGGCGCCGGCGAGCTCGGCGACGAGGGCGCGCGCGTGGCCGTGGCGCTCGCCGCGCCTGCCGGCGGCGAGGTCGTACTCCACGCTCGCCGCGCCCGCCGCCTCGGCTATCGCCGCGACCGCGGCCGGCGCGAGCGGCGCCCGGCCGAGGTTCGTCTGGAGCACGACGCCTGTGGCGTTCAGGACGCGGCGCAGCGTCCTGCGGTCGCGGAGCGCGAGCCGCTCCCGCGCGGCGCGCGCGGCGTCCTCGGCGCCGGCCACGCTCAGCCGTCCGCCGCGCGCGTCGTCGAGCACGGCGCGGACCGCGGCGACGAAGCGCGGCCGCGGCACCGCCAGCGGGCCCGCCGCGCGCACGACCGCGTCGACGGACGGGAGCCGGCGGCGGTCCGCGACGCTCACCGCGACAGCACCCACAGCGCGCCGGGACGCATGCGGACGCGCAGCGCCGCGGCGCGTACGGCCTCGCCGTCGGCCTCCATCGGCTCGGGCTGGTCCAGCTCGACGTCGAGCGCGCGCGAGCGGAACGCGAGGACGCGCCGGCCGTCGACGTGCGTGCCGCGGTACAGCTTGGCGAGCGCGACGAGCGACGCCCACCGTCCGAGATCGCCGCCGATGACGATGTCGAACAGGCCGTCGTCCATCTCGGCCCCGGGCGCCACGTGCATGCCGCTCCCGAAGTGCGTGCCGTTCGCGGCGACGACGATCAGGTGCGGCCCCTCGAATGACGCGCCGTCGAGCGTGACGCGCATGGGGCGCGGCCGGTAGGTGGCGATCGAGACCAGCGCCCCCACGACGTAGCCCAGCGTCTGCCCCACCACGCGGCTGCTCGCGATGACGCGCTCCGCGACGTGCCCGTCGATGCCGACGCCCGCGGCGTTGACGAAGACCCGGCCGTTGGCCTCGCCGACGTCGATCCGGCGGCGCCGCGCGCTCGCGAGGAACGCCGCGAGGTCCCTGCGGGAGCGCGGGTAGCCCAGCGCGCGCGCGAGGTCGTTCCCGGCTCCGATCGGATAGAGCGCGAGCGCGACCTCGGAGCCGACCAGCCCGCTCGCGATCTCGTTCGCCGTCCCGTCGCCGCCGACGGCGAGCACCCGCGCGTACCCGTCCTCGACGGCGGCCGCCGCGAGCCGCGCGCCCTCGCCCGGCCCCGGGGTGGTGACGACGTCGACGGCGATGCCGTCGCCCGCGAGGTCCGCGGCAAGACGCCCGGCGAGACGCTTCCCCGCGCCCCGGCCCGCGGCCGGATTGACGATCGCGAGCGTGCGGCCGGCCGGCCCGGTCACGTCGTCGGTGCGAGCGCCCTGCGGATCGCGTCCTGCTCCTCGTCCGAGAGCGCGTAGCGGGAGCGGCCGCCCTGCACCGGCTTCGCGAAGACGCGCGTCTCGGTACGGCCGTGCAGGCTGGAGACGACGAGCCCGTTCCCGAGCGAGTCGAGGAGCGCGATCGCGAACGACTGGTCCCCGCCGGTATCGCTGAAGGGGTTGTACCGGACGACCGCGACCTTCTGGATCGTGCGGTGCGTGAGGTCCTCGAGCTCGCGCTGCAGCCTGTTGAGGGCGTCGAGACGCTCGCCGAGCGACGCGATCCGCTGCTGCTGGCGGTCGAGCAGCTCGTCGAGGCCCGCCGACTCGCCGTCGGCGAGCACGCGCCGGAGACGGGTCCGCAGCCGCGACTCCGACCGCTGGAGCCACGCGACCCAGGCGACGAGCGCGACGACCAGGACGGCGAGCGCGACGACGAGCGTCGAGAGCGTCGAGAGATCGAGCGTCACGGCGGCGACGATAACCGGAACGGTATGCTGAGGGCTCCGATGGGCAGACGACACCGCACCAGGACACGCACGCGGCGCGACGCGGTCGCCGCGCGCCGCGCGCCGGCACCCGTCCGGGCGGAGCGCGAGCCCGTACCGGCGGCGCGCCCGGTGCACCGCCCGCTGCGCGCCGCTCGCGGCGGATTCGCGCGCGCCGCGGGCGCGCCGTCCGCGGCGCTCGAGCGCGCCGCGGTCATGGAGCGCGGCTTCGTCACCAGGGACTTCCGGCGGGTCGGCGTCGTCCTCGCGATCTGCATCGTGCTGCTCGTGGCGGCGGGCATCGTCGAGGGGCTGCTCGTCCGGTAGCGCCGGAACCGCCGCGACCCTGCCGGCGTTCGCATGGCGTGACACGCCTCGCCGCCGCCCTCGCGCTCACCCTCGCCTGCGAGCCCGTCACGCCGGCGCCGACCGCGCCGCCCGCGGCGTACGACCTGTGGGTGTCCAACCAGACCACCCTCGCGGTGACGCTCGCTGTGAACGGGACGGCCGTGCGCACGGTCGCACCGCACGAGCAGGCGTCGCTCCGAGCCGACGCGCTCCCGCCGCTCCCCTGGTCGGTCGAGGCGCGATCGCCGAGCGGACGGGTGCTCCTCACGGTCGCCGTCCGCGCCGGCGACGTCGAAGCGGGCCCCGGGACGATGCGCGGCGACGCGGCGCGGGTCGACCTCTCCTGCGGCCGTCTCGACGTGTGGTCCGGGCCGCCGCTGCTCGGACCCGTGCCGGGGCCGGGCAGGACGGGCGACTGCGAGCCCTAGCGCCGCGTCGAGGCGATCACGCGCGACTCGCGGGGATCAGGCGTACGAAGTGGTAGGCCAGCATCCGCCCGGCGTACGACAGCGGGATCATGTCGGACTCGCAGCGCACCGGCGTGCCGTCGGGGCGCCGGACGGTGAACCGCAGCCGCGTCGGCGTGAGCGACTGGTGGATGTGCGCGTGATACGCGCGCGACACCTCCGCCCGATCGTCCTCCGCCACGAACGTGCCCAGGAAGTCCGGCGCCCCCGCCCACTCGGCCGGCGACCCGAATCCCCACATCTTCGCCAGCACGGCGTTGCAGACCTTGTGGCGGTCGTCGAGGTAGACGTACACGCCCTCGCTGGAGTGCTCGAAGATGGGCGCCAGCTGCGCGGCGATCGCGGCGAGCCATTCCTCGTGCGGCTCGTCGTTGCCCTGACGGTCGGCCACGGCCCCTCGCTCGTTCATCGTCCTGATCCTTTCCTTTCCCCGGTTCCCGGGCGCGCTCAGCTGCCCTTCGCGTAGTTGCTCGCACCGAACCAGTCGACGACCACGACGGGCTCGTTGCCGACCACCCAGGCGTCGTGCCCGCTGGGGAGCGAGGTGACGTCGCCCGGGCCGGCGATGAACTCGGTGCCGTCGTCCATGCGGATCGCGAGGCGCCCGCTCACGTGGTACTGGAAGTGGGGCGCTTCGCAGCTCGCCGTCTTCGCGATCGGCTTCACGTCCGTCGACCAGCGCCACCCCGGCTTGAACGACAGACGGCCGATCTCGGCGCCCGCGAACTTCAGGATCTCCGCGTGGCCGTTCGGGAACGTGCGATCCTCGTCGGGCTTCCCGAACGTCTTGTGGGCGGTCTTCTGCGGCATCTCTCGTCTCCCCATCGCTCTTGGACAGGACGGCCTGTCGGCCGGTATATTTATCTACTAGTAGATAAGTCGTCAAGAGAGCGATTTCCGGCCGTGTTCCGGCCGTGCGAGGATGTGGATGGTGGTCGGTCGGCGGCGCGGCGAAGGCGACACGGCGGCGAGGATCCTCGCCGTGGCGGAGCAGCTCGTACAGGTCCGCGGGTTCAACGGCTTCAGCTACGCGGACGTCGCCGCGCGGCTCGACATCACCACGGCGACGCTGCACTACTACTTCGCCGGCAAGGCCGAGCTCGGCCAGGCGCTCGTCTCACGCTACGCGGAGCGCTTCCTCGCGGGTCTCGCCGCGATCCAGGCGCGACCGGTCAGCGCGCGGGCGAAGCTCCACGCGTACGCCACCCTCTACACGGAGGTCATGCAGGCGGAGCGGATGTGCCTCTGCGGCATGCTCGCGGCCGAGTACCACACCCTCCCGAAGGGCATGCGGACCGCGGTCACCCGGTTCTTCGACGAGAACGAGGCCTGGCTGGAAGGGATCCTGAGGGAAGGCGAGACGGACGGGACGCTGCGTCTGCGTGGAGCCGCGCGCGAAGAGGCGCGATCGATCGTCAGCGGCCTCGAGGGCGCGCTGCTCGTCGCGCGCTCCTACGGTGATCCCTCCCGATTCCAGACCGCCGCGCGGCGCCTGCTCGCCGGCCTCGCGGACGGAGACGGCATCGTGCCCGCGCCGCGACGGGCCCGACCGAGGGCACGCTAGCGGAGGAGCGACCGGTGGGCTGTGCTGGATTCGAACCAGCGACCTCTGCGATGTGAACGCAGCGCTCTAACCAGCTGAGCCAACAGCCCGCGAGGGCCTCAAGGATACCGCGCGCGAGGGCTCACCACGAGCCGCCGCCGCCTCCACCGCCGCCGCCGCCCGCGCCGCCGCCGAAGCCGCTCCCGCCCCTCGATCCGGGCGTCGACGCGATCGCCGTCGAGACCTCGCTCGAGAAGGACGCGAGCTCGCGCGAGAGGTCGGTCGCGGCGAACGAGGTCGGCAGCGACGATCCCACGTACCAGCCGGCGGTCGCCGCACGCACGTCGATGCCCTCGAAGGCGCGCGCCCAGCGGTCGACGGTGCCGAACACGATCGCGTACGGCAGGTACGCGGCGAAGATCCCCTCACGCTCGGCGAAGCGCTGGCGCTCGGTCTCGGCGACCTCCATGTACCGGCGGAAGCCCAGCGTGCGCCGGAGCAGCTCGGCCCCCGTCTTCGTCTTCGACGGCATCACCGGCGAGGCCGCCGCCAGCCCGAGCGCCGGGACGCCGAGGGCGAGGCCGACGACGCCGGCGCCCGCCAGGTAGCCCAGTCCCCAGGCGACGATGCCCGCGACGACGAGGAGCGCGACGCCCAGCGCCGCGTAGGTGGCGCGCACGCGGGAGGGGTCCGCCGGGAACCAGCGGCGGTCGACGGTCTCGCGGTACAGCTCTCGCTGCGCCTTCCCGAGCGTCGCGTAGAAGTGGCGCCGCAGCTCCGAGAGCTTCACCTCGTCGCGATCGTCGAACAGGCCGTCGAGGATGGTGCGCTCGTAGTCGCGCAGCGCCGCGGCGTCGCCGCCCCTGCGCGTGATGATCCAGTCCTTCGTGCCGAAGAGCCCCTCCTTGGGCCTCTCCGTGATGGTGAGGTGGCCGCGGACCGCCAGGTCGACGATCGTCGCGGTCACGTCGCGCGGGTCCGCGCGCTCGTCCACCAGCACGCCGAGCTCGGCGGGGCGCAGCCCATCGGGCGGCTCGTACTCGGGGACGACGGTGGTGCGCTCGGGCCGGTCGCGGCCGGCGCGCCACCACCACCAGAACACCAGCCACAGCCCCGCGAGCGCGACCGCGGCCGCCGCGCCGAGGGTGAGCGGGCTCCGGTCGAAGAACTCCTCCACCTCGCGCGGACGGTCGCGCAGGATCGGCCGCGGCTCCGAGACGACGCCCTTGGGCAGGCCGAAGACGACGGTGAGCTGCTCGCCCGGCGAGAGCGGCCGCCCCGCGGTGAAGACGCGGCCACGCGCGGCGTCCGTCTCGGTGCACGTCGCGGTGGACCCGGCGACGCCGACGAAGCACGTCGTGTCGCTGGGGCCCGCGGGCGCGACCACCGTCGCGGTCGCGCGCCGGATCGCGACCGGCCACTGGTCGCCGGTGACGTTCCAGTAGAGCTCGTCGTGCTCGGCGAAGCCGTTGAGCACGCCGACGACGACGTACGCGATGCGGTAGCGCTGCTTCCCGGTCACGGTCCGATCCGGGTCGCCGACGCGGATCCGCACGTTCGCGCCCTCGCGGCTCGTCGAGAACGGGATCGACCTCCCCGTCTCGTCGCGGACCCACAGCACCTCCAGGCCGTACGCCCGCACGGTGCGCGGGCGGTCCGGCCAGGCGTACTCGACGGGGATGTCGCGGAAGATGCCGCGGCGCTCGAGCGGGCCGAAGTCGACGTCGATGCCCTCGGTCACCAGGAGCCGCCCGTCGGGCTGGATCTCGATGCGCGCGTCGAACGACTCGATCGTCCAACCGGTGTCGTCGGCGCGCGCGGGCGCGGCGGCGGCCCACGGCCACGAGAGGACGAGGGCGGCGACCGCGATGAGGCGGACGATCCCCCTCGTCGCACGGGTCATTCGAGCAGCGAGGAGAGGAGCGTCGCGAGGCCGAGGAACGAGAGGAAGCCGCCGACGTCGGTGAAGGTCGTGAGGACGATGGACGACGACTGCGCGGGGTCCTGGCCGAGCGCCTTGAGCACCACCGGCACCAGGGCGCCGCAGACCCCGGCGAGGACCATCGCGAGGACCATGGCCACGCCGATGACGAACGTGAGGCCGAAGCTGCGGCTCCACAGGAACACGCCGAGCATCGTCGTGAGCGCGACCGCGAGGCCGTTGAGGACGCCGACACCGGCCTCCTTCGCGATGAGGCGCGGCCAGTGCCGGAGGCCGACCTCGCGCAGCGTGAGGCCGCGCATCGTCACCGCGAGCGCCTGCATGCCGCTGTTCCCGGACTGCCCGGCGACCACCGGGAGCAGCACCGCGAGCGCGGTGAACTGCGCGATGGTGCCCTCGAAGAGGCCGACGACGGTGGCGGCGAGGAAGGCCGTCGCGAGGTTGATCTCGAGCCACGGCAGCCGGTGGCGCACGGCGTGACGGATGGGCGAGAGCGCGCGCTCGTCCTTGCCGGCGCCGACCATCGTCTGGAGGCCGCTCAGGGCCTCGGCCTCGGCGGCCGCGACGAGCTGGCTGTAGCGGATCACGCCGACGAGCCGTCCGGCGAGGTCGACCACCGGCAGCGCGACGAGCCGGCGATCCCGGAGGTAGTCCACGATCTCCTCGCGCGTCGCCGTGACGGCGACCGCCGCCGGCGCCGCGCGCACGAGGTCGCCGAGGCGGCGCTCGGGCGCCGCGGTCGCGATCTCGCCGAGCGGCACGGCGCCGGAGAGCCGGCCCTCCCCGTCGCTCACGTAGATGGCGTCGAACTCCTTCTCCTTGAACGCGCGCATGCGGCGGAGCGCGTCGTCCACGGTGAGGTCGTGGCCGAACGTCGTGATGCGCGGATCCATCAGCCCGCCCGCGCTGTCGGCCGGATAGGTGAGGATCTCGCGGAGCTCCTCCGCGACGCGCGGGGCGAGTCGCGCGAGCATCGCCTCGCGCTCGTCGCGCGGCAGGCTCACCAGCACCGGGACGCCGCGCGCGGGATTCATCGCCGCGAGCGCGAGCCGCGCCGTCTCCGGCGGAAGTCCGCGCAGGACCGCGGCGCCGACGCGGGGGTTCATGCGCTCGAGCAGGAGCGCCGTCGTCGGCGGCGGCGCGCCCGAGAGCAGCACGACCGTCTCGGCCGGCTCCCGTCCGTCGAGGTAGAGCGCCACCTCGTCCGGGTGCAGGCGGAGGTACTCCGCGTTCAGCGCGCGCGAGGCGTCGAGCTCGGTCGGCGTGGGTGCCGCCGACATCCTCTCGGTGAGGCCGGACACGCGGCGGAGTATCGCCCAAGGACGGTCCGCCCGGCCAGCGGCCGGCGCACCTCAGCCGCGCCGGCGCGCCTCGATCCGTCCGTCGGCGACACGGACCTCGTAAGCCGGCTGCGGGAAGACCGCCGGCCCGCGGTTCACGCTGCCGTCGGAGAGCTCGAAGCGCGAGCCATGGCAGGGGCACTCGATGCGCCGGCCCCCGTCGACGAGACGGCCCGAAGCGAGCGAGCAGCCCTGGTGCGCGCAGGTGTCGTGCAGCGCGTAGACCCGCTCCCCCAGGCGCACGACCACGAGCGTCGCCGCGCCGGCCTTCGCCTTGGCGAGCTGGCCCTCGGGCACCTCGCCGACGTCGAGCGCCTGCCACTTGGACCCGCCGCCGCGCCAGGCGTGGCGATCGACCTGGCTGCCGAGGTTGAACACGAGCTCGCCGCCGAGATAGCCACCGATCAGGACGAGGAGGAGGCCGAGCCCGGCGAGCCAGACCTCCGCGCGCGGGAAGAGCGGCGCCCACCAAAGACGCTCGCCGAGCGAGAGGAGATAGGCGAGCGCGGCGAGGAGCATCGTCGCCGCATGGAGGCTCCCGTACCGGCGCGGCCTGCCCTCGAGGTCGAGATGGTCGGCGAACCCGGCGAGCGCGGCGCCGAGCATCGTCACCCACCCGATGCCGGTGGCCCACGTCGCGGCGCTCCGCTCGCCGACGAGGTCGAGCACGATGCCGACGACGAACGCGCCGATGGGGACGTCGGTGAGGAGCGGATGCAGCGGGTGGCCGAGCCAGGTCCCGTGCAGCAGGTCGCGCAGTGGGGGGAACGGGCCGTAGATCGCGCGGAAGAGCTTCTGCAGCAGCTCGCCGAACGGGTCGGCCCAGCCCTGCGCGTCGAGGAGCGGCTCGAGCCAGCGGCGGATCACGTCCCGACATCATGCAGGACGCGCACCAGCGACGGCCCGGCTGTGTGCTACCGGACGGCCGCCGTCGTCGCGTCGCCGGCGAAGCGAGAGCTCTCCGAGCGCGGCGACGCGAGCGCGGCGATCGGCCGGCGGCGCGCGAACGCGATGTCGATCCCGATCAGTACGAGCGGGAGCGGCCGGAGGACGCCGCGGCGCCCGGTCACCGCCGCGCGCGCTGCAAGAGGAGGAGGCCGCCCAGACCGATGAGCACAACGGGCCAGACGAGGTCCCAGCGCACGCCGCGGAGCACCCCGAGGTTCCCCGCGAGGAAGACGACGCCGAGCGCGATGAGGACGTAGCCGAACGCGGCGCGGCGGCGCTCGCCGGCCTCCGGGTCCGGCGGCGGCCGCATCGGCCGCTCGGGCCCGGGCGCGTCGACCTCGGCGGCCATCGCCGCGCCGCCGGCGCTCTCGCTCTTCACGAACGGCACCGGCTGGCCGGGCAGCGGCATGAGGATGAGCAGCGCCAGGTACGCGAGGAACGCCAGGCCGGCGGTCATGACCGCGGCGACGACGAAGAAGACGCGCACGAGCGTGGGATCGACCTGCAGGTACTCCGCGATGCCGCCGCAGACGCCGGCGATCACCCGGTTCGTCGTGCTGCGCTCAAGACGCGTGGACATGGGCGTGCTCCCTGCGCTCGATGAGCTCGCGCACGATGACGACGCCGAGGGCGGCGAGGAGGCTCAGCGGGACCGCCGGATCGCTCGCGGTCTCGGCGAGCGGGACGACCGCCGCCGCGAGCGCCGCCGCGCCGGCGACGGCCACGCCGAGCAGCGCGGGCCCGACGAGGGGCGCGAGCGCGAAGAGCTGCTGCCACACGAGCGCGGCCGCGAGCGCCGTCGCGCCGACCACCGCCGGCACGGCCGCGAGCACGAAGCGGTCGCGGCCCTCCTCACGCGCGGCGAGCGCGATGGCGGCCGCGTCCAGACGCGGCGGCAGCTCGTCGCCCTCCAGGCGCAGCACGCGGCGGAGCTCGCTCTCGTCGAACAGCCCGCCGCCGGTCACCGCTCGCCCTCGAGCGCCGTGCGGAGCATCGCGCGCGCGCGGAGCAGCTGCACGCCCACGGTCGCCGCCGGCCGGTCACCGCCGCGATCTCCTCGAGGGACAGCTCGCTGAAGTAGCGCAGCACGACCGGCACGCGGTAGCGGTCGGGCAGCGCGGCCACGGCGCCGCGCACCCGATCCCGCCGCTCCCGCGCGAGCGCCGCCGCATCGGGGGACGGACCGGGGTCGGGGACCTCGAGCGCCGCCGCGGCGTCCGTCCGCCTGGCACGGTCGCGGGAACGCGCGCGGCCGAGCGTGACGGCCTCGTTCGCGGCGATGCGCAGGAGCCAGTGGCGGACCGGGCGGGTCTGGTCGTACCGCTCCCAGGAGCGGAACGCCTTGAGGAGCGTCCGGCTCGTCGCGTCCAGCGCCGCGTCGCGGTCACCGAGGATGCGCAGCGCGACGCCGAACAGCTCGTCCTGGTGGTCACGCGCCGCGTCGGCGAAGGTCACCCGCGTCTCGCGGACGAGGAGGCCGTGCGGGAACGTCGCCAGGGCCGCATGCACGGTCATCTTCCGCCAGTACGCCGCCCGGCCGTCCGGCATTACACCGCCGCGAGGCGCCGCACCGCCGCCGCGACGCGGCCCGGCGCGCTCACCGTCTTCGTCCGCGCCGCGCCGCCCCGCTCGATGCGCAGCTCACGCGGCGCCACGTCCAGGGCGCGCGAGAGCGCCTCGAGGACCGCGGCGTTCGCCGCCCCCTCCGCCGGCGGCGCCGTGACGCGCACGAGCAGCGCCCCCGCGCGAGCGCCGCCGACGGCCGTCCGGGAGGCGCGCGGCGCGACGCGGACGTCGAAGGCGACCCGATCGCCGCGGCGCCGGAGGGCGATCACCAGGCGGGCGGCAGCAGCCGCAGCAGGATGCTCGAGACGACCTGGATGGCGAGGAGCGCGATCAGCGGCGAGAGGTCGAAGCCGCCCATGAACGGAAGCGAGCGGCGGATCGGACCAAGGATCGGCTCGGTGACGCTCCAGACGAACTCGCCCAGGCCGAACGGCAGCCGCAGCGTCGGCACCCAGGAGAGGAGCACGCGGACGAAGATCGCGAGCGTCAGCGCCTGCGCGAGGACGGTGATGAACGCCTCGATGAAGAGGCCCAGGAACGCCATCAACCGCGCGGGAGGTCGAGCCGGTAGCGCGACGGCGTCGGCCCGGTCTGCCCCTGGTAGCTCGAGCCGAGCTCGGACGAGCCGTACGGACGCTCGGCCGGGCTCGACAGCGGGAAGAAGGAGAGCTGCCCCACGCGCATGCGCGGGTAGAGCGTGATCGGGATCGTGTTCACGTTGCTCAGCTCGAGCGTGATGTGCCCGTCCCATCCCGGGTCGACGAAGCCGGCGGTGCTGTGGATGAGCAGGCCGAGCCGGCCGAGGCTGCTCTTGCCCTCGACGCGCGAGACCAGGTCGTCCGCGAGCCGGATGCGCTCGCGGGTGGAGCCAAGCACGAACTCGCCGGGATGGAGGATGAAGCACTCGTCCGGGCCGACCTCGACGAGCTCGGTGATGTCGTCCAGCGGCCTGGCGAGGTCGATGTACGCGTGGCGGCTCGAGCGGAACACCCGGAACAGGCTGTCGAGACGGATGTCGACGCTCGCGGGCTGGACGCACGACTCGTCGAAGGGGTCGATGCCGATCCGCCCGGCGGCGATCGCGGCGCGTATGTCCCGGTCGGAGAGGACCACGGTCACCGCAGTATGGCCCGACCGCCGGCCATGACGAAGACGGCGCGGCGCAGCTCGGGCCACGTGCGCACGAGCGCGTCCGCGTCGGGCAGCCTGCGACGCGCGTAGCCCCAGGCCACCTGGATCACGCGCATGCCCGCGGCGCGGCCCATGCCGACGTCGGCGGGCGCGTCGCCGATGACGACGCACTCCTCGGGCGCGCGGCCGAGCCGCGCCGCGGCGGCGAGCGCGAGGTCCGGCGCGGGCTTCGCGCGCGCCACCGAGTCCCCGCCGAGATACGCGTCGATCTCGCCCCGGATCCGCAGCCCGCGCAGGATGCGCTCGCAGTCGGCGGCGCGCTTTCCGGTGATCGTCGCCTGCCGCAGGCCGGCGGCGTGGAAGGCCGCCAGCGTCCCGCGCGCACCGCGGAAGAGGCGCGTCACGGGGACGATCTCGCGCTCGTAGATCTCGCGGTACTCCGCGCGCCACGCCCGGGCGTCCTCGTCGGAGAGCTCGGGGGCGGCGATGCGGAAGATGGACTCGAGTGGCGAGCCGCTCATGCCGCCGACGGCGGCGAAGTCCAGCGGGCGGGCGCCATGGGCCGCGATGACGCGGTTCGCGGTGTCGACGACGAAGCGGACGCTGTCGGTCAGCGTCCCGTCGAGATCCCACAGGACGGCACGGACCGTCGGTGCGGGGCCGCTAACGGCGGCGGCGGCGCGGCGCCGCGGGGACGGCGTCCGCGATCGGGAGTGTGGTCTGCTCGGCGACGCGCCGGTCGCGGGCGGCCTGGCGGAGCTGGACGAGCCGCTCGAGCTCGTCGTAGAGCGCGTCGGTGTCCTGGAGCCCCGAGTACACGATCTTGAAGCGCAGGTAGCTCATCGGGTCGACCTCGGCGAGCCGCTCGAGCACCATCTCGCCGATGCGCCGCGAGGCGACCTCCGACGCCCCGGTCTGCCGCAGCGTCGACTCGATCTCGTCGATGACCCGATCGATCGCGTCGCCCGTGAGGTGCTTCCCGGCGGCCTTCCCGATGGCGGAGGCGAGCTTGCGCCGGTCGAATTCCTGACGCGACCCGTCGCGCTTGACGACCTGGATGCGCGCGGACTCGCTGCGCTCGCGCGTGGTGAACCGCTCGCCGCACCGGTCGCACGCGCGGCGGCGGCGGATGGACGAGCCGTCCTCAGCCTCGCGCGAGTCGATCACGCGCGTATCGGGATGGCCGCAGGACGGACAGCGCACGAGGCACAAGATACGGGATGGGCGGGCACTACATCTAGTGGCGGTCCTACCGCCGGCGAAGGAAGCTCGGGACCTCCAGGTCGTCGGGATCGAACTTCTTCTCCTCGGCCGCCGGCGCCGGCGGCGGCGCCGCGACGGGGGCGGCCACGCGCACCGGCCGCTCCGCCGGGCGTGACTCGACCTGCCGCTTGTACAGCGGCTGCTCGATGCGCCGCAGCGGGCGATTCTGGTCGAACCCGGTCGCGATGACGCTGATCTTCACCTCGGTGCCCATGCGATCGTCGATGACCGCGCCGAAGATGATGTTCGCCTCGGGGTCGGCCGCCGCGTGGATGATCTCGGCCGCCTCGTTCACCTCGAAGAGCGCGAGGTCCGGCCCGCCGGTGATCGTGAACAGCACCCCGCGCGCGCCGTCGATGGACTGCTCGAGGAGCGGCGACATGATCGCCTGGCGCGCGGCGTCGGCGGCACGCGTCTCGCCGCCGCCGTGCCCGATGCCCATGAGCGCCGAGCCCGCGCTCGTCATGATCGTCTTCACGTCGGCGAAGTCGAGGTTGATGAGGCCGGGGACGGTGATGAGGTCGCTGATGCCCTGCACGCCCTGGCGCAGCACGTCGTCGACGACGCGGAACGCGTCCATCACGCTGGTGCGCTTCTCGACGACCTGGAGCAGCCGGTCGTTGGGGATCGTGATGAGCGTGTCGACCTTGTCGACGAGGTCGCCGATGCCCTGTTCGGCGAGCAGCCGGCGGCGCGCGCCCTCGAACTGGAAGGGCTTCGTCACCACAGCGACGGTGAGCGCGCCGATGTCCTTCGCGATCTCGGCGATGACCGGCGCGGCGCCCGTCCCCGTGCCACCGCCCATGCCGGCGGTCACGAACACCATGTCCGCTTCCTTCAGCGCTTCGTAGAGCTTCTCGCTGTCGTCCTCCGCGGACTTGCGCCCGACGATGGGATCCGCGCCCGCGCCGAGGCCCTTCGTGACCTTGTCCCCGATGCGGATCTTGTGCGGCGCGTCCGACATGAGGAGCGCCTGCGCGTCGGTGTTCACCGCGATGAACTCGACGCCCATGAGCTCCGCACGGATCATCCGGTTCACCGCATTGGATCCGCCGCCGCCGACGCCGACGACCTTGATGAGCGCGAAGTTCTCTATGTCGCTACGGAGGGGCATGGGCGAGCCTCCACTACCAGTCCATGCCGCTGCCCCTCCCCTTGCGGTGCGCTCATGGAGTTCTTCTGTTGTCCTCGGAACTCTATACCCGCCGCGGCCGGGATGCGAGGCCTTATCGGGCCCGAGCGCGGTGCGCGCTCGCCGTCACGGCCGGACGATCCGGTCGCCGGCGCCGTCGGTGATCTCGATGCGCCCGCGGGTGGGGTCGAAGGCCGCGGCTCACGGCATGAGGCCGCGGACGATGCGCGCGATGCGGCCGCCGACGCCGTCCAGCGACCGCGCGCCCTCGCGGACCTCGTCGGCCGTCCAGTTCCGGGCCCCCCAGGTCAGCAGCCCGGAGGCGGCCGCGTACGGCGGCGTCGAGATGGCGTCGGTCAGACCGCCCAGCCCGCGCGGGGCGAGCACGCGCGCGCTCATCCCGAGCTGGTCGCGGGCCGCCTTGCTGATGCCCCTGAGGAGCGAGCCCCCGCCTGTCAGCCCGAGCCCCGCCTGAAGCCGGTTCGTCGCGCCGGCGGCCTCGATCTCCCGCGCGACGTGGTCGAAGAGCTCGGTCGTCCGCGCCTCGATGATCTGGGCGACGTGCCGCCGGGTGATCGGCCGCGGCACCTCCTCGCCGATGGAGGTGATCTGGATGACCTCGTCGGGGTCGACGTCGAGCGGCAGCGCGGTGCCCTGCTTGAGCTTCAGCTCCTCGGCGACGTCCGGCGTCACCCGGAGGACCAGGCCGAGGTCGCTGGTGACGCTGCGCGCGCCCATCGGGATCGTCGCGCAGTGGCTGATCGAGCCGTCCTGGAAGATCGCGACGTCGGTCGTGTCGCCGCCGACGTCGCAGAGCGCGATGCCGAGCTCGCGGTCCTCCTCGGCGAGCAGCACCTCGGCGGACGCGAGAGGCGTGAGCACGAGCTCGTCGATCTCGACCCCGGCCCGCTGCACGCACTTGCTGAGGTTCTGGACGCTCGTGCTGGAGGCGGTGACGATGTGCGTCTCGACCTCGAGCCGCACCGCGCTCATGCCGATGGGGTCGCGGACGCCCTCCTGGCCGTCGACGACGTAGCCCCGCGGGATGACGTGGAGGATCTCGCGCGTGTTGGGGATCGAGACCGCCCGCGCGGCCTCGATCGCGCGCATGGTGTCCTCGCGCGTCACGTCGTGCTGGCGGCCCGCCACCGCGACCATGCCGCGCGAGTTCTGCGATCCGATGTGGCTGCCGGAGATCCCCACGAACGCGGAGCGGACCTTCAGACCGCAGAGCCGTTCGGCCGCGTCGACGGCGGTCGCGACGGACTGGACGGTGCGATCGATGTCGACGACGACGCCCTTGCGCAGCCCGTCCGAGGGCGCCTGGCCGATGCCGATGACGTCGACGCCGCCGGTCCGCGCGCCGACCTCGCCGATGAGGACGCAGACCTTGGTTGTCCCGATGTCGATCGCGACGAGCACCGTCTGTTCAGGCACGGACGACCCCGCCTCTCGTTACTTTCCTCGCCATCCTGCGCCTACGGCTTCGGGTGGCTCGCGGCACGCTCCGCTGCCGCCGGACTCGCTCGTCGCGGGTGAACCGCTTCTCGCTCGTCCGGTCCGGCTCCTCCCTGGGTCCCCACCTGCGTCCGCGTGACCGCGCGGCTCTCCAGTGTCGCGCACCGGGAATCCCTTGCCGCTGCATCGGCCGTCAAGGTATTTCCGGCGCGCGGCACTAGATGAAGTGCCGGCGGATGACAGCCACATTCTGGAAGATTCTCCACCCGAACGCGAACAGCGCCACGAGGTAGAGGTCGATGCCGAGCCGGTCACCGAGGAACGTGAGCCCTGCGGCCAAGAGGGCGTTCGTGTAGAAGCCGGAGAGGAAGATGCGGGTGTCGAAGTGGCCCTCGAGCTCGGCGCGGAACGCCCCGAGGAGCGAATCGAGCGCGGCGAGGATGCCCACGGCGGTGTAGCGCGCCCACTCGATCGGCAGGTCCAGGCGGAGCGCGAGTCCGAGGAGCACGCCTGCCCCGAGGCCGAGCAGGGGAAGCCATATCCGCATCTACTGCGGGCTGTACACGATGCGGTCGGGACTGCGCACGTCGACGTAGTCTAGGCCGCGCCGCGGCTCGTCCCGCAGGAAGCCGCGTACGACGGCGAGCTTCTCCTCGATCCGCTCCGGGCCGCCGAAGCGGATCTCCCACCCCGAGCCGAAGCGCAGCACCAAGCCGCTCGCGTCCCTGCGGACGACGACGGCCGGAGCGGTCGCGTCCGCGCGCAGCTCGCCCGACGCGACGCCGGCGAGGCGCAGCGCCGCCGCGACGAGGGCCGGGTCGATCCGCTCGCCGGCGGCACGCGCCGCGCGCTCGTCCCTGACGCGCAGCTGCGGCGCGGCGGCCGGATCGGCGGACGCGAAGAGCACGCCGTCGGCGTCGACGAGCCACTCGACGCCGGCGGAGTCGATCCACCTGCCGACCGGGCTGCGCTCGACGAGCGCGACGCGGGCGCCGCCGGGGAGGCTGATCTCGACGCGCGCGTCGCGCACCGCGGCGAGCGCCCGGAGGCGGTCGCGGGCGGCGCTCGCGCTCGCCTCGAACACGCGCTGGCCCTCGAGGCCGCTCGCGACCGCCGCCTGGGCCGGCGCGACGTGGCGCGCGCCCGTGACCGCGACGCGGGCGATCCGTGGCGTGTCGCCGAGCACGACCCAGCCGAGGGCCGCGGCGGACAGGATCGCGACCAGGCCGGAGAGGGCGCGGGCGGGGACCCGGAGCCGGCGCCGCCGCGTCGCCCGGGCGCGCCCGCGGCGGCTCGCGCGTGAGCTCAGCGTCGCCGCCGCGCGGCGTCCTCGAGGGCCCACCCGATGAGGCGCTCGAGCAGCTCGCCGAAGGGGATGCCCGCCGCGGCCGCCGCCTTCGGCAGGAGGCTGTTCGCGGTCATCCCGGGGATCGTGTTCACCTCGAGCACGACGAGGCGGTCGGCGCTCCAGACGAAGTCGGTGCGCGACATGCCGCGGCAGTCGAGCGCGGCGTGCGCGCGCAGCGCGAGCGCCTGCGTGCGTCGGGCGACCTCGTCGGGGATGCGCGCCGGCACGATCTCCTCGCTCTCCCCGGCGTCGTACTTGGCGCCGTAGTCGAAGAACGGGTGCTTGGTGACGATCTCGATGACCGGCAGCGCCCGCGGCTGGTCGTTGCCGATGACCGCGACGGTCAGCTCGCGCCCCTGGACGTACTCCTCGACCAGCGCGCGGTCGTCCTCGCGGAGCGCGGCCTCGATGGCCGGCGCGAGCTCCTCAGGCCGGCGCACGATCGCGGCGCCGACGCTCGATCCGCTCGCGACCGGCTTCACGAAGGCCGGGAGGCCGACGGCCGCGGCCCGCGCGAGGTCGTCGCCGGCCGCGCCGCGCACGACCGCGTCGCGGGGCACGTCGAGCCCGGCCGACGCCAGGACCCTCTTCGCCATCGCCTTGTCCATCGCCAGCGCCGACGCGAGCACACCCGAGCCCGTGTAGGGGATGCCGAGCGTGTCCAGCAGTCCCTGGATGCGCCCGTCCTCGCCCCACACGCCGTGCAGCGCGATGAAGACGACGTCGGGCGGCTCGGCGGCGCCGGTGATGACGCGGCTCGCCGGCACGAGCGCGCCCGAAGCGCTCTCGATCTCGCGCTCGAGGCCTCGCGGGAGCTGGTGCCCCGGATCGACCCGGCCGCCGCTCCGCAGGAGGGCCTCGGCCTCGGCGCGGCGGGCGGAGGAGAGCGCCGGGTTGCGGGCCATGAGCGCGAGCGGGTCGAGGAGCACGACCTCGTAGCGGTCCGCCGGCAGGGAGCGCGCGATCTGCGCGCCCGTCGCCAGGGAGATGTCACGCTCGTTCGACGCGCCGCCGGTGAACACGCCGACGCGGATGCGCCTAGCGGTCATCCCACTCCCCGACCAGCTCGACCTCGGGCACGAGGTCGACGCCGAACCGCCGCTTCACCTCGTCCTGGCAGCGGCGCATGAGCGCGCGCACGTCCTCGGCGGTCGCGTCGCCGGTGTTCACGATGAAGTTCGCGTGCTTCGTGCTCACCATGGCGCCACCCCGCGTCGCGCCCTTGAGGCCGGCGGCCTCCACGAGCCGTCCGGCGTGGTCGCCCGGCGGGTTGCGGAAGATCGAGCCGGTGTTCGGCTGCGCCAGCGGCTGCTTGGCCATCCGCTCGTTGGCCATCTCCTTGATCCGCCGCACGGCCGCCGCACGGTCTCCCGGCTCGCCGCGGAAGCGCGCCCGCAGCACGACGATCGGCGTGCCCTGCAGCGCCGACGTGCGGTACGCGAAGGCGAGCTCGGAGCAGGTGGCGGTCCAGCTGTCGCCGTTCAGGTCAATGAGCTCGGCGTCGACGAGCACGTCGGCCGTCTCCCTCCCGAACGCCCCGGCGTTGCCGTGCACCGCGCCGCCGACGGTCCCCGGCACCGTCGCCATCCACTCCAGACCGAGGATCCCGGCGCGCGCCGCGACCGCGGCCACCGACGCCAGCGGCGTCCCCGACGACGCGGTCACGATCGCGCCGTCGACGCTCGTCTCCGCCCAGTCGTCGTGCAGCACGACGCCGCGGATGCCGCGATCGGCGACGAGCAGGTTGGTCCCCGCGCCGAGCACGAAGACCGGCAGCTCGTGCTCGCGCGCGATCGCGATCGCCCCGCGCAGGTCGCGCTCCGTCGTGACGCGCACGTAGTACTCGGCGGGCCCGCCGATGCGCAGCGACGTGTGCCTGCTGAGCGGCTCACCGCGAGCGCCGAGCACCTCGGTCTTCATACCGGCGCGCGCAGCAGCTCGAGCAGGCGCTCGCCGACCGGGCGCACGTCGCCCGCGCCCATGACCAGCACGACGTCGCCGGGCCGCGCCAGCTCGGCGGCGGCCCGGGCGGCGCTCTCGGCGTCGGGGACGTACCGCCCGCCGACCGCGTCCGCGAGCGCCCGCGCGCGCGACACCTCGTCGCGTCCCTCGCGCGCGGACGAGAAGGTCTCGATCACGATCACCGCGCGCGCGCGGCGCAGCACCGCCGCGAACTCGTCGAAGAAGGCGGCGAGCCGGCTGGGCGTGTGCGGCTGGAAGACGACCACGGCACGCTCACCGTACGCCGCGAGCCCGGCCGCGATCTCGGCGGGATGGTGCGCGTAGTCGTCCACGACGCGGATGTCGCCCGCGGCCCCGACGAGCTCGAGGCGCCGCTCCACGCCGCTGAACGCTCGCACCGCCGCGGCCGGGCGCTCGCCGTCGACGCCGAGGCAGGCGGCCGCGGCGAGCGCCCCCGCCGCGTTCCGCGCGTTGTGCGCCCCGGGGATCGCGAGGGCGCCGGCGAGCGCGCCGTACGTGCGCACCCGGGCGCGGGTGCTCGCCGACGCCCACTCGGCAAGCGCGCGTGCGCCCGGATCGTCCGCGGCGCAGACCAGGAAGCCGTCCTCTCGCACGTTCGCGGCGAACCGCCGGAACGCGGACCGGTACGCGTCCGGGGTCGGGAACACGTCGACGTGGTCGTGGTCGACGGTCGTGACCACCGCGACGAGGGGCCGCAGCGCGAGGAACGCGTTGTCGTACTCGTCGGCCTCGATGACCAGCACGTCGTCGCGGCCGCGATACGCGTTCGACCCGAGGTCCCGCAGCACCGCGCCGCAGACCAGCGACGCGTCGATGCCGCCGGCCCGCAGGGCGACCCAGACGAGCGCCGTGGTGGTCGACTTGCCGTGCGTCCCCGCGACCGCGACGACGCGCCGGCCCTCCGCGAGGAGCCGCCAGGCGTCCTCACGCCGCCACACCGGGATGCCGCGCGCCAGCGCCGCCGCGATCTCGGGGTTGTCCTCGTGGTAGGCGCTCGATCGGATGACCACGTCCGCGTCGCCGAGGTGATCGGCGGCGAAGCTCTGGTAGATCCGCGCACCGTCGCGCGCGAGCGCGTCGGCGAGCGGCCAGCGCCCGCTGTCCGAGCCGGACACGGCCTCGCCGCCCGCGAGGAGCAGCCGCGCGACCGCCGACATGCCCATCCCGCCGGCGCCCACGACGTGGTACCGCGTCACGCGCAGCCGCCCAGGGCGAGCACCTCGGCCGCGATGTCCGCCGCCGCGTTCGGTCGTCCCGCGGCGCGCGCGGCCTGCGCCATGCGCGTCAGGCGCTCGGGGTCGTCCAGCAGACCGCCGGCCTCCGCGACGACGCGGTCGGCGTCGAGCTGGCTCTCGCGCACGACGACGGCGGCACCGGTCTCGGCCGCGGCCCGCGCGTTCGCCTCCTGGTGCCCCTCCATCGCCGCGCCGAACGGGACGAGCAGGAGCGGCGTCCCGAACGCGAGCGGCTCCGCGATCGACGACGACCCGGCGCGGCCGATGACGAGATCGGCCGCGGCGAGCACCGCGCCCATCTCGCCGCGCAGGTACGCGCGCGGCAGGTAGCGCCCGCGGACGTCCGGCGCCAGCGTCGCCTCGCGCGCCTGCGCCTTCGCGAAGTGCGTCTCGCCGGTGACGTGCAGCACGTACGCGCGCCGCAGGAGCCGCGGCAGGGCGGCGAAGATCGCCTCGTTCACGCGCTCCGACCCCTGGCTCCCTCCGGTGATCACGATGAGCGCGGCGTCCGCCGGGACGTCCATCGCGCGCCGGGCCTCGGCCCGCGTCCAGCGCAGCAGCGACGCGCGGATCGGGGTGCCGGTCACGCGCACCCGCGCGGCCGGGAAGGCGCCGCGCGCCTGCTCGAACGTCACCCCGACGCGCGCGCAGAAGCGGCCCAGCGCGCGGCTCGCGCGTCCCGGCAGCGCGTCGCCGGCCCAGAGGTAGACCGGGACGCCCAGGACGCGCGCCGCGAGCACGATCGGGATCGCCACGACCCCGCCGCTCGTGACGCACACGCTCGGCCGGAAGAGCGCGATGCGCAGCAGCGCGTCGAAGAAGGCGAGCGGCAGCCGCACGAGGGTGCCGAGCAGCGCGCGGCGCGACTCCGGATCGCGCAGGGACGGCAGCGGCGTCGCGTGGAAGGGGATGCCCGCCTCGGGCACGAGCCTATTCTCTTGCCCGCGACGACCACCGAGGAAGAGGAAGCGGATGCCGGCGGCCGCGCGAAGCGCCTCGGCGATCGCGAGCAGCGGCGACAGGTGCCCCCCCGTTCCGCCTCCGACGAGGAGCACGCGACACGCTCGCGACGTGCGGGCCGGCGCCTCCGGGCGCGACGGCTGCCCCGCTCCGGGCCTGGCGTCCAACGTTGAGGAGGATACCCACGGCGATGAGGCCGACGAAGAGCGAGGAGCCGCCGTACGAGATGAACGGCAGGGTCAGGCCGGTCATCGGCAGCAGGCTCGCGACGACGGACATGTTGATCCACGCCTGGAGCACGAGCCACGTGGTGATGCCCGCCGCGAGGAGCGCGCCCGTCGCGTCCCGCGCGCGCAGCGCGATGGCGATGCCACGGTACGCGAGCACGAGGAACAGCGCGATCACGGCGAGCGTCCCGGCAAGCCCGAGCTCGTCGCCGAGGATGGCGAAGATCGAGTCCGTGTACGGGTAGGGCAGGTAGCCGAACTTCTCGCGCCCCGCCCCGAGCCCCTCGCCGAACGGGCCGCCCAGCGCCAGCCCGTACAGCGACTGGACCGTCTGGTAGCCGGTGCGTGCCGGGTCGGCCCAGGGGTCGAGGAAGGTGACCAGACGCTGCACCCGGTACGGCTCGGCGACGGCGACCGCGAGCGCGCCGGTCGTCGCCAGCGCCGCCAGCGCCGCGAACACGCGCGGCCGCGCGCCGGCGACGAAGTACATCGTCATCGCGATCGCGAGGATCACGACCGCGGTCCCGAAGTCCGGCTCGGCGACCACCAGCCCGGTGATCGTCGCGGTGGCGATCGCGAACGGGACGAACACCGAGGGACTCGCGATCCGGTCGCGACGGCCGCCGAGCCAGGCAGCGAGGTACACGATGAGCGCGAGCTTCGCGAGCTCGGCGGGCTGCAGCCCGACCGCGCCGAGCCGGAGCCAGCGTGCGGCCCCGTTCACGTTCGTGCCCACACCGGGGACGAGCACCGCGGCGAGCAGCGCGACGGCCAGCAGCAGCAGCGGCACCGCCGCGTACCGGTAGAGGCGGTAGTCCACGCGCATCGCGACGAGCATCCCGGAGAGGCCGAGGAGCGCCCAGAGCGACTGCCAGCCGAGGTAGTACCGCGGGTCGTCGAGCGCGTCGAGCGCGCCGATCCCGCTCGCGCTGTAGACCATCGCCAGCCCGAGCAGCGTCAGCGCCAGGACCACGGCGAGCAGCGTCAGGTCGTAGGCCGTGCGGCGCGCGAGCGGGCCCCTCATGCGGGCGCGCCTTCGACGAGCTCGCGCACCAGAGCGGTGAAGCGGTCGCCGCGGTCGTCCGCCGATCGGAACATGTCGAACGACGCGCAGGCCGGCGAGAGCAGGACCACGTCGCCCGGCGTCGCGAGCTCGCGCGACACCGCGACGGCCTCGGCGAGCGTCGCGGCCCGGCGGACGGCGAGCCCTCCCGCGCCGGCGCCGGTGTGCGCCGCGTCGAGCGCGGCGGCGATCTCCTCGGCGGCCTGACCGATGAGGACGGCGCCGCGCGCGCGGCGCACCAGCGCGTGCGCGAGCGGACCGAAGTCGGTGCCCTTGGCGACCCCGCCGAGGATGACGACCGCCGGACGGTCGAACGTGTCGAGCGCGGCGAGCGTCGCCGTCGGGTTCGTCGCGGCCGAGTCGTTCACCCACAGCACCCCGTCGCGCTCCGCGACGCGCTCGGTGCGCCGGCCGACGCCCTCGAACGTGCGCAGCGCGTCGGCGATCCGCTCGGGCGGGACGCCCATGGCGCCGCCCGCGATCGCCGCGGCGAGCGCGTTCGCGACGTTGTGCCGCCCGGGCACGCGGAGCTCGTCGGCCCGCAGGAGCGGCCGCGGCGAGCCGTCGCAGAGGACGAGCGTGCCCGACCCGTCGAGGTACCCGCCCCGCTTCGGCCGCAGCGTGAGCGAGTAGCCGCGGGCTTCGGACGCGCAGCCGGTGTGCATCGCGACGACCGTCGGGTCGTCCAGGTTGAGCACGGCGACGTCCTTGGTCCCCTGCCACGCCAGGATGCTGCGCTTCGCCTCGATGTAGGCCTCGCGCGTGCCGTGATGGTCGATGTGGTCCTCGGTCACGTTCGTGATCACCGCGACGTGCGGGCTGCGGCCGAGCGTCTCGAGCTGGAAGCTCGAGAGCTCGAGCAGCACGACGTCGTCCTTCGTGATCGTCGCGAGGCCGTCGATGACCGACCACCCGATGTTGCCGCCGGTCACGACGCGTCGCGCTCCCCGTGCGAGGATCTGCTCGAGCATCGTCGTGGTCGTCGTCTTGCCCTTCGTGCCGGTCACGCCGACGATCGGAGCGGGACAGAGCCGGAGGAACAGGCCGATCTCGGTGAGCACCGGTACGGAGCGCTGCAGCGCGCGCAGGATGGTCGCGCTGCGCGGGCGCACGCCGGGGATGACGAACACGAAGTCGGGATCCGCGAGCGCTTCGTCGTCGCTCGACGGTCCCAGGATCAGCCGCGCGGGCGTGTCGCCCAGGCGGGCGATGCCCTCGCCCAGCGCCTCGCGCGGCTTGGCGTCCGTGATCGTGACGTCGGCGCCGCACCCGACGAGGAACCGCGCGAGCCCGGCGCTGGTGCGGCCCTTGCCGAGACCGACGATCGTCACGCGCCGGCCGCGGAAGTCCTCGCGGTCGACCTCGGCGTCGAAGATGAGGCTCACGACGAGCGGCTCCCCCGCGGGGAGCGAGCCGGCCCGGGCCTCCCCAGGAACCCGAGCTGGGTCCCGTAGCGCCCGTCCGGCCCGCGCCCGCGGTACGACCACAGGTCGCCGCCGCCCGAGAGCGTGCAGAGCCCGGCGATCTCGATCTCGCGCACACCCGCCTCGCGCAGCTGTGCGGCGTTGGCGCTCCAGAGATCGAACGCGGCGCCGTCTCGCCCGCGGCGCAGCGACCGGTCGCCGATGCGCTCCGCGACGAGCGACGCGCGCGCCTCGTCGATCGTGTAGCAGCAGGGCCCGATCGACGGCCCGAGCGCCGCGACGAGGCGCTCGCGCGCCGCCCCGCCCGCGACCATCGTCTCGACGAGCGCGGCCGCGACACGCCGCGTCGTCCCCTCCCAGCCGGCGTGGGCGACGCCGATCGGTCCGAGCGGGTCGGCCACGAGGACCGGCACGCAGTCCGCCGCGGCGATGCCGAGCAGCACGCCGTCGCGGTCGGTCCACAGCGCGTCGGCGGCCGGCCACGGCTCGCGCGGCCCCTCGACGCGCACGACCTCGCGCCCGTGCACCTGCTTCACGCGCGCGACGCCGGCGAAGCCGAGGCGCTCCGCGAGCGCCGCGCGGTTCCGCGCCTGCTCGTCGGACGGATGGTGCGAGCCGGCCATGCTGCCCTGCGCGCGCGTGGTGAACCCGGCGACGAGCCCGAGCGCGCCGAGCGACGGCGACCAGAGCATGCCGTCGCGCGCCGCCCACGCGGACGTCGCGGGCGTCACTTCGGCGTCGCGTACGCGAGGATCGCGGCGATGATCCCCGCCAGCGCTCCGATGAGCCAGAAGCGGATCGTGACCTTCTCCTCCGCCCAGCCGATGAGCTCGAAGTGGTTGTGCAGCGGCGACATGCGGAAGATGCGCTTTCCCCGCAGCTTGAAGCTGCCGACCTGGATCGCCACCGACAGCTCCTCGACCATGAACACGACGCCGAACAGCGGCACGAGGAGGACGAAGCCCGTCGTGAGCGCGACGGTCGCGAGCGTCGCGCCGAGGGCGAGCGCCCCCGTGTCGCCCATGATGAACTCGGCGGGGTGGACGTTGAACCACAGGTACGCGAGCAGCGCGCCGACGAGCCCGGCCGAGAGCACGACGAGCCACGGGAAGCCGCGGGCGTTCGCGATGAACGCGACCGAGAGGAAGGCGAAGACGCTGAGGCCGCCGGCGAGCCCGTCCATGCCGTCGGTGAGGTTCACGGCGTTCGACGTCGCGACGATCGCGAAGAGCGCGAGCGCCACGAACGCGGCGGCGCCGATCTCCCATTCGCCCACGAGCGGCACGTACACGCCGGTGATGCCGAAGTGGCGCTGGATGTAGAGCGCGGCGGCGAGGCCGACGATCGTCTGCCACACGAGCTTGTGCCGCCCGCGGATGCCGAACCCGTACCGGACGTTCACCAGGTCGTCGATCGCGCCGAGGACGCCCACCGCGACGAGCGTGCCGATGGGGACGATCGTCTGCGGGATGAAGTCGTCGCGCGCGCCGGGCGGCAGCAGCGCGAGCACCAGGAGCCACAGGAACACCGTCACGCCGATGAACAGGGCGCCGCCCATCGTCGGGATGCCCTGCTTCACGTAGTGCGTCTGCGGTCCCTCGGGTCGGATGTTCTGTCCGACGCGGAGCGTCCGCAGCAGGCGGATGTACGGCGACCCGAGCGCGAGTCCGAGGAGGAACGCGCTGAGGAGCACGCCCAGCGCGAGGATCTCCACTAGACGGACACCTTCGCCGTCAAAGCGTCGGCGAGCTTGTCGAGCGCGAGGGCGCGCGAGCCCTTCACGAGGATCACGTCGCCGGGCCGCCGCAGGCGCTTGAGCAGGACCAGCGCCTCGGCGGCGTCGGCGACGGCGCGCACGTCGGCGAGCCCCGCCCGCCGCGCGGCGTCGGCGGAGGTGCGCGCGAGCTCCCCGACGGCGACGAGCACGTCGGCGCTGCGCGCCGCCGCGCGGCCGACCTCCTCGTGCGCGTCCGCGGAGAGCGATCCGAGCTCGAGCATGTCCCCGATCACCGCGACGCGCCGCCCTCCCGCGCCACGCAGCACGTCGAGCGCGGCGAGCACCGCCGCCGGGCTCGCGTTGTAGGAGTCGTCGATGACCGTCACCCCGTCCGCACGGCGGACCTGCATGCGACGCGCGGGCCGCTCCATGGTGCCGAGCGCGACGGCGGCCTCCTCGAGCGGGACGCCGAGAGCGCGCGCGGCCCCGATCGCAGCCAGCGCCGCGCTCACCCCCTGCCGGCCGGGCAGCGGCAGCCGCACGCCCGCGCGCTCGCCGTCGCAGACGACGGTGAAGCGCAGCGGCTCGAGCCCGTCGGCGTGCACGTCCGTCGCCCGCAGAGCGGCATCCTGCGCCTCACCGAAGAGCACCACGTGCGCCCCGGTGCGCGGCGCGAGCGCGCGCACGCGCGGGTCGTCCGCGTTGAGCAGCGCGACGCCGTCGGCCGGGAGCGACGCGATGAGCTCGGCCTTGCCTGCCGCGATGGCCTCGACGCTCGGCGTGCGCGCGTAGTGCACGGGCCGCTCGGGGATGCGCGTGATGATCCCGACGCGCGGACGGACGAGCCGGCAGAGGTCCGCGATCTCCCCGGGGACGTAGAAGCCGAGCTCGATCACGGCGACCTCGTGCGAGGGCTCGAGCGCGAGGAACGTGAGGGGCACGCCGATCTCGTTGTTGTACGACTCGGCCGTCCGCAGCACGCGGTACCGCGCCCCGAGCGCCGCGGCGGTCGCCTCCTTCGCGGTCGTCTTGCCGACGTTGCCGGTGATGCCCACCGCCGGGATCGGCGCGCGGTCACGCAGCCGGTCCGCGAGCGCTCGCAGCGCGCGGAGCGGCGACGCGACCTGGACGAGGAGCGCATCGGCGGAGATCCCGTCCGGGACGCGCTCGACGACCGCGGCGCCGGCGCCACGCGCGAACGCGTCGGCCACGAAGTCGTGCCCGTCACGCTGATCGCGCAGCGCGAAGAAGCACTCGCCCGGTCGCAGCCGCCGTGAGTCGAACGCGCCGCCGGGGAACCGACGCTCCGCGTCCGCGCGGCCACCGACGACGTGCCCACCGGATGCCTCCAGGAGCTCGTGGAGCGTGAACACGCTCGAATGGTACCGACGCTCACCCGCGGTCCGGCTGCACGCGCTCCTCGCGCAGCACGTCGGCGGCGATGGCGCGGAAGGCCGACATCGCGCTCACGGTCCCGTAGAGCTTGGACTGCGGACGCTCGAGCACGATCACGGCGACGAACCGCGGGTCGCTCGCGGGCGCGAAGCCGGCGAACGACGAGATGTACTCGTCGCTGACGTAGCTGCCGTCCGCGCTCGGGATCTGCGCGGTCCCGGTCTTGCCCGCGACGCTGAAACCGGGAAGCGACGCGCCCTTCGCGATCCCGTCGTCGACCGTCGAGACGAGCATCTGCCGCACCGTCGCGGCGGTGTCCGGCGAGATCGGACGTCCCGACGCGACGGGCGCGATGCGGTGCTCCCCGTCCGCATCGCGCCGCGTCGCCACGACGTACGGCTGGTACAGCGTGCCGCCGTTGGCGATCGCGGCGTACGCCGCCGCGAGCTGGAGCGGTGTCACCGCGACGCCCTGCCCGTACGCGATCGTGCCGAGGTCGACCGGGTACCACTCGGCGAGCGGCCGGACCGAGCCGCTCGCCTCGGCCGCGAGATCGACGCCGCTGCGCCGGCCGAACCCGAACGCGTCGAGGTAGGCGCGCAGCCGCTCCGCCCCGAGCTGCTGCGCGACGAAGACCGCGCCGGCGTTCGCCGAGCGCTCGAGGACCTGCGTCACGGTGGTCCGCCCGTACGCCTTGCCGAGCGCGTTGTTCAGCCGCCGGCCGCCGATGATCGCGTAGCCCTTGTCGTCGTACGCCGTCTCGGGTGTCACGGCACGCTGGTCGATCGCCGCGGCGATCGTGATCGCCTTCATCGTCGATCCCGGCTCGTAGGTCCACGACACGGCGCGGTTCCGCAGGGACTCCGGGTCCGCGGTCGCGACGTTCGCGGGGTCGTACGTCGGGAACGACGCGAGCGCGAGGATCGCGCCGTCGCGAGGATCGAGCACGACCGCGGACCCGCCGGTGGCGCGCTCCTTCTCGATCGCGGCCCGCAGCGCCCGCTCCACGGACGTCTGGATGACCAGGTCGAGGGTGAGCGTGAGGTCGGCGCCGTCGCGGGGCGCGACGGCGGTGCGCAGCCCGATGGCGAGCTCGCGGTTCTGGGGGTCGCGCTCCACGACGAGGCTGCCGGGCGCGCCGCGGAGCGCTTCGTCGTACGCGCCCTCGACGCCGTTCTGGCCCACGCCGTCGTCGTTCACGAACCCGAGCGCCTGCGCCGCGATCGTGTCGCCCGGGTAGAGCCGCTTCGGCTCCATCTCGAAGCCCAGGCCCCCGATGCCGAGCGCCTCGACCGCGCGCGCCGTCTCCTCGGGGAGGCGGCGACGCAGGTACAGCCACTCCGCGCCCGAGTCGAGCGCGGCGCGCAGGGTGTCCGAGGACGTGCCGAGGAGCGGCGCGAGCGCCGCCGCGGCGGCGGCGCGGTCGGCGATGCGGGAGGGGATCGCGTAGAGCGAGCGGAGCTGGACGGTCGTCGCGAGGATCGCGCCCGTACGGTCGTAGATGTTCCCGCGCTGCGCTCCCAGCACCAGCTCGCTCGTGACCTGATCGGTCGCGCCCTCGAGCAGAGCCGCACGGCCGATCGTCTGCCAGTACCCGACGCGCAGGGAGACGAGGAGCATCGCGCTGGCGAAGAACGCGAAGAGGACGCGGAGCCGCGCCGGGGAGACCGTCTCGGTCACGCTTCCTCCTCCCGTCCTGGTCGAGGTGCTCGCTCCCCAGCAACACCCCGCCCGCGCCCTAACGCTTCGCCGCGACCGCCTCGATGCGCACGACCGGGATCGTCGACACCCGGACCAGCCCGATCCGCTTCGCCTCGGCCTCGATGCGCGCCGGCGCGTCGAGGCGGGCGCTCTCGACCTCGAGCAGCGCGTTCTGCCGGCGCAACTCGTCGCGGACGGCCCCGAGCCGCTGGACCTCGTACCCGGCGGTCGATACCGCGGTGGCCTGCGAGAGGTAGAGCATCGCGAGGAGGAACACGAAGGCGATCGCGGCGCTCACCGCGACGAACGTGCGCACCTCCCACGTCACCGAGCCCGCCGCGGCCCGGCGGCGCACCGGCCGTGCGGCGTGCGGCTGACGTGGGAGCGCCGCGCGGCGCCGCGGCGCCGCGCGCACGGCCTGCGACGCGATCACGAGCCGATCTTCTCCGCGACGCGGAGGGCTGCGCTGCGGGCGCGCGGGTTGCGTGCGACCTCCGCCGAGTCCGCACGAAGCGGACGCCGGGTAACGACACGCAGACCCGCGCGGTGCCCGCAGACGCAGGTGGGGAGGTGGGGAGGACAGATGCAGTCGCGCGACTCCCGCGCCATGAATCGCTTCACGGAGCGGTCCTCGAGCGAGTGGAACGAGATGACCGCCAGGCGGCCACCGGGACGCAGGATCCCAAGCGCGGCAGCGAGGCCGCGGTCGAGGCTCGCCAGCTCGTCGTTCACCGCGATGCGCAGCGCCTGGAAGACACGCGTCGCGGCATCGACGCCGCGCGTGCGCCGGCGCTTCACGCCGTGCACGAAGCGGCCGAGGTCGTCGGCGGTCATGAACGGCTCGCGGGACCGGCGGCGCACGATCGCCGCCGCGACCCGCGCGGCCTCCGGCTCCTCGCCGAACTCGGCCAGCACCCGGCGCAGGTCGCGCTCGTCCCAGCTGTTCACGATGTCGGCCGCCGTGACGCCAAGGTCCGGGTCGGCACGCATGTCCAGCGGGCCTTCCGCGCGAAAGCTGAAGCCTCGCTGCGCGTCGGCGAGCTGGAGCGATGAGAGCCCGAGGTCGAGGAGGACGCCGTCGACCGGGTCGAAGCCGTGCTGGCGGGCCACGACGTCGCAAACCGCGAAATTGGCGCGGACGAGGACGGCGCGCGCACCGAACCGCGCGAGGACCCGCCCGGCCTCGGCGAGGGCGGCGGGGTCGACGTCGAGACCGAGGAGGCGGCCGGAGGGCGCGGTGCGGTCGAGGATCGCTTGCGCATGACCTCCCCCACCGACCGTGCCATCGAGGAAGCGGCCACCTTCGCGGGGATCAAGCTCGGCGAGTACTTCGGCCAGCAGAACCGGCTCATGAAGGAGCCGGGGGGCTTCGCCCCCCGAGGACCCCCCGGCAAGAGCTTCATACTCAAACCCCGAGGTCCTTGAGGTCGCCCGCGATGTCGTTCTGGACGCGCGCGAGCTCGGCGTGCCAGCGTCCCGGCTCCCAGACCTCGAGGTGATCCGAGTTGCCGATGACGACGGCTTCGCTCGTGAGGTGCGCGTACTCCCGGAGGTGCGCCGGGATCGTGAGACGTCCCTGGGCATCAGGGTCGGCCTCGTGCGCGCCCGCGAGAAGGAAATGCCGGAAGCGGGTCG
This sequence comes from Chloroflexota bacterium, assembly GCA_027310565.1. GTDB lineage: Bacteria > Chloroflexota > Limnocylindria > P2-11E > P2-11E > CF-39. The sequence continues at coordinate 71,435 of DAIDAP010000015.1, read as the reverse complement.
CGGCCGGGTCGGTCCGCGGCCGCTTGGCGATGTCGGTGTTGATCGCGGCCCACTCGGGCGCCGGGAAGACGGCGAGGCACTCCCCGATCCAACGCGTCACGACCGCCCCTTCCTTGAAGCGGCCGCGGAGCTTGGCCGGGATGGCGAGGCGCCCCTTCTCGTCCAGCGAGTGGGCAAATTCGCCCGCGAAGTAGCTCTCCAACTGCCCTTCCCGTCCTGGAGAGCGGTGCCCCACCGTTCCCCACTAATCACCACGCCTTGGGCATTTTGCACCCCGGGGGCGCGTTGTCAAGCGGGAATCCAAGGACGTTTGGTGTCACACCCCGGCGCCCGCGAGCGCGGAGAGGGCCGCCTGCGCCTCGAGGAAGCCTCCCGCCCGGCCGGCCACGACCGTCTCGCGCGGCGGAACGGCGGCCCGGGCGTCGCCTGTCGGCTGACGTTAGAGCGGCCGGACCCGGTCGACCACGTCCTCGAGCGCGTCGCGCGCGCGGTCGAGCGCGCTCTGGGCGCGCACGCCGTCGTGCGCGCCGAACCACTCGAGCACCGCGGCACCCCAGGTGAAGCCGCCGCCGAACGCCACGAGGAGCACCTTGTCGCCGCGCGCGAGGCGTCCGGTCGCCTCGGCCTCGGCCATCGCGATCGGGATCGACGCCGCCGACGTGTTGCCGTAGCGCTGGATGTTGACGAACACCCGCTCCATGGGGAAACGCAGCCGTTTCGCGACGCCTTCGATGATCCGGATGTTCGCCTGGTGCGGGATCATGAGGTCGATGTCCTCGAGGCCGAGGCCGGCCTCGCGCAGCGCCTCCTCGGCGGCGTCGGCCATCGACTTCACGGCGAGCTTGAAGACCTCGCCCCCCTGCATGGTGATGAGGTGCTTCCCGAGCTCCACGGTCTCCTTGGACGCCGGCAGCCTGCTGGCGCCGGCCTCGACCATCAGCAGCTCGCCCTTGCTCCCGTCGCTGTGCAACACGACGGATTCGACCCCGACCGAGGCGTTCGACGCCTCGACCACGACGGCGCCCGCACCGTCACCGAACAGGACGCAGGTGCCGCGGTCCTTGAAGTTGAGCAGCCGCGAGAGGGTCTCGGCGCCGACGACGAGCGCGTTCTCCACCGTCCCCGACGAGATCATTCCGCGGGCGATACCGAGCGCCGTGACGAAGCTCGTGCAGGCGGCCTCCACGTCGAACGCGCCGGCTCTCGTCGCGCCGAGCTCGGACTGCACGATGCAGGCGGTCGCCGGGAACAGATAGTCCGGGGAGCACGTCCCGACGATCACGAGCTGCACGTCCTGCGGCCGCAGCTTCGCGCGTTCGAGCGCCAGGCGCGCCGCGCGCACGGCCATCGTGGACGTCGACTCGCCGTCCGCGGCGAACCGCCGCTCCTTGATGCCGGTCCGGCTCGTGATCCACTCGTCCGACGTATCGACGATCTTCTCGAAATCGAAGTTCGTCATCACACGCGTGGGCGCATAGAAGCCCCAGCCGGTGATGACCGCGTTCTTCGGCATCTAGGAGGTGCTGCGGCCGGCGTCCTTCTCGCGCGCTCCGAAGAGCGTGCGGACATCGCCGTCGAACCCTTCGAGGAGCTCGTGCGCGTCGATGACGTCGTCGGCGGTCATCGGCGGGCGGCGCTCGCGTCCGAGCGGCTCCGTCGTCGGGCGCGCCAGCGCACGCCGATCGTCCAGCTGCACCAGGAGCTTGATCGCGGTCTCGCATTTCGAGCAGGTCACCCGGACGATCCACATGGTGTCGACCCTGCCGAGCACCCGGATCTCGGAGCGGCTGTGGTTCGTGCCGCACACGCTGCAGTCGTAGTCCTTCGCCTGCTGGCGCAGGATGCGGAGGATGTTCACCCTGAAGCGAGCATAGCCGAGGCGGGAACGTCCAGCCCCAGCCGCCAGGCGAGGAACGCGTACTGGTCGGCGAGGTCCTCGACCTGCTTGTCCAGCGGCTTTCCGATCCCGTGGCCGGCCTCGCGCTCGACGCGGAGCAGGACGACGGCGTCCGGATCCTCCGCGGTCACCGACTGCATGCGCGCGGCCATCTTCCGCGCGTGCATCGGATCCACGCGACTGTCCCCCTCCGCGGTCGTGAGCAGCACCGCCGGGTAGCGCACCCCCTCGCGCACGCGGTGGTACGGCGAGTACGCCCGCAGCCAGCGGTACTGCTCGCGGTCCTCCGCGGAGCCGTACTCCGCGATCCAGAACCGCGCGATGAGGAAGCGCTGGTAGCGCAGCATGTCGAGCAGCGGCACGGCGCAGTACACCGCCGCGAACAGCTCCGGCCGCTGCGTGAGCGCGGCGCCGGTGAGCAGGCCGCCGTTCGACCCGCCGGACACGCCGAGGTGCGCCGCGTCCGTCCACCCCGCGCGGACGAGCGCCTCCGCCGCCGCGTGGAAGTCGTCGAACACGTTCTGCTTGCGGCCGAGCATCCCGTCCCGGTGCCACCGCTCGCCGTACTCGCCGCCGCCGCGCAGGTTCGGCAGAGCGAACAGCCCACCGGACTCGACCCAGGCGGCCACGCCCGCGAAGTACTGGGGCGTGCGCGCGATGTTGAACCCCCCGTAGCCGGAGAGGATCGTCGCCACGGCACCGGTCGGCCGGACGTCGTCGCGATGGACGAGGAACATCGTGATCGGCGTCCCGTCCTTCGAGGCGTACGTCGTCTGCTCGACGGCGATGCGCGACGTGTCGAGGCCGGACGGCGCCGCGAGCCGCACGATCTCGCGCGAGGCACCGTCGCGCTCGACGGCGAGCGCGAGCGGTGGCGTGGTGAACGACTCGAACGTGAGGAACGCGCGGTCGCCGCGGCGATCGCCGTGCAGCTCCGTCACGGTGCCCGGGCCCGGGAGGCGCACGTCGACGTGCGCGCCGCCGTCCCGCGACCAGAGCGCCACGCGCGACGTCGCCCGCTCCAGCGTCGCCACGGCGACGCCGTGCCGCGTGAGCGCGAACAGCTCGATCGCGTGCTCGCCCTCGGGAACGACGGTGCGCCACGACGAGCGCTCGGGCCCCTCGCACGGTGCGCTGACGATGGTGTAGTTGGGTGCCCCGAGGTTCGTGCGCAGCCACAGCGCGTCGTCGTCGACGACGCCGCCGGTGAGCCCGTCCTCCCCCTCGACGACCGTGCGCGGCCCCCTCCCGGGCGCGCGGCGGTCGAGGAGGTAGACGTCGCTCTGGACCCAGCCGCGGAACGCTTCGAGGAGCACCCACCGCCCGTCCGGCGACGTCTGCACCGCCAGGATGTCCTCCTTGGCGCGGCCCTCGCCGAAGACCAGCTCGTCGTGCGCGTGGTCCGACCCGAGCGCGTGGTAGCGGATCCGGCGGTGGTAGTGCTCGTCCCCCGCGGGCACGCTCCCGGGCGCGGGATGCACCGCGTAGTAGAAGCCGTCGCCGGCCCACGCGACGCTCGCGCGCTGCGTGTGCGGGATGCGCTCCTCGAGCACCCGGCCCGCGGCCGTCTCCACGACGTGCAGCGTGCTCATCTCGTCGCCGCCGCGCGAGAGCCCGTACGCGACGAAACGCCCGTCGTGCGACGGGAAGTACCAGTCGAGCGTGACCAGGCCGGCGTCGTCGAGCGTGTTCGGATCGACGAGCGCGCGGTCCGCGCCCTCGGGGCCATCCCGCACGTACAGGACCGACTGGCGCTGCGCGCCGGCCCGTCGCGTGTGGAACACCCACGGACCGGCGGGGCGCGGCCCGCCGAGCAGCCCGACCGCGAGCAGGACGCGCAGCCGCGACGCGAGCGCCGCGCGCGCGGGCAGCGCGTCGAGGACGGACCGGGTGCGGGCGTTCTGGAGATCGGTCCAGCGCGCGATCTCGCCGGACGCGCCCTCGAGCCAGCGGTAGGGATCGGCGAGCCGCTCGCCGTGCCAGACGTCGACGACGCCGTCGCGCCTGGTCGCGGGCGGCGGCGGAACGCGCACCATGCGGTCAGCGTACCGTCCGGCGCCGTGCGGGTCCCGGTCAGCCGCTGCGCTTGAGGCGGCCGGTCCGCTTCGCATACCGCTCGACGCGGACGAAGAGGGCGAGCCCGAGCGGGATCGAGAGCACGCCGATCGAGAGCGCCGGCCAGATCTCCGGCCAGAGCGAGAGGAGGTCCGCGCCGTCCATGAGCGCCGAGCGCATGCCGCGGATGACGTAGGTCGCGGGCGAGAGCGCCGACAGCGCGCCGAGCCACCCGGGCAGCACGTCGACCGGGTAGTAGACCCCGGAGACGAGCAGGACGACCGCCTGGACGATGTACGACATCTGCAGGCCCTTCTCGGGCCACATGAGCGGGAACGCCGCGCACGCGATCCCCAGACCGACGAACGCGAGGACGCCGACGGCGAGCAGCGCGAGCGCCGAGAGCGCGTTCGCCCGCGAGAGGTCGACGGGCACGAACAGCGCGATGGCCGCGAGCGTCACGACGCTGAACACCAGTGCGCGGACGAGCGTCGCCGCGCACATGCCGAGCAGATGGGTGAGGCGCGGCACCGGCGACATGAACGTGTACTCGATCGTGCCCTCCCACCGCTCCCACGCGATGACCTCGCTGATGTTGTCGAAGATGATCCCGAGGAAGCGCCACGCGATCGTGCCGACGAGGAGGTACAGGACGAAGCGCGAGACCGCCGCCTGGTCCACCGTCCCACCGGTGATCGCCGGCGCGGCCACGCCGATGTAGGTGACGGAGAGGGACGTGACGATCCCGTACACGACCCAGACGACCTCCCACGCCCAGTACCGCTTGCTGAGCGCGATCTCGCGCTCGACGAAGGCGTAGGCGAGGCCGAGCTGGCCGCCGATGCCGCCGGTCACGTCGCCGGCCCCTCGGCCATGTCCGCGTCGTCGAGCCGCGTGCCGGTGGCGGTCATGAACACGTCCTCGAGCGCGCCCGCGCCGTAGCGCGCGCGCAGCTCCGCGCTGGTGCCCTCCGCGACGAGACGGCCCTCGTGGAGGATGCCGATGCGGTCGGCGAGGCGCTCCGCCTCGTCGAGGTCGTGCGTCGTGAGCAGGATGGTCGCGTCGTGCTCGTCGCGGAGGTCGCGCACGAACGTCTGGACCTCCCGCTTGCTGCGGATGTCGAGGCCCGTCGTCGGCTCGTCGAGGAGCAGCAGCATCGGCGCCGTGAGGAACGCGCGCGCGATGGCCACCTTCTGCTGCATGCCGCGCGAGAGCTTCTCGAGCGGCTCGTCGACGCGCTCTTCGGCGATGCCGAGCCGGCGGAGGATGCGCGACGCCTTCTCGCGGGCGACGCCCGGAGCGACGCCGTAGAGCCGGCCGGCGTAGACGAGGTTCTCCATCGCCGAGAGCTTCTTGAAGAAGGACGCGTCGACGGACACGCGGTTGATGAGCCGCTTCACCGCGAGCTCCTCCGACCGCACGTCGCGGCCGAACACGCGCACCTCGCCCGCGTCGGGGATGAGCAGCGTCGAGAGCACGCGGATGAGCGTCGACTTCCCCGAGCCGTTCGCGCCGAGGAGCCCGTAGATCTCGCCGCGCCGGACGTGCAGCGTGACGCGGTCCACGGCGCGGCGGGTCTTGCCGCGCCCGCCGAACGCCTTCGTCACGCCGACCGCGACGACCGCGTCGCGCGGGGCCTCGGCCGGTGGGCTCGTGTCGCCGGGTCTGGGTGCGGTCTCGGTGGTCACGTCAGCTCTCCTCCTTCTCCTCGGGACGGACAAAACAAAAGACCGTGGGCACTGCCCACGGTCCGGACGTCCGAGCGGGAGGCGAGCTCCCTAGACCATCCCTGAAGTGGGCAGGCTCCGCCGCGGGAGGCCCCCGGCGGTAGGCGGCATGAAGGCGAACATCACCGGCTGCGCCACTTCCTTTCCGAGCGTCACGCTGACCGCGTGCGCAGGCGACAGTACCAACCGCGGGCGCCGACCGTCAATCGCGGCGGGCGGGCAGGCCGAGCAGGCCGATAAGCCGGATCCTGGCGAAGGACGGTCATCTCTCTGGGACGGAGGTCGCCCTCCGTCTCTAGCGATCTACCCGGGGACGGCGCGGGCCACGCCATGGTCCCCTTACGCGATCTTGCAGCGGGAAGAGCTTGCCCGTTTCACCCCGCTCGCGCGGGTTCGTCACTGTGGCGCTGGTCCTCGCCTCGCGGCGGACGGGTGTTACCCGCTTCCCTGCCCTGTGCTGTCCGGACTTTCCTCGACGGCTCTCGCCGCCGCGACCGTCTGGCCTGCTCGGAACCCTATTCTACCGGCTCGCCGGCGCCGAGTGCCGTCGCGATGCGCCACGTCTCGCGGTCTCCGTCGCCCGTCGCCGACCGGTAGGCGTCGCGCACGGCCGCCGCGGCCGTCTCGTCCCCCCTTCGCCGACAGTCCCGCGCCAGCGTCGCCGCGTCGATCACGGTCGGACCGAGGAACGCGCGCGACCATCCCACGATCACCACGCCGCGCTCGACGCGCCGCGCGTTCGCGCAGACGAGCGCGCCGTGGACGAGACCACGCGGCGCCGCCGCGAGCGCCGCCGGCAGGCCCCGCTCGCGCAGTCCCAGCGCCCGCAGCGCCGGGAGGTCGGGCGCCACCGCCCGTTCGATCTCGACCTTGGCGCGCACGATCGCCGCGGGATCGTCGCAGGCGTCCGCACCGGCGAGGACGTCCTCCAGCAGGACCCAGGGTCCCAGCCGTGCGTGCGGCGGCGGCAGGCCGCGCGAGTACACCGCCGGCACGCGGTCGGTCTTGCGCGCGAGGAACGGCAGCAGCTGCGCCTCGAGCGTCGCGCCGGGCGCGGCGCGCTCGAAGATCGCCGTCGCGGCCGCTCCGGACCGCTCGAAGCGGAGCCGCTTGCGCTCCAGGCCCTCCGCGGCGAGCGGCTCGGCCACGACCGCCGCGATGCGCCCGCCCACGCTGCGCGACACGAGGTCGGCGAGCGGGTCCCGCTCCGCGGTCATGGCGGGCCGGCCTCGTCGATGGCGCGGTTCGACAGCGCGTCGGCGATGGCGTTGTCGTCGCGCGGCACATGACGGATGGAGCGCGTGCGGAACGACGCGAGGAGCTCGCCGGCCCGGAGGGCCAGCGGCTTCATGTTGGGATGCCTGATCTTCCACAGGCCGCGCATCTGCTCCACGACGAGCCTCGAGTCCATGCGCACGTCGATGTCGTCCACGCCGCGCCGCCGCGCCTCCTCGAGCCCGAGGATGAGCGCGCTGTACTCGGCGACGTTGTTCGTCGTCCTTCCGAGGTACTTCGTCAGCTCCGCGACGACGCGGCCGTCGCCGTCGAGCAGGACCGCGCCCGCGCCCGCCGGCCCGGGGTTGCCGCGCGCCGCGCCGTCGGCGAAGAGGACCGCCTTCACGCGCGCAGGAGCTCGGCGAAGCGGGACGGATCGACGTTGCCGCCCGAGACGATCGCGACGACGCGCTCGCCGGGCCCGACGCGGACGCGTCCGGCGAGCAGCGCCCCGACGGCCGCCGCGCCCGCGGGCTCCGCGACGAGCTTCGCGCGCGCCGCGAGGAAGCGCAGCCCCTCGAGGATGACCTCGTCGGGCACCAGGACGACGTCCTCGACGAGACGCCGCACGATATCGAGGGGCCGCGTCCCCGCGATCGGCGCCGCGAGACCGTCGGCGACGGTCCGCACCGTGTCGAGCGGGACGGGTCGGCCGGCGTCGAGCGCGCGACGCATGGCGGCGGCGCCCTCGGGCTCGACCCCGACGACCCGGACGCCCGGCCGGCGGGTCGCGCCGACGGCGAGGCCCGCGATGAGCCCGCCGCCGCCGACGCCGGCGACGATGACATCCGCGTCGGGCAGCTCGTCGAGCACCTCGAGCGCGAGCGTGCCGTGCCCGGCGATCATGGCGTCGTCGTCGTAGGGGTGCAGGAAGTGGGCGCCGCTGCGCTCCTGGAGCTCACCGACGAGCGCGCGCAGCGCCGTCACGTCGCGCGCGAAGACGACCTCGGCCCCGTAGCCGCGCGTGGCGTCGATCTTCATCCGCGGCGCGGTCTCCGGCATGGCCACCGTCACGGGCACCCCCACGGCGGAGGCCGCGTACGCGATGGCGGCCGCGGCGTTCCCGGCGCTCATGGTGACGATCCCTTTCGCGCGTGCCTCCTTCGAGAGGCCGGCGACGGCGTTGACGGCCCCGCGCGGCTTGAACGAGCCGGTGCGCTGGAGGTTCTCGGCCTTGAGGTAGGCCGGCGTACCGATGCGCCCGGAGAGGCTGCGGCTGGTCAGGAGGGGCGTCCGGTGCACGTGGGGCGCGACGACCGGGCGTGCGGCCTCCACGTCCGCCAGGGAGACGGTCACACCGGGATTGTGACCGCCTCACGCCGCGGCGGGGGCGGTCGTCGGATGGGATCCGCGGCGGTGGGCCCACCAGGACTCGAACCTGGATCAAGGGATTATGAGTCCCCCGCTCTCGCCCTTGAGCTATGGGCCCTCCCGTGCCCTTATGCTACGGACGGACGTCGCGAGGGGAGCCACGTGCCGCTTCCGCACGTGTAGCGTCGTTCTGGGGACGCGACAGGAGGAAGCGCGTGGGCAAGGTCATCGCGATCGCGAACCAGAAGGGCGGCGTCGGGAAGACGACGACCGCGATCAACCTCGGTGGCGCGCTCGCGTCGCTCGGCAAGCGCGTCCTGTGCATCGACCTCGATCCGCAGTCCAACCTCACCGTCGGCCTCGGCGTCGACATCAACACCGTCGAGGCGAACGTCGCGAACGTCCTCATCGACCCGGACGTGCGGCTCGAGTCGATCATCCGGCCCACGAGGACAAAGAGCCTCGACGTCGCTCCGTCGACCCTCGAGCTCTCCGCGGCGGAGGTCGAGCTCTTCAACGCGATCGGACGCGAGATGGCGCTGCGGGACAAGCTGAGCGCGGACATCGTCCAGCGCTACGCGTACGTGGTCATCGACTGCCCGCCGACGCTCGGCCTGCTCACCCTGAACGCGCTCGTCGCATCCGACGGCGTGATCATCCCGGTGCAGACCCAGTACTACGCGCTGAAGGGCGTCGCCGCGCTGCTGAAGATCATCAAGACGGTGCAGATGAAGCTGAACCCGAACCTGAAGGTGCTCGGGCTGCTGCCGACGTTCTACGACAGCCGCACGATCCTCGCGCGAGACATGCTCGATTCGCTCCACGATCTCGGCGACCACCAGGTCTTCGAGACCGTGATCCGCCAGTCCGTGAAGATCGGGGAGGCGCCGACGGCCGGCGTCCCGATCACCGATTACGAGCCGCGCTCCGACGCAGCGAAGAGCTTCGTCGACCTCGCCAGGGAGGTGATCGGTGCTCACAAGTAGCCCGAGCCGGTCCACGTCGAAGAAGTCGTTCCGCGGGGCCGGCACGCGGATCTTCCAGCAGGAGACGGAGACCGCTCCCGGGATCATCAGCCTTCTCGCGGCGCGCACGCCGACGGCGGTGCGCGAGATCCCGCTCGAGAAGGTCCAGCCGAACCCCGCCCAGCCGCGCATGACCTGGCACGAGGAGACGCTGCAGGAGCTGGCGGCGTCGATCCGCGAGCACGGCGTGCTCCAGCCCATCCTGGTCCGGCCCGCCGCGGAGGGGTACGAGATCATCGCGGGCGAACGCCGCTGGCGCGCGTCGAAGCTCGCCGGTCGCGACACCATCCCCGCGATCGTCGAGCGCTTCGACGACGCCACCGCGCTCGAGATCGCGCTCATCGAGAACCTCCAGCGCGAGGACCTCTCCCCGCTCGACGAGGCCTTCATCTACAAGAAGATGACGAGCGAGCTCGGGTACTCCATCCGCCAGCTCGCGGGAAAGCTCGGCAAGGACAAGGGGTACGTGGAGAACCGGCTGCGCCTGTCCGGCGCGCCGGACGACGTCCGCGAGATGGTCGCGCAGCGCTACGACACCCTCTCCGCCGCGTACGAGCTCATGAAGCTCGACAACCAGCGGCGGCGGCGCGCGCTCGCGAAGCAGGTGCTCGCGGGTCAGCTCACGCTCATCAAGCTGCACGACCGCGTCGAGCGCATCCTCAACCCCGTCGCGAAGCCCGAGCGGCCCGAGCCGGCGATCCCCGCGCTGCGCGACGACGCGCTCATCACCGCGACGCGCAAGCTGAACGAGTCTCTCGCCGAGCTGTCGCGCGCGATCGGCGAGGATGGGACGACGGGCATCCCGGAGGGCGACCGCCAGAACCTGGCGAAGTTCCTCACGATCTCGCGCGCCCGTCTGGACAACCTGGTCGCCCGCCTCCGGAGCGGCCGAGCGTGAAAGATCGGCGCCTCGACCCGCGCGCGAGCGTCGTCTCGTTCCTCGGGACGACGCTGCTCGCGACGGCGGCGGCGACGGGTCTCTTCGTGCTCCTCGACCCGCGCGCGCAGGCGTTCTGGGCGGCGCGGTTCGGCGAGCTCGTCGGCGCGGTGCGCGGCCTCTTCGGCGGCTAGCCCTCGACCCGCACCTTCTGGGTCGCGACGCGCTCCTTCTGATCGCGCGTATCGACCACGATCGAGACGGTGGTCACGGCGAGACCGATCGTCGAGAAGACGAGGAGGGCGAGGTCGCTGTTGAGGATCTCCATCGGACCGCGGATGAGGCATGCGCCGTGCCAGCCGGACGAGGACGCTCGTTACCCGCTCGTCACACACCGCTTCCGGTCAGGCCGCCCGTCGCGGCGGCTTGAGCCGCTGCATGCGGATCTGCGAGACGCGCCTGCCGTCGACGGCGCTCACGGTGAACCGGTAGCCCTCGACGTCCACGTGGTCGCCGACCTTCGCCACACGGCCGAGCCGGCCGAACACCATGCCGCCCACGGTGTCGTAGGGCTCCGCGGAGAGACCCAGCCCCAGCCGGTCGCGCAGGTCGTCGAGCGACACGAGGCCGTCGACCACGAACGTCCCGGGCGCCTCCTCCCTGATGCGCTGGGCTTCGCCGCGCTCGAACTCGTCGCGCACCTCGCCGACGAGCTCCTCGATGACGTCCTCGAGCGTGACGAGGCCGGCCGTTCCGCCGAACTCGTCGATGACGATGGCGAGGCTGGCGCCCTGCCGGCGCAGCTCCGCCAGGACCTGGTCGAGGCGCAGCGTCTCGGGCACCGCCGTGACACGTCGCATGAGGTCCCGCGCGATGGCGTGCGAGCCGCGGTCGATGCCGACGAGGTCCTTCACGTGGATGACGCCGACGACATGGTCGAGGTCCTCGCGATAGACCGGGAACCGCGAGAAGCGCGTCTGGCGCGCCATCGCCAGGAGGCCGGGGAGGTCGAGGTCCTCGGGCACCGCGACGATCTCGGTGCGCGGGATCATGACCTGGCGCGCGAGCGTGTCCGCGAAGTCGAGCGCGTTGCCCACGATGAGCCGCTCGGACTCCTGGAGCACACCCTGACGCGCCGACGCCGCGACGAGCATCTTCAGCTCCTCGTCGCTGTGGACGTCGAGGTCCTCGGTGGGCTTCACGCCGAGCACGCGCACGACGCCGGCCGCGCTCCGATTCATGAGCCAGATGAACGGATACGCGACCCGGTAGGTCAGGTGCAGCGGGTACGCCGACCAGAGCGCGAAGCCGAGGGGATCGTGGATCGCGAGATACTTCGGCGCGAGCTCGCCCACGACGACCGTCGCGTAGGTCACCAGGGCGAACGCGACGAGGAAGCTCACGACGCCGAAGGCCGGCTCGGACGCGGCGCGCAGCCATCCCAGCGGCGGCTCCAGGAGCCTCGCGACCGCCGGCTCGCCGACGAGGCCGATGCCGAGCGAGGCGAGCGTCACGCCCAGCTGCACGGTGGAGATGTACGGCTCCAGGTCGCGCGCGATGCGCAGCGCCAGCCTCGCGCGCGCGCTCCCGCCCCTCGCGAGCTCCTCGAGCTGCGTGCTCCGCACGCGCACGATCGCGTACTCCGACGCCACGTAGAACGCGTTCACCAGGATGACGGCGACCGTGAAGACCGCCGCCGGTAAGGCGGAGCCGGGGTCCATTCCCGTGCCTATTGTGGCACTCCGGTGCCCTCGCGTGCACTCCTAGACTCGCATCGTGCGCGTCCAGGTGCGTCTCTTCGCCGCGTATCGCGAAGCGGCGGGCGTCGGTCGGATGGACGTCGAGCTCCCGCCGGGAGCGACCGTGAAGGACGCGATCGATCGCGTCGCGAAGGAGCACCCGCTCGTCGCCGAGGGCCGCCGTCTCGTGATCGCCCGCAACCTCGAGTACGTCGGGCTCGATGAGCCGCTCGCCGACGGTGACGAGGTCGCGCTCATCCCACCGGTCTCCGGGGGCGCGACGACCGCGACGTGCATCCTCGTCTCGGACCGGCCGCTCGTCGTCGACGACGCCATCGCGGCCGTGCGCGACTCCGCCTTCGGGGGCATCGTCGTGTTCCTCGGGACGGTGCGCGACCGCAGCCGTGGCCTGGAGGTCACGCACCTCGAGTACGAGGCGTACGCGGAGATGGCCGAGGCGAAGATGCGGCAGATCGCGTCGGCGCTCGAGGCGCGCCACCGGCCGTGCCGGCTCGCGCTGCACCACCGCGTCGGCGATCTGGCCGTCGGCGACGTGGCGGTCGTGATCGCCGCCGCGGCGCCGCACCGCGACGCGGCCTTCGCCGCGGCGCGCGAGGCGATCGACGAGCTCAAGACGGTCGTCCCGATCTGGAAGAAGGAGCACACCGCCGACGGGGCGATCTGGATCGAGGAGCACGCGTGAGCGCCACGAGCGCGCTCGCCGCCGAGCTCGTCGCGGTCTGCGGCGAGCCCCACGTCTTCTGGAGGCCCGAGGACGTGGTCGTGTTCGAGTACGACGCGGGGTTCGATCGACGGCCGCCGACCGCGGTCGTCGTGCCCGGCACGGCCGCGGAGGTCGCCGCGTGCGTCCGCGCCGCGCGGCGCGCCGGCCTCGCGGTGGTCCCGCGCGGCGCGGGCACCGGTCTCTCGGGCGGGACGATCGCGTGCGGCGACGCGCTGGTGATCTCGACCTCGCGTCTGCGCCGGATCCTCGAGATCGACCCCGTGAGCCGCGTGGCCGTCGTCGAGCCCGGGGTCCCGAACCTCGCGATCAGCGAGGAGGCGCGCGCGCACGGCCTGTTCTTCGCGCCGGACCCGGCCAGCCAGCGCGTGTCGAGCATCGGCGGGAACATCGGCACGAACGCCGGCGGCCCGCACGCGCTGCGCTACGGGTCGATCGTGAACCACGTGCTCGGCGTCGAGGTCGCGCTCCCGAGCGGCGAGCTCGCGACGTTCGGCGGGCCCGCGCCCGACCTCCCCGGGTACGACTGCGTCCCGCTCATCGTGGGGAGCGAGGGCACGCTCGGGATCGTCACGAAGGCGTGGCTGCGGCTCCTGCCGATCGCCGAGGACGTGCGCACGTTCCTCGCGCTCTTCCACGACGTGCGCGCGGGGGCGAGCGCGGCGAGCGCGATCATCGCGCGCGGCATCGTCCCGGCGGCGATGGAGATGCTCGACCGCACCACGATCCGCGCGGTGAACGAGGCGTTCGACGTGCGCCTCTCCGAGGAGGCCGGGTCGCTGCTGCTCGTGGAGCTGGAGGGGCTGCGCGAGGAGACCGCGGCCGCGGCCGAGGACATCGTGCGCATCTGCGAGGCCGCCGGGGCGTTCGGCATCCAGGTCGCGGCCGACGCGGCGCGGCGCGACCTCCTGTGGAAGGCCCGCAAGCTCGGGTATCCCGCGCTCGCGCGCATCAAGCCGAACTCGTACATCCACGACGCCGTCGTCCCGCGGTCGAAGCTGCCGGACGTCCTCGACCAGGTGAACAGGGTCGCCGGCCGCTACGGCTTCATCGTCGCCAACATGTTCCACATCGGCGACGGCAACCTCCACCCGCTGCTCCTCTTCGACGCGCGGACCGATCCGATCGAGCGGGTCATGAAGGCGAGCGGCGAGATCCTCAAGGTGGCGATCGACGCGGGCGGCACGCTCTCCGGGGAGCACGGCATCGGGATCGAGAAGAACCACTTCATGTTCTGGGTGTACGGGCCCGAGGACCTCGAGGCGATGCAGCGCGCGCGCATGGCGTTCGACCCGGAGGGCGGCATGAACCCGGGCAAGGTCTTCCCCGGCGGCGACGCGTGCGCGTCGATACCGACGGAGCGGATCAAGAAGGCGCTCGCGGAGGGGCTGTGGATCTAGCGACCCGCGCGATCGGCGCCGCCACGCCCGCGCGCACGGTCGCCGCGGGCGACACGGATGCGGTCGTGTCCGCGGTCCGCGACGCGAACGAGGCGGGCGAGGCGGTCGTCGTGTGGGGCGGCGGCACGCGTATCGAGGTCGGCGACGACCCCGAGCGCTACGACGCCGCGCTCGACCTGCGCGCGCTCCGCGGGGTCGTCGAGCACGCGCCCGCGGACCTCGTCTGCACCGTCCGCGCCGGCACGACGCTCGCCGAGCTCGCCGACGTCCTCGCCGCCGCCGGCCAGCGCTGGCCGGTCGAGGTCGGCGATCCCGCGACGGCGACCGTCGGCGGCAGCATCGCGAGCGCGGCGGCGGGGCCCTCGCGGCTGCGGTACCAGCACCCGCGCGACTGGATCATCGGGTGCGAGGCCGTGCTCGGCGACGGCACCCGGACGCGCGCCGGCGGCCGCGTCGTGAAGAACGTGACCGGCTACGACCTCACGCGCCTCTACAGCGGGACGTTCGGCACGCTCGCCGTGCTCACCGAGGTGACGCTCAAGCTCGTCGCTCGGGCGGAGCGGGTCCGCTCGTTCACCCTGGCCGGCGCTCCGTCCGAGGTCTGGCGGTCGGCGGGCGTCCTGCACGCCTCGCGGCTCCCGCTCGACGCGGTCGCGCTCGTGATCGACGCGGCCGGCGCGCGGCTCGTCGTGCGGGTCGCCGGGTCCGTCGCGGCGGTCGACCGCCTCGCGGCCGAGCTGCGCCGCCTCGGCCACTTCGCCGAGGAGGATGCCGAAGCGTGGGGAGCGATCGCGGCGCTGCCGCTGCGCGCGGCGCGCTCGGCACGCCTCTCGCTCCGTCCGGGCCGCGAGGCCGAGGTGTTCGCGAGCGAGAGCGGACCGCTGCTCGCGTATCCGGGCACCGGGATCGCGTACCTGTTCGGCGAGCTCGACCCGCGGCGCGTGCGTGCGCTGCGCGAGCTGGTCGAGCCGGCGGGCGGCGCCCTCGTCATCGAGCGCGCGGCGCCCGAGACGCGGCGCGCCGCCGGCACGTGGGGCACGCCGCGGCTGCCCCCGGCGATCGCACGAGGCCTCAAGGGGCGCTTCGACCCGCGCGGCGTTCTCGCACCGGGTCGTCTTCCCGCGTAGCGTTGACGGCGTGACCGTCGCCGCCCTGACGTTCGACGTCGAGCCCTCGCGAAGCTGCATCCGCTGCGGGATCTGCCTCGAGTCGTGTCCCACGTACCTGCTCACCCGGCTCGAGACGGAGTCGCCGCGCGGCCGCATCCACCTCATGGAGCAGCTCGCGGCCGGCCGCATCGCGCCCGCGCCGAACGTCCTCCTCCACCTCGATCGCTGCCTGGGGTGCCGCGCCTGCGAGGCGGTGTGCCCCTCGGGCGTCGGCTACGGCGCGCTGATCGAGAGCGCGCGCGGGGCCATCGAGGCCGCCGGCGCGCGGCGCCGCTCGGCGCCGGCGTCGTGGCTGCGCCGCGCGCTCCTTTCGCTGTTCGCCGATCCCGGCCGTCTCGAGGGCGTCGCCGGCCTCGCCGCCCTGTACGAGCGGACCGGCCTGCGGCGCTTGGTGCGCGCGAGCGGGCTGGCCGCCCGGCTCCCGCGCGGGCTGCGCCGGCTCGAGGCGCTCTACCCGCCGTTCACACGGCCCCGCTACGCGCCGCCGCCCGCCGTCGCGGCGCCCCGCGCGCGCGTGGCCCTGCTGCTCGGCTGCGTCATGCGCGTCGCGTACGGCGACGTGCACAGCGCGGCGGGCCGCGTCCTCGCGCGCGCCGGCGTCGCCGTCGTCGAGGTCCCGGAGCAGGCCTGCTGCGGCGCGCTCCATGCGCACGCGGGCGACCACGCGGGGGCGGTCGCGCTGGCGAAGCGGAACGTCGCCGCGTTCGAGTCGGCCGGCGTGGACGCCATCGTGGTGGACGCCGCCGGGTGCGGAGCGCACCTGAAGGAGTACGGTCGCCTGCTCGCGGACGATCCGGCGTGGCGGGACCGCGCCGCGGCGCTCGCGGCGAAGGTCCGCGACGTCACCGAGTATCTCGCCGCGCTCGGCGACGGCGCGCCGGCGGGGCGCCTCCGCGCGCGCGTCACCTACCAGGAGCCCTGCCACCTCGCGCACGCGCAGCGCATCCGGGCACAGCCGCGTGCCCTCCTGCGGCGCATCGAAGGGCTCGAGCTCGTCGAGATGGCCGAGAGCGACGTCTGCTGCGGCAGCGCCGGGTCGTACAACCTCACCCAGCCCGAGCTCTCGGACGCGCTCGCGGCGCGCAAAGCGGACGCGATCGCGGCGACCGGCGCGGCGATCGTCGTGAGCGCGAACCCCGGCTGCATGCTGCAGATCTCCGCGGCGCTCCGCGAGCGCGGGCGCGACGTCGAGGTTCTGCACGTCGTCGAGCTGCTCGACCGCGCCGTGGGCCGGTCATGAGGCGAGGGCTCACCATCGCCACGACCGTCGTCGCGACGATCGTCGCGGTCGGCGCGCTCCTCTTCATCCCCCTCTCGATCGTCGTGGGGAACGCTCAGAACGTCGTCGTCGAGGTCGTGCTGCTCGCCGTCTCGGTGTGGTACGTGGCCGGCGTGATGCGCGCCGACCGGCGCGCGCGCCTGGCCGGCGAGGCGCTGCTGCCGCCCGAGCGGCGCCCGGCGCGCCGCGAGCCGCGCCGGCCCATCACGTTCGCCCTACGCGAGACGCTCGTGACCTTCGCGGTGTGGTTCGTGCTCGTGTTCGCGTTCGACGCGCTCGCGCTCGGCCTCGATCCGATCGTGAACGCCGGCGTCGCGGTCTTCGCCGGTTTCATGCTCGCGACGCTCACGGTGACCGGACGCCACATGATGTTCCGCCTGACGGCGGAGGAAGACAGGGGCGAGGAGCGATGAGGTGGACCTAGGGGTGCAGGTCGAGCCGCAGTTCGGGTTCACCTACGAGCGCATCCGCGAGATCGCGCGCGCGGCCCGCGCCGCCGGCTTCACGCGCCTCTGGGTCTCCGACCACCTCCTGCTCGGCAAGGACGCGGTCGACACGAGCTGCCTCGAGGCCTGGACCGTCCTCGCCGCGCTCGCCCGCGACACCGAGGGCATCCGCATCGGTCCGATGGTCACGGCGCAGTCGTACCGCAATCCCGCGCTGCTGGCGAAGATCGCCGCGAGCGTCGACCACCTGTCGGGGGGCCGGCTCGACTTCGGCATCGGCGCCGGGTGGAAGGAGGTCGAGTACGTCCGCTACGGGTACGACTTCCCCGCGGCCGCCATGCGCGTCACGCAGCTCGTCGAGGCGCTCGAGATCTGCACGCGGCTCTGGCGCGACGAGCGCGCGACGTACCGCGGGTCGCACTACCGCGTCGAGGACGCGGTGTGCGCGCCGAAGCCGGTGCAGCGGCCGCTCCCGATCTGGATCGGCGGCTCGAAGCCGCGGGTCATGCGCATCGCCGCGAAGTACGCGCACTGGTTCAATCACGCGATCCTCCCCGGAACGCTCGCCGAGCGGATCGCGGCGCTGAACGCCGGACTCGCCGAGGCGTGCCGCGCGGAGCGGCGCGATCCGACCACGCTGCGCCGGAGCATGTTCGTCTACGCGGCGGCCGGCCGCACGCGCGCGGTCGCCGACGCGATGGTCGACGACGTCGCGCGGCGCGCGAGCACGACGCGCGAGAAGTGGCTCGCGGACCGGCCGGGCGCGATCGTCGGGAGCACCGACGAGGTCGCCGCCGCCTTCGCCCAGCTGCGGGCCGGCGGCGTCGATCACGCCAACGTCATGCTCCCCTACGGACACGAGCTCGAGGGCATCGCCGCGCTGGGACCGATCGCCTCCGACCGCTGAGGCGTCAGGAGGCGGCCGGGCGCCTGCGGTGGTGGTCCGTCTCGTTCTGGTACGCGTCGGCGAGCGCGACGAGGAGCGGCTCGGAGAACGGCGGGCCGACGAGCTGCAGGCCGACCGGGAGCCCGTCGGTGCCGAGGCCGCAGGGGAAGAAGATCGCGGGCAGGCCGGCGAGGTTCCCGGCGGCGATGAGAGCGACGTTGCCGGGCCGGCGCGACGGCGCCGGGTTGCTCGCGGTGCGCCCGGGCTGGTCGAGCGGCCGCGTGATCGGCGTCGCGGTGATGGTGCGACCGACCGAGAGGATGACGTCGGCGCGCGTGAAGATGTCCGCGAACGCCGCCGACACCTTGGTGCGCAGCCGCATCGCCTGCAGGTAGTCTCGCGCGCGGATATCCAGTGACGCGCGCAGGCCCGCCTTCTGGCGCGCGTCGACCAGCTCCTCGAAGCGCGGCCCCTCGATGAGCTCGGCGAAGATCGTCGCGCCCTCCGCCGCGTAGACCGTGCCGACCGCCGGGCCGTACGGCAGCTCGGGCAGCGTCTCGCGCACCAAGCGCGGCGCGACGCGGCGGAGCTCCGCCACGCCTTTCTCGAGCGCCCGCTTCGCCTCCGCCGACGCGTGGTCGGCGACGTCCTCCTCGGCGAACGCGATCCGCACGGTCTTCGGCGCCGCGCGCGCCGCGCGCCGGTCGAGCGGGCGGTAGCGCCGGCCGGCGGAGGTCGCGTCGCTCGCGTCCGGCCCGGCGATCGCCTCGAGCGCGATCGAGCAGTCGGCCGCGCTGCGCGCCATCGGTCCGATCTTGTCGAGCGTCCACGAGAGCGCCATCGCCCCGTGGCGCGACACGAGGCCGTACGTCGGGCGCAGGCCGGTCACGCCGCAGTACGCGGACGGGGTCCCGATCGACCCGGACGTCTCGCTTCCGAGCGCGAACGGCACCAGGCCGGCGGCCACCGCCGCGCCGGAGCCGCTCGACGATCCGCCCGACCAGCGCTCGGTGTCCCACGGATTGCGGCCGGGGCCCTGGAGCGACGCGCTCGGGTAGCGGTAGCCGCCTCCGCCGGCGAGCTCGACCATGGCGAGCTTCGCCGCGAGCACGCCGCCGGCCCGGCCGAGGCGCCGCACCGCGGTCGCGTCGGCATCGATCGTCTGATCGCGATAGGGCGGTGCGCCCCACGTCGTCGGCGCGCCCCTCGCCGCGAGGAGGTCCTTCACGCCGTAGGGGACGCCGAGGAGCGGGCGCGGGTCGCGACGGGCGATGGCCGCGTCGGCGCGGCGGGCCTCGCGGCGCGCGCGATCGCGGACGACCGCCGCGACCGCGTTGTAGCGCGGTCCCTCACGCTCCAGGAGATCGCAGAGCTCGTCGGCGAGCTCGAGCGCCGAGACCCGGCGCGCTCGCAGCTCCGCGCGCAGCTCGCCGATCGTCGCGAAGCGGTGCGCGCTCAGGGCCGGTAGACCGTCGGCGGCTCGGTCGCGATGGGCAGGCGCTGCTTGCGCAGCTCGGCGGCGCTCTTCTCGACGTTCTCGCGCGCCTCTCTGGCGAGACGCGCGGGATCGTCGATGTGCCCGCGCCGCTCCGTGCCTGTTCCGGCGCGTCGCCGCTTCGCTTTCGCCACTGAGCGCAGAGAGTAGCGTGCTACCCTCGGTCGATGGAGCCACAGCACGTCCAGCGCCGCTTCGCGATCGCGGAGCGGCCGCTCAGCGCGCGCGACTACGACGTCCCGATGGGCTGGTGGGGGTGGAGCTGGGAGCCGCCCGTCCCCATGTCGATCACGCAGCTGCTCGAGGCGGGGAACATGGACGCGCGCACCGCGGCGCTGTGCGGGATGACCATCGCGGCGCACGGCTCGATCCTCATCGCGGCCGAACATCCCCACTCCGGCAAGACGACGACCCTCACCGCCCTGCTGGATTTCGTGCCGCTCGCGACGCGCCGCGTCTTCATCCGCGGCTGGGCGGAGACGTTCGACTACCTCACCCAGACGCCGCCGCACCAGACCATCCTGCTCGCGAACGAGCTGTCGTCGCACCTGCCGGTGTACCTGTGGGGGCCGAAGGCGGTGCGTGTCTTCGCGACCCTCGCGGACGGCTACGCGCTCGGCTCGACGCTCCACGCCGACTCCGCGGACGAGGCCGTCGCGCAGCTCACCGGTGAGCTCGGCGTCCCCGCGGCCGACCTCGCGCGCGTCGACCTGCTCATGGTCATGCGCATCTACGGCACGGGCCGCGGCGGGTACGCCCGCCGGGTGGTCTCCCTGCACCGCCTGATGCCGAGCGACGGCGGGGTCGCGCTCGTCCCGCTCGTCGAGCACGACATCGAGCGCGACCGGCACAGCCACGACGACGCGGCGGAGCTCGCCCTGCTGCGCGCACGCCGCCGCGGCGACGCCGGGGCCGCCGGCGCGGAGCTCGCGCGCCGGACCGAGCTGCTCGCGGACCTCGTGCGGAGGGGCGTCACGACGATCGCCGACGTCCGCGCGTCGCTCGCGGCCGATCGCGGCGAGCGCCTGCCGACTCAGATCAGAGGAGACCCCGTCGAATGACCGATCGACCAGGCACCATCGGCGAGCTGCGCGAGACCGGGTACCGCTCGCGGACCGTGAAGGAAGAGCTGCGGGCGAACCTCATCGAAGCGCTCGGCGCGAATCGCGCGCTGTTCCCGGGCATCGTGGGCTACGAGGCCACGGTCATCCCGCAGATCGAGAACGCGATCCTCTCCGGGCAGGACGTCATCCTCCTCGGCGAGCGCGGGCAGGCCAAGACGCGCATCGCGCGCCAGCTCGTCGAGCTCCTCGACCCGTCCGTCCCGGCGATCGCGGGCTGCGAGATCAACGACGACCCGTTCGCGCCGATCTGCGCCGCGTGCCGGTACCGGGTCGCGAACGACGGCGACAGCGTCGAGCTCGCGTGGCTCACGCCGGACCAGCGCTACAGCGAGAAGCTGGCGACGCCCGACATCTCGGTCGCCGACCTCATCGGCGAGGTCGACCCGATCAAGGTCGCCGAGGGCCGCTACCTCTCGGACGAGCTCACCATCCACTACGGGCTCGTGCCGCGCACGCACCGCGGGATCTTCGCGCTGAACGAGCTCCCCGACCTCGCCGAGCGCGTCCAGGTGAGCCTCCTGAACGTGATGGAGGAGCGCGACGTGCAGATCCGGGGATACAAGGTGCGGCTCCCGCTCGACCTCTTCGTCGTCGCCTCGGCGAACCCCGAGGACTACACCAACCGCGGCCGCATCATCACGCCGCTCAAGGACCGCTTCGGCTCGCAGATCCGGACCCACTACCCGCGCGAGCTCGGCATCGAGGTCGGGATCATGGAGCAGGAGCGCAGCTCGTTCGCCGACGAGGGCCTCACGACGATCGTGCCCGGCTACATGAAGGAGGTGCTCGCGGAGCTCTCGCAGCTCGCGCGGCGCTCGCCGGAGATCTCGCAGCGCTCGGGGGTGTCGGTCCGCGTCTCCGTGTCGAACTACGAGAACCTGGTCTCGAGCGCGCTCAAGCGGGCGCTCCGCACCCGGGAGACGACGGTGGTTCCGCGCATCAGCGACCTGCCCGCGGTCATCGCCTCGACCGCCGGGAAGATCGAGCTCGAGTCGGTGGGCGACGTCACCGAGGAGCGCGTCATCGAGCGCCTCGCGCAGCGCGCGGTCCTCAACGTCTTCAACCGCACGTTCTCGCTCGCCGAGTTCGACTCGCTCCTCGCCGCGTTCCAGCGGGGCGCGACGATGCACGTGTCGCCGTCGCTTCCGAGCCAGGAGTACGTGAAGCAGGCGCTGCAGATCCCTGGCATGAAGGGCGCGGTGGCGAAGCTCGGCGGAGCCGGGAGCCCGGCCACCGTCGCGGCGGCCGTCGAGTTCGTGCTCGAGGGGCTGCACCTCAACCGGAAGCTGAACAAGGAGCGCGGCGAGACGCGCTCGACCTTCAGGGCGTGAGCGCGGGCCCCCCGCCGCTCGGCGAGCCGGGCGACGTCCGTTACCTGCGCTGGGACGGGACGCAGCGCCTCGACGCGCTCGAGGCCGACGAGCTGCTGTCGGCGATGTCCGACGAGCTCCTCTCCGGCGGCGACCTCGAGGATGCGCTCGCGCGCCTGGGTCGCTGGGGCGTTCCCGGCCGCATGGAGGGCATGAAGGACCTCCTCGAGCGCCTGCGCGCGGCGAAGCAGCGCCGCGCCCAGCGGCACGACCTCAGCCGGACGTTCGATCAGCTCAAGGAGAAGCTCGAGGAGGTGAAGCGCCTCGAGCGCGAGGGGCTCGAGCGCCGGCGCGACGCCGAGGCGCCGAACGAGCGGCTCGGCGAGGCGATGCGGAAGCTGGCGGCCGAGCGGCTCGCGCAGCTCGACGAGCTGCCCGAGGACTTCGGCCGCGCGATGCGCGCGCTGAAGGACTACGAGTTCGTCGAGCCGAAGGCCGCCGAGAAGTACCAGGAGCTGCTCCGGGACCTGCAGCAGCAGGTGCTCGGCTCGTACTTCAAGAACATGCGCGACTCGCTGCAGAACCTGACGCCCGAGCAGCTCGAGCGCACGCGGCAGATGATCCGCGACCTCAACCGCGCGCTGAAGGAGCGCATCGAGGGCGGCGAGCCGGACTTCGAGGCGTTCCAGCGCCAGTACCCCGAGCTCGCCGGCGGCGCGAGGGACTGGGACGACCTGCTGCGCCAGCTCGCGCAGGGCATGGCCGCGATGCGCTCGCTGTGGCAGAGCATGTCGAGCGAGATGCGTGACCAGCTCGAGCAGCTGCTCGGCGCCGCGTTCGCCGACCCGGCGCTGCAGGCCGCGATGAACGAGCTCGCCGAGACCCTCGGCCGGGTCATGCCGGTCGAGGGCTACGAGCACGCCATGAGCGGCGACGAGCCGCTGACGCTCGCCGAGGCCCTCGGCCTCATGGACGAGATGAACCAGCTCTCGGACATGGAGGACGTCGTCCGCGGCGCCCGCTCGTCCGAGGACCTGCGGGACCTCGACGCCGATCGGGTCGAGCGCCTGGCCGGCGCCGGGGCGCGGCAGTCCCTCGATCAGCTCCGCAGGATGACCGAGCTGCTCGAGGAGGCCGGACTCATCCGGAAGGACGGCGAGCGGTACGAGCTCACGCCGCGCGGGATCCGCAAGATCGGGCAGCGCTCGCTCGAGGAGATCTTCTCGACGCTCAAGCGCGACGCGTTCGGGAGCCACCGCGCCCGCACACGCGGCCGCGGCGGCGATCCGACCGACGAGCTCAAGACCTACGAGTTCGGCGACCCGTTCCTGCTCGATCTCCCCGGCACGGTCCGCAGCGCCGTCTTCCGCGAGGGCGCGAAGGTCCCGGTGAAGCTGACCGCCGAGGACTTCGCCGTCTACCGGACCGAGCTCATGACGCAGTCGGCGACGGCGATCCTCGTGGACGTGTCGCGCTCGATGCTGTTCCGCGGCTGCTTCCTCGCCGCGAAGAAGGTCACGCTCGCGCTCGACTCGCTCATCCGCTCGACGTTCCCGAAGGACGACCTCTACATCATCGGGTTCTCGGCGTACGCGTCACAGCTGCGGCCGCAGGACCTCCCCCGCCTCACCTGGAACGAGTACGTGTACGGCACGAACATGCAGCACGCGTTCGAGGTGGCGCGCGCGCTCCTGGCGCGCTCGCGCGGAAAGAACAAGCAGATCGTCCTCATCACCGACGGCGAGCCTACCGCGCACTTCGAGCCCGGCATTCCGACGCCGCGCTTCTCCTACCCGCCGACGCCGCGCACCTTCCAGGAGACGCTGCGCGAGGTGGTCCGCTGCACGCGCGAGCAGATCACCATCAACACGTTCATGCTCGCGCGCGGGCATTACCTGGTGGACTTCGTGAACCAGATGTCGAAGATCAACACCGGCCGCGCCTTCTACGTCGAGCCGGAGCGCCTCGGCGAGTACGTGCTCGTGGACTACGTGAGCCACAAACGCCGCCGCGTCGCGTAGGGGTCAAGGGCCGGCGTGGCGGTCCACCGCCGGGGCCGCTCGCCCATCCGGCTCAACGCGCCCGGCGTCCGGCGACGACGAGCGCGGTCATGGCGCAGACGGCCAGCCCCACGAACGGCCAATAGACGAGGCCGAGGGACGCGCCGACGAAGCCGAACGCCGCGCCGAAGCGCGCGCCCGGCGCGGTGGTGAACCCGAACAGGCTCCCGGTCTGGGCGAGCCACGCGGTGAGCGCGCCGACGAACCCGGTGAACGCGCCGAGGATCGCGGCCCAGACGACGCCCGTCCCGGCCCCGAGCGGGTCCGGCTCGCGCTCCAGCACGAGGCCGCGCGTGAGAGCGATCCACGCCGCGATCGACGCGGCGCCGCCGAGCCACCCGAGCACCGGCACCTGCTCGAGGAACGTGATGGCGACGAACACCGCGGTCCCGGCGGCGAGCCAGAAGAGCCCGCGCATCAGGGCCGCGGGTCGGCGGGCAGGTCGGGCTGCCGCGCGGCCGGCGGGTGGCACATCGCGCCGATATCGTGCCTGAAGATCGCACCGTGCGTCGCCCGCCGATCGTCATGCTCGGCGGCGGGTCCGCGCCGAGACCGTCGCGCGTGTGTGGACGGGGTCGCTCGCGCGTCTTTGGGATTCCGTATGCTCGCGAGCGGTGGCTCTCGGGAAGACGCTCGCGGACCAGGTCCGGGCGAAGATCGACGAGATGCGCCCCTACCTCGAGCGCAGCGGCGGGTCGCTCGAGCTCGTCGGAGTGGACGACGGCATCGCCCGCGTGCGCTTCGAGCTCACGCGACCGCGCTCGAGCCGCCTGGTCGTGTCGCTGCAGATGGTGAGCGGTATCGAGCGCCGCCTGCGGGGCGAGATCCCCGCGCTGCGCGGCGTCGAGGCGGTGAACCTTCCGCCGTACGCCGAGCTCGGCTGGGACCAGCCCGGCTTCACACCGGTGGAGCTGCCGCCAGCCGACGGCACCGAGCCGGCCACCGCCTGAGCGAGCGCGGGGCTCGATCCGCCTAGCGCAGCAGGACCGGAGCGAGCGTCCGCCACTCGAGCGCGGCGGGTGCCTTCAGGTCGACGCGGACGACCTGGAGGCAGACGTGGTCCGCGCCGCGCGCGCGGTGGTCGTCGACGCGCCCGCGGATCGCGGCGGCGTCACCCCAGGCGACGATCGCGTCGACCAGGGCGTCGCTGCCGCCGTTCGCGATGTCGGCGTCGCCCCAGCCGAGGCGGCGCAGGTTGTTGGCGTAGTTGTCGAGCTCGAGGTACCGCTTCATGTGTCGCCGCGCGGTCGCGCGCGCGACCGCCGGATCGGTCGACAGCACCGCGGCCTGCTCGACGGCCAGGAGCGGACCGGCGCCGAGCACCCGGCGCGCCATGGTGGTGTGCTCCACCGGCACGAAGTACGGATGCGCGCCGAGCGTGCGCTCGGCGCTGAGCCGCAGCATCCGCGGGCCGAGCGCGGCGAGCACGCGCGGCGTCTCCACCGCCGGACCGGTGTACGGCGCTTTCTCCATCGCGTCGAGGTACTCGCGCATGCGCTCGACCGGACGCGCCCAGGTCTCGCCGCTGCGCACGGTGATGGTCGGCGCATGGCTCACGCCGAGGCCGAGCAGGAAGCGGCCGGGGTAGGCGTCCGCGAGCGCACGCTGGCCGTTGGCCATCGCCACCGGGTCGCGCGCCCAGATGTTCGCGATCCCCGTCGCGACGACGAGCCGCTCGGTCGCCGCGAGGAGGAGCGAGGCGTGCGCGAAGACCTCCTTGCTGCCGAGCGACTCGGGGATCCACAGCACCTTTACGCCGAGCGACTCGACCTCGCGCGCGTAGGCGCGGGCGTCGGCGGCCCCGAGGCGCTCGGCGTCGAAGCTCCACGCCCCGACCGGGCCGAGCGTGCTCGCCCAGCGTCGCGCCTCGTCGCTCACCGCGCCAAGCGTATCCGGGGCGCGAGCGCGCCGACGTCGGCCTCGCTCATCCGCGCGGGGCCGAGCGCCGCGAGCCGCTCGCGCGCCGTGGTCGCCTCGCGGACCAGCGCGGCGACGTCGACGCCGTGGCAGCGCGGCGCGAAGGGGCGGAGGCGCTCGATGCCCTCGTCGAGGAGGACGCTGGCGCCGTGGAAGTTGCCGCCGCGCCAGTGGTGCAGGCCCACGCCGATCTGGAGGATGCCATGGTAGAGGCCGCGGTCCGGCGTCCGCGTGGCGCGCCACAGCAGCTCGAGCGTTTCGTGCTGCTCGAAGAACTCCCCCGCGTTGAACTGCGCGATGCCGGCGACGAGCGCGGGCGGCGGGGCTTCGTCGCACCGCGCGCGCGGCGGCCCGTCGACCGCGCCGCCGGGCACCCGCTTGGGCGGCCGCGCGGCCTTGCGCTCGCGGCTAGTCGGCGACGTGTTGCGGTGCGAGGACGTTGCGGAAGCGCAGCTCGTCCTCGATGAACTCGCGCACCAGCGGGTTCTCGAACCCGGCGGCCAGGTCCGCCGCGTCGGCCGCGAACGCGACCTTCACGCCCTCGTGGAGGTCGCGCGCGGCCGCGAGGTAGCCGTTCGGCAGGCGGTACAGCCGCGTGTACTGGAAGTGCCAGACCGGGCCCGTCTGCCCGATGCTCCGTCCCACGAAGCGGATCGCGCGGTCCGCGTCTCCGAGCACCTCGGTGTGTTTCGCGATCTCCCGCCGCGCCGTCGCGCGCTCGTCGTCGCTCGCGTCGTACGGCAGGGGGAACTCCGTCGTTTCACTCATCCGCGCTCGCGATGATACCCTTCGGGTGTCGATCGCTCTCGCTGCTAGGAGGACGTGTCGCGATGGCCTACGTGATCACCGAGCCGTGCATCGATGTGAAGGACGCGAGCTGTGTTGACGTCTGTCCCGTGGACTGCATCTATACGACCGACGCGGACAACATGTACTACATCCACCCGGACGAGTGCATCGACTGCGGCGCGTGCGAATCGGTGTGCCCGGTGAGCGCGATCTTCCCCGAGGACGCGGTCCCCGACAAGTGGAAGAGCTACATCGAGATCAACAGGAACTACTTCAACAAGTAGGCGCGGGCGCTCTTCACGCGCTCAGTCCTCGATGATCTTCCGCCCCGCGAACCCCGCGTCGAGGTCGTGCCAGAACGCGATGCGGCTCCCCTCGCCGAGGCGCCAGCAGAGGTACACCGCGCGCCCGCGGTAGCGGCCGCGGAAGTCCACGAGCCCCTGGTCCGGGTCCTTCACCTCCACGCCGAGCGCGGCGATCTCGCGCAGCAGCGCCTCGAGCTCGCGCGCGACCGGGTCGGACGGCCGGCTGCGGTACGACTGCGTCCGCCGCCGCAGGTCCTCGAGCAGCGGACGCACCTTCGGCAGCAGCGCCTCGGCCTCGGCGCGGGTGAACTCGGGCATATGCTCTCGTCGAGTATCCCGCAGGAGGCAGCGATGGCGACGTACGTGCTCCTCACGAAGGTCAGCCCCACGGGCGTGAAGACCATCCAGGCGAACCCGCGCCGCATCAAAGAGGTGAACAAGGAGATCGAGGCGCTCGGCGCCCGCGTCGTCGCCCAGTACGCGACGCTCGGCCGCTACGACTTCGTGAATATCGTCGAGGCGAAGGACGTCGAGACGATCGCGCGTATCTCGGTCGCCCTCGGTGCCCGCGGGACGCTCTCGATCGAGACGCTCACCGCGATCCCCGTCGAGGGGTTCATCCGCGCCGTCGGCCGCCGCGCCAAGTGATCACGTCCGGCTAGCGAGCCACGCCGATCCGCTCGGCCAGCACGCCGAGCTCGAGCGGCTCGACCGCCGGCGGTGGCGCGGGCGTGGCGCGGCGCCAGTTCCGCGCGACGGAGGCCGCGGCCGCGACGAGGACGGCCGCCGGGAAGAGCGCGTCCTGCGCCGCGAGGAACAGGTCGACACGGTGGAGGACGATGCCGACGGCGACGAAGACGATCCCCTCGATCTCGTCGACGAGCAGGAGGAAGAGGAGCGCCGCCGCGGGCAGCGAGCGCTGGCGCGCGAGGCCGACCAGATACGCGACGCCCACCGCACGACACCGTACCGCTGGCGCGGGCGAGCGCCCATGGCGCGTCCGTACCAGCCGGTCATGGCCCGGTCGGCCTACGCCGGGACGGCTGCGACGGCCGCGGTGAGGTCCTGCGCCCCGCGCACCGGCGCGTCGGCGGGGATCTCGTCCTCGGCGGCCGGCCGGACGGCATCCCAGCCGAGCGGGCGGCCGAGCCGGCCGGCGAGCGCCGCCGCGCAGCGCTCGGCGACCGCGGCGACGGTCGTCTCGACGCCGAGGCGCCGCAGGGACGCGACCTCGTGCGCGAAGCCGCAGGGGATCATGCGCCCGAACGCGTCGAGATCGGTGCTCACGTTCAGCGCGAAGCCGTGCGTGGTGACGCCGCGCGAGACGCGCACGCCGATGGCGGCGATCTTCGCCGGCCGCCGGTCGGGGAGGTCGACCCAGACGCCGGTCCTCCCGCGCTCGGCGCGGGCCGCGACGCCGTAGCCGGCCAGCACGTCGATGAGCGCGCTCTCGAGGCCGCGCACGTAGCGCACCAGGTCGGGTCGCTCACCCAGACGCACGATCGGATACCCCACCGCCTGGCCCGGCCCGTGGTAGGTGATGTCGCCGCCGCGGTCGACGCGGTACACCGACGCGCCGGCCGACCGCAGCGTCGCCCGGTCGACCAGCAGATGGTCGAGCGTCCCGCGGCGGCCGATCGTGTACACCGGATCGTGCTCGAGCAGGAGCAGCCGGTCGCCGCCGCCGGAGCGCACGCGCGTCGCGACGGCCTCCTGGAGGCGCCAGCCGTCGAGGTAGCCGACACGCCCGAGCCAGGACGCGAGGAGCGCGCTAGACACCGACGTGCCGCTCGGCGTGGTACGAGGACCGGACGAGGGGGCCGGACTCCACGTGGCCGTAGCCCATCGCCATCCCCGCGTCGCGCAGCTCGGCGAACTCGGCGGGCGACCAGTAGCGCTCGATCGGCAGGTGCACCGGCGACGGCCGCAGGTACTGGCCGATCGTGAGGACGCGGGTGCCCTGCTCGGCGACGTCGCGCATCGTCGCGAGCACCTCCTCGCGCGTCTCGCCCAGCCCGACCATGATCCCGCTCTTGCACACGGTGCCGCCGCGCTCGGCGATCCGGCGCAGCACCGCGAGCGAGCGCTCATAGCGCGCCTGCGGACGGACGCGCGCGTACAGGCGCGGCACCGTCTCCACGTTGTGGCTCAGCACCTCGGGCGCGGCGGCGAGCACCGCGTCGAGCGCCTGGGGCTTCCCGAGGAAGTCCGGGACGAGCACCTCGACCGTCGTGCCCGGCGAGCGGCGGCGGATCTCGCGGATCGTTTCGGCGAAGATGCCGGCGCCGCCGTCGGGCAGCTCGTCGCGGTTGACGCTGGTCACGACGGCGTGGCCGAGGCCCATCCTCGCCACGGCCTCCCCCACGCGCGCCGGCTCGTCCGGGTCGACCGTGCCGGGTCTCCCGGTGGTCACCGCGCAGAAGCCGCAGGAGCGGGTGCAGACGTCGCCCAGGATCATGAACGTGGCGGTGCCGGCGCCCCAGCACTCGGCCATGTTCGGGCAGCGCGCCTCCTCGCAGACGGTGTGCAGGTCCTTGCTGCGCATGAGGCGGCGCAGGCCCTCGTACGCCGGCCCGGACGGCAGCCGCACCTTGAGCCACTCCGGACGCGCGCGGTCGATCGGGACGACCGTGTTCGACGCGCCGCGGCCGCGCGACCGCGGCCGCTCGACCTCGCCGGGGACCTCGAACGCGATGGGGGCGAGATCGGCCACGCTCAGTACACCGGCACCGACGGCGCGGCGCCCTGCAGCCAGTCGCGCACCGCCGCCAGGAAGCGCGCCGCGGTCGACCCGTCGACGACGCGGTGGTCGAACCCGATGACGATGTTCATCACCTGGCGGATCGCGATCGCGTCGTCGGCCGTCACCGTGAGCGTCTTCTGGATCGACTCGCTCGACAGGATCGCCGCCTGACCCGGTGGGACGATCGGGCTCGACACGACGGTGCCGAGCGGCCCGGTGTTGTTGAGCGTGAACGTCCCGCCGGCGAGGTCGTCCAGCGTGAGGCGCCGCGCCTTGGCGCGGTCGACGACGTCGCGGATCGCGCGCATGAGACCGGCGATGCTGCGGCCGTCGGCGTCGCGGATCACCGGCACGATGAGCCCGTCCTCGCCGAGCGCGACCGCGTAGCCGAGGTTGATCTCACGGTGGAGGATGAGCCCCTGATCGGTCCAGCTCGCGTTCACCAGCGGCACCGCGCGCAGGCCTTCCACGACGGCCTTCGCGATGAACGCCGCGGGCGACAGGTCGAAGCCCTCGCGCTCGGCGAACTCGTGCCGCACCTTCTCCCGGTACCGCATGAGCTCGGTCACGTCGACCGGCATGACCGCGTGCGCGTGCGGGGCGCTCCACGCCTGCGCCATGTTGTTCGCGATCGCGCGCCGCATCTGCGTCAGCGGGACGAGCTGATCGCCGGCGAGCGAGGGCGCGGGGGCCGGACGCGCCGGCTGCGCCGGCGGCTGCGCGGGGACCACCCGGGCGGCGGCCGCCTGGGGCTGCGGCTGCGGAGACGGCTGGGGCGCCTGCGGCCGCGCCTCGCGCCGCGCGAGGAAGTCCTCGACGTCCTTCTTCGACACGCGGCCGCCGAGGCCGGTGCCCGCGATCTCCGAGATGTCCACGCCGCTCTCGGCCGCGAGCTTGCGTACCGCGGGCGTCGCGCGGATCTCGCTGGTGTCGGGTCGCGCCGCGGACGGAGCCGCGGCCCGCGCCTCGGGCCGCGCCGGCGTCTCCGTCACGGCCGCGGGAGCCGCGGCCGCGGCCGTCGGGCGTGCCGCCGCCGGCGCCGCCGCGGCGGCCTCACCGTCCGCCGTGTCGAACACCGCGAGGAGGGTGCCGATGGGGACCGTCTGGCCCTCCTCGACCTTCACCTCCGTGAGCGTTCCGCTCACCGGCGAGGGGATCTCGGTGTTCACCTTGTCCGTCTGGACCTCGACGAGCAGGTCGTATTTGGCGACCTTGTCGCCCGGCCTCTTCAGCCATTTGCCGATCGTGCCCTCGGTGACCGACTCGCCGAGCTTCGGCATTTTCAGCTCAAACGCCATCTTCCGCCTCCGTGCGAGGCCGGGGTCCCCCGGCGACGCGAGCAGGGATCGTCAGTACGCCGCCAGCGCGCGCATCTTCGTCGCGATCTTGGTGGGATCGGGCATGAACCACTCTTCCTGCGGTCTGTTGTACGGCATCGCGGGGACCTCCGGGCCGCCGATGCGCATCACCGGCGCGTCGAGCGCGTCGAACGCCTCCTCGGCGATGAGCGCGGCGATCTCGGCGCCCGCGCCGAACATGCGGTTGTCCTCGTACACGATCAAACATTTCCCGGTCTTCCGCGCTTCCCGCAGGATCGTCTCGGCGTCGAGCGGCCGCAGGCTGCGCACGTCCACCACGCCGACCGAGACCCCCTCGCCCGCCAGCGCCTCGGCCGCCGCGAGGGAGTGGTGCAGCATCAGCCCGTACGCGAACACGGTGATGTCCGTCCCCTCGCGCTTCACCTCCGCGGGTCCGAGCGGGATCGTGAAGTCCGGGTCGTCCGGCACGTCGCCGCGCACCGCGCGGTAGGTCGCCTTGTGCTCGAGGAAGATCACCGGGTCCGGGTCCCGGAGCGCCGAGCGCAGCATACCGGTGATGTCGCGCGGCGTGCTCGGCACGACCACCTTCAGCCCCGGCACGTGCGCGTAGAACGCCTCGACCGACTGCGAGTGGTACAGGGCGCCGTGCACCGGCCCGCCCCACGGCATGCGGATGGTGAGCGGCACGCCGTACCCGCCGTTCGAGCGGTAGCGGATGCGCGCCGCCTCGTCGACGATCTGCTCGAACGCCGGGGCGCTGAAGTCCGCGAACTGCATCTCCGCGACGGGCAGCAGCCCGCCGAGCGCCGCGCCGATCGCGATGCCGACGATGGACGACTCGGCGACCGGCGTGTCGATGATGCGGTCGCTGCCGAACTCCTCGATGAACGCGTCCGACACGCGGAAGACGCCGCCGCGCACGCCGACGTCCTCGCCCATCAGGATGTAGCGCTCGTCGCGGCGGAACTCCTCGAGCAGGGTGTCGCGCACCGCCTGGACGTTGGTCTTCTCGGTCATGGCTCCTCCGGGAAGAGCGGCGGGAACGAGCGCGGGTCGCGCTCGCGCGCCATGGCGTAGGCGGCGGCGAAGACGTCGTCGCGGCTCGGCTTGGTGAAGTAGTCGCCGTCGTTGCCCACCGGCGAGCGGTTCGCCGACGCCGTCAGCGTCCGCGCCGGGATCTCGAGGTGGTCGATCGCGCCCTGGCTCTCGACGACCTGTTGCAGGATGTACGCCGACGCGCCGCCCGGCAGATCCTCGTCGAGCACGAGCAGCGCGCCGGTCTTCGCGACGCTCCGCGCGACGGCGTGCGCGGTGTCGAACGGCAGGAGCGTCCGCACGTCCACGATCTCGGCCTCGATGCCCGAGGCGGCCAGATCGTCGGCGGCCGCGAGCGCCAGGCGGCAGAGCGCGCCGTAGGTCGCGATCGTCAGGTCGGTGCCCTCGCGGATCGTCTCGGGCACGCCGAGCGGCAGCGTGAGCTCCCCGATGTTGTCGGGCAGGCGCTCCTTGAGGCGATACCCCGAGAGCACCTCGATGACCAGCCCCGGGTCGTCCCCGCGCAGCAGCGTGTTGTAGAAGCCCGCGGCCTGGGTCATGTCGCGCGGCACGCACACGTGCACGCCCCGCAGCGCTCCGAGGACGAGCTGCATCGGCGAGCCGGTGTGCCAGATCCCCTGCAGGCGGTGGCCCTTCGTCCGGATCACGACCGGGGCCTGCTGCCCGCCAGCGGTCCGGTGGCGCAGCGTCGCCAGGTCGTCGGAGGCGATCTCGAGCGCGTACAGCAGGTAGTCGACGTACTGGATGTCCACGATCGGCCGCAGGCCGCGCATCGCGGCGCCGATCCCCTGCCCGAGGATGGTCGCCTCGCGGATCCCCGTGTCCACGACGCGGTCGGCGCCGTAGCGCGCCTGCAGCCCCTCGTACACGAGGTTCACGTCGCCCAGCTTCCCCACGTCCTCGCCGAGGATCACGATCCGCGGATCCCGCGCGAGGTTCGCGTCGAACGCGTGGAGGAGCACGAGACGGCCGTCCATGCTCTCCGCGTTCGCGCCGTAGCGCGCCGGCACGACGGGCACACGCAGCGGCGACGACGGCGCCTCGCTGTAGAGGTGCGACCGGTAGCGGCGCTCGTTCGCCTCGCGGTGCCGGCGGACGAAGGCGGCCAGCTCGTCGCGCGCCGCGCCGGGATGCCCGCGCAGGGCCACGAGCGCGCGGAACGCGGCGCTGTGCACCGCGTGCCGCGTCGGATCGGTCTCGCCGCGCAGCCCGTCGAGGATCGTCCCGAGGTCGGCGCCGCTCCGTTCGGCCGCCGCGCCGATGAGCGCCACGGCGTCGTCGCGCTCCGCGCGCAGCGGCGCCTGGTAGGCCTCGTACGCGCGCTCGCGCACGGCCTCGACCTCGGCGCGATCGCGCTTCTCGTACGCGTCGAGCGTCTCGGCGTCGGCGATGCCCGCGCGGATCATCCACTCGCGCATGCGGCGGATGGGGTCCGCCTCGATCTCGAACGCGAGCCGCTCCGCGGACTTGTAACGCTCGTGGCTGCCGCTCGTGGAGTGCCCCTGCGGCTGCGTCACCTCGATGACGTGCACGATGGCCGGCACGTGGTCGCGCCGCGCGATCGCCGCGACCTCGGCGAAGGCATCGACGAGGCCGACGTAGTCGGAGCCTTTCACCACGCGGATCTCGAATCCGGGCCCGCCGTCGCGACGCATCCCCGCGAGAGCCGCAGATATCGAGCTCTTTGTCGTCTGCAGCTCGTTCGACACCGAGATGCCGTAGCCGTCGTCCCACACCCCGATCACGAGCGGCACCTGGAGCACGCCCGCCGCGTTCGCCGCCTCCCAGAAGAGGCCCTCGCTCGTGCCGGCGTTCCCGATCGTGCAGAAGCAGACCTCGTCGCCGTGGCGCGAGAAGCCCGCGCTCACGGCCCCGAGCGCCGCGGACTCGCGGTAGAGCTTCGACGCCCAGGCCAGGCCGAGCGAACGGGGCATCTGGGCGCCGACCGGCGAGAGGTCGGACGCGGTCTGCCCGGTCGCCAGCAGGTCGGCCCAGCGGCCGCGCTCGTCGACCGTCCGCGTGCAGTAGTGGTTGGACATCTGGCGCCCGCCGGAGAACGGCTCGCGGCCCAGGTCGGCGTCCGCGTAGAGCTGGGCGAAGAACTGCTCGAGCGTCGCGAGCCCGCTGGCGAGGTGGAAGGTCTGATCGCGGTAGTAGCCGCTCCGCCAGTCGCCCGGCCGGAAGGCGTGCGCCATGCCGAGGTTCGCGAGCTCCTTGCCGTCGCCGAAGATGCCGAACGGAGCCCGGCCGACGAGGACCTCGCGCCGCCCCAGCTCGCTCGCGGCGCGGCTGCGGACGGCGAGACGGTAGTCGGCGATGACCTGGTCCGGCGTGAGCATGACCTTGGCGCGCGGGGTCGTGATGGCGGTCGCGGGTCGCTCGCCCGTCTTCATCGGTTCGACGTCAATGGTGCCACCGAACCGCCGTCGCGCGCCGCGAGCCGCGCGGGCGCTCCCCGGGCGGATCGGGCGCGCTCACGCGGCGGCGCGCGCCTCGGCGCGATCGAGGAACGGCAGCAGCGCGGCGAGGAACTCGTCCGGGCGCTCCAGCATCGGCAGGTGCCCGCAGCGGTCGATGAGCCGCACCTCCGCGCGCGGGAACACGTCCCGTGCGTCGTCGACGTGGCGCGGCGGGAGCACCCGGTCCTGGCGGCCCCACAGCACCAGCACCGGCCCGCCGTACCGCGGCGCCTGGGCGATCCAGTGGCGCCGCAGCGACTCGCGCACGCCGCGGATCGTCACGCCGGAGCGCAGGGCGCGAACGAACTCCGGGTACGACGCCAGGCCGTAGCGCACGACCTCGTCGTACAGCGCCGCGGGAACGCGCGAGGGATCGTAGAAGCAGGTGCGCAGCACCTCCCGCGCGTGCGACGGGCGACCGAACACGCGCGTGAGCGTGATCGTCCCCGGCAGCGTCGCGAGTCGCAGGAAGAAGGCGATGTCCGAGCCGAGGCCGCCGCTCGCGACGAGCGCGAGCGAGCGCGTCCGCTCGGGCGCGGTCACCGCGGCCGTGTACGCGACGGCGCCGCCCATCGAGTTGCCGACGACGTGCGCCGAGCTCAGCCCGAGCGCGTCGAGGAGCGCGACGACGAACCGCGGGTAGAACGCCTCACGGGGACCGAAGTACGGCACGCGGCCCGGCGCCTCGCTCTCGCCGAATCCCGGCAGGTCGACGGCGAGCGCGCGGCGCCCGGTGGCCGCGATCGGCTCCATCACCGCGCTCCAGTTCTCGGCCCAGCCGCCGACGCCGTGGATCATGAGCACCGCGTCGCCGGCGGTCTCGTCGCCGGCGACGAGCACGCGCGTCCGCAGCCCCAGCACGTCGATCGTCGTCGCGCGCACGTCCATATACTGCGCTCGATGCTCTTCTACTACCTCTGCACGGTCGGCGAGCAGAAGCATCGCGAGGCGTATCCGCAGGGCGCGCAGAGCAAGGACGCCGACGTGTACAAGTGGGTCACCATGCACTCCGGCTCGCCCGCCGTGTGCGAGCGCGAGCACCCCGGCGCGCACCGCTGGCGTCCCGACGAAGGCGGCGACGAGGAGCGCATCGTGCGCGGCTACGCCGTCCTGCAGTGGGACCGCGAGGGGTTCGACGCGGGCGTGCCCAGGCCCGGCGTCGGCGACCGCTTCGACTCGCGCTGGGGCCCGTCGGTCGTCGTCGAGCGCAGCGACGACCCGACGACCGGCACGTACCTGCTCCTGCGCATCTTCCCGCACGGCTACCGCGGCAAGCCCTCCGAGATCGGCGCCGAGCGCGGCGACGCGCCGCGGCAGCTCGCCGGCAGGGTCTAGGTCGAGTGACACCAGCCTCGCCGCGGGTCGCGGCGGGCGCGCTCAGCGGTGGCCGCGGTGCTCCTGGTGGTGCAGGTGCGCGTGCGCGTCCTCGGCCTCCCGCGGCGGCGTGAACAGACCCGCGACGTAGAACCGCGTCGGCTGCTGCGCGTACGCCGAGACGAGCACGTGGACGTCGAAGCGCTCCAGGAGCGGGGCGCCCCAGGCCGAGCGAAAGCGCGTCGCCCACTCCCGCCCGTGGCGCTCTCGCGAGAGGCGGGCCATCTCCTGGAGCTCCCAGTCGAGCACCGCGAGCTCGTGCGCCTCCGCGCAGTCGTCGCTCGCGCAGCGGAAGCGGTAGCGCAGCGGGAGCTGCACGACGTCGGCCTCGGCGACCCGCACGAATCCCGCGCTCGCGACGCGGTCCCGCGCGAGCGCGGTGAGCGACTCGAGCGATCCGCGCAGATGCGGACGCACGAACGGCCACCGCAGGCGCCACGCGTCCTTCGCCTCGACGTATCCGGTCGTCGCCACGTCGCCCTCGACGAGGAGCGTCTCCGGCCGCACGTCGCGCTCGTCCACGCCGGTCGCCAGGCGCAGCCAGGTCCACCGCGCGACCGGCGGGTCGGTGTCGTTCGCGCGCCAGGGGAACGGCGAGAGCCGCGCGAGCCGTCCGGTCTCGCGATCGACGCCGAGCACCGAAGGGCGCTCCACCGGGAAGGCGGTCGCTGCCACCGTCTTCGCCAGCACGAGGACGTCGCGGTCCGCCCGTCCCGCCCAGCGCGCCTCCTCGCTCACGAGATGTGGACCCGCGGGCCCGCCGCGCCTGCGCCGGCGTCGCTCACGGGGCCGTCCCCGACCATGAGCGTCCCGGCCGGCGCGGCCGCGAGCCTGCGGGCTGGGTCAAAGACGCGGGCGTCGGGCTTCGCCGCGCCGTCGTACGACGGCGCGCGCTCGATCGCCGCGATGAGCGCGTTCGCGCGCGAGAAGAGCTCGGTCCACCGCTCATGGTCGGGATCGAAGCGCGTGCGCGCGAAGCCACGCGGATCGCGGAGCCGGAAGAGTAATACGTCTCCTCGAGGCTACACCGAGAGCGTCCCCGCCCGCGGAGCCGCCGCCACCCACGCCACACGACGTGAGCTCCGCGCTCACGCTCGCCGGCTCGAGGAACGTGGGTCTTCCGTACGATGGAGCGGTGGCCATCGACGACCGCGACCTCGCGCTCGCCCGCGAGCATCCGCGTGGGACCGAACGGCGGACGCTCCTTCGGTACCGCGCGGCGCTGAGCGACGTCGACGCGTACGCACGTCTGCCGTCGGCGGACCGCGACGTTATCGTGCGCTGGGCGGAGGTCCGCCGGCGTCTGCGCGCGGAGGGCCTCGACCACGATCCGGCGAACCTGGCGGACCCGCTCCTCCCCTACGCCGCCCTGCGTGAGCGCGTCGTCGCCGGCGAGCTGGCCGCGGCGGGGACGGCGGCCGACGCGGCCGCGGACGACGGCGACCTCCGCGGCGTCGTCGCGCGCATCCGCGCGGCGTCGCCGCGTTAGCCGGAGGCCGCGAGCGCGGCTGAGGCGACGAGCGCGACGCCGTTCACGACGCCGTGCAGCAGGATGGGCGGGTACAGGCTCGCGGTGCGCGCGCGCAGGTAGCCGAGCCCGAGACCGGTGACGAAGACCCACGGCAGGTCGGTCACGGCGCCGTGCGCGAGGGCGAACGGCAGCGCGGTGCCCAGCACCGCGATGCGATCGCCGAACGGCGCGAGCAGGCGGAACCCGAGGCCGCGGAAGAGCGCCTCCTCGACGATGGGGACGACAACCGCCACCGCGAGCGCGTTCGCGACGAACGCGTCGATCCGCGTCGGGTCCCAGTACTGCGGCACGGCCTGCTCGCGGGTCGCGCCGCCGAGCGCGACCTCCTCCGCCAGCGACACCACGTAGATCGCCGCCAGCGCCGCGCCGGCGATGCCCCCGGACTCCCGCCACGAGCGCGGCGCGCGCAGCGCGAAAGCCTCGCGCGGCGAGAGCCCCCGCGCGACGAGCAGGGCGAGCACGAGGATGAGCCCCTCGAGCGCGAGGGTGGTGATGACCGTGGACCAGCGGAAGAAGAGGTCCGGCGCCGCCGATCCCTCCGCGGTGAGGCGAGCGCCGTACGACAGCGACGCGATCACGAGCGCGACCGCGAGCCACGCGGCGAGCCGGAACGGGTGCCGCGTCAGGCGGTGGCCGCCGCCGCGCGGAGCGGCGCGAGCAGCTCGAGCGCGCGGTCGATCTCGTCCGTCGTGTTGAAGTGGTGTGGTGAGAGCCGGATGAGCGAAGGCCGGCTGTCGCAGATCACGCCGCGCTCGCGCAGCGCCTCGACCGCGCGCTGCGGCTCCGGGTGCTCGAGCGTGACGATCGCCGTCCGCTCGCCGGCGTCGACCGGGCACCGCACCGCCCAGCCCTGCGAGCGCGCGCCGTCCACGAGACGCTGCGACAGCGCCACGTGCCGCTCGCGCACCGTGGCGATGCCGATCTCCTCGAGTAGCGCGATGCCCGCCCGCGCCGCGTAGATCGCCGCGACCGCCGGCGTCCCGTACTCGAAGCGCCGTGCGCCCGCGCCGGGCCGCAGGTGCTCGATGTCGAAGGCGAACGGGTCGGCGACGCCCCACCAGCCCACCGCGCTCGGCCGCGCCGCCGCGGCGACGTCGCGGCGCGCGTACAGGAACGCGATGCCCGGGCCGCCCATGAGCCACTTGAGCGTGCCGCCGACCAGGTAGTCGACGCCGCTGGCGTGCACGTCGAAGGGGACCGCGCCGATGGACTGGTACGCGTCGACCACGAGCAGCGCGCCCCTGCGGTGGCACAGCTCGGCGAGCGCGCGCACGTCCTGGATCCACCCGCTCGTGAAGTACACGTGGCCGGTGCAGACCGCGGCGGTCCGCTCGTCGACGGCGCGCTCGAAGAGCTCGAGCGGCACGCGGACCCGATCCGGGCTGCGCACCAGCTCGAGGCGCGCGCCGCGGGGCGCGACGGCGTGGAACGCGTGGCCGTCGGTCGGGAAGTCGATGTCCGCGACCACCACCTTCGGCCGCTTCGTGTAGTCGATCGCGCTCGCGATGCCGACGAGGCCCGCGGAGACGTTCGGCTCGATGGCGATCTCATCCGCGTCGGCGCCGAGGACGCGCGCGACGTCGGAGCGCAGGGCCTCGTACTCGCCGACCCAATGGTCGTACCAGGCGCGGCCGCCGAGCTCGGTCCACTCGCGCGCGAACCGCTCGATCGCCATGCGCCCGCGCCTGGGCAGCGGCGTGAGCGAGCAGTTGTTCAGGTAGACGAGGCGGTCGGTGATCGGGAACTCGGCGCGCCAGCGCCGCTCGCGCTCGTCCACCTCACCATCCGATCGCATACGACTCGCGCCGCGGGTCCGCGCCGCCCTCGAGCGTCCCCGGCTCGAGCTCGCGGATCGCGCACATGCCGGCCGACGCGGGCGTGAAGTCCGGCATGTCGCGGATGACGTGCCCGAGACGCTCCAGGCCGTCGCGCACCTCGCGCGCGATGCGGCCCTCGACCTGGAGCACGCCCGGCTCGTACGCGTGGGGGTGGAACGACCACGGGAACGACTTCGAGATGACCCGCGGCGCCTCGATCGCCGCCTGCAGGTTCATGGCGAAGTCGACGACGTTGTTCACCGTCTGCACCATCGCCTGGCACTGCGCGTCCTCACCCGGGCAGCCGAACGGCATGAGCGCACGGCCGTCCTTCATGAGCAGCGCCGGGTTCGGAGTGAGGCGCGGCCGCTTCCGTGGCGCGATGGCCGACGGATGGCCGGGCGTCGTCCAGAGCTGCGCGCCGCGGGTGCTCACGATGATCCCGAGCCCCTCGACGAGCGGCGACCCGAGCCCGGGATCGGACGGCGTCGCGGAGAAGGCGTTGCCCTCGGCGTCCATCGCGCAGCAGTACGAGGTGTCCGGCGCGCCGACTCCGGCGGCCGCCCGCGGCCGGTAGCCCGCGGGCCCGCCGCGGCCCTCGTGGCGCCACGGGTCGCCCGGCGCCGGCAGCTCGGGCGCGGCCCGGTCGTCGCGGATCAGCCGGCGCCGCTCGTCGGCGTACGCCTTGTCCAGCAGCCCGCGGATCGGCACGTCGACCTGATCGGGGTCGCCGAAGAAGCCCTCGCGGTCCGCCGCGGCGAGCTTGAACGCCTCGGCGAAGCGATGCAGGTAGGCGAGCGACCCCGGGCCGAGCGAGGCGACGTCGTAGCCCTCGAGCAGGTTGAGCGTCATCGGGACGAGCGGCCCCTGCGACCATGGGCCGGTCGCGTACACGTCGATGCCGCGGTACGTGGTGTGGACAGGGGGCTCGATGGTCACGTGGTAGGACGCGAGGTCCTCGGCGGTGATCGCGCCGCCGACACGCGCCATGAACGACGCGATCTCGCCCGCGACGTCGCCGGTGTAGAGCGCGTCGCGCGCCGCCATGATCGCCCCCGCGCGGCCGCGCGACGCGTTCGCGCGCTCGATCCCGACGAGCCGCCGGAACAGCGCCGCGAGGTCGCGCTGCACGAGGATCTCGCCGACCCTCGGCGCGCGGCCCGCCGGCAGGAACACACGCGCGCTCGTCGGCCACCGCCGCAGGCGCTCCTCGAGCGCCGCGATCGCGCGCGCGAGGCGCGGGTACACCGGGAAGCCGTCGGCGAGCTCGATGTTCGGCGCCAGCACCTCCGCGAGGGTGAGGCGGCCGTGGCGCGCGAGCGCGGTGAGCCACGCGTCGGCGGCCGCGGGGGTGACCGAGCGCGCGACGCCGATCGGCATGTCGTCGCCGTGCTTCGCGCGGTACGCCTCGAGCGTGAGCGACGCGGGCCAGCGGCCGAGGCCGTCGATCGACTCGGGCCCGTCCATGCCGGGGCGGAAGACGATCGTCGGCGCGACGCCGCCGAAGTCGGTGAGGTGCCGCTCGACGACGTTCAGCGCGATGCCCGCGGCGACGCCGGCGTCGACCGCGTTGCCGCCGCGCTGGAAGACGAGCGCGCCGGCCTGGGAGGCGAGGTAGTGGCTGGAGCTGACCATCCACCGCTTCGCGAGCACGGCGGGACGCCCCTGGGTCACGCCGATTGGCGGCGACGTGCTCTCGACCGCGATCTCGCGCACGGGGCAACGATACTTCCATCGTGGTCCGCATCACCGCGTGGCGCGTCCCGCCGTACGACAACGGCTGCTACCTCGTCGTCGACGGCCGGAACGAGGCGCTGGTCGTCGACCCGTCGATGGGCGAGCGCGTCGTGCTCGATGCGCTGCGCGAACGGAAGGTCCGGCTCGTGGAGATCCTGAACACCCACGGGCACCCCGACCACGTCTTCGGCAACGCCGCCGTGAAGCAGGCCACCCGGGCACGGCTCGCGATCCACCGGCTCGACGAGTACCGCCTCGGCCCCGGGCGGCCGCCGACGCCCTTCGAGATCCCGCCGGCGACCGCGGACGATCTCATCGACGAGGGCCCGCTGCGCTACCTGGACGACGTCGACCTCGTCGCGCTGCACACGCCCGGTCACACCGAGGGCTCGACGTGCTTCTGGCTGCGCGGCGCGAACGCGCTCTTCTCCGGCGACGTGCTCTTCCAGGGCAGCGTCGGGCGGGTCGACCTGCCCGGCGGAGACGCGCGGGCGATGGAGCGCAGCCTCGAGCGCGTCGCCGCGCTCCCACCCGAGACGCGCGTGTATCCGGGGCACGGCCGGCAGACGACGATCGGCGCCGAGCTCGGCTGGCTGCGCGGCTACCGGCTCGCGTGACCGTCCGCGTGCGGCCGTTCGCCGTGCGCGACGCTACCAGCTCGCCTTCGCTTGACCCGAGAGTCGCGTCGCCGGCGTCACGAGGTCCTCGATCTCGTCGCGCGCCCCTCGGCGAGCAGCACCGGCGCCTCGGCGCGAGCGAGCACGTCGCGCGTCACCACGATGGCGCGCCACGTAGTAGGCGGCCTCGTTGTACGCGATGGGATCCGCCGCGTCGGCGCAGAGGCGGAGCAGCGCGTCGACGTGCACCCCGGCCTCCGCCACGTCGCCGCGATCCAGGGCCGCCTCGTAGAGCGCGATGTGGGCCATCCGGCGCGCGCACGAGGTGCCGAGGAGCGCCGCGTCCCGGTCGCGCGGCCGGACACCGGCCGCGGCCGTCGCGACGAGCGCGCTGGCGATCACGAGCCGGAAGGCCGCGGGTCCGCCGTCGAGGTAACGGTGCGCCAGGCGACGGCGAGGGCCGCGGCGCCGAGGAGGAGGTTCGGGGCGGGCCCGGCCGCCCTGACGAGCACCTCCCGGCGCACGACGTCGCGGGCGTCCAGGGCCAGATCCTCGGGGACGGCGTATACGCCGAAGAAGACCGTCCACGCCACCCGCCCCTCGAAGGCCTACTCCGTCGC
The DNA here is from genome assembly GCA_027310565.1 of Chloroflexota bacterium. Lineage (GTDB taxonomy): Bacteria > Chloroflexota > Limnocylindria > P2-11E > P2-11E > CF-39. Next base: position 29,334 of record DAIDAP010000015.1, on the reverse strand, counting down.
CCCCATGATGTTCATCCCGTTGTCGGCGAAGATCGTCGCGCCGGTGACCGCGCGCGACCAGTCCGACGCGAGGAACACGGCGACGTTGCCGATCTCCTCCTGCGTGACGTTGCGCCGCAGCGGAGCCTTCGCCTCCCAGAGCTCGCGCGCCGCGGAGATGCCCCTCACGGCGCTCGCGGCGAGCGTCTTCAGCGGCCCCGCCGAGATGGTGTTCACGCGGATGTTCTGCGGCCCCAGGTCCGCGGCGAGGTACCGCGTCTCCGCCTCGAGCACCGCCTTCGCCATGGCCATGACGTTGTAGCTCGGGACGACGCGCTCGGCCGCGTTGAACGTGAGGCTGATCACCGAGCCACCGCCGGCCCGCTCGAAGAGCGGCAGCGCCGCGCGCGTGAGCGCGACGAGCGAGTACGCGGAGATCTCCACCGCCGAGAGCAGCCCCTTCAGGCTGATGCCGCGGAACTCGCCCTTGAGCTCCTCGATCGGCGCGAAGGCGATGCAGTGCACGAGGACGTCGAGCGCTCCCCAGCGCCGCTGCAGCTCCGCGAAGAGCGCGTCCACCTCCTCCCGCCTGGTGACGTCGCAGGGCATGACCGGCATCCGCTCGTGCCCGGGCAGCGTCGCCACGAGCTCCTCGACGTTCGGCCTGAGGCGCTCGATCGCGTAGTTGAACGCGAGGTCCGCGCCCTCACGCCGGAGCGCCGTCGCGATGCCCCACGCGATGCTCCGCTTGTTCGCGACGCCCATGACCAGCGCCCGCTTGCCGTCGAGCACGCCCATCACCGCACCTCCGCGCTGCGCGCATCATCGCAAGCGCGGAGGTGCCGCGTCCACGCCGAGCGCTGCACGCACCGTGCAGCGAAATCAGTTCCAGCGATCGCGCCGCTCGTCGTCGTCGATGCGGCGGCCGCGCCAGTACTTCGGCGGTCCGCCGCCGAACCGCGCGCGGCCGAGGTCCTCGGTGAGCACGTAGGCGCCGATCGCGAGCGCGGCTGGCACGACCAGCCCGACCGCGTCGTTCGCGAGACCGTACGTGAGCACCTGCCCGATGGCCCAGGCGGCGGCGATGAGCACCAGCCGGACGAGCGCGGCCTGTTCGCGCCTCACGACGGAGCGCCGTGCACGAACGACGCCGCGCGCGCCCAGTCGCCGCACTGCGCGAGCTGTTCCTTCGTCACCCACCCGGAGCGCAGCGCGAGGCGGAGCTCGTCCCGCAGCGTCGTCCGGAGCATCTCCGGCCCGTCGGTGTTGAAGCTGAACCGCACGCCGTGCCTCCGGAACGTCGCGACGTAGCGGCCGAGCTGCTCGGGCCCGGTCACCACCTGCGTGTGGAGGTTCGAGCTCGGGCAGATCTCCAGCAGCACACCGCGCTCGGCGAGCTTCCGGCAAAGCGCGGCGTTCTCCGCGGCGTGGATGCCGTGGCCGATGCGCTGCGGCTCGAGGTGCGTGAGCACCTCGTCGACCGACTCCCACCCCTCGTCCTCGCCCGCGTGCACGGTGACGCCCAGCCCGGCCCTGCGCGCGCGCTTCATCAGGGGAGCGTAGTCGCGGTAGCGGAAGCCGGCACTCCCGGGGCCGGCGATGTCGACGCCGACGATGCCGCGGCGCCGGTACGCGATCGCCTTCTCGAGGATGATCTCGTTCAGCGCGTAGCTGAAGGTGCGGTCGAGGCAGAAGATCAGCCCGGCCCGCACCGGGTACTCGAGGAGCGCGCGGTCGAGCCCGCGGATCGACGCCATGATGATGTGGTCGAGGTCCTGCTCGCCGCCGCGGTTGCGCTTCATCGGGTTGTAGCGCAGCTCGAGCGTCCTGATGTTCGCCTTGCGGTACGCGCCGCCGACGACCTGGTAGACGGACTCCTCGACCGCGAGCGGGCTGGACTGGATGAGCTCGGTCCAGTGGTACAGCTCGAGGAACGCGTCGAACGACTTGCGCTCACGCCTGCCGACCGTGATGAGGTCGACGAACTCCCAGTAGTCCTTCGTCGGCAGACGGATCCCCTGCTGGTGCGCGATGCCCCACATCGCGGCGGGATCGACGGAGCCGCCAAGGTGGACGTGCAGCTCGGTCAGCTCGTCGCCGAGGGGATGTGGCAGCCTGACTAACCGCCCTGCTCGCGCGTCGGCGGGCGCCGCACCCTCCGTCTGCGCCGCGGCTGCGCGGGCCGGCCCTCGGGATGCTCGCGCCAGATGACGTGGCCGTCGTCGTCCGGCGACGCGACGCGCATGAGCCGGTCCCACACCTCGGCGCGCCGCAGGTCCTCCTCCGCCGTCGCGCGCGTCGTCTCGCGCTCGAGCATGACGTCGCAGTCGTACGGCGAGCCGACCATGCGCCAGCCGTGCTCGGAGAGGAGGTCGAGGAGCCGCGCGATCTCGGTGAGGCGCCCGGGCTGCTCGGCCACGAACTCGCGCAGCCACGCGGAGTACGTCTTCTTCCCCTTGTCCTCGCGGTCCAGCTCGTCCCGGACGGTGCCGAAGACGTGGATGAGGATGTAGGACGGGGCCGCCATGGGTGAACCGAGTGTAGGCTAGCCCCGCTCCTCGACGAAGCGGTAGCCGCCGTCCGAGTCCTTCGCGATGACCACGAGCGCGCCGCTCTTGAAGCCCGTCTGGCCCTTCAGCGCCGGGCAGATCAGGTGGTAGTGCTCGTGCTGCGGCGGGACGCACTCGCAGGTCTCGGACTTGATCTCCGCGTCGAAGCGGCGGGCGCCGATGCGGAGCGCCACCCGCTCGCCGGGTCCGGGGAAGAGCTTCCAAGCGTCCTTGGTGATCAGGATGCGGGCTTTTCGGACGTCTTCTGAAGAGAGACGATGGCGGTAGGTGGAGCGGCTGACACTCATTGGTGCCTCTATTTTCGCACGAAATCGCCCTTCGCGTGGCGAAGCGGAACGGGCGGCGCGAGGCCCTCCGCGTGGCGGTCGACCGTCAGCCGAAGGCCCGCGGGTCGGCCAGAAAGCGCATCAGGTGCACCACCGGGACCGCCGCTCCGGCCGCTCGCAGGCCCGCCTGGATCTGGAGCATGCACCCGGGGTTCGCGCTCACGACGACGTCCGGATGCGCCGCGAGGATGCACGCGACCTTCTGCCGCTGGAGCTCGCGCGCGATGTCGGGCTGCGTGAGGTTGTAGATGCCGGCGCTGCCGCAGCAGCGCTCGGCGTCGGCGATCTCGACCAGCGTGACGCCCTCGATCCCGCGCAGCAGGGCGCGTGGCTGGTCGCGGACCTTCTGCCCGTGCGCGAGGTGGCACGCGTCCTGGTACACGACGCGGATCGGGCGGCCGGTGCCGGCGCGACGCGGCCGCACGACCTCGCTCGCGTCGCGCACGCGCGACGCGAAGGCGGCCGCGCGCGCGGCCCACGCGGCGTCGCCGCGCAGCACCTCGCCGTACGCCTTGAGATGCGCGCCGCAGCCGGCGGCGTTCACCACGATGGGCGCCTCGGATCCGGCGAACGCGTCGATGTTCAGGCGCGCGAGCCGGCGCGCTCCATCCCCGTCCCCGGCGTGCGCGTGGAGCGCGCCGCAGCAGACCTGCTCGACCGGCGCGGAGACGCGCCTTCCGTCCGCCTCGAGCACCGCGACCGTCGCGCGCTCGGTGTCCCCGAACGCCTCGCGCATGATGCAGCCCGCGAACAGGAGCACGTCCGCGTCGGCGCGCTCGGTCGGTCTGAACGGCGGGCCCTCGCGACGAGGGGCGAGCGACGACGCCCAGGCGAGCGCACGCGGCGCGAGCCGTGCCGCCGCGGCGAGCGGCGAGCGCGCATAGAGGTCCGTGACCCTCGCGGCGATTCCGAGCCGGCGCGGCGAGGCGACCGTCCCCAGACCGTAGCGCCGCAGCCACGCCGCGACGCCGCGCGCCGGGCGCCGCTCGCTGAGCTCCTCGCGCGCGCCCTCCATGATGCGGCCGAACGGAACGCCCGACGGGCACGCGGTCTCGCACGCGCGGCACACCAGACAGCGGTCGAGGTGCACGGCGAGCCCAGCGGGGACGGGGCCGTCGCTGTCGACGAGCGCGCGGATGAGCTGGAGGCGCCCGCGCGGCGAATCCGCCTCCTCTCCGAGCAGGCGGTACGTGGGACAGTCGTTGAGGCACAGGCCGCACGCGACGCACGTGGCGAGATCGTCGGCGCGCACGTGTCGGGAGGTGGTGGCGACGACCGTGCGCATCGACGTCTGAACGTCGTACTTCGACGCGGGCTCCACGGCCCTACGATACGGACACATGGCGGCGCCGACGACCGCACCGCTCGCGGACCGTCTGCGCGCGATCGTCGGTGCGGACGCGGTCATCGACGATCGCGCCACGCTGCTGCCTTACGCCTACGACGCCTCGTTCTGGTCGCTGCGCCAGAACCGCGCACCGGAAGCCGTCGTGCTCCCGCGCACGACCGAGGACGTCGCGCGCGTCGTCCGCTGTGCCGCCGAGACGGGGACGCCGATCGTCGCGCGCGGGGCCGGGACGGGGCAGACCGGAGGCGCGGTGGCGGCGAGCGGCGGCATCGTCATCGCGTTCTCGCGGATGCGCGAGGTCATCGCGATCGACCGGGCCAACCTGCAGGCGGTCGTGCGGCCGGGCCTCGTGTTCGCCGACTTCCAGGACGCGCTGCGCCCGCACGGCCTCTTCTTCCCCCCCGACCCGGGGAGCGGCCGCGCCTGCACGCTCGGCGGCATGGCCGCGAACAACGCCAGCGGCCCGCACGCCGTGCGCTGGGGCACGACCTCCGCGTACGTCCTCGGGCTCGAGGTCGTCCTCGCGGACGGCGCGGTCATCTGGACGGGCGGCGCTCGCTCGCGGGCGCTCAAGTCGTCGAGCGGCATCGACCTCACCAAGCTCTTCGTGGGCTCGGAGGGCACGCTCGGGATCATCACCACGCTGCGGCTGCGCGTGCAGCCGCGCCCGCCCGCGCGCGCGGTGGTCCTCGCCGCCTACGCCGCGCTCGAGGACACCGTGCGCTCGCTCGACGACCTCTTCGCCGCGGGCATCCTGCCCTCCACCGCCGAGCTGCTCGACACGAGCGCGGTGACCGCGCTGCAGCGGTGGAAGCCCGACCTCGCGCTCCCCGACGGCGAGGCGGTCCTGTTCGTCGAGGTCGAGGGGACGCCCGACCACGTCGCGTCGGCGGTCCGCGGCGTCGATGCCATCGTGCGCCGTCGGGCCACGGTGACGCGCTTCGCCGAGGAGGAGGCCGCCGTCGCGCGGCTCTGGGCCGCGCGGAGCGGCATGGCCGCTGCGGCGGCGCTCGCGCATCCGGGCAAGCACCGCATCTTCGCCGGCGAGGACCTCGCCGTCCCGCTCACCGAGATCCCGCGCACCATCCGCCGCGCGCGGGAGATCGCCGCCGAGCTGGGCGTCGCGGTCACCTTCTACGGCCACTTCGGCGACGGAAACGTGCACTCCGCGATCCTCGTCGATCCCGCGGACCCGGACGAGGTGCGTCGCGCGGACGAGCTCGCCGATCGGCTGCACCGGCTCGCCATCGAGGTCGGCGGGACGGTCACCGGCGAGCACGGGACCGGCGCGGTGCGCTCGCGCTACATGCGCGCGGAGCACGGCGACGCGCTCGACGTGATGAAGCGCATCAAGGATGAGCTCGACCCGAAGGGGATCCTCAACCCGGGGAAGATCTGGAACGAGGAAGCGACGTCGCGTCGATAGGACGAGGGCACTGGACGCAGGTCCCACTCGAGACCTTCTTCTCGAAGGTTCGTCCTCTGAGTGAGGAGCACGAACGTCGCCTCGCTCTGCTCTTGCTCCACTGGGAGAACCAGGACCGGTTTCGCGCGGCGCTCTCAGCGGCCGTCGCATGCAAGGCAGCAGGAATGACGCGCCGTGAAGCAGCCGGGGGAGCGGCTCCTAGTTCACGTACCCGTAGTCCCCGAAGAGGAGACGCAGGAAGAGCGCGCCGCAGAGGAACGCGAACGCGATGCGGTGCGAGAGGATGGCGCGGGGATTGTCACGCGCCACGAGGCCGACCTGGCCCCAGAAGAACAGCACGATGGAGATCTCCGTCCACATGAACACGCCGTGGTAGTAGCCGATGGGCGTCCACTGGAACGGCGCCGGCATCGCCCAGTTCCGCAGGTTGTTGAGCCCCTGGTAGACGTGGACGAAGATGGTGATGAGCGCCCCGCCGAGCACGGAGAGCGCGATCTCGCTCGCACGCGGGCGGCGCCGCCAGAGCAAGAGCTGGCTGGCGATGAAGACGTTGACCAGCGGGATGAGCACGCCGTCGCCGACGATCGCCGACGTGTACGAGAGCGTCGCGCGGTACTGGAGCACGAGCGGATCGCCCCGCCAGTTGAGGTACAGGTTGCCCACGGCCTGGACGGCGAAGCCGAAGAAGGCCGTCGCGACGAAGACGCAGGCGAGCAGGAGCCGCGGGCGCTGCTCGACGGCCGCGACGGTCCGCAGCATGCTCCCCTACCTCCGTTCGTTCGGCGAACTGTAGCGAATGCGAGGCCGCGACGCCCGGCGGCGCCCCGCGGGGCGCGACGGTAGCGTGATTCCCGCTCAGCACGATCTGGCGATCCGCGGCGGCGACGTCTACGACGGCCGCGGCGGAGGCCCGGTGCGCGCCGACGTCGCGGTCGACGGCGATCGGATCGCCGCGGTCGGCGCGGTGGCCGGCCGCGCCCGCGTCGAGCTCGACGCGGCCGGCGCCGCCGTCGCTCCCGGGTTCATCAACATGCTCTCGTGGGCGACCGACACGCTCTTCGCCGACGGCCGCTCGCAGTCCGATCTGCGGCAGGGCGTGACGCTCGAGGTGTTCGGCGAGGGCTGGAGCTTCGGGCCGCTGAACGGGCGCATGCGGCGCGAGCGGCTCGAGCAGCAGGGCGACATCCGGTACGACATCACCTGGACGACTCTCGACGAGGCGCTCGTCACGCTCGAGCGCCGCGGCATCTCGGCGAACGTCGCCTCGTTCGTCGGTGCGACGACCGTCCGGATGCACGAGCTCGGCGACGACGATCGGCCGCCGACCCCGGACGAGCTCGCGCGCATGCGCGCGCTCGTCGACGCCGCGATGCGCGACGGCGCGCTCGGCGTCGGCTCCTCGCTCATCTACGCTCCCGCCGCGTACTCGTCCACCGACGAGCTCGTCGCGCTGTGCGACGCCGCGGCCCCGTACGGCGGCATGTACGTCTCGCACCTGCGCAGCGAGGGCGACGGCCTGCTCGAGGCGATCGACGAGCTCATCGCCATCGCGCGCCGCGCGCGCGTCGGGGCCGAGATCTACCACCTCAAGCAGGCCGGACGCGCGAACTGGCCGAAGCTCGACGGCGCGATCGAGCGCGTGGAGCGCGCGCGGTCGGAGGGACTCGCGATCACGGCGGACATGTACCCGTACGAGGCCGGCGCGACGGGGCTCGCGGCGTGCTTCCCGCCGTGGGCGCACGACGGCGGCCCGCGGGCCTTGCGCGCGCGTCTGGCGGACGACGCGCAGCGCGCGCGCATCCGTGAGGAGATGGCGCGCCCCGGCCGGGGCTGGGAGAACCTCTACGCGGCGGCCGGCGGCCCCGACGGCATCCTGCTCGTCTCGTTCAAGAGCGACGCGCTCAAGCCGCTGACCGGCAGGACGCTCGCGCAGGCCGCGGCCGAGCGCGGCGGCGACCCGCGCGACGTCGCGATGGATCTCGTGCGCGACGACGAGAGCCGCGTCGGGATGATCGTGTTCATGGGCGCGCGCGAGAACCTGCGCCGCCAGGCCGCGCTCCCCTGGATGAGCTTCGGCTCGGACGCCGGCTCGATCGCGCCCGAGGGCGTGTTCCTCCGGTCGCAGCCGCACCCGCGCACGTACGGGACGTTCGCGCGCGTCCTCGGCCCCTTCGTGCGCGCCGGCGTCGCCCCTCTCGCGGACGTCATCCGGCGCATGACCTCGTTCCCCGCGGCGAACCTGGGGCTGGACCGGCGCGGCACGCTCGCGCCGGGCTGCTTCGCCGACGTCGTCGTCTTCGACCCCGCCACGATCGCCGATCACGCGACGTACGAGGACCCGCACCGCTACGCGACCGGCGTGCGGCACGTCCTGGTGAACGGCACGCCGGTGCTGTGCGACGGCGAGCACACCGGCGCGACGCCGGGCCGCGTCGTGCGCGGCCGCGGCGCGCGGCGGCGCTAGCGGCGCGCGGCGGACTCGAACGCCCGGGCCGCGTCGTCTCCGCGCAGCGCGAAGACGACCTCCTCCACCGTGCCGCTGTGCTCGCGGACGGCTCGGATCATGAGCCGCGCGCATTCGTCGAGCGGGAAGCCGGCGACGCCGGTCCCCAGCGCCGGGAACGCGACGGTGCGCGCCCCGATCTCCTCCGCGCGCGCCAGGGCGCTGCGTGTCGCGCGTTCGACGGTCCCGGCGGTCGTGCGCGGCACGAGCTGGGCCATCACGGCGGCGTGGATGACGTGGCGCGCGCGGAGCCGGCCGGCGCCGGTCACGACGGCCTCGCCGAGCGCGATCGGCCCCTTCGCCATCGCTTCGCGCTCGATCTCGCTCCCACCCGCCCCTTTGAGCGCCCCGGCGACGCCGCCGCCCATCCAGAGGTGATCGTTCGCCGAGTTCACGACGGCGTCCACGTCGAGCGTCGCGATGTCCTGCCGCACGACCCGGATGCGCGGCGCGCTCACGTCGACGCCGCCCTCGCTCGTCCCGGCCCCGCGACCGGACCGCTCATGCGCGCACGCGCTCCGGGGTCATCGGCAGGTCGCGCACGCGCACGCCCCTGGCCGCGAAGACCGCGTTGCCGATCGCGGCCGAGATGCACACCGCGCCCGGCTCGCCGACGCCGGTCGAGGGCTGCGACGCATCGCCCATCACGTCCACCTCGATCGCTTCGGGTGCGTCGCGGAACGTCGCGATGGGATACGTGTCCCACCCGGCGTTCACGACGCGGCCGTCGCGATGCCGCAGCGCCTCGTAGAGCGTCCACGACGCCGACTGCTGGATCCCGCCCTCGGTCTGGTTGCGCACGCCGTCCGGATTGAGCGTGAGACCGGGGTCGATCGCGGCCCACGCCCGCACCAGGCGCACGCGGCCCGAGGCGTCCACCTCCACCTCGGCGACCTCGGCGACGTACGTCCCGTGGTAGATCGTCCCGGCGATCCCCAGGCCCCGCCCCTCGCCGACGCGCCGCCCCCACGCCGCGTTCGCCGCGACCCGCTCGTAGACGCGGCGCAGGCGCTCGTCCTCGACGTGGGCGAGGCGAAACGCGAGCGGCTCCCGCGTCGCGAGGTGGGCGAGCTCGTCCATGAACGACTCGATGGCGAAGATGTTCTCCGCCGCCGCGAGCGAGCGGAACGACGCGGTGCGCAGCGGCGTCGGCTCGACGTGGAGGGTGACGCGCGCCCGGCCGAGGCGGTAGTGCGGGATGGCGTTGCGGCCCGAGGTCATCGGCAGCACCCGGGGGTCGAGGCCCGCGCCGCTGTGCGCGTTCGTGTGCTCGTCGTACCTCCAGGCCGTGATGCGGCCCGCGGCGTCGAGCGCGGCGGCGACCTCCATGTAGGCCTCGGGCCGCGCGGGCGCGAGCGCGAACTCCTCCGCGCGCGACCACTGCAGGTGGATCGGCCGGCCGGCCCTCTTCGAGATGAGCGCCGCCTCGACCGCCGCGTCTCCCGTGGAGTTGCGGCCGTAGGTGCCGCTCGGCATCGCCGCTATCACGCGGACGCGCGTCTCTTCCAGGCCCACGGCTCGCGCGATCTGCTCGCGCAGGCCGAAGGGCCGCTGCGTGCCGGCGAAGATCGTGGCCGAGTCGTCGCCGACGTCCGCGACCGCGGCGCTCGGGCCGATGGGCGCATTCGAGATCGGCGGGAGCGAGAACGACGCGCTCAGCGTGCGCGCCGCGGCCGCGAGCGCCTCGTCGACGCCGCCGTCGTCGCGCATCGGGATGACGAGCCGCTCCATCGTCCGCGGCGCGGTCGTGGCCCACTCCACCTCGACCGCGTCGGCGGCCGCGCGCGCCTGGTCCTCGCGCTCGGCCACGACGGCGACGAGATCGCCGTCCCGCACGATCGCGAGGACGCCGCGCATCGCGCGCGCGGCACGGTCGTCCACACGGCCCGCCTTCGCGCCGCGCACCGGGGGGCGCACCACCGCCGCGTGCGCCATGTTCGCGACGCGCAGATCGGCGACGTAGGCGGCGCTTCCGCGCACGATGTCGCCCGCCTCCAGGCGCCGCGTCGGCGTCCCGACGTAGCGCCACTCGCTCCGCGGTCGCAGCGGGACGTCGTCGGGGACCACACCCTCGACCGCCTTCCCCTTCGCGATGAGCTCGCGGGCGTACGCCGCCGCCCGGCGCAGCGCCGGCGCCTCCTGCGCGACCGAGCGGCTGCCGAAGGTGCCGATGTCCCACGGGACCTGCGCGGTGTCGCCGAGGACGACGCGCACGCGCTCGATCGGCACGCCCATCTCGTCCGCGACCAGCTGCGCGAACGCCGTGCGGATGCCCTGTCCGAACTCGACCTTCCCCGAGAGCGCGGTGATCGTCCCGTCCGGCTGGACGCGGATGCGCTCCTCGACCCGCTCGGGCGCGCGCTCGCCCCAGCCGCTCATCGGCCGCCCTCCGCGGCGCGCTTCACCGCGCGGATCGCGCGCACGTACACGCCGCAGCGGCAGAGGTTGCCGGCGAGCGCATCGCGGATCGCCTGGTCCGACGGATGCGGGTCGCGCGCGAGGAGCGCGGTGGCCGAGACGATCATCCCGCCGGTGCAGTAGCCGCACTGCATCGCGTCCTCGGCGGCGAAGGCCTCCTGGACGGGGCTGAGCGTCCCCTTGGCCGCGAGGCCCTCGATCGTCGTGATCTCCATCGCCTGAGCCTGGTCGAGCGTGAGCAGGCACGACGCGACGGCGCGTCCGTCCGCGAGGACGTAGCACGCGCCGCACTGGCCCGCGCCGCACCCGAAGCGCGTGCCGGTGAGGCCCAGGTCGTCACGCAGGACCGAGAGGAGCGTGGCCCCGCGTGGCGCGTCCACCTCGCGCTCCTCGCCGTTCACGCGGAGGCGCGTCTTCACGCGGACTCCGGCGTCACGGGTAGCCGCCCCGCCCGAGCAGTGGCGATCCGGTCGCTCGCTTCGTGGTCCCACGGTACCGCGACGAGCGAGGGGCCGGCGAGGTCGAGCGCCCGCCGCAGCGTCGGCAGGAGGTCCGTCGCGCTCTCCACGGCGTAGCCCGCGATGCCGAACGCGCGCGAGAGATCGACGAGGTCGGGGTTGGTGAACTCCGTCCCGAAGGTCCGGCCGTAGGCGCGCCGCTGGTTCGCCTCGATGACGCCGAGCCGCCCGTCGACGAGCACGACGACGCAGATCGCCGCGCCGATGCGCTTCGCCGTCTCGAGCTCCTGCACGTTCATGAGGAAGCCGCCGTCGCCGGTGAACGCGACGACCCGGCGGTCCGGATGCACGAGCTTCGCCGCGATCGCGCCCGGGAGCGCGATGCCCATCGAGGCGAGGCCGTTCGAGACGACGACGGTGTTGGGGCGCTCGGTCGGGAAGAGGCGCGAGAGCCAGACCTTGTGCGCGCCCACGTCGCTGACGACGACGTCCTCCGGAGCGAGCGCGTCTCGGAGGGACGCGAGGACGAATTCAGGCGCGAGCGCGTCGCCCGACCGAGCCGGGGCGCCGGCCGGAGGCCGATAGGACGCCGCCGCGTCGAGCGGGCTTCGGCCGGACGACGCACGGGGAGCCACCAGCCCCGCGAGCGCCTCGAGCGAGAGATGCAGATCGCCGACGACCTCGACCGAGGGGTGATAGTGCCCGTCGAGCTCGGCCGCGGTCGTGTCGACGTGCACGACGATCTTGTCGCGCTTGGGGTTCCACAGGACCGGAGCCCACTCCACCAGGTCGTACCCGATCGCCACGACGACGTCCGCCTCGGCGAGCGCCGGCACGTTCTCGAGATCCGCGCCGGGCCGCTGCAGGCCGACGGGCGGCAGGGACCGCGGCCCCCGCGGATCGAGCGCGCCCTTCGCCATGTACGTGTGCGTCGCCGGGATGCGGCTCCGCCCGGCGAAGCGGCGGAGCGCCTCGACCGCCGGCCGGCCGGTCGCCTGGCGCCGCAGGACGCCGTTGCCCACGAGGATGACCGGCCGCGCCGCGGCGTCGACGAGCTCCGCCGCCTTCGCGAGGGTCTCCTCCTGCGCCATGGGGTACGACGTGCGCCGCACCTCGAGCGGCGGCGTGTCGACCTCCTCGGCCGCGACGTCCTCGGGCAGCTCGACGTGCGTGGCGCCGGGCTTCTCGATGCGCGCGAGGCGGAACGCCTTGCGCACGATCTCCGGCACGCTGTCCGCCACGGTCACCCGCGTCGACCACTTCGTCACGGGCCTGAACATCCCGACGACGTCGACGTACTGGTGCGACTCCTTGTGGACGCGCTCGAGCCCCGCCTGCCCGGTGATGGCGACGAGCGGCGCGCGGTCGAGCTGCGCGTCGGCCACGCCGGTGAGGAGGTTCGTCGCACCGGGGCCGAGCGTCGCCAGGCACACGCCGGGGTACGAGGACAGCCGCCCGTACACGTCGGCCATGAACGCCGCCGCCTGCTCGTGGCGCGTGAGGACGAAGCGGATACGCTCGCTGCGGTCGAGCGCGTCGTTCAGCGCGAGCGTCTCCTCGCCGGGGATGCCGAAGACATGGCGGACGCCTTCGCTCTCGAGGCAGCGGACCAGCAGCTCGGCCGCGTTCACCCCAGGACTATTCGCCCGCTGCCTTCCGCGGCTGCGCCGAGACGGCCGGGCCGATCCAGATGGTCTGGATGTTCACGAACTCGCGGATCCCGAAGTGCGAGAGCTCCCGGCCGTAGCCGCTCCGCTTGACTCCGCCGAACGGCAGCCGCGGGTCCGACGCGGTCATGCCGTTGATGAAGACCTGCCCGGTCTCGATGCGCCGCGCGAGCCGCTGGCCGCGCTCCTCGTCCCGCGTCCAGAGGTTCCCGCCGAGCCCGTAGGGCGAGTCGTTCGCGTAGGCGACCGCCTCGTCCGCGTCGCCCACGCTGGCGATCGCGGCCACCGGGCCGAAGGTCTCCTCGCGGAACACCGGCATCTCGGGCGTCACGTCGGCGACGACGGTCGGCTCGTAGAAGTACCCCGTCCCACCCCGCCGCGTGCCACCGGTGAGCAGGCGCGCGCCCATGGCGAGCGAGCCCGCGACCTGGCGCTCGAGCGTCTCGCGCAGGTCGGCGCGCGCGAGCGGGCCGATCTGCGTCTCCGGGTCGAGCGGGTCGCCGACGCGCAGCGCGGCGACCTTCGCGGCGAAGCGGCGCTCGAAGTCGGCGCGCACGCCGTCCTCCACCAGGAACCGCTTCGCGGCGATGCACGACTGGCCGGCGTTCTGGTTGCGCGCCCTCGTGGCGACGGCGGCCGCCGCCTCGACGTCCGCGTCGGCGAGCACGATGAACGGATCGGATCCGCCGAGCTCGAGCACGCACTTCTTGAGCGCGCGGCCCGCGAGCTCGGCGATGCGCGCGCCGGTGGCCGACGACCCGGTGAGCGTCACCGCGCGCACGCGGTCGTCGGCGATGACCGGCTCGACCGCGGCGCCTGCGAGGAGCAGCGTGCGGAAGAGCCCGTCGGGGAAGCCGGCGTCGCGGACCGCCTCCTCGATGGCGAGCGCGCACTGCGGCACGTTCGAGGCGTGCTTCAGCACCGCGGCGTCGCCCGCCATCAGCGCCGGCGCCGCGAAGCGGACGACCTGCCAGAACGGGTAGTTCCACGGCATCACCGCGAGCACGATCCCGAGCGGCTCGAACGCGACGTAGCTGCGCTTCGCGCCGGACGGCGCGGGCTCGTCGCGGAGGAACTCCGCGGCGTGCTCCGCGTAGAACTCGCAGGTGGAGGCGCATTTCTCGATCTCGGCCCTCGCCTCGGCGATCGGCTTGCCCATCTCGAGCGTGATGAGACGCGCGTAACGGTCGACGCGCTCGCGCAGCAGCGCGCCGAGCCGCCGCATCGGCACGGCGCGCTCCGCGAACGAGCGCTCACGCCAGACGCGGAACGCGTCCTCCGCCCCGTCGAGCGCGTCGTCGACCTGCTCGTTCGTGAACGGCTCGAAGGTCGCGAGGACCTCCTCGGTCGCGGGATTGCGGCTCTGGATCGGGGCGGTCCTCGTCGTCAACGCGTCACCTGTTCGCGAACGGCACGACCGGGGTCAGGACGCGGACGTCGACACCGCTCGCGGTCTTCTTGAAGCGCTCGCCGTCGCCCGCGACGCCGACACCCGGATAGAACCCGTAGTGCATGGGCACCGCGATCTTCGGCCTCATCGCCTTCGCCAGCGACGCGGCCTCGTCGACGGTCATGACGAAGCCGCCGCCGCCGATCGGGAGGAACGCGACGTCGGTCTTGATCCGTTCGAGCTCGGGCAGGTGGTCCGTGTCGCCGGCGTGGTAGTAGGTGTGCCCGCCGAGCCGCAGGACGTAGCCGACCCAGTTGTTCGCTTTGGGATGCGCCTGGAGCCGCGCTGGATCGATGTTGTACGCGGGGACCGTCTCCAGCTTCACACCCGCCGCGTCGAGGCGCTCGCCGGGCCGCACCGCCCTCACGTTGCCCGAGAGCTCCCTCGCGACGTCGGCCGGCGCGACCTGCACGGTCTTCGCCGTCCTCACGCGGTCGATGTCCTCCGTCGAGAAGTGGTCGCCATGGGCGTGCGTGATGAGCAGCAGGTCCGCGGGGGGCAGGTCGCCCGCGAGTCCCCACGGGTCGATGTAGACGACGAGCCGCTCGCCCTTGTAGCGATACGCCGACTGCTTATACCAGGTGAATGACTCGAGCATCTACGTCCTCCCCTGCACCGTGTTGCGCAGCACGCCGATACCCTCGATCTCGACCTCCACCGTGTCGCCGATCTTCAGGTACTCGGGCGGTTTGCGCGCGAACCCGACGCCCTCGGGGGTGCCGGTGATGAGCACGTCGCCGGGCTCGAGCGTGCAGCCGGCGGAGAACTCCTGCACGAGCCGCGGGATCTTGAAGACCATGAAGCCGGTGTTCGAGTCCTGCTTCGTCACGCCGTTCACGCGCGTCTGGATGCGCAGCGCCCCGGGGTCGACCTCGTCCGCGGTCACGATCCATGGCCCCATCGGCAGGTGGCTGTCGAAGTTCTTCCCTTTGAACCATTGCCCACCGTGCCGACGCTGCACGTCGCGGACCGAGACGTCGTTCGCGCAGGTGTAGCCGAACACGTGCTCGGCCGCACGTGCTTGGGCGATGTCCCTCCCGGCCACGCCGATGACGACCGCGAGCTCGCACTCCCAGTCGAGCTGCTCCGAGTGCGGCGCGGGGAACCAGATCGGCGCGTTGGGCCCGGTGACCGTCGCGGGATTCTTCGAGAAGAGGGCCGGGAAGTCCGGGATCTCCCGCTGCTCCGTCGTGCCCGACGCCGCGCGGACGCTCGCGCCCTCGGCGAAGTGCTCCGAGTAGTTCCACCCGACGCAGAAGACGTTGCGGCGCGGATGCGGGATCGGCGCGAGGAGCTCGGTGGTGTCCGGCGCGGCCCCGCCGCGCCGGCCGGCGGCGGCATCGGCGACCCGACTCCGCAGCCCGGGCCACGCCGCGATGACGCCGACCATGTCCACCGGCGCGCCGGCGACGAGATGATCGATCGGGACGAGCGTCCCGTCCGAGACGGCGACCGCCGCGCGTGGACCGCTCGGCGTGCGCACCGTGGCGAGCTTCATGATGCTGCTTCCTCCCGTGTAGGTGTGATCGAGACAAGACGCGCAACGACTATAGGTACGTTCGGCCCCAGGCATCGCCGCGGCGCGGCGCGGGCCCTCCGCGCCGCGCCGGGGCGTGGTGCTCGGCCGCGGCCAGTCGACACCGCGCTCTTCGTGCTCGGCGCGGTGTGTCCATGGTTGCGTGAGCGTCGCGGTGGTCTCCGTGGCGATCTTCGCGATCGTCTCATGGGAGCTCTTCACGCCACGGCCGGGGCAGGGCCGAGGGCGCGAGCCCACCGGCGGAAGGTCGCCTGAGCGACCCCCAGGGCTCCGGTGGGAGGATTCGAACCTCCAACCAAGGGATTAACAGTCCCCTGCACGACCGTCGTGCTGCACCGGATCGAATCGCGATCGAACGATCGCGTAGCGTCATTTTAGCCGAGGTCGTCCCCCGCGCCGTGGGATCCGAAGGCGGTCGTCCGCGGCCCACCCGCGCGTCTGGCGATACCGTCGTCCGCGATGCCGTGGTCCGCGATCTTCCGCGACACATACGCGGCGCTGCGTGCCTCGCTCCCCGCCGCACTGTGCGCTCCGCGCTGGAGCGCGACGACCCACATGGCGAAGGCGTGGTACGGCAATCCCGCGCTCCACTACGAGATCTGGGTACGCGCACGCCTGCGCGTCGTGGAGCTCGGCCTGCACTTCGAGGCGGACGACCTCACGAACGCGCGGCTGCTCGCGGCCTTCCGCGCCCGCGCGCCCGCGGTGAAGCGCGCCCTCGGCCCCGAGGCGCGCATCGAGGACTGGGACAGGGGCTGGGCGCGGGTATGGGAGCCGCTCTCGCTCGAGCTCGCCGGCGCCGAGCTGCGCGAACGCGTCGTCTCCCGCTTCGTGGCCTACGTGCGCGTCCTCGAGCCGATCCTGCGCGGCGAGCTGCCGGCGGACGTCGAGTGGAAGCCGCCTGCCGGAGGTCGCGGGGCGGCGGCTCAGCCGGAGCGCCGCCCGCGGATCAGCGCGTCCCGAACGTCGCGATCAGGACGGCGATCAGCACGGTGACCGCGAAGACGGGGAGCGCGAGGAGCGCGTAGATGAGGTGGTCTTCGAGACGCGGCGACTCGGTCGCCCGCTTCGGCTGCTCGGTCATCGTGACGACTCTAGCGGACGCGGTGCGTCTCCGTCGCGCGGCCGGTCCGCGGATGAGCATCGCCGGCGGCGTCGGGCTGGCGCCGGCGCGATGAGCTCGGGAGGCGCCGGCCCACGCTACGATATATGAACATGCGTACAGATGTCCCACTCACGCCGGACCGGTGCGAGGTCGAGTGCCTGCACCCCGAGCACGTCCGCCCGCTGCTCGGCCGGCTGATCTCCGCGCGCGACACCGAGTCGCTCTCGGCGACGTTCGCGCTCCTCGCCGACCCGACCCGCTGCCGGATCCTCCACGCGCTCGCGCTGGCCAGGGAGCTGTGCGTGTGCGACCTCGCGCTGCTCGTCGGGATCAGCCAGTCCGCCATGAGCCACCAGCTCCGCATCCTGCGCGCCGAGGACGTCGTCACGCGGCGGAGGGCGGGGCGTGTCGTGTACTACCGCCTCGCCGACGCGCACGTGCGGCACGTCTTCCGCGACGCGCTCCGGCACACCCGCGAGCGGGGCGCGGCACGGGCGGCCTCCTAGGGTGGCGGCGAAGGAGAGCGCGGCGGCGGCCTCGCGGTCGCGGCTGGTCGCGGCCCTCGGGATCGCGTCGACCGTCTTCGTCGCCGAGATCGTCACCGGCCTGCTCGCGAACTCGCTCGCGCTGCTCGCGGACGCCGGTCATGTCTTCACCGACATGACCGGCCAGATCCTCGCGCTCGCGGCCATCGGCGTCGCCGCGCGGCCGGCGACGGATCGGCGCAGCTACGGCTACCACCGGCTCGAGATCCTCGCCGCCATCGTGAACGCGCTGCTGCTCCTGGGCATCGCCGCCGCCGTGCTCGTGGGCGCCGTCCAGCGCCTCACGCAGGAGCCCGAGATCCTCACCGGGCCGATGATGGCGGTCGCGGCGGGCGGCCTCGCCGCCAACCTGATCGCCGCGGCGCTGCTGCGCGGACCCAGCACGCGGAGCCTGAACATGCGCGGCGCGTACCTCGAGGTGCTGGCCGACGCCCTCGGGTCGGTCGCGGTGCTCGTCGCCGGGGCGGTCATCGCGCTCACCGGCTTCGCGGCGGCCGACGCGGTCGCGTCGGTCCTCATCGGGCTGCTCATCGTCCCGCGCACCTGGACCCTGCTCCGTGAGGCCCTCGACGTCCTGCTGGAGGCGACCCCCAAGGACCTCGAGGTCGCACATGTCCGGCGGCACATCCTGGAGACCGCCGGCGTGCGCGGCGTGCACGACCTCCACGTGTGGGCGATCACCAGCGGGATGAACGTCATCTCGGCGCATGTCGTGGTGGACGACGCCGCCGATCGCGCCGGAGTGCTGCGCGAGCTCTCCCGCTGCCTCGCCGACGACTTCGACATCGAGCACTCGACCTTCCAGCTCGAGACGCCGGACCACGAGCGATCGGAGGCGGCCAGCCACGCCTGAGTGAGGCGCCGCGGCCGGGGCTACGCGCGCCGCGCCTCGATCAGGAGGGCCGGCCGCCGGGCGCCCGCGCCCAGACGCTTCCCCCAGGTGGAGCCCGCCGCCACGACGTCGGCGCGCGTCGCCGCCCGCGCGCAGCTCAGGCGGAGGCCCGCCGCCGCGTACGCGGCGCGGAGATCGCCGACCGAGGGTGGCTCTCGGCCGTCGCGCGGCGTGGCCGACACCACCACGCGCACGCGGCCGCCGGGCCGCACGAGGGCCGCGATCGCCGCCAGCACGTCGGGCCGCCCGCCCAGCACGCCGTCGAGCAGCGGGCCCCACGGGAGCGCGACGGTCACCTCGTCCGCGACCGGGCCGAGCGCCGCCGCGTCCTCCACCGTGGAGACGAGCAGCGCGATGTTCGGCAGCGGCCGGCGCGCGAGCGCGCGCGCGGTCCGGCGCAGCGCGTCGAGCGACGGCTCGATGCCGACGGCGTAGACATCCGCCCGCGTGCGCGCGACGTGGAGCGGAGCGCGCCCGTCACCCGTGCCGACGTCGACGACGACGCGCGGGTACGCGCGGGCGCGCGCGGCGAGCTAACCGACGTCTACGTCGAGGAGCCGCTTGCCGATGAGCTCACGCATGACGGCATCCTAGTGTCGCGCGCCGGAGATACCTTGACGATGCGCGGCCCGGACGGCCGAGGCCACGGAGCCGAGGAGGACGCACCGGAGCGTGTCCGCAGATACGTGAGGAGCGCCCGGACGAAGGCGACACCGGCATCGGCCGTCTGGGCCGATGCGGCGGCGAGGGATTCCCGGTGCGCGACACTAGCGCTCGCGCGCCGCTTGGACCGCCTCGCTCGCGTTCTGCACGAGCCGCTGCGCCCCGGCGACGGCGCGCGGGACGTCGAAGCGGCGGTCGAAGCTGCCGAGGTTCTCGGCCGCCTCGAGGGCCTCCTCGAGCGCGGATTCCGCCAGGCGCAGCGCGGACCCGAGCCGCTCGAGCTCGCCCGCGTCGATCTCCGCCATGTGCGTCATCATCGCACCATGAGGCTCCCAGCCGCGCTGCGGCCGATCCGCCGGGTCAGCCAGATCCGCATGTACACGGACGAGCCCGTCCCCGACGAGGTCGTGCGGGCGCTGCTCGAGCTCGCACGCTGGACGGGAAGCTCGCGCAACGCGCAGCCGTGGCGGTTCATCGTCGTCCGCGACCCCCAGACGCTCCGGAAGCTCGCGGCGCTCCGTCCGAACATCACCTGGCTCGCGGAAGCGCCGCTCGGCGTCGCCATCGTGCTCGAGGTCGAGCATGCCTACGACGAGGGGCGCGTCACCGAGCGCCTGCTCACCGGCGCGACGATGCTCGGGTACGGCGGCGGGGTCGCCTGGTTCGGCGACCCCGAGCAGGAGCGCGCGGCGAAGCGCATCCTCGGCGTCCCCGACACCCTGGCCGCGCATCAGATCGTGATGATCGGCCGGCCGCGCTCGCGCGACGACCCCCGGCCGACGGGCCCCCGCCGGGGGCGCAGGCCGCTCGAGGAGCTCGTCTCGTACGAGCGCCTGGGGGCGACGAAGGGGAGATGAAGAGGGCCGCCTCTCGGCGGCCCTCCCCCGTCACTCCAGGTAGTCCTTGAGCTTCCGGCTCCGCGAGGGGTGCCGCAGCTTGCGCAGCGCCTTCGCCTCTATCTGGCGGATGCGCTCGCGCGTGACGTTGAACTCGCGGCCGACCTCTTCGAGCGTGCGCGTGCGGCCGTCCTCGAGGCCGAAGCGCAGCTGGAGCACACGCCGCTCGCGGCCGGTGAGGCCCTCGAGCACGCTCTCCACCTGCTCCTTGAGCAGCTTGTGGCTCGCCGCGTCGGACGGCGCGAGCGCCTGGTTGTCGGGGATGAAGTCGCCGAGGTGGCTGTCCTCCTCCTCGCCGATGGGCGTCTCGAGGGAGACCGGCTCCTGCGAGACCTTCACGATCTCGCGCACCTTGTCCGGCGTGATGAGCATGCGCTCGGCGATCTCCTCCGCGGTCGGCTCCCGCCCCAGCTCCTGGAGCAGGCCGCGCGAGACGCGGATGAGCTTGTTGATCGTCTCCACCATGTGGACCGGGATGCGGATCGTCCGCGCCTGGTCCGCGATGGCGCGCGTGATGGCCTGGCGGATCCACCACGTCGCGTAGGTGGAGAACTTGTACCCCTTGCGGTAGTCGAACTTCTCGACCGCGCGGATGAGGCCGATGTTCCCCTCCTGGATGAGGTCGAGGAAGCTCATGCCACGGCCGATGTACTTCTTCGCGATCGACACCACCAGGCGCAGGTTCGCCTCGGTGAGGTTGTGCCGCGCGTCGTCGCCCTTCTGGATGAGCTCGTCCGCCAGGCGGCGCAGCGCGCGCTGCTCGTCGGCGTCCGCGACGACGAGCTGGCCGAGGTGCTTCACCAGCACGTCGCGGATCTCCTGGCCGAGCATGACGAGCTCGCCGAGACGCTCCGCCCCCTCGGCCGGGCCGTGTATCTTCGCGTACTGCGGCAGGATGCGGAAGGCCAGCCGCTCGGGGTCGCGGCGCGCGGCGTCGACGAGCGCGACGGTCTCGTCGATGAGGAGCTTCGCCTCGGTCGAGATCTCCTTGCTGTTCGCCTCGGCCTTCAGCGGGTCGCGCAGCCGGAGCAGCCGGTTGGTGAGCCGGCGCAGCTCCCTGCCGCCCTCGTCGTCGTCGAGCGTGCGCCGCAGCGCCTTCAGGGTGAAGCGGGTGGCCTCGTCGACGTACTCCTTGGGCCGGCCGACGGCCATGCGCTTCTTCGTCTCGACGCCCAGCTCGTACAGGTGCACGGCCGACAGCGCCGGCGACATGAGCGCCTGCTCACCCAGCTCGATGGACTTGGCGAGGTTGACCTCCTCCTCTGCGGTGAGCAGCGGGACCTTGCCGATCTCCTTGAGGTACATGCGCACCGGGTCGTCGACGCTGATGAGGTCCGAGGCGAGGACCGCCGAGATGGCGTCCTCGCGCTGCATCTCCTCGGTCTCTTCCTCTTCCTCTTTGACCTGCGCCCAGTTCGGGCCGCGCTCGGCCTCGAGGATCTCGACGTTGTTGTCGTCGAGCGCGAGGAGGAGCTCCTCGATCTCACCCGGCTCCGCGTCGGGCATCGCGCGCACGATGTCCTCCTGCGTGACGTAGCCCTGCTGCCGGCCGCGCGCGAGCAGACGCTCCGCCTGCTCCTTGTGCTCCGGGTGGATCCCGGTGCGCTCGGGGGCGGCCGCCTTCTCGGTCTCCTTGTCCTTCGCTGGCTTCAGTGTCTTCATTCGCTCTCTTCTTCCCGCTCCGTCTGGCTCTGCAGCACCGTCCGGCGCTCGCGGCGCCGCATGAGGTCCCCCAGCTCGGTCACGAGCCGCGTCACCTCCGCGTCGAGCGCTCCCACGTCGTCGACCGCCTGGGCGGCGAGATCGGCTCGCACCTCATCCAGCCGGCGTCGCAGGTTCTGTTCCCGCAGGCTCAGCGCGGCGATCTCGATCGCCCGCCCGGGAGCCACATCGTCTGCCATGTCGGGCGCTGATGCGCCAACGGCCGCGGCGACGGCGGCCAGCTCAGCCGGCAGATCGGTGCTGGGTCCCTTGCCCGCCTGCAGGTGCTCGAAGAGCGCCCGCAGCTCGGGGGTGGCGAAGTCCTCTGGAACGAGATCGACGCGCGCCGCTTCCTCCGGGAATCTCGTCAATAGTGCCATGAGGTAACGCTCCACGGTAGGCGTTTGTTTCACCGCCGCGCCCGTTCCGGACGCCGTCCGGGCGGCTTCGGACCCGCCCGCGCCCGTCGGGGCCGCCCGCGGCGCCGGCGGCGCGCCGGGCAGCCGCTCGAGGCGCTGGCGCAGGAAGGCGGGATCGACGCCCGCCGTGTTCGCGACGGTCGTGAGGTACATCTCGCGCCGCACGGTCTCGGGCTCCTCGCGGATCACGGAGAGCGCGTCGTCCAGGAAACGCAGGCGCGCCTCCGGGTCGGCCAGGCGCCCCTTCCAGCGGTCGCGGATGCGCTCGATGACGAAGGTGACCAGCTCCTCGGCGCCGTCGAGGAGCGCGCGGAGCCGCCGCGGGTCCTCGCGCGCCAGGTCGTCCGGATCGGTGTTCTCCGGCAGCACCGTCACGTACATGCCGAGGCCGGTGCGGGTCTCCACGCGCCCGCCGCTCCGCAGCGCCGCCTGCCGGTGGCGCTGCACGGCCTGGAGCAGCTCCCGTCCGCGGCTCTCGGCGGAGCGCTGGCCGGCGGCGTCCCCGTCGAACGCCACGATCGCGCGCTCGGCCTTCAGGTTGTCGAGGATGCGGTACTGCTGCTCGGTGAGCGCGGTGCCCATCGAGGCGACGACGTTGCCGAACCCCGCCTGGTGGCAGGCGATGGCGTCGAAGTACCCCTCGACGATGACCGCCGCGCCGGCCGCGCGGATCCCGGGCCGCGCGGCGTCGAGCGCGTAGAGCGTCGCGCTCTTGTTGAAGAGGAGCGTGTTCGGCGTGTTCATGTACTTCGGACCGGGCTGGTCGGCGCGCATCGCGCGGCCGCCGAACGAGATGGCGCGGCCGCGCGCGTCGTTGATCGGCACCATGAGCCGGTCGCGGAAGCGGTCGACGGTGCCGCGCTCGGTCTGGAGGAGCACGCCGGCCGCGACGCCCTCCTCCTCGGTGAAGCCCTTCTTCTTCAGGTACAGGAGCAACCCGTCGCGCAGGTCGGGCGCGTAGCCGAGCCCGAACCGCTCGATCGTCTCCGGGGTGATGCCGCGCTTCGCGAGGTACGCGGCCGCGGCGTTCCCGCGCTCGGTGCCCTTGAGCGCCTGGCGGTAGTAGAACCGCGCGGTGTCGGCGACCTGCAGCAGGCGCGTCTCGCGTTCGCGCTCCGCGGGCGGGCGCCGCGTGGTGAGCTCGACGCCGGCGCGCTCGGCGAGCACCTTGAGCGCCTCGATCGCCTCGAGCCCCTCGGTCTTCTCGAGCCAGGTGAAGCAGTCGCCCTGCTCCCCGCAACCGAAGCAGTGGTAGGTGCGGCGGTCGGGATCGACGGTGAAGGACGGCGTCTTCTCGGCGTGGAACGGGCAGAGGCCCTTGTACGCCCGTCCGGCCCTCTTCAGCGCGACCTTCTCGCCGACGAGCGCGACGATGTCGATGCGCTCCTTGACGAGGTCGAAGTCACCGGGCATCAGCGGTAGGCCTCGCTCCGGTGCCGAACGGTCTCCACGACGACGGTGTTCGCGCCCGGACGGAAGCGATGGATGATCCGATAGACGCCCACATGGAGCGAGCGCAGATGCGCGAGTCCTCCCTTCAATGCCTTCCCTCTCGGCGCATCGCCGGCCAGGCTTCCGATCGCGTCATCGACCGCGCGCCGATAGATCTCTGGAAGGCGGTCGCGGTCCCTCTCGGCCTCCCGGGCGAGGAGGACCCTAGGCAGACCCGCGCCTCTTGCGCACCCGCGATCTGACCTCGTCCCAGCTCCGGACACGCCGTTCCTCGACGTCGCGCTCCGCACGAGCGATCGCCGCCATGGCCCTCTTGTCGGCCATGATCTCGAGCGTCTCCTGCCAGCTCTCGAGCTCGTCCACGGACATCACGACCGCCTCCGGTCGGCCGCGCTTCGTGATGACGATGTGCTCCCGCGTCCCGGACACCTCATCGACGATGTTCGGCAGACCCTTGCGCGCTTCGGTCAGCGGTAGCGTCCTCGCGTGCGCAACTGTACGTGATGCTGCACGGAAGGGGATCAGATCCGCCAGGCGGCGGGGATGAAGAGCGCGGTGTACGTGTCGAGCGCGTAGCGGTCGGTCATGCCGGCGATGTAGTCCGCGACCGCGCGCTTGACCCCCTCGCGCTCGGCGATGCGCTGGTGCTCCTGCGGCATGCGCTCGGGCCGGCGCTCGAAGTGCTCGAGGAGGTCCCAGAGGACGCCCTGGGCCTTCTCGTCCTCGGTCTTCGCCGGACCGGCGAGGTAGACGTTCTCGAACATGAACGCGCGCAGGGCGTTCGTGGCCTCGAGCACCTCCTCGCTCATCGTCGCGACCGGCTTCCCGTACGAGGCGACGATGACGTCGTAGATCATCGTGTCGAGACGCTCGGCGCGGTCGCGCCCGAGCGCGACGCGCACCTCGATCGGCAGGTCCGCCTCGGCGATGATCCCGGCCCGCATCGCGTCGTCGATGTCGTGGTGCAGGTACGCGATCTTGTCGGCGTAGCGCACGGCCCAGCCCTCGGGGGTCTCCGGCTCGCCCCACGCGGCCGTCTCGACGCCGCCCTCCGTCGGCGCGCTGTGCTTGAGGATCCCATCGAGCGTCTGCGCGGTGAGGTTCAGCCCCTGCCCGCTCTTCTCGAGCCTCTCGGCGATGCGCACGCTCTGCGCGTTATGGCGGAAGCCCTCGGGGAGGAACTTCGCCAGCAGCTCCTCGCCGATGTGCCCGAACGGCGTGTGCCCGATGTCGTGCCCGAGGGCCATCGCCTCCACGAGATCCTCGTTGAGCCGCAGCGCGCGCGCGATGGAGCGGCCGATCTGGCCCACCTCGAGGATGTGCGTGAGGCGCGTGCGGTAGTGGTCGCCGACGGGGGCGAGGAACACCTGCGTCTTGTGCTTCGTCCGCCGGAACGCCTTGCTGTGGACGATACGGTCGCGGTCGAGCGCGAAGGCCGTCCGCGTGGGCGACGGCTCCTCGGGCCGCGCGCGGATCGCGGCGGCGCTCCGCGTGGCGTACGGCGCGAGGCTCGACGCCTCGAGCTCCTCGGCGCGCTCGCGGATGCGCAGCGACGCGACGCTCTTCGTGCGGCTGAGCCTCGCCTCGCGCTCGACGCCGGTCGCCATGGCGGTAAGCCTACCGGGACGGTCGAGGGGCGCCGAGGTGCCCGCGCAGGAACGCGTCCGTGCGTTCCCACGCGAGCGCGCTCGCCGCGGCGTCGTACTCGGGCCGCGACGGCTCGTCGAACCAGTGCTTCGTCATCGGATAGGGCTCCACACGGACGTCGGTCCCCGCCGCCCGGAGCTCGCGCTCGGCCATCCGCGTCGCGCCGAGATCCTCGAGCTCGTCGAGCTCGGGGTAGTGCGAGAGCACCGGCGGCAGGACCTTCGTGGTGTCCTCGATCGTCGCGACGACGCGGCCGCCGAACAGGTCGGGCGTGACCACCGTGTAGCCGCCGGCGCGCAGGCGGTCGGCGCGCGCGAGCACGTCGGCGCTCAGTCCCCACCGGGCGTGGAGGAGGATCACGCCCGCGGTCGGCCCCTCCACCGTCAGCGGTCGCGCTCCCCCGCACCGGAGAGCGCCGCCTGAGCCGCGGCGAGCCGCGCCACCGGCACGCGGTAGGTCGAGGGCGATACGTACGTGAGCCCGGCCTGGTGGCAGAACTCGATCGACGACGGGTCGCCTCCGTGCTCGCCGCAGATGCCGATCTTGAGGTCCGGCCGCGTCTTCCGGCCCTTCTGGATGGAGATGCGCATCATCTCGCCGACGCCCTCGCGGTCCAGCACCTGGAACGGGTCGGTCGGCATGATCTTCTTCTCGACGTACTGGGTGAGGAACGACTTCTGCGCGTCGTCCCGGGAGATGCCGAGGATCGTCTGGGTGAGGTCGTTCGTGCCGAACGAGAAGAACTCCGCCTTCGTGGCGATCTCGTCGGAGATGAGGCAGGCGCGCGGGATCTCGATCATCGTCCCGAACTTGTACGGCACCCGCTTGCCGCGCTCCTTGAACACCGCTTCGGCGACCTCGACGACCTGCGCCTGGAGCCGGTCGAGCTCCCCCATCGTCCCGACGAGCGGCATCATGATCTCGGGCTTCGCCTTGACGCCCCGGGCCGACACGTCGATGGCCGCGCCGAGGATCGCGCGGATCTGCATCTCGAGGATCTCCGGGAACATGAGCAGCAGCCGGCAGCCGCGGAGCCCGAGCATCGGGTTGTCCTCCTCGATCTGCTCGAGCCGCTTCCAGATCCGCTCCTTCCGCGCGAGCTGCGCGCCGTCCCTGCCGAGCGCCCTGTCCACGGCGATCTCGATGTCGAGGTCGGCGTACTCGCGGAGGAACTCGTGCAGCGGCGGGTCGATGAGCCGGATGACGACCGGCAGACCGTCCATCGCGGTGAACATCTCGCGGAAGTCGCCCTGCTGGAACGGCAGGAGCTTCGCGAGCGCCTCCTTCCGGCCCTCGGTGTCCTCCGCCATGATCATGTCCTGGACGATCGGCAGGCGCTCCGCCTGCCGGAACATGTGCTCGGTGCGCGCGAGACCGACGCCCTCGGCGCCCAGCTCGCGCGCGAGCCGGCACTCCTCCGGCGTGTCCGCGTTCACCCAGACGCCGAGGCGGCGGCGCTTGTCGGCCCACGAGAGCAGCTCGATGAGCTCCCTCTCGGCCTTGAAGTTCGGGAGGATCGTCGGCAGCTCGCCGGCGAACACCTCGCCGGTGGTGCCGTCGATGGAGATCGCATCGCCCTCCCTGATGACCCTGCCGCCCACGCGCATCTCGCGACGGGCGAGGTCGATGTCGAGCGCCGCGGCGCCCGACACGCACGGCAGCCCGAGCCCGCGCGCCACGACCGCGGCGTGCGAGGTCGATCCGCCGCGCGCGGTGAGGATGCCCGTCGCAGCGACCATGCCGTGGAAGTCGTCCGGGCTCGTCTCGGGCCGCACCAGCACGACGAGCTGCTTGGCGCCCTTGAGCTCGACGGCGCGGTCCGCGTCGAAGACGGCGCGACCGGTCGCCGCGCCGGGCGACGCGTTCAGGCCCTTCGTGAGGTAGCGCCCGCCCGCGCGGGCCTTCTCCACCTCCCTCTCGTCGAAGCGCGGCAGCAGGAGCTGCTCGACCTGCGCGGGATCGACACGGCGGAGGGCCTCGTCCCTGGTGATGAGCCCCTCGCGCACCATGTCGGTGGCGATCTTCACCGCGGCGCGCGCGGTGCGCTTCGCGCCGCGCGTCTGGAGCATGTAGAGCTTTCCCTTCTCGATGGTGAACTCGAGGTCCTGGGCGTCCCGGTAGTGCTTCTCGAGGCGCTGCGCGATCTTCTCGAACTGCGCGTAGACCTTCGGCAGCTCCTCGCGCATCCGCGAGATCCGCTTCGGTGTCCGGATGCCCGCGACGACGTCCTCGCCCTGCGCGTTGGTGAGGTACTCGCCGTAGAGCTCCTTCGCGCCGGTGCTCGGGTCGCGCGTGAACGCGACGCCCGTCCCCGAGTCATCGCCCATGTTCCCGAACACCATGGTCACGACGCTGACCGCGGTGCCGAGGTCGTGGCGGATCTTGAACGCGTTGCGGTAGTCGACGGCTCGCCTGCCGAACCACGAGCCGAACACCGCCTCGATCGCGAGGCGCAGCTGCTCGCGGGGCTCGGTCGGGAAGTCGCTCTTCGTCTCGCGCTTGACGATGCCGCGGTACTCGGTCACGAGTTCGCGCAGCGCCTGCGGCGTGAGCTCCGCGTCCGTCGAGGCCCCGGTCCGCCGCTTCTTCGCCTCGAGGGCCCCCTCGAACCGCTCACCGGGGATCCCGAGCACGATCCGGCCGAACATCGAGATGAACCGGCGGTACGCGTCCCACGCGAACCGCGGGTTCTTCGTGAGCTTCTCGAGCCCCTCGCGCGTCGCCTCGTTCAGACCGAGGTTGAGGACGGTGTCCATCATCCCGGGCATCGACATCGCCGCGCCGGAGCGCACCGACACGAGCAGCGGGCTCCTCGCGTCGCCGAACGTCTTCCCCGCGGCCTTCTCCACGAGGGCGAGCGCCCTCTGGGTCTGTTCCCACAGCCCGGCGGGAAGCTTCCGATCGGCCGCGAAGTAGGCGTTGCAGGCCTCGGTCGTGATGGTGAAGCCGGGCGGCACGGGGAGCCCCGCGTTGGTCATCTCCGCGAGGCCCGCGCCCTTCCCGCCGAGGAGCGCGCGCATCCCGGCGTTGCCCTCCGCCTTTCCGCTCGCGAAGAGGTAGACCCACTTCTTGCGCGATGGAGTCTTCTTCTTCGCGGTCGTGGCGGAACGGCGGCGAGCGGGCATCGGCGCACCTCCCCTTGGGACCGGTCCAGTTTGGCAGATTCCCGCGCGCGGACGCCGCGGGCGCGAACGGGTAGATTCCGCCGTGTGTACGAAAGACCCGGGTACCGGACCCTCCTCGGACGGCTGCGCGAGAACGTCCGGACCTACGTCCGCAAGCAGCTCGAGCTGCCGCGCCAGGAGATCGCGGAGATCGTGCGCGCGAACCTGCGCGCGGCGCTGTGGTTCGCCATCGCGCTCGCGTTCGCGCTCGGCGTGCTCGTGGCGCTCACCGTCCTGGTCATCGCGCTCATCGCGCTGCTGCTCCCGCTCTGGGCGGCGGCGCTCGTCGTGCTCGTCCTCTTCCTCGCCGGCGCGGCGCTCAGCGCCTGGCGCGCCTACCGGCGCCTCGAGCTGCACGGACCGACCCGCACCATCAACTCTGTGAAGGAGACCGTGAGGTGGGCGAAAGCGCGTCTGCTCGGACGGAACGCGAGCTAGCCGAGCTCCGTGCGCGGATCGACGCGGACATCCGCGCGCTCGAGGGGCGCCTGCGCGAGGACGTCGACCCGCGCCGGCTGGTGCGGCGCAATCCGATCGCCGTCTTCGGCGCGGTCGGCTCGACGGCGGCCGTCGCCGTCGTCGGCGTGCTGCGCAGGCTCTCCGCGCGCTCGCCGCGGCCCTCCGAGGCCGACCTCGCGACGATCATCAACAGCCTCGGCGGGCGCGCCGGGCGCCTCAGCGGCGCCGCGCGGAAACGCTTCCACGAGGCGCTGCGGCACGAGATGGGCGAGGCCGGCGCGGGACCCCGGTGGCAGCGGGCCGCGCTCGAGGCCGTCTCGTCGGCGTTGACGGCCGCGCTCACGCTGGTCGCGCAGCGCTTCGCGTCGCGGCTCATCGCGGACGAGGAGCTGCCCGCCGCCCCGGACAGGGACCACCGCAGCACGCACTAGTGTCGCGCGCCGGGAATCCCTTGCCGCCTCATCGGCCCAGACGGCCGATGCCGGTGTCGCCTTCGTCCGGGCGCTCCTCACGTATCCGCGGATACGCTCCGGTGCGTCCTCCTCGGCTCCGTGGCCTCGGCCGTCCGGGCCGATGCATCGTCAAGGTTTCCGGCGCGCGACACTAGCGAAGTCCCTCGCTGACGCTCGGGACCTCAAACCGTCCAGTGAGCGGAGCCACGGATAGCAGAGGTCGGCACGCGTACCCTTCCGCACGGATCAAGGCGCAG
>DAIDAP010000018.1 GCA_027310565.1 Chloroflexota bacterium | reverse complement strand
GTCCGGGTAGAAGCGGCCGAGGGGCAGCCCGCCGAGGATCCCGTGCTCGAGGAGGCGCTTGTTGATCTCCGCCGGCGGGACCGGGCAGCGCACGACGAACTCGTTGAACACCGGCGCGGGAAACGGCAGGCTGTACCCGGGCAATTGCGCGATCCGCTCCCGCGCGTAGTGCGCCTTGCGCGCGCACAGTTCCGCCACGTCGCGGATGCCCTGCCGGCCGAGGGTGGAGAGGTAGACGGCGGCGACGAACGCGTTGAGCGCCTCGTTCGTGCAGATGTTGCTGGTGGCCCGGGCGCGGCGGATGTGCTGCTCGCGCGTCTGGAGCGTGTTCACGAAGCCGCGCGTCCCGTTGGCATCCACCGTCTGCCCGGCGATGCGACCGGGCATCTGGCGCACCAGCGCCTCGCGGCAGGCGAAGATCCCGAGGTGCGGCCCGCCGTACGACATCGGGATCCCGAGCGGCTGCCCCTCGCCGACGGCGACGTCCGCGCCGAGCGCGCCCGGCGGCTCGAGGAGCGCGCAGGCGTGCGGCTCGGTGGCCTGCACGAGGAGCGCGCCCGCCGCGTGCGCGGCGTCGGCGATCGCCCGCACGTCCACGAGAGTCCCGAACGCGTCGGGGTGCTGCACGATGAGGCAGGCCGCGTCGGCGGCCGACGGCGCGAGCCGCGCGGTGGGCACCTCGACGACCTCGAGCTCGGGACCCCGCGCGTACGTGCGCAGGGTCCGGCGATAGGTGAAGTCCACGTCCGTCGCCACGACCACGCGCCGCCGCCCCGTGACCCGCACGGCCATGAGCGCGGCCTCGGCGACCGCCGAGCCGCCGTCGTACATCGACGAGTTCACCACGTCCATCGCGAGCAGCTCGGCCATGAGCGACTGGTACTCGAACACCGCCTGGAGCGTGCCCTGGCTCACCTCGGGCTGGTACGGCGTGTACGCGGTGAGGAACTCGCCGCGCAGCGCGAGCACGGGCACGGCGGCGGGGACGTAGCGGCGCTGGATCGATCCGCCGATGAAGAACGGGCCGTCACTCGCGGTGCGGTTGCGGGCGGCGAGCGACTCGAGGTGCGCCTGCACCTCGAGCTCGCTCATCCCCGGGCCGATGCCGAGCTTCGGATCGCGCGCATCCTCGGGGATCGCTCCGAGCAGGTCGTCCACGGTCGCGACGCCGATCCGCGCGAGCATCGCGGCGCGGTCGGCCTCGGTGTGCGGGGAGTAGGGGTTCTTCCCCACTCAGTCGCCTCCGCTGCCGGCCGTCTCGCCGATGTGGGCGCGGTAGTCGTCCGCCGACAGGAGCTGCTGCACCTCGCCCCGGTCGGCCAGGCGCACCTTCAGCATCCAGCCTTCCTCGTAGGGCGAGGAGTTCACGAGCTCGGGCTTCTCGATCACCTTCACGTTCCGCTCCAGCACCTCGCCCGAGACCGGGCTGTAGATGTCCGAGGCCGCCTTCACCGACTCGACGACGCCGAGGCTCGCGAACTGCCGCACCGTCGCGCCCTTCTCGGGCAGCTCGACGAACACGACGTCGCCCAATTGCTCCTGCGCGAAGTGCGTGATGCCGAGCGTCGCGACGTCTCCGTCGAGACGCACCCATTCGTGCTCCTTCGAGTACTTGAGACCGGCAGGCACGGAGCTCATCCTCCACCCCTCTTCCAGAACGGTGTCCGCACTACCGTAGCGGGTACATCGCGGTCGCGGATGCGCACCGCGAGCGCCGTCCCGACCTTCGCCAGCGCCGCGGGCACGTAGGCGAGCGCGATGCTCCTTCCGACGCTCGGCCCGAACGTGCCGCTCGTCACGCGGCCCACGACCTCGCCGTCCTTCGTCACCGCGTGGCCGTGGCGGGCGACCCCGCCGTCCACGACGAGCCCGGCGATGCGCCGGTCGGGACCGCGCTCCTTCGCCGCGGCGATCGCGTCGCGCCCGAGGAAGTCCTTGTCGAGCTTGCAGGTCCAGCCGAGGCCGGCCTCGATCGGATCCGTCGTCTCGTCGATCTCGTTCCCGTACAGCGAGAAACGCGCCTCCAGGCGCAGCGTGTCGCGCGCGCCGAGGCCGATCGGGAGGAGCCCGTCGTCCCTCCCGGCCGCCATGAGCGCATCCCAGACCTTCGCCGCGAGATCGTCGCGCACGAAGACCTCGAAGCCGTCCTCACCGGTGTAGCCCGTGCGAGCGATCACGCCGTCGCCGCCGGCGATCTTCGCGTCCATGACGCCGAACGGCGCCAGATCGCGCGCGGCCGGCACGAGGCGGGCGAGGACGTCCTCGGCCTTCGGCCCCTGGATCGCGACGAGCGCGGTGGAGCGCGATGCGTCGTCGAAGCGCACGCTCGGGTCGAGGCGCGCGCGCACGTGCGCGGCATCCTTCTCGATGTTGGCCGCGTTCACGACCATGAGGTACCGGTCCGTCGCCAGCCGGTACACGATGACGTCGTCGACGATGGTCCCCCGCTCGCTCGTGAGCAGGCCGTACCGCGCCTCGCCCACGTCGAGCCCGGCGATATCGCTCGAGACGAGCCGGTCGAGCGCGGCGCCCGCCTCCCGGCCGGTGAAGGAGAACTCGCCCATGTGCGAGAGGTCGAAGAGGCCGGCGGCGCTCCGCACCGCGCGATGCTCGGCGACGATGCCCGAGTACTGGATCGGCATCTCGTAGCCCGCGAACGGGACCATCTTCGCGCCGAGCGCGACGTGCCTCTCGTAGAGCGGCGTGCGGCGCAGCGCCTCTGCTCCGGTCATGCCGCCTCGTGCAGCGCGTCGAGCGCGCGGTCGAGCACCTCCTGGTACGTCGCGAACGAGAGGAGCCGCCTCGCTTCTTCGGCGCCGACCCAGCGGACGCGGTCGTACTCGTGATCGTGGCGCGAGACGTCGCCGCCGATCGCGCGCATGAGGAAGAAGTGCACCGTCTTGTGGACACGCCCGCCGGGGACGGCGAACCAGTACTCGATCGCACCGAGGGGCGCGGCGATCTCGACCTCGAGGCCCGTCTCCTCGCCCACCTCGCGGACCGCGGTCTCCTCGACGCGCTCGCCGGCCTCTGGCGTGCCCTTGGGGAAGACCCAGGTGTGGTCGCCGTCGCGCCCCGCGAGGACGACCTGGAGATCCGCGCCCTTCCCGCGGACGACGACGCCGCCGGCGGCCGTCGCGATGCGGACGCGGGAAGAGCGGCGCGCGCGTGTCGTCGGCATTGCCGAAGCTGCCTCCCCGAAGTTGCGTCCAGCATAGGGCGGCATCGCGTGGGCGTGTCCGCGAGACCGGCCGGCGTCCGATACGCCCCACCGTCGGGGCCCGCTCGCCACCGCGCGGTCGCTCGTCAGCGCCGCCCTGATGCCGGTCGCTACAGCAGCCGCGTGTTGTTGACCACGAGCGCGAAGCTGCAGCGCAGGAACTCCGCCGCGCGGCGGGACAGCATCATGCGCGGGAGGAAGATCTCGAAGTACTCCATGATCGGCGAGGTCTCGGTGTCGACGGTGAGGTCGAGCGTGATGAGCTTCTCCTTGCGCGACACCTTGATCTCCGACGCCGTCACCGCGTAGTTCACGCGGTCGTGTATGTCGAAGGCGGTCGTCTTCGGGTTGCGCACGCGGCTGCGGTGCACGTCGCTCTTGTCGGCGATGATGACCGCCGCGGACACGGCGCTCACCGGCATGCCGCCCTCCTGCTCCTCGTGGTTCGCGATCGCGCCCATGATCGTCGCGATCTCCTCGAGGTCGAACCCGAGATCGGTGAGGATGTGGCGCGCGAGGAGCGCGCCGGTCTGCCCGTGGTTCTGCCGCGTCACGACGTTGCCGATGTCGTGGAGATACCCGGCGATGGCCGCGACCTCGCAGCGACGCGCCTCGTGGCCGAGCGACTTCAGGATGAACCGCGCACCGTCCGCGGAGGTGTTCGCGTGGCGCTCGCCGTGCTCGGTGTAGCCGATGGCGCCGGTCTGCGCGTTCGCCGATCGGATGTACGTACGGACCTGCGCGTCGGCCTTCACCGCGTCGAGCGTCGGCCCCTCGCGCTTGGCCTCGACCGGCGTGCGCGTCTTCGTCTCGGCGCGATGGACCTTCTTCTGCTCGTCCGGCGTGCGCGTGTCGTCGGGACGCGGTGCGGGCTGTGCCATCAGGGAGAACTCTAGCCTCATGCCTCCATGCGCAGCTCCTCCAGGTCGAGGTCGCGCTCGATCCGGCGCAGGACCTCGTCGCCGATCACGCCGCGCTCGTGCAGGTCGAACACGGCCCGGCGCTCCGTGTCGATGAGGTCGCGCCGGATCTCGGCGTGCTCGAGGTGCTCCTGCTCCGCCGCGTCGTGCTCGTCCGCGTGGTGGGCCTCGGCGTGGCTCCCGCGGTGCTCGTACTGAGCCCGCAGGACCTCGATGAGCTCGCGGTGGGCGGGCCAGACGGCGGCGAGCTCGTCGATGCGCGCGAGGGCGGCCTCGCTCGTGATCTGGCGCGCGTGCGCTTCGTCGTGCGCGATCGAGTCGTCGCTCCCGACGCCGAGCAGCCGCACGACCCACGGCAGCGTGAGGCCCTGCCCGACGAGCGTCGCGAGGATGACGAGGAACGTGACGAAGAGGATGAGGTCCCGCTCGGGGAAGGCGAGCGGGAGCGAGAGCGCCGCGGCGAGCGAGACGACGCCGCGGAGCCCGGAGAACGCGACGACGGCCACGTGGCGCCACGGCGGGTAGGGATCGCGCCGGCGGATCCTGGGGATCGCCCATCGCGGCAGGTAGGTGGCCGGGAACACCCAGACGATGCGCGCGACGATCACCGCCGCCGCGATCGCGAGCGCGACGGCCAGCGCGGGCGAGACGTCGGCCGCCTCGCCCGTGACCGCGCGGACGACCGTCGGCAGCTGGAGCCCGATGAGGACGAAGACCAGGCCGTTGAGAACGAAGAGGAGCATCTGCCAGGCGCCGGTCGCGACGACGCGCGCGTCGGACGACGTACCGCGCATGGCGCGCCGCCCGTAGAGCCCGCCGACGACCGCGGCGAGGACCCCGGAGACGCCGAGCGTCTCCGCCCCGAGCCACGCCGCGTACGGCGCGAGGAGGGTGATCGCGACGAGCACCGACGTGTCGGCGATGCGCGCGATGGCCCGGTCGACGAGCCAGCCGACGACGAGCCCGACGGCGAGACCGCCGACGAGCACGACGACGAACGAGACGCCCGCGTCGAGGAGCGAGAACGTGCTCGCGACGGCCGCGGCGACCGCGAAGCGATAGGCCACGAGCGCGGTCGCGTCGTTGACGAGGCTCTCGCCCTCGAGCACGGTGACGAGGCGCCGCGGGACGCCGAGCCGCTGGAAGATCGAGGTCGCCGCGACGGCGTCGGGCGGCGCGACGATCGCGCCGAGCGCGAACGCTCCGGCCCAGCCGAGCGCCGGCACCAGCGCGTGCGCGACGATCGCCACGACGAGCGCGGTGAAGAGCACGAGGCCGAACGCGAGGAGGACGATCGGACGCAGGTTCGCCTTGAAGTCGCGGATCGAGGTGAAGTAGCCGGCGGCGAAGAGCAGCGGCGGGAGGAAGACGGAGAAGACGAGGTCCGGCGGGAGCGTGAACGACGCGAGGCCCGGGACGAGGGAGAGGACGAGCCCGCCGACGACCATGACGACCGGTGGCGAGACCCCGAGGCGCCGTGCGACGAGCGTGAGCGCGGTGACGACGGCGAGGAGCAGGAGGACGGCGTCGATCTCGCGCACGCGCGGCAGAGCCTAGTCCGTAGTGCCCACGTTCGAGGTAGACACTCCGAGCTCCTTCCTGCAAAAGAGAGAGGCCACGAGCATCCTGACTCCATCGAGGTCGAAGTCGATAGGAGGAAGTACGCCGTGGCCCCAGCTGACAGCCTCGCACATCTGTGCAAGGGTGTCCTCGACCGCGTCGCCCGCGGCGAGGTTACCGTGGCGAAGGCCTGTCGCGACGCCGGCATCTCGCACGCGCGGTACTACCAGCTGCGCGCCCGCTATCTCCGCTATGGGG
>DAIDAP010000012.1 GCA_027310565.1 Chloroflexota bacterium | reverse complement strand
CCCCGGATGGGCGGAGTCTCTTGGCGGTGACGAACCGGTTCGCTCCACAACCGAAGGGCTGGGCCACGCGGAACGCGTACGAGCTGCGGCTGATCGACACCGACCGGCTAACGCAACGCGCATCCATCCAGCTCGAGGATCGCGGTCGGATCATCGGATTCGCCCCGGATGGCGCAGGTGTATACGTGGCCGCTCACATCGAATTCGAGAAGACGATCCTGCGTCGCGGTTGACGTCCAGGGGCGTGGTGTACGAGTGACGGCCTGACGGGCCGAAGAAGAACCACCGTGCCATCCTCTCGCGAAACCCGATCAAAGGAACGCAGAGGAGGACGACGACGGTGGCGAGTGCCACACTGGATCCCGCCGCGCTCATTCGCAAGCAGCTGGAGGACGCTGACCCCGACCTGCTCCGCGAGCTCCTGCAGGGCGTCGTCGAGGCGCTCATGTCGGCCGAGGCCGACACGCTCGCCGGCGCGCCGTACGGGACGCGCGATCCCGCGCGCACCAACCGCCGCAACGGGTACCGCGGCCGGCGCTGGGACACGCGCGTCGGCACGATCGACCTCAAGATCCCGAAGCTCCGCAGCGGCTCGTACTTCCCGGCATGGCTGCTCACCCCGCGCCGGCGGGCCGAGCGGGCCCTGGTCAACGTCGTGGCCCAGGCGTACGTCGAGGGCGTCTCCACGCGGCGCGTCGAGGACCTCGTGCAGACCCTCGGCATCGCCTCGATCTCGAAGAGCCAGGTCAGCGAGCTCGCGGCCTCGCTCGACGAGGAGGTCGAGGCTTTCCGCCGCCGGCCGCTCGACGGTGGCCCGTACCGCATCGTCTCGACGGACGCGCTGGCGCTGCGCGTGCGCGAGGGCGGGCGCATCGTCTCGGCCGCCGCGCTGGTCGCCGTGGGGGTGAACACGGACGGCCGGCGCGAGATCCTCGGGCTCGACGTCGTCACGGTCGAGGACGGGACGGCCTGGACCAGCTTCCTGCGCGACCTGGTGGCGCGCGGGCTCTCGGGCGTCGTGGTCGTGACGAGCGACGCGCACGAGGGCCTCAAAGCGGCCATCGCCGCGGTGCTCCCAGGAGCGAGCTGGCAGCGCTGCCGGACGCATTTCACCCGGAACCTGCTCACGCGCGTCCCGAAGTCGGCGCAGCCCTTCGTGGCGACGATGGTGCGCACGATCTTCACCCAGCCCGACGCCGCGACCACGCGCCGTCACCACGAACGCGTCGTGGCGGATCTGCGCGAGCGCTTCCCGCGCGCGGCCGAACTGCTCGAAGAGACGCGCGAAGAGCTGCTCGCCTTCACGGCGTTCGGGAGCGACCACTGGCGCCAGATCTGGTCGACCAACCCCCAGGAGCGGCTCAACCGCGAGCTGCGCAGGCGGAGCGACGTCGTCGGGATCTTCCCCGACCGCGCGTCCATCGTGCGCCTTATCGGCGCGGTGCTCGCGGAGCAGCACGACGAATGGCAGGTCACGCACCGCTACATGGGTCTCGAATACCTGGCGAAGATGACGAGCATGGAGGAGGCGATGACGACGCTCGCGATCGCTGGCTAGATGACCGAGCAGAGGACGCTCAGGGCGACCGCGATGATCTCGAGGTGACCCCGTCGTTCGTCGGGCGGCCGGCGCTTGAGACGATCTACCTCGTCAGCCTCGCACTCTGGCTGATCCTGGAGGTCCGCCAAGCCCTGCGACGGCGTCCCGAGGCTCGGAGCGGCGACCGGGGGAGCCGGATCGTCGTCCAGGTGAGCGCCTACGCTGGTGTTCTCCTCGCCGCGCTGCTGCGCCGGGTGAGCGGCGCGGACTTCCCCGAGAGCGCGGCGACATATGGCCTAAGCCTGCTTCTGATCTGGAGCGGGACCGCTCTGCGCTTCTGGTGCTTCCGGACGCTCGGGCGCTACTTCACCTTCTCGGTCATGACGAGCGCGGACCAGCCGGTCATCAGCCGGGGCCCGTACCGTCTTCTGCGTCATCCGAGCTACGCCGCGATCCTGCTTATCCTGATCGGGATCGGCATGAGCTACGCGAACTGGCTGAGCCTCGCGGCGTTGACCGTCCTCCCTCTCGTCGGCTTCATCGTTCGCATCCGCGTCGAGGAGGCTGCTCTCGCCGCGAGCCTGGGCCGCGCGTACGTGAACTATGCCCAGGGCCGCAAGCGCCTTGTGCCGTTCCTATGGTGAAGCCGCTCCAAGACGGAGACACGGCCGTGTATCTGGCGAAGATGACGGCCACGGAGGCGGCGATGGACGACGCTGGCGATCGCGGGCTAATGTGATCGGTCAGAGGACCGCGGTGGTTCTCACGTACACCACGCGCGCGGACGTGGCCTCGCACTTCTCGTGACCGCATTCTTGTCCGGCGGACTTTCGTTTCATGCCCGCGAGGACAGCGAACGCGGGTGGGACGACCGAATCGCTCGCGAGCGGTGCACGGCTTCGAGGTCGTCGGGGGGGGCGTACTCGCGCAGGCGAAGCCTCGGGTGGCGAGCTCGAATTGGAAGGGGACGCCACCTAGCAATGCCTAACGTGAATAGCGACTGCTCGCAACGCAGAGGAAAGTCATCACCGACAGAGACGGGCGACAGGACGATCGCTGGAGCGAGGCGTTCTGCCGGCTGAGCCGCCTGCCAGGACGTCGGGGTCATGGTCATTCGGTGGTGCGCGTCGCCGTGCGACCGCGGTCCACAGAGTGCCGCTGGTTCGTAGTATGACGGGTATGGCGCGAAGTAAGGTCACTGTGACGCTCGATCGCGCGAAGGCCGACGCGGCGCGAAGCCTGATCGGCGCGAGCTCGACGTCGGAAGCGATCGACGTCGCCCTCGAACGGCTCATCCGCGCCGAACGGACGCGGCGGGACGTGGAGGCGTATCGCCGGACGCCGCCGACCGACGCGGAGATCGCGCTGGCGGACCTGGGTGACGCCAGCGGCATCCACGACGACACCGACTGGGAAGCGCTCTATGCGAACGAGAGCGGCTGAGGCGATCGCGCCCCGCAGGGGTGAGGTGTGGCTG